>CBDBJR010000001.1:0-636253 GCA_965206445.1 Candidatus Poriferihabitaceae bacterium
AGGCCGCTCAACGTGGCGTCGGTCGAGGCGTCGTCATCCTCGACCGCGACACTGGCGCTGTCGGCGGTGGTGTCCACCGTGTAGTCGGTGCCGGCGGTCACGGTCGCGGTGATGCTGCCGTTCTCCTCGTCAGTGCCGTCGTCGGTGGTGGGCACCGTCAGGGTGGCGGTGGTGGTGGTGGCGGCGATGGTGACCGACGTCGGCGCGACGCCGGCAATGAAGTCGCCCACCTGCGTCACCGTCACCAGGACGGTCAGGTCGCTCGCCGGAGCCGGGTCCGCCGTCAGCGTGAAGGTGGCCGCCGTGCCCTCGGTCACCGAGGAAGTCCCGGCGGCGATGGAGATGGCGGGCAGCGCCGCACGGGTGGCGGTGACCGTGTAGGTCAGCGTGGTGGTGGTGTCTTCGGCGGTGACGATAATGTCAATGTCCAGCGGCGTGTCGATCTCCAGGACAATATCGGCGCTGTCGCTGCCGCTGGTGACGCTGGCGCCGTTGACGGTAATCGTGGCTCCGGAGTCGGTAGCGGTCGGCGTCACGGTGACCGTGCCGACGCTGTTGGCGAGCGCGACGGTATAAGCCGTGGTGGTGGAGTCAAACGCCGGGTCCAGGATGCCGTCGGACACGCTCAGGCCGCTCAACGTGGCGTCGGTCGAGGCGTCGTCATCCTCGACCGCGACACTGGCGCTGTCGGCGGTGGTGTCCACCGTGTAGTCGGTGCCGGCGGTCACGGTCGCGGTGATGCTGCCGTTCTCCTCGTCAGTGCCGTCGTCGGTGGTGGGCACCGTCAGGGTGGCGGTGGTGGTGGTGGCGGCGATGGTGACCGATGTCGGCGCGACGCCGGCAATGAAGTCGCCCGCCTGCGTCACCGTCACCAGGACGGTCAGGTCGCTCGCCGGAGCCGTGTCCGCCGTCAGCGTGAAGGTGGCCGCCGTGCCCTCGGTCACCGAGGAAGTCCCGGCGGCGATGGAGATGGCGGGCAGCGCCGTACGGGTGGCGGTGACCGTGTAGGTCAGCGTGGTGGTGGTGTCTTCGGCGGTGACGATAATGTCAATGTCCAGCGGCGTGTCGATCTCCAGGACAATATCGGCGCTTTCGCTGCCGCTGGTGACGCTGGCGCCGTTGACGGTAATCGTGGCTCTGGAGTCGGTGGCGGTCGGCGTCACGGTGACCGTGCCGACGCTGTCGTCGACCGCGACGGTATAGGCCGTGGTGGTGGAGTCAAACGCCGGGTTCAGGACGCCGTCGGACACGCTCAGGCCGCTCAACGTGGCGTCGGTCGAGGCGTCGTCATCCTCGACCGCGACACTGGCGCTGTCGGCGGTGCCGTCCACCGTGTAGTCGGTGCCGGCGGTCACGGTCGCGGTGATGCTGCCGTTCGGCTCGTCAGTGCCGTCGTCGGTGGTGGGCACCGTCAGGGTGGCGGTGGTGGTGGTGGCGGCGATGGTGACCGACGTCGGCGCGACGCCGGCAATGAAGTCGCCCGCCTGCGTCACCGTCACCAGGACGGTCAGGTCGCTCGTCGGAGCCGTGTCCGCCGTCAGCGTGAAGGTGGCCGCCGTGCCCTCGGTCACCGAGGAAGTCCCGGCGGCGATGGAGATGGCGGGCAGCGCCGCACGGGTGGCGGTGACCGTGTAGGTCAGCGTGGTGGTGGTGTCTTCGGCGGTGACGATAATCTCAATGTCCAGCGGCGTGTCGATCTCCAGGACAATATCGGCGCTGTCGCTGCCGCTGGTGACGCTGGCGCCGTTGACGGTAATCGTGGCTCCGGAGTCGGTGGCGGTCGGCGTCACGGTGACCGTGGCGACGCTGTTGGCGAGTGCGACGGTATAGGCCGTGGTGGTGGAGTCAAACGCCGGGTCCAGGATGCCGTCGGACACGCTCAGGCCGCTCAACGTGGCGTCGGTCGAGGCGTCGTCATCCTCGACCGCGACACTGGCGCTGTCGGCGGTGCCGTCCACCGTGTAGTCGGTGCCGGCGGTCACGGTCGCGGTGATGCTGCCGTTCTCCTCGTCAGTGCCGTCGTCGGTGGTGGGCACCGTCAGGGTGGCGGTGGTGGTGGTGGCGGCGATGGTGACCGACGTCGGCGCGACGCCGGCAATGAAGTCGCCCACCTGCGTCACCGTCACCAGGACGGTCAGGTCGCTCGCCGGAGCCGTGTCCGCCGTCAGCGTGAAGGTGGCCGCCGTGCCCTCGGTCACCGAGGAAGTCCCGGCGGCGATGGAGATGGCGGGCAGCGCCGCACGGGTGGCGGTGACCGTGTAGGTCAGCGTGGTGGTGGTGTCTTCGGCGGTGACGATAATCTCAATGTCCAGCGGCGTGTCGATCTCCAGGACAATATCGGCGCTTTCGCTGCCGCTGGTGACGCTGGCGCCGTTGACGGTAATCGTAGCTCTGGAGTCGGTGGCGGTCGGCGTCACGGTGACCGTGCCGACGCTGTCGTCGACCGCGACGGTATAGGCCGTGGTGGTGGAGTCAAACGCCGGGTTCAGGATGCCGTCGGACACGCTCAGGCCGCTCAACGTGGCGTCGGTCGAGACGTCGTCATCCTCGACCGCGACACTGGCGCTGTCGGCGGTGGTGTCCACCGTGTAGTCGATGCCGGCGGTCACGGTCGCGGTGATGCTGCCGTTCGGCTCGTCAGTGCCGTCGTCGGTGGTGGGCACCGTCAGGGTGGCGGTGGTGGTGGTGGCGGCGATGGTGACCGACGTCGGCGCGACGCCGGCAATGAAGTCGCCCACCTGCGTCACCGTCACCAGGACGGTCAGGTCGCTCGCCGGAGCCGTGTCCGCCGTCAGCGTGAAGGTGGCCGCCGTGCCCTCGGTCACCGAGGAAGTCCCGGCGGCGATGGAGATGGCGGGCAGCGCCGTACGGGTGGCGGTGACCGTGTAGGTCAGCGTGGTGGTGGTGTCTTCGGCGGTGACGATAATGTCAATGTCCAGCGGCGTGTCGATCTCCAGGACAATATCGGCGCTGTCGCTGCCGCTGGTGACGCTGGCGCCGTTGACGGTAATCGTGGCTCTGGAGTCGGTGGCGGTCGGCGTCACGGTGACCGTGCCGACGCTGTCGTCGACCGCGACGGTATAAGCCGTGGTGGTGGAGTCAAACGCCGGGTTCAGGACGCCGTCGGACACGCTCAGGCCGCTCAACGTGGCGTCGGTCGAGGCGTCGTCATCCTCGACCGCGACACTGGCGCTGTCGGCGGTGGTGTCCACCGTGTAGTCGGTGCCGGCGGTCACGGTCGCGGTGATGCTGCCGTTCTCCTCGTCAGTGCCGTCGTCGGTGGTGGGCACCGTCAGGGTGGCGGTGGTGGTGGTGGCGGCGATGGTGACCGACGTCGGCGCGACGCCGGCAATGAAGTCGCCCGCCTGCGTCACCGTCACCAGGACGGTCAGGTCGCTCGCCGGAGCCGTGTCCGCCGTCAGCGTGAAGGTGGCCGCCGTGCCCTCGGTCACCGAGGAAGTCCCGGCGGCGATGGAGATGGCGGGCAGCGCCGCACGGGTGGCGGTGACCGTGTAGGTCAGCGTGGTGGTGGTGTCTTCGGCGGTGACGATAATCTCAATGTCCAGCGGCGTGTCGATCTCCAGGACAATATCGGCGCTGTCGCTGCCGCTGGTGACGCTGGCGCCGTTGACGGTAATCGTGGCTCCGGAGTCGGTGGCGGTCGGCGTCACGGTGACCGTGCCGACGCTGTTGGCGAGCGCGACGGTATAAGCCGTGGTGGTGGAGTCAAACGCCGGGTCCAGGATGCCGTCGGACACGCTCAGGCCGCTCAACGTGGCGTCGGTCGAGGCGTCGTCATCCTCGACCGCGACACTGGCGCTGTCGGCGGTGGTGTCCACCGTGTAGTCGGTGCCGGCGGTCACGGTCGCGGTGATGCTGCCGTTCTCCTCGTCAGTGCCGTCGTCGGTGGTGGGCACCGTCAGGGTGGCGGTGGTGGTGGTGGCGGCGATGGTGACCGACGTCGGCGCGACGCCGGCAATGAAGTCGCCCACCTGCGTCACCGTCACCAGGACGGTCAGGTCGCTCGCCGGAGCCGTGTCCGCCGTCAGCGTGAAGGTGGCCGCCGTGCCCTCGGTCACCGAGGAAGTCCCGGCGGCGATGGAGATGGCGGGCAGCGCCGCACGGGTGGCGGTGACCGTGTAGGTCAGCGTGGTGGTGGTGTCTTCGGCGGTGACGATAATGTCAATGTCCAGCGGCGTGTCGATCTCCAGGACAATATCGGCGCTGTCGCTGCCGCTGGTGACGCTGGCGCCGTTGACGGTAATCGTGGCTCCGGAGTCGGTAGCGGTCGGCGTCACGGTGACCGTGCCGACGCTGTTGGCGAGCGCGACGGTATAAGCCGTGGTGGTGGAGTCAAACGCCGGGTCCAGGATGCCGTCGGACACGCTCAGGCCGCTCAACGTGGCGTCGGTCGAGGCGTCGTCATCCTCGACCGCGACACTGGCGCTGTCGGCGGTGGTGTCCACCGTGTAGTCGGTGCCGGCGGTCACGGTCGCGGTGATGCTGCCGTTCTCCTCGTCAGTGCCGTCGTCGGTGGTGGGCACCGTCAGGGTGGCGGTGGTGGTGGTGGCGGCGATGGTGACCGATGTCGGCGCGACGCCGGCAATGAAGTCGCCCACCTGCGTCACCGTCACCAGGACGGTCAGGTCGCTCGCCGGAGCCGTGTCCGCCGTCAGCGTGAAGGTGGCCGCCGTGCCCTCGGTCACCGAGGAAGTCCCGGCGGCGATGGAGATGGCGGGCAGCGCCGTACGGGTGGCGGTGACCGTGTAGGTCAGCGTGGTGGTGGTGTCTTCGGCGGTGACGATAATGTCAATGTCCAGCGGCGTGTCGATCTCCAGGACAATATCGGCGCTTTCGCTGCCGCTGGTGACGCTGGCGCCGTTGACGGTAATCGTAGCTCTGGAGTCGGTGGCGGTCGGCGTCACGGTGACCGTGCCGACGCTGTCGTCGACCGCGACGGTATAGGCCGTGGTGGTGGAGTCAAACGCCGGGTTCAGGATGCCGTCGGACACGCTCAGGCCGCTCAACGTGGCGTCGGTCGAGACGTCGTCATCCTCGACCGCGACACTGGCGCTGTCGGCGGTGGTGTCCACCGTGTAGTCGGTGCCGGCGGTCACGGTCGCGGTGATGCTGCCGTTCGGCTCGTCAGTGCCGTCGTCGGTGGTGGGCACCGTCAGGGTGGCGGTGGTGGTGGTGGCGGCGATGGTGACCGACGTCGGCGCGACGCCGGCAATGAAGTCGCCCGCCTGCGTCACCGTCACCAGGACGGTCAGGTCGCTCGTCGGAGCCGTGTCCGCCGTCAGCGTGAAGGTGGCCGCCGTGCCCTCGGTCACCGAGGAAGTCCCGGCGGCGATGGAGATGGCGGGCAGCGCCGCACGGGTGGCGGTGACCGTGTAGGTCAGCGTGGTGGTGGTGTCTGCGGCGGTGACGATAATGTCAATGTCCAGCGGCGTGTCGATCTCCAGGACAATATCGGCGCTTTCGCTGCCGCTGGTGACGCTGGCGCCGTTGACGGTAATCGTGGCTCCGGAGTCGGTGGCGGTCGGCGTCACGGTGACCGTGGCGACGCTGTTGGCGAGTGCGACGGTATAGGCCGTGGTGGTGGAGTCAAACGCCGGGTCCAGGATGCCGTCGGACACGCTCAGGCCGCTCAACGTGGCGTCGGTCGAGGCGTCGTCATCCTCGACCGCGACACTGGCGCTGTCGGCGGTGGTGTCCACCGTGTAGTCGGTGCCGGCGGTCACGGTCGCGGTGATGCTGCCGTTCTCCTCGTCAGTGCCGTCGTCGGTGGTGGGCACCGTCAGGGTGGCGGTGGTGGTGGTGGCGGCGATGGTGACCGACGTCGGCGCGACGCCGGCAATGAAGTCGCCCACCTGCGTCACCGTCACCAGGACGGTCAGGTCGCTCGCCGGAGCCGTGTCCGCCGTCAGCGTGAAGGTGGCCGCCGTGCCCTCGGTCACCGAGGAAGTCCCGGCGGCGATGGAGATGGCGGGCAGCGCCGCACGGGTGGCGGTGACCGTGTAGGTCAGCGTGGTGGTGGTGTCTTCGGCGGTGACGATAATGTCAATGTCCAGCGGCGTGTCGATCTCCAGGACAATATCGGCGCTGTCGCTGCCGCTGGTGACGCTGGCGCCGTTGACGGTAATCGTGGCTCTGGAGTCGGTGGCGGTCGGCGTCACGGTGACCGTGCCGACGCTGTTGGCGAGCGCGACGGTATAGGCCGTGGTGGTGGAGTCAAACGCCGGGTCCAGGGTGCCGTCGGACACGCTCAGGCCGCTCAACGTGGCGTCGGTCGAGGCGTCGTCATCCTCGACCGCGACACTGGCGCTGTCGGCGGTGCCGTCCACCGTGTAGTCGGTGCCGGCGGTCACGGTCGCGGTGATGCTGCCGTTCGGCTCGTCAGTGCCGTCGTCGGTGGTGGGCACCGTCAGGGTGGCGGTGGTGGTGGTGGCGGCGATGGTGACCGACGTCGGCGCGACGCCGGCAATGAAGTCGCCCACCTGCGTCACCGTCACCAGGACGGTCAGGTCGCTCGCCGGAGCCGTGTCCGCCGTCAGCGTGAAGGTGGCCGCCGTGCCCTCGGTCACCGAGGAAGTCCCGGCGGCGATGGAGATGGCGGGCAGCGCCGTACGGGTGGCGGTGACCGTGTAGGTCAGCGTGGTGGTGGTGTCTTCGGCGGTGACGATAATGTCAATGTCCAGCGGCGTGTCGATCTCCAGGACAATATCGGCGCTTTCGCTGCCGCTGGTGACGCTGGCGCCGTTGACGGTAATCGTGGCTCTGGAGTCGGTGGCGGTCGGCGTCACGGTGACCGTGCCGACGCTGTCGTCGACCGCGACGGTATAGGCCGTGGTGGTGGAGTCAAACGCCGGGTTCAGGACGCCGTCGGACACGCTCAGGCCGCTCAACGTGGCGTCGGTCGAGGCGTCGTCATCCTCGACCGCGACACTGGCGCTGTCGGCGGTGGTGTCCACCGTGTAGTCGGTGCCGGCGGTCACGGTCGCGGTGATGCTGCCGTTCTCCTCGTCAGTGCCGTCGTCGGTGGTGGGCACCGTCAGGGTGGCGGTGGTGGTGGTGGCGGCGATGGTGACCGACGTCGGCGCGACGCCGGCAATGAAGTCGCCCGCCTGCGTCACCGTCACCAGGACGGTCAGGTCGCTCGCCGGAGCCGTGTCCGCCGTCAGCGTGAAGGTGGCCGCCGTGCCCTCGGTCACCGAGGAAGTCCCGGCGGCGATGGAGATGGCGGGCAGCGCCGCACGGGTGGCGGTGACCGTGTAGGTCAGCGTGGTGGTGGTGTCTTCGGCGGTGACGATAATGTCAATGTCCAGCGGCGTGTCGATCTCCAGGACAATATCGGCGCTGTCGCTGCCGCTGGTGACGCTGGCGCCGTTGACGGTAATCGTGGCTCCGGAGTCGGTGGCGGTCGGCGTCACGGTGACCGTGCCGACGCTGTTGGCGAGCGCGACGGTATAGGCCGTGGTGGTGGAGTCAAACGCCGGGTCCAGGGTGCCGTCGGACACGCTCAGGCCGCTCAACGTGGCGTCGGTCGAGGCGTCGTCATCCTCGACCGCGACACTGGCGCTGTCGGCGGTGCCGTCCACCGTGTAGTCGGTGCCGGCGGTCACGGTCGCGGTGATGCTGCCGTTCTCCTCGTCAGTGCCGTCGTCGGTGGTGGGCACCGTCAGGGTGGCGGTGGTGGTGGTGGCGGCGATGGTGACCGACGTCGGCGCGACGCCGGCAATGAAGTCGCCCACCTGCGTCACCGTCACCAGGACGGTCAGGTCGCTCGCCGGAGCCGTGTCCGCCGTCAGCGTGAAGGTGGCCGCCGTGCCCTCGGTCACCGAGGAAGTCCCGGCGGCGATGGAGATGGCGGGCAGCGCCGTACGGGTGGCGGTGACCGTGTAGGTCAGCGTGGTGGTGGTGTCTTCGGCGGTGACGATAATGTCAATGTCCAGCGGCGTGTCGATCTCCAGGACAATATCGGCGCTGTCGCTGCCGCTGGTGACGCTGGCGCCGTTGACGGTAATCGTGGCTCCGGAGTCGGTGGCGGTCGGCGTCACGGTGACCGTGCCGACGCTGTTGGCGAGCGCGACGGTATAAGCCGTGGTGGTGGAGTCAAACGCCGGGTCCAGGATGCCGTCGGACACGCTCAGGCCGCTCAACGTGGCGTCGGTCGAGGCGTCGTCATCCTCGACCGCGACACTGGCGCTGTCGGCGGTGGTGTCCACCGTGTAGTCGGTGCCGGCGGTCACGGTCGCGGTGATGCTGCCGTTCTCCTCGTCAGTGCCGTCGTCGGTGGTGGGCACCGTCAGGGTGGCGGTGGTGGTGGTGGCGGCGATGGTGACCGACGTCGGCGCGACGCCGGCAATGAAGTCGCCCGCCTGCGTCACCGTCACCAGGACGGTCAGGTCGCTCGCCGGAGCCGTGTCCGCCGTCAGCGTGAAGGTGGCCGCCGTGCCCTCGGTCACCGAGGAAGTCCCGGCGGCGATGGAGATGGCGGGCAGCGCCGTACGGGTGGCGGTGACCGTGTAGGTCAGCGTGGTGGTGGTGTCTTCGGCGGTGACGATAATGTCAATGTCCAGCGGCGTGTCGATCTCCAGGACAATATCGGCGCTGTCGCTGCCGCTGGTGACGCTGGCGCCGTTGACGGTAATCGTGGCTCTGGAGTCGGTGGCGGTCGGCGTCACGGTGACCGTGCCGACGCTGTCGTCGACCGCGACGGTATAAGCCGTGGTGGTGGAGTCAAACGCCGGGTTCAGGACGCCGTCGGACACGCTCAGGCCGCTCAACGTGGCGTCGGTCGAGGCGTCGTCATCCTCGACCGCGACACTGGCGCTGTCGGCGGTGGTGTCCACCGTGTAGTCGGTGCCGGCGGTCACGGTCGCGGTGATGCTGCCGTTCTCCTCGTCAGTGCCGTCGTCGGTGGTGGGCACCGTCAGGGTGGCGGTGGTGGTGGTGGCGGCGATGGTGACCGACGTCGGCGCGACGCCGGCAATGAAGTCGCCCGCCTGCGTCACCGTCACCAGGACGGTCAGGTCGCTCGCCGGAGCCGTGTCCGCCGTCAGCGTGAAGGTGGCCGCCGTGCCCTCGGTCACCGAGGAAGTCCCGGCGGCGATGGAGATGGCGGGCAGCGCCGCACGGGTGGCGGTGACCGTGTAGGTCAGCGTGGTGGTGGTGTCTTCGGCGGTGACGATAATGTCAATGTCCAGCGGCGTGTCGATCTCCAGGACAATATCGGCGCTGTCGCTGCCGCTGGTGACGCTGGCGCCGTTGACGGTAATCGTGGCTCCGGAGTCGGTGGCGGTCGGCGTCACGGTGACTGTGGCGACGCTGTTGGCGAGCGCGACGGTATAAGCCGTGGTGGTGGAGTCAAACGCCGGGTCCAGGATGCCGTCGGACACGCTCAGGCCGCTCAACGTGGCGTCGGTCGAGGCGTCGTCATCCTCGACCGCGACACTGGCGCTGTCGGCGGTGGTGTCCACCGTGTAGTCGGTGCCGGCGGTCACGGTCGCGGTGATGCTGCCGTTCTCCTCGTCAGTGCCGTCGTCGGTGGTGGGCACCGTCAGGGTGGCGGTGGTGGTGGTGGCGGCGATGGTGACCGACGTCGGCGCGACGCCGGCAATGAAGTCGCCCACCTGCGTCACCGTCACCAGGACGGTCAGGTCGCTCGCCGGAGCCGTGTCCGCCGTCAGCGTGAAGGTGGCCGCCGTGCCCTCGGTCACCGAGGAAGTCCCGGCGGCGATGGAGATGGCGGGCAGCGCCGCACGGGTGGCGGTGACCGTGTAGGTCAGCGTGGTGGTGGTGTCTTCGGCGGTGACGATAATGTCAATGTCCAGCGGCGTGTCGATCTCCAGGACAATATCGGCGCTGTCGCTGCCGCTGGTGACGCTGGCGCCGTTGACGGTAATCGTGGCTCCGGAGTCGGTGGCGGTCGGCGTCACGGTGACCGTGCCGACGCTGTTGGCGAGCGCGACGGTATAAGCCGTGGTGGTGGAGTCAAACGCCGGGTCCAGGACGCCGTCGGACACGCTCAGGCCGCTCAACGTGGCGTCGGTCGAGGCGTCGTCATCCTCGACCGCGACACTGGCGCTGTCGGCGGTGGTGTCCACCGTGTAGTCGGTGCCGGCGGTCACGGTCGCGGTGATGCTGCCGTTCTCCTCGTCAGTGCCGTCGTCGGTGGTGGGCACCGTCAGGGTGGCGGTGGTGGTGGTGGCGGCGATGGTGACCGACGTCGGCGCGACGCCGGCAATGAAGTCGCCCGCCTGCGTCACCGTCACCAGGACGGTCAGGTCGCTCGCCGGAGCCGTGTCCGCCGTCAGCGTGAAGGTGGCCGCCGTGCCCTCGGTCACCGAGGAAGTCCCGGCGGCGATGGAGATGGCGGGCAGCGCCGTACGGGTGGCGGTGACCGTGTAGGTCAGCGTGGTGGTGGTGTCTTCGGCGGTGACGATAATGTCAATGTCCAGCGGCGTGTCGATCTCCAGGACAATATCGGCGCTTTCGCTGCCGCTGGTGACGCTGGCGCCGTTGACGGTAATCGTGGCTCTGGAGTCGGTGGCGGTCGGCGTCACGGTGACCGTGCCGACGCTGTCGTCGACCGCGACGGTATAGGCCGTGGTGGTGGAGTCAAACGCCGGGTTCAGGACGCCGTCGGACACGCTCAGGCCGCTCAACGTGGCGTCGGTCGAGGCGTCGTCATCCTCGACCGCGACACTGGCGCTGTCGGCGGTGGTGTCCACCGTGTAGTCGGTGCCGGCGGTCACGGTCGCGGTGATGCTGCCGTTCGGCTCGTCAGTGCCGTCGTCGGTGGTGGGCACCGTCAGGGTGGCGGTGGTGGTGGTGGCGGCGATGGTGACCGACGTCGGCGCGACGCCGGCAATGAAGTCGCCCGCCTGCGTCACCGTCACCAGGACGGTCAGGTCGCTCGTCGGAGCCGTGTCCGCCGTCAGCGTGAAGGTGGCCGCCGTGCCCTCGGTCACCGAGGAAGTCCCGGCGGCGATGGAGATGGCGGGCAGCGCCGCACGGGTGGCGGTGACCGTGTAGGTCAGCGTGGTGGTGGTGTCTTCGGCGGTGACGATAATGTCAATGTCCAGCGGCGTGTCGATCTCCAGGACAATATCGGCGCTGTCGCTGCCGCTGGTGACGCTGGCGCCGTTGACGGTAATCGTGGCTCCGGAGTCGGTGGCGGTCGGCGTCACGGTGACCGTGCCGACGCTGTTGGCGAGCGCGACGGTATAGGCCGTGGTGGTGGAGTCAAACGCCGGGTCCAGGGTGCCGTCGGACACGCTCAGGCCGCTCAACGTGGCGTCGGTCGAGGCGTCGTCATCCTCGACCGCGACACTGGCGCTGTCGGCGGTGGTGTCCACCGTGTAGTCGGTGCCGGCGGTCACGGTCGCGGTGATGCTGCCGTTCTCCTCGTCAGTGCCGTCGTCGGTGGTGGGCACCGTCAGGGTGGCGGTGGTGGTGGTGGCGGCGATGGTGACCGACGTCGGCGCGACGCCGGCAATGAAGTCGCCCACCTGCGTCACCGTCACCAGGACGGTCAGGTCGCTCGCCGGAGCCGTGTCCGCCGTCAGCGTGAAGGTGGCCGCCGTGCCCTCGGTCACCGAGGAAGTCCCGGCGGCGATGGAGATGGCGGGCAGCGCCGCACGGGTGGCGGTGACCGTGTAGGTCAGCGTGGTGGTGGTGTCTTCGGCGGTGACGATAATGTCAATGTCCAGCGGCGTGTCGATCTCCAGGACAATATCGGCGCTGTCGCTGCCGCTGGTGACGCTGGCGCCGTTGACGGTAATCGTGGCTCCGGAGTCGGTGGCGGTCGGCGTCACGGTGACCGTGCCGACGCTGTTGGCGAGCGCGACGGTATAAGCCGTGGTGGTGGAGTCAAACGCCGGGTCCAGGATGCCGTCGGACACGCTCAGGCCGCTCAACGTGGCGTCGGTCGAGGCGTCGTCATCCTCGACCGCGACACTGGCGCTGTCGGCGGTGCCGTCCACCGTGTAGTCAATGCCGGCGGTCACGGTCGCGGTGATGCTGCCGTTCTCCTCGTCAGTGCCGTCGTCGGTGGTGGGCACCGTCAGGGTGGCGGTGGTGGTGGTGGCGGCGATGGTGACCGACGTCGGCGCGACGCCGGCAATGAAGTCGCCCGCCTGCGTCACCGTCACCAGGACGGTCAGGTCGCTCGCCGGAGCCGTGTCCGCCGTCAGCGTGAAGGTGGCCGCCGTGCCCTCGGTCACCGAGGAAGTCCCGGCGGCGATGGAGATGGCGGGCAGCGCCGTACGGGTGGCGGTGACCGTGTAGGTCAGCGTGGTGGTGGTGTCTTCGGCGGTGACGATAATGTCAATGTCCAGCGGCGTGTCGATCTCCAGGACAATATCGGCGCTGTCGCTGCCGCTGGTGACGCTGGCGCCGTTGACGGTAATCGTGGCTCTGGAGTCGGTGGCGGTCGGCGTCACGGTGACTGTGGCGACGCTGTCGTCGACCGCGACGGTATAGGCCGTGGTGGTGGAGTCAAACGCCGGGTCCAGGATGCCGTCGGACACGCTCAGGCCGCTCAACGTGGCGTCGGTCGAGGCGTCGTCATCCTCGACCGCGACACTGGCGCTGTCGGCGGTGCCGTCCACCGTGTAGTCGGTGCCGGCGGTCACGGTCGCGGTGATGCTGCCGTTCTCCTCGTCAGTGCCGTCGTCGGTGGTGGGCACCGTCAGGGTGGCGGTGGTGGTGGTGGCGGCGATGGTGACCGACGTCGGCGCGACGCCGGCAATGAAGTCGCCCGCCTGCGTCACCGTCACCAGGACGGTCAGGTCGCTCGCCGGAGCCGGGTCCGCCGTCAGCGTGAAGGTGGCCGCCGTGCCCTCGGTCACCGGGGAAGTCCCGGCGGCGATGGAGATGGCGGGCAGCGCCGCACGGGTGGCGGTGACCGTGTAGGTCAGCGTGGTGGTGGTGTCTTCGGCGGTGACGATAATGTCAATGTCCAGCGGCGTGTCGATCTCCAGGACAATATCGGCGCTGTCGCTGCCGCTGGTGACGCTGGCGCCGTTGACGGTAATCGTGGCTCCGGAGTCGGTGGCGGTCGGCGTCACGGTGACCGTGCCGACGCTGTTGGCGAGCGCGACGGTATAAGCCGTGGTGGTGGAGTCAAACGCCGGGTCCAGGATGCCGTCGGACACGCTCAGGCCGCTCAACGTGGCGTCGGTCGAGGCGTCGTCATCCTCGACCGCGACACTGGCGCTGTCGGCGGTGGTGTCCACCGTGTAGTCGGTGCCGGCGGTCACGGTCGCGGTGATGCTGCCGTTCTCCTCGTCAGTGCCGTCGTCGGTGGTGGGCACCGTCAGGGTGGCGGTGGTGGTGGTGGCGGCGATGGTGACCGACGTCGGCGCGACGCCGGCAATGAAGTCGCCCACCTGCGTCACCGTCACCAGGACGGTCAGGTCGCTCGCCGGAGCCGTGTCCGCCGTCAGCGTGAAGGTGGCCGCCGTGCCCTCGGTCACCGAGGAAGTCCCGGCGGCGATGGAGATGGCGGGCAGCGCCGCACGGGTGGCGGTGACCGTGTAGGTCAGCGTGGTGGTGGTGTCTTCGGCGGTGACGATAATGTCAATGTCCAGCGGCGTGTCGATCTCCAGGACAATATCGGCGCTTTCGCTGCCGCTGGTGACGCTGGCGCCGTTGACGGTAATCGTGGCTCCGGAGTCGGTGGCGGTCGGCGTCACGGTGACCGTGCCGACGCTGTTGGCGAGCGCGACGGTATAAGCCGTGGTGGTGGAGTCAAACGCCGGGTCCAGGATGCCGTCGGACACGCTCAGGCCGCTCAACGTGGCGTCGGTCGAGGCGTCGTCATCCTCGACCGCGACACTGGCGCTGTCGGCGGTGGTGTCCACCGTGTAGTCGGTGCCGGCGGTCACGGTCGCGGTGATGCTGCCGTTCTCCTCGTCAGTGCCGTCGTCGGTGGTGGGCACCGTCAGGGTGGCGGTGGTGGTGGTGGCGGCGATGGTGACCGACGTCGGCGCGACGCCGGCAATGAAGTCGCCCGCCTGCGTCACCGTCACCAGGACGGTCAGGTCGCTCGCCGGAGCCGTGTCCGCCGTCAGCGTGAAGGTGGCCGCCGTGCCCTCGGTCACCGAGGAAGTCCCGGCGGCGATGGAGATGGCGGGCAGCGCCGTACGGGTGGCGGTGACCGTGTAGGTCAGCGTGGTGGTGGTGTCTTCGGCGGTGACGATAATGTCAATGTCCAGCGGCGTGTCGATCTCCAGGACAATATCGGCGCTTTCGCTGCCGCTGGTGACGCTGGCGCCGTTGACGGTAATCGTGGCTCTGGAGTCGGTGGCGGTCGGCGTCACGGTGACCGTGCCGACGCTGTCGTCGACCGCGACGGTATAAGCCGTGGTGGTGGAGTCAAACGCCGGGTTCAGGACGCCGTCGGACACGCTCAGGCCGCTCAACGTGGCGTCGGTCGAGGCGTCGTCATCCTCGACCGCGACACTGGCGCTGTCGGCGGTGGTGTCCACCGTGTAGTCGGTGCCGGCGGTCACGGTCGCGGTGATGCTGCCGTTCTCCTCGTCAGTGCCGTCGTCGGTGGTGGGCACCGTCAGGGTGGCGGTGGTGGTGGTGGCGGCGATGGTGACCGACGTCGGCGCGACGCCGGCAATGAAGTCGCCCGCCTGCGTCACCGTCACCAGGACGGTCAGGTCGCTCGCCGGAGCCGGGTCCGCCGTCAGCGTGAAGGTGGCCGCCGTGCCCTCGGTCACCGAGGAAGTCCCGGCGGCGATGGAGATGGCGGGCAGCGCCGCACGGGTGGCGGTGACCGTGTAGGTCAGCGTGGTGGTGGTGTCTTCGGCGGTGACGATAATGTCAATGTCCAGCGGCGTGTCGATCTCCAGGACAATATCGGCGCTTTCGCTGCCGCTGGTGACGCTGGCGCCGTTGACGGTAATCGTGGCTCCGGAGTCGGTGGCGGTCGGCGTCACGGTGACCGTGCCGACGCTGTTGGCGAGCGCGACGGTATAGGCCGTGGTGGTGGAGTCAAACGCCGGGTCCAGGATGCCGTCGGACACGCTCAGGCCGCTCAACGTGGCGTCGGTCGAGGCGTCGTCATCCTCGACCGCGACACTGGCGCTGTCGGCGGTGGTGTCCACCGTGTAGTCGGTGCCGGCGGTCACGGTCGCGGTGATGCTGCCGTTCTCCTCGTCAGTGCCGTCGTCGGTGGTGGGCACCGTCAGGGTGGCGGTGGTGGTGGTGGCGGCGATGGTGACCGACGTCGGCGCGACGCCGGCAATGAAGTCGCCCACCTGCGTCACCGTCACCAGGACGGTCAGGTCGCTCGCCGGAGCCGTGTCCGCCGTCAGCGTGAAGGTGGCCGCCGTGCCCTCGGTCACCGAGGAAGTCCCGGCGGCGATGGAGATGGCGGGCAGCGCCGCACGGGTGGCGGTGACCGTGTAGGTCAGCGTGGTGGTGGTGTCTTCGGCGGTGACGATAATGTCAATGTCCAGCGGCGTGTCGATCTCCAGGACAATATCGGCGCTTTCGCTGCCGCTGGTGACGCTGGCGCCGTTGACGGTAATCGTGGCTCCGGAGTCGGTGGCGGTCGGCGTCACGGTGACCGTGCCGACGCTGTTGGCGAGCGCGACGGTATAGGCCGTGGTGGTGGAGTCAAACGCCGGGTCCAGGATGCCGTCGGACACGCTCAGGCCGCTCAACGTGGCGTCGGTCGAGGCGTCGTCATCCTCGACCGCGACACTGGCGCTGTCGGCGGTGGTGTCCACCGTGTAGTCGGTGCCGGCGGTCACGGTCGCGGTGATGCTGCCGTTCTCCTCGTCAGTGCCGTCGTCGGTGGTGGGCACCGTCAGGGTGGCGGTGGTGGTGGTGGTGGTGGCGGCGATGGTGACCGACGTCGGCGCGACGCCGGCAATGAAGTCGCCCGCCTGCGTCACCGTCACCAGGACGGTCAGGTCGCTCGCCGGAGCCGTGTCCGCCGTCAGCGTGAAGGTGGCCGCCGTGCCCTCGGTCACCGAGGAAGTCCCGGCGGCGATGGAGATGGCGGGCAGCGCCGTACGGGTGGCGGTGACCGTGTAGGTCAGCGTGGTGGTGGTGTCTTCGGCGGTGACGATAATGTCAATGTCCAGCGGCGTGTCGATCTCCAGGACAATATCGGCGCTGTCGCTGCCGCTGGTGACGCTGGCGCCGTTGACGGTAATCGTGGCTCCGGAGTCGGTGGCGGTCGGCGTCACGGTGACCGTGCCGACGCTGTCGTCGACCGCGACGGTATAGGCCGTGGTGGTGGAGTCAAACGCCGGGTTCAGGACGCCGTCGGACACGCTCAGGCCGCTCAACGTGGCGTCGGTCGAGGCGTCGTCATCCTCGACCGCGACACTGGCGCTGTCGGCGGTGGTGTCCACCGTGTAGTCGGTGCCGGCGGTCACGGTCGCGGTGATGCTGCCGTTCTCCTCGTCAGTGCCGTCGTCGGTGGTGGGCACCGTCAGGGTGGCGGTGGTGGTGGTGGCGGCGATGGTGACCGACGTCGGCGCGACGCCGGCAATGAAGTCGCCCGCCTGCGTCACCGTCACCAGGACGGTCAGGTCGCTCGCCGGAGCCGTGTCCGCCGTCAGCGTGAAGGTGGCCGCCGTGCCCTCGGTCACCGAGGAAGTCCCGGCGGCGATGGAGATGGCGGGCAGCGCCGCACGGGTGGCGGTGACCGTGTAGGTCAGCGTGGTGGTGGTGTCTTCGGCGGTGACGATAATGTCAATGTCCAGCGGCGTGTCGATCTCCAGGACAATATCGGCGCTGTCGCTGCCGCTGGTGACGCTGGCGCCGTTGACGGTAATCGTGGCTCCGGAGTCGGTGGCGGTCGGCGTCACGGTGACCGTGCCGACGCTGTTGGCGAGCGCGACGGTATAAGCCGTGGTGGTGGAGTCAAACGCCGGGTCCAGGATGCCGTCGGACACGCTCAGGCCGCTCAACGTGGCGTCGGTCGAGGCGTCGTCATCCTCGACCGCGACACTGGCGCTGTCGGCGGTGGTGTCCACCGTGTAGTCGGTGCCGGCGGTCACGGTCGCGGTGATGCTGCCGTTCTCCTCGTCAGTGCCGTCGTCGGTGGTGGGCACCGTCAGGGTGGCGGTGGTGGTGGTGGCGGCGATGGTGACCGACGTCGGCGCGACGCCGGCAATGAAGTCGCCCACCTGCGTCACCGTCACCAGGACGGTCAGGTCGCTCGCCGGAGCCGTGTCCGCCGTCAGCGTGAAGGTGGCCGCCGTGCCCTCGGTCACCGAGGAAGTCCCGGCGGCGATGGAGATGGCGGGCAGCGCCGCACGGGTGGCGGTGACCGTGTAGGTCAGCGTGGTGGTGGTGTCTTCGGCGGTGACGATAATGTCAATGTCCAGCGGCGTGTCGATCTCCAGGACAATATCGGCGCTGTCGCTGCCGCTGGTGACGCTGGCGCCGTTGACGGTAATCGTGGCTCCGGAGTCGGTGGCGGTCGGCGTCACGGTGACCGTGCCGACGCTGTTGGCGAGCGCGACGGTATAAGCCGTGGTGGTGGAGTCAAACGCCGGGTCCAGGATGCCGTCGGACACGCTCAGGCCGCTCAACGTGGCGTCGGTCGAGGCGTCGTCATCCTCGACCGCGACACTGGCGCTGTCGGCGGTGGTGTCCACCGTGTAGTCGGTGCCGGCGGTCACGGTCGCGGTGATGCTGCCGTTCTCCTCGTCAGTGCCGTCGTCGGTGGTGGGCACCGTCAGGGTGGCGGTGGTGGTGGTGGCGGCGATGGTGACCGATGTCGGCGCGACGCCGGCAATGAAGTCGCCCGCCTGCGTCACCGTCACCAGGACGGTCAGGTCGCTCGCCGGAGCCGTGTCCGCCGTCAGCGTGAAGGTGGCCGCCGTGCCCTCGGTCACCGAGGAAGTCCCGGCGGCGATGGAGATGGCGGGCAGCGCCGTACGGGTGGCGGTGACCGTGTAGGTCAGCGTGGTGGTGGTGTCTTCGGCGGTGACGATAATGTCAATGTCCAGCGGCGTGTCGATCTCCAGGACAATATCGGCGCTTTCGCTGCCGCTGGTGACGCTGGCGCCGTTGACGGTAATCGTGGCTCTGGAGTCGGTGGCGGTCGGCGTCACGGTGACCGTGCCGACGCTGTCGTCAACCGCGACGGTATAGACCGTGGTGGTGGAGTCAAACGCCGGGTTCAGGATGCCGTCGGACACGCTCAGGCCGCTCAACGTGGCGTCGGTCGAGGCGTCGTCATCCTCGACCGCGACACTGGCGCTGTCGGCGGTGCCGTCCACCGTGTAGTCGGTGCCGGCGGTCACGGTCGCGGTGATGCTGCCGTTCTCCTCATCAGTGCCGTCGTCGGTGGTGGGCACCGTCAGGGTGGCGGTGGTGGTGGTGGCGGCGATGGTGACCGACGTCGGCGCGACGCCGGCAATGAAGTCGCCCGCCTGCGTCACCGTCACCAGGACGGTCAGGTCGCTCGCCGGAGCCGGGTCCGCCGTCAGCGTGAAGGTGGCCGCCGTGCCCTCGGTCACCGAGGAAGTCCCGGCGGCGATGGAGATGGCGGGCAGCGCCGCACGGGTGGCGGTGACCGTGTAGGTCAGCGTGGTGGTGGTGTCTTCGGCGGTGACGATAATCTCAATGTCCAGCGGCGTGTCGATCTCCAGGACAATATCGGCGCTTTCGCTGCCGCTGGTGACGCTGGCGCCGTTGACGGTAATCGTGGCTCCGGAGTCGGTGGCGGTCGGCGTCACGGTGACCGTGCCGACGCTGTTGGCGAGCGCGACGGTATAAGCCGTGGTGGTGGAGTCAAACGCCGGGTCCAGGATGCCGTCGGACACGCTCAGGCCGCTCAACGTGGCGTCGGTCGAGGCGTCGTCATCCTCGACCGCGACACTGGCGCTGTCGGCGGTGGTGTCCACCGTGTAGTCGGTGCCGGCGGTCACGGTCGCGGTGATGCTGCCGTTCTCCTCGTCAGTGCCGTCGTCGGTGGTGGGCACCGTCAGGGTGGCGGTGGTGGTGGTGGCGGCGATGGTGACCGACGTCGGCGCGACGCCGGCAATGAAGTCGCCCACCTGCGTCACCGTCACCAGGACGGTCAGGTCGCTCGCCGGAGCCGTGTCCGCCGTCAGCGTGAAGGTGGCCGCCGTGCCCTCGGTCACCGAGGAAGTCCCGGCGGCGATGGAGATGGCGGGCAGCGCCGCACGGGTGGCGGTGACCGTGTAGGTCAGCGTGGTGGTGGTGTCTTCGGCGGTGACGATAATGTCAATGTCCAGCGGCGTGTCGATCTCCAGGACAATATCGGCGCTTTCGCTGCCGCTGGTGACGCTGGCGCCGTTGACGGTAATCGTGGCTCTGGAGTCGGTGGCGGTCGGCGTCACGGTGACCGTGCCGACGCTGTTGGCGAGCGCGACGGTATAGGCCGTGGTGGTGGAGTCAAACGCCGGGTTCAGGATGCCGTCGGACACGCTCAGGCCGCTCAACGTGGCGTCGGTCGAGGCGTCGTCATCCTCGACCGCGACACTGGCGCTGTCGGCGGTGCCGTCCACCGTGTAGTCGGTGCCGGCGGTCACGGTCGCGGTGATGCTGCCGTTCGCCTCGTCAGTGCCGTCGTCGGTGGTGGGCACCGTCAGGGTGGCGGTGGTGGTGGTGGCGGCGATGGTGACCGACGTCGGCGCGACGCCGGCAATGAAGTCGCCCGCCTGCGTCACCGTCACCAGGACGGTCAGGTCGCTCGCCGGAGCCGTATCCGCCGTCAGCGTGAAGGTGGCCGCCGTGCCCTCGGTCACCGAGGAAGTCCCGGCGGCGATGGAGATGGCGGGCAGCGCCGTACGGGTGGCGGTGACCGTGTAGGTCAGCGTGGTGGTGGTGTCTTCGGCGGTGACGATAATGTCAATCTCCAGCGGCGTGTCGATCTCCAGGACAATATCGGCGCTTTCGCTGCCACTGGTGACGCTGGCGCCGTTGACGGTAATCGTGGCTCTGGAGTCGGTGGCGGTCGGCGTCACGGTGACCGTGCCGACGCTGTCGTCGACCGCGACGGTATAAGCCGTGGTGGTGGAGTCAAACGCCGGGTTCAGGATGCCGTCGGACACGCTCAGGCCGCTCAACGTGGCGTCGGTCGAGGCGTCGTCATCCTCGACCGCGACACTGGCGCTGTCGGCGGTGCCGTCCACCGTGTAGTCGGTGCCGGCGGTCACGGTCGCGGTGATGCTGCCGTTCTCCTCGTCAGTGCCGTCGTCGGTGGTGGGCACCGTCAGGGTGGCGGTGGTGGTGGTGGCGGCGATGGTGACCGACGTCGGCGCGACGCCGGCAATGAAGTCGCCCGCCTGCGTCACCGTCACCAGGACGGTCAGGTCGCTCGCCGGAGCCGTGTCCGCCGTCAGCGTGAAGGTGGCCGCCGTGCCCTCGGTCACCGAGGAAGTCCCGGCGGCGATGGAGATGGCGGGCAGCGCCGCACGGGTGGCGGTGACCGTGTAGGTCAGCGTGGTGGTGGTGTCTTCGGCGGTGACGATAATCTCAATGTCCAGCGGCGTGTCGATCTCCAGGACAATATCGGCGCTTTCGCTGCCGCTGGTGACGCTGGCGCCGTTGACGGTAATCGTGGCTCTGGAGTCGGTGGCGGTCGGCGTCACGGTGACCGTGCCGACGCTGTTGGCGAGCGCGACGGTATAAGCCGTGGTGGTGGAGTCAAACGCCGGGTTCAGGATGCCGTCGGACACGCTCAGGCCGCTCAACGTGGCGTCGGTCGAGGCGTCGTCATCCTCGACCGCGACACTGGCGCTGTCGGCGGTGGTGTCCACCGTGTAGTCGGTGCCGGCGGTCACGGTCGCGGTGATGCTGCCGTTCTCCTCGTCAGTGCCGTCGTCGGTGGTGGGCACCGTCAGGGTGGCGGTGGTGGTGGTGGCGGCGATGGTGACCGACGTCGGCGCGACGCCGGCAATGAAGTCGCCCACCTGCGTCACCGTCACCAGGACGGTCAGGTCGCTCGCCGGAGCCGGGTCCGCCGTCAGCGTGAAGGTGGCCGCCGTGCCCTCGGTCACCGAGGAAGTCCCGGCGGCGATGGAGATGGCGGGCAGCGCCGCACGGGTGGCGGTGACCGTGTAGGTCAGCGTGGTGGTGGTGTCTTCGGCGGTGACGATAATGTCAATCTCCAGCGGCGTGTCGATCTCCAGGACAATATCGGCGCTTTCGCTGCCGCTGGTGACGCTGGCGCCGTTGACGGTAATCGTGGCTCCGGAGTCGGTAGCGGTCGGCGTCACGGTGACCGTGCCGACGCTGTTGGCGAGCGCGACGGTATAAGCCGTGGTGGTGGAGTCAAACGCCGGGTCCAGGATGCCGTCGGACACGCTCAGGCCGCTCAACGTGGCGTCGGTCGAGGCGTCGTCATCCTCGACCGCGACACTGGCGCTGTCGGCGGTGGTGTCCACCGTGTAGTCGGTGCCGGCGGTCACGGTCGCGGTGATGCTGCCGTTCTCCTCGTCAGTGCCGTCGTCGGTGGTGGGCACCGTCAGGGTGGCGGTGGTGGTGGTGGCGGCGATGGTGACCGACGTCGGCGCGACGCCGGCAATGAAGTCGCCCGCCTGCGTCACCGTCACCAGGACGGTCAGGTCGCTCGCCGGAGCCGTGTCCGCCGTCAGCGTGAAGGTGGCCGCCGTGCCCTCGGTCACCGAGGAAGTCCCGGCGGCGATGGAGATGGCGGGCAGCGCCGTACGGGTGGCGGTGACCGTGTAGGTCAGCGTGGTGGTGGTGTCTTCGGCGGTGACGATAATGTCAATGTCCAGCGGCGTGTCGATCTCCAGGACAATATCGGCGCTGTCGCTGCCGCTGGTGACGCTGGCGCCGTTGACGGTAATCGTGGCTCTGGAGTCGGTGGCGGTCGGCGTCACGGTGACCGTGCCGACGCTGTCGTCAACCGCGACGGTATAGACCGTGGTGGTGGAGTCAAACGCCGGGTTCAGGATGCCGTCGGACACGCTCAGGCCGCTCAACGTGGCGTCGGTCGAGGCGTCGTCATCCTCGACCGCGACACTGGCGCTGTCGGCGGTGGTGTCCACCGTGTAGTCGGTGCCGGCGGTCACGGTCGCGGTGATGCTGCCGTTCTCCTCGTCAGTGCCGTCGTCGGTGGTGGGCACCGTCAGGGTGGCGGTGGTGGTGGTGGCGGCGATGGTGACCGACGTCGGCGCGACGCCGGCAATGAAGTCGCCCGCCTGCGTCACCGTCACCAGGACGGTCAGGTCGCTCGCCGGAGCCGTGTCCGCCGTCAGCGTGAAGGTGGCCGCCGTGCCCTCGGTCACCGAGGAAGTCCCGGCGGCGATGGAGATGGCGGGCAGCGCCGCACGGGTGGCGGTGACCGTGTAGGTCAGCGTGGTGGTGGTGTCTTCGGCGGTGACGATAATGTCAATCTCCAGCGGCGTGTCGATCTCCAGGACAATATCGGCGCTTTCGCTGCCGCTGGTGACGCTGGCGCCGTTGACGGTAATCGTGGCTCCGGAGTCGGTGGCGGTCGGCGTCACGGTGACCGTGCCGACGCTGTTGGCGAGCGCGACGGTATAAGCCGTGGTGGTGGAGTCAAACGCCGGGTCCAGGATGCCGTCGGACACGCTCAGGCCGCTCAACGTGGCGTCGGTCGAGGCGTCGTCATCCTCGACCGCGACACTGGCGCTGTCGGCGGTGGTGTCCACCGTGTAGTCGGTGCCGGCGGTCACGGTCGCGGTGATGCTGCCGTTCTCCTCGTCAGTGCCGTCGTCGGTGGTGGGCACCGTCAGGGTGGCGGTGGTGGTGGTGGCGGCGATGGTGACCGACGTCGGCGCGACGCCGGCAATGAAGTCGCCCACCTGCGTCACCGTCACCAGGACGGTCAGGTCGCTCGCCGGAGCCGGGTCCGCCGTCAGCGTGAAGGTGGCCGCCGTGCCCTCGGTCACCGAGGAAGTCCCGGCGGCGATGGAGATGGCGGGCAGCGCCGCACGGGTGGCGGTGACCGTGTAGGTCAGCGTGGTGGTGGTGTCTTCGGCGGTGACGATAATGTCAATGTCCAGCGGCGTGTCGATCTCCAGGACAATATCGGCGCTTTCGCTGCCGCTGGTGACGCTGGCGCCGTTGACGGTAATCGTGGCTCCGGAGTCGGTAGCGGTCGGCGTCACGGTGACCGTGCCGACGCTGTTGGCGAGCGCGACGGTATAAGCCGTGGTGGTGGAGTCAAACGCCGGGTCCAGGATGCCGTCGGACACGCTCAGGCCGCTCAACGTGGCGTCGGTCGAGGCGTCGTCATCCTCGACCGCGACACTGGCGCTGTCGGCGGTGGTGTCCACCGTGTAGTCGGTGCCGGCGGTCACGGTCGCGGTGATGCTGCCGTTCTCCTCGTCAGTGCCGTCGTCGGTGGTGGGCACCGTCAGGGTGGCGGTGGTGGTGGTGGCGGCGATGGTGACCGATGTCGGCGCGACGCCGGCAATGAAGTCGCCCGCCTGCGTCACCGTCACCAGGACGGTCAGGTCGCTCGCCGGAGCCGTGTCCGCCGTCAGCGTGAAGGTGGCCGCCGTGCCCTCGGTCACCGAGGAAGTCCCGGCGGCGATGGAGATGGCGGGCAGCGCCGTACGGGTGGCGGTGACCGTGTAGGTCAGCGTGGTGGTGGTGTCTTCGGCGGTGACGATAATGTCAATGTCCAGCGGCGTGTCGATCTCCAGGACAATATCGGCGCTGTCGCTGCCGCTGGTGACGCTGGCGCCGTTGACGGTAATCGTGGCTCTGGAGTCGGTGGCGGTCGGCGTCACGGTGACCGTGCCGACGCTGTCGTCAACCGCGACGGTATAGACCGTGGTGGTGGAGTCAAACGCCGGGTTCAGGATGCCGTCGGACACGCTCAGGCCGCTCAACGTGGCGTCGGTCGAGGCGTCGTCATCCTCGACCGCGACACTGGCGCTGTCGGCGGTGGTGTCCACCGTGTAGTCGGTGCCGGCGGTCACGGTCGCGGTGATGCTGCCGTTCTCCTCGTCAGTGCCGTCGTCGGTGGTGGGCACCGTCAGGGTGGCGGTGGTGGTGGTGGCGGCGATGGTGACCGACGTCGGCGCGACGCCGGCAATGAAGTCGCCCGCCTGCGTCACCGTCACCAGGACGGTCAGGTCGCTCGCCGGAGCCGTGTCCGCCGTCAGCGTGAAGGTGGCCGCCGTGCCCTCGGTCACCGAGGAAGTCCCGGCGGCGATGGAGATGGCGGGCAGCGCCGCACGGGTGGCGGTGACCGTGTAGGTCAGCGTGGTGGTGGTGTCTTCGGCGGTGACGATAATGTCAATCTCCAGCGGCGTGTCGATCTCCAGGACAATATCGGCGCTTTCGCTGCCGCTGGTGACGCTGGCGCCGTTGACGGTAATCGTGGCTCCGGAGTCGGTGGCGGTCGGCGTCACGGTGACCGTGCCGACGCTGTTGGCGAGCGCGACGGTATAAGCCGTGGTGGTGGAGTCAAACGCCGGGTCCAGGATGCCGTCGGACACGCTCAGGCCGCTCAACGTGGCGTCGGTCGAGGCGTCGTCATCCTCGACCGCGACACTGGCGCTGTCGGCGGTGGTGTCCACCGTGTAGTCGGTGCCGGCGGTCACGGTCGCGGTGATGCTGCCGTTCTCCTCGTCAGTGCCGTCGTCGGTGGTGGGCACCGTCAGGGTGGCGGTGGTGGTGGTGGCGGCGATGGTGACCGACGTCGGCGCGACGCCGGCAATGAAGTCGCCCACCTGCGTCACCGTCACCAGGACGGTCAGGTCGCTCGCCGGAGCCGTGTCCGCCGTCAGCGTGAAGGTGGCCGCCGTGCCCTCGGTCACCGAGGAAGTCCCGGCGGCGATGGAGATGGCGGGCAGCGCCGCACGGGTGGCGGTGACCGTGTAGGTCAGCGTGGTGGTGGTGTCTTCGGCGGTGACGATAATGTCAATGTCCAGCGGCGTGTCGATCTCCAGGACAATATCGGCGCTTTCGCTGCCGCTGGTGACGCTGGCGCCGTTGACGGTAATCGTGGCTCCGGAGTCGGTAGCGGTCGGCGTCACGGTGACCGTGCCGACGCTGTTGGCGAGCGCGACGGTATAAGCCGTGGTGGTGGAGTCAAACGCCGGGTCCAGGATGCCGTCGGACACGCTCAGGCCGCTCAACGTGGCGTCGGTCGAGGCGTCGTCATCCTCGACCGCGACACTGGCGCTGTCGGCGGTGGTGTCCACCGTGTAGTCGGTGCCGGCGGTCACGGTCGCGGTGATGCTGCCGTTCTCCTCGTCAGTGCCGTCGTCGGTGGTGGGCACCGTCAGGGTGGCGGTGGTGGTGGTGGCGGCGATGGTGACCGACGTCGGCGCGACGCCGGCAATGAAGTCGCCCGCCTGCGTCACCGTCACCAGGACGGTCAGGTCGCTCGCCGGAGCCGGGTCCGCCGTCAGCGTGAAGGTGGCCGCCGTGCCCTCGGTCACCGAGGAAGTCCCGGCGGCGATGGAGATGGCGGGCAGCGCCGTACGGGTGGCGGTGACCGTGTAGGTCAGCGTGGTGGTGGTGTCTTCGGCGGTGACGATAATGTCAATGTCCAGCGGCGTGTCGATCTCCAGGACAATATCGGCGCTGTCGCTGCCGCTGGTGACGCTGGCGCCGTTGACGGTAATCGTGGCTCTGGAGTCGGTGGCGGTCGGCGTCACGGTGACCGTGCCGACGCTGTCGTCAACCGCGACGGTATAGACCGTGGTGGTGGAGTCAAACGCCGGGTTCAGGATGCCGTCGGACACGCTCAGGCCGCTCAACGTGGCGTCGGTCGAGGCGTCGTCATCCTCGACCGCGACACTGGCGCTGTCGGCGGTGCCGTCCACCGTGTAGTCGGTGCCGGCGGTCACGGTCGCGGTGATGCTGCCGTTCTCCTCATCAGTGCCGTCGTCGGTGGTGGGCACCGTCAGGGTGGCGGTGGTGGTGGTGGCGGCGATGGTGACCGACGTCGGCGCGACGCCGGCAATGAAGTCGCCCGCCTGCGTCACCGTCACCAGGACGGTCAGGTCGCTCGCCGGAGCCGGGTCCGCCGTCAGCGTGAAGGTGGCCGCCGTGCCCTCGGTCACCGAGGAAGTCCCGGCGGCGATGGAGATGGCGGGCAGCGCCGCACGGGTGGCGGTGACCGTGTAGGTCAGCGTGGTGGTGGTGTCTTCGGCGGTGACGATAATGTCAATCTCCAGCGGCGTGTCGATCTCCAGGACAATATCGGCGCTTTCGCTGCCGCTGGTGACGCTGGCGCCGTTGACGGTAATCGTGGCTCCGGAGTCGGTGGCGGTCGGCGTCACGGTGACCGTGCCGACGCTGTTGGCGAGCGCGACGGTATAAGCCGTGGTGGTGGAGTCAAACGCCGGGTCCAGGATGCCGTCGGACACGCTCAGGCCGCTCAACGTGGCGTCGGTCGAGGCGTCGTCATCCTCGACCGCGACACTGGCGCTGTCGGCGGTGGTGTCCACCGTGTAGTCGGTGCCGGCGGTCACGGTCGCGGTGATGCTGCCGTTCTCCTCGTCAGTGCCGTCGTCGGTGGTGGGCACCGTCAGGGTGGCGGTGGTGGTGGTGGCGGCGATGGTGACCGACGTCGGCGCGACGCCGGCAATGAAGTCGCCCACCTGCGTCACCGTCACCAGGACGGTCAGGTCGCTCGCCGGAGCCGTGTCCGCCGTCAGCGTGAAGGTGGCCGCCGTGCCCTCGGTCACCGAGGAAGTCCCGGCGGCGATGGAGATGGCGGGCAGCGCCGCACGGGTGGCGGTGACCGTGTAGGTCAGCGTGGTGGTGGTGTCTTCGGCGGTGACGATAATGTCAATGTCCAGCGGCGTGTCGATCTCCAGGACAATATCGGCGCTTTCGCTGCCGCTGGTGACGCTGGCGCCGTTGACGGTAATCGTGGCTCCGGAGTCGGTAGCGGTCGGCGTCACGGTGACCGTGCCGACGCTGTTGGCGAGCGCGACGGTATAAGCCGTGGTGGTGGAGTCAAACGCCGGGTCCAGGATGCCGTCGGACACGCTCAGGCCGCTCAACGTGGCGTCGGTCGAGGCGTCGTCATCCTCGACCGCGACACTG
This sequence comes from Candidatus Poriferihabitaceae bacterium, assembly GCA_965206445.1. Lineage (GTDB taxonomy): Bacteria > Pseudomonadota > Gammaproteobacteria > Arenicellales > Poriferihabitantaceae > CBDBJR01. Next base: position 27,022 of record CBDBJR010000001.1, read on the forward strand.
GCGCTGTCGGCGGTGGTGTCCACCGTGTAGTCGGTGCCGGCGGTCACGGTCGCGGTGATGCTGCCGTTCTCCTCGTCAGTGCCGTCGTCGGTGGTGGGCACCGTCAGGGTGGCGGTGGTGGTGGTGGCGGCGATGGTGACCGACGTCGGCGCGACGCCGGCAATGAAGTCGCCCACCTGCGTCACCGTCACCAGGACGGTCAGGTCGCTCGCCGGAGCCGTGTCCGCCGTCAGCGTGAAGGTGGCCGCCGTGCCCTCGGTCACCGAGGAAGTCCCGGCGGCGATGGAGATGGCGGGCAGCGCCGCACGGGTGGCGGTGACCGTGTAGGTCAGCGTGGTGGTGGTGTCTTCGGCGGTGACGATAATGTCAATGTCCAGCGGCGTGTCGATCTCCAGGACAATATCGGCGCTGTCGCTGCCGCTGGTGACGCTGGCGCCGTTGACGGTAATCGTGGCTCTGGAGTCGGTGGCGGTCGGCGTCACGGTGACCGTGCCGACGCTGTCGTCAACCGCGACGGTATAGACCGTGGTGGTGGAGTCAAACGCCGGGTTCAGGATGCCGTCGGACACGCTCAGGCCGCTCAACGTGGCGTCGGTCGAGGCGTCGTCATCCTCGACCGCGACACTGGCGCTGTCGGCGGTGCCGTCCACCGTGTAGTCGGTGCCGGCGGTCACGGTCGCGGTGATGCTGCCGTTCTCCTCATCAGTGCCGTCGTCGGTGGTGGGCACCGTCAGGGTGGCGGTGGTGGTGGTGGCGGCGATGGTGACCGACGTCGGCGCGACGCCGGCAATGAAGTCGCCCGCCTGCGTCACCGTCACCAGGACGGTCAGGTCGCTCGCCGGAGCCGGGTCCGCCGTCAGCGTGAAGGTGGCCGCCGTGCCCTCGGTCACCGAGGAAGTCCCGGCGGCGATGGAGATGGCGGGCAGCGCCGCACGGGTGGCGGTGACCGTGTAGGTCAGCGTGGTGGTGGTGTCTTCGGCGGTGACGATAATGTCAATCTCCAGCGGCGTGTCGATCTCCAGGACAATATCGGCGCTTTCGCTGCCGCTGGTGACGCTGGCGCCGTTGACGGTAATCGTGGCTCCGGAGTCGGTGGCGGTCGGCGTCACGGTGACCGTGCCGACGCTGTTGGCGAGCGCGACGGTATAAGCCGTGGTGGTGGAGTCAAACGCCGGGTCCAGGATGCCGTCGGACACGCTCAGGCCGCTCAACGTGGCGTCGGTCGAGGCGTCGTCATCCTCGACCGCGACACTGGCGCTGTCGGCGGTGGTGTCCACCGTGTAGTCGGTGCCGGCGGTCACGGTCGCGGTGATGCTGCCGTTCTCCTCGTCAGTGCCGTCGTCGGTGGTGGGCACCGTCAGGGTGGCGGTGGTGGTGGTGGCGGCGATGGTGACCGACGTCGGCGCGACGCCGGCAATGAAGTCGCCCACCTGCGTCACCGTCACCAGGACGGTCAGGTCGCTCGCCGGAGCCGGGTCCGCCGTCAGCGTGAAGGTGGCCGCCGTGCCCTCGGTCACCGAGGAAGTCCCGGCGGCGATGGAGATGGCGGGCAGCGCCGCACGGGTGGCGGTGACCGTGTAGGTCAGCGTGGTGGTGGTGTCTTCGGCGGTGACGATAATGTCAATGTCCAGCGGCGTGTCGATCTCCAGAACAATATCGGCGCTTTCGCTGCCGCTGGTGACGCTGGCGCCGTTGACGGTAATCGTGGCTCTGGAGTCGGTGGCGGTCGGCGTCACGGTGACCGTGCCGACGCTGTTGGCGAGCGCGACGGTATAGGCCGTGGTGGTGGAGTCAAACGCCGGGTTCAGGATGCCGTCGGACACGCTCAGGCCGCTCAACGTGGCGTCGGTCGAGACGTCGTCATCCTCGACCGCGACACTGGCGCTGTCGGCGGTGCCGTCCACCGTGTAGTCGGTGCCGGCGGTCACGGTCGCGGTGATGCTGCCGTTCGCCTCGTCAGTGCCGTCGTCGGTGGTGGGCACCGTCAGGGTGGCGGTGGTGGTGGTGGCGGCGATGGTGACCGACGTCGGCGCGACGCCGGCAATGAAGTCGCCCGCCTGCGTCACCGTCACCAGGACGGTCAGGTCGCTCGCCGGAGCCGTATCCGCCGTCAGCGTGAAGGTGGCCGCCGTGCCCTCGGTCACCGAGGAAGTCCCGGCGGCGATGGAGATGGCGGGCAGCGCCGTACGGGTGGCGGTGACCGTGTAGGTCAGCGTGGTGGTGGTGTCTTCGGCGGTGACGATAATGTCAATGTCCAGCGGCGTGTCGATCTCCAGGACAATATCGGCGCTGTCGCTGCCGCTGGTGACGCTGGCGCCGTTGACGGTAATCGTGGCTCTGGAGTCGGTGGCGGTCGGCGTCACGGTGACCGTGCCGACGCTGTCGTCAACCGCGACGGTATAGACCGTGGTGGTGGAGTCAAACGCCGGGTTCAGGATGCCGTCGGACACGCTCAGGCCGCTCAACGTGGCGTCGGTCGAGACGTCGTCATCCTCGACCGCGACACTGGCGCTGTCGGCGGTGCCGTCCACCGTGTAGTCGGTGCCGGCGGTCACGGTCGCGGTGATGCTGCCGTTCTCCTCGTCAGTGCCGTCGTCGGTGGTGGGCACCGTCAGGGTGGCGGTGGTGGTGGTGGCGGCGATGGTGACCGACGTCGGCGCGACGCCGTCAATGAAGTCGCCCACCTGCGTCACCGTCACCAGGACGGTCAGGTCGCTCGCCGGAGCCGTATCCGCCGTCAGCGTGAAGGTGGCCGCCGTGCCCTCGGTCACCGAGGAAGTCCCGGCGGCGATGGAGATGGCGGGTAGCGCCGCACGGGTGGCGGTGACCGTGTAGGTCAGCGTGGTGGTGGTGTCTTCGGCGGTGACGATAATGTCAATGTCCAGCGGCGTGTCGATCTCCAGGACAATATCGGCGCTTTCGCTGCCGCTGGTGACGCTGGCGCCGTTGACGGTAATCGTGGCTCCGGAGTCGGTGGCGGTCGGCGTCACGGTGACCGTGCCGACGCTGTTGGCGAGCGCGACGGTATAAGCCGTGGTGGTGGAGTCAAACGCCGGGTCCAGGATGCCGTCGGACACGCTCAGGCCGCTCAACGTGGCGTCGGTCGAGGCGTCGTCATCCTCGACCGCGACACTGGCGCTGTCGGCGGTGCCGTCCACCGTGTAGTCGGTGCCGGCGGTCACGGTCGCGGTGATGCTGCCGTTCTCCTCGTCAGTGCCGTCGTCGGTGGTGGGCACCGTCAGGGTGGCGGTGGTGGTGGTGGCGGCGATGGTGACCGACGTCGGCGCGACGCCGGCAATGAAGTCGCCCGCCTGCGTCACCGTCACCAGGACGGTCAGGTCGCTCGCCGGAGCCGTGTCCGCCGTCAGCGTGAAGGTGGCCGCCGTGCCCTCGGTCACCGAGGAAGTCCCGGCGGCGATGGAGATGGCGGGCAGCGCCGCACGGGTGGCGGTGACCGTGTAGGTCAGCGTGGTGGTGGTGTCTTCGGCGGTGACGATAATGTCAATGTCCAGCGGCGTGTCGATCTCCAGGACAATATCGGCGCTTTCGCTGCCGCTGGTGACGCTGGCGCCGTTGACGGTAATCGTGGCTCCGGAGTCGGTGGCGGTCGGCGTCACGGTGACCGTGCCGACGCTGTTGGCGAGCGCGACGGTATAGGCCGTGGTGGTGGAGTCAAACGCCGGGTTCAGGATGCCGTCGGACACGCTCAGGCCGCTCAACGTGGCGTCGGTCGAGGCGTCGTCATCCTCGACCGCGACACTGGCGCTGTCGGCGGCGCCGTCCACCGTGTAGTCGGTGCCGGCGGTCACGGTCGCGGTGATGCTACCGTTCTCCTCGTCAGTGCCGTCGTCGGTGGTGGGCACCGTCAGGGTGGCGGTGGTGGTGGTGGCGGCGATGGTGACCGACGTCGGCGCGACGCCGGCAATGAAGTCGCCCACCTGCGTCACCGTCACCAGGACGGTCAGGTCGCTCGCCGGAGCCGTGTCCGCCGTCAGCGTGAAGGTGGCCGCCGTGCCCTCGGTCACCGAGGAAGTCCCGGCGGCGATGGAGATGGCGGGCAGCGCCGCACGGGTGGCGGTGACCGTGTAGGTCAGCGTGGTGGTGGTGTCTTCGGCGGTGACGATAATGTCAATGTCCAGCGGCGTGTCGATCTCCAGGACAATATCGGCGCTTTCGCTGCCGCTGGTGACGCTGGCGCCGTTGACGGTAATCGTGGCTCTGGAGTCGGTGGCGGTCGGCGTCACGGTGACCGTGCCGACGCTGTTGGCGAGCGCGACGGTATAAGCCGTGGTGGTGGAGTCAAACGCCGGGTTCAGGATGCCGTCGGACACGCTCAGGCCGCTCAACGTGGCGTCGGTCGAGGCGTCGTCATCCTCGACCGCGACACTGGCGCTGTCGGCGGTGCCGTCCACCGTGTAGTCGGTGCCGGCGGTCACGGTCGCGGTGATGCTGCCGTTCTCCTCATCAGTGCCGTCGTCGGTGGTGGGCACCGTCAGGGTGGCGGTGGTGGTGGTGGCGGCGATGGTGACCGACGTCGGCGCGACGCCGGCAATGAAGTCGCCCGCCTGCGTCACCGTCACCAGGACGGTCAGGTCGCTCGCCGGAGCCGTGTCCGCCGTCAGCGTGAAGGTGGCCGCCGTGCCCTCGGTCACCGAGGAAGTCCCGGCGGCGATGGAGATGGCGGGCAGCGCCGCACGGGTGGCGGTGACCGTGTAGGTCAGCGTGGTGGTGGTGTCTTCGGCGGTGACGATAATGTCAATGTCCAGCGGCGTGTCGATCTCCAGGACAATATCGGCGCTTTCGCTGCCGCTGGTGACGCTGGCGCCGTTGACGGTAATCGTGGCTCCGGAGTCGGTGGCGGTCGGCGTCACGGTGACCGTGCCGACGCTGTTGGCGAGCGCGACGGTATAAGCCGTGGTGGTGGAGTCAAACGCCGGGTCCAGGATGCCGTCGGACACGCTCAGGCCGCTCAACGTGGCGTCGGTCGAGGCGTCGTCATCCTCGACCGCGACACTGGCGCTGTCGGCGGTGGTGTCCACCGTGTAGTCGGTGCCGGCGGTCACGGTCGCGGTGATGCTGCCGTTCTCCTCGTCAGTGCCGTCGTCGGTGGTGGGCACCGTCAGGGTGGCGGTGGTGGTGGTGGCGGCGATGGTGACCGACGTCGGCGCGACGCCGGCAATGAAGTCGCCCGCCTGCGTCACCGTCACCAGGACGGTCAGGTCGCTCGCCGGAGCCGTGTCCGCCGTCAGCGTGAAGGTGGCCGCCGTGCCCTCGGTCACCGAGGAAGTCCCGGCGGCGATGGAGATGGCGGGCAGCGCCGTACGGGTGGCGGTGACCGTGTAGGTCAGCGTGGTGGTGGTGTCTTCGGCGGTGACGATAATGTCAATGTCCAGCGGCGTGTCGATCTCCAGGACAATATCGGCGCTTTCGCTGCCGCTGGTGACGCTGGCGCCGTTGACGGTAATCGTGGCTCTGGAGTCGGTGGCGGTCGGCGTCACGGTGACCGTGCCGACGCTGTCGTCAACCGCGACGGTATAGACCGTGGTGGTGGAGTCAAACGCCGGGTTCAGGATGCCGTCGGACACGCTCAGGCCGCTCAACGTGGCGTCGGTCGAGGCGTCGTCATCCTCGACCGCGACACTGGCGCTGTCGGCGGTGCCGTCCACCGTGTAGTCGGTGCCGGCGGTCACGGTCGCGGTGATGCTGCCGTTCTCCTCATCAGTGCCGTCGTCGGTGGTGGGCACCGTCAGGGTGGCGGTGGTGGTGGTGGCGGCGATGGTGACCGACGTCGGCGCGACGCCGGCAATGAAGTCGCCCGCCTGCGTCACCGTCACCAGGACGGTCAGGTCGCTCGCCGGAGCCGGGTCCGCCGTCAGCGTGAAGGTGGCCGCCGTGCCCTCGGTCACCGAGGAAGTCCCGGCGGCGATGGAGATGGCGGGCAGCGCCGCACGGGTGGCGGTGACCGTGTAGGTCAGCGTGGTGGTGGTGTCTTCGGCGGTGACGATAATGTCAATCTCCAGCGGCGTGTCGATCTCCAGGACAATATCGGCGCTTTCGCTGCCGCTGGTGACGCTGGCGCCGTTGACGGTAATCGTGGCTCCGGAGTCGGTGGCGGTCGGCGTCACGGTGACCGTGCCGACGCTGTTGGCGAGCGCGACGGTATAGGCCGTGGTGGTGGAGTCAAACGCCGGGTCCAGGATGCCGTCGGACACGCTCAGGCCGCTCAACGTGGCGTCGGTCGAGGCGTCGTCATCCTCGACCGCGACACTGGCGCTGTCGGCGGTGCCGTCCACCGTGTAGTCGGTGCCGGCGGTCACGGTCGCGGTGATGCTGCCGTTCTCCTCGTCAGTGCCGTCGTCGGTGGTGGGCACCGTCAGGGTGGCGGTGGTGGTGGTGGCGGCGATGGTGACCGACGTCGGCGCGACGCCGGCAATGAAGTCGCCCACCTGCGTCACCGTCACCAGGACGGTCAGGTCGCTCGCCGGAGCCGGGTCCGCCGTCAGCGTGAAGGTGGCCGCCGTGCCCTCGGTCACCGAGGAAGTCCCGGCGGCGATGGAGATGGCGGGCAGCGCCGCACGGGTGGCGGTGACCGTGTAGGTCAGCGTGGTGGTGGTGTCTTCGGCGGTGACGATAATGTCAATGTCCAGCGGCGTGTCGATCTCCAGAACAATATCGGCGCTTTCGCTGCCGCTGGTGACGCTGGCGCCGTTGACGGTAATCGTGGCTCTGGAGTCGGTGGCGGTCGGCGTCACGGTGACCGTGCCGACGCTGTTGGCGAGCGCGACGGTATAGGCCGTGGTGGTGGAGTCAAACGCCGGGTTCAGGATGCCGTCGGACACGCTCAGGCCGCTCAACGTGGCGTCGGTCGAGGCGTCGTCATCCTCGACCGCGACACTGGCGCTGTCGGCGGTGCCGTCCACCGTGTAGTCGGTGCCGGCGGTCACGGTCGCGGTGATGCTGCCGTTCTCCTCGTCAGTGCCGTCGTCGGTGGTGGGCACCGTCAGGGTGGCGGTGGTGGTGGTGGCGGCGATGGTGACCGACGTCGGCGCGACGCCGTCAATGAAGTCGCCCGTCTGCGTCACCGTCACCAGGACGGTCAGGTCGCTCGCCGGAGCCGTATCCGCCGTCAGCGTGAAGGTGGCCGCCGTGCCCTCGGTCACCGAGGAAGTCCCGGCGGCGATGGAGATGGCGGGCAGCGCCGTACGGGTGGCGGTGACCGTGTAGGTCAGCGTGGTGGTGGTGTCTTCGGCGGTGACGATAATGTCAATCTCCAGCGGCGTGTCGATCTCCAGGACAATATCGGCGCTGTCGCTGCCGCTGGTGACGCTGGCGCCGTTGACGGTAATCGTGGCTCTGGAGTCGGTGGCGGTCGGCGTCACGGTGACCGTGCCGACGCTGTCGTCAACCGCGACGGTATAGACCGTGGTGGTGGAGTCAAACGCCGGGTTCAGGATGCCGTCGGACACGCTCAGGCCGCTCAACGTGGCGTCGGTCGAGACGTCGTCATCCTCGACCGCGACACTGGCGCTGTCGGCGGTGCCGTCCACCGTGTAGTCGGTGCCGGCGGTCACGGTCGCGGTGATGCTGCCGTTCTCCTCATCAGTGCCGTCGTCGGTGGTGGGCACCGTCAGGGTGGCGGTGGTGGTGGTGGCGGCGATGGTGACCGACGTCGGCGCGACGCCGTCAATGAAGTCGCCCACCTGCGTCACCGTCACCAGGACGGTCAGGTCGCTCGCCGGAGCCGGGTCCGCCGTCAGCGTGAAGGTGGCCGCCGTGCCCTCGGTCACCGAGGAAGTCCCGGCGGCGATGGAGATGGCGGGTAGCGCCGCACGGGTGGCGGTGACCGTGTAGGTCAGCGTGGTGGTGGTGTCTTCGGCGGTGACGATAATGTCAATGTCCAGCGGCGTGTCGATCTCCAGGACAATATCGGCGCTTTCGCTGCCGCTGGTGACGCTGGCGCCGTTGACGGTAATCGTGGCTCCGGAGTCGGTGGCGGTCGGCGTCACGGTGACCGTGCCGACGCTGTTGGCGAGCGCGACGGTATAGGCCGTGGTGGTGGAGTCAAACGCCGGGTCCAGGATGCCGTCGGACACGCTCAGGCCGCTCAACGTGGCGTCGGTCGAGGCGTCGTCATCCTCGACCGCGACACTGGCGCTGTCGGCGGTGCCGTCCACCGTGTAGTCGGTGCCGGCGGTCACGGTCGCGGTGATGCTGCCGTTCTCCTCGTCAGTGCCGTCGTCGGTGGTGGGCACCGTCAGGGTGGCGGTGGTGGTGGTGGCGGCGATGGTGACCGACGTCGGCGCGACGCCGGCAATGAAGTCGCCCGCCTGCGTCACCGTCACCAGGACGGTCAGGTCGCTCGCCGGAGCCGTGTCCGCCGTCAGCGTGAAGGTGGCCGCCGTGCCCTCGGTCACCGAGGAAGTCCCGGCGGCGATGGAGATGGCGGGCAGCGCCGCACGGGTGGCGGTGACCGTGTAGGTCAGCGTGGTGGTGGTGTCTTCGGCGGTGACGATAATGTCAATGTCCAGCGGCGTGTCGATCTCCAGGACAATATCGGCGCTTTCGCTGCCGCTGGTGACGCTGGCGCCGTTGACGGTAATCGTGGCTCCGGAGTCGGTGGCGGTCGGCGTCACGGTGACCGTGCCGACGCTGTTGGCGAGCGCGACGGTATAAGCCGTGGTGGTGGAGTCAAACGCCGGGTTCAGGATGCCGTCGGACACGCTCAGGCCGCTCAACGTGGCGTCGGTCGAGGCGTCGTCATCCTCGACCGCGACACTGGCGCTGTCGGCGGTGCCGTCCACCGTGTAGTCGGTGCCGGCGGTCACGGTCGCGGTGATGCTGCCGTTCTCCTCGTCAGTGCCGTCGTCGGTGGTGGGCACCGTCAGGGTGGCGGTGGTGGTGGTGGCGGCGATGGTGACCGACGTCGGCGCGACGCCGGCAATGAAGTCGCCCGCCTGCGTCACCGTCACCAGGACGGTCAGGTCGCTCGCCGGAGCCGTGTCCGCCGTCAGCGTGAAGGTGGCCGCCGTGCCCTCGGTCACCGAGGAAGTCCCGGCGGCGATGGAGATGGCGGGCAGCGCCGCACGGGTGGCGGTGACCGTGTAGGTCAGCGTGGTGGTGGTGTCTTCGGCGGTGACGATAATGTCAATGTCCAGCGGCGTGTCGATCTCCAGGACAATATCGGCGCTTTCGCTGCCGCTGGTGACGCTGGCGCCGTTGACGGTAATCGTGGCTCCGGAGTCGGTGGCGGTCGGCGTCACGGTGACCGTGCCGACGCTGTTGGCGAGCGCGACGGTATAGGCCGTGGTGGTGGAGTCAAACGCCGGGTCCAGGGTGCCGTCGGACACGCTCAGGCCGCTCAACGTGGCGTCGGTCGAGGCGTCGTCATCCTCGACCGCGACACTGGCGCTGTCGGCGGTGCCGTCCACCGTGTAGTCGGTGCCGGCGGTCACGGTCGCGGTGATGCTGCCGTTCTCCTCGTCAGTGCCGTCGTCGGTGGTGGGCACCGTCAGGGTGGCGGTGGTGGTGGTGGCGGCGATGGTGACCGACGTCGGCGCGACGCCGGCAATGAAGTCGCCCACCTGCGTCACCGTCACCAGGACGGTCAGGTCGCTCGCCGGAGCCGTGTCCGCCGTCAGCGTGAAGGTGGCCGCCGTGCCCTCGGTCACCGAGGAAGTCCCGGCGGCGATGGAGATGGCGGGCAGCGCCGCACGGGTGGCGGTGACCGTGTAGGTCAGCGTGGTGGTGGTGTCTTCGGCGGTGACGATAATGTCAATGTCCAGCGGCGTGTCGATCTCCAGGACAATATCGGCGCTTTCGCTGCCGCTGGTGACGCTGGCGCCGTTGACGGTAATCGTGGCTCTGGAGTCGGTGGCGGTCGGCGTCACGGTGACCGTGCCGACGCTGTTGGCGAGCGCGACGGTATAAGCCGTGGTGGTGGAGTCAAACGCCGGGTTCAGGATGCCGTCGGACACGCTCAGGCCGCTCAACGTGGCGTCGGTCGAGGCGTCGTCATCCTCGACCGCGACACTGGCGCTGTCGGCGGTGCCGTCCACCGTGTAGTCGGTGCCGGCGGTCACGGTCGCGGTGATGCTGCCGTTCTCCTCGTCAGTGCCGTCGTCGGTGGTGGGCACCGTCAGGGTGGCGGTGGTGGTGGTGGCGGCGATGGTGACCGACGTCGGCGCGACGCCGGCAATGAAGTCGCCCGCCTGCGTCACCGTCACCAGGACGGTCAGGTCGCTCGCCGGAGCCGTGTCCGCCGTCAGCGTGAAGGTGGCCGCCGTGCCCTCGGTCACCGAGGAAGTCCCGGCGGCGATGGAGATGGCGGGCAGCGCCGCACGGGTGGCGGTGACCGTGTAGGTCAGCGTGGTGGTGGTGTCTTCGGCGGTGACGATAATGTCAATGTCCAGCGGCGTGTCGATCTCCAGGACAATATCGGCGCTTTCGCTGCCGCTGGTGACGCTGGCGCCGTTGACGGTAATCGTGGCTCTGGAGTCGGTGGCGGTCGGCGTCACGGTGACCGTGCCGACGCTGTCGTCAACCGCGACGGTATAGACCGTGGTGGTGGAGTCAAACGCCGGGTTCAGGATGCCGTCGGACACGCTCAGGCCGCTCAACGTGGCGTCGGTCGAGGCGTCGTCATCCTCGACCGCGACACTGGCGCTGTCGGCGGTGCCGTCCACCGTGTAGTCGGTGCCGGCGGTCACGGTCGCGGTGATGCTGCCGTTCGCCTCGTCAGTGCCGTCGTCGGTGGTGGGCACCGTCAGGGTGGCGGTGGTGGTGGTGGCGGCGATGGTGACCGACGTCGGCGCGACGCCGGCAATGAAGTCGCCCACCTGCGTCACCGTCACCAGGACGGTCAGGTCGCTCGCCGGAGCCGTGTCCGCCGTCAGCGTGAAGGTGGCCGCCGTGCCCTCGGTCACCGAGGAAGTCCCGGCGGCGATGGAGATGGCGGGCAGCGCCGCACGGGTGGCGGTGACCGTGTAGGTCAGCGTGGTGGTGGTGTCTTCGGCGGTGACGATAATGTCAATGTCCAGCGGCGTGTCGATCTCCAGGACAATATCGGCGCTGTCGCTGCCGCTGGTGACGCTGGCGCCGTTGACGGTAATCGTGGCTCCGGAGTCGGTGGCGGTCGGCGTCACGGTGACCGTGCCGACGCTGTTGGCGAGCGCGACGGTATAGGCCGTGGTGGTGGAGTCAAACGCCGGGTCCAGGATGCCGTCGGACACGCTCAGGCCGCTCAACGTGGCGTCGGTCGAGGCGTCGTCATCCTCGACCGCGACACTGGCGCTGTCGGCGGTGCCGTCCACCGTGTAGTCGGTGCCGGCGGTCACGGTCGCGGTGATGCTGCCGTTCTCCTCGTCAGTGCCGTCGTCGGTGGTGGGCACCGTCAGGGTGGCGGTGGTGGTGGTGGCGGCGATGGTGACCGACGTCGGCGCGACGCCGTCAATGAAGTCGCCCGCCTGCGTCACCGTCACCAGGACGGTCAGGTCGCTCGCCGGAGCCGTGTCCGCCGTCAGCGTGAAGGTGGCCGCCGTGCCCTCGGTCACCGAGGAAGTCCCGGCGGCGATGGAGATGGCGGGCAGCGCCGCACGGGTGGCGGTGACCGTGTAGGTCAGCGTGGTGGTGGTGTCTTCGGCGGTGACGATAATGTCAATGTCCAGCGGCGTGTCGATCTCCAGGACAATATCGGCGCTTTCGCTGCCGCTGGTGACGCTGGCGCCGTTGACGGTAATCGTGGCTCTGGAGTCGGTGGCGGTCGGCGTCACGGTGACCGTGCCGACGCTGTTGGCGAGCGCGACGGTATAGGCCGTGGTGGTGGAGTCAAACGCCGGGTCCAGGGTGCCGTCGGACACGCTCAGGCCGCTCAACGTGGCGTCGGTCGAGGCGTCGTCATCCTCGACCGCGACACTGGCGCTGTCGGCGGTGCCGTCCACCGTGTAGTCGGTGCCGGCGGTCACGGTCGCGGTGATGCTGCCGTTCGCCTCGTCAGTGCCGTCGTCGGTGGTGGGCACCGTCAGGGTGGCGGTGGTGGTGGTGGCGGCGATGGTGACCGACGTCGGCGCGACGCCGGCAATGAAGTCGCCCGCCTGCGTCACCGTCACCAGGACGGTCAGGTCGCTCGCCGGAGCCGTGTCCGCCGTCAGCGTGAAGGTGGCCGCCGTGCCCTCGGTCACCGAGGAAGTCCCGGCGGCGATGGAGATGGCGGGCAGCGCCGCACGGGTGGCGGTGACCGTGTAGGTCAGCGTGGTGGTGGTGTCTTCGGCGGTGACGATAATCTCAATGTCCAGCGGCGTGTCGATCTCCAGGACAATATCGGCGCTGTCGCTGCCGCTGGTGACGCTGGCGCCGTTGACGGTAATCGTGGCTCTGGAGTCGGTGGCGGTCGGCGTCACGGTGACCGTGCCGACGCTGTCGTCGACCGCGACGGTATAGGCCGTGGTGGTGGAGTCAAACGCCGGGTCCAGGATGCCGTCGGACACGCTCAGGCCGCTCAACGTGGCGTCGGTCGAGGCGTCGTCATCCTCGACCGCGACACTGGCGCTGTCGGCGGTGGTGTCCACCGTGTAGTCGGTGCCGGCGGTCACGGTCGCGGTGATGCTGCCGTTCTCCTCGTCAGTGCCGTCGTCGGTGGTGGGCACCGTCAGGGTGGCGGTGGTGGTGGTGGCGGCGATGGTGACCGACGTCGGCGCGACGCCGGCAATGAAGTCGCCCGCCTGCGTCACTGTCACCAGGACGGTCAGGTCGCTCGCCGGAGCCGTGTCCGCCGTCAGCGTGAAGGTGGCCGCCGTGCCCTCGGTCACCGAGGAAGTCCCGGCGGCGATGGAGATGGCGGGCAGCGCCGCACGGGTGGCGGTGACCGTGTAGGTCAGCGTGGTGGTGGTGTCTTCGGCGGTGACGATAATGTCAATGTCCAGCGGCGTGTCGATCTCCAGGACAATATCGGCGCTTTCGCTGCCGCTGGTGACGCTGGCGCCGTTGACGGTAATCGTGGCTCTGGAGTCGGTGGCGGTCGGCGTCACGGTGACCGTGCCGACGCTGTCGTCAACCGCGACGGTATAGACCGTGGTGGTGGAGTCAAACGCCGGGTTCAGGATGCCGTCGGACACGCTCAGGCCGCTCAACGTGGCGTCGGTCGAGGCGTCGTCATCCTCGACCGCGACACTGGCGCTGTCGGCGGTGCCGTCCACCGTGTAGTCGGTGCCGGCGGTCACGGTCGCGGTGATGCTGCCGTTCTCCTCGTCAGTGCCGTCGTCGGTGGTGGGCACCGTCAGGGTGGCGGTGGTGGTGGTGGCGGCGATGGTGACCGACGTCGGCGCGACGCCGGCAATGAAGTCGCCCGCCTGCGTCACTGTCACCAGGACGGTCAGGTCGCTCGCCGGAGCCGTGTCCGCCGTCAGCGTGAAGGTGGCCGCCGTGCCCTCGGTCACCGAGGAAGTCCCGGCGGCGATGGAGATGGCGGGCAGCGCCGCACGGGTGGCGGTGACCGTGTAGGTCAGCGTGGTGGTGGTGTCTGCGGCGGTGACGATAATGTCAATGTCCAGCGGCGTGTCGATCTCCAGGACAATATCGGCGCTGTCGCTGCCGCTGGTGACGCTGGCGCCGTTGACGGTAATCGTGGCTCCGGAGTCGGTGGCGGTCGGCGTCACGGTGACCGTGCCGACGCTGTTGGCGAGCGCGACGGTATAAGCCGTGGTGGTGGAGTCAAACGCCGGGTCCAGGATGCCGTCGGACACGCTCAGGCCGCTCAACGTGGCGTCGGTCGAGGCGTCGTCATCCTCGACCGCGACACTGGCGCTGTCGGCGGTGCCGTCCACCGTGTAGTCAATGCCGGCGGTCACGGTCGCGGTGATGCTGCCGTTCTCCTCGTCAGTGCCGTCGTCGGTGGTGGGCACCGTCAGGGTGGCGGTGGTGGTGGTGGCGGCGATGGTGACCGACGTCGGCGCGACGCCGGCAATGAAGTCGCCCGCCTGCGTCACCGTCACCAGGACGGTCAGGTCGCTCGCCGGAGCCGTGTCCGCCGTCAGCGTGAAGGTGGCCGCCGTGCCCTCGGTCACCGAGGAAGTCCCGGCGGCGATGGAGATGGCGGGCAGCGCCGCACGGGTGGCGGTGACCGTGTAGGTCAGCGTGGTGGTGGTGTCTTCGGCGGTGACGATAATGTCAATGTCCAGCGGCGTGTCGATCTCCAGGACAATATCGGCGCTGTCGCTGCCGCTGGTGACGCTGGCGCCGTTGACGGTAATCGTGGCTCTGGAGTCGGTGGCGGTCGGCGTCACGGTGACCGTGCCGACGCTGTCGTCGAGCGCGACGGTATAGACCGTGGTGGTGGAGTCAAACGCCGGGTTCAGGATGCCGTCGGACACGCTCAGGCCGCTCAACGTGGCGTCGGTCGAGGCGTCGTCATCCTCGACCGCGACACTGGCGCTGTCGGCGGTGCCGTCCACCGTGTAGTCGGTGCCGGCGGTCACGGTCGCGGTGATGCTGCCGTTCGGCTCGTCAGTGCCGTCGTCGGTGGTGGGCACCGTCAGGGTGGCGGTGGTGGTGGTGGCGGCGATGGTGACCGACGTCGGCGCGACGCCGGCAATGAAGTCGCCCACCTGCGTCACCGTCACCAGGACGGTCAGGTCGCTCGCCGGAGCCGTGTCCGCCGTCAGCGTGAAGGTGGCCGCCGTGCCCTCGGTCACCGAGGAAGTCCCGGCGGCGATGGAGATGGCGGGCAGCGCCGCACGGGTGGCGGTGACCGTGTAGGTCAGCGTGGTGGTGGTGTCTTCGGCGGTGACGATAATGTCAATGTCCAGCGGCGTGTCGATCTCCAGGACAATATCGGCGCTTTCGCTGCCGCTGGTGACGCTGGCGCCGTTGACGGTAATCGTGGCTCTGGAGTCGGTGGCGGTCGGCGTCACGGTGACCGTGCCGACGCTGTCGTCGACCGCGACGGTATAGACCGTGGTGGTGGAGTCAAACGCCGGGTCCAGGATGCCGTCGGACACGCTCAGGCCGCTCAACGTGGCGTCGGTCGAGGCGTCGTCATCCTCGACCGCGACACTGGCGCTGTCGGCGGTGGTGTCCACCGTGTAGTCGGTGCCGGCGGTCACGGTCGCGGTGATGCTGCCGTTCTCCTCATCAGTGCCGTCGTCGGTGGTGGGCACCGTCAGGGTGGCGGTGGTGGTGGTGGCGGCGATGGTGACCGACGTCGGCGCGACGCCGGCAATGAAGTCGCCCGCCTGCGTCACCGTCACCAGGACGGTCAGGTCGCTCGCCGGAGCCGTGTCCGCCGTCAGCGTGAAGGTGGCCGCCGTGCCCTCGGTCACCGAGGAAGTCCCGGCGGCGATGGAGATGGCGGGCAGCGCCGCACGGGTGGCGGTGACCGTGTAGGTCAGCGTGGTGGTGGTGTCTTCGGCGGTGACGATAATGTCAATGTCCAGCGGCGTGTCGATCTCCAGGACAATATCGGCGCTGTCGCTGCCGCTGGTGACGCTGGCGCCGTTGACGGTAATCGTGGCTCCGGAGTCGGTGGCGGTCGGCGTCACGGTGACCGTGCCGACGCTGTTGGCGAGCGCGACGGTATAGGCCGTGGTGGTGGAGTCAAACGCCGGGTCCAAGATGCCGTCGGACACGCTCAGGCCGCTCAACGTGGCGTCGGTCGAGGCGTCGTCATCCTCGACCGCGACACTGGCGCTGTCGGCGGTGCCGTCCACCGTGTAGTCGGTGCCGGCGGTCACGGTCGCGGTGATGCTGCCGTTCGGCTCGTCAGTGCCGTCGTCGGTGGTGGGCACCGTCAGGGTGGCGGTGGTGGTGGTGGCGGCGATGGTGACCGACGTCGGCGCGACGCCGGCAATGAAGTCGCCCGCCTGCGTCACCGTCACCAGGACGGTCAGGTCGCTCGCCGGAGCCGTGTCCGCCGTCAGCGTGAAGGTGGCCGCCGTGCCCTCGGTCACCGAGGAAGTCCCGGCGGCGATGGAGATGGCGGGCAGCGCCGCACGGGTGGCGGTGACCGTGTAGGTCAGCGTGGTGGTGGTGTCTTCGGCGGTGACGATAATGTCAATGTCCAGCGGCGTGTCGATCTCCAGGACAATATCGGCGCTGTCGCTGCCGCTGGTGACGCTGGCGCCGTTGACGGTAATCGTGGCTCTGGAGTCGGTGGCGGTCGGCGTCACGGTGACCGTGCCGACGCTGTCGTCGACCGCGACGGTATAGACCGTGGTGGTGGAGTCAAACGCCGGGTTCAGGATGCCGTCGGACACGCTCAGGCCGCTCAACGTGGCGTCGGTCGAGGCGTCGTCATCCTCGACCGCGACACTGGCGCTGTCGGCGGTGCCGTCCACCGTGTAGTCGGTGCCGGCGGTCACGGTCGCGGTGATGCTGCCGTTCTCCTCGTCAGTGCCGTCGTCGGTGGTGGGCACCGTCAGGGTGGCGGTGGTGGTGGTGGCGGCGATGGTGACCGACGTCGGCGCGACGCCGGCAATGAAGTCGCCCGCCTGCGTCACCGTCACCAGGACGGTCAGGTCGCTCGCCGGAGCCGTGTCCGCCGTCAGCGTGAAGGTGGCCGCCGTGCCCTCGGTCACCGAGGAAGTCCCGGCGGCGATGGAGATGGCGGGCAGCGCCGCACGGGTGGCGGTGACCGTGTAGGTCAGCGTGGTGGTGGTGTCTGCGGCGGTGACGATAATGTCAATGTCCAGCGGCGTGTCGATCTCCAGGACAATATCGGCGCTTTCGCTGCCGCTGGTGACGCTGGCGCCGTTGACGGTAATCGTGGCTCCGGAGTCGGTGGCGGTCGGCGTCACGGTGACCGTGCCGACGCTGTTGGCGAGCGCGACGGTATAGGCCGTGGTGGTGGAGTCAAACGCCGGGTTCAGGATGCCGTCGGACACGCTCAGGCCGCTCAACGTGGCGTCGGTCGAGGCGTCGTCATCCTCGACCGCGACACTGGCGCTGTCGGCGGTGCCGTCCACCGTGTAGTCGGTGCCGGCGGTCACGGTCGCGGTGATGCTGCCGTTCGGCTCGTCAGTGCCGTCGTCGGTGGTGGGCACCGTCAGGGTGGCGGTGGTGGTGGTGGCGGCGATGGTGACCGACGTCGGCGCGACGCCGGCAATGAAGTCGCCCACCTGCGTCACCGTCACCAGGACGGTCAGGTCGCTCGCCGGAGCCGTGTCCGCCGTCAGCGTGAAGGTGGCCGCCGTGCCCTCGGTCACCGAGGAAGTCCCGGCGGCGATGGAGATGGCGGGCAGCGCCGCACGGGTGGCGGTGACCGTGTAGGTCAGCGTGGTGGTGGTGTCTTCGGCGGTGACGATAATGTCAATGTCCAGCGGCGTGTCGATCTCCAGGACAATATCGGCGCTTTCGCTGCCGCTGGTGACGCTGGCGCCGTTGACGGTAATCGTGGCTCTGGAGTCGGTGGCGGTCGGTGTCACGGTCACATCGGCGACGCTGCTGGCGACCGAGACGGTATAGGTCGTGGTGCCGGAGGCGAACACCGGGGTGAGGGGGAAGAAGTCGGTGCCGTCGGACAGGGTCAGGCCGCTCAAGGTGGCGTCCCTCGGCGCGAGGTGGGCGTTGAATTGTGCGGTGTTGATGCGCAGGCAGTCCTCCACGGTGGCGGTGGCCAAGACAATCGCCGCAGCGTCGTCACGCGAGCAGACAAAATGGGCGTCGCGGACGGTTTGGTCAATCACAAAGCCGTTGAGTCCGGTTTCTTCAATGTCGCCCAGTCTACCCAGCACGTCGTCAAAGATGCCGGCGGGCAGTCCGGTGTCCGCCGTGAACATGTTGTCGGACATTCGCAAATTACTAAGCATAGCCAGACCGCCAAAGATGGTGGCGGGCAGTGCCACCAGGTCGTTGTCGAACAAATCCAACCGCTGCAGCGCCGTCAAGCCGACAAAAATGGTGGCGGGCAGTGCCTCCAGGGCGTTGTTGGCCAAATTCAACACCTGCAGCGCCGTCAAGCCGACAAAAATGGTGGCGGGCAGTGCCTCCAGGGCGTTGATGCTCAAATCCAAAGCCAGCAGCGCCGACAAGCCGGCAAAAATGGTGTCGGGCAGTTCCAGGTCGTTGTTGGCCAAATTCAAAAACTCCAGCGCCGTCAAGCCGGCAAAAATGGTGGCGGGCAGTGCCTCCAGGGCGTTGTCTTGCAAAAACAAAAACTGCAGCGCCGACAAGCCGGCAAAATCGCCGGGTTGCAGCGAAGCGATGCGTTGCCCGATCAAATTAAGCGTTGTAATGTCTGCCAGGTCGGTGATGCTCGTGCATTCGGTGGCAGAGGACCGTCTGACAATCTCATCCCGCACCTGTGCCGTCCGCCCGCAGACATTGGCGCCGAGGCTGGCGGTAATAGCGATGGCTCTGGTCATCAGGTCGTCGGTGCCGGTGTGGCCGGCGGCCGCGATGGTGACGAACAGGGTACCGGCGGTGGTGATGTCCTCGCGGCTGTACGCCAGCGTCAGCGTGGCGACGGTGGCGCTGTCGCGGGTGAAATCGCTCACGCTCACAGTCCCGGCGACGGTATCCGTCACGCTGAAGTGGCTTTGCAGCAGGGTGCCCGGGGTCGCCTCGTATTCGGTGTCGGCCAGCGTGACGGTGACGGTCGGCGCCGTGGCGGCGAACAGGGTGGCTTCGGTCAGCGGCGAGGTCGCGGTCAGGGTTGCGCCGGCTTCGGTGACGGTGATGGTGACGGTGGCCCGCGCCGTCGCCGCGCCGACGGTTAATTGCACTGTCAATATGTAGCTCGCCGTGGTCGCGAAATCGAGTGGCTCGATTACCGTTAGCTGACCGGTGGTCGGATTGATGGCAAACACCGTGCCGGCGTTGCCGTCGGTGATCCTCCAGTCCTGCACGCCAGCCGGGAAGTTGATCGGTGTCAGCGTGCCGACAGGGGTGTTGTCAGCGGCGGTTTCCGACACCGTGAAGGTGGCCGACAACAGCTCTGTGACGGTCAGCGTGAACTCGAGTGTGGCGCTGTCCGGGTCGCTGGCGTCGGCATCGGTCGCCGTCAGTGTGTAGGTCGTCAGCGGCGCCGACGCCGTCGGCGTGCCGCTGATCTGGCGGTTCTCCGCATTGAATGTCAGGCCGTTCGGCAGCGCCGGCGTCAGCGTGTAGCTCAGCGGCGGGTTGCCGCCGCTCGCCGCCGGCAGTTGTAGTACCGGGACGGCCACGCCGACTGTGTAAATCTGCGACGCCACCGACTCGCCGATAAAGCTCGGCAGCGCATCGGTGGTGTTGACCAGCGCCTGGGCCGTGAGATCGGCGGCCGGGTTGCCGACCAGATCACGCAGCGGGGTCAGGTCGGCGGTGTAGGCCAGTGTCACGCTATCGGTCGATACTACGGCTGGGCTCAGTGTCAGCGTTACTCTCGTCCCGCTGATCGTCACGCCGCCGGCGTTCACCGTTGGGGCAGCGCCCGACGTCAGCGTCAGCGTGTAGTCTGACGGTGCCGGCGCCGAGCCGGCGTCGAGTTCCTCGTTGTAGGTCAGCGTCAGTGTCCTGCCATCAATTGTTGCCGTGCTGACTGTCGGCGCGGCGGTGTCCACTCGATTGGCGGCATCGGCAGCAATGGCAGCGTGGGCAAGCACCGCGTCGTTGCCGGCGGCGTCCTGGATGGTGCTGCTGTTGGCCGTCAGGGCGTTTTGCGCCACCTCGACCCCATCGGCATCGTTTTCGCCGACCACTGTGTAGCGGAAGACCAGCGCCGTGGTGGTGCTGCTGTCGCGGTTGTAGACCGCCTGGCGCGCCACCGTGCCCACCGTCAGCGGTATCTGCGGCGTGCCATCGGTGGTGTCCACTGTGACCGCTTTGCTGAAGGTCGCCGTCAATTCAATCGCGTCGCCCTCAACGTACGGGCCGGTGCTGATGGCGACAACGCCGTTGACGATTGTTGGGGCGACGCCGTCTACACTGTGCCGGGTGTCAGCGGCGACTGTCACGCTGTGCGTGATCAGCGCGTCGGTGGGGGGGTCGGCCACGGCTCGAATCGTACTGCTGCCGTCGTCGGCGTGGGCCAGCGCATTGGTGCCGATGCTCACGCCGTCAGCGTCACTGTCGCCGGCGACTACCGTGTAGCTGAATGCCAGCGTCGGGGTCGGGTCGCTGCCGCCGGTGTAGACCGCCTGGCGCGTCGCCGTGCCCGTGCCTGTGTCCACCGTCAGCGCCAACTGCGGCTGGCCGGTGACGGTGACCGGCTCGCTGAAGGTGACTGTCGCCTCAATCGCCTCACCAATCGCGTAGACGTCATCGCCGGCATCCGAGGTCAACGTGATGGCGGTGATGCTCGGCGGGGGCACGCGGGTGACGATGACGGTATAGGTCTGCGTGGTGGTTGTGTCGGCGGAGGTCACTGCAATCACAATGGCCTCCGGCGTGCCTGCGGTCAGGGGAATGGGGGGGGCACTGGCACTGCCGCTGTCCACCGGGTTGGTGTTGACGGTAATGGTGGCGACGATCTGGCTGGCGGCCGGCGTGACGGTCACGCGGTCGACGCTGTTGAGGACGGTGGCGGCATAGGTGGTGGTGCCGGGGGCAAACACCGGGTCGAGGGTGCCGGCGGAAATGGCCAGTTGGCTCAACGTGGCATCGCTCAACAGCGGCAGAGCGGTGGTGAATTGCGTCGAGGAGACCCGGAGGCAGTCGGTCACGTTGTCGGTCAACGCGACAATGGCATCGGCGTCTTCATGGGAGCAGACAAAATGGGCCTGGCGGACGGTGTCGTCCACGGTGAATGATGCTCCAGGGCCGCTCAAGGGAGTGAGCACATCGTCAAAGACTCCGATGGGCAGACCGCTGCTCGGTGTAAAACCGTTGCCGGATAAATCCAAACTGGTCAGCGCCGTCAAGCCGGAAAAAATGTCGGCGGGCAATGCGATGAGTTCGGTGGCGCTCAAATCCAAAGTCGCCAGCGCCGTCAAGCCGGTAAAAATGTTGGCGGGCAATGCGGTGAGTCCGGTGGCGCTCAAATCCAAAGTCGCCAGCGCCGTCAAGCCGGTAAAAATGTTGGCGGGCAATGCGGTGAGTCCGGTGGCGCTCAAATCCAAAGTCTCCAGCGCCGTCAAGCCGGCAAAAATGTCGGCGGGCAATGCGGTGAGTCCGGTGGCGCTCAAATCCAAAGTCTCCAGCGCCGTCAAGTCGGCAAAAATGTCGTCGGGCAATGCGGTGAGTCCGGTGGCGCTCAAATCCAAAGTCGCCAGCGCCGTCAAGTCGGCAAAAATGTCGTCGGGCAATGCGGTGAGTCCGGTGGCGCTCAAATCCAAAGTCTCCAGCGCCGTCAAGCGGGCAAAATCACCGCTTTTCAGGGCAGTAATCCCTGGATCACTCAGATCAAGCTCCGTCACCGATTCCAGCCCCGCCAGCGGCACACTGGTGCAGTCGCTGGGGGTGGGACTGATGGCGGCGAGAATGGCATTCTGTACCTGTGACGTGCGGCCGCAGATATTGACGCCGGCACTGGCGGTAATCCGGATGAAGTTGGGGGTCCTCAGGTTGCCGTTCTGGGTGTGGGCGGCGGCAGCGACGGTGACGCGCAGGCCGCCGTTAGTGATGGTGATGTCCCCGTTGTTGTCGTTGTCATACGCCAGCGTCAGCGTGGCGATGGTGGCGGTGTCGCGAGTGACACCGGTGACTGTCACGCCGTCAACATTGGTGGTCAGCACAAAGTGGCGCGGCAGCAGATTACCGGCGGTCACGTATTCGGTTCTGAACAGTGTAACGGTGATTGTCGGTGCCGTTTCGGCGAACAGATCGGCTTCGGTCAGCGTGCCACTCAGTGTGGCAGCAGGCTCTGGTTGATTGATGACGTTGATGCTCGTACTAGCCACGGCCGCCATGCCGCCTCGCCCGTCGATGACGGTCAGCGTGAACCCCAGAGTGGTAGATTCTCTCGGCGCGGTGAAGGTGGCGATGGCACTCTGCGGGTTGATGAGATCGACCTGGGTCCCAGTACTGGCCTGCGTCCATAGATAGGTCAGCACGTCGCCGACATCCGGGTCTACGGGCAGGCCGGTCAGAGTGACCACGTTGTTAGTGTCCTCGTTGTTCCTGATGACATTATTGCCTCTGATGCCCGGGATGACCGGCTGGTCCTCAATGGTGACAGTGGGATCGTCATTGATGCCGGTGACGGTGATGGTGATGGCGCTGACCGCTTCGGGTTCGTCGTCAACGGCATGCAGCACGGGGAACGAATCGGTGCCGAGCGCGCCTTCAGCCAGGGCTCTGGTGGCATCTCCCTGAGCGTTGCCTGCCGTGTTGTCCAGCGTGTACTGCCACTCGCTACCGCCCACGCTTGTCAGTGTGCCGTAAGTACCGGCGATCGGCAATCCCTCCACGCTATCGAAGAAGTTGCTACCATCCGGATTGGTGACCGTCAGCCGACCAGAGACCGATCTCGTCCTCCCGCCTGCGGTGACGCTACGCTCCCGCCCATCGAAGACTGCCGGATCATTGTCCGCCAGCACAGTCACGATGACCGGGTTGGAGACGCGCGTCACGCCCCTGTTGGTAGTGACGGTCAAGGTGAACGTCAAGTCCGTGTCCGCGGTCAAATTGGGGGCGGTGAAGCTGGCGGTAGTGGTGGCGTCGTCGATGAGGGTGGCCCCGGGGCCGCCGGTCTGCATCCATTGATAGTTCAGATCCGCCACGTTCACGTCGGTGTCCGGGTCAGTGAGCACGCCGGTCAGGGTCACGGAGTCATCCTCGGTGACGGGCGGCACCGGGTTGACATTGACCGTGGGCGGGTCATCGGCGCCGGTAAGGATGATCTGCACCGTCAGCAGGCTGTCGTTGTCGGTATTTACCGGATAGAAAAGGTTGACGACTTCGCCATCGGACAGGGCATTAACAACCGGGGCGTTGTTGTTCAGGGTGAATCTCCAGTCGCCGCCCCTGATCCGGCCCACGCTAACGGCGTTAACATCCCTGACCACCAGAGTGAAGGCGCCGTATTCGTCTGCAACATTCGTGGAAAGCAGGAAGTCGATGGTTTGCGCTGAGGCGTCCGCACTTGGCCTAAACGGCTGCCTGGTTAGCCGACCCGTGACTGTGTTCGGCATCGCGTCTTCGGTGATGGGGCCAGAGTTGCCGTTGAAAAGGCCGCCCGCGAAAAGGGATGCGATAACGTTGATGGTCACGGTCTCGGTGGCCGAGGCACCCTGTGGGTCAGTGACAGTCAGTGTGAATGTCAGTGTTGAGGTCGAGGTGGGTGCGGTGAAGATGGCTCGGTCGGCCTGGGTGACGTCGAGACTGTCACTGACTGAGAGGCCGCCGGTCTGACTCCATAGATAGGTCAGATCCGCCGCGTCGGTTTCCGGGTCGCTGCTCCCTATGCTGTTCAAGGTCACCACAGAGCCGAGGAACACGGGTCCTAACGGCCCGATGATTTCGGCGGTGGGCGGGTTGTTGGCGCCGTTGATGGTGACCGTGTAGGTCAGCGTGGTGGTGGTGTCTTCGGCGGTGATGATAATGTCAATGTCCAGCGGCGTGTCGATCTCCAGGACAATATCGGCGCTTTCGCTGCCGCTGGTGACGCTGGCGCCGTTGACGGTAATCGTGGCTCCGGAGTCGGTGGCGGTCGGCGTCACGGTGACCGTGCCGACGCTGTTGGCGAGCGCGACGGTATAGGCCGTGGTGGTGGAGTCAAACGCCGGGTCCAGGGTGCCGTCGGACACGCTCAGGCCGCTCAACGTGGCGTCGGTCGAGGCGTCGTCATCCTCGACCGCGACACTGGCGCTGTCGGCGGCGCCGTCCACCGTGTAGTCGGTGCCGGCGGTCACGGTCGCGGTGATGCTGCCGTTCTCCTCGTCAGTGCCGTCGTCGGTGGTGGGCACCGTCAGGGTGGCGGTGGTGGTGGTGGCGGCGATGGTGACCGACGTCGGCGCGACGCCGGCAATGAAGTCGCCCACCTGCGTCACCGTCACCAGGACGGTCAGGTCGCTCGCCGGAGCCGTGTCCGCCGTCAGCGTGAAGGTGGCCGCCGTGCCCTCGGTCACCGAGGAAGTCCCGGCGGCGATGGAGATGGCGGGCAGCGCCGCACGGGTGGCGGTGACCGTGTAGGTCAGCGTGGTGGTGGTGTCGGCGGCGGTGACGATAATCTCAATCTCCAGCGGCACCTGGACCTCCAGGTCAAAGGCGGTGCTGGCGGTGACGCTGGCGCCGTTGACGGTAATGGTGGCGCCGGCGATATTGGTGGCGGTTGGCGTCACGCTCAGCGTGGCGACGCTGTTGTCGAGTGCGACGGTATAGGTGTCGACTGCGGGATCAAACGTCGGGGCCAGGGTGCCGGCGGACAGGGTCAGGCCGCTCAACGTGGCATCGCTCGCCGACATAGCGGTTCTGAATTGCGTCGCAGAGATCAGGAGGCAGTCGGTGTCGGTGACGCCGTTGATGTCGTCGACAATGGCAACAATGTCATCGGCGTCGGGACGCGAGCAGACAAAATGGGCGTCGCGGACGAAGTCGTCAATCACAAAGCCGCTGCTTCCGGTTGTTGCAATGGCGCCCAGGGCACCCAGCACGTCGTCAAAGACGCCGGCGGGCAGTCCGGTTTCCGGCGTGAAAAATCTGTTGCTAGTCAAAACCAAACTATTAAGCGCCGTCAGGCCGTTAAACAGACCGGCATCTAATGTCTCGAAGGTGTTGCTGCGCAGGTCCAAAAACTCAAGCGCCGACAAGCCGGCAAAAATCCTGGCATCAAGTGAAGAGAGGCTGCTGAAGCCCAGGTTTAATCTCCGAAGCGCCCCCAGGCCGGCAAAAATGCTGGCTTCAAGTGAAGATGAAGAGAAGTCGTTTACGTCCAGACGCAATATATCAAGCGCCGACAAGCCGGCAAAAATGTCGGCATCAAGTGAAGAGAGGTCGTTGCGCTCCAGGCGCAATGTCTGAAGCGCCGACAAGCCGGCAAACAGATCGGCATCAAGTGAAGAGAGGCCGTTTTGGTTCAGGCGCAATTCCTGAAGCGCCGACAAGCCGGCAAACAGATCGGCATCAAGTGAAGAGAGGCCGTTTTGGTCCAGGCGCAATTCCTGAAGCGCCGACAAGCCGGCAAACAGATCGGCATCAAGTGAAGAGAGGTCGTTTTGGTCCAGGCGCAACATCTGAAGCGCCGACAAGCCGGCAAAGTCGCCGACTTCCAATGCCGAGATCCTCATGTCGCTCAGATTAAGAATCGTAATCGCTTGCAGCCCCGACGTCGGCACAATGGTACAGTTGAGGGTGGGGTCGATGCTGTCGAGAATGGCATCCCGCACCGCCGGCGTGCGGTCGCAGATATTGACGGTGGCGGTAACCGGAATGGTGCCGGCAGGCAGAGGGTCGTCACCGGCGTACCCGGTAGCCAGTACCGTGACCGACAATTCGACGTCGTCGGTGAGGTCCGTGCCGTCAAACTCCAGCGTCAGCGTGGCGATGGTGCCGTCAGCACCGCGGGTTACATCGGTCAGTGTGAAGGTGCCCCCGGCCACGGGGGGATCACTCCTCACTTCGAAGTCCTCCAGCCTCAGCGTGGTCTCGTATTCGGTGTTTGCCAGTGTGAGTGTGACCGTGACGGTCGGCGGCGTACTCGCAAACAGCGCGGCTTCGGTCAGCGGCGAGGCCGCGGTCAGGGTTGCGCTGACCACTGTGACGGCAAACGCCTGTGTTGCCCTTGACGGACTGAGTACCGTATCGGACGAATCGGCTGCGATTACCCGTATGGTCGTGCTGCCCGCCGCCACTGCGTTGATGGTCACGACACTGCCTTGCACACTGACGGTGGCGATGGCATCGGCATCCGACGATGCCTGGTAGGTCAGGCTGTCCCCTTCGTCCGGGTCGCTGAAGTGGGCGGCGACATCAACGGTGGCCGACACCACGCCGCCGATGGTGAACGTCTGTGGGTCAATGGCGTCCCCCGCAATTGGCGCCTCGTTGACATCGCCGACGTTGATCGTGACGGTGGTTTCCGCCGTGGCGAGGCCGACGGTCAATTGCACTGTCAGTGTGTAGCTATTCGTGGTCTCGAAATCGAGTGGTTCGATTACCGTTAGCTGGCCGCTGGTCGAATTGATCGCAAACACCGTGCCGGGGTTGCCGGCGGTGATGCTCCAGACCTGCACGCCATCCGGGAAATTGCTCGGCGTCAGCGGGGTGCCGACAGAGTCATCGGCGGCGGCGTCTTCGAACACCGTGAAGGTTATCTCCGGCAGCGACGGCGTCGAGGCGTCGTCATCCTCGACCGCGACACTGGCGCTGTCGGCGGTGCCGTCCACCGTGTAGTCGGTGCCGGCGGTCACGGTCGCGGTGATGCTGCCGTTCTCCTCGTCAGTGCCGTCGTCGGTGGTGGGCACCGTCAGGGTGGCGGTGGTGGTGGTGGCGGCGATGGTGACCGACGTCGGCGCGACGCCGGCAATGAAGTCGCCCGCCTGCGTCACTGTCACCAGGACGGTCAGGTCGCTCGCCGGAGCCGGGTCCGCCGTCAGCGTGAAGGTGGCCGCCGTGCCCTCGGTCACCGAGGAAGTCCCGGCGGCGATGGAGATGGCGGGCAGCGCCGCACGGGTGGCGGTGACCGTGTAGGTCAGCGTGGTGGTGGTGTCTTCGGCGGTGACGATAATGTCAATGTCCAGCGGCGTGTCGATCTCCAGGACAATATCGGCGCTGTCACTGCCGCTGGTGACGCTGGCGCCGTTGACGGTAATCGTGGCTCTGGAGTCGGTGGCGGTCGGCGTCACGGTGACCGTGGCGACGCTGTTGGCGAGCGCGACGGTATAGACCGTGGTGGTGGAGTCAAACGCCGGGTCCAGGATGCCGTCGGACACGCTCAGGCCGCTCAACGTGGCGTCGGTCGAGGCGTCGTCATCCTCGACCGCGACACTGGCGCTGTCGGCGGTGCCGTCCACCGTGTAGTCGGTGCCGGCGGTCACGGTCGCGGTGATGCTGCCGTTCTCCTCGTCAGTGCCGTCGTCGGTGGTGGGCACCGTCAGGGTGGCGGTGGTGGTGGTGGCGGCGATGGTGACCGACGTCGGCGCGACGCCGGCAATGAAGTCGCCCACCTGCGTCACCGTCACCAGGACGGTCAGGTCGCTCGCCGGAGCCGGGTCCGCCGTCAGCGTGAAGGTGGCCGCCGTGCCCTCGGTCACCGAGGAAGTCCCGGCGGCGATGGAGATGGCGGGCAGCGCCGCACGGGTGGCGGTGACCGTGTAGGTCAGCGTGGTGGTGGTGTCTTCGGCGGTGACGATAATGTCAATCTCCAGCGGCGTGTCGATCTCCAGGACAATATCGGCGCTTTCGCTGCCGCTGGTGACGCTGGCGCCGTTGACGGTAATCGTGGCTCTGGAGTCGGTGGCGGTCGGCGTCACGGTGACCGTGCCGACGCTGTTGGCGAGCGCGACGGTATAGGCCGTGGTGGTGGAGTCAAACGCCGGGGTCAGGATGCCGTCGGACACGCTCAGGCCGCTCAACGTGGCGTCGGTCGAGGCGTCGTCATCCTCGACCGCGACACTGGCGCTGTCGGCGGTGCCGTCCACCGTGTAGTCGGTGCCGGCGGTCACGGTCGCGGTGATGCTGCCGTTCTCCTCGTCAGTGCCGTCGTCGGTGGTGGGCACCGTCAGGGTGGCGGTGGTGGTGGTGGCGGCGATGGTGACCGACGTCGGCGCGACGCCGGCAATGAAGTCGCCCACCTGCGTCACCGTCACCAGGACGGTCAGGTCGCTCTCCGGAGCCGTGTCCGCCGTCAGCGTGAAGGTGGCCGCCGTGCCCTCGGTCACCGAGGAAGTCCCGGCGGCGATGGAGATGGCGGGCAGCGCCGCACGGGTGGCGGTGACCGTGTAGGTCAGCGTGGTGGTGTCTTCGGCGGTGACGATAATGTCAATGTCCAGCGGCGTGTCGATCTCCAGGACAATATCGGCGCTTTCGCTGCCGCTGGTGACGCTGGCGCCGTTGACGGTAATCGTGGCTCCGGAGTCGGTGGCGGTCGGCGTCACGGTGACCGTGCCGACGCTGTTGGCGAGCGCGACGGTATAGGCCGTGGTGGTGGAGTCAAACGCCGGGGTCAGGATGCCGTCGGACACGCTCAGGCCGCTCAACGTGGCGTCGGTCGAGGCGTCGTCATCCTCGACCGCGACACTGGCGCTGTCGGCGGTGGTGTCCACCGTGTAGTCGGTGCCGGCGGTCACGGTCGCGGTGATGCTGCCGTTCGCCTCGTCAGTGCCGTCGTCGGTGGTGGGCACCGTCAGGGTGGCGGTGGTGGTGGTGGCGGCGATGGTGACCGACGTCGGCGCGACGCCGGCAATGAAGTCGCCCACCTGCGTCACCGTCACCAGGACGGTCAGGTCGCTCGCCGGAGCCGTGTCCGCCGTCAGCGTGAAGGTGGCCGCCGTGCCCTCGGTCACCGAGGAAGTCCCGGCGGCGATGGAGATGGCGGGCAGCGCCGCACGGGTGGCGGTGACCGTGTAGGTCAGCGTGGTGGTGGTGTCTTCGGCGGTGACGATAATGTCAATGTCCAGCGGCGTGTCGATCTCCAGGACAATATCGGCGCTTTCGCTGCCGCTGGTGACGCTGGCGCCGTTGACGGTAATCGTGGCTCCGGAGTCGGTGGCGGTCGGCGTCACGGTGACCGTGCCGACGCTGTCGTCGAGCGCGACGGTATAGGCCGTGGTGGTGGAGTCAAACGCCGGGTCGAGGATGCCGTCGGACACGCTCAGGCCGCTCAACGTGGCGTCGGTCGAGGCGTCGTCATCCTCGACCGCGACACTGGCGCTGTCGGCGGTGCCGTCCACCGTGTAGTCGGTGCCGGCGGTCACGGTCGCGGTGATGCTGCCGTTCGGCTCGTCAGTGCCGTCGTCGGTGGTGGGCACCGTCAGGGTGGCGGTGGTGGTGGTGGCGGCGATGGTGACCGACGTCGGCGCGACGCCGGCAATGAAGTCGCCCGCCTGCGTCACTGTCACCAGGACGGTCAGGTCGCTCGCCGGAGCCGGGTCCGCCGTCAGCGTGAAGGTGGCCGCCGTGCCCTCGGTCACCGAGGAAGTCCCGGCGGCGATGGAGATGGCGGGCAGCGCCGCACGGGTGGCGGTGACCGTGTAGGTCAGCGTGGTGGTGTCTTCGGCGGTGACGATAATGTCAATGTCCAGCGGCGTGTCGATCTCCAGGACAATATCGGCGCTGTCACTGCCGCTGGTGACGCTGGCGCCGTTGACGGTAATCGTGGCTCTGGAGTCGGTGGCGGTCGGCGTCACGGTGACCGTGCCGACGCTGTTGGCGAGCGCGACGGTATAGGCCGTGGTGGTGGAGTCAAACGCCGGGTCCAGGGTGCCGTCGGACACGCTCAGGCCGCTCAACGTGGCGTCGGTCGAGGCGTCGTCATCCTCGACCGCGACACTGGCGCTGTCGGCGGTGCCGTCCACCGTGTAGTCGGTGCCGGCGGTCACGGTCGCGGTGATGCTGCCGTTCTCCTCGTCAGTGCCGTCGTCGGTGGTGGGCACCGTCAGGGTGGCGGTGGTGGTGGTGGCGGCGATGGTGACCGACGTCGGCGCGACGCCGGCAATGAAGTCGCCCACCTGCGTCACCGTCACCAGGACGGTCAGGTCGCTCGCCGGAGCCGGGTCCGCCGTCAGCGTGAAGGTGGCCGCCGTGCCCTCGGTCACCGAGGAAGTCCCGGCGGCGATGGAGATGGCGGGCAGCGCCGCACGGGTGGCGGTGACCGTGTAGGTCAGCGTGGTGGTGTCTTCGGCGGTGACGATAATGTCAATGTCCAGCGGCGTGTCGATCTCCAGGACAATATCGGCGCTTTCGCTGCCGCTGGTGACGCTGGCGCCGTTGACGGTAATCGTGGCTCCGGAGTCGGTGGCGGTCGGCGTCACGGTGACCGTGCCGACGCTGTTGGCGAGCGCGACGGTATAGGCCGTGGTGGTGGAGTCAAACGCCGGGTCCAGGATGCCGTCGGACACGCTCAGGCCGCTCAACGTGGCGTCGGTCGAGGCGTCGTCATCCTCGACCGCGACACTGGCGCTGTCGGCGGTGGTGTCCACCGTGTAGTCGGTGCCGGCGGTCACGGTCGCGGTGATGCTGCCGTTCTCCTCGTCAGTGCCGTCGTCGGTGGTGGGCACCGTCAGGGTGGCGGTGGTGGTGGTGGCGGCGATGGTGACCGACGTCGGCGCGACGCCGGCAATGAAGTCGCCCACCTGCGTCACCGTCACCAGGACGGTCAGGTCGCTCGCCGGAGCCGTGTCCGCCGTCAGCGTGAAGGTGGCCGCCGTGCCCTCGGTCACCGAGGAAGTCCCGGCGGCGATGGAGATGGCGGGCAGCGCCGCACGGGTGGCGGTGACCGTGTAGGTCAGCGTGGTGGTGGTGTCTTCGGCGGTGACGATAATGTCAATGTCCAGCGGCGTGTCGATCTCCAGGACAATATCGGCGCTTTCGCTGCCGCTGGTGACGCTGGCGCCGTTGACGGTAATCGTGGCTCCGGAGTCGGTGGCGGTCGGCGTCACGGTGACCGTGCCGACGCTGTCGTCGAGCGCGACGGTATAGGCCGTGGTGGTGGAGTCAAACGCCGGGTCGAGGATGCCGTCGGACACGCTCAGGCCGCTCAACGTGGCGTCGGTCGAGGCGTCGTCATCCTCGACCGCGACACTGGCGCTGTCGGCGGTGCCGTCCACCGTGTAGTCGGTGCCGGCGGTCACGGTCGCGGTGATGCTGCCGTTCTCCTCGTCAGTGCCGTCGTCGGTGGTGGGCACCGTCAGGGTGGCGGTGGTGGTGGTGGCGGCGATGGTGACCGACGTCGGCGCGACGCCGGCAATGAAGTCGCCCACCTGCGTCACCGTCACCAGGACGGTCAGGTCGCTCGCCGGAGCCGTGTCCGCCGTCAGCGTGAAGGTGGCCGCCGTGCCCTCGGTCACCGAGGAAGTCCCGGCGGCGATGGAGATGGCGGGCAGCGCCGCACGGGTGGCGGTGACCGTGTAGGTCAGCGTGGTGGTGGTGTCTTCGGCGGTGACGATAATGTCAATGTCCAGCGGCGTGTCGATCTCCAGGACAATATCGGCGCTGTCGCTGCCGCTGGTGACGCTGGCGCCGTTGACGGTAATCGTGGCTCTGGAGTCGGTGGCGGTCGGCGTCACGGTGACCGTGCCGACGCTGTCGTCGAGCGCGACGGTATAAGCCGTGGTGGTGGAGTCAAACGCCGGGTCCAGGACGCCGTCGGACACGCTCAGGCCGCTCAACGTGGCGTCGGTCGAGGCGTCGTCATCCTCGACCGCGACACTGGCGCTGTCGGCGGTGCCGTCCACCGTGTAGTCGGTGCCGGCGGTCACGGTCGCGGTGATGCTGCCGTTCGGCTCGTCAGTGCCGTCGTCGGTGGTCGGCACCGTCAGGGTGGCGGTGGTGGTGGTGGCGGCGATGGTGACCGACGTCGGCGCGACGCCGGCAATGAAGTCGCCCACCTGCGTCACCGTCACCAGGACGGTCAGGTCGCTCGCCGGAGCCGGGTCCGCCGTCAGCGTGAAGGTGGCCGCCGTGCCCTCGGTCACCGAGGAAGTCCCGGCGGCGATGGAGATGGCGGGCAGCGCCGCACGGGTGGCGGTGACCGTGTAGGTCAGCGTGGTGGTGGTGTCTTCGGCGGTGACGATAATGTCAATGTCCAGCGGCGTGTCGATCTCCAGGACAATATCGGCGCTTTCACTGCCGCTGGTGACGCTGGCGCCGTTGACGGTAATCGTGGCTCTGGAGTCGGTGGCGGTCGGCGTCACGGTGACCGTGCCGACGCTGTTGGCGAGCGCGACGGTATAGACCGTGGTGGTGGAGTCAAACGCCGGGTCCAGGATGCCGTCGGACACGCTCAGGCCGCTCAACGTGGCGTCGGTCGAGGCGTCGTCATCCTCGACCGCGACACTGGCGCTGTCGGCGGTGCCGTCCACCGTGTAGTCGGTGCCGGCGGTCACGGTCGCGGTGATGCTGCCGTTCGGCTCGTCAGTGCCGTCGTCGGTGGTGGGCACCGTCAGGGTGGCGGTGGTGGTGGTGGCGGCGATGGTGACCGACGTCGGCGCGACGCCGGCAATGAAGTCGCCCACCTGCGTCACTGTCACCAGGACGGTCAGGTCGCTCGCCGGAGCCGGGTCCGCCGTCAGCGTGAAGGTGGCCGCCGTGCCCTCGGTCACCGAGGAAGTCCCGGCGGCGATGGAGATGGCGGGCAGCGCCGCACGGGTGGCGGTGACCGTGTAGGTCAGCGTGGTGGTGGTGTCTTCGGCGGTGACGATAATGTCAATGTCCAGCGGCGTGTCGATCTCCAGGACAATATCGGCGCTTTCGCTGCCGCTGGTGACACTGGCGCCGTTGACGGTAATCGTGGCTCTGGAGTCGGTGGCGGTCGGCGTCACGGTGACCGTGCCGACGCTGTTGGCGAGCGCGACGGTATAGGCCGTGGTGGTGGAGTCAAACGCCGGGGTCAGGATGCCGTCGGACACGCTCAGGCCGCTCAACGTGGCGTCGGTCGAGGCGTCGTCATCCTCGACCGCGACACTGGCGCTGTCGGCGGTGCCGTCCACCGTGTAGTCGGTGCCGGCGGTCACGGTCGCGGTGATGCTGCCGTTCTCCTCGTCAGTGCCGTCGTCGGTGGTGGGCACCGTCAGGGTGGCGGTGGTGGTGGTGGCGGCGATGGTGACCGACGTCGGCGCGACGCCGGCAATGAAGTCGCCCACCTGCGTCACCGTCACCAGGACGGTCAGGTCGCTCTCCGGAGCCGTGTCCGCCGTCAGCGTGAAGGTGGCCGCCGTGCCCTCGGTCACCGAGGAAGTCCCGGCGGCGATGGAGATGGCGGGCAGCGCCGCACGGGTGGCGGTGACCGTGTAGGTCAGCGTGGTGGTGGTGTCTTCGGCGGTGACGATAATGTCAATGTCCAGCGGCGTGTCGATCTCCAGGACAATATCGGCGCTTTCGCTGCCGCTGGTGACGCTGGCGCCGTTGACGGTAATCGTGGCTCCGGAGTCGGTGGCGGTCGGCGTCACGGTGACCGTGCCGACGCTGTCGTCGAGCGCGACGGTATAGGCCGTGGTGGTGGAGTCAAACGCCGGGTCCAGGATGCCGTCGGACACGCTCAGGCCGCTCAACGTGGCGTCGGTCGAGGCGTCGTCATCCTCGACCGCGACACTGGCGCTGTCGGCGGTGCCGTCCACCGTGTAGTCGGTGCCGGCGGTCACGGTCGCGGTGATGCTGCCGTTCGGCTCGTCAGTGCCGTCGTCGGTGGTGGGCACCGTCAGGGTGGCGGTGGTGGTGGTGGCGGCGATGGTGACCGACGTCGGCGCGACGCCGGCAATGAAGTCGCCCGCCTGCGTCACTGTCACCAGGACGGTCAGGTCGCTCGCCGGAGCCGGGTCCGCCGTCAGCGTGAAGGTGGCCGCCGTGCCCTCGGTCACCGAGGAAGTCCCGGCGGCGATGGAGATGGCGGGCAGCGCCGCACGGGTGGCGGTGACCGTGTAGGTCAGCGTGGTGCTGTCGTCTTCGGCGGTGACGATAATGTCAATGTCCAGCGGCGTGTCGATCTCCAGGACAATATCGGCGCTTTCACTGCCGCTGGTGACGCTGGCGCCGTTGACGGTAATCGTGGCTCTGGAGTCGGTGGCGGTCGGCGTCACGGTGACCGTGCCGACGCTGTTGGCGAGCGCGACGGTATAGGCCGTGGTGGTGGAGTCAAACGCCGGGTCCAGGGTGCCGTCGGACACGCTCAGGCCGCTCAACGTGGCGTCGGTCGAGGCGTCGTCATCCTCGACCGCGACACTGGCGCTGTCGGCGGTGCCGTCCACCGTGTAGTCGGTGCCGGCGGTCACGGTCGCGGTGATGCTGCCGTTCGGCTCGTCAGTGCCGTCGTCGGTGGTGGGCACCGTCAGGGTGGCGGTGGTGGTGGTGGCGGCGATGGTGACCGACGTCGGCGCGACGCCGGCAATGAAGTCGCCCACCTGCGTCACCGTCACCAGGACGGTCAGGTCGCTCGCCGGAGCCGTGTCCGCCGTCAGCGTGAAGGTGGCCGCCGTGCCCTCGGTCACCGAGGAAGTCCCGGCGGCGATGGAGATGGCGGGCAGCGCCGCACGGGTGGCGGTGACCGTGTAGGTCAGCGTGGTGGTGGTGTCTTCGGCGGTGACGATAATGTCAATGTCCAGCGGCGTGTCGATCTCCAGGACAATATCGGCGCTGTCGCTGCCGCTGGTGACGCTGGCGCCGTTGACGGTAATCGTGGCTCTGGAGTCGGTGGCGGTCGGCGTCACGGTGACCGTGCCGACGCTGTTGGCGAGCGCGACGGTATAAGCCGTGGTGGTGGAGTCAAACGCCGGGTTCAGGATGCCGTCGGACACGCTCAGGCCGCTCAACGTGGCGTCGGTCGAGGCGTCGTCATCCTCGACCGCGACACTGGCGCTGTCGGCGGTGCCGTCCACCGTGTAGTCGGTGCCGGCGGTCACGGTCGCGGTGATGCTGCCGTTCTCCTCGTCAGTGCCGTCGTCGGTGGTGGGCACCGTCAGGGTGGCGGTGGTGGTGGTGGCGGCGATGGTGACCGACGTCGGCGCGACGCCGGCAATGAAGTCGCCCACCTGCGTCACCGTCACCAGGACGGTCAGGTCGCTCACCGGAGCCGTGTCCGCCGTCAGCGTGAAGGTGGCCGCCGTGCCCTCGGTCACCGAGGAAGTCCCGGCGGCGATGGAGATGGCGGGCAGCGCCGCACGGGTGGCGGTGACCGTGTAGGTCAGCGTGGTGGTGGTGTCTTCGGCGGTGACGATAATGTCAATGTCCAGCGGCGTGTCGATCTCCAGGACAATATCGGCGCTTTCGCTGCCGCTGGTGACGCTGGCGCCGTTGACGGTAATCGTGGCTCCGGAGTCGGTGGCGGTCGGCGTCACGGTGACCGTGCCGACGCTGTCGTCGAGCGCGACGGTATAGGCCGTGGTGGTGGAGTCAAACGCCGGGTCCAGGATGCCGTCGGACACGCTCAGGCCGCTCAACGTGGCGTCGGTCGAGGCGTCGTCATCCTCGACCGCGACACTGGCGCTGTCGGCGGTGCCGTCCACCGTGTAGTCGGTGCCGGCGGTCACGGTCGCGGTGATGCTGCCGTTCGGCTCGTCAGTGCCGTCGTCGGTGGTGGGCACCGTCAGGGTGGCGGTGGTGGTGGTGGCGGCGATGGTGACCGACGTCGGCGCGACGCCGGCAATGAAGTCGCCCGCCTGCGTCACCGTCACCAGGACGGTCAGGTCGCTCGCCGGAGCCGTATCCGCCGTCAGCGTGAAGGTGGCCGCCGTGCCCTCGGTCACCGAGGAAGTCCCGGCGGCGATGGAGATGGCGGGCAGCGCCGCACGGGTGGCGGTGACCGTGTAGGTCAGCGTGGTGGTGGTGTCTTCGGCGGTGACGATAATGTCAATGTCCAGCGGCGTGTCGATCTCCAGGACAATATCGGCGCTTTCACTGCCGCTGGTGACGCTGGCGCCGTTGACGGTAATCGTGGCTCTGGAGTCGGTGGCGGTCGGCGTCACGGTGACCGTGCCGACGCTGTTGGCGAGCGCGACGGTATAGGCCGTGGTGGTGGAGTCAAACGCCGGGGTCAGGATGCCGTCGGACACGCTCAGGCCGCTCAACGTGGCGTCGGTCGAGGCGTCGTCATCCTCGACCGCGACACTGGCGCTGTCGGCGGTGGTGTCCACCGTGTAGTCGGTGCCGGCGGTCACGGTCGCGGTGATGCTGCCGTTCGGCTCGTCAGTGCCGTCGTCGGTGGTGGGCACCGTCAGGGTGGCGGTGGTGGTGGTGGCGGCGATGGTGACCGACGTCGGCGCGACGCCGGCAATGAAGTCGCCCACCTGCGTCACCGTCACCAGGACGGTCAGGTCGCTCGCCGGAGCCGTATTCGCCGTCAGCGTGAAGGTGGCCGCCGTGCCCTCGGTCACCGAGGAAGTCCCGGCGGCGATGGAGATGGCGGGCAGCGCTGCACGGGTGGCGGTGACCGTGTAGGTCAGCGTGGTGGTGGTGTCTTCGGCGGTGACGATAATGTCAATGTCCAGCGGCGTGTCGATCTCCAGGACAATATCGGCGCTTTCGCTGCCGCTGGTGACGCTGGCGCCGTTGACGGTAATCGTGGCTCTGGAGTCGGTGGCGGTCGGCGTCACGGTGACCGTGCCGACGCTGTTGGCGAGCGCGACGGTATAGGCCGTGGTGGTGGAGTCAAACGCCGGGGTCAGGATGCCGTCGGACACGCTCAGGCCGCTCAACGTGGCGTCGGTCGAGGCGTCGTCATCCTCGACCGCGACACTGGCGCTGTCGGCGGTGGTGTCCACCGTGTAGTCGGTGCCGGCGGTCACGGTCGCGGTGATGCTGCCGTTCTCCTCGTCAGTGCCGTCGTCGGTGGTGGGCACCGTCAGGGTGGCGGTGGTGGTGGTGGCGGCGATGGTGACCGACGTCGGCGCGACGCCGGCAATGAAGTCGCCCGCCTGCGTCACCGTCACCAGGACGGTCAGGTCGCTCGCCGGAGCCGTGTCCGCCGTCAGCGTGAAGGTGGCCGCCGTGCCCTCGGTCACCGAGGAAGTCCCGGCGGCGATGGAGATGGCGGGCAGCGCCGTACGGGTGGCGGTGACCGTGTAGGTCAGCGTGGTGGTGGTGTCTTCGGCGGTGACGATAATGTCAATGTCCAGCGGCGTGTCGATCTCCAGGACAATATCGGCGCTGTCGCTGCCGCTGGTGACGCTGGCGCCGTTGACGGTAATCGTGGCTCTGGAGTCGGTGGCGGTCGGCGTCACGGTGACCGTGCCGACGCTGTCGTCGAGCGCGACGGTATAGACCGTGGTGGTGGAGTCAAACGCCGGGTCCAGGATGCCGTCGGACACGCTCAGGCCGCTCAACGTGGCGTCGGTCGAGGCGTCGTCATCCTCGACCGCGACACTGGCGCTGTCGGCGGTGGTGTCCACCGTGTAGTCGGTGCCGGCGGTCACGGTCGCGGTGATGCTGCCGTTCGGCTCGTCAGTGCCGTCGTCGGTGGTGGGCACCGTCAGGGTGGCGGTGGTGGTGGTGGAGGCGATGGTGACCGACGTCGGCGCGACGCCGGCAATGAAGTCGCCCACCTGCGTCACCGTCACCAGGACGGTCAGGTCGCTCGCCGGAGCCGGGTCCGCCGTCAGCGTGAAGGTGGCCGCCGTGCCCTCGGTCACCGAGGAAGTCCCGGCGGCGATGGAGATGGCGGGCAGCGCCGCACGGGTGGCGGTGACCGTGTAGGTCAGCGTGGTGGTGGTGTCTTCGGCGGTGACGATAATGTCAATGTCCAGCGGCGTGTCGATCTCCAGGACAATATCGGCGCTGTCGCTGCCGCTGGTGACGCTGGCGCCGTTGACGGTAATCGTGGCTCTGGAGTCGGTGGCGGTCGGCGTCACGGTGACCGTGCCGACGCTGTTGGCGAGCGCGACGGTATAAGCCGTGGTGGTGGAGTCAAACGCCGGGTCCAGGATGCCGTCGGACACGCTCAGGCCGCTCAACGTGGCGTCGGTCGAGGCGTCGTCATCCTCGACCGCGACACTGGCGCTGTCGGCGGTGCCGTCCACCGTGTAGTCGGTGCCGGCGGTCACGGTCGCGGTGATGCTGCCGTTCTCCTCGTCAGTGCCGTCGTCGGTGGTGGGCACCGTCAGGGTGGCGGTGGTGGTGGTGGCGGCGATGGTGACCGACGTCGGCGCGACGCCGGCAATGA
This sequence comes from Candidatus Poriferihabitaceae bacterium, assembly GCA_965206445.1. Lineage (GTDB taxonomy): Bacteria > Pseudomonadota > Gammaproteobacteria > Arenicellales > Poriferihabitantaceae > CBDBJR01. Next base: position 64,670 of record CBDBJR010000001.1, read on the forward strand.
AGTCGCCCGCCTGCGTCACCGTCACCAGGACGGTCAGGTCGCTCGCCGGAGCCGTGTCCGCCGTCAGCGTGAAGGTGGCCGCCGTGCCCTCGGTCACCGAGGAAGTCCCGGCGGCGATGGAGATGGCGGGCAGCGCCGCACGGGTGGCGGTGACCGTGTAGGTCAGCGTGGTGGTGGTGTCTTCGGCGGTGACGATAATGTCAATGTCCAGCGGCGTGTCGACCTCCAGGACAATATCGGCGCTTTCGCTGCCGCTGGTGACGCTGGCGCCGTTGACGGTAATCGTGGCTCCGGAGTCGGTGGCGGTCGGCGTCACGGTGACCGTGCCGACGCTGTTGGCGAGCGCGACGGTATAAGCCGTGGTGGTGGCGTCAAACGCCGGGTTCAGGATGCTGTCGGACACGCTCAGGCCGCTCAACGTGGCGTCGGTCGACGCGGCGTCGTTATCCTGGACCGCGACACTGGCGCTGTTGTCGGTGCCGTCCACCGTGTAGCCGGTGTCGGGGTCCACGGTCGCGGTGATGGAGCCGTCTGCCTCGGCAGTGCCGTCGTCGGTGGTGGGCACCGTCAGGGTGGCGGTGGTGGTGGTGGCGGCGATGGTGACCGACGTCGGCGCGACGCCGGCAATGAAGTCGCCCACCTGCGTCACCGTGACCAGGACGGTCAGGTCGCTCGCCGGAGCCGGGTTCGCCGTCAGTGTGAAGGTGGCCGCCGCGCCCTCGGTCACCGAGGACGTATCGGCGGCGATGGAGATGGTGGGCGCCGCTGCCGGTGCACGGGTGGCGGTGACCGTGTAGGTCAGCGTGGTGCTGGTGTCTGCGGCGGTGACGATAATCTCAATCTCCAGCGGCACCTCGACCGCCAGGTCAAAGGCGGTGCTTTCGCTGCCGCTGGTGACGCTGGCGCCGTTGACGGTAATGGTGGCGCCGGCGGCATTGGTGGCGGTCGGCGTCACGCTCAGCGTGGCGACGCTGTTGTCGAGTGCGACGGTATAGGTGTCGACTGCGGGATCAAACGTCGGGGCCAGGGTGCCGGCGGACAGGGTCAGGCCGCTCAACGTGGCGTCGTCCAACGCGGCGTCGTTATCCTGGACCGAGACCTCGGCGCTGTTGTTGGTGCTGTCCACCGCGTAGTTGGTGCCGCTGTCCACGGTCGCGGTGATGGTGCCGTCCAGCTCGTCAGTGTCGTCGTCGGTGGTGGGCACCGTCAGGGTGGCGGTGGTGGTGGTGGCGGCGATGGTGACCGACGTCGGCGCGACGCCTTCAATGAAGTCGCCCGCCCCGTCGTCCACCGTCACCAGGACGGTCAGGTCGTTCTCCGGAGCCGGGTTCGCCGTCAGCGTGAAGGTGGCCGCCGTGCCCTCGGTCACCGGGGAAGTCCCGGCGGCGATGGAGATGAGGGGCGGGGCATCCACCGCACGCACGGTAACCCTCACCGTGGCAGTGGCCGTCGCTCCCTCCAAGTCCATCACGGTCAATTCGAACTCCAGATTCGTGCTCTCGGTAAATCCGGGCGCGATGAAAGTGGCCGTGGAAGTATCCGCATTGTCGAGCATGACGTCCGGATCGCCGATCATCTGCGTCCAGGCGTAGGTCAGCCTGGTACTTTCCTCCTCCGGATCAGAACTGCCCGCGCCGCTCAGGGTGACCGTGGAGCCTGCCGGCGCAGAGCTCGACGGCAAGACCACGGCCTCCGCGGTGGGCGGATCATTGGCACCGATGACCGTGATCGTGACGGTCTCCGTGGTGCCGTCGGCGGTCTCCACGGTGAACACATCGGGGTTCATGGTGCCCGCGGCCAGCGCGTTGGTTATCGTTCTCGCATTGTCCAGCTGATAATTCCAGTCGGCGAAACCAGTGCTACCACTGCTGCCATTAGTGATGCCGAAGGTGCCGTAGGTGCCGGGGGTGTCAGACTGTTCCACGAAGGTGTTCTCGCCCTCCGGGTCATCCACGATCAGCCTGTCACCAACCCTCAACAGGCTCGAGTCTTCAGTCACGGTCGCGGTGGTCTCGCCGGTAATGGCCGCCGAGTCATCGACCCCATCAATGAAGATCTCCACTGTGTCGGTGCTCGCGGCGAGCTCCCCGTCGATCACGGTCAGGGTGAACGTCAGGGTCGCGGGCGTGAACAACTGCGCGGTGAAAGTGGCCATGCCCGGGAGGGAAGCGATCTGAGTGACGTCACTGACGACACCTTCAAACGACCCGCCAGTCCGCTCCCACTCATAGCGCCGCACACCGTCATCCACGTCTCTACTGAGGCTGCCGTCCAGCGTCACAGTCGCGCCATCGAGGACGTTGAGCTGATCCGGCCCGGCATTCGCTATCGGCGGGTCATTGGCACCGAGCACAAAGATAAAGAAGGTGAAAGGCGCTTGCCCGGGGGTGGCGGTGGTGGCCACCACCATGAATTCTTGGAATGCCCGTGCACGTTGGGTCAGCTCGTTGGTCGCCGACCTCTCATTGTCCAGTGTATAGGTCCACACGCCGGCAGCGGTCAGAGTGAAAGTGCCATACGGGTCGGGGGTGGTGTCGGGGTTTTGCGGCACGAAAGCGACATTGCTGTCGTCCGGGTCAGTGACGGTCAGCGTGCCCGTGAGCGTGGTCATCTCATCATCATCTTCGGTGACGTCACCAGGGAAGAAACTACCGGTGATAGTCGGCGCGTCGTCCGCACCAGTGACGGTGATCGTGACGGTCCCCGTGGGGTCGCCCGTGGTTGTCACCGTGAACACATCGGTCACTTCCTCACCCGCGGCCAGCGCGTTGGTGTCAGCCTCGTTGTTATCCAGCGTATAGGTCCACGCCCCACCCGTCTCCAGGTTAAAGCTGCCGTACGTGCCGACGCCCGTCTGTTCCACAAAGGTGCCGCTCGCCAGAACCAAGCTGCCGGTGGCGATCTCGGTTTGATCCGGGTTGAGCGCACCGCGCTCCGTCACCTCACCGGCAAAGTTGCCGGTGATCCCGGAGATCGGGTCGGCGTCGTTATCCTGGACCGCGACACTGGCGCTGTTGTCGGTGGTGTCCACCTCGTAGCCGGTGCCGGTGTCGTCCACGGCCGCGGTGATGGAGCCGTCTGCCTCGGCAGTGCTGTCGTCGGTGGTGGGCACCGTCAGGGTGGCGGTGGTGGTGGTGGCGGCGATGGTGACCGACGTCGGTGCGACGCCTGCAATGAAGTCGCCCGCCTGCGTCACCGTCACCAGGACGGTCAGGTCGCTCGCCGGAGCCGGGTCCGCCGTCAGCGTGAAGGTGGCCGCCGTGCCCTCGGTCACCGAGGAAGTCCCGGCGGCGATGGAGATGACGGGCAGCGCTGCCGCACGGGTGGCGGTGACCGTGTAGGTCAGCGTGGTGGTGGTGTCTGCGGCGGTGACGATAATGTCAATCTCCAGCGGCGTGTCGATCTCCAGGACAATATCGGCGCTTTCACTGCCGCTGGTGACGCTGGCGCCGTTGACGGTAATCGTGGCTCTGGAGTCGGTGGCGGTCGGCGTCACGGTGACCGTGCCGACGCTGTTGGCGAGCGCGACGGTATAAGCCGTGGTGGTGGAGTCAAACGCCGGGTCCAGGATGCCGTCGGACACGCTCAGGCCGCTCAACGTGGCGTCGGTCGAGGCGTCGTCATCCTCGACCGCGACACTGGCGCTGTCGGCGGTGCCGTCCACCGTGTAGTCGGTGCCGGCGGTCACGGTCGCGGTGATGCTGCCGTTCGGCTCGTCAGTGCCGTCGTCGGTGGTGGGCACCGTCAGGGTGGCGGTGGTGGTGGTGGCGGCGATGGTGACCGACGTCGGCGCGACGCCGGCAATGAAGTCGCCCGCCTGCGTCACCGTCACCAGGACGGTCAGGTCGCTCGCCGGAGCCGGGTCCGCCGTCAGTGTGAAGGTGGCCGCCGTGCCCTCGGTCACCGAGGAAGTCCCGGCGGCGATGGAGATGGCGGGCAGCGCCGCACGGGTGGCGGTGACCGTGTAGGTCAGCGTGGTGGTGGTGTCTGCGGCGGTGACGATAATGTCAATCTCCAGCGGCGTGTCGATCTCCAGGACAATATCGGCGCTTTCGCTGCCGCTGGTGACGCTGGCGCCGTTGACGGTAATCGTGGCTCCGGAGTCGGTGGCGGTCGGCGTCACGGTGACCGTGCCGACGCTGTTGGCGAGCGCGACGGTATAAGCCGTGGTGGTGGAGTCAAACGCCGGGTCCAGGATGCCGTCGGACACGCTCAGGCCGCTCAACGTGGCGTCGGTCGAGGCGTCGTCATCCTCGACCGCGACACTGGCGCTGTCGGCGGTGCCGTCCACCGTGTAGTCGGTGCCGGCGGTCACGGTCGCGGTGATGCTGCCGTTCGGCTCGTCAGTGCCGTCGTCGGTGGTGGGCACCGTCAGGGTGGCGGTGGTGGTGGTGGCGGCGATGGTGACCGACGTCGGCGCGACGCCGGCAATGAAGTCGCCCACCTGCGTCACTGTCACCAGGACGGTCAGGTCGCTCGCCGGAGCCGTGGCCGCCGTCAGCGTGAAGGTGGCCGCCGTGCCCTCGGTCACCGAGGAAGTCCCGGCGGCGATGGAGATGGCGGGCAGCGCCGCACGGGTGGCGGTGACCGTGTAGGTCAGCGTGGTGGTGTCTTCGGCGGTGACGATAATGTCAATGTCCAGCGGCGTGTCGATCTCCAGGACAATATCGGCGCTTTCGCTGCCGCTGGTGACGCTGGCGCCGTTGACGGTAATCGTGGCTCCGGAGTCGGTGGCGGTCGGCGTCACGGTGACCGTGCCGACGCTGTCGTCGAGCGCGACGGTATAGGCCGTGGTGGTGGAGTCAAACGCCGGGTCCAGGATGCCGTCGGACACGCTCAGGCCGCTCAACGTGGCGTCGGTCGAGGCGTCGTCATCCTCGACCGCGACACTGGCGCTGTCGGCGGTGGTGTCCACCGTGTAGTCGGTGCCGGCGGTCACGGTCGCGGTGATGCTGCCGTTCTCCTCGTCAGTGCCGTCGTCGGTGGTGGGCACCGTCAGGGTGGCGGTGGTGGTGGTGGCGGCGATGGTGACCGACGTCGGCGCGACGCCGGCAATGAAGTCGCCCGCCTGCGTCACCGTCACCAGGACGGTCAGGTCGCTCGCCGGAGCCGTGTCCGCCGTCAGCGTGAAGGTGGCCGCCGTGCCCTCGGTCACCGAGGAAGTCCCGGCGGCGATGGAGATGGCGGGCAGCGCCGCACGGGTGGCGGTGACCGTGTAGGTCAGCGTGGTGGTGGTGTCTTCGGCGGTGACGATAATGTCAATGTCCAGCGGCGTGTCGATCTCCAGGACAATATCGGCGCTGTCGCTGCCGCTGGTGACGCTGGCGCCGTTGACGGTAATCGTGGCTCCGGAGTCGGTGGCGGTCGGCGTCACGGTGACCGTGCCGACGCTGTCGTCGAGCGCGACGGTATAGGCCGTGGTGGTGGCGTCAAACGCCGGGTCCAGGACGCCGTCGGACACGCTCAGGCCGCTCAACGTGGCGTCGGTCGAGGCGTCGTCATCCTCGACCGCGACACTGGCGCTGTCGGCGGTGGTGTCCACCGTGTAGTCGGTGCCGGCGGTCACGGTCGCGGTGATGCTGCCGTTCGGCTCGTCAGTGCCGTCGTCGGTGGTGGGCACCGTCAGGGTGGCGGTGGTGGTGGTGGCGGCGATGGTGACCGACGTCGGCGCGACGCCGGCAATGAAGTCGCCCACCTGCGTCACCGTCACCAGGACGGCCAGGTCGCTCGCCGGAGCCGGGTCCGCCGTCAGCGTGAAGGTGGCCGCCGTGCCCTCGGTCACCGAGGAAGTCCCGGCGGCGATGGAGATGGCGGGCAGCGCCGCACGGGTGGCGGTGACCGTGTAGGTCAGCGTGGTGGTGGTGTCTTCGGCGGTGACGATAATGTCAATGTCCAGCGGCGTGTCGATCTCCAGGACAATATCGGCGCTGTCGCTGCCGCTGGTGACGCTGGCGCCGTTGACGGTAATCGTGGCTCTGGAGTCGGTGGCGGTCGGCGTCACGGTGACCGTGCCGACGCTGTTGGCGAGCGCGACGGTATAGGCCGTGGTGGTGGCGTCAAACGCCGGGTCCAGGACGCCGTCGGACACGCTCAGGCCGCTCAACGTGGCGTCGGTCGAGGCGTCGTCATCCTCGACCGCGACACTGGCGCTGTCGGCGGTGGTGTCCACCGTGTAGTCGGTGCCGGCGGTCACGGTCGCGGTGATGCTGCCGTTCTCCTCGTCAGTGCCGTCGTCGGTGGTGGGCACCGTCAGGGTGGCGGTGGTGGTGGTGGCGGCGATGGTGACCGACGTCGGCGCGACGCCGGCAATGAAGTCGCCCACCTGCGTCACCGTCACCAGGACGGTCAGGTCGCTCGCCGGAGCCGTGTCCGCCGTCAGCGTGAAGGTGGCCGCCGTGCCCTCGGTCACCGAGGAAGTCCCGGCGGCGATGGAGATGGCGGGCAGCGCCGCACGGGTGGCGGTGACCGTGTAGGTCAGCGTGGTGGTGGTGTCTTCGGCGGTGACGATAATGTCAATGTCCAGCGGCGTGTCGATCTCCAGGACAATATCGGCGCTGTCGCTGCCGCTGGTGACGCTGGCGCCGTTGACGATAATCGTGGCTCTGGAGTCGGTGGCGGTCGGCGTCACGGTGACCGTGCCGACGCTGTTGGCGAGCGCGACGGTATAGGCCGTGGTGGTGGAGTCAAACGCCGGGTCCAGGATGCCGTCGGACACGCTCAGGCCGCTCAACGTGGCGTCGGTCGAGGCGTCGTCATCCTCGACCGCGACACTGGCGCTGTCGGCGGTGGTGTCCACCGTGTAGTCGGTGCCGGCGGTCACGGTCGCGGTGATGCTGCCGTTCTCCTCGTCAGTGCCGTCGTCGGTGGTGGGCACCGTCAGGGTGGCGGTGGTGGTGGTGGCGGCGATGGTGACCGACGTCGGCGCGACGCCGGCAATGAAGTCGCCCACCTGCGTCACTGTCACCAGGACGGTCAGGTCGCTCGCCGGAACCGTGTCCGCCGTCAGCGTGAAGGTGGCCGCCGTGCCCTCGGTCACCGAGGAAGTCCCGGCGGCGATGGAGATGGCGGGCAGCGCCGCACGGGTGGCGGTGACCGTGTAGGTCAGCGTGGTGGTGGTGTCTTCGGCGGTGACGATAATGTCAATGTCCAGCGGCGTGTCGATCTCCAGGACAATATCGGCGCTGTCGCTGCCGCTGGTGACGCTGGCGCCGTTGACGGTAATCGTGGCTCCGGAGTCGGTGGCGGTCGGCGTCACGGTGACCGTGCCGACGCTGTCGTCGAGCGCGACGGTATAGGCCGTGGTGGTGGAGTCAAACGCCGGGTCCAGGACGCCGTCGGACACGCTCAGGCCGCTCAACGTGGCGTCGGTCGAGGCGTCGTCATCCTCGACCGCGACACTGGCGCTGTCGGCGGTGGTGTCCACCGTGTAGTCGGTGCCGGCGGTCACGGTCGCGGTGATGCTGCCGTTCTCCTCGTCAGTGCCGTCGTCGGTGGTGGGCACCGTCAGGGTGGCGGTGGTGGTGGTGGCGGCGATGGTGACCGACGTCGGCGCGACGCCGGCAATGAAGTCGCCCACCTGCGTCACCGTCACCAGGACAGTCAGGTCGCTCGCCGGAGCCGGGTCCGCCGTCAGCGTGAAGGTGGCCGCCGTGCCCTCGGTCACCGAGGAAGTCCCGGCGGCGATGGAGATGGCGGGCAGCGCCGCACGGGTGGCGGTGACCGTGTAGGTCAGCGTGGTGGTGGTGTCTGCGGCGGTGACGATAATGTCAATGTCCAGCGGCGTGTCGATCTCCAGGACAATATCGGCGCTTTCGCTGCCGCTGGTGACGCTGGCGCCGTTGACGGTAATCGTGGCTCCGGAGTCGGTGGCGGTCGGCGTCACGGTGACCGTGCCGACGCTGTTGGCGAGCGCGACGGTATAAGCCGTGGTGGTGGAGTCAAACGCCGGGTCCAGGATGCCGTCGGACACGCTCAGGCCGCTCAACGTGGCGTCGGTCGAGGCGTCGTCATCCTCGACCGCGACACTGGCGCTGTCGGCGGTGGTGTCCACCGTGTAGTCGGTGCCGGCGGTCACGGTCGCGGTGATGCTGCCGTTCGGCTCGTCAGTGCCGTCGTCGGTGGTGGGCACCGTCAGGGTGGCGGTGGTGGTGGTGGCGGCGATGGTGACCGACGTCGGCGCGACGCCGGCAATGAAGTCGCCCGCCTGCGTCACCGTCACCAGGACGGTCAGGTCGCTCGCCGGAGCCGGGTCCGCCGTCAGCGTGAAGGTGGCCGCCGTGCCCTCGGTCACCGAGGAAGTCCCGGCGGCGATGGAGATGGCGGGCAGCGCCGCACGGGTGGCGGTGACCGTGTAGGTCAGCGTGGTGGTGGTGTCTGCGGCGGTGACGATAATGTCAATGTCCAGCGGCGTGTCGATCTCCAGGACAATATCGGCGCTTTCGCTGCCGCTGGTGACGCTGGCGCCGTTGACGGTAATCGTGGCTCTGGAGTCGGTGGCGGTCGGCGTCACGGTGACCGTGCCGACGCTGTTGGCGAGCGCGACGGTATAGGCCGTGGTGGTGGAGTCAAACGCCGGGGTCAGGATGCCGTCGGACACGCTCAGGCCGCTCAACGTGGCGTCGGTCGAGGCGTCGTCATCCTCGACCGCGACACTGGCGCTGTCGGCGGTGCCGTCCACCGTGTAGTCGGTGCCGGCGGTCACGGTCGCGGTGATGCTGCCGTTCTCCTCGTCAGTGCCGTCGTCGGTGGTGGGCACCGTCAGGGTGGCGGTGGTGGTGGTGGCGGCGATGGTGACCGACGTCGGCGCGACGCCGGCAATGAAGTCGCCCACCTGCGTCACCGTCACCAGGACGGTCAGGTCGCTCTCCGGAGCCGTGTCCGCCGTCAGCGTGAAGGTGGCCGCCGTGCCCTCGGTCACCGAGGAAGTCCCGGCGGCGATGGAGATGGCGGGCAGCGCCGCACGGGTGGCGGTGACCGTGTAGGTCAGCGTGGTGGTGGTGTCTTCGGCGGTGACGATAATGTCAATGTCCAGCGGCGTGTCGATCTCCAGGACAATATCGGCGCTTTCGCTGCCGCTGGTGACGCTGGCGCCGTTGACGGTAATCGTGGCTCCGGAGTCGGTGGCGGTCGGCGTCACGGTGACCGTGCCGACGCTGTCGTCGAGCGCGACGGTATAGGCCGTGGTGGTGGAGTCAAACGCCGGGTCCAGGACGCCGTCGGACACGCTCAGGCCGCTCAACGTGGCGTCGGTCGAGGCGTCGTCATCCTCGACCGCGACACTGGCGCTGTCGGCGGTGCCGTCCACCGTGTAGTCGGTGCCGGCGGTCACGGTCGCGGTGATGCTGCCGTTCGCCTCGTCAGTGCCGTCGTCGGTGGTGGGCACCGTCAGGGTGGCGGTGGTGGTGGTGGCGGCGATGGTGACCGACGTCGGCGCGACGCCGGCAATGAAGTCGCCCACCTGCGTCACCGTCACCAGGACGGTCAGGTCGCTCGCCGGAGCCGGGTCCGCCGTCAGCGTGAAGGTGGCCGCCGTGCCCTCGGTCACCGAGGAAGTCCCGGCGGCGATGGAGATGGCGGGCAGCGCCGCACGGGTGGCGGTGACCGTGTAGGTCAGCGTGGTGGTGGTGTCTTCGGCGGTGACGATAATGTCAATGTCCAGCGGCGTGTCGATCTCCAGGACAATATCGGCGCTTTCGCTGCCGCTGGTGACGCTGGCGCCGTTGACGGTAATCGTGGCTCTGGAGTCGGTGGCGGTCGGCGTCACGGTGACCGTGCCGACGCTGTTGGCGAGCGCGACGGTATAAGCCGTGGTGGTGGAGTCAAACGCCGGGGTCAGGATGCCGTCGGACACGCTCAGGCCGCTCAACGTGGCGTCGGTCGAGGCGTCGTCATCCTCGACCGCGACACTGGCGCTGTCGGCGGTGCCGTCCACCGTGTAGTCGATGCCGGCGGTCACGGTCGCGGTGATGCTGCCGTTCTCCTCGTCAGTGCCGTCGTCGGTGGTGGGCACCGTCAGGGTGGCGGTGGTGGTGGTGGCGGCGATGGTGACCGACGTCGGCGCGACGCCGGCAATGAAGTCGCCCACCTGCGTCACCGTCACCAGGACGGTCAGGTCGCTCGCCGGAGCCGTATCCGCCGTCAGCGTGAAGGTAGCCGCCGTGCCCTCGGTCACCGAGGAAGTCCCGGCGGCGATGGAGATGGCGGGCAGCGCCGCACGGGTGGCGGTGACCGTGTAGGTCAGCGTGGTGGTGGTGTCTTCGGCGGTGACGATAATGTCAATGTCCAGCGGCGTGTCGATCTCCAGGACAATATCGGCGCTTTCGCTGCCGCTGGTGACGCTGGCGCCGTTGACGGTAATCGTGGCTCCGGAGTCGGTGGCGGTCGGCGTCACGGTGACCGTGCCGACGCTGTTGGCGAGCGCGACGGTATAAGCCGTGGTGGTGGCGTCAAACGCCGGGTTCAGGATGCTGTCGGACACGCTCAGGCCGCTCAACGTGGCGTCGGTCGACGCGGCGTCGTTATCCTGGACCGCGACACTGGCGCTGTTGTCGGTGCCGTCCACCGTGTAGCCGGTGTCGGGGTCCACGGTCGCGGTGATGGAGCCGTCTGCCTCGGCAGTGCCGTCGTCGGTGGTGGGCACCGTCAGGGTGGCGGTGGTGGTGGTGGCGGCGATGGTGACCGACGTCGGCGCGACGCCGGCAATGAAGTCGCCCGCCTGCGTCACCGTGACCAGGACGGTCAGGTCGCTCGCCGGTGCCGGGTTCGCCGTCAGTGTGAAGGTGGCCGCCGCGCCCTCGGTCACCGAGGACGTATCGGCGGCGATGGAGATGGTGGGCGCCGCTGCCGGTGCACGGGTGGCGGTGACCGTGTAGGTCAGCGTGGTGCTGGTGTCTGCGGCGGTGACGATAATCTCAATCTCCAGCGGCACCTCGACCGCCAGGTCAAAGGCGGTGCCGCTGTCGACGTTGACAGTGTTGACGGTAATGGTGGCGCCGGCGGCATTGGTGGCGGTCGGCGTCACGCTCAGCGTGGCGACGCTGTTGTCGAGTGCGACGGTATAGGTGTCGACTGCGGGATCAAACGTCGGGTCCAGGGTGCCGGCGGACAGGGTCAGGCCGCTCAACGTGGCGTCGTCCAACGCGGCGTCGTCATCCTGGACCGAGACCTCGGCGCTGTTGTTGGTGGGGTTCACCCCGTAGCCGGTGCCGTTGTCCACGGTCGCGGTGATGGTGCCGTCCAGCTCGTCAGTGTCGTCGTCGGTGGTGGGCACCGTCAGGGTGGCGGTGGTGGTGGTGGCGGCGATGGTGACCGACGTCGGCGCGACGCCTTCAATGAAGTCGCCCGCCTCAGTCACCGTCACCTGGACGGTCAGGTCGCTCGCCGAAGCCGGGTTCGCCGTCAGCGTGAAGGTGGCCGCCGTGCCCTCGGTCACCGGGGAAGTCCCGGCGGCGATGGAGATGAGGGGCGGGGCATCCACCGCACGCACGGTAACCCTCACCGTGGCAGTGGCCGTCGCTCCCTCCAAGTCCATCACGGTCAATTCGAACATCAGAGGCGTGCTCTCGGTAAATTCGGGCGCGATGAAAGTGGCCATGGAAGTATCCTCATTGTCGAGCATGACGTCCGGATCGCCGATCATCTGCGTCCAGGCGTAGGTCAGCCTGGTACTTTCCTCCTCCGGATCAGAACTGCCCGTGCCGCTCAGGGTGACCGTGGAGCCTGCCGGCGCAGAGCTCGACGGCAAGACCACGGCCTCCGCGGTGGGCGGGTCATTGGCACCGATGACCATGATCGTGACGGTCTCCGTGGTGCCGTCGGCGGTCTCCACGGTGAACACATCGGGGTTCATGGTGCCCGCGGCCAGCGCGTTGGTTATCGGGCTCGCATTGATCAACTGATACCTCCATGCGGCGAGACCAGTGCTACCAGTGCTGCTATTAGTGATGCCGAAGGTGCCGTAGGTGCCGGGGGTGCCGGGGGGGTCAGGCTGTGCCACGAAGGTGTTCTCGTCCTCCGGGTCATCCACGGTCAGACTGCCTTCAGCCGTCGTCAGGATCGAGTCTTCAGTCACGGTCCCGGTGGTATCGCCGGTAATGACCGCCGGGGCATTGACTACATCGGCCGCATCAATGGAGATCTCCACTGTGTCGGTGACCGCGGGGCTCTCAAAGTCGGTCACAGTCAGCATGAACGTCAAGACCGTGTCCGCGATCAAACGGGGCGCGACGAACATCGCCGTGACGGCGTCCGCATTGGTGAGCGTGACCGTGGGCGTACCGATCTGCGCCCACGTATAGCCCAGATTGGAAGGCGTACCATTTTGAAACCTATCCACGTCACTACTGAGGCTGCCGTCCAGCGTCACAGTCGCGCCATCGAGGACGTTGAGCTGATCCGGCCCGGCATTCGCTGTCGGCGGGTCATTGGCACCGTTCACAATGATTCTGATAGTCGCTTCCCCGGTGGTGGTGGTGACGGCCTCCACAGGGAAAAGATTATCGAATTCCTGTGCCTCTGCGCGCAACGCGTTGGTCGCCGGCCTCTCATTGTCCAGTATATAGGTCCACACGCCGGCAGCGGTCAGAGTGAAAGTGCCATAGATGTGGGGGGTTGTTTGCTCCACGAACGGCCCCTCAGCGACATCGCTGTCCGGGTCAGTGACGGTCAGCGTGCCCGTGGCCGTGGTCATCTCATCATCATCTTCGGTGACGACACCGAAGAAGGTAGCACCGGTGATAGTCAGCGCGTCGTCCGCACCGGTGACGGTGATCGTGACGGTCGCCGTGAGGCCTTCCGTGGTTGTCACCGTGAACACATCGGTCACTTCCTCACCCGCGGCCAGCGCGTTGGTCATCACACTCGCGTTATCCAGCGTATAGGTCCATGCCCCATCCGTCTCCAGGTCAAAGCTGCCGTACGTGCCGACGGCGTCCGTCTGTGGCGTAAAGGTGCCGCTCGCCAGAACCAAGCTGCCGGTGGCGATCTCGGTTTGAGCCGGGTTGAGCGCACCGCGCTCCGTCACCTCACCGGCAAAGTTGCCGGTGATCCCGGAGATCGGGTCGGCGTCGTCATCCTGGACCGCGACACTGGCGCTGTTGTCGGTGGTGTCCACCTCGTAGCCGGTGCCGGTGGTCACGGCCGCGGTGATGGAGCCGTCTGCCTCGGCAGTGCTGTCGTCGGTGGTGGGCACCGTCAGGGTGGCGGTGGTGGTGGTGGCGGCGATGGTGACCGACGTCGGTGCGACGCCTGCAATGAAGTCGCCCGCCTGCGTCACCGTCACCAGGACGGTCAGGTCGCTCGCCGGAGCCGTGTCCGCCGTCAGCGTGAAGGTGGCCGCCGTGCCCTCGGTCACCGAGGAAGTCCCGGCGGCGATGGAGATGGCGGGCAGCGCCGCACGGGTGGCGGTGACCGTGTAGGTCAGCGTGGTGGTGGTGTCTTCGGCGGTGACGATAATGTCAATGTCCAGCGGCGTGTCGATCTCCAGGACAATATCGGCGCTTTCACTGCCGCTGGTGACGCTGGCGCCGTTGACGGTAATCGTGGCTCTGGAGTCGGTGGCGGTCGGCGTCACGGTGACCGTGCCGACGCTGTTGGCGAGCGCGACGGTATAGACCGTGGTGGTGGAGTCAAACGCCGGGTCCAGGATGCCGTCGGACACGCTCAGGCCGCTCAACGTGGCGTCGGTCGAGGCGTCGTCATCCTCGACCGCGACACTGGCGCTGTCGGCGGTGCCGTCCACCGTGTAGTCGGTGCCGGCGGTCACGGTCGCGGTGATGCTGCCGTTCGGCTCGTCAGTGCCGTCGTCGGTGGTGGGCACCGTCAGGGTGGCGGTGGTGGTGGTGGCGGCGATGGTGACCGACGTCGGCGCGACGCCGGCAATGAAGTCGCCCACCTGCGTCACTGTCACCAGGACGGTCAGGTCGCTCGCCGGAGCCGGGTCCGCCGTCAGCGTGAAGGTGGCCGCCGTGCCCTCGGTCACCGAGGAAGTCCCGGCGGCGATGGAGATGGCGGGCAGCGCCGCACGGGTGGCGGTGACCGTGTAGGTCAGCGTGGTGGTGGTGTCTTCGGCGGTGACGATAATGTCAATGTCCAGCGGCGTGTCGATCTCCAGGACAATATCGGCGCTTTCGCTGCCGCTGGTGACGCTGGCGCCGTTGACGGTAATCGTGGCTCTGGAGTCGGTGGCGGTCGGCGTCACGGTGACCGTGCCGACGCTGTTGGCGAGCGCGACGGTATAGGCCGTGGTGGTGGAGTCAAACGCCGGGGTCAGGATACCGTCGGACACGCTCAGGCCGCTCAACGTGGCGTCGGTCGAGGCGTCGTCATCCTCGACCGCGACACTGGCGCTGTCGGCGGTGCCGTCCACCGTGTAGTCGGTGCCGGCGGTCACGGTCGCGGTGATGCTGCCGTTCTCCTCGTCAGTGCCGTCGTCGGTGGTGGGCACCGTCAGGGTGGCGGTGGTGGTGGTGGCGGCGATGGTGACCGACGTCGGCGCGACGCCGGCAATGAAGTCGCCCACCTGCGTCACCGTCACCAGGACGGTCAGGTCGCTCGCCGGAGCCGTGTCCGCCGTCAGCGTGAAGGTGGCCGCCGTGCCCTCGGTCACCGAGGAAGTCCCGGCGGCGATGGAGATGGCGGGCAGCGCCGCACGGGTGGCGGTGACCGTGTAGGTCAGCGTGGTGGTGGTGTCTTCGGCGGTGACGATAATGTCAATGTCCAGCGGCGTGTCGATCTCCAGGACAATATCGGCGCTTTCGCTGCCGCTGGTGACGCTGGCGCCGTTGACGGTAATCGTGGCTCCGGAGTCGGTGGCGGTCGGCGTCACGGTGACCGTGCCGACGCTGTCGTCGAGCGCGACGGTATAGGCCGTGGTGGTGGAGTCAAACGCCGGGTCCAGGATGCCGTCGGACACGCTCAGGCCGCTCAACGTGGCGTCGGTCGAGGCGTCGTCATCCTCGACCGCGACACTGGCGCTGTCGGCGGTGCCGTCCACCGTGTAGTCGGTGCCGGCGGTCACGGTCGCGGTGATGCTGCCGTTCTCCTCGTCAGTGCCGTCGTCGGTGGTGGGCACCGTCAGGGTGGCGGTGGTGGTGGTGGCGGCGATGGTGACCGACGTCGGCGCGACGCCGGCAATGAAGTCGCCCGCCTGCGTCACTGTCACCAGGACGGTCAGGTCGCTCGCCGGAGCCGGGTCCGCCGTCAGCGTGAAGGTGGCCGCCGTGCCCTCGGTCACCGAGGAAGTCCCGGCGGCGATGGAGATGGCGGGCAGCGCCGCACGGGTGGCGGTGACCGTGTAGGTCAGCGTGGTGGTGGTGTCTGCGGCGGTGACGATAATGTCAATGTCCAGCGGCGTGTCGATCTCCAGGACAATATCGGCGCTGTCGCTGCCGCTGGTGACGCTGGCGCCGTTGACGGTAATCGTGGCTCTGGAGTCGGTGGCGGTCGGCGTCACGGTGACCGTGCCGACGCTGTTGGCGAGCGCGACGGTATAGGCCGTGGTGGTGGAGTCAAACGCCGGGTCCAGGGTGCCGTCGGACACGCTCAGGCCGCTCAACGTGGCGTCGGTCGAGGCGTCGTCATCCTCGACCGCGACACTGGCGCTGTCGGCGGTGCCGTCCACCGTGTAGTCGGTGCCGGCGGTCACGGTCGCGGTGATGCTGCCGTTCTCCTCGTCAGTGCCGTCGTCGGTGGTGGGCACCGTCAGGGTGGCGGTGGTGGTGGTGGCGGCGATGGTGACCGACGTCGGCGCGACGCCGGCAATGAAGTCGCCCACCTGCGTCACCGTCACCAGGACGGTCAGGTCGCTCGCCGGAGCCGTGTCCGCCGTCAGCGTGAAGGTGGCCGCCGTGCCCTCGGTCACCGAGGAAGTCCCGGCGGCGATGGAGATGGCGGGCAGCGCCGCACGGGTGGCGGTGACCGTGTAGGTCAGCGTGGTGGTGGTGTCTGCGGCGGTGACGATAATGTCAATGTCCAGCGGCGTGTCGATCTCCAGGACAATATCGGCGCTTTCGCTGCCGCTGGTGACGCTGGCGCCGTTGACGGTAATCGTGGCTCTGGAGTCGGTGGCGGTCGGCGTCACGGTGACCGTGCCGACGCTGTTGGCGAGCGCGACGGTATAAGCCGTGGTGGTGGAGTCAAACGCCGGGTCGAGGATGCCGTCGGACACGCTCAGGCCGCTCAACGTGGCGTCGGTCGACGCGGCGTCGTTATCCTCGACCGCGACACTGGCGCTGTCGGCGGTGCCGTCCACCGTGTAGTCGGTGCCGGCGGTCACGGTCGCGGTGATGCTGCCGTTCGGCTCGTCAGTGCCGTCGTCGGTGGTGGGCACCGTCAGGGTGGCGGTGGTGGTGGTGGCGGCGATGGTGACCGACGTCGGCGCGACGCCGGCAATGAAGTCGCCCGCCTGCGTCACCGTGACCAGGACGGTCAGGTCGCTCGCCGGTGCCGGGTTCGCCGTCAGTGTGAAGGTGGCCGCCGCGCCCTCGGTCACCGAGGACGTATCGGCGGCGATGGAGATGGTGGGCGCCGCTGCCGGTGCACGGGTGGCGGTGACCGTGTAGGTCAGCGTGGTGCTGGTGTCTGCGGCGGTGACGATAATCTCAATCTCCAGCGGCACCTCGACCGCCAGGTCAAAGGCGGTGCCGCTGTCGACGTTGACAGTGTTGACGGTAATGGTGGCGCCGGCGGCATTGGTGGCGGTCGGCGTCACGCTCAGCGTGGCGACGCTGTTGTCGAGTGCGACGGTATAGGTGTCGACTGCGGGATCAAACGTCGGGTCCAGGGTGCCGGCGGACAGGGTCAGGCCGCTCAACGTGGCGTCGTCCAACGCGGCGTCGTCATCCTGGACCGAGACCTCGGCGCTGTTGTTGGTGGGGTTCACCCCGTAGCCGGTGCCGTTGTCCACGGTCGCGGTGATGGTGCCGTCCAGCTCGTCAGTGTCGTCGTCGGTGGTGGGCACCGTCAGGGTGGCGGTGGTGGTGGTGGCGGCGATGGTGACCGACGTCGGCGCGACGCCTTCAATGAAGTCGCCCGCCTCAGTCACCGTCACCTGGACGGTCAGGTCGCTCGCCGAAGCCGGGTTCGCCGTCAGCGTGAAGGTGGCCGCCGTGCCCTCGGTCACCGGGGAAGTCCCGGCGGCGATGGAGATGAGGGGCGGGGCATCCACCGCACGCACGGTAACCCTCACCGTGGCAGTGGCCGTCGCTCCCTCCAAGTCCATCACGGTCAATTCGAACATCAGAGGCGTGCTCTCGGTAAATTCGGGCGCGATGAAAGTGGCCATGGAAGTATCCTCATTGTCGAGCATGACGTCCGGATCGCCGATCATCTGCGTCCAGGCGTAGGTCAGCCTGGTACTTTCCTCCTCCGGATCAGAACTGCCCGTGCCGCTCAGGGTGACCGTGGAGCCTGCCGGCGCAGAGCTCGACGGCAAGACCACGGCCTCCGCGGTGGGCGGGTCATTGGCACCGATGACCATGATCGTGACGGTCTCCGTGGTGCCGTCGGCGGTCTCCACGGTGAACACATCGGGGTTCATGGTGCCCGCGGCCAGCGCGTTGGTTATCGGGCTCGCATTGATCAACTGATACCTCCATGCGGCGAGACCAGTGCTACCAGTGCTGCTATTAGTGATGCCGAAGGTGCCGTAGGTGCCGGGGGTGCCGGGGGGGTCAGGCTGTGCCACGAAGGTGTTCTCGTCCTCCGGGTCATCCACGGTCAGACTGCCTTCAGCCGTCGTCAGGATCGAGTCTTCAGTCACGGTCCCGGTGGTATCGCCGGTAATGACCGCCGGGGCATTGACTACATCGGCCGCATCAATGGAGATCTCCACTGTGTCGGTGACCGCGGGGCTCTCAAAGTCGGTCACAGTCAGCATGAACGTCAAGACCGTGTCCGCGATCAAACGGGGCGCGACGAACATCGCCGTGACGGCGTCCGCATTGGTGAGCGTGACCGTGGGCGTACCGATCTGCGCCCACGTATAGCCCAGATTGGAAGGCGTACCATTTTGAAACCTATCCACGTCACTACTGAGGCTGCCGTCCAGCGTCACAGTCGCGCCATCGAGGACGTTGAGCTGATCCGGCCCGGCATTCGCTGTCGGCGGGTCATTGGCACCGTTCACAATGATTCTGATAGTCGCTTCCCCGGTGGTGGTGGTGACGGCCTCCACAGGGAAAAGATTATCGAATTCCTGTGCCTCTGCGCGCAACGCGTTGGTCGCCGGCCTCTCATTGTCCAGTATATAGGTCCACACGCCGGCAGCGGTCAGAGTGAAAGTGCCATAGATGTGGGGGGTTGTTTGCTCCACGAACGGCCCCTCAGCGACATCGCTGTCCGGGTCAGTGACGGTCAGCGTGCCCGTGGCCGTGGTCATCTCATCATCATCTTCGGTGACGACACCGAAGAAGGTAGCACCGGTGATAGTCAGCGCGTCGTCCGCACCGGTGACGGTGATCGTGACGGTCGCCGTGAGGCCTTCCGTGGTTGTCACCGTGAACACATCGGTCACTTCCTCACCCGCGGCCAGCGCGTTGGTCATCACACTCGCGTTATCCAGCGTATAGGTCCATGCCCCATCCGTCTCCAGGTCAAAGCTGCCGTACGTGCCGACGGCGTCCGTCTGTGGCGTAAAGGTGCCGCTCGCCAGAACCAAGCTGCCGGTGGCGATCTCGGTTTGAGCCGGGTTGAGCGCACCGCGCTCCGTCACCTCACCGGCAAAGTTGCCGGTGATCCCGGAGATCGGGTCGGCGTCGTCATCCTGGACCGCGACACTGGCGCTGTTGTCGGTGGTGTCCACCTCGTAGCCGGTGCCGGTGGTCACGGCCGCGGTGATGGAGCCGTCTGCCTCGGCAGTGCTGTCGTCGGTGGTGGGCACCGTCAGGGTGGCGGTGGTGGTGGTGGCGGCGATGGTGACCGACGTCGGCGCGACGCCGGCAATGAAGTCGCCCACCTGCGTCACCGTCACCAGGACGGTCAGGTCGCTCGCCGGAGCCGTGTCCGCCGTCAGCGTGAAGGTGGCCGCCGTGCCCTCGGTCACCGAGGAAGTCCCGGCGGCGATGGAGATGGCGGGCAGCGCCGCACGGGTGGCGGTGACCGTGTAGGTCAGCGTGGTGGTGGTGTCTTCGGCGGTGACGATAATGTCAATGTCCAGCGGCGTGTCGATCTCCAGGACAATATCGGCGCTTTCGCTGCCGCTGGTGACGCTGGCGCCGTTGACGGTAATCGTGGCTCCGGAGTCGGTGGCGGTCGGCGTCACGGTGACCGTGCCGACGCTGTCGTCGAGCGCGACGGTATAGGCCGTGGTGGTGGAGTCAAACGCCGGGTCGAGGATGCCGTCGGACACGCTCAGGCCGCTCAACGTGGCGTCGGTCGAGGCGTCGTCATCCTCGACCGCGACACTGGCGCTGTCGGCGGTGCCGTCCACCGTGTAGTCGGTGCCGGCGGTCACGGTCGCGGTGATGCTGCCGTTCTCCTCGTCAGTGCCGTCGTCGGTGGTGGGCACCGTCAGGGTGGCGGTGGTGGTGGTGGCGGCGATGGTGACCGACGTCGGCGCGACGCCGTCAATGAAGTCGCCCACCTGCGTCACCGTCACCAGGACGGTCAGGTCGCTCGCCGGAGCCGTGTCCGCCGTCAGCGTGAAGGTGGCCGCCGTGCCCTCGGTCACCGGGGAAGTATCGGCGGCGATGGAGATGATGGGCAGCGCCGCACGGGTGGCGGTGACCGTGTAGGTCAGCGTGGTGGTGGTGTCTGCGGCGGTGACGATAATGTCAATGTCCAGCGGCGTGTCGATCTCCAGGACAATATCGGCGCTTTCGCTGCCGCTGGTGACGCTGGCGCCGTTGACGGTAATCGTGGCTCTGGAGTCGGTGGCGGTCGGCGTCACGGTGACCGTGCCGACGCTGTTGGCGAGCGCGACGGTATAGACCGTGGTGGTGGAGTCAAACGCCGGGTCCAGGATGCCGTCGGACACGCTCAGGCCGCTCAACGTGGCGTCGGTCGAGGCGTCGTCATCCTCGACCGCGACACTGGCGCTGTCGGCGGTGCCGTCCACCGTGTAGTCGGTGCCGGCGGTCACGGTCGCGGTGATGCTGCCGTTCGGCTCGTCAGTGCCGTCGTCGGTGGTGGGCACCGTCAGGGTGGCGGTGGTGGTGGTGGCGGCGATGGTGACCGACGTCGGCGCGACGCCGGCAATGAAGTCGCCCACCTGCGTCACCGTCACCAGGACGGTCAGGTCGCTCGCCGGAACCGTGTCCGCCGTCAGCGTGAAGGTGGCCGCCGTGCCCTCGGTCACCGAGGAAGTCCCGGCGGCGATGGAGATGGCGGGCAGCGCCGCACGGGTGGCGGTGACCGTGTAGGTCAGCGTGGTGGTGTCTTCGGCGGTGACGATAATGTCAATCTCCAGCGGCGTGTCGATCTCCAGGACAATATCGGCGCTTTCGCTGCCGCTGGTGACGCTGGCGCCGTTGACGGTAATCGTGGCTCCGGAGTCGGTGGCGGTCGGCGTCACGGTGACCGTGCCGACGCTGTTGGCGAGCGCGACGGTATAGGCCGTGGTGGTGGAGTCAAACGCCGGGTCGAGGATGCCGTCGGACACGCTCAGGCCGCTCAACGTGGCGTCGGTCGAGGCGTCGTCATCCTCGACCGCGACACTGGCGCTGTCGGCGGTGCCGTCCACCGTGTAGTCGGTGCCGGCGGTCACGGTCGCGGTGATGCTGCCGTTCGGCTCGTCAGTGCCGTCGTCGGTGGTGGGCACCGTCAGGGTGGCGGTGGTGGTGGTGGCGGCGATGGTGACCGACGTCGGCGCGACGCCGGCAATGAAGTCGCCCGCCTGCGTCACCGTCACCAGGACGGTCAGGTCGCTCTCCGGAGCCGTGTCCGCCGTCAGCGTGAAGGTGGCCGCCGTGCCCTCGGTCACCGAGGAAGTCCCGGCGGCGATGGAGATGGCGGGCAGCGCCACACGGGTGGCGGTGACCGTGTAGGTCAGCGTGGTGGTGGTGTCTTCGGCGGTGACGATAATGTCAATGTCCAGCGGCGTGTCGATCTCCAGGACAATATCGGCGCTTTCACTGCCGCTGGTGACGCTGGCGCCGTTGACGGTAATCGTGGCTCCGGAGTCGGTGGCGGTCGGCGTCACGGTGACCGTGCCGACGCTGTCGTCGAGCGCGACGGTATAAGCCGTGGTGGTGGAGTCAAACGCCGGGTCGAGGATGCCGTCGGACACGCTCAGGCCGCTCAACGTGGCGTCGGTCGAGGCGTCGTCATCCTCGACCGCGACACTGGCGCTGTCGGCGGTGCCGTCCACCGTGTAGTCGGTGCCGGCGGTCACGGTCGCGGTGATGCTGCCGTTCGGCTCGTCAGTGCCGTCGTCGGTGGTGGGCACCGTCAGGGTGGCGGTGGTGGTGGTGGCGGCGATGGTGACCGACGTCGGCGCGACGCCGGCAATGAAGTCGCCCGCCTGCGTCACTGTCACCAGGACGGTCAGGTCGCTCGCCGGAGCCGGGTCCGCCGTCAGCGTGAAGGTGGCCGCCGTGCCCTCGGTCACCGAGGAAGTCCCGGCGGCGATGGAGATGGCGGGCAGCGCCGCACGGGTGGCGGTGACCGTGTAGGTCAGCGTGGTGGTGGTGTCTTCGGCGGTGACGATAATGTCAATGTCCAGCGACGTGTCGATCTCCAGGACAATATCGGCGCTTTCGCTGCCGCTGGTGACGCTGGCGCCGTTGACGGTAATCGTGGCTCTGGAGTCGGTGGCGGTCGGCGTCACGGTGACCGTGCCGACGCTGTTGGCGAGCGCGACGGTATAGGCCGTGGTGGTGGAGTCAAACGCCGGGTTCAGGGTGCCGTCGGACACGCTCAGGCCGCTCAACGTGGCGTCGGTCGAGGCGTCGTCATCCTCGACCGCGACACTGGCGCTGTCGGCGGTGCCGTCCACCGTGTAGTCGGTGCCGGCGGTCACGGTCGCGGTGATGCTGCCGTTCGGCTCGTCAGTGCCGTCGTCGGTGGTGGGCACCGTCAGGGTGGCGGTGGTGGTGGTGGCGGCGATGGTGACCGACGTCGGCGCGACGCCGTCAATGAAGTCGCCCGCCTGCGTCACCGTCACCAGGACGGTCAGGTCGCTCGCCGGAGCCGGGTCCGCCGTCAGCGTGAAGGTGGCCGCCGTGCCCTCGGTCACCGAGGAAGTCCCGGCGGCGATGGAGATGGCGGGCAGCGCCGCACGGGTGGCGGTGACCGTGTAGGTCAGCGTGGTGGTGTCTTCGGCGGTGACGATAATGTCAATGTCCAGCGGCGTGTCGATCTCCAGGACAATATCGGCGCTGTCGCTGCCGCTGGTGACGCTGGCGCCGTTGACGGTAATCGTGGCTCTGGAGTCGGTGGCGGTCGGCGTCACGGTGACCGTGCCGACGCTGTTGGCGAGCGCGACGGTATAGGCCGTGGTGGTGGAGTCAAACGCCGGGTCCAGGATGCCGTCGGACACGCTCAGGCCGCTCAACGTGGCGTCGGTCGAGGCGTCGTCATCCTCGACCGCGACACTGGCGCTGTCGGCGGTGCCGTCCACCGTGTAGTCGGTGCCGGCGGTCACGGTCGCGGTGATGCTGCCGTTCGGCTCGTCAGTGCCGTCGTCGGTGGTGGGCACCGTCAGGGTGGCGGTGGTGGTGGTGGCGGCGATGGTGACCGACGTCGGCGCGACGCCGGCAATGAAGTCGCCCACCTGCGTCACTGTCACCAGGACGGTCAGGTCGCTCGCCGGAACCGTGTCCGCCGTCAGCGTGAAGGTGGCCGCCGTGCCCTCGGTCACCGAGGAAGTCCCGGCGGCGATGGAGATGGCGGGCAGCGCCGCACGGGTGGCGGTGACCGTGTAGGTCAGCGTGGTGGTGGTGTCTGCGGCGGTGACGATAATGTCAATGTCCAGCGGCGTGTCGATCTCCAGGACAATATCGGCGCTGTCGCTGCCGCTGGTGACGCTGGCGCCGTTGACGGTAATCGTGGCTCCGGAGTCGGTGGCGGTCGGCGTCACGGTGACCGTGCCGACGCTGTCGTCGAGCGCGACGGTATAGGCCGTGGTGGTGGAGTCAAACGCCGGGTCCAGGATGCCGTCGGACACGCTCAGGCCGCTCAACGTGGCGTCGGTCGAGGCGTCGTCATCCTCGACCGCGACACTGGCGCTGTCGGCGGTGCCGTCCACCGTGTAGTCGGTGCCGGCGGTCACGGTCGCGGTGATGCTGCCGTTCTCCTCGTCAGTGCCGTCGTCGGTGGTGGGCACCGTCAGGGTGGCGGTGGTGGTGGTGGCGGCGATGGTGACCGACGTCGGCGCGACGCCGGCAATGAAGTCGCCCACCTGCGTCACTGTCACCAGGACGGTCAGGTCGCTCGCCGGAGCCGGGTCCGCCGTCAGCGTGAAGGTGGCCGCCGTGCCCTCGGTCACCGAGGAAGTCCCGGCGGCGATGGAGATGGCGGGCAGCGCCGCACGGGTGGCGGTGACCGTGTAGGTCAGCGTGGTGCTGTCGTCTTCGGCGGTGACGATAATGTCAATGTCCAGCGGCGTGTCGATCTCCAGGACAATATCGGCGCTTTCGCTGCCGCTGGTGACGCTGGCGCCGTTGACGGTAATCGTGGCTCTGGAGTCGGTGGCGGTCGGCGTCACGGTGACTGTGGCGACGCTGTTGGCGAGTGCGACGGTATAGGCCGTGGTGGTGGAGTCAAACGCCGGGTTCAGGATGCTGTCGGACACGGTCAGGCCGCTCAACGTGGCGTCGGTCGACGCGGCGTCGTCATCCAGGACTGCGACACTGGCGCTGTTGTCGGTGCCGTCCACCGTGTAGCCGGTGTCGGGGTCCACGGTCGCGGTGATGGTGCCGTTCGGCTCGGCAGTGCTGTCGTCGGTGGTGGGCACCGTCAGGGTGGCGGTGGTGGTGGTGGCGGCGATGGTGACCGACGTCGGCGCGACGCCGGCAATGAAGTCGCCCGCCTGCGTCACCGTGACCAAGACGGTCAGGTCGCTCGCCGGAGCCGGAGTCGCTGTCAGTGTGAAGGTGGCTGCCGCGCCCTCGGTCACCGAGGACGTATCGGCGGCGATGGAGATGGTCGGGGTGGCAATGGTGACGTCAAAGTTCGCCGTTTCGGTACTCACGCTGTCGCTGACTGTGTAGGTCAGCCTGACGGTGCCGGCGGCGGTCGGCGTGCCGGACAGGATGCGGGTGGCCGGGGTAAAGGTCAGGCCGGCGGGCAAGTCGTCGTCGCCCGGCACGGCGTTCGGCCCGGTCAGGGTGTAGGTCGTCAACCCTGGATTGGAGGGGCCGGCCTCCAGAGTCAGGGGGGTGATCGCGCTGTCGATTGCGTAGATCTGATCGACCGGCACGGTCGCAAGCGGCGCCGGCGCGGTGTTGGTCACAGTCCTATTGCTCAACGGCGCGGCATTGTTGCCGAACACATCATCCTGCAACGGGTTGTCGCTGCCGGGCGTGTAGCTCACCGTGACGGCCTGGGCGCGGGTGACGGCTGCATTCAGCGTCAGCGTCACTTCGGCGCCGTCGATGGTTACATCGGTGACCGTCGGCGCCGGGCCGGGGGTCGCCGTGAGTGTGTAGGCATTACTGGCCGGAACAGAGGTCGCGTCCAACAGCTCACTATAGGTCAGGACCAGGCTGTCGGCGTTGACGGACGCGCTGTCCACCGTCGGCACGACCGCGTCCACCGCATGGATGGGGTCTGCGACCACGGCCTCATGCGTGAGGTTCGCATTGGTGCCGCCGGCGTTTCGAATGGTGCTGCTGCCGGGCGTGGCGAGGGCATTGGCGTCAATGCTCACGCCGTCGGCATCGGTCTCCCCGGCGATCACCGTGTAGGCGAAGACCAGGTCGTCGCTGCCGCTGCCGCTGGTGTAGGCCGCCGGGCGGGAGATTCCGCCGACATTCAGCGCAATCTCCGGGATGCCCGTGACGGTGACGTTCTCGCTGAAGGTGACCATGACTTCAATGGCTTCGCCCAGCGCATAGGGGCCGGTACTGGCGAAGGTCACATCACCGTCCACGAACGGTGTCGATCCCCCCGGATCACCACGGTTGGCGGTGACTGTGTAGGTCAGCGTGGTGGTGGTGTCTGCGGCGGTGACGATAATCTCAATCTCCGACGGCGTGACGCCCAACTGGGTAGAGACGTCGTTGCCGCTGGTGACGGGGGCGCCGTTGACGGTAATGATGGCGTCGGCGATATTGGTGGCGGTTGGCGTGACGGTCACGTCGGTGGTACTACTGGGAACGAGGACGGTATAGGTGATGGTGTCGAGGTCAAACGCCGGGTTGAGGGTGCCGGGGGAAATGGTCAGGCCGCTCAACGTGGCATCGCTCGCCGGCACAGCGGCTCCGAATTGCGACGCAGAGATCCGGAGGCAGTCGGTGACGCCGGTGGTCCTCTCGACAATGTCAGCGAAGTCGGGACGCGAGCAGACAAAATGGGCGTTGCGGACGCGGTCGTCAATCACAAAAAGGCGGGGGCCTCTGTCTTCTGAAATGTCGCCCAGGGTATCCAGCACGTCGTCAAAGACGCCGGCGGGCAGTCCGGTTTCCGGCGTGAATCCGTTGCCAGTCAAAACCAAACTATCAAGCACCGTCAGGCCGTTAAACAGACCGACTTCAAATGTTTGAAAGGTGTTGCTGCCCAGGTCCAAAAACTCAAGCGCCTCCAGGCCGTCAAAAATGCTGGCATCAAGTGAAGAGAGGCTGCTGAGGCCCAGGTTTAATCTCTGAAGCGCCACCAGGCCGGCAAAAATGCCGGCTTCAAGTGAAGATGAAGAGAAGTTGTTGCGATCCAGACGCAATATATTAAGCGCCGACAAGTCGGCAAAGTCGCCGACTTTCAATGCCGAGATGCCCCTGTTTTGCAGCCTAAGAGCCGTAATCGCTTGCAGCCCCGCCGTCGGCACAATGGTGCAGTCGGGGGTGGGGTCGATGCTGGCGAGAATGGCAGCCTCCACCTGGTCCGTGCGGTCGCAGATATTGACGCTGGTGCTGGAGATAATCGGGATAGTGTCGGTGGTCAGAGGGTTGTCGTTGGTGTGGGCGACGGCGGCGACGGTGATGGACAGGGTGCCGTCTCTGGTGAAGTCCGCGTTGTCATATCCCAGCGTCAGCGTGGCGGTGGTGGTGGTGTCGCGGTTGACGTTGATGACGGTCACGGTGCCGACGACGGTGTCGGCTGGCGTGAAGTGGCTCGGCAACAAATCGGCCTCGTATTCGGTGCCGGACAGTGTGACGGTGACTGTCGGCGCCGGTGTGGCGAGCAGGGCGGCCTGGGTCAGCGGCGGGGTCGCGGTCAGGGTTGCGCTGGCCTCGGCGACTGTCACGGCAATCTCCTGTATTGCCGTTAACCGATTATCGGTCGTATCGGTTGCGGTTACCCGTATGGTCGTATCGCCCGCCGCTACGGCGCTGATGGTCACGTCACTGCCTTGCACACTGACGGTCGCGATGGCATCGGCAACCGACGATGCCTGGTAGGTCAGGGTGTCCCCTTCCGGGTCGCTGAAGCTGTCGGCGACATTGACGGTGACCGGCGGCAGGCCGATGATGAGCATCTGTGGTTCAATGGTGCCCACCGTAATTGGCGCCTCGTTGACATCGTCGAGGTTGATCGTGACGGTGGTTTCCGCCGTGGCGGGGCCGATGCTCAATTGCACACTCAATGTGTAGGTCGGCGTGGTCTCGAAATCGAGCGGCTCGATTACCGTTAGCTGGCCGCTGAGTGGGTCGATCTCGAACACCGTGCCGGTGTTGCCGGCGGTGATGCTCCAGGCCTGCGTGTCCTCCTCCGGGAAGTCGCTCGGTGTCAGCGGGTTGCCGACGGCGGTGTCGGTGGCGGCGTCTTCGGACACTGTGAAGGTCATCGGCGACAGCGACGGTCCCGGGTTGACTGTCACGGTAAACATCTGTGTTGCTGTTATTACTGTTAACTGGCTAGACGGATCGGTTGCGGTTACCTGTATGGTCGTATCGCCCACCGCTACGGCCATGATGGTCACGACACTGCCTTGCACACTGACAGTCGCAGTGTTCTCGTCATCCGACATCGCGGTGTAGATCAGGGCGTTCCCTTCCGGGTCCATGAAGTTGCCGGCGACATCAACGGTGACCGGCGGCATGCCGACGGTGACCGTCTGCGGGGCAATGTCGTCTACCACCGTTGGCCCCTCGTTTCTCGGGCCGACGTTGATCGTGAGGGTGGTTTCCGCCATGGCGGGGCCGACGGTCAATTGCACTTTCAGCATGTGGCTCTCCGTGGTCTCGAAATCGGGCGGCTCGATTACTGTTAGCTGCCCGGTGGTCGGATTGATAGCAAACACCCCGTCGTCGTTGCCGGCGGTGATGCTCCAGACCTGCGTGCCCTCCGGGAAGTTGTTCGGCACCAGCGGGGTGCCGGGGACGGGGGTGCCGACGACGGCGTTTTCGAACACTAGGCGGATGACCTCCGGCAGCGACGGTGTCGGGCGGACTGTCACGGCAAACCCCTGCGTTACCCTTGACTGATTACTGTCCGTATCGGACGAATCGGCGGCGGTTACCTGTATGGTCGTGCTGCCCACCACTACGGCGCTGATGGTCACGACACTGCCTTGCACATTGACAGTCGCGATGGTATCGGCATCCGACGATGCCTGGTAGGTCAGGGCGCCTCCTTCCGGGTCGTTGAAGTGGCTGGCGACATCGACTGTGACCGCCGGCAGGCTGACGAAGACCGTCTGCGGCGGGATGGGGCGCTCCACGACCGGTGCTTCGTTGACATCCCCGACGTCGATGGTGACGGTGGCCTGTGCCGTCACTTCGCCGACGATCAGTGCGTCGACGGTCAGTTCCACTGTCAATATGTAGCGCTCCGTGGCCTCGAAATCGAGCGACTCGGCCATCACGACCGTTAGCTGACCGTTGACCGGGCGGCTGATGGCAAACACCCCGTCGTCGTTGCCGGCGGTGATGCGCCAGGTCCGCGGGCCTGCCGGGAAGTTGATCCGTGTCAGCGTGCCGAGAATGGTGTTGTCAGCGGCGTTTTCCGGCACCGTGAAGGTGACCGGCAACAGCTCTGCGACGCTCAGTGTGAACTCGAGTGTGGCGCTGTCCGGGTCGCTGACGTCGGCATCGGTCGCCGTCAGTGTGTAGAGCGTCAGCGGCGCCGTCACCGTCGGCGTGCCGCTGATCTGGCGGTCCTCCGCATTGAATGTCAGGCCGGCCGGCAACGTCGGCGTCAGCGTGTAGCTCAGCGGCGGGTTGCCGCCGCTCGCCGCCGGCAGTTGCAACGTGCCGATGGCCACGCCGACTGTGTAAATCTGCAGCTCCACTGCCGCAGCGCCAAAGCTCGGCAGTGCATCGGTGGTGTTGATCACCTCCTGGACCGTGAAATCGGCGGCCGGGTTGCCGGCCAGGTCGCGCAGCGGGTTCGCGGCGACGGTGTAGGTCAGCATCACGACATCGGTCGATACCACGGCTGTGCTCAGCGCCAGCGTTACGTTCGTCTCGCTGATTGTCACGCCGCCGGCGTTCACCGTTGGGGCAGTGCCCGACGTCAGCCTCAGCGTGTAGTCTGTCGACGCCGGCGCCGAGCCGGCGTCGAGTTCCTCGTCGTAGGTCAGCGTCAGTGTCCTGCCATCAATTGTTGCCGTGCTGAATGTCGGCGCGACGGTGTCCACTCGATTGGCGTTGACCGCAGCAATGGCATTGTGGGCAAGCACCGCGTCGTGGCCGACGGCGTCCCGGATGGTGCCGCTGTTGGCCGTCAGGGCGTTTTGCGCCACCTCGACCCCATCGGCATCGTTGTCGACGGCGACCACTGTGTAGCTGAATACCAGCGCCGTGGTGATGCTGCTGTCGCCGGTGTAGACCGCCTGGCGCGGCGTTGCGCCCACCGTCAGCTCTATCTGCGGCGTGCCACCGGTGGTGTCCACCGTGACCGCTTCGCTGAAGGTCACCGTCAATTCAATCGCTTCGCCCTCGGCGTACGGGCCGGTGCTGATGGCGACATCGCCGTTGACGATTGTTGGGGCGACGCCGTCTACCCTGTGCCGGGTGTCAGCGGCGACTGTCACGCTGTGCCTGATATCCGCGTTGATGGTGGAGTCGGCCGCGGCTTGAATCGTACTGCTGTCGGCGCCGGTGGCGTGGGCCAGTGCATTTGGATCAATGCTCACGCCATCATCGTCCTCGTCGCCGTCGACCACCGTGTAGCGAAATACCAGCGCCGTGGTCGGGCTGCGGTCGCCGGTGTAGATCGCCTGGCGTGTCTGCGGGCCTACGGCCAGCGCCAACTGTGGCCGGCCGGTGACGGTGACCGACTCGATGAAGGTGACTGTCGCCTCAATCACCTCGCCAATCGTGTAGACGTCATCGCCGGCATCCGAGGTCAACGCGATGGCGGTGATGTGCGGCCCCCGCTCGCGGGTGACGGTGACGGTATAGATGGTGGTCGTGTCGGTGGCGGTCACTGCAATCGCAATGTCCTCCGGCGTGTCGGGGATCAGGGGAATGGCGTTACTGGGGCTGCCGCTGTTCACCGGGTTGGCGTTGACGGTAATGATGCCGCGGTCGTCGCTGGCGGTCGGCGTGACGGTCACGCTGGCGACGCTGTTGTGGACGGTGGCGGTATAGGTGGTGGTGGCGAAGTCAAACTCCGGGGTGAGGGTGCCGGCGGAAATGGTCAGTTGGCTCAACGTGGCACCGCTCAACCGCAGCAGAGCGATGGTGAATTGCGTCGAGGAGACCAGGAGGCAGTCGCTCACACCGGCGTCGGTGACAATGGCAGCAAAGTCGTCACGGGAGCAGACAAAATGGGCGGCGCGGACGGCATTGTCAATCACAAAGCCGCTGTCTCCGGTTTCTGTAATGGCGCCCAGTTCACCCAGCACGTCGTCAAAGACCCCGACGGGCAGACCGCCCGGTGTAAAACTGTTGTTGCCGGATAAATTCAAAGTCTCCAGCGACCTCAAGCCGTTAAAAATGTCGGGGGGCAATGTAGTGAGTCCGGTGGCGCTCAAATCCAAAGTCGCCAGCGACCCCAAGCCGTTAAAAATGTCGGCGGGCAATGTAGTGAGTCCGATGGTGCTCAAATCCAAAGTCGCCAGCGACCCCAAGTCGGCAAAATCACCGCTTCGCAGGGCATCAATCCCTGGATCAGACAGATCAAGCCCCCTCACCGTTGACAACGTTGACAACCCCTGATTAGACGGCACATTGGTGCAGTCGCTGGGTCTGGGATTGATGGCGGCGAGAATGGCAACCACCACCTGTGACGTGCGGCGGCAGATATTTTGGCCGGTACTGAGCTCAAAAAATTCGTGTGCGGTCACCAGGTCGCCGCCTCCGCGGTGGGCGGCGTCGGCGACGACGACGTTATATCGGTTGCGGCCGATGACGTCGTCTGGGCGTCCATACTCCAGCGTCAGCGTGGCCACGGTGTCGCTGTCGCGGCTGACAGCGATGACTTCCGCGCCGCCGTTCACGTTCACCGTAAAGTAGCTCGGCAGCAGATCAACTGGGGGCGGCTCGTATTCGGTTCCGCTCAGTGTAATGCTGACTGTCGGCGTTTCGGAGTACAGAATGGCTTCGCTCAGCACGCTACTTATGCGGGCGATAGCAGGCGGTCGTTCCGAGATGACTACGATGGCCGTTAGAAGCGTGGTCTGGCCGCCTCGCTCGTCGGTGACGGTCAGAGAGAACTGCAGATTGGGCGTCGATAAGGTATTGAGGCGCGGCACGGTGAAGGTGGCGATGGCAGTCTGCGAGTTTCTGAGCTCGATCGTGCCGTCGGGCGGGATGGTCTGCGCCCATCGATAGGTCAGTCCGACGTCGTCGCCATCCGGATCAAAGGCCCTGCTCACCAGGGTGACCTCTTCATTCATGACGACAGACTGCCGACTGGTGCCCAGGATGAGCGGCTGGTCATCGATTGAGACACCGGGCGGCTGGTTGGCCTCGACGACGGTGATGATGACGGTGTCGGGCGCTGAATCCGCATCGCCGTCGTTGACCACCAGTGAAAAGGTCAGGTCGGTGTCGATATCCACGGACGGCGTCCTGAAGGTCGGCTGGGCCGCGGTGATGTCGGTGTCGCTCAAGTCCGCCGACGGGCCGCCGATTTGCGTCCAGCTGTAGGTGACGCTGTCGCCCTCATCCGGGTCGGTGCTGTTTCTGCCGTCCAGGGTGACTCTGTCGCCTTCGGTGACGCGCTGGTCGTCGCCGGCCTCGGCGGTCGGTGCACGGTTGACTCTGACGGCAATATTCTGTGTTGCTCTTGACTGATTACTGTCCGTATCGAACGCATCGGCTGCGGTTACCTGTATGGTCGTGCTGCCCGCCGCTACGGCGCTGATGGTCACGTCACTGCCTTGCACATTGACGGTCGCAATGGCCTCGTCAGCCGACGATGCCTGGTAGGTCAGGCTGTCACCGTTCGGGTCGCTGAAGTGGTCGGCGACATCAATGGTGGCCGACACCACGCCGTCGATGGTGAACGTCTGTGGGTCAATGGCGTCCCCCACAATTGGCGCCTGGTTGGGCTCGACGGTGATGATGACGGTGTCGGGCGCTGAATCCGCATCGCCGTCGCTGACCACCAGTGAAAAGATCAGGTCGGTGTCGTCCGTCACGAGCGGCGCCGTGAAGGTCGGCCCGGCCGCGTTGGTGGCGCTCAAGGTCACTGTCGGGCCGCCGATTTGCGTCCAGCTGTAGGTGAGGCTGTCGCCCTCATCCAGGTCGGTGCCGCTGCCGGCCAGGGTGACTGTGCCGCCTTCGGTGACGCGCCGGTTGTCGCCGGCCTCGGCGGTCGGTGCACGGTTGACTGTGACGGCAATCTCCTGTGTTGCCCTTGACTGATTACTGTCCGTATCGGACGCATCGGTCGCGGTTACCTGTATGGTCGTGCGGCCCGCCGCCACTGCGTCGATGGTCACGACACTGCCTTGCACAGTGACGGTCGCGATGGCCTCGTCAGCCGACGATGCCTGGTAGGTCAGGCTGTCACCGTTCGGGTCGCTGAAGTGGGCGGCGACATTAACGGTGGCCGACACTACGCCGCCGATGGTGAACGTCTGTGGGTCAATGGCGCCCACCGCAATTGGCGCCTGGTTGGGCTCGACGGTGATGGTGACGGTGTCGGGCGCTGAATTCGCATTGCCGTCGCTGACCACCAGTGAAAAGGTCAGGTCGGTGTCGTCCGTCACGGACGGCGCCGTGAAGGTCGGATCGGCCGCGTTGGTGGCGCTCAAGGTCACTGTCGGGAGGCCGATTTGCGTCCAGCTGTAGGTGAGGCTGTCGCCCTCATCCGGGTCGGTGCCGCTGCCGGCCAGGGTGACTCTGCCGCCTTCGGTGACGCGCTGGGGGGGGCCGGCCTCGGCGACCGGTGCATTGTTGACGCGGGTCACCGTCAGCGTGTAGGTCAGCCTGGTGGTGGTGTCGGTGTCGGTGTCGGTGGCGGTCACTGTAATCACAATGTCCTCCGGCGGGCCGGCGGTCAGGGGGATGGGGTTACTGGTTCTGCCATTTTCTACGGGCTCGGTGTTGACGGTAATGGTGGCGGCGGTCTGGGCGGCGGTTGGCGTGACGGTCACGGCGGTGACACTGTTGGGAACGGTGACGGTATAGGTGATGGTGTTGGGGTCAAACGCCGGGTCGAGGGTGCCGGCGGAAATGGTCAGTCCGCTCAACGTGGCATCGCTCTCCGGCACAGCGGCGTTGAATTGCGCCCTAGAGATCCGGAGGCAGTCGGTCACGCCGGTCGCCGTGATAATGGCAGCGACGTCGTCACGGGAGCAGACAAAATGGGCGTCGCGGACGGTGGTGTCAACACTGAACGCAGTGACAAACCCGCCATCGGCATCCGTATTCAACACCTCGTCAAACACTCCGGCCGGCAGGCCGGTGTCCGCCGTGAAGGCATTGGCTACCAAATCCAGCTCTCTCAGCGCACTCAGGCCGTTGAACGCGTCGCGCTCGATCGAGGCGAGGCCGTTGTCGTTCAGAAACAAATTCTGAAGCTCCGACAAGCCGCGAAAAAGATCGGCCGGCAAGCTGCTGTCGGCGAAAACGTTTCTGTTTTCGTTCAGCTGCAATGTCTCAAGCCTCGACAAGTCGTCAAAATCACCGACTTGCGGCGCCGTGGTGCTGAAGCTGTTGGCCAGATCAAGCATCGTCACCGATTGCAGCCCCGACATCGGCACATTGGTGCAGTCGCTGGGGGTGGGACTGATGGCGGCGAGAATGGCGTCCCGCACCTCCGGCGTGCGGCCGCAGATATTGACGCCGGCACTGGCGGTAACCGGAATGGTGCCGGTGGTCAGAGGGTCGTCACCGGCGTGCCCGGTAGCCAGTACCGTGACCGACAAGTCGCCGTTGCCGGTGAGGTCCGCGCCGGCAAACCCCAGCGTCAGCGTGGCGGTGATGTTGTCAGCGCCGCGGTTTACATCGGTTAGTGTGACGTCGCCCCCGGTCACGGTAGCATTCACTTCGAAGTTCGCCGGCGTCAGCGTGGTCGCGTATTCGGTGTTTGCCAGTGTGACCGTGACGGTCGGCGGCGGGAGTGCAAACAGCGCGGCTTCGGTCAGCGGCGGGGTCGCGGTCAGGGTTGCGCTGACCACTGTGACGGCAAACGCCTGTGTTGCCCTTGACGGACTGAGTACCGTATCGGACGAATCGGCTGCGGTTACCTGTATGGTCGTGTTGCCCGCCGCTACGGCGTTGATGGTCACGACACTGCCTTGCACACTGACGGTGGCGATGGCATCGTCAGCCGACGATGCCTGGTAGGTCAGGGTGTCACCGTCGTCCGGGTCGCTGAAGTGGGCGGCGACATCAACGGTGGCCGACACCACGCCGCCGATGGTGAACGTCTGTGGGTCAATGGCGTCCCCCGCAATTGGCGCCTCGTTGACATCGCCGACGTTGATCGTGACGGTGGTTTCCGCCGTGGCGGGGTCGACGGTCAATTGCACTGTCAGTGTGTAGCTATTCGTGGTCTCGAAATCGAGTGGTTCGATTACCGTTAGCTGGCCGCTGAGTGAGTCGATCTCGAACACCGTGCCGGGGTTGCCGGCGGTGATGCTCCAGGCCTGCACGCCATCCGGGAAGTTGCTCGGCGTCAGCGGGGTGCCGACGTCGGTGTCGGCGGCGGCGTCTTCGAGCACCGTGAAGGTTATCGCCGGCAGCGACGGCGACGGCGCCGGGTTGACCGTCAGCATAAACGTGAGTGTGGCGCTGTCCGGGTCGCTGGCGTCGGCATCGGTCGCCGTCAGTGTGTGGGTCGTCGGCGACGTCGCCGCTGTCGGTGTGCCGCTGATCTGGCGATTCTCCGCATTGAATGTCAGGCCGCTCGGCAGCGCCGGCGTCAGCGTGTAGATCAGCGCCCCGTCGCCACCACTCGCCGCCGGCAGTTGCAGTACCGGGTCGACGGCCACGCCGACTGTGTAAATCTGCGGCTCCACTGTCACAATGCCAAAGCTCGGCAGTGCGTCGGCGGCGTCGGTCACCACCTGGCCTGTGAGATCGGCGGCCGGGTTGCCGGCCAGATCGCGCAGCGGGTTCGCGGCGGCGGTGTAGGCCAGTGTCACGGTATCGGTCGATACTACGGCTGCGCTCAGCGCCAGCGTTACTCTCGTCCCGCTGATTGTCACGCCGCCGGTGTTCACCGTTGGGGCAGTGCCCGACGTCAGCGTCAGCGTGTAGTCTGACGGTGCCGGCACCGAGGTGGTGTCGAGTTGCTCGTTGTAGGTCAGCGTCAGGGTAGCGCCGTCGATGGTGGCTGCGGTGACTGTCGGGACGGTGCCGTCTACTGTATGTGCAGCGGCATCGTCCACCGTCACGGTATGCGTGATCTGCGCATCATCGGTATCGGCCGCGTTTCGAATCGTGCTGTCGGCGGTGTGGGTCAGCGCATTTTCATCGATGCTCACGCCGTTAGTGTCACTGTCGCCGGCGGCCACTGTGTAGCGGAACACCAGTGCCGTGGCCGTGGCGCTGCTGGTGTAGACCGCCTGGCGTGTCTGCGTGCCCACGGTCAGCGCCAGCTGCGGCCGGTTGGTGACGGTGACCGCCTCGCTGAAGGTTACTGTCGCGTCAATTATGTCGCCAATTGCATAGACGTCGTCGCCGGCGTTTGAGGTCAAATTGATGGCGGTGATGGTCGGCAACGTCGCACGGGTGGCGGTGATGGTGTAGGTCTGCGTGGTGGTGGTGTCGACAGCGGTGATAATAACGGAAATGGCCGTCGGTGTGCCTGGCGTCAGGGTAATGGGGTTGCTGGCGCTGGTGCTGGTGACGGTGTCGCCGTTGACGGTAAGCGTGGCGATGGCATTGGTGGCGGTCGGCGTGACTGTCACACTGGCGACGCTGTTGGCGACGGCGACGGTATAGGCCGTGGTGTCGGAGGCGAACACCGGGTCAAGGGGGAAGGTGTCGGTGCCGTCGGACAGGGTCAGGCCGCTCAAGGTGGCGTCCACCGCCACCAGCGGTTCGGCCAAGGCGAGTTGTGCGATGCTGATGCGCAGGCAGTCCTCCACGGTGTCGGTGGTGGCGACAATGGCATCGGCGTCGGCACGGGAGCAGACAAAATGGGCGTCGCGGACGGTTTGGTCAATCACAAAGCGGGGGTTTACGGTTGGTCTAATGGGGCCCAGGGTATTCAGCACGTCGTCAAAGACGCCGGCGGGCAGTCCGCCCGCCATGAACGGGTTGCCGTTCATGGTCAAAGTACGAATACCAAGCTCGCCCAGATCGGCATCGGGATTGTTATCGGCAAAGATGGCGGCGGGCAGTGCAGTCAGGGCGTTGTCGTGCAAAAACAAAATCCCCAGCGCCGTCAAGCCGTTAAAGATGGTGGCGGGCAGTTCAGTCAGGTCGTTGTTGTTCAAATGCAACACCTGCAGCGGTGTCAAGCCAGAAAAAATGGTGTCGGGCAGTGTAACCAGGGCGTTTTCGTCCAAAGTCAAATTCAGCAGCGCCGTCAAGCCGGCAAAATCGCCGTTTTGCAGCGAAGTGATGCTTTCATCGGTGTTTCGCCTGCTCAAATTAAGCACTGTAATGCTTGCCAGGTCGGTGATGCTCGTGCATTCGGGGGCAGAGGATTCGCTGACAATCCTATTCTGCACCTGTGCCGTCCGGTCGCAGATATTGACGCCGGTGCTGGCGGTAATATCGATGGTGCCGGTCGTCAGGTCGTTGGTGCCCCTGTGGCCGGCGGCGGCGAGGGTGACGGACAGGGTGCCATTGGCGGTGATGTCCTCACCGCTGTGCTCCAGCGTCAGCGTGGCGACGGTGGCGCTGACGCGGGTGAAACCGCTCACGCGCACAGTCCCGTCGACGGTATCCGTCACGCTGAAGGGGCTTGGTATCAGGGTGCCCAGGGCCGCCGCGTATTCGGTGTTGGCCAGCGTGACGGTGACGGTCGGCGCCGTGGCGGCGAACAGGGTGGCTTCGGTCAGCGTGCCGGCCAGGGTTGCGCTGGCCGGGGTGGTGGTGTTGTTCACCGTCTGGGCCGTGAGATTGGCGGCCGGGTTGCCGGCCAGATCGCGCAGCGGGGTCAGGCCGGCAGTGTAGGCCAGCGTCACGACATCGGTTGATACTACGGCTTCGCTCAGTGTCAGTGTTACTCCCGTTCCGCTGATTGTCACGCTGTCGACGCTCACCGTTGGGGCAGAGCCCGACGTCAGCGTCAGCGTGTAGTCTGACGGTGCCGGCATCGAGCTGGCGTCGAGTTCCTCGTTGTAGGTCAGCGTCAGTGTCCTGCCATCAATTGTTGCTGTGCTGATTCCCGGCACGGCGGTGTCCACTCGATTGACGAGGGCGGCGGCAATGGAGTTGTGATCGAGTACTGCATCGTTGCCGATGGCGTTCTGGATGGTGCCGCTGTTGGCCGTCAGGGCGTTTTGCGCCACCTCGACCCCATCGGTATCGTTGTCGCCGGCGACCCCGGCGACCACTGTGTAGCTGAATATCAGCGCCGTGGTTGTGCTGCCGCTGGCGTAGACCGCCTGGCGCGTCGCTGTGCCCACCGTCAGCGGTATCTGCGGCGTGCCATCGGTGGTGTCCACCGTGACCGCTTCGCTGAAGGTCACCGTCAATTCAATCGCGTCGCCTTCGGTGTACGGGCCGGTGCTGATGGCGACATCGCCGTTGACGATTGTTGGGGCGACGCTGTCTACTCTGTGCCGGGGGTCAGCGACGACTGCGCTGTGCGTGATCAGCGCGTCGGTGTCGGGGTCGGCCACGGCTCGAATCGTGCTGCTGTTGGCGTGGGCCAGTGCATCAGCGCCGATGCTCACACCGTCCGCGTCACTGTCGCCGGCGACTACCGGGTAGCTGAATACCAGCGCCGTGGTCGTGTCGCTGCCGGTGTAGACCGCCTGGCGCGTCGCCGTGCCCGTGCCTGTGTCCACCGTCAGCGCCAACTGTGGCTGGCCGGTGACGGTGACCGGCTCGCTGAAGGTGACTGTCGCCTCAATCACCTCGCCAATTGCGTAGACGTCATCGCCGGCATCCGAGGTCAACGCGATGGCGGTGATGCCTGGCGCCGGCGCGCGGGTGACGGTGACGGTGTAGGTCTGCGTGGTGGTCGTGTCGGCGGCGGTCACTGCAATCGCAATGGCTTCCGGCGTGCCGACGGTCAGGGTAATGGCGTCACTGGCGCTGCCGCTACCCACCGGGTTGGCGTTGACGGTAATGGTGGTGCCGGTCTCGCCGCTGGCGGTCGGCGTGACGGTCACGCTGTCGACGCTGTTGGGGACGGTGGCGGTATAGGTGGTGGTGCCGGGGTCAAACGCCGGGTCGAGGGCGCCGGCGGAAATGGTCAGTTGGCTCAACGTGGCATCGTTCAACAGCGGCAGAGCGGCGTTGAATTGCGTCGAGGAGACCCGGAGGCAGTCGGTCACGCCGGCGGTCAACGCGACAATGGCAGCGGCGGCGGCATGGGAGCAGACAAAATGGGCGTCGCGGACGTTCTGGTCAACTGTGAAGTCAGTGATATCGTCCAGGGTATCGAGCACGTCGTCAAAGACCCCGGCGGGCAGACCGATGTCTGCTGTAAAACTGTTGCCGGATAAATCCAGACTGGCCAGCGCCGTCAAGCCGGCAAAATCACTGCGTTGCAGGGCATCAATCTCTGCATTAGACAGATCAAGCGTCGTCACCGATGACAACGGCGTAAGAGCCGTCACAGTAGTGCAGTCGCTGGGATTGATGGCGGCGAGAATGGCATCCCGCACTTGTGGCGTGCGGCCGCAGATATTGACGCCGGCACTGGGGGTAATCCTGAGGCGGTTGGTGGTGGTCAGGTCGCCGTCGTTGTCGTGGGCGGCGGCGGCGACGGTGACGCTCAGGTTGGTGGTGGTGGTGATGTCCATGTCGTCATACGCCAGCGTCAGCGTGGCCTCGGTGGGGCTGTCGCGGCTGACAGCGGTGACTGTCAAGTCGCCGATGGTTCCGCCGCTGTCGCGGTTCAGCGTAAAGTGTTCCGGCAGCGGAACGGACACGTATTGGGTTTCGCTCAGTTGAACGGTGATTGTCGGTGCCGTTTCGGCGAACAGATTGGCTTCGGTCAGCGACTCCGTGCCAATCAGGCTGGCACTAATCGTAATCGGTGGTGCCTCGACGATGTTGAAGAACACTCTAGCCGTGTCCCCGACGTCTCGCTGCTCGTCGGTGACGGTCAGATCGACCCGCCCCTGCCCGGTGCTCGTCGCGGTGAGGGTTGTGGTGATGTCATTGGTGATGGCAGTCTGAGTGGTTCTGCCATTCGGCGTGCCGAGCTCGAACGGCCCGAACCCCACCATCCATGTATAGGTCAGCGTGTCGTCGATATCATCTGTGACTACGCCGGTCAGAGTGATCTCTGTGTTCACGGCGACCTCATGGCTGTCGGCGAAGGAGCTGGTGGCGACGAGCCTGGTGCCCGGCTGGTCCGCGATTTCGATTTCGACAGTGGGCGGGTCATCGACGCCGGTGATGGTGATGGTGATGGCGCTGACCACTCCGGGTTCGTCGTCAACGCCCCGCAGCACGGGGAACGAATCGATGCCGATCGCGCCTTCACCCAGAGCGTTGGTGGCATCTCCCTGAGGGTCGCCTGCCGTGTTGTCCAGCTGGTAGGACCACTCGCCACTAGTACCGTTCAGGTTTGTCACGTTGCCGTAAGTACCGGCCGACACTGGCAGCGTCTCGATGCGGTTTTGACCATCCGGATCGTCGATTTCCAGCCGACCAGAGAAGGACGAGGGGAACCCGTCTTCGGTGAAGCTATGCTCCGCCCCACTGATGATTGCCGGG
Organism: Candidatus Poriferihabitaceae bacterium; assembly: GCA_965206445.1. Lineage (GTDB taxonomy): Bacteria > Pseudomonadota > Gammaproteobacteria > Arenicellales > Poriferihabitantaceae > CBDBJR01. Next base: position 103,957 of record CBDBJR010000001.1, read on the forward strand.
ATATTGATATTACTGCCCGCCTGCACGGTCACGATGACCTCGGAGGTGTCCGTCGCGGCGTCCCCATCGTCGACTCTCAAGGTGAACGTCAAGTTCGTGTCCGCGCGCAAATTGGGGGCGGTGAAGCTGGCGGTAATGGTGTCGGCGTTGATGAGGTCGACTTCGGTGTCACTGGTGACGCCGGTCTGATCCCATAGATAGTTCAGAGCCGCCAAGTTGATGTCGGTGTCCGGGTCAGTGACCACGCCGGTCAGGGTCACGGATTCACCCTCGGTGGCGGACGACACCGAGTTGGCATTGACTACGAACGGGTCATTGGCGCCGCCAAGGGTGATTTGCACCGTCACCGGGTCGTCGGGGTTGGTCAGGTCGGTGGGGTCGGTATTTACCGGGTAGAAAAGGATGACGGTGTCGCCCTCGGTCAGGGCATTAACGACCGGGGCGTCGTTGTTCAGGGTGAAGCTCCAGTTGCCGCCCCTGATATCGCGCCCCAGGTCAACGTTAAAAGTATCTACGACCTCCAGAGCGAAGGTGCCGTATTGGTCTGTAACATTCGTGGCAACCAGGAAGGTGATGCTCTCGTTGTCCCGCCTCGTTATCCGACCACCTGTGACACTGTTCGACCCATCTTCGAAGATTTGGCCATTGGTGACCTCGAAACTGGCCCGGGTGCTAACGTTGACGGTCACGGTGTCGGTGGCCGAGGCGCCCTGTGGGTCAGTGACAGTCAGTGTGAATATCAGTGTTGAGGACGGGGCGGGTGTGGTGAAGGTGACTCGGTTGGTCTGGGCGCCGTCGAAACTGACTGTGGGGCTGCCGGTCTGACTCCATAGATAGGTCAGATCCGCCGCGTCGGTTTCCGGGTCGCTGCTCTCTATGCCGCTCAAGGCCACCTCAACGCCGGGGGGCACGGCTCCGGCCGGCCCGATGATTATGGCGGTGGGCGGGTTGTTGGTGTCTGTACTCTGGGCGCTGGCCGACGCCGGGGCGAGGGCTGATAACAGCAGGAAGAGTGTAATCAGCCGTTTCAGCATGACGGGATTCTGCTGTTGATGGCCGCCGGCAACAACGGGCCGTCAGCATCCGGCGCCAGGGCCCCCGGCGCCAGCCCGGGGACGAAGAGGCCGGGACGGAAGCGGCAACGGGGTTGCTGCGGAAACGGTACGGGGATAGGCATATCGGCTATATGGTTACCGATATGAGGTATCTATGTGTCCGTTATATGTGGCTACATGTCCGTTATATGTAGCTATAGGTTCATTGGGCGCTGTGCCCAACGGGGAAGTGGGGAAAGTGGGAGGGTGCCCCACCGACGCCGATCGGCTGTTTTCAAGAGGATTTGACATTGGATAGTCTCGGGATAGATTATCGGCAGCTATAAGCCTGGTGTCAATACTTAATGTGATTTATTAAAGTTATTTGTTAATTCAGTAAATATTAACCTGTCAACCTCTGTACATATCGCCCGGCACGCGACGATGATCGTACTCAACCTGCTATTGAAACGCAAGGAGGGCGATCGAGTGCTGAACTATAGCAGCACCTACCACGAATGCAACCTCTGTACATGCCGCCCAGCGTGCAAAACAGGCGTGTTCAACCCGATACTGAAGTGCAGGGAGGGCGGCCGGAGATGTACTTTAAGCAACATATATCGCGGATGCAACCTTTTTTTCGATTTTTTTTTTTTCGATTTTTGTGGATGCAACCCTGAAGTGCAACCGGTGGGCCATGCCGCCGGCGATGTCGGTTGTTGTCTGGCGGGGAGTGGGGGGTACCATATATATGTATGTCTGCCCGCAGCCAACCTTCTCTTTGTGGGTGAGGGGGTCTGTACGGCCTAATCACTGTCCGGAATTGCATTCTCGGCGGGGATGGGGTTGGGTTTAATTGGTTGAATTTACAGGGTTTTTTTGATTAAAGTGGTTATTTTGGGGTGGTTGGAATCTGGATACATGCATACTGTGGTGGGTGAAAAAAGGAGAACGGGTTTTCCAACCCGTTTATTTTAATAACACGGACAGGAATGTCCGTGCTCCTTTAGTCTACTGCGGTGCGCATCCATTGTTGCAGCAGCTGGACGGAATGCTCGGAGTTGACGCCGCCGGCGGGGTTGAGTACCAGTGGGCCGGGGACGTAGCCGCGTGAGGTCAGGCCGCGTTGTACGCTTTCAACCAGCTGGATGTCTTCGGCTACCGTGGTCGCGCGGTCCTGGGCGGCGAGCGCGTGGATGGCCGGCTCGTCGGCGCCGTCAAAGGTGTACCAGCCGCGCCAGACGATGACTCGGTCGACGGCGGTCGCGCGCCAGTGGTAGGTGTTGAGGACGTTGCCGGGGTAGACTTGAAACGCGAACATCGGCCACAGGAACCAGCTGGAATATTCGTCCCAGTGGGCTTTGCCGGGGTGAATCTGATAGCGCATGGCGTCCAGGTTCTGGCACTCGGTGGTGTGGCGCAGGCAATAGCCCTGCGGGCGGATGTCGTAGGTTTCCGGTTTGACTACGCCGGTGGCAAAGGTCGGGTGGTTGAGGGCGCAGTGATAGCATTCGGAGTAGTTTTCGACGGCGACTTTCCAGTTGCAGCGCTCCGGGATTTCGAGCCACTCCAGCGGGCGTAAGGCGTCAAAATGGGGTACCCATTCGGTCAGCTGTCGGCGGGCGTCGGGGAACCAGTCGTCCATCGGTCGGGCCTGCGGGTCGAGGTTGACGAAGATGAAGCCGAGAAACAGCTCGGTGCGGACTGCGGTCAGGCTGATTCCGGTGCGCTCGAAGCCGGGTACGTCGGCGCTGTTGGGGGCGGCGCGCAGTTGGCCGGTGAGCTCGTAGCTCCAGGCATGATATGGGCAGACCAGCACGCGCGCGCGGCCGCTGCCGGTGACCAGCTGATGGGCGCGGTGGCGGCAGACGTTGTAGAAGGTGCGGATTTTGCCGTCGCGCCCCCGGATGCAGAACAGGGATTCGCCGGCGAGCGCGAAGGTGAAGTAATCGCCGGCCTGTTGGAGCCGGCTGGCATGGCCGGCAAATTGCCAGCTGCGCGTCAGCAGCCCGGTGCGCTCGGCCGCGAAAATGGCCGGGTCGGTGTAGTAGCGGGCGGCGAGGGAGGTGATCGGCGCGGCGCCGTCCGCCGGGGTGGTGGCAAGGCTGTCGTTCATGGTCGCTTGCATGGTCGCTGGGGGTGATGATCGTTTGATGACCGGTTATGGCGATGATGATACGATTGCGCGCTGATTGTGTCCAGCGATGATGAGCCCGACCGACCCGCGAATGCGCCCGTGTCCGTAGCCGATACCTCTGCTTTCCCCACCACTGCCCGCGTGGTCATTGTCGGTGGCGGCATCATGGGCTGCGGCCTGGCTTATCATCTGGTGCGGCTGGGCTGGTCGGAGGTCGTGCTGCTGGAGAAAGCCGAGCTGACGTCCGGTTCGACCTGGCATGCGGCGGGGCAGATTACCCATTCCACCAGCTCGCCCGGGCTGGGCAACGTGGTGGATTACAATATCGGGCTGTATTCCGGTGCGCTGGAGCGGGACACCGGCTGCGCCGTGAGTTGGCACGGCTGCGGGTCTTTGCGGCTGGCGTACGATGAGGACGGCATGGATTGGCTGCGCCACACGTTGTCGGTGGGGCGGGCGCTGGGGTTCGATATCGACCTGGTCGGGTGCGCCGAGATTGCCCGCCGGCATCCGTTTTATCGCCTCGACGGGGTGCGCGGGGCGCTGTATACGCCGCGGGACGGGCACGTGGACCCGTCCGGGGTGACGCTGGCGCTGGCCGCCGGCGCGCGGCAGCGGGGTGCGCGGATTATCCGGCACTGCCGGGCGACCGGCATCACGCCGAGCGCCGGCGGGGAATGGGTGGTGGACACGACCCGGGGCGCTATCCGCTGCGAGCACGTGGTCAATGCCGGCGGTGCGTATGCGCGGCAGGTCGGGGAATGGTCGCAGCTGCAATTGCCGATGGTGTCGATGACGCATCATTATCTGGTCACCGAGGCGGTGCCGGAGTTTGACGCGCTGGACTGCGAGCTGCCGGTGGTGCGGGATGATCTGCAGGTGTCCGGCTACATTCGGATGGAGCAGAACAAGGGGCTGATCGGGATTTACGAGAAAACCAACCCCAACGCGGTGTGGGAGGACGGCTGTCCGTGGGAGGCGGAGCACGAGCTGTTTGCCGCCGATTATGAGCGCATCCTGCCGTGGCTGGAAAACGCGCTGTGGCGGATGCCGGTGTTGGCGCAACGGGGCATCAGCCGGGTGGTGCACGGGGCGATCTCGCATCCGCCGGACGGTAATCCGCTGATTGGGCCGGCGCCGGGGGTGCGCAATTACTGGTGCTGCTGCGGCACGCAGATCGGCATCGGCTGGGGGCCGGGGCTGACCCGCGAGCTGGCCAACTGGATGGTGCTCGGGGCGGCGGATATCTCGATGCGCGAATACGACCCGCGGCGGTTTGGGGCTTATGCCGACAAGACCTGGCAGGCGGTCAAGGCGAAGGAGGATTATTGTCTGCGCCACGAAATCCCGTTCCCGCACTTTAACCGCCTGGCCGGGCGGCCGCTTAAGCCGTCGCCGCTGTATGCGACGCTGCGGCACAAGGGCGCGGTGTTTGAGGAGGTCTACGGCCACGAGCGACCGCGCTGGTTTGCCGGTGCGGGGATGGCGGCGGCGGATTGCTATTCTTTTCGCCGCAACGCGGTGCATGAGCGGGTCGTGGCCGAGGTCAAGGCGGTGCGCACGGCGGCCGGCATCATGGACATTTCGGCGTTTGCCAAGATCGAGGTCTGCGGCGCCGGCGCGGCGGCCTGGCTGGGGCGTTTGGTTGCCAACCGGCTGCCCGGCAAAACCGGCGGCATTGTGCTCACGCACCTGCTCAATCGCCGCGGTCGGATTGAGCTGGAGGCGACGGTCGTGAAGCTGGCCGAGGGGCGTTATTATCTGGTGTGCGCGGCGTTTTTCGAGCAGCGGCTGTTGGATCATCTGGCCGCTGCCGGGCAGGACGATGCCGTGCTGGCGCGGATGCGGATGGAAAATCCGATTGCCGTGATCAACCGCTCGGATGCGTGGGCGGCGCTGGCGCTCAACGGGCCGAACGCGCGCGCGATTCTGGCGCAGTGCACGCCGGCGGCGCTGGCGCTGGCGCGTTTTCGCTGGCTGAGCGCGCAGCAGATTGAGCTGGCCGGGCACCGGCTGTGGGCGTTGCGGCTGTCGTATTGCGGCGAATCGGGGTGGGAGTTTCACGGGCCGCGCAGCGCCATCGCGGCGGCGTATCCGGCGCTGTGGGCGGCCGGTGAGGGGCTGGGGCTGGCGGATTACGGCTCGTTTGCGATGAATGCGATGCGGCTGGAAAAAGGCTTCAAGGGCGCCGCCGAGCTGACCAATGAGGTGACGCTGCCGGAGGCGGATGTGATGCGGTTTGTGCGCCTCGACAAGGTGTATCGGGGCGGCGAGCAGACCGCCGCCGGCGCGCGCGGGGTGCTGCCGTGGGTGTGCGCTTATCTGGAAATCGAGCCCGACGGGGTGAGCGACGGGCACGGCGGCGAGGCGGTGTTGTGCGCCGGCGCGGTGGTCGGCGCGACGACGTCGGTGGCCTTTGGCCCTACGGTCGGGAAAATCCTGGCGTTTGCCTATCTCGAACCGGCGGCGGCGCAGGCGGGCACCGGGCTGGAGGTGATGATTGCCGGGCAGGCGCGAAAGGCGTGCGTTTTGGCGCAACCGGCGTATGATCCGCGGGGTGAATTGCCGCGGGGGGACGGATGAGTGAGTCGATGAAAGCGATGGTATTGACCGGGCACGGCGGGCTGGAGCAACTGGTCTACCGCGACGTGCCGAAACCGGTCGCCGGGCGCAATCAGGTGTTGATTGCGGTGCGCGCCTGCGGGCTGAACAACACCGACGTGAACACGCGCTCGGGCTGGTATTCCAAAACCGTTGCGGCGGCGACGACCGGCGGCGCCTACCGCGAGGTTGACGACGCCGACGCCACCTGGGGCGGCGCGCCGTTGACGTTTCCGCGGATTCAGGGGGCCGACGTCTGCGGCCTGGTGGCGGCCGTGGGCGACGGCGTCAACCCGGATTTGATTGGCCGGCGCGTGATCACCGACGGCTGGCTGCGCAATTGGGATGACCCGCTCCAGCCGCGGATCAGCGGTTATTTCGGCTCCGAGTGCGACGGCGGTTTTGCGCAATATACGGTCACCGATTGGCGCAACGTCGGCGTCGTCGACAGCGGGTTGAGCGACGCCGAGCTGGCCACGTTCAGCTGTGCCGGCACCACCGCCGAGGGCATGCTGAACCGCGCCGACGTCGGCCCGAACGACCGCGTGCTGGTGACCGGCGCCTCCGGCGGCGTCGGCTCGGCGCTGCTGCAACTGGCCAAACGCCGCGGCGCGTATGTGGTCGCCCTGGCGGCGCCGGCCAAGCATGCGCAGGTGCGCGCGCTGGCGCCCGATGCCGTGTTGCCGCGCGCGCCGGCTGATCTGGCCGGTGCGCTGGCCGCGGCCACCGGGCGGGCGACGGTGACGGTGGTGGCCGATATTGTCGGCGGCGATTATTTCGGCAGCGTGATCGACGTACTGGAGCGCGGCGGGCGCTATACCTGCTCGGGGGCGATTGCCGGGCCGATGGTGACGCTTGATCTGCGGACGTTTTACCTGCGCGATCTGGCCTTCTTCGGCTCGACCGGTGTGCCGCCGGCGGTGTTTGCCGATCTGATCGGCTATATCGAGCGCGGCGAGATCAAACCGCTGCTGGCGGCAAGCTACCCGCTGGAGCGGCTGCACGAGGCGCAGCAGGCGTTTATCGACAAACGCCACACCGGCAACATTGTGGTCTGCCCATGACGGCGCCGATGACGCCGCCGGACGCCGTGCTGCGGCGGAAAATGGAGCGCGAACTGGGCGGGCGGGCGTTGTTCGATGCGGCGCACGCGCGTGCGCTGGCCTATCTGGACGGCGTCGGCGAGCGGGCGGTCGGGCCGACGGCGCAGGCGATGGATGCGCTGGCGGCGTTTGATGAAGCCTTGCCGACGCACAGCGGCGAGGCCGGCGCCGTGCTGGCGCAGCTCGACCGCGTTGGCGGGCCGGCCACCACGGCGCTGATGGGGCCGCGCTATTTTGGCTTTGTCACCGGCGGTGCGCTGCCGGTGGCGCTGGCGGCGCGGTGGCTGGCGGATAGCTGGGATCAGAATGCGGCGTTGCATCTGATGTCGCCGATTGCCGCCAAACTGGAGGCGGTCAGCGAGCGCTGGCTGTGCGAGTTGTTCGGGCTGCCGGCCGACAGCGTCGCCGGGTTCGTCTCCGGCACCTCGACGGCGATTTTTTGCGGGCTGGTGGCGGCCCGCTATCGGTTGCTGGCCAATCAGGGCTGGGACGTCAACCGCAACGGGCTGAACGGCGCGCCGCGGCTGCGGGTGATTACCGGGCGCGCCGCGCATGGCGCGGTGATCAAAAGCCTGGCGCTGGCCGGTTTTGGCACCGATTGCATCGAATATGTCGAGACCGATGCCAACGGGCAGCTTGTGGCCGCGGCGATGCCGGCGCTCGATGCGCGCTGTCTGGTGATTTTGCAGGCCGGCAACGTCAACACCGGCGGCTTTGACCCGTTCGACGCGGTCGGCAAGCTGGCGCACGCGGCCGGGGCGTGGGTGCATATCGACGGCGCGTTTGGGCTGTGGGCGGCGGCCTGTGCGCGCACGGCGGCGCTGACCGCCGGCATGACGCGGGCGCACAGCTGGTCGGTTGACGGCCATAAAACGCTGAACACGCCGTATGACAGCGGCGTGGTGCTGTGCGCCGACCGCGACGCGCTGGCCGCGGCATTGCAGGCCGGCGGCGACTATCTGCATTGGTCGGCGGCGCGCGACGGTATGCGGTATACGCCGGAGATGTCGCGCCGCGCGCGCGGCATCGAGCTGTGGGCGGCGCTCAAATATCTTGGCCGCGAGGGGCTGGATGCGCTGATTGGCGGCCTGGTTGAGCGCGCGCTCGAGTTTGCCGCGGCGCTGCGCCGGGAGGGCTTCGAGATTTGCAATCGGGTGGTGTTCAATCAGGTGCTGGTGGCGTGCGGCAGCGACGCGCAGACCGAGCGGGTGCTGGCGGCGATACAGCGCGACGGCACGGCCTGGATGGGCGGGTCGACATTTGCCGGGCGCTCGGTGATACGCCTCAGCGTGTGCTCGTGGCGCACCGCGCCGGCGGACGTCGAGCGCACGGTGGCGGCGATGGTGCGGGCGCGACGGGCGGTGGCGGGATGACGCGGCGAGTGTCCGGCGGGGGTGCGGTGGGCGGCGCACTTCGGGGCGTGGCGTCACCCGCGCAGGGGCGGTGCCGGAGTCGGGCGGCGGCGGGCGGGCGATGAAAATTACCGCTATTGCGGTCTATCAGTTGACGCTGCCGCTGAAGCAGGTTTATCGGCTGTCGGGCGGGCGGCTGAGGTTTGAGCAGCTCGACAGCACTTTCGTGCGCGTCGACACCGACCGCGCCATCAGCGGCTGGGGCGAGTCCTGTCCCTGGGGGCATACGTATCTGCCGGCCCATGGGGCCGGGGTGCGCGCCGGGCTCGATGTTTTGGCGCCGGCGCTGATGGGGCGCGACCCGCGCTCGCTCGAGGCGATCAACCGGTTTATGGATCTGACGCTGCCGGGCCATCCGGCGGTCAAATCGGCTGTGGATATCGCCTGCTGGGATATTCTGGGGCAGTCGGCCGGTCTGCCGCTGTGGCAGTTGCTGGGCGGCGCCGGGCCGGCGGCGGTTGAGGTCAATTCGTCGATCCCGACCGGTACGCCGGATGAGATGGTGGCGGCAATCAGGCGCGCCTCGGCGACCGGCTGCCGGACGCATTCGGCCAAAGTGGGCGGCGCCGATACTGGCCTGGATATCGCGCGTATCGCCGCGATTGCGGCGGCCGTTGCGGTGGATGAGAAGGTGACGTTCGACGTCAACCGCGCCTGGACGCCGGGTGTGGCGGTGCAGGTGCTCGGGGCGGTGAAAACGCATCATTGGGTCGAGCAGCCGTGCGAGACGCTGGATCAGTGCGCGCAGGTGGCGGCGCGGGTGGGCAACCCGATTATGCTGGATGAATGCCTGCATACGTTTCAGGATTGCCTCGACGCCTGGGCGCGCCACGCCTGCGCCGGCGCCAAAGTGAAACCGAACCGCGTCGGCGGGTTGACGCGGGCCCGGCAAATCCGCGATTTTGGCGTCGCGGTCGGCTGGCAGATGCATATCGAGGACGTCGGCGGCTCGGCGCTGGCGGACACCGCGGCGATCCACCTGGCCAGCGCGACGCCGGCCGCCAACCGGCTGGCCAGCTGGCTGTGCCATGACCATCTGGCGGTCGATCCGACGCCCCATCAGGGCGCCCGCAACCGCAGCGGCTGGGCCACCCCGCCGGATGCGCCGGGGCTCGGGGTGGCGCCGGAGCTGGAGCTGCTGGGCGATGCGGTCGCCGTCTACCACTAAACGAGGTTATCTATGGCACATTCGGGCAGCGAACATTCGGGCGACAAACATTTGGGCGACAAACATTTGGGCGGCGACTATCCGACCGACGACCCGCACTGGGTGCAGGAGGTGCACGCCCGCCATTACCTGCAAAGCTGGTCGGTGCAGGGCAGCCGGCCAATGGTGATTACCGGCGGTCAGGGGAGCTGGTTCTGGGACAGCGACGGCAAGCGCTATCTGGATTTTCAGTCGCAACTGGTCAACCTTAATCTGGGGCATCAGCACCCTAAAATCATCGCGGCGATTAAGCGGCAGGCCGATCGGCTGTGCTACATCGGGCCGTCGATGGGCTCGGATGTGCGCTCTGAGCTGGCTGCGCTGCTGCACGACATTACGCCGGGCGATCTGACGGCGACGTTTTTTACCTGCGGCGGCGCGTCGGCCAATGAGACCGCGATCCGCCTGGCGCAGCACTATACCGGGCGGCAAAAGATCATCGCCCGCTACCGCTCGTATCACGGTTCGACCGGCAACGCGCTGACCCTTACCGGCGACCCGCGCCATCACCTGACGCGCGGCGATATGCCGGGCCTGGTGCGGATGCTGGACCCGTACACCTACCGCTGCCCGGCCGGCCACCCCGACCCCTGCCCGGTCTGCACCGGGGCGCCGCATCTGGAGGAAATTCTGCAATATGAAAATCCCGACACCGTGGCGGCGGTGATTGTCGAGCCGATTGTCGGCACCAACGGCATCCTGGTGCCGCCCGATGGCTACTTGCAGTCGATCCGGCAGACCTGCGCGCGCTACGGCATTTTGTTTATCTGCGATGAGGTGATGGCCGGCTTTGGCCGCACCGGCAAGTGGTTCGCGTGCGAGCACTGGGGCGTGGTGCCGGATATCCTGACCGGCGCCAAGGGCATCAACTCCGGCTATGTGCCGCTGGGCACGCTGACCGTGAACCGGGCGCTGGCGGACTGGTTGCAACAGTACCGCTTCCCCGGCGGGCTTACATACGCCGGCCATCCGCTGGCCTGCGCGTCGGGCGTGGCGGCCATCCGCGCGATGCAGGAGGAGGGTACGCTGGCGCACGCCGCCGAGATGGGGGAGGTGATGCGCGCCGAGCTGCACCGGCTGGCCGACCGGCACGTGTCGATTGGCGAGGTGCGCGGCAAGGGTCTGTTCAACGGCATCGAGCTGGTGAAAAACCGCGCGAGCCGCGCGCCGCTGGTGCCGTTTGCCGCCACCGGCGAGGCCGCCGGGCCGATGACCGGGATGATGCGGTTTGCGCTGGAGGCGGGGCTGTATCTGTCGTTCTTCGGCAATGTGATCCGGCTCACGCCGCCGCTTAATATCACCGTTGATGATTTGCATACTGGCCTGGCGATCCTTGATCGGACGCTGGAGATTGCCGACCGCGAGTGCGACTAGCGGGCGGCGTGGCCGGGCGGCGGGCGGTGCGGTCGGTCAGGCGCGGGCGGTCGGGCTTGAGCCGTCAGACCGGGTTGGCGGCGGTTGCGCACGCCGGGTTTTGAAGGCGTCTACAAACCGCGACAGGGCTTGCGAGATGCAGCCGCGTTGCAGCAGGATCTCGATCAACTGAAAGCGCCCCCGGCTGGCGATGGCCGCGCTCAATGCGGCCTGGAGTTCGGCGCGATTGGCGACCCGCTGGCCGACGCCGCCCAGGCCGTCGGCCAGCGCGGCATAATTGATGCTGTCCAGATCGTTGAAGCGCGATTCGGGTTGAAAGGCGCGCAGCATTTCCCAGCCGCTGTTGTTGAACAGCAGTACGATCGGGTCCCAGCCGTAGCGCCGACAGTTCAGCAGCTCCCAGCCGGTCATCTGAAACGCGCCGTCGCCGACCAGGATCAGCGGGCGTTGCTGCGTCGCCGCCTGAATCCCGAGCCCGGCGGGCACGCCAAACCCCATCGTGGCGTAATACCCCGGCGCCACCAGCGCGGTGTTTTCGATCTCCAGCGCGGTGAACAGGCAGTCCCCCATGTCGGCCGCAATCGGCATCGGGCCGTGCTGCGCGAACACATCGTTGACCGCGGTGGCAATATCGACCGGCGTCACCGGCGCCGCGTCGGCCGGCATACCGTGGGGGTACGCCTGCACTGCCGGGGTGTGCTCGGCGCTCGGTTTCAGCCGCCGATTGAGGCCGGCAACCAGCGCCCGCAGCGGGATATCGGCGTAGGTGTGAAAGCCGAGCGACACCCGCCCGTCAGCGGCCAGAATGGTCCGGCGCAGGTCGAGCTTTTTTTCCGAAATGCCGAAATTGGTGTCCGACAACAGCACGCCCAGCAGCATCAGCCCGTCGGAAGATTCGACCAGCCGGGTCAACTCCGGCTGCCCGGCGGCGCCAAGATATGTGCCCCGCAGCGGCACCTCCTTGCCGGCCAGCAGGCCGCGCCCCATAAAGGTGGTGACCACCGGGATGTTCAGCCGCTGCGCCAGCGCGGTCACTTCCTGCTCGAGGCCGTAGCGGCGAATCTCGACCCCGACCATCAGCACCGGCGATTGCGCGCCGTCGAGATGCGCCAGGACTTCCTGCACACAGGCCTCCAGCGCGTCACCATCGGCGACGGCGGCGGTATCCCACACCGGCACCGCGCCGCACGGCTTGCCGACGCTGTCGCGGGGCACCTCCAGATACACCGGGCGCGACGCCATAATGCCGTTGCGCAAAACCCGGGCAATGATCTCCGGCGCCGCCGCCGGGTCATCGAGAATCGCCCGGTCGCAGGTCACCTCTTTGAACATCGTTATCTGCGAGCTCAGCCGTTTGGCCTGGTGGTGCACCAGCAACCCGGTGGCGCGGTCGGCGCTGCCGGGCCCGCCGGACAGCACGACAACCGGCGATTTTTCCGCGTACGCGGCGGCCACCGGATTCACCATATTGAACGCACCGGCGCCGTAGGTAACCGCGGCCACCGACGGCTTGCCGTGAAACCGCGCCGCCGCGTCGGCGGCAAAACCGACCGCCGGCTCGTGGCTGAGGGTATACAGCGGCAGGATGTGGGATTCCTCGATGACCTTGAACAACGGCAATGCGAAATCACCGGGAATGCCGAATATTTCCGCGGCGCCGTAGTTTTTCAGGCCGGTGAGCAGTGATTCTGCCAGGTTCATTGTCCGTTTCGTAGTGTGGGGGGTTGGGGTTAGTGTAGTCCAGTGTAGTTCGGTGGTGGTGTTTTGGGGGATATTATTGCGTGGGGCGGGGTGGGTTGATATTCTATTTGCGGACGGGTCATGCCACAGCAAACAGGCTAGACTATCGCTGTGCCGAAAGTAAGCAGGCCCACAGCACACCCTGGCCGACCAGGCCAACAGCAGATAGACCGGCGAGGCCCTCAACGGGGCGGAATTCCCGATGCTGTTCCGGGCGAATTTTCTTAACCGTGCGACAGACGCACACAATAACAGGAGCATGAAAAATGACCGACAAACTGAGTAAACTGGCGCAGGCGGCTGTCCTGGCAATGGCGCTGCCGGCTGCGGTGGCGATGGCCGACACAGTCAAGGTAGGCTTTAACGTGCCGCTGACCGGCTTTGCGGCCGCCGACGGTACCTCCGCGCTGCACGGCGCCGAGCTGGCGGTGCAGCAGGTCAATGCCACCGGCGGGATTAACGGCGAGCTGCTGGAGTTGGTGGTCTACGACGATCAGGCGAGTCCGAAGGCGGCCGCGCCGCTGGCGGTCAAGCTGACCACGCAGGATCGGGTTGTCGCCGGTGTTTCGGGCAGTTATTCGGGTTCGACTCGTGCGGCGGCGACTATTTTTCAGGAAAACAGCACGCCGTATATTTCGGCCTATGCGATTCACCCGGATATTACCCGGGCCGGCGATTATGTTTTTCGTACCTCGTTCATGGGCGAGGTTCAGGGCCGCGCCGGCGCCAAGCTGCTCGGCGAGATGATGGGCAAACGGCGGGTGGCGATGATTACGTTGAGCAATGATTTCGGCCAATCGCTGGCGACCGGCTTCAAGCAGAAGGCGGCCGACTTCGGCATCGAGATTGTCAGCGAGTATGAATACTCGATCAAAGACCGTGAGTTCGGCCCGATCGTCTCGAAAGTCAAAGCGGATAACCCGGACGCCATCTATGCCTCGGGTTATTTCTTTACCGCCGGCCCGCTGGTGCGCCAGCTGCGCGCCGCCGGCATCGATGTGCCGGTGGTCGGGCAGGAGGGCTACGACGGGCAGAAATTCATCGAGATTGCCGGCGCCGACGCCGAGGGCGTGGTCATCACCACGTCGCTGGATCGGGATTCGAGCAACCCGCTGACCCGCGAGTTCATTGCGGGGTTTTCGGCCAAGGCCGGCTACCCGGCGGACATGGTGGGGGCGTCGGCGCATACCGCGGTGCTGGTGCTGGCCGCTGCGCTGCGGCAGGCCGGCGGCGAGGATAAGGCCGCGCTGCGCGACGCGATTGCCGCCACCCAACTCGACGCGGCGACCGGTCACATCTCCTTCAACCCGCTCGGTGAGGTGCGCAAGGACGTGCAGGTGCAGGTGGTGCGCGACGGGGGCTGGCATCATTATGCGGTGATTGACGACCCGGCATTGCTGGCGCCGCCGGTCGAGTAAAACCCGCGTTCGATACGCCGACGCCCGCCGTGGTTACCGGCCTCTGCCGGGGCTATATCGAGGCCGCCACCGCGGGCCGGGCGGGCTAGATGCTGTACCTGGACCTGATCGTGCAGGGCGTCGTGCAGGGCGCCATCTATGCGCTGATTGCGCTCGGCCTGACGCTGATTTACGGGCTGCTGCGCATCCTGCACGTGGCGCACGCGGCGTTGTTCACGCTGGGCGGCTATATCGGCGTCATCGTCACCAACCACAGCGGCAGCTTTGCTGCCGGCATGGTGGCGGCGATGGTGCTGGTCGGGCTGACGGGGTGTGCGGTCTACCGCCTCGCCTATCGGCCGCTGCTTGGCCGCCCGCCGTTGATTGCGCTGATCGCCTCGATTGGCCTGTTTATCCTGGCTGAAGAGCTGTTCCGGATCGTTTTCGGCGCCTACGGGCTGTCGTTTCTCGAGCCGCCGTTGCAGCGGCAGTTGGAGCTGCTGCCCGGCATTTCGCTGTCTTATGCACGGCTTGCGGTGATTGGCATCGCGGTCGTGTTTTTGGGTGCGCTTGGCTGGTTGTCGAGCCGGACGCGCACCGGCGTGGCGTGGCGCGCCACCGTGGCCGACCCGGATATGGCGCGCAGTTTCGGCATTGATGTGGAGCGGGTGCGGCTGTTGAATTTCTTTATCGGCTCGGCGCTGGCCGCTGCCGCCGGGGTGATGGTGGCGCTATTGAACAATCTGGTCGAGCCGACGATGGGCGCAGTGGCATCATACAAAGGGCTGGCGATCATCGTGCTCGGCGGCCTGGGGTCGGTGCGCGGGACGCTGATCGCGGCGCTGGCGCTCGGCGTGGTCGAGAGTTTCGGCACGATCTATCTCGGCCGGCTGATGGACCGCGATGCGATTGCCTTCGCGTTCCTGATTCTGGTGCTGATGGTGCGCCCGCACGGGCTGCTGGCCCGGGGCTAGAAGGGGCGGATGGCGTACGAAATCACCCTGCTGACGTCAATGGCC
Organism: Candidatus Poriferihabitaceae bacterium; assembly: GCA_965206445.1. GTDB lineage: Bacteria > Pseudomonadota > Gammaproteobacteria > Arenicellales > Poriferihabitantaceae > CBDBJR01. The sequence goes on from CBDBJR010000001.1 coordinate 118,981, forward strand.
ATCGCGGTGCTGTTTGCGCTGTCGCTGAACGTGATTACCGGGTTCTGCGGGCAGGTCAGCCTGGGCCATGCGGCGTTCTTTGGCATCGGCGCCTATATTGCGGCGATGCTGACCAAAGCCGGGCTGCCGCTGGTGCCGGCATTGGTGCCAGCGGCGGTGGGCGCCGGCCTGATGGGTGCGCTGGTGGGCGCCGCCTCGCTGCGGGTGCGGCATGATTTTCTGGCCATCACGACGATGGGCGTGTCGTTCCTGTTTGTCGGCATCGTCAGAAAGCAGGAGTGGCTGGGCGGTGAGGTCGGCATTGCCGGCATTCCGGCGGTGGCGTTTGGGCGTCCGGGGCTGCTGGCGGTGGCGGTCACGGCGGCGGTGCTGTTTGCCCTGCTCACCCGGCATATTCGCCGCTCCTGGATGGGCTTTGCGTTCGACAGTATCGCCGATGACGAGGATACCGCCCGCCTGATTGGCATTGATGTCAACCGCTACAAATTATGGGCTTTTGTGATCGGCACCGCGGGCGCCGGCATTGCCGGTGGCCTGTACGCCCACCACATTCGGTTTATCGGGCCCGACAGTTTCGGTTTTGTCGAATCGGTGACCGTGCTGGCGATGGTGATTGTCGGCGGTATCGGCTCCGTCTGGGGGGTCGCGGTGGCGGCTGCGGTGCTGTCGGTGATGCCGCTGTGGTCGCAGTTTGTCGACCAATACAAGCTGCTGTTATACGGCGGGCTGTTGTTTGCCGCGATGCGGTTTGCGCCGGATGGGCTGGCCGGCCTGGCCCGGCGGCTTTACCGTTGGGCGCTGCGATGAGTCTGCTCGAGGTGCACAATGTCACGTTGCGTTTTGGCGGGGTGACTGCGGTTGACGGGGTGTCGCTGGCGGCGGATGCGGACCGATTGCTGGGGGTAATCGGCCCCAACGGCGCGGGGAAAACCACGCTGCTGCACATCATAACCGGCGTACTGCGGGCGCAGCAGGGGCGGGTGCGGTTTGCCGGTCAGGACATCACCGACTGGCCGGTGCATCGCCGCATCCGCGCCGGGCTGGCGTTAAGCCGACAAATGGTGAAGCCGCTCAAAAGCCTTACGCTGCTGGATAACGTGACGCTGGCGGCGGGTGTCGGGCGCATGGCCAACCCGGTCGCGGCGATGCTGGCCTGCGACCGCAGCGCCGAGCGCCGGCGCGCCACAGCGGTGCTGGAAGCGGTTGGCATCGCCGATGCGGCCAATACGCCGGCCGCCGAGCTGCCGCTGGGGTATCTGAAGCGGCTTGAGGTGGCGCGCGCGCTGGCGCTGCAACCCAGGCTGCTGCTGCTTGACGAGCCGCTCGCCGGGCTCGGCCCGGTCGAGGCGGCGGCGATGGCGGACCTGATCGCCGGCCTGGTCGGCAACGGCCGCGGTGTCATTCTGATCGAGCACAATATCCGTGAAGTGGCCCGCATTTGCACCGCGCTTTATGTGCAGGACAACGGCCGCAAACTGCTGGCCGGGCCGACCGCCGAGGTGATGCGCAGCGCCGAGTTGAAGCGCGCCTATCTCGGCGGCGAGCACACCTGATGCTCGAAGTCCGGCAGTTGGTATGCCGCTACGGCGATCGGGTCGCCGTCGATGGGGTCTCTTTCCGCCTTGAGGCCGGTGGTATCTTTGGCCTGATAGGCGCCAACGGCGCCGGCAAAAGCAGCACCATTCTGGCGCTTTGCGGGCTGATACCGGTGCACGCCGGCCGGGTTATTCTGAACGGCGAGGATATTACCGATCTGGACGCCCACAAACGGGTGCAGCGCGGCGTGGCGCTGGTGCCCGAGGGGCGGCGGGTGTTTGCCGAGCTGAGCGTCGAGGAGAACCTGACGGTGGGCGGCAGTCACCTCAGCCGCTCGCGGATGGAGGCCAACCGCGCCGGCATCTATGCCATTTTCCCCAGGCTGCACGAGCGGCGCCGCCAGCTGGCCGGCTCGCTGTCCGGGGGCGAGCAGCAAATGCTGGCAATCGGTCGCGGCGTCATGGCCGACCCCCGGGTTTTGCTGATTGATGAGCTGTCTCTCGGGCTGATGCCGCTGGCCATCGATGAATGCTACCGGGTACTGCACCGGCTGGCGGCCGACGGCATTGCGATCCTGCTGGTCGAGCAGAACACCGAGCGCGTGCTGAAGGCGGCCGGGCACATCGCGGTGCTTGAAACCGGCAAAATCACCTGGACCGGAACCGGCAGCATGGCAATGGCCAATAGCGCTATCGTCGATGCGTATCTGGGGGCGGATTATCGGTAAGGTGCCGCCTGATACAGCGGCTGCGATGCTGGTTTATAATACAGGAGCACGGACATTCCTGTCCGTGTTATTTAAAATAAACGGGTTGGAAAACCCGTTCTCCTTTCGAATAGGCTGAAAACGGATTCGAGAAATTCCGTAAGAAGACCCGTAAAGAGCGGTTTCTGGAAGAGATGGAAACGATTATCCCCTGGGAGGAACCAGCCAAAGTCATCAAGCCGTTTTACCCCCATCCAAAGGGTGCGGGGCGTCCCCCGATCGGGATTGAGCGCATGCTGCGCATCCATTTTCTTCAGCACTGGTTTAATCTCTCCGACCCGGCCATAGAAGAAGCGTTGTATGACTCGCGCGCATTGCGCCGGTTTGTCGGTATAGACCTCGATAGAGAGCCGGCTCCCGATGAGACCACGGTGTGCAAATTCCGTCATTTGATGGAGAAGCACGAACTGGGCGACCAACTGTTTCATCAGGTGAATCAGTATCTGCAAGAAAACGGCTTGAAAGTCTCGCGTGGCACAATTGTTGATGCGAGCATCATCCATGCCCCGAGTTCTACCAGGAACAAGAAAAAAGAGCGCGACCCGGATATGCGTCAGGTTCGCAAGGGCAGGCAGTAGTATTTTGGAATGAAGGCGCACATTGGTGTGGACAGTCGCACCAAGCTGATTCATTCGGTGGTTGCAACGCCTGCGAATGTGCACGACTCCCAGGTTCTTAGCGACCTGCTGCACGGCGAGGAAACCCGTGTCTGGGGTGATTCGGCCTATACGGGTCAGGGGCAAGTGATAACCGAATGCCACATATCTGAATAGTAAAAGAGCGTTTCGCATTGAAACTAAAGTTTTCATGTGTTAATCAGATGTTCCTTAGAATGTGAGAGTGATTGAAATGAGAATACATGCTCTGAACCGCTTTTACGGCTTGCTGTCCGATCTTGAGCTACAACTCGGCGGCGCACGCAGGCTTTCATATTGTAACGGTCGAATGAGCTGGCCGTTGCGTGGCGTCTATTTCTTCCGGCAACCGGGAGAGAACCGAGGCGATCCCGGATCGGGATCGCGCATTGTGCGCATTGGAACGCATGCGCTGAAAACCGGTTCTGCTACGAAACTCTGGACGCGACTGTCCCAGCACCGAGGCCAGATGCGGACGGGCGGCGGCAGCCATCGCGGCTCAATATTCCGGCTGATAGCAGGCACTGCTCTGATTGAACGTGATGGCCATGTATTTCCCACCTGGGGCAACGGCAGCTCTGCGTCGCGCATGATCAGGCAAGAGGAGGAGTCTTTGGAACAACTTGTAAGCAAGGCAATCGGGGCGATGCCGTTCCTCTGGCTGGCGGTTAACGATGAACCCGGCCCGGACAGTCTTCGGGGCTATATAGAACGCAATGCAATTGCGCTGCTGAGCAACTACGGCAAGGAGCCGCTCGATCCTGCATCCGGAAACTGGCTCGGCCGTTTCTGCAACAGGGAGCGCGTTCGGACATCAGGACTATGGAACCAGAACCATGTTGATGAGCAATACGATCCTGCGTTTCTCGACACTCTGGAGCGCCTGATCCATGGAATGGAGGAGGCCGCATGATCATCGTTATCCAGTGTGCAGCCAGGAAAGCCCCTCAAGCCGGTTACTTGCAACGACGCGACAAGCGGAAAGTTTTGTTGGTCGCCGACCCCAAAAAAGCGCCAGCGGATACGCGGTATGTCTATGCCCGCCCGGACGAAAATATGGATGTCGGCAAGTCATGGAGAGATGAGTTGCTCCGATATAACAAAGCGCCGGGCAACAATCCCCTTGGACTCCTGCCTGCCTGGCAACTCTATGAGAACCAGACCTATAAAATGCTGGTGGAGCAATATGGGCTGGAACGCCTTTACATTCTTTCGGCGGGATGGGGATTGATCAAAGCGGATTTCCTGACGCCCAGGTATGATATTACCTTCAGTCCTCAAGCAGATCGTTACAAACGGCGGCGGAAAAAAGATCCGTACAACGATCTCCGCATGTTGCCCGTGGATACCAAAGAGCCGATAGTGTTTTTCGTCAGTAAGGAGTACATCCGTTCGGCGAGGGAACTCACCGAGGGGGTTCAGGGGCCGAGGCACCTGTTCTATAACTCCAGGGAGGTTCCGGATGCGCCGGGCTTAACGCTGAAAAAATATGATACGAATACACGAACGAATTGGCAGTACGAATGTGCCAAAGCCTTCATGGCTGGAAGGATCGGGATCCAGCAAGAAACGAGAACTGACCGTTGCGGTTAGAATATATAGGTGCCACTTCTTCACCAGGGGCTACCATCATTGATGGATACCTGACTTGGCAAACACATGGTTCCAGCGAAACATGGGCGACGGAGAATGCAATGGAATATTTGCGCGGTAGCGGGATAACAGATTAAGAGAAAATCTGATTAATACGCGAAAACTTTGTGGTCAATGAGAAACGCGCTTTATGTTATTCAGATATGCGATATTACGGCCAAATGCGCCTCAGGCCGCTATCGATACGACTCGGTTGAGGCACACCTCGACCATCTCCGCGAAACTCCGATCGACGGCGAGCTCGAACTGTTCGCCGTGGCGGATCACCAGCCCTTTCAGGCCAAACACCTCGGTATAGGTCGCGCCGTTTTCAGGAAAGACGGCGGGGTGGACGTCGAGCGGGCAGGCGGCGGCCATGATCTGCATGCGGTCGGCGCCGGCGATGGCGAAAAATACCAGCGTGTCGGAAATATTGATGATCGAGCGCAGGCCGTCGGCCGGGTCGGCGCGTACGCGGTCGGCCAGGTCGCTTTCCAGCTCGGCGGGGGCGCACAGCAGCCAGTGCCCGGGGCCAAGCCACGCGACGCGCACAGCGCCGCGCCCGGATATGGTGTTGGGGGTTTGCGGCAGCGTCAGTGACCACGGCGACAGCAGATCGCCGAACGCGTCCGGCGCGCCTTTGAGGTCAAACAGTGTGCCCGCCGGCAGCCGTTTTATGGTCGCATCGTACCGCACGTCAACTTCTCAGCAAGGCCCCTTCGGGGTCGTGAAAACAGGGTCGTGTCACGGTCGCGCCGACCCGCCCATGCGGTAGCCGGATGAACACCTCCTGCCCGATTCGATTGCGCCCGTCCAGCAGCAGCGCCAACGCGATGGTGCGCCGGTGGACGACGCTCCAGACGCAGGCGGTGACCAGGCCTTCCGATGCTTCACGCCGCCCGCCCGGCGTGATCGGCGCCCCTTCGGGCACCAGGCGCTGCACGTCTTCAAGCCACAGCCCCACCAACTCCCGGCGCGGCTGAACGGCGGCGCGGCGGAGGTCAACCGCGCGCTGGCCGATGAAGTCGTGCTTTGTGCGCGACATGATCCAGCCCAGGCCCAGATCATACGGATCGACGGTGCCGTCCGCTTCGTGCCCCAGGGACAGAAATCCCTTTTCAACCCGCAGTACATGGTTGGCCTCGGAGCCGATTGGCATGAGGTTGAAGGCGGCGCCCGCGGCCAGAATTTTTTCCCACAGCGGCGCTGCATAGCGCGAGAAAACATTGATCTCGAAGCTCAGCTCGCCGGTAAAACTCACCCGGCAAACCCACGCCGGAAAGCCGCCGACGCGGCCCTGTCGCAGCGCCATGAAGGGGAAGGCGGTCGGTGAGAGGTCGATATCCGGGTCGAGCGCCTGCAGCACCCGGCGGGCCTGCGGGCCGCATACGGTGAGATTGGCCCACTGCGACGTCACCGGGGTAATCCGCACCCGCCAGTGCGGCCGCTCGATTTGCAGGAGCTGCTCCATGTGCCGATACACGGCGTCGGCCTGCCCGGTGGAGGTGAACATCAGGTAGTGGTTTTCCGCCAGCTTGAACGTGACGCCGTCGTCGAGCAGCAGGCCGTCGTCGGTCAGCATCAGGCCGTAGCGCCCGGCATGGACGCCCAGCCCGGCGAACGAATTGGTGTACAGCAGCTCGAGCAGGTTCAGCGCGTCGGGGCCGACGATGGCATATTTGCCGAGCGGCGAGCCGTCATACAGGGCGACCAATGCGCGCACCGCTGCCGCCTCCCGATTGACCGTCGCCTGAAAACGTTCGCCCGCTCTGGGGTAATAGCCCGGTCGGCGCCAGCGCGCGCCGGCCTCATACATAACCGCGCCGTGGTCGAGATGCCATTGGGTAAGCGGGGTATGCCGATACGGCGGCGACACCGGCCCCTGCCGCCAGCCGGCCAGCGCGCCGAATTCGATCGGCGCATAGGGCGCGCGAAACGTGGTCGTGCCGACCGCCGCGAGCGTTTGGCCGGTGCGGTTGGCGAGCACGCCGATAACGTTGATATTGCCGGTTTTGCCCTGGTCCGGCCCCATCCCGGCGGTGGTGTAGCGCTTCGCATGTTCTACTGCGCCAAACCCCTCACGCACCGCCAAATCCATATCGCTCGTGGTCACATCGTTGTGCAGATCGACAAAACATCGGGCGCCCGGGTCGGATTGCTCGACCTGCCATAGCGGCTCGATGGCATAGGCCGGCTGTTGGTCACAGGCCGGCACCGGTGCGCGGGCGCCGCCGCAGCCGAGCGCGTCCAGTGCCGCCTGCGCTTTTGCCGCCCCGTCGGCCAGCACCCGGTCGAGCTCGAAGATGCCGGCGGCGGCGCCGGCGCAGACCACTGGCTGCGCCGGCCGGTCGGGCACAAAGGCGGCGATGCGCCGGTCATAGCGCAGCGTTCCGCGGGCCTGGGAAAACAGATGCACCGCCGGGTCCCAGCCGCCCGACAGGCACAGCAGATCGCAGCCCAGCATCGTCTCGGTGTTGTCCTGCAGCGATTTGACCCGCACGCCCTTGAGGCGTTTTCTGCCGGTGGCTTTGACCACCACGTGGCCGCGCAGAATATGGCTGTCCGGCAGTCGATCGGTAACCGCCGGATTGACCGCCGCGCGCGAATCGACGATCGCGGCCAGCTCGATGCCGGCCCGGCGCAGCTGCCCTGCGGTCGCATAGGCGCTATCGTTATTGGTAAAGATCACCGCCCGCCGGCCCGGTTTGACCGCATACCGACGGATATAGGTCGATACCGCCGACGCCAGCATCACCCCGGGGCGATCGTTGTCGGCAAAGACCAGGGGGCGCTCGAGCGCGCCGGTGGCCAGCACCACCCGCCCGGCGCGCAGTCGCCAGGTGCGGTGCAGCACCTGCTCCGGCGCGTGAATGTGCTGCGTCACCAGCAGCAGGTTGTGTTCGCGATAGGCCCAGACCGTGGCCTGCTGCAAATGGGTCACCGTACTTGCCTGCGCCAGCGCCGCGGTCGCCGCGGCGACCCACTCGGCCGCCGGGCGGCCATCCAGCCGGGCGCTGCCATTGTTCAGCGCGCCGCCGGGGTCGATGCCGGCATCGGCCAGTACGACCCGGGCGCCGCTGCGCGCCGCTGTCAAGGCCGCCATCAGCCCGGCGGCGCCGGCGCCGACGATCAGCAGTTCGCAATGCCCGTGCCGGGTTTCATAGCGCAGCTGGTCCGACGGTCGCGCCGGCGCCGCCGCCAGGCCGGCGGCCCGCCGGATGTACGGCTCAAACCAGCGCCAGTCGGGCCACATAAACGTTTTGTAGTAAAACGCGGCCGGCAGCAGGCCGGCGAATAATTGGTTGATGCTCAGCACATCGAATTGCGCCGACGGCCAGCAATTGACCGATTTTGCCGCCAGCCCCGGCCGCAGCGGCACCGTGGTGGCCGGCTGATTGGCGGATTGATCGTCACCGAGCAGCTCGACCAGTGTCGACGGCTCTTCGATGCCGGCGCCGACGATGCCTCTGGGCCGGTGGTATTTGAAGCTGCGCGCGGTCAAGACGACGCCGTTTGCCAGCAGCGCGGACGCCAGCGTGTCGCCCCGATAGCCGTAGTATTGCCGGCCGTTGAAGGTGAAACCGATGCGCTCGGAGCGGTCGATGCACCCGCCTGACGGCAATCGGCAGCGCTCAGCCGGCATCGTGTTCGGCGACCGTCGATAGTGCATGGGTCAGGGTGTTGCGCTCGATGATGATCCACCGCCCGCAGCCGCGAATGTGCCACCATTTTTCCCGCACCGGGCCGATCGGATTGGGCGGCACAATCAGGTAATCAACCCATTCGGCGTCACTCAATTGCCCGGGATGCGCGGGGCGGGTCGGCTTGAGCGCACCGCCGTGCAGAAATTCGCTTTCGTTTCTCGGGCCGCAGAAGGGGCAGGGGATGGTTAACATGCGCCGGTTCGCCGCTATCGCGCCGTGGTCGTGCCCGACTCGAGGATAAAATCCAGGCCGCAAAAGCGTTGCAGCGAAAACGGCGCAATCAGCGGATGCGGTTGGTTATTGGCGATCAAATGCGCCAGCGTCAGGCCGCCGGCGGGGATCGCCTTGAAGCCGCCCCACCACCCGGCGGACACAAACAGGCCGGGGATGTCGGTCTTGCTGACAATCGGCGAGGCGTCGTGGGCAATGTCCAATGTGCCGCCCCATTGCCGCAGCAGCTTCAGGCGTTTGAACGCCGGGAACAACGCCAGCAGGGCGCACACCGTGTCTTCGAACACGGTTTGTTTGATGTCCCGCCGGAACGACTGCCCCGGGTCGGGGGCGCCGCCGATCACCAGCTCGCCTTTGTCGGATTGGCTCAGGTACACCCCGAGATCGGGGCAATTGACAATCACGTCGATCAGCGGCTTGACCGGCTCGGACACAAAGGCGGTCAGGTTGAATGAGGTCAGCGGCAAGCGCAAGCCGACGGTCTCGGTGAGCGAGGTGGTATGCCCGGAAACCACGACCGCCACCCTGGCGGCCTCGATCACGCCGCGATTGGTCTCCACGCCGCCGATCGAGCCGTCCGGCCGCCGCCGCAGGGCGCTGACTGCGGTGTCCTGATGCAGCTCTACGCCCAGATCATCGGCCGCCCGCGCATAGCCCCAGGCAACCGCATCGTGCCGGCACACGGCGGCCTCGGGGTGCACCATGCCGGCGATAATCGGCAGCCGCGAATCCGGCCCGCCGCCGGTCAACGCCGGCACCCGGCGGCGCAATTCGTCGACGCCAATCGGCGTATAGGTCGCGCCGTAGATATCCATCGCCAGCATGCGGCGGCGGATTTCACGCAGTCTGGGGTAGGTCTGCACGACGTCGATCATGCCGCGCCTGGAATACATCAGGTTGTAATTCAGCTCGGCGGTCAGGCGCTCGAACAGCGACACCGTTTTGACGTAGAACGGGATGCTTTGGTCGCGCATGTAGTTGGAGCGAATCGTGACCGTGTTGCGGGCCACGTTGCCGCCGCCCAGTCGGCCTTTATCGAGCACGGCGACGTCGGTGATGCCGTGGTGCTTGGCCAGGTAGTAGGCGGTTGCCAGGCCGTGCCCGCCGGCGCCGATGATGACGACCGCATAGCGCGGCTTTAGCACCGGCGTGCGCCAGGCCGGGCGCCAGTTGCGGTGGTGGCTGAGCGCATTGCGCGCCAGGCTGAAAAATGAATAGCGCTGCATTGTGTCGTCCTGATCGACCTTTATAGGGGAAATCTGATTAATACACGAAAACTGTGTGGTTAATGAGAAACGTGCTTTATGTTATTCAGATATGCGGTATTAAGGCCAAATGCGGCTCCGGTTTTCTCCCCCCTGACATGTCAGGGGGGAGTATGGCTTTGATGCCGCATCGTGCTTTGGCTGCTGCTGTTATGACGAGCGGCAAACACATTATAATATCCGGTTCGGGTTGATTGCCGGGCACTGATTTGCAGTGCGCTATTGATCGATCTTCTGTCTATGCTCCGAATGGTATGCACGATACGCCATCCACCGCCGAAACGCAATTTCCGCCGCCGCCGGCTTTGGCCGGGTTGACGATCTTGCAGTTGGTGCCGACGCTCGACGCCGGCGGTGCCGAGTCGACGACGATCGATATTGCCCGGGCAATTTCCGCCGCCGGCGGGCGGGCTGTGGTTGCCAGTGCGGGGGGGCGGCTGGCGGGGGAGATCGCGGCCGCCGGCGGGCGGCTTGTGGTCTTGCCGATGGCTTCGAAAAACCCGCTGACCATGGCGGCCAACGTCGAGCGGCTGCGGCGGCTGATCGGGCGCGAAAACGTTGATATTGTCCATGCTCGTTCGCGCGCGCCGGCGTGGTCGGCGCTGGCGGCGGCGCGGCTGGCGGGGGTGCCGTATATGGCGACGTATCACGGGCTGGTGCATCTGCGGCCGCGCGTCAAGGTCTGGTACAACTCGGGGCTGGTGCGCGGACAGGCGGTGATTGCCAATTCGCGCTATACGGCGCGCCGCATTGCGCAGGCGCACGGTACCGGGTGGGAAAAAATCCATATCATCCCGCGTGGCTGCGACGTCGCGGCGCTGGCGGCGGAGAATTTCACGCAGCACGACATTGACGCGCAGCGGGCGCAATGGCGGTTCGCGTCCGATGATTTTGTGATTATGTGCCCGGCGCGGCTTACTCGAATCAAGGGTCAGCATGTGCTGATTGCCGCGCTGGCGCAACTGAGCAGCGACCGCAGGCCGGTGTTGGTGCTGGCCGGCAGTGCACAGGGCCGGGATGCGTATGCGGCTGAGCTGGCTGCGCTGGTGACGCGGCATGGGCTGGAAAAACGGGTGGTGTTTGCCGGGCTGGTGCGCGATATGCCGGTTGCGTATGCGGCCGCTAATCTGGTGGTGGTGGCGTCGGTGCGCCCTGAGCCGTTTGGCCGTACGATTATCGAGGCGCAGGCGGCCAGCCGGCCGGTGATTGCCAGCGATGCCGGCGGTTTTCGGGAAACCGTGGTCACCGGGGCCGCTGACGACGGGGCGACCGGTTGGCTGGTGCCGCCTGATGACAGCGCTGCGCTGGCGGCGGCACTGGATGCCGCGCTGGGCTGTGCGCCGGCGGTGTTGACGCGATTGGGCGAGAATAGCCGCGCTCATGCGCGGCGGCACTTTACCACGGAGGTTATGTGTGCCAGGACGCTGGCGGTGTATGCCGCCTTCGGCGGGGGCCGCCTTCGGCGGGAATTAGGAATTAGGAATTAGGAATTAGGAATTGGGAATTGGGAATTGGGAATTGGGAATTGGGAATTGGGAATTGGGAATTGGGAATTGGGAATTGGGAATTGGGAATTGGGAATTGGGAATTGGGAATTGGGAATTGGGAATTGGGAATTGGGAATTGGGAATTGGGAATTGGGAATTGGGAATTGGGAATTGGGAATTGGGAATTGGGAATTGGGAATTGGGAATTGGGAATTGGGAATTGGGAATTGGGAATTGGGAATTGGGAATTGGGAATTGGGAATTGGGAATTGGGAATTGGGAATTGGGAATTGGGAATTGGGAATTGGGAATTGGGAATTGGGAATTGGGAATTGGGAATTGGGAATTGGGAATTGGGAATGACTTAGGTGGGAAATTTTTGTTTTGTGGTTCGGATTATAGAGCCGGAAAGTTTCAGGAGTTGTTCGCAGTCTTCGATTACTGACTCGGCTTGTCTGGCATCCAGAATATCGGAATCACGGAGCAATCTTAGCCAATAATGCGTCTCCCGGGCTTCCTTGTAGGCAATACTCATCTTCGAGAGAAAATCCTTGTCGGACTGACCGCCAATCGCCTCCTCAACATTCGCACCAATCGATGTGCCACTATTGCCGCCTTTGGCGGGAATTAGGAATTAGGAATTAGGAATTAGGAATTAGGAATTAGGAATTAGGAATTAGGAATTAGGAATTAGGAATTAGGAATTAGGAATTAGGAATTAGGAATGATTAGGTGGGAAATTTTTGTTTTGTGGTTCGGATTATGGCGCCGGAAAGTTTCAGGAGTTGTTCGCAGTCTTCGATTACTGACTCGGCTTGTCTGGCATCCAGAATATCGGAATCACGGAGCAATCTTAGCCAATAAAGTGTCTCCCGAGCTTCCTTGTAGGCAACACTATTGCCGCCTTCGGCGGGAATTAGGAATTAGGAATTAGGAATTAGGAATGATTAGGTGGGAAATTTTTGTTTTGTGGTTCGGATTATAGAGCCGGAAAGTTTCAGGAGTTGTTCGCAGTCTTCGATTACTGACTCGGCTTGTCTGGCATCCAGAATATCGGAATCACGGAGCAATCTTAGCCAATAAAGTGTCTCCCGAGCTTCCTTGTAGGCAACACTATTGCCGCCTTCGGCGGGAATTAGGAATTAGGAATTAGGAATTAGGAATGATTAGGTGGGAAATTTTTGTTTTGTGGTTCGGATTATAGAGCCGGAAAGTTTCAGGAGTTGTTCGCAGTCTTCGATTACTGACTCGGCTTGTCTGGCATCCAGAATATCGGAATCACGGAGCAATCTTAGCCAATAATGCGTCTCCCGGGCTTCCTTGTAGGCAATACTCATCTTCGAGAGAAAATCCTTGTCAGACTGACCGCCAATCGCCTCCTCGACATTCGCACCAATCGATGTGCCGCTGCGCACGAGCTGCTTCGATAGGACAAATTCCCTCTTCTCGTCACAAAGATACCGATACAGCTTCACAATCCGCAAAGCAAACGCATAAGATTTAATCTGTATCGGATTCTCTGATTTCATTCCTAATTCCTAATTCTTAATTCCTAATTCCCGCCGTAGGCGGATTTCATTCCTAATTCCTAATTCCTAATTCCCGCCGTAGGCGGCATTTTCCCGCCGTAGGCGGATTAATTGCCGCCTTTGGCGGCCACTTGTTGTTTGACTATCAGCGCTACCCCAAACAGAACTACGGCGCCGCCGAGCAGGGTTTGCAGGCTGGGTACTTCGGCCAGCCAGAGCCAGGCCATGATGCCGGCTAGTACCGGTTGTAAAAACAGGAAGCTGGTGACGACGCCGGCGGGTAGATGCGCCAGGGCATAGAACCATAGAAAAAATCCGAGGCCGCTGGATAGGATGCCCATGGCGAAAATCGATAGCAGTACTTCGCCGGGGGCGAGCAGGCCGGCGGCGATGGTGTCGGGGAGTAGGTAGAGCAGCGGCAGGACGCCAAAAAAGCTGGTGTAGGAGGTCATGGCCAGCGGTGAGTAGCGGGCGAAAAATGGCTTTTGGAATACGAAAAAAATCGTTATCGATGCGACCGCAACAAACAGTATCAGGTAGCCCTGGAGCGTGCCGCCGGTCGGTTTGACCAGCATGATCAGGGCGACCCCGGAGAGGCAGATTAGAATCCCCGCCCAGGCTGGTCGCGATAGTTTTTCATCCAGAAACAGCCACGCTAACAGGCTGGCGAAGACCGGAATGGTGGCTATGATCATCGCCGCCGCGGCTACCGATACTTTGCCGACGCCGAAGACGAAGCACAGTTGATACAGCGTCACGCCGAGCAGGCTGAGCAGGATGATGGCGGGCAGGTCGCGCTTGCCCGGCAGCGGGAATCGGCCGCAGGCGAACAGCAGCAGGTATAGCCCGCTGGCGGCCAGATAGCGCAGCAGTACGACTTGTTCGACGGCAAAATACGGCAGCGCGGCTTTGCTGGCCGGGAAGGCGAAGGACCAGAAGACGATCGTCAATAACGCGGCCAACAGCGGCAGGCGGGGATGGGGGGGCATTATCGGTACCTCACTATGGCAGTAAAATCCGGGGTAGAATGCGGGCGCATCGGGTCGGCTGGTGCTGATCTGTATGCGGCATTCGGCCTGGGTGATGTCGGTTGTACGGGCGGCTATTGTATCGGCAATCTGTTGTGCGCTCCGGCGGTAAACGGCTGTCGATAGCGGTGGGCGGGGGCGCGCTGTTGTGCCGGTTATACCAGGCCGGATTGCGGCCCGGCGGGGCGGCCGGTGGCGGGCGCGATTAATACCAACCATGCAGGATACGTTATCCGGGGGAAAAACATGTCGGATGTGGCCGATAAGCTTGAGGTGTATCTGGTCGGTGGGGCGGTTCGGGATCGGCTGCTGGACTGGCCGGTGGCCGATCGGGACTGGGTGGTGGTCGGCTCGACTCCGCAGCAGATGCTGGCGCTGGGGTTTCACGCGGTCGGCAGCGATTTTCCGGTGTTTTTGCATCCGCATAGCAATGAGGCGTATGCACTGGCGCGGCAGGAGCGAAAAATCGGCAGCGGCTACCACGGGTTTGAGGCGGTCAGTAATCCGACTATCTCGCTCGAGCAGGATCTGCTGCGCCGTGATCTGACTATCAACGCTATCGCGCAGGATCGGAGCGGTAATCTGATCGACCCGTTCGGTGGTGTGGCTGATTTGCAGCACAAGCGGCTGCGGCATGTTTCGGCGGCGTTTGCGGAGGATCCGGTGCGGGTGTTGCGCACCGCCCGCTTCAGCGCCCGATTGCAGCATCTCGGTTTTGCGATTGACGCCGACACCGCGCAGTTGATGCGGCAAATCGTCCTGCGCGGTGAGGTCGATGCGCTGACCGCCGAGCGGGTCTGGCAGGAGTTGCAGAAGGCGATGCAGGGGCGGGATTTTTCGCATTTTATCCGGGTTTTACGCCACTGCGGCGCCCTGGCGAAAGTCCTGCCGGAGGTGGATGCGCTGTTTGGGGTGCCGCAGACGGCGCGATACCACCCGGAGATCGACACCGGGGTGCACGTGTTGATGTCGCTTGACGCGGCGCAGCAGTTGACCGCCGACCCGCGGGTGATTTTTGCGGTTTTGGTGCACGACCTGGGCAAGGGGGTGACGCCGGCCGCCGAGTTGCCGTCGCATCGCGGGCATGAGCACACCGGACTGCCGCTGGTGCGCGCGGTATGCCGGCGGCTGCGGGTGCCGAAAAAATACCGCCGGATGGCGTTGGTGGTCTGCGAGCTGCACTTGCATCACCACCGGTTTGCGCAGCTGCGGCCGACGACGATGCTGAAGCTGCTGGAGCGGCTGAATGCGTTTCGCGAACCGCAGAACGTGGCGGATTTTTGCCTCGCGTGCAGCGCCGACCTGCGCGGGCGCACCGGCAGTGAAAATATGCGGGTGGAGCAGACCGAGCTGGTGCACCGGGTGCATCGGGCCGCGCAGGGTGTGGACGCCGGCGGGATTGCGGCGGCGGTCATGCAGTCGATCGAGCAGGCGGGCGCGCAGGTGAGTGCGCCGGCGGGCGGGCCCGAGTTGCCTGAACACGCTGTCGGGGAGCGCATTGCTACGGCCATATACCGGGCGCGGCTGAGTGCGATTCGGGCGCAGTTGCGCGCCGACAGCGGGCCATCCGCGGCCCCGGAAACGGCTTGAAAAAAAGCGGTTGGCGGGACATAATCAGCGCTACTTCACTTACCCATCCGTGTCGATGACCACCGCGCCTCCGGTTTCACCTGCTCAGCTCCGGCGCATAAAAGCGCTGGCCGCCCACGCCTGGGCGGTCGAGCATGCCGAGCTGGCGCCGGCGCAGGTCCGGTTGCTGAAGGCGCGCATCAAGCGGCTGCTGCAACGCCGGGATGCGGTGCTGGTGGCGCATTATTATGTCGATGAGCAGCTGCAGGAGCTGGCCGATGAAACCGGCGGTTGCGTTGCCGACTCGCTCGAGATGGCGCGCTTTGGCTACCGCCACCCGGCGCAGACCGTGGTGGTTGCGGGGGTGCGCTTTATGGGCGAAACCGCCAAAATTCTGAGCCCGGAAAAGCGCATCCTGATGGTGGAGACGGAGGCCGAGTGCTCGCTCGATCTGGCCTGCCCGGCGGCGGCCTTTGCGGCCTGGTGCGATCAACATCCGCAGCGCACCGTGGTGGTGTATGCCAATACCGGTGCGGCGGTGAAGGCGCGCGCGGACTGGGTGGTGACGTCGTCGATTGCGCTGGCGGTGATCCGCCATTTGCAGCAGCGCGGCGAGACATTTATCTGGGCGCCGGATCGCTTCCTCGGTGATTATGTCCAACGCCAGACGGCGGCCGATATGCTGCTTTGGCAGGGCGCCTGTGTGGTGCATGAGGAATTCAAAGCCGAGGCGCTGCTGGGGCTGATGCAGCAGCATCCGCAGGCCAAAGTGCTGGTGCATCCGGAGTCGCCGGCCGGGGTGATTGCATTGGCGGATCTGGTTGGCTCAACCAGCCAGCTTATTCAGGCTGCCCGGACTATGGACGCTGATAAGTTTATTGTCGCTACTGAATCGGGTATTTTCCATAAAATGCGCCAGGCGGCGCCGGGTAAAACTTTTCTGGAGGCACCGACTGCCGGTGAAGGTGCGTCTTGTGAAAGCTGTGCGCAGTGTCCGTGGATGAAGATGAATGACTTGCGTCGGCTGGAGCGAATATTGGAGGGCGAGGGGGATGAAATTTTGATCGACGAGCCGACGCGGCGGCAGGCTGAGCGGTCGCTCCGGCGGATGATTGAGTTTCAGCAGGCGGCGCATTGATTCTGTCCGGGGGGTGAGATGGCGCGGGCTGTTGCGTTGGCTATGCTCCCCCCTGACAAGGGGGGTGGGGGGGGTTGGAAGGTTGGCGGTGTGGAATGGTCACATCTATTGAACCACTTCAGTGCGGGTTTGCTGGTTTTAACCCCCCCAACCCCCCTTGTCAGTGTCAGGGGGGCTTTATGTGAACGGGGAGCGGTTGCTTGCCGGCGAAAATCGAAAAAATCATGCTGAACTTGCTGCAATGACTGCGACGCGAACAAAGATCACTTTTACTGGGGGCGGCGGCGAGCAGTTGGCCGGCTTGCTGGAGACGCCGGCAACGCCGGCGCGGGCCGTGGCGCTGTTTGCGCATTGCTTTACCTGCGGCAAAGATATTGTCGCCGCCTCGCGCATTGCGCGTGCGCTGGTTGCGCACGGCCTGGCGGTGATGCGCTTCGACTTCACCGGGCTGGGCGGCAGTGACGGGGATTTTGCCAATACTAACTTTTCATCCAATGTGCAGGATCTGGTGGCGGCGGCCAATTATCTGCGGGAACACGGCACGCCGCCGACGCTGTTGATAGGCCATAGCCTGGGCGGGACGGCGGTGCTCAAGGCGGCGCATCAGATCGCCGAGAGCCGCGCGGTGGTGACGATTGGTTCGCCGGCGGGGGCCGAGCATGTGATCCGGCAGTTTGCCTGCGACGTGCCGCAAATCCGGGCGCAGGGTGAAGCCGAGGTCAGCCTGGCCGGGCGCCGCTTTGTGATTCGCGAACAGTTTCTCGACGATATCGCTGAGAAAAAACAGGATGCGGTCGGCAGGCTCAATAAGGCGCTGTTGATATTTCATTCGCCGGTGGATGAGATCGTGCCAATCCGGGAGGCGGAAAAAATTTACCACGCGGCGCGGCACCCGAAGAGCTTTATCAGTCTGGCTGGCGCCGATCATCTGCTCAGCCGGAAACATCAGGCCGATTACGTTGCCGCCAACATCGCCGCCTGGGCCGGGCACTTGCTTGCCGACCGCGCATGATGAAAAACAAACGCAAGCCGCTGAACAAGAAGCCGCTGAACAAGACCGCGTCACTGCCGCTGAACAAGAATCCGCTGAACAAGACCGCGTCACTGCTGGTGATCGGGTTGGTGATATTTGCCTTGCATTACGTGTTGATGTTCGTGCAAATGCAGCAATCGGGCGAGTACGATATGCGCGGCAAGTGGGCTCTGGTGCCCCACTATGAGATTGGGGTCAATCAAACCGGCAGTCCGTTCACCCGCGCCTACAACCGCCTGCTGGGCTGGGACGGACAGTGGTACTACGACATCGCCCGACGCGGCTACGTCTGCGCGCAACTGCCTGAAACAAATAATCCGCATGTCTGCAACCTGGGTTTCTTTCCGCTGGTTTCCATGACCGGTAGTTTTCTTTCGTGGTTTGGCGTCGATCTGATTTTCGCGGTGCCGCTGGTCGCACAGGCGGCATGGCTGGGGAGCATCCTGCTGTTTTTGCTGCTCCTCAGACAGGCGGGCGGCGGAACCATCGCGCCGATGCGGCTGTTGCCGTTGCTGTTGCTGGTGGCGTATCCCGGCACACTGTTTTTATTCACGCCGCATTCCGAGTCGCTGGTGGTGTTTTTTCTTATGCTGGTGGCGTTTCTGTCCTACAGTCAGCTGCACAGCCCGACAACGGCAAAATTGCTGGCGCTGTCGGCCGCCTGCTTTGTGGCCAGTCTGACCAAAGTGACCGGCGTCATGGGCGTTGCGATTCCGATCCTGCTGGGCAGTTGCGCTTTTCTGGCCGGCGGCGTGAAGCGGAAAACGGCCATCCGGCTGGTGGTGTTACCCGCTCTGTGCGGACTGCTCGGGCTGGTGTCGTTTCTGGTGTATTGTCAGGTTGTTTTTGGCGATTGGGCGATCTATTTCAAGTCGGTTGGCTCGGGCTGGGGGGTTTTCGTTGAGGGCGCCGCCAGCGGCGGTGGTCGATTTTTCAACCTGTCGGCTATCTACACCGGTTTTCAGTGGCACGATTATTTGCCGATCCGGTTTACCAAGTCCATGATTCTGGCGGTGGTGCCAATGATTGTGTTGCTGGCGGTCGCACAGTGGCGGCACAGAAATACCGCATCGATACTCTGCCTGGCCCTGCCGCTGTTCAGCATCGTACTGGTGTCTTACTGGCTATTCACGATTCGCGGATACGGCCCGGAATCGCTGCATCGGGATTTTCTCCGCCAGTTCATGCCGGCGGTTGCGCTGATGATGCTGATGGCGGCGCTGTTGATGCAGCCGCCGAAAAACGGGCTGCTGCGCTCCGCCATTGTGCTGTTTTACGGGCTGGCGATTGCGCTGTGCGGGTTTTGGCAGTACCGGATGCTCGGGTTTTTTGCGCAGGGCCGGTGGGTGGGCTGAGTCGGTCGCGGGTTCGACCGGCGTTGACGACGCCATACCGATAAGCGCGGCAATCGACGCCGACAGCAATGACCATAGACATAGCGCACATTACCCGCGACCTGCGGCTGGATGAGCGGGGGATATGGCGCTGCCGCGACAGCGAAAATGTTTCTTATGATGCGGCGGCACATAATGGCGTCTATGCCGTTGAGGAGCGCTCTTTCCGCCGCCGGGCCGGGCTGTTTTTGATGTCGGCGGCGGCAACGGCGGTTTGATTTGCCCGACGCCGATGATCCCGTTCAATAAGCCGTATCTGACCGGCGCCGAGCTGGCGTACATTACCGCGGCGCATGCGCGCGGCGAGCTGGCCGGTGACGGCGAATTTACCCGCTTTTGCCAGCACTGGCTCGAGCGCAACCTGGGCTGCGCACGCGCATTTTTGACCCCTTCATGCACGGCGGCACTGGAAATGTGCGCGCTGGTGCTGGATATTCGGCCGCAGGATGAGGTGATCCTGCCGTCGTTTACATTTCCATCGACCGCCAATGCGTTTGTGCTGCGCGGCGCGGTGCCGGTGTTTGTCGATATTCGCGCCGATACCCTGAACCTCGACGCGCAGCGGATTGAGGCGGCAATCACGGCAAAAACCAAAGCGATTGCGGTCGTGCATTACGCCGGTGTCGGCTGCGACATGGCGCCGATTCTGGATATTGCCGCCCGCTATCGGCTAAAGGTTATCGAAGACGCGGCGCAGGCGATTGGCGCCACCTACCGCGGTCAGCCGCTCGGCACGCTGGGCGACCTGGGTGCGCTGAGTTTTCATGCCACCAAGAACGTGATTGCCGGCGAAGGCGGCGCGCTGCTGGTCAACGACGACAGTCTGTCCGAGCAGGCTGAAATCATCCGCGAGAAAGGCACCGACCGCAGCCGGTTCCGCCGGGGTCAGGTGGATAAATATACCTGGCGCGCGGTCGGCTCGTCGTTTTTGCCCGGGGAATTGACCGCCGCCTGTTTGCGCGCGCAGCTCGAACACGCCACCGAGATTCAGGCGCGCCGGATGGCGGCCTGGAATCGCTATCGGGAGCACTTGCAGCCGCTGGCCGACCGGGGGCGGATCAGCCTGCCGACGATACCGGATGACTGCGGCCATAACGCGCATATTTTCTATGTGCTATTGCACGCGGGGCTCGACCGGCAGCGCGTGCTGGCGCGGATGCGAGAGAATCATTGCGAGGCGCTGTTTCACTATGTGCCGCTGCACACGTCCCCGGCCGGCAAACAATTTGGCCGCACGCATGGCGCGCTGCATCATACCGAGCGGATTGCGCGGCAGTTGATCAGGCTGCCGCTCTGGGTCGGCATCACCGAGGAACAGCAGCAGCAGGTGGTGCGGCAGCTTGACCGGGCGATGCAGGCGGACGGCGGGTGACGCGGCGCGATTCAGTCGATCACGCCGGTTGGGGCGGCCGGCGCCGGCGAGTCGGTTGTTTCCGCTGCCATCATTTCCGGTGTTTCCAGCGAGATGCGGCCAATCAGCCCGGCGCGATAATCGGCCACCACTAGCCGGGCGATTTTGTCCAGCTCGACCTCCCCGCCCGGCTTTAAGCAGCCGCGCGCGCGCCCGGCAGCGCGTAAAAAATCCCGCGCATCCTGCACGCTGGCCGCCTGTCGGTAGCGCCCGGCCAGCCGCATCGGATACGCGCGCAGCAGATAAGACACCAGGTACCCCGCCACCTCCTGCTGGGGCAGCACGCTGTCTTTGATTGCGCCGGTCGCGGCCAGCCGAAAACCGCTGTGCCGGTTGGCGATATTGCCCCACAGCACGCCTGGCGTGTCCAGCAGTGTTATGCCCTCGGCCAGATCAATGCGCTGCGGCTGGCGGGTAATGGCGGGTTCATTGCCGGTTTTGGCTATCGCCCGACCGGCCAGCAGGTTGATCAGCGTCGATTTGCCGACGTTGGGAATGCCGGCAACCAGCGCGGTGATGCCGGCGCCCTGGCGTGCTCGCGAGCGGGGTTGCAAGCGCCGGCACACGGTGAGGATGTGCCGCACCCGGCCAGCGTCGTTTTTGCCGACCGCGCAGACCGACGCGACCGGCGGCCGCCGGAGCAGCGCCTGCCAGCGCGCGGTGACCTGCGGGTCGGCCAGGTCTTCCTTGGTCAATATCAGCAGATACGGTTTGTCGGCGCGAATCTCCGCCAACAGGGGGTTTGCGCTGCTGTACGGGATGCGGGCATCGCGCAGTTCGATTACCGCATCGACCTGCCGGCAGCGCTGGCGCATCTCCTTTGCCGCTTTGTGCATGTGGCCGGGGAACCACTGAATTTGCTGCGCCATGGCGGCCGGGTTGCGCCCAGTAAAATGGATTGGGAAACGGGCCGGCTTACAGCAGCCGGATTTGATCTTTGCCGAGGTCGATAGAGCGGTTTTTGTACAGCGCGCCGAGTGCTTTTTTGTAGCGGCTTTTGCTGACCCCAAACTGGGAAAAAATGACCTCGGCGGCGGTTTTGTCGGTCAGCGATGAGACGCCGCCGTTGGCGCGCAGGAAGGTCACAATCTCCGCCTGCAGGCCGCCCTGCGCCCCGGTGTTGGGCGACAGCGATAAATCCAGGCGTCCGTCCGGTCGGATGTGCTTGATGCGGCCGCCGGTTTGCTCGCCAATGGCAATCGGCCTGACGGCTTCGCTGTGGAAGATCAGGCCGAGATGGCTGCCGTCGACCACGGCTTTATAGCCCAGCGGGCTGCGATCGACAATCAATAAGCTGACCGCCTGTCCGCACTTGAAGCCGTGGCCCTGCTCCGACAGAAAAGTATGCAGTCGGCTCGAGGCGGTAATCCGCTGCGTCTTTTGGTCGAGATACACGTAGACCGCATAGGCGTGCCCCGGCTGCATTGGCACCGCCTGCTGACCGAACGGCACCAGCAAATCCTTTGGCAGCCCCCAATCCATAAACGCCCCGGTCCGATTGACGGCGGCCACCTGCAAATACGCGCACTCGCCGACCATCACCTTTGGCTGCTCGGTGGTGGCAATCAGGCGATCTTCGGAGTCTTTATAGACAAACACCGAGATAAAATCGTCAATCTCGAGGCCCTGCGGCACATAGCGCTTCGGCATCAGGATTTCGGGCGCGTCGGTGACCGCGTCGGTGACCGCAAGGTAGACGCCGAAATCTACCCGCCGGGCTACTTGCATCTGGTTTAGGTTGCCTATTTTCAGCATTTGGGATCCGGTTCCGCCGTTATCCGTCAAAACGAACCGGATTATAGCGCAGCGGGGTGCTGCTCTGGCCGGTATCAACGGCGGTGTGGGTGAATTACTCCGGCTTGCCCGGGGGTGTGCTTGAGGGCGTGGTGGAAAAGTTTGTTGTTTTATTGTTGTTTTATTGCTGATTTATTGCTGATTTATTGCTGATTTATTGTTGGTTTATTGTTGGTTTATTGTTGGTTTATTGTTGGTTTATTGTTGGTTTATTGTCGGCAGCTATTCCGGTGGCCACCGGATTGGCGGTATTCTTGCAGCGCACGCGGCGCTGAAACGCCGGGCCGCCGGGCCGTGGTGTCACGTTGCAGCGGGTAAACGGCGGCCACCCTGACAACCCATTCGAGCGCAAATCGTATGTGTGTTTTGTTTCTGGCCATTCGTCGGCATCCTGATTATCCGCTGATTATCGCCGCCAATCGGGATGAGTATTACGACCGCCCCAGCCGGGAGATGCACTATTGGCCGGAGCAGGCAACCATTCTCGCCGGCCGCGACCTGCAATCGTCGGGCACCTGGCTCGG
This sequence comes from Candidatus Poriferihabitaceae bacterium, assembly GCA_965206445.1. Lineage (GTDB taxonomy): Bacteria > Pseudomonadota > Gammaproteobacteria > Arenicellales > Poriferihabitantaceae > CBDBJR01. The sequence continues at coordinate 141,657 of CBDBJR010000001.1, forward strand.
CCTCAATCGCGCCGGGCGATTCTGCGCCGTGACCAACCTGCACCGGCGGTCGGCGGTACCAAAGCAGCCTGCCCCTCCTTGCAGTCGCGGCGAGCTGGTCGCGCGCTATCTGCGCGGTCAGGACAGCGAGCACGGCTTCAGGCGGTTTCTGGCCGACCGGCAGCGGGACTTCAAGCCGTTTAATCTGGTATTTGGGACGCTCGGGGCGCTGCATACTTTTTCTACTGCCGACGCCACGGTAGCGCCGCTGTGCGCCGGCTTTCACGCTATCAGTAACGGGCCGCTTGATCAGGTCTGGCCGAAAATGTCGCGTGGGGTGGCGCGGCTTGCTGATGTTATCGAGCGGGCAGCGCGATTGGATAGTGCGGCGCTGTTGTCGATCATGCAGGACGCGGATCAAGCGCCGGATGCGCTGCTGTCGGGTGGCAATGGTACGGAAAAAGATCGGCGGCGGTCGGCTATTTTTGTGCGTGGTGTCGATTATGGTACTCGTACGACTACGCTGCTGCTGTATTCGAAAACGCAGGTGCGGGTTGAGGAGGTGGGTTATGATGGTGGGGTGGAGCGATCGGGGAGGGGTTTTTTAATTAGGAATTAGGAAATCCGCCTTCGGCGGGAATTAGGAATTAGGAATTAGGAATTAGGAATGAAATCCAGAGAATCCGATACGGGCTAAGATTGCTCCGTGATTCCGATATGCCGGATGCCAAACACACCGAGTCAGTAATCGAAGACTGCGAACAACCCTGAAACTTTGCGGCTCCACTATCCAACCACAAAACAAAAAATTCTCACCTGATCATTCCTAATTCCTAATTGCATTCCCCGCACACCCCGGCGGGTATCGCGACACGATGTCGCGACTCATGTCGCGATAGCCGTATCGTCTTCCCTTCGGCCGCTAAATCGCGACATTTAGTCGTGATTCGTGTCGCGTTCATGCCTGGATCGAGGAAGCGGATCTTGGCAAACTGTTGGGGAAGCACGATGAAAGACAAAAGCATCAGGTAGAAGTCAAATTCTGACAGATCCCGCCCGGATCAACTTTTACAGGCAGCGACAAAGTTCTTGAGGCTGGCGGCGTCGATCTCCTGAAGGCGGACGGGAAATACGCCGGAACGGTTGTAGAAATGACAAGCAGCTATTTGGATCGGGACTTCATGGTTCTATATTCAGGTTGAATTGATCTCGGATCGTTTTCAGGCGTCGAAACATGTCATCATAGGTCATGATTTCCAATACGTGACGATATTTTCTCCTTATAACTTCAAAGTCACTTTTTTGATCAGGAGTGAGTCCTTCGTCTCTACCCATGATGATCATGCCGCCAGGGTTTACTATTTTGATTTTTAAATCACTCGGTAGTTTATTACCATATTTTTTATTCAATGTATCTTCGCCTTGTTGTCCCCAGCGATTCAAGTGGTAGAGATATTTTTCGAGTTGCATCACGGTGCCACTCAGTTCGCGCATGGGCACATGGTTCCCTCGGTAGCGGTTACTCGTCACGACACACTCTGCAAACGGCTTTTTTATCTCGATGGCATCGACGTAGCCGGAGGCATCGACCATCAGGTAATCAATCTGGCGATACTTGCTCGCCAAACTGTCTCGGACGGGTACCTCTTTGAAGGCTTTAATGTATTTGGGATAGAGGAACAGAATAACCTGTAGGATTTCATTCTGCCATTGGGCCTCCGTATAGGCTTCGGCCTGTTTGAGCATGTTCTCGATTTTCTTCAACAAGTCAGTGTATTTCTCAGACTCATACTTGCTGTAGATACTCAAGGGTTGGTTCTCTATCAGGGATTTTTTCTTGTTGAGGTATTTGTGGAGTTTTGCATCGTAGTCGACTGATATAAATAGACTGCCACGGATGATACTGCTTATACGTGCCCTAGCATACTGATCCATTTCATAGGAATTGGGGAATTCTTTCAGCAGTTTGTGGAATACTTCCGTCGGTAGTGCGTCCGGATCATCGCCTCCAACAGAGAGTTTCTTGAATCCAAACTCATTAATGCGGCGAAAGATGGATATATTGCGGTGGGCGGCAAATAGTTTCCTTTCCAGTGGAATGCTCACATGGATACTGAGGTCATAGTTAATCCCTAAGACTTCTTTTTTGATAATGTAATATCCTGCCGAAACGATTCCGATCTCAAATATGAAACTTTCAGGCTCGAACTCCTCCGTGGAGAATTCTGGATCACTGTAGAGCATTTCTTTTGTGACCGTAAAAATTCTTCCACTGATCGCAGCTTGCCCCCTTTCGTTCAGTTGCTTATTCAGCCATTCACCGTCAGAGTTTTCGGGCGTATAAACCAACAGTAAGTCTGGCCCGTTTTGGGTGAATTGAATCATGATTATGCTTTGAAGGCTTCTTTGAGGACGGCTTGGAGGAGATGGGTGGCGTGGGTGCGGGATTGCTTGATCTCCGCTTCCAGCGTCCGGCAGGTCGTCATCAGTGCTTTCACACGCTTCACGATCGCGGCTTGCTCGGCGAGGGGTGGGAGGGGGGTTGGAATTCTATTTAAATTCTCCTGACTGAGCCTGGGTTGGAAGCCTCCCGTGACAAATGGTGTTATGTTCATGCTGTTGATTCGGTGTGCGATAAACTCCTGCAGAACAGGTTCGATGAATTCTAGCACATGAGCGTGGTTGTTTACCCAAATCTTTCCGCTGGCGTTGAAAGCTACTGGGGTAGAACGGAGTCGAAGATTTGAACCATCTTCACCAACAAGAAGAAAGTCACTGTCGTGTGTGTATCCGTCAATTTCGTCAATTATGTCTGACGCACCATAGTATGGGAATCCCTTTGTGCCCACCGACTCCAAGGCGCAATAAGGCACCCGCTCTGCGCGCGTAATGTCATCTTCTCGCGTTAGTCAGTTAAGCGTCGGCATCCTTAAATTATTTTTCCATTTATCGTTTTATCTCGGCGTTCAAATGCTCCGCCAGATTATCCAAATCCGGAAACAGCAAATCCCGCGAAACTCCCGCCCATCGCAACTCCTTCAAAATATCTTTCCGGTTATCAGGCGGAATGATGATTTTGACCAAAAATTTGAGCGCACCCGGCAATTTATCCATCGCTTTGGGCGTATGATGGATCGTAAAATGGGCTTTCTGTACCATATGGCGCAATATAGTATGCTGCGGTATAAATGCAGCAACAACCCCTGGTTTTTCTATTTCCGGTTCTTGCTCCATCACTTTCAGAGCATCTTCCAAAGTTACATCCGGATTAAATGCGCAGTGAGCGATTGCTTTCGGAACATCTGCATGCGAATAATAAATAATCTTATCCTCCCATTGGTTTTTATTAAGCATGCCAGGGAGAAGCATCCATACGCAGGAAGCATTCGGATTTGGGTCAGAAATGACCTCTTCAACGGCGAAAAACAATGCCGTAAGGGGAGACTCCGACCAATCCAATAACCGAGAAAGCAAGCCGTGATGACGCGCAAAAACCAATTGCCCCACCTTGTCATTATCGTGCGGGAAATTTTTTTCTCTCGCTTTCGCCTGATGCCGGAAGTCAATATTGGTGGTAACCTCTATCTTGCGGAGTTTTTTCTCCCACTTATTCGTAACCCTCTTGCTGGTAAAATCACGGAATATGCCTGGTGCCAACTGCCAATCCGCATCGGCATGTCCGCGATACCAAAAAACTCCATACCGCGCACTGATTTTTTCAATCTCGTTAATATACTCCGCAAGCGAGTGAATTTCCGTTTCCTGAATCGACTTTGCGTCGTCTTTTTTGCTGTCGTTGGTCATGACTGATTTTTCCGTTGGTTGTTTTTGCTGGCGATGCGGACGCGATTGACTCTCTTTTCCGCTTTGCTTCGCGTGTTCGGAATTATTTCATTTTTTTAGCCGTTTTGTAACCTTTTTTGCGATTGCAAGGCGCAATCGGCAAATGCCGTCAAGTCGTCCAGGCCGCGTGAAATCGCCGAAGCCGCAATCGCCCGCATCAAAGAATTCATCGCCGTCATTCCACCGTCACCGATTTGGCAAGGTTGTGCGGCTTGTGTTGTATCCGGCGACGGCGCCTTGTCTTGGTAGTGTCCCCGGGAGTGGTGTCATTCGGGATGGCGGATATGCGGCCACCGTGGGTCTCTGTAAACTGGTTGTTGACCAACAACCCAACCACAGAGAGGTGATCTCTTTCGGGAACATAACGCATGATGAACGGATCGTCTTTCTGGTGGAAATCAATCATGCGAGATGGCTTCTGCGGCGGGGGCGAAGGCTTCTTTGAGGACGGCTTGGAGGAGGTGGGCGGCGTGGGTGCGGGATTGCTCGATCTCCGCTTCCAGCGCCCGGCAGGTCGTCATCAGCGCCTCCACACGCTCCACGATGGCGGCTTGCTCGGCGAGGGGTGGGAGGGGGATTTTTAATCTTGAAATTTCAGTCGAGTTGACGTTGTTGATTCCAACCGTCGTGCGAAGCGGTACTTCAATTTGTTCTCGCAATATGCGGCTTGCCAATGCCGCGACGATGAATGGCGAATAAATGTTTTCTGGAAAACGAAGGCGCATCAAATACCCAGCATACGCATAATTTCCTGATTCCTCGTCAAAGTGAATTGTCGATCCAACTAGCGATCGACTGCCATTCGATCGAATCATTAACACGTCATGCTTCTTGAGTGAATACTGTTTCTTCTCAGCTTTTGTGAGGTTCGTGTATTTCAAGTCCTCCGTGGACAATTTCCCGGTCGATACATTGGGAATTCGCAACACAGCAGTATTTTTTGACGAATCGTAAGAGCATTTTTGAGCAGTTCCATATTGGAGAGAATGGAACAGACATCCCAATCGGCACCACTCCCAGCCCTTCGGAATCTCGAAGGGAATTTCTTCGGGGGTGATTTTGGGGAGGGATTTTTCTTTGCGGAGTTTCTTTTCGGCGATGAGGCGGGCTTTTTCGGCCTGGATGCGGTGGAGGAGCTGGCTGGCGGGTTCCACGTCCGGGTGGGCGGCGCGCCAATCCTCCGTCAGCTTGCCCTGAATCGCCTCCTGCAGGATGGCTTGCTTGAGCTTGCTGAGGAGGGATTGCTGGTGGGTGATTTCGTGTTCAAGATTCGAGTGCTCCAAAGCACACGAATCCATGCGCTTGATGATTCGATCCTGCACATCCGGCTCAGGGATGGGTAGTTCAACCGCAAATAATGCTTCAGGCTGGATGCGTTTTGTGGCGGCACCGCGCGCAATTGAGACCAGAGATTTGTAGAAATCCCCCTGCTTTAGAAAATACTCCAGCCACTCGGGGCTAAGGCCATCAGCCACATCAAAGGCAGGGAGATCAGAACTGCTTTCAAATCCATCCAATTCCTGCGGCACTACTCCAAATGCGCCTTTGTGAAGATTTTGCTTTCCATAAATGAACTGCCCTGTTCTCCGCTTGAAATACCGCGTCGCACCCTCAGTTTCTGCAATCAATGGACGCTTTTCGATCCCCTCTGCGTTCAGCCGAACCCTGATGCGCCGTTCAGCGGAAGGGTCAGATGATTCGATTTTGCTCTCGTTGAGATAATCCCCAATGCGCTTTTGCGGCCAATTCATTTTATAAGGGTCCGTAGAGTTTCCAAATGTTTGCGGGAACGATTAAAGCCTTGTTTGATCTGGTTCATGATTTCTGCGGCAGAGAGTTCCTGTGTATCCTCCTCCCGATGCGGATTCTTCACATCCAGATCAAACCCCTTCTTCAAATCCCCGACCTTCATCTTCCACGCAACTTCGCTTTCCTCGCGCTTGTTCCACCATTCGATCATGGGCGCGAACTCGTCGAACCGGATGGCTTTGGTTTTGGAGTAGCTCTTCTGCCTCCCGGGCAGGCAGTGCTCGTAATACCAGATTTCTTTCGTCGGTGTGCCTTTATGGAAGAAGAGCAGGTTCGTGGAGACCGTGGCGGGAAAGAAGGTGGACTGCGGGAGGCGGACGATGGTGTGCAGGTTGCAGTCGGTGAGGAGTTTTTCACGGATGCGCTCCTTGTAGCCGTCGCCGGTGATGCAGCCGTCGGGCAGGACGATGGCGCAGCGGCCACCGGGCTTGAGCAGTTGGATCATGAGAATGATGAACAGGTCGGCAGATTCCCGGCAGCGGAAGGAGGCGGGGAAGTTGGTTTCGACGCCTTCGGCGATTCCTGCACCGAAGGGCGGATTGGCGAGGATGACTTCCACCTGTTGCCTGGGGCCGATGGAGTTGTATTCGGTCTTGAGACTGTCGAGGTAATGCCAGTCGGGCACGTCGAGGCCGTGGAGAATTAGATTGGTGAGGCCGAGCACATAGGGGACAGGTTTGTACTCCCAGCCGTGAATCGAATTTTGGAGGATGGCCTCGTCGTCGAGGGTGTGGACTTCGTTATCACGGATGTGGTCGATGGCGGCAGTGAGAAAGCCACCGGTTCCGGCGGCGGGGTCGAGCACCTTTTCTCCGAGCCTGGGCGCGGTCATCTGCGTCATGAGCCGGGTGATGGCGCGGGGCGTGTAGTATTCGCCCTTGTTCCCGGCGTCACGAAGTTCGATGAGGATCGATTCGTAAATCGTGCCGAAGATGTGGCGATCTTCCGAATTGTTGAAGTCGAAGCCGTTGAGTTGGTTGATGACTTTGCGCATCGCGAAGCCCGACTTCATGTAATTGTTCACTCCATCGAAAACTTCCCGAACGATACCCGCGCGCTGCGGGGCTTTCAGAGCCTGTAGATTTGTGAGATGGATAAAGAGACCGTCGACAGGGTGGTTGATGAACAAAAGGAGTTCATCTCCGGTGATGCCCTCGGGGTCGGTTGCCCAGTTGCGCCACTGGAATTTCTCAGGGATGACGGAGGTATAGCCCTCGCGGATGAGTTCGAGTTCCTGGTCTTTCTCGTCGAGGATTTTCAGGAAGAGCATCCAGCCGAGTTGCTCAAGGCGCTGGGCGTCGCCGGAGATTCCGGGATCTTCGTCTCGCATGATGTTGCGGACATTTTTAACGATGGCAGAGATGTTGGGCATGGGATTCTAAGGTTAGGCGGCTTCGTAAAGGTGGGTGGTGAGTTCTTTGATGGCCTGGTCGTAGGCGGGTTTGCCGCCGAAGGCGCGGACGATCTCGGGCGCGGTACCGAGGCGTTTGATCGGGTCAAGGGTGATGATGGCGGGGTTTTCGAGGTCAAGCAGGCCGTCGTCGGCATATTTTTCCAGCAGGCTATCGAGGACGGCGCGGGCGAGGTCGCCATACCGGGTGAAGTAGTTGCGCTTGCGCACGTTCTCGGCGCGCTCCCGGCGGGTCAGCGGTTTCTGCTCGAAGGCGACGTGGCAAATGAGATCAAAGGGATCGAAGTCGGAGCCGACTTCATCTTGCAGGGCGGCGAAGATGACGCCGCGGTTCTCCAATTCTTCGACGATGGCGCGCTTCTTTTCGGCGTCCCGCCATGAGGTGAGGAAAGAACCCAGCGAGGCGTAGCTCGTCCGGACGTTTTTGCGGGTGTAGTCGCGCAGGCTCTCGGTGATAATCCTGCCGTCACCGCCTATGTATTGGACGCGCTCCTTGATGATGGTTACCTCGACGCCGTTGACGATCACCTTGCGGCGTTTTGGCTTTTTGTCAGTGTCTTCGTCATCAATGGGGATGCCGAGGGTCTCCGGATCGGGAAATTCGATATAGTCGCCGGTGAGGTCGTCGATGACGGGGGTGTCATCGGTTTCCTCGTCGGTGTCGGAGAGATCGTCGTCCTTGCCGACTTCCTTCACGCGGACGGGATCGCCGTCGAAATCCTTGTCGGCGAAGAGTGCGGTGACATTTCGGAAATCCATGATGGTGAAGTAGTGCTTCCTGAAGTCTTCATTGATGCGGGTGCCGCGACCGATGATCTGCTTGAACTCGGTCATGGAGACGATGTTTGCGTCCAGAACAATGAGCTTGCAGGTCTGGGCGTCGACACCGGTGGTCATGAGCTTTGAAGTGGTGGCGATAACCGGGTAGATCTCGGATGGGCTGATGAAGGCGTCGAGATGGCGTTTGCCTTCTTCGTTGTCTCCCGTAATCTGCATCACGTATTTGCTGTTTGCGGAGACAAGGTCGGCGTTGGCGTTGGCTAGTTCCTTGCGCATATCTTCGGCGTGTTCGATATCGACACAGAAGACGATGGTCTTGGAGAAGCGGCCGCTGCCCTTGAGGAACTCGGTGATCTTTTGCGCGACGCGCTGACGGCGTTCTTCGATAACGATGCGTCTGTCGAAATCGGTGCGGTTGTAGATGCGGTCTTCGACATCCTTGCCGTCCTTGTCCTTGAAGCCTTTCGGCGGGCGCCAGCCCTCAGGATCGATACCCAGAGTGACATTGAGGACCTCGTAGGGGGCGAGGAAGCCGTCGGCGATGCCCTGCTTGAGGGAATAGGTATAAAGCGGGTCGCCGAAATACTCGGAGCTGGAGACTTTTCTGGTTTCCTTGGGCGTGGCGGTAAGGCCGATGTGGGTGGCTCCGTTGAAGTATTCGAGGATTTCGCGCCACTTGCTGTCTTCGCTGGCGCTGCCCCGATGGCACTCATCGACGATGACGAGATCGAAGAAGCTGGGGCTGAACTGCTTGTAGGCGTCGTTGTCGCTGTTATTGTTGCCGGAAAGGCCCTGGTAGAGCGCGAGGTAGATGTTGTAGGCGGTGTTGATCTGCCTGTGCTTGATGACGGTCATCGCGTCCTTGAAGTGGCGGAAGTCGCCCCGGACGGTCTGGTCTATGAGCACGGTGCGGTCGGCCAGAAACAGGATGCGCTTTTTCAGGCCACTCCGCCAAAGGCGGTAGATGATCTGAAAGGCGGCGTAGGTCTTGCCCGTGCCCGTCGCCATGACGAGGAGGTGGCGGTTGTGGCCTTCGTCTTTGGCGATGGTTTCGACTGTACGGTTGATGGCGATCTGCTGGTAATAGCGGGGGGAGCGACCTGATCCGTCAATGAAGTATTCTTGAACCACCACCGGTTCGGCAGCGTCTGTGATGCCGTTGTGCGCCTTGTATTTTTCCCAGAGGGTTTCCGGGCTCGGAAAAGCGCCCAGGGCGAGCTCGGTTTCGATGGTGCCTGAAGTGATTGTGCGATCGTGAAAATGGAAGCCGTCGCCATTGCTGCTGAAGACAAACAGAATATCCAGCGTCCTGGCGTAGCCGAGTGCCTGCTGCATGCCGGCGCCAACTGTGTGATTGTTGTCTTTCGCCTCAACGACCGCGATAGGGATGTTGGGCTTATAGTAGAGAATGTAGTCGGCGCGCTTCTGCGCTCCGCGTGTGTGGAGTTTCTTTCGAACGTAGATTCTGCCGTCAGTGAACCCAACTTCCTCGCGAATCTGGGTGTCTATATTCCATCCTGCCGCGACGATGTTGGGCGTGATGAACTTGGTGCAGATGTCGCGTTCGCTGAGATCCTTTTTGTTCATGCGGCTGTCCTGAGAACCGGTTTGTCGTCTTCTTTCCAGTCGATGAGGGTGTCGGCGATGGAATACTTGTGCAGGCAGCTTTGTTCGTTCTCACAGCCAACGGTCTTGAAGCGGCCCTTGCCGTAGGCGGTCTTGTCCACCGGGGTGCTGGTGAAGCCGAGAAAGGTCATATTCGGCAGACCGGCCATCAAGAAGTTGCCGAGGTTGCCGCCGGTGGTGCAGTAGGCTTCATCGATAAGGATATAGATGCTTGAACGTAAATTGAGATTCGCTGGCATGTCGCGGAACTTGTGGGTCATCGTCACGATGATGCCTTGGTAGTCATCTTTCAGTAGCTGGTTGATCCGGGTGATGCTGCTGGCGCAGAACGAAGTGTTATGGAGAAATGATGCAGAATAAAATGGTACCAACCATAACTTATTCATTTTACATTCCTCTCCTTGTCTTTCGACCACAATCGACTTGAAGTGTACTGAGTTTCATTGAGATCAGATTCGTTGTTTTCTTTGGATAGAGAATTCTGAAGCTGCCAAAGGACAGAGAAAACACCGTCCGAGAATAGGGTTGGTTTCATGGAGCGTGCTGACTGGGAGACTGATTCACACGTAGACGCGAAGACATGAAGTCTTGAGGGTTGTTGACGATACGATTGTAGTCTTCCCTAAAGGTTGTGTCTCCGAAGCTGATGAGCCTGCCGACCCAGTTACTTGCGCCGTTTCGGCATCGACCTTCAGAGCGCTGACCACCTTCCTCCCGTCAACACCATCGAATAGATGGCTATCATAAACAAGGAAACGAGGGGCGATCCCACGATTCGCACAAAGCCGCATGACTATCATGTCGAAGCCGGGTTCATCGTTCATCGCCGGCGATGATCTTCCACACTTGTCTGTAGTCGCCTCCGGACAGCTGAGCATTTTCTGGGCGGGCGCGGTTCCAGGTCTCAATATCTGCGTCAGCAAGAAATTGGCGAGCCTTCTGGATTCCCGCTCCGCCTTCGCCTGCTGGTGCATTCTGCTGATAGTGCTTGCCCATGCGCTCTGCGATGGACCGCGGAACACCGTTCATGCGCATGAGCACACCTTCTTCAGTTTTTACCCCGTGATAGATCATCGCGGGCAGGAGATCGATCGACCGCTTCTGTTCAGGTGAGAGTGTCTCGAAATTAATCCCAGACAATCGGCTCAGCGCCGAAAGACCCCATGTGCCGTTGTTGACGAGATTTCGGTAGATGGCGCGGCACGCCTTGGTGATTGCATTGGTGACATCTCCATTGGCCTGGAAATACGTGGTCGCAATTTCCTGAATACTCCTTCCCTCCACCCATGCTTTGGTGATCTGCGCAAGCCGGCGATTGTCAGTGCCAGGTGTCGTGAGCTCACCCAAATTACGTGCAAGCTGGGGGATGCGGAGCATGATCCCATAGAAATCGGCCATGCCATCGGTGTTGCCAAAAAGTCTCTCACCGGAAAAATCCTCCACCGTAACATCGCGTTCCAAGGACTGGAGGCCATGCAGGGCATTGCCGACACCCTCGAACGAGAAGCCCGTCATGTCCGCCATGGCCACCCGACCGGGATTCTCCGAGATTTTCCGGGCGTACTGCTTGGTTGCTTCGAGCAGCTTTTGTGCGCGTGCACGACCAGCCGGATCTTCTTGCAGGACTCGGTAACCGTAAGTGTTGCGCAAAGACAGCTCCGCGCTTGATAGCACTTGCTCCAGATTGCCGATCTCATGGACCAGATGGTTCACGTAGCAGCGGAAATCCTCCCACTGCTCGTTTTGAATTACGGCTGCGAGTTCATCGGGAGATTCCGCGGCATCTAACTCGGCCACGACCGTAACCAAGCGAGAGACCAACTCGCCCGTGGCTTTTTTCACATATTCAACGATGTCGGCTGGACGGTTGGCTTCGGCGATGCCGACGACGCCCACGCTGTCTTGGTTCATCCGCCCGGCACGTCCTGCGAGGTTCCAGAACTCTCTCGGGTGCATCTCGACGTTGTATGGATACAGGTTGGTTGCCAAGAACACCGAGGACACCGGGAAGTTGATGCCCTGCGCAATCGTGGTCGTGGCGCATAACACGCGAAGGTCGCCCTCCTCCGCAAGCCACTCGACAAGCGTTCTCACCTCATCGGAAAGGGCTGCGTGATGTACCGCCACGCCGCGTGCAAGCATGCCGATCAATTCGAACTCGGGACTGATTTCGGACGCCAAAAACTTCTGCACAAGTTTAATCCGATAGGATGGCCCATCACTCTCAGGCAGCTTCTTCGCCGCTTCACGCGCCATCGACCACACCGCTGAGATTTTTCCCCCCACGGCGATACTCGTGCCGCGCGCCGAGAAAACGGTCGCCATTGCGGCTGCCTGGAGAGCGAATCCCTGCTGCTCTCCATTAGCCTTGATCAACTTGGATTTCGCCACATCGAGCGGCTTGACTCCGCCCACCGGATGCTGCCCCGCCAGATGGATTGTTCCCGGCGTGGTAACCAGCGTTTGATACCGCAGCTTCCATCCGGCTCTCTGGCTGGTATCGGCTTCGGCTCGGAACATTCCCACGATGCGTTCGTTGGGCTTCCAAACGCTGGTGCCGATACTGATCGAGCGGCCGCCCGTTGCGTCGTTGGCGAGCCATCGCGCCAGCGCATCCGCCCGCTCCACGAATGGCATCAAGAGGAGGAAATTCGCTCGCGTGCTCTCCTGCTTGACGGTGGCCAGCAGCAGTTCGATGCGCATTCCACGCTGTTCGCTTTCCATATTGTGGGCCTCATCCAACACAAGTAATGCGAGCGGACGTGGCACCTTCTTGTTACGGATCACCAACTGGAGTTTCTCCGGTGTCGCCACCAACACATCAAAGCTGCGAGCGTCATCTTGCCTCGAGGCGGAGAGCATTTCATCTTCAATGGCGTCAATTTCCACCGCACCAGTCAGTTGCTCCACGCGGATGCCGACAGGAGTGAAATCCCGGCGCAGGCGTCGGGTGATCTGCGCGCTGAGGGCGCGGGTCGGTACCACATAGGCCACCCAGCCACCATCTTCGGCGAACTGGTTCAGCGCCTGCAGAATTCGGAACTGGGCCAGCAACGTCTTGCCGCCCGAGGTTGGCAGGTCGACAACCACAGCGGTCGCCGCCTGATCGAGCAGTCCCTGCTCCTGCAATGCGGCTCGTTGCGGTGGGAGCAGCTCAAACATCGCCTGCTTCTTTGTTGTGGACCCAACGAAGCGTGTGACCCGTGAATTGATCCCGTGGGCGACCCACCAGAGGGAACCGGCGACCATCTGCCGGGAAGTGGCATGCAGCCAGCGCATGAGCACCTCGAGTTGGGCATCACCTCCGGCTGCGGCGGCATCCGTTGCCGCTTCGAAATGCTTGTCGAGCTGGGCATTGATGCCCCCTGGTTCGCCTTGAAGGACGTATTTGGCGAGTAGCTCGGTGGCCTTGGCCCAATTGTAGAAGGTGATCAGCCGTAACGCCATTGCCCGGTCCTGCATGTTGGAACCGCTATCGAGCGATGTTTGCTCGAACTGCCGCTGGTCTTCACGCAATCCGGCTATCGTCTCATGAATACGGTCGAGGTCGTCCCAGCCTTTCTTTCGGAAGAGTCTCACCCAGCAATCGAACAAGCGATACAGCAGGCGATAATGCCAAGGTTGATCTGCCACAGAAGGTTCCGCGATGGATTCCGGGTTCTCCGTAAACCAACGCCGGATATCGGACCAGCGGTCACCGCAATACGCTAACCCCGCCAGATGAAGAACGTGAAAAATGCGCTCTTCGACTGGTTCAGGGACAGAAAACAGCCGGCGTAACTCAAACGTCCGCCAGGCGCCTGCGACGCACTGCTTGCGCAGGCCGTCCTCGGCAAGCGAAAGATTCAGGAAGGCAGGCAGACCTTCAATCGCGGCCATCTCGTAGGCGAGAGCGAGACGGCGGAGAAGATCCTGGTCGCTCGCCCGCTCTTCATAGGACAGGCGCATTTGCCCCCCAACCGCCTTCGCGACAAGGCGCGCATTGGCGACCTCGAGCCCGTGATCCCGTTCTTCGACACCGATGGCGAGCACGGCCCAGTGGTCGTCCACGGAATCGATGGTTTTCTTGTTCAGACTCATCGGGTACCTCCTTGCCGACGGACGGCCACGACCTGAGTGCCCAATGTGGCGATACTGCCTTGCGGGAGATAAATGCCCAGCAGCTCGATCACGGTGGCGCCAGGACAGTTGCGCCCCAGAGCCGCTACGCACGCCTTGAGGTCGTTCTTATGCGGGGCCACATCGCGAACCAGAAGACCGAAAATTCGCACTTCGCAGGGATCGCGAAGATACACGCCCGCAGCAGATTTGTAGCGTTTCAGCCAAGTGCTCTGCTCGGCGCGGTGACCAAGATACTTGATCAGATCATCCCGAATGATCTTGCGGTCCCGAAGATCTTCCAACTGTTGTTTGAGTCCGTGGCGGCCATAGACGACACTTGGAGGATAAGTTCTCTCCGTAGATGTCTTTACTTCGCCAAACGCGAAGCGCTCTATCTGACCGTCGCGCTGAAAGCCAACCAAGTCCGCGCCCGGAAGACTAGAACCGCGCTTGCGCTTATCCCGGCCATCGGGCCATGGGAAATGGCAGTCCTTGTTTTCCGTGAGGTAACACTCTGCCAACGCTTCGCCCACGCGCCAATCTTCCAGATCGCGCGCATTGTTCAGAAGCGCATCAAGATTCTCCTGCGCAAAATTGGTATCCGCCACACTGCCAAGGAGGTTGGCGATCTCGTCATTGCCCGCATCGTCAAACACCACCGCAGAAACGGGCCCCGATAATGCTGCATCAAGGTCGTCCGCAGACACGCCCAAACCCGTACCCGTAACCGGGTGTGTTCCCATCGTGTAGTGTTCCGTGACGCGCATGGTTTCTACTTTCCAGAAATTAGTCTGGAATGCAATGCTCGGTATAATCTATTCCCTGATAAGCAATTACGCGGCGTCATACCTTGCCCTCCTGTTTTATGGCGGCAAGGAGTTCGGGGCTGTCGGCAGTGAGGCAGAGAAGGCAGTTGCAAATGGGGTCGCTGGGTACGTTGAGGGTGACATAAGAAATAGGCATTTGCGTGCGAAGTTTCGGCGTCACTGGTGTGGATGTGGCGGCTGGGGGAGATATTGTAGTCATTTTTCACAAGTTCGGCATGATCAACGATGCGACTGAGTTTTTCCGCTTCCTTCCACTCGATGAGGGTGTCGGCGATGCGCTGGATGCCTTCGTCCAGGATGAAGTTCATTGGGGTCGCCTTTTTCGAAGACCTGGCTGGCGTTAACGAGGAAGACCTTGCCCTGTCTGGTCTTGGCTTGATCTTGTTGAGGAAGAGAACGATGCCCGGAGCGGTGGTGCTGTAGAAGAGGTTTTCGGACAGGTAGAGGACGCTCTCGATAAAGTCGTGGTCAACGAACCACTGACGGACGGTTTTTTCCTTGTTGGTGCCGGCATTACCCGATCCGCAGGAGGCGGCACCGGTATCGAGAACGACGGCGGCGCGACCGGTGGCGTTGAAGCTGGCGTGCATGTGCTGGACCCAGCCCCAGTCGGCGGAGGATTTACCGGGGAAGCCGGCCCCGGCGGGGAAACGATCGAGTTCGTCGTTGTCGGCTTCGGTTTGGATAATCCGCAATTTCTCGCGCTCTTCGCCGTCGTCCTGGCACAGCCAGTCAGGATTCTTCGCAATCCATTCTTGCAAACCAAAACACTCGCGCGCGCCGATTTCCCTAGAGGTTGCGGGCGGCATTTTTGTCATTTCCTTGTCGTTTCGGTTGACAGCGTACAGTCCCATCGGTGTTTTCTCCTTGGTCGTACTCTCCGCACAGGCGGACATATTGGAAAGCAAACAGAATATCACGGTTGGTTTGCCCATCAAAGCGCGCGCCGAGATAACCCACCTCACAAACAACGCACTTGTTTACGCTTATTCTACCGCCTGAATCAACGGCTCAACCACATCCCTGATATGCTGCGGCGCAGCGATGCTGGTGTGCGTTTTGGCGCGGGTGAATACGCAGACAAATTCGCCGGTAAAGCACCGGTTTGCATCCTGAAAACCGGTCACCCGGAAGCGGATGGAGCGGTTGCCGATGCGTAGCGGCTGTACCTCGCATTGCAGCAGGTGGCGCGGGGTGACCGGTGCGCGGAAGTCGATGCTCATGTGCACAAACGGGGTGCCGATGCCGGTGTCTAGTTCCATCTGGTACCAGCCGTGGCCGAGTTGCCGCTGCCACCAGTTGTCGATCGCGTCCAATGCAAACCAGGCTATGCGGCCGGTGAACGCAATCGCCGCCGGGTCGCAGTCGGCCCAGCCGACGCGGATGGTATGGATGAACGGCGATGGCGCCGTGGCGGGCGCCGGCTCAGTAGGTCTCGACATGGTAGCGGCCGCTCTCGCGCATCTCGGTGCGCAGGGTTTGCCAGGCGATGCCGTGGGCGCCGGCAATCTCGTCAAACGCCGCTTCAACCCCGCTCTCCATGGCCTTCAGGCCGCAAATATAGATGTGGGTGCGCGTATCCTGCAGCAGTGCGGCCACCGTGTCGCGCGCCTGGCGCAGGCCGTCCTGGACATGGTTTTTGCGCTCGCCGGGCACCCGGCTGAACGAGAAATGTTTGCTCAGGATGCGGTCGGGGATTTTTTCAAGCGGCCCGAAGTAGGGCAGCCCATCCGGTGTGCGGGCGCCAAAGAACAGCGTCATCGTCTGCGTCAGGTCGGGGTGGGTGCGCCGCCGGCGCATCGTGAAGCCGCGAAACGGCGCCGCGCCGGTGCCGGTGCATATCATCAGCAGTCGCGCCTGCGGGTCGTCCGGCAGCAGGAAGGTGGAACCAAACGGCCCGACCAGTTTTACCGCCGCGCCGGGTTGCAAATCGCAGAGGTGGTTGGAGCACACGCCCTGCCGTTCGCGTTTGACGGTCAGCGAGATGTTGTTGTGGTTGGGGCGTTCGCCGTCACGCGGACTGGAAACCGAATACAGCCGCGGGGTGTGCGGCCTGCCGTGTGCATCGCTGCCCGGTGCAATGATGCCGACGCTTTGGCCTTCTAAAATCGGCAGCGGGGTGTTGCCCAGGTCGAGAATAATATGCCGCACGTCGAACTCCTGATGCGCCGGCGTCAGGCTGTAATTGCCCTGCACGATCGCGGCGGCCGGTTTGCCGGGGTGGTACAGGTTGACGCTGGATTTGGAGGCCGATAGCGGCGCCTTTTGTTTGCCGCCGGCGCCCTGGTGCGCTTCGGCCAATAGTGCGGCGACGCTGTCGTCAAGCGCTTCGATGCTGGTGTTGACGTCGGCCGCACCGGCGAGCGCTTCCTGCGCCGGCAGCTCCAGCCAGCCAAACTGCTGTTCCAGCGTATAGGCCTCGCGCACCACCCGCCATTCGTCAATCGAGCCGGTGGGGCAGGGGCTGATGCAGGCCATGCAGAAATTGCATTTGTCGGCATCGACGACGACATTGTCGTCGTTGTGGCTGATCGCCTGAATCGGGCAGGTCGCCTCGCAGGTATAACAGCGGATGCAGATCTCCGGGTCGATCAGGTGTTGCTTGATGGGCTTGGGCATCGCTTCTGCGGCGGCGCCTCAGCCCAGCCGTACGTACTCGAAATCACCGGGCTTGTTGTCAACCCCGACTTTCGGCGGCGCAATCCAGCCGGCATATTTTCCGGGCTGCAACACCGGCTGCATCAGGGATTGGATGAAGTCGCCGTCCGCCGACGTCGGCAGCCAATCGCCCCGGTGCGCCGCCCACGTCTCGGCGGCCATTACCGTGCCCGCCGGGTCGATCGACACCGCGGCAAATTCGCCAATCTGCCGGTGAAAGCCTTCGTGCGGCAGCTTTAGCGCAAACGCGATGCCGTGCTTGTGGATGGTTTTATTCCAGCGCCCGATGCCGCCCGACGCATCGCGGATGTAGTCATCCCGCAAGCGCATGTTGATGGCCGACAGCGCCGGCACGTCGACCGACTGAATCGCCCCGTCGATCAGCCGACGGATCGGATAGGTGTCATTTCTGAGCTGATGATCGTCGTCGATCCGCAGCTCGGCGTAGCGCCCCTTGATGCCGGCGTTAAAGGCATTGGCCGCATTGGTCGAGACTTCCTGACCAAACAGGTCGAGCGAGAGCGAATAGTGCAGGTTGAGTTTTTTCTGCATGGTCGGCAAATCGATCACCCCCAGCGCGCGCACCCGATCGCGGTCAAACGGGTCGTCGATGCCGGCCCGGTTCATCGCCTCGACGGTGCGCTGAATGATGCGGCCAACGCCGGACTCGCCGACAAACATGTGATGCGCCTCTTCGGTCAGCATGAACCGGCAGGTGCGCGACAGCGGGTCAAAACCGGATTGCGCCAGGCTCTCCAGCTGCATTTTGCCGTCGCGGTCGGTGAAGTAGGTGAACATAAAAAACGACAGCCAGTCGGGGGTTTGCTGGTTGAACGCGCCCAGCATACGCGGCGCCTCGGAAGAGCCGGAGGTGCGGCGCAGCAGCTCGGCCGCTTCTTCACGGCCATCGACGCCAAAGTATTTTTGCAGCAGGTAGACCATCGCCCACAGGTGGCGGCCCTCTTCGACGTTGACCTGAAACAGGCTGCGCATGTCGTACAGCGACGGCGCGGTCTTGCCGAGGAAGCGCTGCTGCTCGACCGACGCCGGTTCGGTGTCGCCTTGAATCACAATCAGGCGGCGCAGCATGGCGCGATATTCGCCCGGCACCTGCTGCCAGACCGGCTCGCCGAGATGTTGGCCGCAGGGGATGGTCCGGCCCTCGACCTGCGGCGCCAGCAAAATACCCCAGCGATAGTCCGGCATCTTCACATAACCGAATTTTGCCCAGCCTTTCGGGTCAACACTGACCGCCGTGCGCAAATAGACCGGGCTGTCGTGAAAGCCGTCCGGGCCTTTATCGCGCCACCACTCGAGGTAGCCGGGATGCCATTTTTTCAGCGCCTTGAGCACGCGCTGATCATCGGCCAGGCCGACGTTGTTGGGGATTTGCTCGTCGTAGCTAACGTTGATGCTGTCCATACGGGATTGCTCCGGTCAAGGTGTTCCGGTCACACGCGCCGGCGGTCATATGCAGCGCGCAGACCGCTGCCATAGCGCTGCAACGCGCCGTCCTTGCCGGCGGCGTTGGGGCGCTGAAAAATCCAGTTCTGCCAGGCGGTCAGGCGGCCAAAGATGCGGGTTTCCATGGTTTCGGGGCCGGCAAAGCGCAGGTTGGCCTCCATCCCGGTGAGTGCATCGGGCGAAAAGTTGACGCGCGCTTCGAGAAACAGGCGGATTTCATCCTGCCAGTCGATATCGTCATAGGCATAGGTCACCAGGCCCAGCTCCATCGCCGCATCCGCCGGCAAGGCGTCGCCCGGTCTGGCCGCGAGGCGCTCGACCAGCCCGGGGTCGGCCAGAAACCGGGTTTGCAGCCGGGTCAGGTCATTCGACATGGGCAGCGCGCCAAAGTTGGCCGCGGTCAGCGTGATGGCCGCCGCCGGGCGGCTGTCCTGTTCAAACTCGCCGGCCATCATGCAGCTGCGGTCGACCGCAAACAGCAGCTCGGCCAGCAGGCCGACAAAACACGACCCGTGCTCGACCAGCGCCACCAGCGAGCGCGACGTCAGGTCGAGCCGTTTGAGCACGCGCTTCCAATACAAAATCACCTCGTGTGCCAGCCAGTGATCGGCGCCCTCGAACAATTGCCGCTCATGCGCCGCCAACAGTGCCGGGTCGCCGCTGGTGGTGAAAATCAGCGTGCCGATTTCGGTTTCATTCAACCGCAGATGCAAAATGGCGTCATCCAGCTCGCGTGCCAGGCGCAGCAGATACGCCTGATCGCCCCGGCGGTGAAACGCCTGCATCGACGTCGGCGCGGCTTCGTCCGGGCCGAACAGCGTGACGGTCGCGATGCGCCGGGCCCGGTCCGGCGTGATCTTTACCCGCGAATAGGCAACCGCGCCGTCATCGTCGAAGCGGCGCTCCAGCGGCGTCAGCCGAATTCCCGCCGCATCACTTGCCCCGTCACTCGCCGCGTCACTCGCCCCACTGCGGCGCTGCGAGCGCGCGCACACCGCCTCTACCTGCGCCGCCACCGCCGCGTCGAACTGCGAATTCGGCACCACCGCATCAACCAGCCGCCAGGCCTGCGCGCGCGCGCCCTTGACCCCTTCTTCGGTCGAGCAAAACACATCCGCCAGATCCCGGCGCACCTTGCGCTTGTCGGTCAGCCGCGTCAGCCCGCCGGTGCCGGGCAGCACCGCCAGCAGCGGCACTTCCGGCAGCGCGACACTCGACGCCGCATCGTCGGCCAGAATAATGTAATCGCAGGCCAGCGCCAGCTCATAGCCGCCGCCGGCGCACGCGCCTTTGATCGCACAGATATAGGTTTGCCCGGACTCCCGGCCCGCGGCCTCGAACGTATTGCGGGTTTCGTTGGTGAATTTGCAGAAGTTGACCTTGTGCGCCGGCTCGGCGGCGGCCAGCATGCGGATATTCGCGCCCGCACAAAACACCCCCGGCTTGCCGGAAAGCAGCACCACCGCGCCGATTTCGGGGTGCTCGAAGCGCATGCGCTGAACAATATCGGCCAGCTCGATATCGACCCCGAGGTCGTAGGAGTTCAGCTTCAGTTGATAGCCCTCGAACAGCCCGCCGTGCTCGTCCACGTCCATATACAGGCAGGCCGCCGGCGCGGCGTACTCCACCCGCCAGTGGCGGTATCGACCCGGGTCGGTCTGGAAATCAATCATCGTCTGTACTCGCTGTTTTCCGGTCGCGCTGTTCGGGTTGCACATCCGCCGCCGACGGCATCGGGATGCGGCCAGCCGGCGCGGCACATCCGGATTTTTCGCCATCGGCGCGCTTTTCCGGCGCCGTTTGGCCGACCGGCTGAAAGTGGAATTCGACCGCGGCATGATGGTGTATACACGCCGCCGCGGCCTGCGCCTGCCGCACTGCATCCGCGACCTGTAGCGCCATGACCGTCTCGCCGCCGGCCGCGTGCAGATGACGCCGGGCCATATCGAGCAGTCTCAGCGCCGCCGCGGGCCGGCCCATGTGCACTTTGAGCGCGGCATTGGCCAGCTGAATCATACCCTGAACCAGCGCCCGCTCACGGGAATTTAACCGCGCCCGCAGCCAGACCGGTTCCAGCACCTCATGCGCCTCCCAGTAATAGCCGGCATTGATCAGGTCGATGCCGTACAGCCAGGCCCGGTTTGTCCGCGCCGTTGCCGATGTGGTCACCGGCGGGGTGTGGCGTACCACCTGCGCGAATGTGCCCGCCGCCGGGCGCGCGCTTTGCCCCGGCACATAGCGGCCCGGCGGCAGCGCAAACGCACTCATCGTCATGGTCGGCCCCTCACGCAACCGCGGCCACCGCCGGTTTTTCGGCCACCCGGCGGCGCACAAAGGCCGCCACCGTCGCCAGCGTGGGCTGCGGGCAATCGAGATGCGGTGCATGCCGGCAATCGTCCAGAATCAACGTCTCCAACGGCGACGACAGCCGCTGTCGCAGCGTCTCGAGCTGCGCCAGGGTGCCGTATTGATCCTCCCGCCCCTGTATCGCCAGCACCGGCAGCCGCACACCGTCAATCGCCGCACGGACGTCCCAGTGCTTGAAATCCGCGTGCAGCCACGCCTCGTTCCAGCCCCAGAACGCATTGTCCGGGTCGCGGTGATATTTTTTCAGCCGGGCGCGCAAATCCCCCGCGGTGTATTGCCGCCGGGCCTCGGCAATCGCCGCCAGACCGCCGGCCTCGGCAAAAAAATGTGGCGCCATCAACACCAGCCCGCAGAGGCGCGCATCGGTGTGGCGGCCGGCATAAATCGCCGCCACCGTCGCACCGTCGCTATGCCCCAGCAAAATACCGGTGCGCAGGCCGACCGCGTCCAGCACGTCGGGCAGCGCGTGCATCGCCTCGGCGGTCAGGTAATCGGTCGGGCGCGGCAAATCAGCCGGCTCGGAATCGCCATAGCCGGCGCGCGAATACGCAAACACACCGCAGCCGGTCGCCGCCGCCAGCTGCGGCGGAAAATCGCGCCAGAGGGCAACGCAGCCCAGCCCCTCATGCAGCAATACGATGGTCGGTGCGGCCGCCGGCGCCGGGCCGAAACACGCGCCCTGCAATTTTTTATGGTTGGCCGTGAGTGTAACCGCGGCGCCGTCAGCCCACCTGAACGCCGCGCTCATCCGGCGGCCCGTAACTTAAACCGCTGAATTTTCCCGGTCGCCGTTTTCGGCAATTGATCGACAAACTCAATCCAGCGCGGGTATTTCCACTTGCCGATTTTCTCTTTCACATGGCTTTTTAAGTCCTGCTCAAGCTGCGGCGTGGGCGCGGCATTTTTCAATACCACGAATGCTTTGGGTTTGTTGAGCCCGTCTGCATCGCCCGCCGCCACCACCGCGGCCTCCAGGACCGCGGCATGCGACACCAGCGCCTGCTCCACCTCGAACGGCGCCACCCAGATGCCGCTGACCTTGAACAGATCATCCGCGCGGCCGCAGTAGACCAGCCGACCGTCCGCGCGCCGCCGGTATTTGTCGCCGGTGCGCGTCCACTCGCCCGCAAACGTCGCGCGGCTTTTCTCCCGCTGATTCCAATAGCCGTCGGCGGCGGAGTGCCCTTTTACCAGCAGCTCGCCGAGTTGGTCGGCGGCCACCTCGGCGCCGTGCTCGTCAACCAGCCGCAAATCATAGCCGGCCACCGCGCGGCCCGAGCTGCCGTACTCGACACTGTCGGCGGTGTTGGTCAGAAAGATGTGCAGCAATTCGGTCGAGCCGACGCCGTCGAGGATATCGACCCCGACCCGCGCCTTCCAGTTTTTGCCGATCTCCTCCGGCAGCGCTTCGCCGGCGGAAATGCAGCGTCGCAGGTAGGCATACGACGTATCGGCGCGCGCATCCAGGGCCGACAGCAGCGCGGCATACAGCGTCGGGACGCCGTAAAACACGCCGGGGCGAAAGCGATCGAGCACGGCAAATACGTTGTCGGGGGTCGGCCGCCCGGACAGCAGCACGGTGGTCGCCCCGACCGCCATCGGAAACGTCATCGCATTGCCAAGCCCGTAGGCAAAAAACAATTTGGCGGCGGAAAAAACCACCTCATCGGGCTGAATTTTCAGCACTGTGGCCGCATACGTGTCGGCGGTCGCGCGCAGGCTGCCGTGCACGTGGCGCACCCCTTTGGGCGCGCCGGTGGAGCCCGATGAGTACAGCCAGAACGCGCACTCATCGGCGCTGACCGACACCGGCGGGCGGCTTTCCGACTGTGCCAGCTCGGCGGCCAGCGCATGGCAGCCCGCCGGCGCCGTGGCCGCGCCGACGACAAAAACGGCGCGCAGGTGCGGCGCGTTGTCCAATAGCGGCTGCACCACCGGCAGCAGCGCGGCAGACACGCACAGCGCCGCCGCCCGGCTGTCGTGCAAAATCGCGCGATAGGTTTCGGCCGCCAGCAGGGTGTTCAACGCGACCGGCACGACGCCGGCCTTCAGGCTGCCCCAGAACACCACCGGAAACTCGAGCTGATCGAGCAGCAGCATCGCCACCCGCTCTTCCCGCCGGATGCCATGCCGCTGATACAGCGCCGCCATGCGCCCGGTCTGCTCGGCCAGTTCGGCATAGGTGATCTGCCGGGCGGCATCGTCGGCTTCGATAAAAGCGGCTTTGCCGCCGCCCGCTCCGGCGGCCGGACGGTCGACAAAATACAGTGCGGCGTTTTGGTTTTTTTCGGTCATGCTGTCCTCAACGCGGCATTATACGGTATGATATTTCGCTTTGATTCGCGGGCGGTGTATCGTCCGCTCTGCTGCACGGCAATACGCTTGCAGGACGCTTGCAGGCAAACTGGCGGGCGGTCGGCAACGGCGGTTGAAATTATGCCATAGTATGCATACGCGCTGCACTCGAACGCCACACACATCTCGCCCTGCGGGGCCAACTATCGAACCGGAGAAAACAAATTGATGAACAATTTCAAATCATACATGCTGGGTATCGGCTTGTCGGTGCTGCTGGCAGCGCCCGGCATGGCGGCGACCAAAGTCGGGCTGCTGCTGCCCAAATCCGGCGTCTTTGCCGCGCTCGGCAACGAGATCGACGACGGCTTTGTCATGGCGATAGAAGAATCCGGCCGGGCGGCGGACATCTCGATTGCGCGCGAGGATACCGAGGTGAAACCCGCCGTCGGGGTGGCCAAAATACGCAAATTGGTATTGCAGGATGAGGTGGACGTCGTCGTCGGGCTGGTGTCATCCGGCGTGCTGGCCGCGGTGCGCGATTTCGTCGATACCCAAGGGGTGCCGCTGATTGTCGCCAACGCCGGCAATGATCATGCCACCGGCAAAGATTGCAGCAAATACATTACCCGGGTTTCATTTTCCAACGCGCAGGTCAACCGGCCGCTGGGGCCGTGGATGTACGAGCACGGCATCCGCAAGGTCTATACCCTGGCCGCCGACTATGCCGCGGGGCATCAGATGGTCGATGCTTTCACCGCGTCGTTTACGCAGGCCGGCGGTGAGATGGTCGGCTCCGAGTTCACCCCGTTTCGCAAAACCAAGGATTTCGGGCCGTATCTGGCCGTGGCCAAAGCGGCCAACCCGGATGCCATATTTGTGTTCTACGCCGGCGGCGAAGCGATCGCCTTTGTCAAGCAGTATGATTCGTTTGGCTTGAAGCAGCAGGTGCCGCTGTTCGGCTCCGGCTTCCTGACCTCACCGCTGTACGTGGCGGCCCAGGGCCCGGCGGCCGTAGGGGTGGTCACGGCGCTGCATTATGTGCCGACGCTGGATACGCCGGAGAACAGGCGTTTTGTCGCCGCCTTTTACGCCCGGTACGAGCGCACGCCGTCGGAGTTTGCCGTGCAGGGGTATGATGCCGGCCGGGTTCTGATGGCCGCGTTAGACACCGGCGCCGAGGGCCGGGAGGCGATCGCAGCGGCGGTGCCCAGCGTCAAATACGTCGGCCCGCGCGGCCCGCTGCAAATCGATCCGGCGACGCACAATATCGTACAAAATATCTATTTTTACGTGACCGTCATGGAGGCGGGCGGCCTGACCCAAAAACTGCTCGGTCAGGTTGACGCCGTGCAGGACCGCGTCAACGGCTGCGTCAAGTAACGCCGGCCCCCGCCGGCCGCTCGAGCGGCATCATCGGGCGGCGACGGGGTTGGGTTCGGGCGCTGAACATGCCTGCTGATGCAGAGTTCTGGATCGTTCAGTTTTTGAACGGCCTCCAGTTTTCGATGCTGCTGTTCCTGCTGTCGGTCGGCCTCACCGTGATCTTCGGGCTGCTGCATTTCATCAATCTGGCGCATGGCTCGCTGTACGCGCTCGGCGCCTTTATCGGCGTCAGCGTCGCCCCCCGGTTCGGCTATTGGAGCGCGCTGGTGGTTGCGCCGGTGGTCGTGATGGGCGTGGGCACGGCGCTCTATCTCGGCCTGATTCGGCATATGCGGCATTCCGGGCCGATGGCGCAGGTGCTGGTGTCGTTTGGCCTGATCTTTGTGCTGCTGGATATTTTTCGTCTGACCTGGGGCGATATCCCGACCGGGCTGGAGCCGCCCGCTATCCTGTCCGGCCCGGCGGTGTTTTTCGGCATCCACTATCCCGCCTATCGGCTGTTTATCATTCTGCTCGGGCTGTGCGTGATCGGGATTTTGAGCCTGGTTTTGTCGCGCACCCCGGTCGGTATCGTGATGCGCGCCAGTGTCGAAAACGATGCCATGGCGGCCTGCCTTGGGATCAACGTTGAGCGGCTGTTCTTCAGTGTGTTTTGCGTCGGCTGTGCGCTGGCCGGGCTGGCCGGCGTGGTGGCCGCCCCGGTGTTGGCGGTCAGCCCCGGCATGGGCGCCGACATTTTGATCCCGGCGCTGATTGTCGTTGTGGTCGGCGGGCTGGGCAGCCTGAACGGCGCCATTGCCGGCTCGCTGATTGTCGGTTTTACCGAAACCTTCGGCAGCATTCTGGCGCCGCAACTGGCGTCGGTGCTGATCTACCTGATGCTGGCGGGGATCTTGATTTTCAGGCCCTCGGGGCTGTTTGCGGTGCGCCGATAAGGTCGTGTTTTCGCACTCGCCCGGTTCCCTGCTGCTCGGCCTGGCACTGGTGCTGGGCCTGGCCGCTTACGCGGCTTTCGGCGGGTATTTTGCGCGCGAAATTGTCATCGAGATCGCGATTCTGATTATTCTGGCCATCAGCCTCGATTTTGTCGCCGGATATGGCGGCATGGTGTCCCTGTGCCATGGCGCGATTTACGGTCTCGGCGCCTATCTCTATGCGGCGGCAACGGTGCTGTTCGCGCTGCCGCCCCTCGCCGCTACCGGCCTGGCGATGGTCGGCTGCGCCGCGTTCGGCCTGGCCGTCGGCGCGGTCACGGCCCGCACTACCGGCATCTTTTTCATTATGGCGACGCTGGCCTTCGGGCAAATGCTGTATGCGCTGGTGTTCGAATCGAGCTATCTCGGCGGCGACGACGGCATGCCGGGGGTAAAGCGGCTGGATTTTTCCCCGCTCGGCATCGACCTGAACGACTCCTTGATGTTTGCCGGCCTGTGCCTGGTCGGGGCAGTGGTCAGCTACGCGCTCATCGCGACGGTTCTGCGGGCCGCGTTTGGCCGCGCGCTATGCGGCATCCACTCGAATGAAGATCGGATGCGGTCGCTGGGCGCAAGCACATGGAAATACAAAGCCGTCGCGTTTGCTGTTTCCGCGACGGTGGCCGGGTTTGCCGGTACGCTGGCGGCGCAGCACACGCTGTTCGTCTCGCCCGAGTTGTTGGTCTGGACCGTCTCCGGCGAAGCGCTGGTGGTGGTCATTCTGGGCGGCATTGGCACCCTCATTGGGCCGGCCATCGGGGCGATATTTCTGGTGCTGCTGAAACACGGGATCGGCAGCTACACCGATCACTGGCACGGGTTTATCGGCCTGATTCTGATCTTCACCGTGATGGCCGGCGGGCGCGGCATCTGGGGGCAGCTGCAGCGGCTGTCGAGCCGGCGCAACCCGGCGCAGTCGAGACATGCTGGAGATTAACAACCTGCACAAGTCGTTCGGCGGGCTGCGCGTCGCCAAGGGCATCGACTTGCGGCTGCAACGCGGCGAGCGGCGCGTTATCCTCGGCCCCAACGGGGCCGGCAAAACCACGCTGTTCAATCTGATTACCGGCGCCTTGAAACCGACCTGCGGTGCGATTTTTCTCGACGGCAGCGACATCTCGGGCCTGTCGATCGAGCGGCGGGTGCGCCGCGGGCTGAGCCGGAGCTATCAAAAAAACAACCTGTTCGACCAGCTGACGGTACGCGAAAATCTGTCGCTGGCGGTTGCCGGCGCCACCCATCGCGCGTGGTCGCTGTACCGTGATACGCATCAGAGCGCCGACCTGATCGAGTTTGTGCAGCACATTGCCGCGCAGGTCGGGCTGCTGGAGATACTGGACCTGGCGGTCAATCAGGCCGACTATGGCAGCCGCCGACAGTTGGAGGTGGGGCTGGCGCTGGCTACCCGGCCCAAGGTGCTGCTGATGGATGAGCCCACTTCCGGCATCGGCCCCGACCGGATCCGCGCATTTCATGCGCTGCTGCAATCGTTTTCGCGCGACCTGACGATGCTGATCATCGAGCACGATATGGACCTGGCGTTTGACATTGCCGACCGCATCAGCGTGCTGAACTATGGCGCCGTCGTCTTCGAGGGCACGCCGGCGCAAACACAGGCCAGCAGCCTGGTGCAGGAGATTTATCTGGGCGCGTGGGACGGCGATGCTCCGGCTTGACAATATTCAATCGGGCTACGGCGAAACGCAGGTGATTTACGGCCTCGATTTGCAGGTGCGGGCCGGGCGCGTGCACGCCCTGCTGGGGCGCAACGGGGTCGGCCGGACGACCATACTGAAGACGATAGTCGGCCTGCTGCCGGTCATGTCGGGGCGGATTCTGCTGCACGACAAACCCCTGCACGGCTTGCCGCCGTTTGCCATTGCCCGCAGCGGGGTCGCCTATGTGCCCGAAACCCGGGATATTTTCAGCTCATTGACGGTGCAGGAAAACCTGCAACTGGCGGCCCGGATGGGGGCGGCAAACCAGCGCCGATGGACTATCGACGGGGTGCTGACGCTGTTCCCCAATCTGGCCGCACGCCGGCACAACGGCGGCGGGCAATTGTCCGGCGGCGAGCAGCAAATGCTGGCCATCGCGCGCGCCTTATTGATGAACCCGATACTGTTGATACTGGACGAGCCGACCGAAGGGCTGGCGCCGATTATCACCAAGCAGATTTATCGCACGCTGGAAGCGCTGAAAGCCGACGGCATGACGATGGTGCTGGTGGAACAAAATTTCGGCTTTGCCGCCGGGCTGGCGGACGAGATCAGCATTATCAGCCGCGGCCGCTGCGTGTGGTCCGGCACGGCGGCGGCGGTGCGCGCGGATAAGCAATTGCAGCAGCGCTGGCTGTCGGTGTAGTGCGTGGGAAGGTTGTGCGCTCGCCTTGTCGCCCGATGGAGAAAAAACGACGGGTGCATTAACATGGCGAGCACGACTTGAGACAGTCGCCGCCATCGGGATATGATTCGCTGTCCGTTTTGACCTGCTTTAATCCGTTGGAATCGATGGATATAGATGCCGGCTTACAACGGCAGCGAGCGGTTAGAAACCAACACCGTGCAGACCCTCAAGACCTGCGCCCGGAAAGAACGGGATTGTGTTTAGAGAGGATGATGATGTCTACAAAAAAGCGACCGGCGGGGTTTAAGAAGATTTATCTGGAACCGGACAATCAACTGTTCTCGGAGGTGATGTCAAACGGCAAGAAGTACATCATTCCCCGGTTCCAGCGAGATTATTTCTGGGAGTTCGGCCATTGGGAAGAGTTATGGCAGGATATTGAAGAGATGCGCGAAAGCAGAACCCAGCACTTTATGGGGTATCTGGTTTTTCAAACCGGAGACGGCAAGACTTTTCAGATTATTGACGGACAACAGCGTCTGACCACGCTCTCTATTATTGTACTGGCGGCACTCGGCAAGCTTAAAAAATTGATTGGTGAAGGCGTTGAGCCAAAAGAAAATGCGGCACGCATAGAAATATACCAGAATACCTACGTGGGCATTTCCGACCCGGTTACGTTGACTACCGAACCAAAACTGATTCTCAATCGACATAACAATAGCCACTTTCGCGCCATAACCAATCAATTCGAAATAACGGCTCAACGCAATATAGTGCTGACAAACCGGAAGATTAATCAGGCCTTCCGATTTTTTAAGGATAAATTTCTGCATTGTGCATCCGGTGAAGCAGTGGCGAAAATCCTTGCCGATATTGCCGATGGTTTGCTTTTTACCACGATTACCGTTCAGGATGACTTGAATGCCTATACCGTCTTTGAGACGCTCAATGCGCGAGGATTGCATTTGTCCACCCCCGATTTATTGAAGAATTATTTGCTCTCCACTATGGCGAGTGAAAAGAACTATTCAGAACAACATTTTCGTTATTTTGAAGAACAATGGGGGTATATTTTAGATCAACTGGGGGAAACTGAATTCACCGGTTTTTTACGCAGCTATCGCGGCATACATAACAAACTGGTAAATAAGAGAGACTTGTTTCACGCCTTAAAACAGGATGTAAAATCGCCGACAGATGTGCTGTTTTATTTGGAAGATTTGAAGAAATATGCGCCCGTATATGCGGCTCTACAAAACCCCCATGATAACTTCTGGAATGAAAATGACGGTCTATATAGCGGTGCGCGCACACATCTGGAAATTCTAAAATTATTTAATATCAAGACGCCTCTTAGTCTTTTGATGGCCGGGTTTTCGGAATTACCCGATAAAGACTTTATAAGCCTCTTAAAGCATGTTGTTGCTGTCACGATTCGTTACAACATTATTTGTGGCAAGCCGCCCCCGGATCAGGAGCGCATCTACAATCAGATGGCAAATACATTGGCGAACAATGCAGGTACACCTTTGCCTCATTTAATCGGCATGCTCAAGCCGGTCTACCCGGATGATGCAGAATTCCTGACCGCTTTTTCGTCAAAGTCCATGCCGAGCCGGCAATCCAGCAAGAAAATTGTCTTCTTGCTGAGAAAAATAGAACAGCAGATAAGCAGTGAAGAACCGCCCCTTACATTGACCCTGGAACATGTTTTGCCGTTTTCTCCGGATGATGCCTGGCAGGATTACTTTGGTAGAAGTACGTACGAAGATGCAATAGGCAGGCTGGGCAATATGGCTTTACTTCCTGCCAGACAGAACAAGGGGCAAGAGCGTTTTGCGGAAAAGCGCGCGGTTTTGCGGGGAAGCACGTATGCAATTAACCGGCATATTGCTGAATATCCCGAATGGAATATGGATAACCTGCAAGACCATCAAAAATGGCTTGCAAAAAAAGCCAAGACTATATGGAGGATATCTCAGTTAGAGAAAAGCGGATGATTATTTTAAGAGGGTAGATTTTTTCATCCGGCCCGATCATATCAGCGATACGGAAAAGATTAGAAGTGACTGGATTGCCATCGGCAATGATATGCGTAAAGCGATGGGGCGAATGGATGACGAAATCAAAAAAACCAAATAGTGGGAACGCATTGCGCGCATGCTTGATATTAATGTTTATTTGAAAAAAACGAGATCGTAGAGTGGATTTTTCACCCATTATCAATCAGCTGGCTGGTGTTCTTTGGTATTTACTACCAATCGGGATTGTTATCGTTATTTTCAAAACCTCTTGGTTCAAAGGGGTAATGGGCGAGTTTGTCGTCAATTTGACTGCAAAGATGCTGCTTGATAAAAACAAATACCACCTGATAAAGAATGTAACGCTGCCAACAGAAGATGGAAGTACTCAAATTGATCATATTATTGTTTCAATTTACGGAATCTTTGTAGTCGAAACAAAAAATATGAAGGGCTGGATATTTGGCGGCCCAAGGCAGCGAATATGGACACAAAAAATTTACAAGCATTCAAGTAAATTTCAAAACCCGCTGCATCAGAACTATAAACACGTAAAAACGCTGGAGGCATTATTAGGGTTAAATGAACAACAAATATATTCTGTAGTTGTTTTTGTTGGCGGTAGCACGTTCAAAACAAAAATGCCTGAAAATGTAACGTATGGCGGAGGCTTTATCCGGTTTATCAAGTCAAAAAAACAGCAGATTTTCTCTGCGCCTGAAGTGGTGAAAATTACCGAAAGAATTGAGCGTGGCAGGTTTGCACCATCTTTCAAAACAAATCGTGAACATGTGCGGCATGTTAGAAATATTGGCAGCAAATCGAGCGACACCAGGACCTGATGTTCATGGCAAGAACAACAAGAAACACTAAGCTCGCCTACTCTCGGCGCCCCTTCTCATATTCTACGCAGCCCATCCATCTATGCTCGGCCTGAAATAGCAACTGAATGGGCTGGCCATCTCGGATCGGTAGCCGCACATAGTCGGTTTCGACACGGCAAGTTAACCGGATTGCCGGCAATTAAAATCTCTTATTCCAGCGCCTTATTCCAGCGCCGCGATAATCCGATGGTGAAAGTCGGTTTGTTCAAACCGGCTCAATTCCTGCAACCCGGTGGGGCTGGTCACGTTTACTTCAATCAGCCGGTCGCCGATGATGTCGATGCCGGCCAGAAAGATGCCCTGCTCGATTAGTCGCGGTTTCAGTTCGGCGCATATTTCCAGGTCGCACTGATTGAGTTCGGTCGGATGCGCGGTGGCGCCCAGGTCGAGGTTGTTCAGCTCGCTCTGGTCGCCATGCAGGCGCAATATGCCGCCGAGCACATCGCCGTTCAACAGCAGTACGCGCTTATCGCCTTGCGCTGCCGTCGGTAAATATGCCTGCACGATTACCTGGTGCGATTGATCGCGGGTCGCCTGACGCAGCACGTCGTCGGCATCATCCGCACGGTAAAACACAATTCCCTTGCCGCCAAAACCGTCTATCGGCTTGATCACGACCCGTTCGTGTTGCCGGCTGAAATGTTTGATGGTGTCGATTCGGCAGGTCACACAGGTGGCCGGTGTCAAGTGCGGGAATTTTAACGCCGCCAGTTTCTCGTTCCAGTTGCGAATGCCGGCCGGGCGGTTCAACACCCGGGTGCTCTCGGGCAGGTAGTCCAGCAGCAGTGTGGTGTAGAAATACCGCCGGTCGAGCGGCGGGTCGGTTCGCACCCAGACCGCGTCCATATCGTCCAGCGGCAGCGTGGCCCGCTGCGGCTGATCGAAAGGGCGGTCGGTGTCGTCATTTACCCGCACCCAGGTTACCTCAGCCCACAGGCGATCCTGCTGCAACCACAGGGCCGATTGCTCGAGGTGGCAGACTCGATGCCCGCGCTGCACGCAGGCCAGCATCAAAAAGTAGGTCGTGTCTTTCCACGCCTTGATGCCGGTCGGCGAGTCCATGATAAAGGCATGCTGCATAGCCGGTGCGCGCGATTGTGGTCAGCGGGCGGGTCGGCGGCGGGCGCTACGGTTGTGCATAGCCCAGCGTCTGCAATGCTTTGGCGATGTTGTGCAAAATCTCCGGGTCGTCGACGGTGGCCGGCATTTCCCACGCCTGTCCGTCGGCAATTTTTTTCATCGTGCCGCGCAGAATTTTGCCTGAACGGGTTTTCGGCAGGTGATCGATCACCACTGCCAGCTTAAACGCCGCCACCGGGCCGATTCTCTCTCTGACCAACTGAATGCACTCGTCGACAATGGCCTGATGCGGCCGCTCAACCCCCGCGTTGAGCACCAGACAGCCGAGCGGCAATTCGCCCTTCAGCGGGTCGTGCACCCCCATGACCGCGCACTCGGCCACCTCCGGGTGCGACGCCAGCACCTCTTCGACCGCGCCGGTCGACAGCCGGTGGCCGGCGACGTTGATGACGTCGTCGGTTCTCGACATGATGAATACATAGCCGTCTTCGTCGATGTAGCCGGCGTCCCCGCTTTCGTAAAACCCGGGGAAGTTTTTCAGATAGGCGTCAAAATGGCGCTGCCGGGCATTCCACAGCGACAAAAAAGTGCCCGGCGGCAGCGGCAGTTTCGCCACCAGCGCGCCGATGTCGCCGGGTTTAACCTGATTGCCCTGTTGATCCAGCGCCTGCAATTGCCACCCCGGGGCCGACCGGGACGACGAGCCCTGCTTGATCGGCAGCGGCTCGATGCCGATACAGTTGGCGCAGATCGCCCAGCCGGTCTCGGTCTGCCACCAGTGGTCGATCACCTGTACGCCGAGTTTTTCCTGCGCCCAGTTCAGCGTATCCGGGTCGGTTCGCTCGCCCGCCAGAAACAGGGTTTGCAGACAGCCGAGGTCATATTTTTTCAACTCGCCGGCGGTCGGGTCTTCCCGCCGGATTGCGCGCAGCGCGGTCGGGGCGGTGAACAGCACCTTGACGTTGTGCTCACTGATCACGCGCCAGAATACCCCCGGATCCGGCGTGCCGACCGGTTTGCCCTCAAACAGCACCGTGGTATTGGCGTTGAACAGCGGCGCGTAGACGATATAGGAATGCCCCACCACCCAGCCAATGTCGGAGGCCGACCAGTACACATCCCCCGGTTCGACGTTGTAGACGTGTTTCATCGTCCACTTCAGCGCCACAATCGTGCCGCCGGTGTCGTGGACGACGCCTTTGGGCTGGCCGGTGGTGCCCGAGGTGTACAGGATATACAACGGATCGACCGCGGCGACGGCAACACAGTCGGCGTCCTGCGCCTGCGCCAGCGCCGTGTCCAGGTCGAGATCGCGCCCGGCTATCAGCTCGGCGGTGGCCTGCGGGCGCTGCATAATCAAACAGTGCGCCGGCTGGTGCGTGGCCAGCTCGAGCGCGCGGTCCAGCAGCGGTTTGTACGCCACCACGCGCCCCGGTTCCAGCCCGCAGGAGGCCGATACCACCAGTTTCGGCTGGCAGTCATCGATCCGCACCGCCAGCTCATTCGCGGCAAAGCCGCCAAAAACCACCGAATGGACGGCCCCGATGCGCGCGCACGCCAGCATCGCCATCACCGCCTCGGGCACCATCGGCATGTAGATAATGACCCGGTCGCCGTACTCCACGCCCTGCGCCCGCATTGCTCCGGCAAAGCGGGCCACCCGCGCCTGTAGTTCGCGGTAGGTGATGCTTTGCCGGGTGGCGGTAATCGCGCTGTCGTGTATCAGGGCCGCCTGTTCACCGCGCCCCTGCTGCACGTGCAGATCGACCGCGTTGTAGCAGGCATTGGTGGTCGCCCCGGGAAACCAGCGGTAAAACGGTTTGTCGCTGTCATCCAACACCCGATCCCACTTTTTGTACCAGTGCACGGCCTGCGCCACTTCGGCCCAGAATGCCTCGGGGTGTTGTATGCTGCGCCGGTAAATTTCGTCAAAATCGGCGTGCGGGCTGGGGGTGATATTTGTCATGGTCACTCTGAATTAGGTTCTATTTTCTGTTCACCGGCCGCATACGGCTGATGCGATACAATCCGCCTTGATGGTACACCAACCGCGAGGGGGGCGTAACCTGTACGCCCGCGGGGCACCCGCAAAAAAGGAGAGGGCCATTCCTGTCCGCTGTTAAAACGGGGGACCGGAATGTCCCCCCGTTGGTGTATCTTTTCGCCGCCGGTTCGGGTATCGTTGCGTCTGCCGTGCACCTGTCGGGCGATTCGATTGGCTTGCGCCGATCCCTGCCGCCGGGGCGTTCCGATTATACTTCAACCCGCCTGATTCTCATGCCTTATCACCATCTCCTGATTGAAACCCACGACCGAGTCGGGCTGATTCGGCTCAACCGGCCGCAGGCGCTGAATGCGCTGTGCAGTGAACTGATGATCGAATTGAGCCGGGCGCTGGTCGCCTTTGAGGCCGACGATCAGATTGGCGCGATCATCATCACCGGGGATGAAAAGGCGTTTGCCGCCGGCGCCGATATTGCCGAGATGAAAGACAAGTCCTACATGGATGTGTATAAGCAGGACTTCATCACCGACAACTGGGAGCAGGTCAAGCGCTGCCGAAAACCGGTGATTGCCGCGGTCAGCGGCTATGCGCTGGGCGGCGGTTGCGAGCTCGCGATGATGTGTGATTTTATCGTGGCCGCCGAATCGGCGCAGTTCGGTCAGCCGGAAATCAAACTCGGCATCATTCCGGGCGCCGGCGGCACGCAGCGATTGACCCGCCTGGTGGGCAAATCCAAGGCCATGGATTTATGCCTGACCGGGCGCATGATGGACGCCGAAGAGGCGGAGCGCTGCGGCCTGGTCGCCCGCATTGTGCCCACCCCGGACCTGCTGGCGGAAGCCCTGAAAATCGCCCATACCGTTGCCGAAAAATCCCTGCCGGCGTTGCTGGCCTGCAAGGAATCGGTTAACCGCGCCTATGAAACCGGCCTGGCGGACGGGCTGCTGTTTGAGCGGCGGCAGTTTCATGCCTTGTTTGCGGTGCAGGATCAAAAAGAAGGCATGGCGGCATTTATCGAAAAGCGCAAACCGAATTGGCAGCACCGCTAACGCGGCGCCCGGCTACTCGATGCGCATGCCCGCGCCCGGCTTTACCCGCGCCCGCCGACTCGAACCCGATACGGCGCAGCTACCATGAGACCGATTAACCTGCCGACCAACTGGCGCACCCCGCTGCTGGTGATTATCGCCGGCTGTTTGATTTCGGTTGTCGGCTTCGGTATCCGCTCCGCTCTGGGCCTGTTTCTCGAGCCGATGACCGTCGCCAGAGACTGGTCGCGCGAGACGTTTGGCCTGGCGATGGCGCTGCAGAATCTCTTTTGGGGCCTCGCGCTGCCGTTTGCCGGATTCATCACCGACAAGGCCGGCCCGGTCAAAGTGATTATTTTCGGCGCCGTGCTCTATTGCCTGGGGCTTGCCGGAATGGGCGCCGCAGAATCGCCGACGATGCTGTATCTCACCGGCGGCGTGCTGGCCGGCACCGGGATCGGGTTTTCCGCCTTTACGCTGGCGCTGGCCACGATGGTGCGCGTCGTTGGCGCCAACAAGCGCTCGCTGGTGCTGGGCCTGGGGACGGCCGCCGGGTCGCTCGGCCAGGTGATCTTTTCCCCGATCAACCAGGGGCTGATTGCCGCCTATGGCTGGCATATCACGCTGATGTTGATGGCGGCGACGACATTGGTGATGATTCCGCTGGCGCTGGCACTGCCCGGTGAACCCGGTGCGACCTCTGATCTCGGACAGCAGCAGTCGATCAAGCAGGTATTGGCCGAGGCGGCGACGCAGCGCGGCTATGTTCTGCTCACCATCGGTTTCTTTGTCTGCGGTTTTCATGTGGCGTTTATCACCGTCCATTTTCCCGCCTACGTACAGGATCTTGGCCTCGACCCGGCGATCGGGGCCTACTCCCTTGCGCTGATTGGGTTGATGAATATTGCCGGCTCGTTTATGTCCGGCGTGGCGGGACAGCATTGGAGCAAAAAATACTCGCTCAGTTTTATTTACACCGCCCGCGCCGTTGCCATTGCCGCGTTGTTGATCCTGCCCAAGACGCCGCTGGTGATTTATTTATTTGCCGGCACGATGGGGATTCTCTGGCTGTCCACGGTGCCGTTGACGACCGGCATCGTGGCGCAGATTTTCGGCGTTCAGCATATGGCAACGCTGTTTGGCATCGTGTTTCTCAGCCACCAGCTCGGCAGCTTTACCGGCGTCTGGCTGGGCGGTCGTCTGTTCGATCAAACCGGCTCTTATGATGCCATGTGGTGGGCCGGCATTGTCACCGGGGTGCTGGCGGCGATGATCCATCTGCCGATTGATGAGCGGCCATTGCCCAGATTGGCAACCGCAGGATGAGGCCGGGCGGCCTCCGTTTGGCCGCCGAGGTGCCGCGGATCAGGCCGCGGTAATCTCCAGTGTCAATCCGTCGCCGTCGCACTTGACGGTCACCTGCCCGCCTTTGGTCAGCCGGCCAAACAGCAGCTCTTCCGCCAACGGTTTTTTGATGTGATCCTGTATCACCCGCGCCATCGGCCGGGCGCCCATGGCGCGATCATAGCCCTTGTCCGCCAGCCACTGCATTGCCGCATCGGCGACCTCAAGCGACACCTGCTTTTCCGTCAACTGATGCTCCAATTGCAGTATAAACTTGCGCACAACATGCAGGATCGTGTCCGGGTTCAAGCTGTTGAAACCAATAATGCCATCCAGACGATTACGAAACTCGGGGCTGAAGGCTTTCTTAATCACCCCCATATCGTCCTGTTGATTGTCCTGCTCGACAAAGCCAATCGACGGTCGGGCCGCCGCCTCGGCGCCCGCATTGGTCGTCATAATCAGGATCACATTGCGAAAATCCGATTTTCGACCGTTGCTATCGGTCAAACTGCCGTAATCCATCACTTGCAGCAGGACATTGAACACATCCGGGTGGGCCTTTTCAATTTCATCGAACAACAGTACCGCATACGGCTGTTTGTGCACCGCATCGGTCAACAGCCCGCCCTGATCGAAGCCGACATAGCCGGGCGGGGCGCCGATCAGGCGTGAAACGGTATGGCGCTCCATATATTCGGACATATCGAAGCGGATAAATTCGATGCCGAGCGTGTAGGCCAACTGCCGGGTGATCTCGGTTTTGCCCACGCCGGTGGGGCCGGAAAACAAAAACGACGCAATCGGTTTATCGCTATTGCCCAGCCCGGAGCGCGCCATTTTGATCGCGCCGGCCAGCCGGCCAATCGCATCGTCCTGACCGAAAACCACCATCTTCAAATCGCGCTCAAGGTTTTTCAGCGACTTTAAATCGGACGCCGACACATGCTTCGGCGGAATTCGCGCCATATCGGCGACCATGCTCTCGATTTCTTTGACCCCGATGGTTTTTTTCTGCTTGTCCGGGGCGGCCAGCCGGGTTTTTGCGCCCGCTTCATCGATAACGTCAATCGCCGTATCGGGCAGTTGCCGTTCAGATAAATATCGGGCCGACAGCTCCACTGCGCAGCGCAACGCGGGCCGCGTGTATTTGACCTCGTGATAGGCCTCGAATCGGGATTTCAGCCCCTGCAGAATTTCCACCGCCTCTTTGATGCTCGGCTGCGAAATATCGATTTTCTGGAAGCGTCGGGAAAGCGCGCGGTCTTTTTCGAAAATGCCGCGGTACTCCTGATAGGTGGTCGAGCCGATGCATTTAAGCGCGCCCGACGCCAGCATGGGTTTGAGCAGATTGGAGGCATCCAGCGAACCGCCGGACACCGCGCCGGCGCCGATAATAACGTGGATTTCATCGATAAACAAAATCGCGCCGGGCTGATCGTGCAGTGCCTTTAACACCATCTTCAGCCGTTGTTCAAAGTCACCCCGGTACTTTGCGCCCGCCAGCAGTGCGCCCATATCGAGCGAGTAAATTACACTTTCGGCGAGCACTTCCGGCACCTCCCGGCCGACAATTTTGTTTGCCAGGCCCTCTGCCAGGGCGGTTTTGCCGACCCCCGACTCGCCGACAAACAACGGATTGTTTTTACGCCGCCGGCAAAGGATTTGCACGGTCCGTTCCAATTCCTTGTGCCGGCCGACCAGCGGATCGATCTTGCCCTCTTCGGCCAGCTGATTGAGGTTAATGGTGTAGCTCTCCAGCGGCCCGGAACCGTCCGCCGCACTGTCATCCTGTTCAGACTGCTGCTCCTGACCGGGCGACGGTAAACGGCCATTGCCCGCCACCTTGGCGATCCCGTGGGAAATATAATTCACGATATCCAGTCGGCTGATGTCCTGCTGACTGAGAAAATAGACCGCGTGAGATTCTTTTTCCCCAAACACCGAGACCAAAACATTGGTGCCCTCAACCTGCTTCTTGCCGGAGCTTTGTACATGCACAACAGCGCGCTGCAGCACCCGATGAAACCCCGTGCCGGGCTGCGGGTCAGCCGTACTGTCCTGATCCAGCAGCGGCATTTCCTTGCTTAAATACTCGGCCAGATCGCTTTTCAGTTTTGCAATGTCGCCGCCGCACGCCAGAATCACGCTGCACGTTTTGGCGTCATCCAGCAGCGCATACAGCAAATGCTCCACGGTAATAAATTGATGGTGCTCTTCGCGTGCCAGCGTAACCGCGGCACCCAATGCGATTTCAAGCTCTTCCGATAACATCAATCTGTACCATTGAAAATTGTGACCCTGTGCGTCATTTCGGTGCCGGCCCGGCCTGCCTGTGCCCCGCCGACAGAAAAAACCCGTACCGCAAGGCGGCGCCCGGCCCAAACGACGCGGCTACGCCGGCTCCAGCGTACACTGTAAAGGATGCTGCTCCTGTTTGGCGCAATCCAGCACCAGACAGACCTTGGTTTCTGCAATTTCTCTGGCGTACACCCCGCAGACCCCCACCCCTTTGGTATGCACCTGGAGCATCACCTGCTCTGCTTTACTCTGGTCCATATTGAAAAGCGTCACCAGCAAATAGACCACAAACTCCATCGGGGTGTAATCATCATTCAGCAGCAAAACTTTGTAAAGGGGTGGCTTTTTGGCCTTGGGCCGGGTGGTTTCCACAACCAGACCCAGTTCCACATCCGAGTCCTGCCGATTGTCTGACATCGCCGTATCGCCACTGGTAAATTAAAACCAATGCGCGCTCGAACCCAACCCGCGCCCGCGCACAATCAAACCGAGCCGCTACCGCAGCCGCCGCATGTGCCGCTGCCGCCAACCGCCTGAAATACGTTGTTGAACACAAACGAGGCATTCAGGCCGTCGTCCACATAATCGACTTCCGCGCCGCCAAGAAAACCGAGTGCAATCGGGTCGATCACCAGCTTAAAGCCGCTGTCGTCCGCCATCACGCTATCGATCCGCTCTTCGTGCTCGGCAAAGGTCATGCCATAGTTCATGCCGGAGCAGCCGCTGCCGGTCACATAGATGCGCACCGCGCCGGCTTCGCCATTGGTATCGCCTATCAGGCTGGTTATCTTGCCGCGCGCGCTGGGCGTGATGGCAAGGTCTGCTGCAGAGAGTATCTGGTTGTATTCAGGCATGGTAGAATCCGGCATGAGTGAGTAAATTTGAGCTTATCTCAACGCTGCAATGGAGAATTCAGACCCGGCGTGCTGGTACGCAACGCCCGCCTCGATTGCTATCGTCAAGAAACGGTGTTGATACTATTGATATAGCCCTATTTGTGATCAATTTCAAGTCCCATTAAATTAAAAAAAATGTAACGGCTTCAAAATGACCCGAACCGTAAACTGCGTGCTGCTTGGCACCCCGGCCGAAGGGCTGGAAAAACCGCCTTACCCCGGAGAATTGGGACAGCGGATTTATGACAATGTTTCGGCCGAGGCGTGGCGGCAATGGCTGGAGCGGCTGGTCCTGATCGTGAATGAGTGTCAGTTGAATTCGGCCGACCCGGCAAATCAGGAGCTGGTGGAAAAACATCTGGTCGGTTTTCTGTTCAAGGAAGGCGACTACGGCGATTTGCCGGCCGGCTTTAACCCGCGCACGTAAATCCATCAGCGTTGGCCGCCAGCGTTGGCCGCCATCCGCGCGGTCAGCGGACGGCCCGGCGGAACAGGGAAAAGAAATTCTCGGTCGTGGTGTGCGCCAGCTGTTCTACCGTTATCTGTCGCAGCTCGGCAAGAAATTCGACCGTATGGCGGACGAAGCCCGGTTCATTGGTTTTACCGCGATGCGGAACCGGCGCAAGGTATGGGCAATCGGTTTCAACCAGCATCCGATCGAGCGGCACTTGGCGCGCCACCTGGCGCAGGTCTTCGGCATTTTTGAAGGTCACAATGCCGGAGAACGAAATATAAAATCCGAGATCCAGTGCGCGGCGGGCAGTCTGCCAGTCTTCAGAAAAACAATGCATCACCCCACCCGCCTGATCGGCGTGTTGGGATTGCAGCATGCGCATGGTATCGTCGGCGGCCGCGCGGGTATGAATAATCAGCGGCTTATCGGCTATTTTGGCCGCCTCGATGTGCCGGCTGAAACGCGCCAACTGCCAGTCCGGGGCATCTCCGCTGCGAAAATAATCGAGCCCGGTTTCGCCGATGGCAACCACTTTCGGGTTGTGCGCGGCGGCAACCAGCTCGTCGACTTCCGGTTCATGGACGCCGGTATAGGTCGGATGAACGCCGACAGAAGAAAAAATATTGGCATGCCGGTCGGCAAGCTGTTCTATCTGCGGGTAGTCTTCCATATTGACGGCAACGCACAGCATATACGCCACCTGATTGTCCGCCGCCCGCCCAAGCACGGCCGGCAAGTCGGCGCTCAGCGCGTCAAAATTAATATGGCAATGGGAATCGACTATCTGCATATCGCTGACCCGGAATCCGCCTGTCGGGCTTGTGTGCCGAATGACAAAGCGGGCTCAGGCCCTGTTTCTATTGGTCTTTTCGGTGGGTGATTGACGGTTAATTGACGCTTGATCGAATCGAATACGGGGCGACGGCTGATTGCTGTACCGGCGCGGTGGGCGCAGCAGACTACGTTACATGGTATACGTTGCCCCGCTGTCCTGCACCTCGTCCAGCAAATTTTCGATACGCACGCGCAGCGCGTTGCCTTCCCGCCCCCGGAACTCGATCCCGACCCCTTGCCCGCGCCGGCCCATGACGTCGCGCGGCGTTTGCCACACCACGACGCCGGGCACCGAAACGGGGGCGCTCTCCTCGGGCAGTACGACCAGCAAAAAAACCTCGTCGCCGATCCGGTATGACTGCGGGGTGGGGAAAAACAAACCGCCGCTTTTTAGAAACGGCATATACGCCTTTTTCAGGATTTTCCGGCTGGTATAGTGCAGCGACACCACCGCCGGTCGCGCGGCGGCGCTGTCCTCCATCAACCCGGCGCCGGCTTGCACGTTACCGGACACCGGCGACAGGTTCGGCCTTTTCTGCTCTGACATGGGGGCATTATACGCCGGCATTGCGCCCGGAAACAAATCCGGTTTTTTAGTCGTTTTCTTGTTCCGCCTCTATCCGCTCGCCGAGCACGTGGCCGAAATTCAGGCTGTGATACGCAAAACCACATTCGATTGTCGGTTTGATCACCCGAAAATAGGGCGACAGATCGAAATCTCTGGGGGTAAACAAGCTATGGTGGCGGATGTGAAAAATTTTCTGCTCCCGATAACGGTAGGGGGAAACCACGGTTTTACGCTCCACGCGCGGCAAAATGGGGTAGGGGATTGACTGAAAACTTTCCGCAATCAGGGTGGAGCAAATTGCCTGCGACGGATCGCCGCTGCCAAACGTCAGCAGGCGCCGCCGAAACCGCGTGGGCACCGGCGGTGTCGGAAACAAATACCGCGCCAGGTCAAAAATGTGTTTTAAGTCATACTGCTTGCCCAGACTGCCGACCATCAACTCGACCACCTTGTCCTGATCCTGCCGGCGCAGCCCCACCGGTCGGCAAATCCGGGTATTGTGCTTGCGGTATTTAGACAGCGGTGAGGCAATCACGCCTTCGGTCAGTTCGGCCTCGACCAGCGGACAGGGTTCGCTATTGGCGGTAAATTTCCCGGTCTTATCGCCCGCATAAAACGCCGCGTGCGACCAGGTGGATTGGGTCAGATACTTGATCGCGGTACTGATGCGCGAATTGCCCTCCACCAGCAAGACATCGCCCGGCTCGAGCCACTGCTCCAAAACCGCGACATCATTGGTGGAAAATATTTCATAGTGTCCCCGCGGCTGACTCACATAGCGGGCTATCCGATGTCCCAGCTTGAACCTGCAGCGGGCTATCCAATGTCCCAACTTGAGCCTGGCGGAAGTTAACATAGGTGTTCACCGTTATTCGCTGCAAACCGGTTCATCGCGGACGCCAATCACCCTAAGCGCACGGCATCCGGCGCGCGCCGCCGCCCGGACTCAACGCCGCCGCAGCCACTCCCTGAATCCGCGCAGCAGCCAGCCCAGAGAAAATGCCAGCACCGCGACCAGCACCAGCGTCCCGAGTATTTCCAAAAACAGGTATCCCATTAGTTCCGGGCCATTAGTTCCGGGCCATTAGTTCCGAGCCATTAGTTCTGCGCCGGCGTTAGCGCGCTGATTTGCGTCCAGTTTACCAATCGACGCTGCGGAAACAGCGCCAGCAAACGCTGTTCCAGCTGTTCAAATGCAGCCTGGTCGCGCACCAGGCCGCTCACCAGCACTGCGTTCGCATCGATGCTCAGGCCGACCGCCGTCGTCGGCAGCACACTCAGCAGATACGGCCAATCTTGAATCCAGTGCTCGAAGGCGATGTTCGGCTGCACGCTGACAAATTCATCGATGTGCTCGAGATGATACTGTTTTCGCATTGCCTGAATCAGATTCCGCCGGCTGTACTGATTGGGCAACACACCGGTAATCGTCGCCCTCTTGTGGCTTGCAAACAGAGAAATGACGGGCGCAAACTGCCCCGGGGCGACCACCACTTGATTGCGCACCTGCTGTTCCAGGCCCAGGCGCGCTATTGTATCGATCAGACGTCCCAGTTGATGCGGATTATCCGCGCGCCCCCAGAGCTGTATTTTAGTGCCGCCGGTTTGCAAGTGCAAATCCCGCAGCGGCGCCAGCGCGGGCAACAGCGCCAGCAGTTTTTCAATCGGCACGCCGCTTTTCAACCCGCTGTCGGGGTCAACGCGTATCTGTATTTCCTGTTCCAACCCATCGGCGCCAAAGACCTGTTCGATACCCGCCTCCAGCGCCCCGGCCAGCGCCTGCCCGGCAACCGTGGTCGCAATACGCACCCCCGACCAATCGACCGTCAGCGTCAAATCCGCAACCCCGGGCGGCGTTTTGCTGCGCAATCGATTTTCCACCTTGACCTGCTCAATCAGCGAAACCGGGAAGCCATAGCCAATCCGTCGGGCCTGCTCGAAATCGTCCACCGTGCCGCTCAACACCATTTGGTCACGCCAGCCGATCAAGCTGAAATATTCCAGCCCGGCGAGATGGCGCAACCCTTGCTGCAGCCCGTCCATCCATAACGGACGCCCGAGGCGATCGTCGATTTTCACCCGATCGGTTACCCGGCTATCCGGGAAAGCCTGCCGGAACTGGGCCACTACGTGCTCCAGGTGGTCACCGTTCAACTGTCCTTCCAGGGTAAGCCGGGCATCCCTGTGCCGGGCGTGCAACTGCGGCGCCGGGCGCGGCACTTCTTCCAGGTGGTTAACCACGCCGGTTACCCCCGGGGTAGCCAGAATCAGATCGATCTCGCGCTGAACCCCCGATTGCGGCTCGATGCGGCCAATCAGATGCACCTCACGGCCATCCAGAGCCACGTATTGTTTGAACCATGGCCGCTTGCCCAGCTGCGACAACACGGCCTGCTCCAACCGTTCGGAAACCGCGTTTGCATGACATAAGCTCAACAGCAGCACCGCGCTGCCCAACAGCAAGACGGCATAAAACCAACTGCGCAGATACTGCTGCCGGGGCGGCCGTGCCTGCAACCACTGTTGCAGCCACTGTTGCAGCGCAGGTCGCAGCCACTGTTGCAGCCTGCTCCGTTGTGCCGCCAGGTCAATCATACCGTCTCCAGATAGGGCGAATGGTCTTTCACCGCCGCGATATACTGCATCACGCCGGCGCGCTCGCGTTCGACAAACTGCCTGATGGCCGCGGTGAACGGGCTATCGGCCATCCAATGCACCGAGCGGGTTTCGACCGGCAGGAACCCCCGGGCCACTTTGTGCTCGCCCTGCGCCCCCGGGTCGAATCGCTGCAACCCGTTTTCAATGCAGTATTCGATGCCCTGATAATAGCAAAGCTCGAAATGCAGGCTGTCAAAATAATCATTGCAGCCCCAGTGGCGGCCATAGAGTGTCGTCTTGTCCCGGTACATCAGCGCACCGGCGGCACAGACGCCGTCCAATTTTGCCAGCACCAGCACCATTTGTTCGGGCTGTTTTGCCGCCATATCCTGAAAAAACGCCAGATTGAATGCCGGCGCGCCATATTTTCGGTCATATATCCGGTGATA
This sequence comes from Candidatus Poriferihabitaceae bacterium, assembly GCA_965206445.1. Taxonomy (GTDB): domain Bacteria; phylum Pseudomonadota; class Gammaproteobacteria; order Arenicellales; family Poriferihabitantaceae; genus CBDBJR01. The sequence goes on from CBDBJR010000001.1 coordinate 185,988, forward strand.
CAAGCGGGTGAAATCAAACCAGTCCCGCGCGCTGGCAGTGTGCCCGTCGAGGCGCTGAATGCGCAGTCTGGCCTGCGTCACTTTGCGCCGCTCCTGGCGGATATTTTTGCGCTTTTTTGCTTTCAGCGTGCGTAGAAAATCCTCAAAATCGGCATAGTCCCGATTGTGCCAGTGAAACTGGCAGTCACTCCGGCTCAGCATGTCTGCGCCCTGCATGACGGCATAGTCGCCGACGTCCGGAAACAGGCAATGGAGGCCGCTGAATTTATCCTGCTGCAATAGCGCCCGAACCTGCTCAAGCAATGCGCCGACCACGTGCTCGCGCCGGCTATCCGCCGCCAGGATGCGCTGCCCGGTGGCCGGCGTAAACGGAACGGCATTGACCAGTTTGGGATAATACGCCAGGCCGACGCGCTCGAACGCGTGCGCCCAGGCATGGTCAAACACGAACTCCCCCCAGGAATTGTATTTGGCATACATCGGCATCGCGCCCACCAGATGATCGCCGTCAAAGCAGCACAGGTGATGCGGAATCCAGCCGGTATGCTCGCCGACGCATTGATGCCGCTCCAGACCGGCAAGAAAGCCATGCTGCAAAAAGGGGTAGCCGTCCCGCACCATGCCGTCCCATTGATGGGGGTCAAGTGCGGTAATATCGGAGCACAGTCGCGTTTTCACAGAGCAGGGCGCGGGCAAATTCTCAATTATTATCTGTCGGCAAGTATCCATCGCCTTTCATACTAACACCAGGTGCAAGGCGCCAAACAACCGATGGCGCAAATTGTGCCGGTCGGAAGTCCGGGAGTATTATTTTGATCTGGATTCGAACTTTTTCTTTAGATCGTATATCTGCTCTTTTGTCAGAGCTATCCGGTTTTTATGAATTACAGCGTGACAATTTGGACATACGGGTAGTAAGTCGTTTTCCGGGTCAACCTGATATTGCTCTGTTACTTCGGAAAGAGGCGTAATATGATGAACATGAATAATTTTATCGTATTGACTTCCATACACTTTCCCAAAATCAAAGCTGCAAACAACGCATTTTGCTCCATGAAGATCTAAACAGAATTTTCTTGCTTTTGGATCTCTTTCGTAGCGATTGACTGTTATTTGCACCTTTGCTCCTTCATGACAAATTTTTTGATCTATTGGCGGTATTTCTTCCGGGGTTTGCTGTTTGGGTATGTCAACCACTCCCCAAAGCAACCAATCAAGAACCCATAAATTTAAATCGCTTGAAATATCTTTTGAAAATTCGTTCAAAAATTGATTTAAAGAATCATATTTTTCTCCGTCAGAAGAGCCACGGGGGAAATCGGGCCATACATTCAATTTTTTTAACGCTTGTTCCGAAGTACCATTCCAAACGGCATATTTCCCCTTAAAGGCAACCAGCAAAAAAGCCGTCGCGATTCCCTTTCCAAAATACTTTTTCTCAAAACTGTCGTCAATCCTTGTTCCTATTGGTTTTGTTTCATCAAGGCAAATTTTGAGCACTCTCTTCAAATCTGCCATATCTTCTGTAAGATGGTTCTTATGCCTTCCCAACCTTGTCCAATGTTTGTTTTTCTTAAACGACAAAAACCCTTGAAAATCTTCCTTTGAGAGTGTATCAATATTCTGAAAAATTCCCCCGTAGTAAGAAAAAACCTCGCGTCGTGCTTCTTCCTTCGCTTCAAGGTTTTCTTCATCTGCTTCCCGAAGCTCGTCCAATACATTCTCCAGTATTTTTACCGCATTCCAATATCGTTCGTCTTTGTTCATCATCCACCTGTTTATTCGCGATTACCGCCGCTATGATAATTGCCGCCTGATCGATCAGGATCCCGTCCGCATCATTGAATAGTTTTAATCAGCTGCCCCGCCTGCGGTTCACCGTTGGGGTACAACTCATTCAGCAGCCTCAACTGCTCTTTCGCATATTGGCCGACGCCCGTTTGGCCGGCCAGCGAGGCGATGCTGTCGCCGGGCTTCGCCCGCACGATCCGGAGGTTTTTCCCGGTTGCCAGTGCGCGCTCCTGACGGTTCAATTGTCGGATGCTGTTGACCGTGCTGTAAAACGCTCTGGTCGGCAGGTCGGCTCGGCCGAAGCCGGAAATAACCCATGCCCGGCCGCTGTGAAACACCGTCGCGACGGCAATCGGCCGCTCGCCATAGGCGGTGCGCCCGCGGATCAAGCCGGTGTAGCGCGTCGGGCTGAGTGCCCGACCCTGGAACAGGCCGCTGGCGCGGCGGCGCAGATACTGCTCCGGGGTTTCCGGCCCGGTCGCCTCGCCCAGCTGCACCAATAGCGTCGCCTGATTGTCGGCTCGCACCGCAATCAACCGGCCGGGCTGATTTTCAATCCGCCAGCCGGACGGAAATTGCAGCGCAAAATCCAGCCTTTTGTGGTAGAAGTGCGGGCCTTGTACGATGCCGCTATGCTCGCTGTGGCCGAAAGGCATGCCGTCCAATAGCCGCAGAAAATTTTCCGGGTCGGTCTGCACCGGGTTCGGGTTGGCGAATTTTCTGGCCGCGCGAATCACCTCCTGCAGGCGTTGGTCGTTGCGCGGATGGGTGGCGTATACCCCATGGTACTTGCGCGCTTTGCGCCCTTCCCGGCGGGCGCGCTGCATATCGAAGGCTTCCTGATCTTTCAGCAGGCCGATGACATCGAGCATTTTTTCGGGGGCATATCCGACCCGCGCCAGATATTCCGCCCCCAGCCGATCCGCTTCCAGCTCGTGGCGGCGGCCGTAGCCGCTGGTCCAGGCGTGGGTGAACTGCCCGGCTGTCCGGGCGATGCTGCTGCTGCCGGTTAAAATCCCGATGCCGGTCTGCAGCAGCCCGGCTCCGGTCTGCGCGGTCTGTTGACGCACACTATGACGCGCGGTGACATGCCCGATTTCGTGCCCCAGCACGCCGGCCAATTCCGCTTCACTGTTCATATAGGCGATGATTCCGCGGGTGATGTAAACGTAGCCGCCCGGTAGCGCGAAGGCGTTCACTTCCGGTGAATCCAATACGGTAAACGTAAACCGCAAATGCTTTCGATGGCTGTTTTTCGCCAGTTTTTGGCCGAGACGATTGACATAGTTTTGTAGCTCGCGATCGGCATACACCGAGTACTGCTGCAACAGCAGCGCATGGTGTTTCCTGCCCAGCGCGATCTCCTGCTGCTCGCTGATTAACACCAGGTTCTGCTGACCGGTCACCGGGTTGGTGGCGCACCCGGCAACACTCAGCAGCAGGAGCGCCGCCAGGGATTGAACCGCCAGTGGCAAAGCAAAATTTCTCATGTTGACCTCGTTGGTTGCGTTTCGCGTGTCGCCGTGGGCGCCGCGCCCATTATAGCCGCAGTGACCGGCGCGCCGGTGCTGTCGGCCCTATGTGCTGCCGACGCTGCCGGCGCTGCGGGTGATGCCGGTATGACGGGCGCCGGATAATTTGCCGGCCGCCCCAGGCTGTGAGCGCGCGGCTGTCCGCCCGGACGCCGACCGGGTTCGGCGGTATTGGCATTACTCCGGCGCGCTGTTGTCCGGCAAACCCGGTGTTTCCGCCGGCGACGGCGCATCAACCGGCACCGCCGTTAGCTGCAACCGATCGGTCGAAAAATTCAGCGGCTCGGACGCCAGCGCCGGCATCGACTTGCTGATCTTGCTGGACAGCTGGGTAAACCGCTCCACCTTGCCATGCAGGCCCTGCTGGCCGGTCAACGCGGTCACCGTATCGTTGTAGTGATTGCTGGCGGCCGTCAATGTTCGGCCCAGTTTTTGCAGCCGCTCGGCCACCGTGCAAACAGAATTATAGATCTCACCGGCGCGGTCGCTGATTTCTCGCGCTTCGGCATTGCTGCGCTCCATCATCCAGAGATTGGCAATGGTTTTCAGGATCGGCACCAGCGTGGTATGCGACACCAGTACGATGCCTTTTTCATAGCCGTAGCCGAACAGCGATTCCCGGTGTTTAAGCGCATCGATATAGGCCGGCTCGATCGGAATAAACATCAAGACAAAGCTCGGGCTACGCATGCCGATAAGGCCGGTATAGTCTTTCGAGGCCAGGTCGTCAATCTGATTTTTTATGAATGCCGCGTGCTCATCCAGCGCCGCTTGTTGTTGTTCGACCGAGTCGGCGGCAACCGCACGCGCATACGCGGCCAACGATACCTTGCTGTCGATAATGATATGCTTGTTATCCGGCAGCTTGATGATGTAATCGGTGTATTTGTCCCGGCCCTCGCGATCCTTGAAGCGGGTTTGCCGGGCATAATGCGCGTCTTCGATCAGCCCGCTGAGCTGGAGTGTCCGCTCCAGTTGGGCCTCGCCCCAGGCGCCTATTTTCTGGGTGTCGCCCTTCAGCGCCGAGGTCAGGTTTTGCGCCTCGTCGCTCATCTTCAGCCCGACCTCGAGGATTTTTTTAATTTCCCCCTCCATTTCGGTTTTGTTTTTAATCGACTCCGAGTGCAGCGTATCAATCCTGTTCCGAAAGCCGGTTATCTGCTCTCTAAACGGCTGTAACAGCTGATTGATTGCCTGCTGATTGGCGGACGAAAAACTTTTGCCTTTTTGTTCAAAAATTCGATTGGCCAGATTTTCAAACTCTTTCTCCAGCAGCTTCTTTTGCTCGTTAAACTGCGCCAGTTCGCGCGCATGGCTTTGATCGCGCTCTTGCTGCGCGGTTTTCAGTTCGGCATTGGTCCGGCTTAGCTGCATCAACTGCGCGCGCAGGGTGTCTGTCTGCTCGCTCTGGCGCTCCAGCTGCTGCTGGGTTTGCAGATTATTTTGCCGCAGATTGCTTTCCGCTTCATGCCAAACGGCGCGCGCCTTTTCCAGGTTATGGTTATCCTCATGCAGCGCCGTCCGGTTTTTTTCCAGCTCCGCTATCGTTTGATCCTGCGCGCTGACCTGCTGTTCCAGATGCCCGCACTGCCGCGTCTTTTCGGCGGCCTCTCCCGCCAGCCGGCCGATTTTTTTAACGGCGACAACTCCGATGACGGCGACGCCCAACAGCAAAACAAAGATGACAGCGATTTGAATATCCATAACGGTTTCTCTTGATTGACGCCACTGGCGGTTAAATCCAATCAACCCCATGCCGGCGATACGGCGCCGACCCGATTTTTTATTTTTTCCCCGCGTGCAACCGCATCGCCGGCGAAATGCAGTCGGCTATCGTTGTTCCCGCTCGGCGGAAAAATCCGGCACATATCTTGACAGCGACGCGGGTGCCATGCCGGCAAAAACACGGCGGCGCACCGCATACCAGTAGGCGCCAAAAAAGACGATGAACAAGCCAAAAACGGCAAACACGATCAGCGTCGCATTCTCGATATTCAGCCGATTTTCCTTGACCAGTTGAAACGCGGCATACATCGCGTACGACAGACTCGAGACCAGCAGCGCCCGGCGATCGATGTACAGCGCGACCAGAAAAAACCCGATAAACAACAGCAAAATCAGCACATCCCGAAACGGCAGCGGGTCGGCCGATGCCAACAGGCCGATCATGACCCCGTGGACGATTAACGGCGCGGCCAGCAGATGCAGCCAGAACCCGGTATCACTGGCCCGGGTTGTGCGCGCCGTATCGCGCGCATCGAACCGCATTGCGGCGACAAACACCCAGAGGCCGTAAAAACTCAGCACGTGCTGGTGTTCCAGAATATAGTCAATATCCGATCCTATCGATAAATTGAAAATGCACAGTATGCCGAACGCTATCGGGACAACCGCAAACGGGATGCGGTAGCGCCAGTAAAACACCCCCGCCACCGCGGTCAGCGCGGCCAGAATAGGTACATCATAGTCCAGCAGCGACGTGATCAGCAGGCTGGAAAAAAACAATATGACCAACAGCAGCGCAATGCCCGAAAGCGCCAGCCGTTGAATCCGCGCCAGCCACTCGGTGATGGCGAAAAAGGTCACCACCGGAATGATATTGAGGTAGGGGTGCATCTCTATCTGTGCAATCGCAAACGCAATAAAAACGATGCCAAGGGTAATGTGGATATCGCCAAAGCTGCGTAGAAATCGCAGCGGCTCGCCGCTGTTTTGATCGTCCGGAGTGTGCGCTTCAGGCCCCAGGAAATCGAGCAGCGGTTCAACCTGATCGTCGCGGATGAGTCCCTGTTCCGCCGCGGCATGGAGTTTTTCACGATTCATGCTGTTCACCGCTGTTGTTCTCCGCTCGATAGCCTGCCGTTGATACGCCGCTGGGCGCGGCTTCGACCCTGCATCGCCCGGCGTGATCGTCTATACTATCGGTATACATCTTCGGTCGGCCGGATGTGCATGTATTGTCACCGGCCGCATTGAGCAAACCAATCCGACCCGCTGGCCGCTTGCGCCGCGCGGTACCGCAGACAAAACGGCGGCGTGTCGGCTTCCAAATCAGCTTAGCATCATGCCATCCAAAAAAATAGCCGCATCGATTGAAATTTCGCCGTCGCAAGCGGCCGACAGTCCACATTTGCCGGGGCTGTTCCCGCCGCAAACCCGCGTGTATATCACCGATGTCGGCACCGATAGCACGGCAACCATCGTTGCCGGCGCCAAACGGGTCGCCGAGCTCGGCTATCGCGCGGTACCGCATTTCGCCTCCCGACGCCTGTCCACCAAAGCCGCGCTGCGCAGCCGCGTGCAGTTGCTGGCCGAACAGGCGGGGGTGCGGGATATTCTGGTGATCGGCGGCGGCCGGGAAACCCCGGCGGGCGATTTTTCTTCGAGCATGGCAGTGCTGGAAACCGGCTTTTTCGATCACTACGGCATAAAACACATCGCCGTAGCGGGGCACCCGGAAGGCTCGCCGGATTTTTCCGCCGCGCTCGCCCTGTCGGCGCTGAAATTGAAATGCGCGTTTGCAGAGCGCACCGATGCCGACCTGCGCATCGTGACGCAGTTTGGTTTCGACCTTGACGGCGCGCTCGAATGGAGCCGGCAGCTAACGGCCGAAGGCATCGAGCTGCCGGTTCATCTGGGCGTTGCCGGGCCGACCCGGCTGACCACGCTGATCAAATTTGCCGCATTGTGCGGCGTCGGCAATTCGATTCGCTTCCTGAAGCAGCGCGCCTCTACACTGACGACGCTGGCGACCGGGTTCGACCCGGAAACCCTGGTCGCACCGCTCGAACAGCGCCTGGCCGCGCAGCCGGATGCGACGATTCGGCAAATTCATGTCTTTCCGTTTGGCGGTTTGCAAAAATCCGCGGCCTGGCTGAAACAGCGCGGAAGCTGGTGATAGCCGGGCCGGGACGGGATGATCGGGGCTGCATGAGCGGTTGCGTTTGGTGCATAATCATCGCGTTTCCTGTGTGCCCGCATACGCCCCAGGCCGCCACCGGTGCAACGCCACGGCACCGACCGAGTGCGGTGTTGAACCGGCCGTATGCCGGGCGGCAGATGGGGATGACAGCGACAACAATACATGCATATCCTGCTGAGCAATGATGACGGCTATGCCGCCGAGGGGCTGCGGGCGCTGGCCGCTGCGGTTTCCAGGGTCGCCGCGATTACCGTGGTGGCGCCCGAACAGAACTGCAGCGGCGCGAGCAATGCGTTGACACTGCGCAACTCGCTGCGGGTCAGAACCGCCGATAACGGCTTTCTCTATGTCGCCGGCACACCGGCGGATTGCGTTCACCTGGCGATTACCGGCATGCTCGACACGGTGCCGGACATGGTGATTTCCGGCATCAACGCCGGCGCGAATATGGGCGACGATGTGATGTATTCGGGCACCGTTGCGGCGGCTATCGAGGGCCGTTTCCTCGGCCTGCCGGCGGTCGCGATTTCACTGGCCGGCACGTCCCACTATACAACCGCGGCGCAAGTCATGCTCGAATTGCTGCAGCGCCTGCAGGGCGACCCGCTGCCACCGGACACCATCTTGAATATCAACGTACCCGATTGCCCTTACCGGCAGCTGACCGGATGGGCGGCAACCCGAACCGGCGCGCGCCATCAATCCCAACCGATCAGCTGCGAATCGCGTAGCGCACAAGGTACGCTCTATCGCATCGGCCCGGTGGGCGACGAGTCTGACGCCGGGCCGGGCACCGATTTTCATGCGGTCGCGCAAAATCAGGTGTCGGTAACGCCGCTGCAAATCGATATGACGCGGCATAGCGCGCTGCCGGTGGTGCGGCAATGGCTGGCGGAAATATCGCCGGCCTGACGACGCCGGCGGTAGACATGATCATGCCGTCAAGCGCCTCCGCTGCACACCAGGGCATCGGCATGACCTCGCTGCGCACGCGGCAGCGTTTGATTGCGCGCCTGCGCGACCGCGGGATCGAAAACGAAGCCGTATTGCAGGCGATCGAGCAGACCCCGCGGCATCTTTTCATCGACCCGGCGATCGCGCACAAGGCCTATGAAGATACCGCGCTGCCCATCGGGCAGCAGCAGACAATCTCGCAGCCGTTCATGGTGGCGTGGATGACGCAATTGCTGTTGGCCGGCAACAAGCCGATAAAAAAGGTGCTCGAAGTCGGCACCGGATGCGGCTATCAAACCGCCATTTTGTCCCGGCTGACTGCCTGGGTATTTACCGTTGAGCGCATCGGATCATTGCAGGAAAAGGCGAAAAACCGCCTGCTGTCGCTGGGCTGCCGGAACATCAGCTTTCTCAACGCCGACGGGTTTCTGGGCTGGGACAGCAATCAGCCGTTCGATGCGATCCTGGCGGCCGCCGCCCCGACCGCGGTTCCGCAGGCGCTGCTGGATCAACTGCGTATCGGCGGCCGATTGGTGATTCCGGTTGGCGACCACGAAAACCAGAATCTGTGCCTCATTTTGCGCACCAAAACCGGGTACGACCGGCGGCAGCTCGAAGCGGTGCGGTTCGTTCCCATGTTGAGCGGGAAAAAAACCTGACCAGGCGCCTTATACTCCCACCGCATGCAACCGCATAAAACGACATGAAACTATTTGGCCCACTGTACCGCTGGGTGTTGACGCTGTCCCGGCACCGGCAGGCCGAACGCTATCTGGCCGGCATCAGCTTCTTCGAATCATCCGTTTTCCCGGTGCCCACGGCGTTGATGCTGGCCCCGATGGTGCTGGCGCAGCGCCACCGGGCCTGGCGGCTCGCGGTGGTGGCGACGCTGACGTCGGTATTGGGCGGCATGTTTGGTTATTTCCTCGGCTATGCGCTGTTTGAGCAGGTTGGCCGGGCCATATTGTCGTTTTATCAGGCCGACACCGCGTTTGCGCTGGTGCAGGCCCAATTCCTCAAATACGGCGTGTGGCTGGTGCTGCTGACCGGTCTGACGCCGATTCCCTATAAACTATGCACGATCGCATCCGGCGTCATCGGCCTGCCCATCATGCCGTTTGTGATTGGCTCGCTGCTGGGGCGGGCCTCGCAGTTTTTTCTGATTGCCGGCGTATTGCGGTGGGGCGGGCCTAAAATCGAACCGGTACTGGAAAAATGGATAGAATGGATTGGCTGGACGCTGCTTGTGAGCGCGGCGATGGCGTATTTTCTGCTGCGCCATGGCCCTTCGGCTGCTTGAGCATGCCCCCTTGAACATGACCCTGAAAACAATTTTGAACATGGCCCTGAAAATGGCGACCCTGAAGCGAATGCAGCAGTGGATGCGTGTGCTGGCGTGCAGCAGTCTTTTGGCGGCCTGCGCCGTATCGAATCCGCCGGTAATCGACAAATCCCCCGGCCGGCTGATACCGCCCGAATACATCGTCAAGCAGAATGACAGTTTATACAGTATTGCCTGGGCGTTTGGCGTCGATTTCCAGCAGCTTGCCCACTGGAACCGGATAGCCAAACCCTATGTGATTCGACCCGGCCAGCGACTGCGATTGCGCCCCGCGCCCGCGGTGCGAGCGGTTGCCACGCAACCGGGCCCGGCAACCGGGAATACCGCCGCTGCGACCGCAGCGCCGCCAAAAGCACAACCGAAAGGGCCGCCGGCGCCCGCAACCGGGGGCGATTCGGCCGCAATCAGCTGGATATGGCCGGCAGAGGGCAAACTGGTGGGCACCTATTCGGCCCCCAAAAACGTGCATGGCATTCAAATCGCCGGCCGCAGCGGCACGGCAATCAATGCCACCGGTGCCGGCGAAGTGGTCTATGTTGGCGAGGCGCTGCTCGGCTACGGCAAGCTGATTATCGTTCGGCATAACCCGATTTTTCTCAGTGCGTACGCGCACAATCAATCGATTCTGGTGGCTGAAGGCGAGCACGTCCGGGCCGGCCAGCAGATCGCCACGATGGGCAGCAGCGGCGCCAACCGAACGATGCTGCATTTCGAGATCCGCAAACATGGCAAGCCGGTTGACCCGCTTACCTATCTGGTGCGGCAGTGAGGGTATGCAGCGCGGCGCCGAAAACAACGATCGGGCGCGTTTGGCTAGGCTGACGGCTGTCGGCGGCGCCGGATATGTTCCAATACATCCAGCTTTTGTTCGCGGGTCATAATAATCCAGTTGCGAATCTCATCCGCACTGCGATAGCAGCCGCGACAAAACGGGTCGCCGTTAAACGCACACACCGATACGCAGGGCGACGGCACCAGATAATCCACCGGCGCCTGCAGCCGCTGCCGGCGGCGTTGTCGCCGGGCCGAGACGCGACCGGGGTCGTCTGATTTACTGTGCACCGTCATGGATTACCGGAATGTTCAAACTGCAATTGATGCCGATAGCGGCGGATTCCACCGGGGATTAAAAAACGACGATCAACAGCAACAATACGACCTGGGCCAAACTCAGCATCATGCTGTGTTTGCGCAGCTTGTTAAACGCAATTTTGTCATTCGACTGATCGCTGGCCAGCCATTTGTCCCGCGCCTGCGCCATCTGCCGAATCAAAAACTGCCGGCAATAAACAAAGCTGATCAGTACCAGTGCCAGCAGCATAATATTTATCGGCGAGGTCCAGAAAGACAGCACCAGCGCGACCGTTGAAAACCCGATGCCCCAAAGGCAGTAGCGGGAAAACAACTTGTGCAATGCCGCCCCGGCCGGCTCGAAATCCAGCAGTTGATCCAGAGTCGGCGACGCCAGGCAGGCAAAAAACAGTACCGAACCCAGCAGCAGCGTCACCACCAGATCCAAAGTCATTGAGATTGACATCACGTTGCCCTCATGGTTACCGGTCACCGACTAACCGTATCGATCAGACTCGGCAAGTGCGCATACCGCCGCCGGCGTGCCGGTTTTATCCGTGACCGGCGCGTATAGCATAGATCGATTTTCATCGTGACGCGACCGGTAAATACGCCGGCTGCGGCTCAGTTGACCGGCGGCGCTGCCATCGCATCGGCGAATGCGCCGGTGTCGGCGTAGATTTCATATTGACAGATAGCACCATTGCGCAATGTGAAAATATTCACCATCCCGCCGGTTACCAGCTTGCCGGTCGCCCGCATCCGCCATACGCCGCTGCACTGTACCACCACTTTTGCGTGCGCGGCTATCGTATCCAGTTTTTTCACTTCGACAATATCGACATGGGTTTTGATCCGCGTCAAAAATTTATCGAAGCCGTCCGCGCCGCTGTATTGACCGGCCCACGGCAGCCGTCCGCTCTGACCGTGATAAATGATCTTTATATCGGCCGACAACAGGGCGCCCAGCCGCTCCCGGTCCCGCGCCGCCAGGGCCTGATAGAAGTGCTCGATAACGGCCTCGCTGCTGTCGCCCATGTGATCGCTCAGGTGATCGCACATGTCCTCACCAAATATGTCGGCTCAACCGAAACACACGGCGCAAGCAAACGAGAAATAATCACACGCATTCAAATGGCCCCCTCAAATAATTGGTCCGTCCTTTTCCCGCTTGAGAAAATCAACGGCATTACGCACCCCGATCAGATGCGGATTCACTTTCAGTGCGCGCTTAAAATACCGTAATGCCGAATCTCTGTCGTACTCCTGCAAATGAATCATGCCCTGACCGGAAAGCGCGCCAAAGTGCCTCGGCTCAAGCAGCAGCGTTTCGGCCACATCGGCAGTAGAAAGCGCATACTCGCCCATCATGTAATACACCGTGGCGCGTTTATTCCAGGCCTCGGCAAACGTCGGCGCCATGTTTATCGCCGCGGTAAATTTTTCCACCGCCGCCGGCAGGTCGGCCGCATTCATATCCCGTATGCCTTGCTGCATCAGCTGCTCGAGCACCGGATTATCCGTTTGCAGCCAGCGCCGCCAGATTTGGCGAGCAACCGCATCCGCCTCGTATTGCCCGATATCCTGCTGCAACTGCCCAAACAGTGCGTCCAGCTCGGGCGCGTTTTGATCGGCGTACGATTGCCCGTCGAACACCCCGGCCATAAACACCGCCGCAAACAGCGCAAAGATGGCATTTTTCATACTGTCTCCTCGATCGTGTTCATGCCGCACCCGGCAGATAAAAATACGCACCCCATTACGCCGTCTTTGAGCTCCGCTTGCAGATCAAAGATCGAGGCGGTTGTAAAGCGCGCATCCTGCTTGCTTACCGGGTGGGGAATCCGCGCATTGAATGCCTGCCAATCGTACTTATGGAATAACGGGAAGGCGTCTACCGCAAGATAGTCGATCAACGGGGCATACCGCATCGCGCGATCATAAACCGGGTTGGCCTCCTCAGGGTTGGTTATTCTGCGCAGCACCTGACGGCCGTTGTTGCCGATCACATCAAACAGCTCGCCGCGCTCGGCCCGGCGCGCATACGCTGCGGTCACTTGCTGTAATTCCCGTACCAGATCGCTCGGCAGAAATTCCGGCAACACCACGAAGCCGTCGCGGCGGTATTGCCGTTCCAGCTCGCTCAACCGACCATGCTTGCCGCTCTCGGTCATCATACGCCCCTCCCGATTGATAACAACACGACAGTAACAGACTCCGGGGCATTCTAAAACAGGCCGGTCGGCACTGTAAACCGGTGCGCAACCGGCCGCGCCCGGCAGGCGCCTACTGCCGCAACTTATAGCCGGTTTTGAAAATCCACCCGACCAGGGCAATGCAAATCAACAAAAAAGCCCCGACCATCGTCAGGCTGGTATACACACTGACATCCGCGATCTCATAAAAGCTCCAGCGAAAGCCGCTCACCAGATACAACACCGGATTGAACAGCGTCACTGTTTGCCATGCCTCGGGCAGCATGTTGATCGAATAGAAGCTGCCGCCGAGAAACACCAGCGGCGTCACTATCAGCAGCGGGATGATTTGCAGCTTCTCGAAATTGTCGGCCCAGATGCCAATCAAAAAACCAAACAGGCTGAACGTGACCGCGGTCAAAAACAAAAACAGCAGCATCCACCAGAAATGCAGTATCTCGATCGGCACAAACAAGCCGGCGGTGGCCAGTATGATCAGACCCACGGCCAGCGATTTTGTCGTCGCCGCGCCGACATAACCGACGACGATTTCCAGATACGAGATCGGCGCCGACAGGATCTCGTAAATCGTGCCGGTAAACCGGGGGAAAAAGATGCCGAACGACGCGTTGGATACGCTTTGCGTCATCAGCGCCAGCATAATCAACCCCGGCACGATGAAGGAGCCGTACGACACGCCCTCGACTTCGGTAATGCGCGAGCCTATCGCCGAACCGAACACGATGAAATACAGCGAGGTGGAAATAACCGGCGACACGATGCTCTGAAACAGCGTACGCTTGGCGCGAGACATCTCGAACAGATAGATCGACTTGACGCCGTACAGATTCACCGTGCCGCCTCCACCAAATCAACAAAAATATCTTCCAGCGAGCTTTGCGTGGTATGCAGATCTTTGAATGTAATGCCGACCCGGTTAAGCGATTTCAGCAGCCTGGTAATACCGGTGCGCTGTTTTACCGTATCGTAGGTATACATCAACTGTGCGCCGTTATGCAAAATCTCGAGGTGGTATTCGGCCAGCTCTTGCGGCAGCACCGTAACCGGGCGGTGCAAATCCAGCACCAGCTGCTTGCGCCCCATCTTGCGCATCAAATCCGTCTTCTGCTCGACCAACAGCAACCTGCCGTCGCTGATTACCCCGACCCGATCCGCTATATTTTCCGCCTCTTCGATGTAATGGGTGGTCAGGATTATCGTCACACTGTTGTCCCTCAAGCGGCGAATAAGCTGCCACATCTCTTTGCGTAGCGAAACATCCACCCCGGCGGTCGGCTCATCCAGAAATAAAATTTCCGGCTCATGCGCCAATGCCTTGGCGATCATCACCCGGCGCTTCATGCCGCCGGACAGTGCCATGATGTGGCTGTGTCGCTTGTCCCACAGCGACAGGTCGTTGAGTACTTTTTCAATAAAGACCGGATTCGGCGGCCGGGCAAACAGCCCGCGGCTGAACGACACGGTATTGAACACGGTCTCGAACGTGTCGGTCGTCAACTCCTGCGGCACCAGGCCAATCATGGCCCGGGCGGCCCGATAATCGCGAATAATATCATGCCCGGCAACCGTGACACTGCCGGCACTCGGATTCACCAGACCGCAGATAATGCTGATCAGTGTGGTCTTGCCCGCGCCATTGGGGCCGAGCAGCGCAATGATCTCGCCGGCATGAATATCGATATCGATCGAGTCGAGCGCCTGCACGCCGTCCGCGTAGGTCTTGTTCAGGTTTTTTACTTCTATCAGTGGCACGATCGATTCGGGTTGTTTTATTGCGCTGTTGAATGGCCGTCGAGCCGCCGCTCGTCAGGCCGCCTGCAACGGCACGGCGACGGCCTCACTCGGGCGCGGCGACGCGGGCCAGCAACGCGGCAAACTGATCGAGAAATGCCGCACTCAGCTGTACCGTGATCGGCAGCACCCAGACGTCTTCCGGGAGTGCCAGCGAGGTGCATTTGACCGCATCTTTTTCCGTCATAATAATCGTGCTGTCGGCATCTGCAAACGCGAAATCGGCATCATCATAGCAGTGATGATCGGCAAATACATGTTTGACCAGGCGCAGTCCGGCCCGTTCGAGGCAATCAAAAAACCGCTTCGGGTTACCCAATCCGGCAACCGCATGCACCCGCCGGCCGGCGAATTCGCCCAACTGCCGGTGCTGTCGGCGGTCCAGGCGATAGAGCGCGTCGGCGGTGATGGTATACCGATGGCACGGCCGCCCCGCCAGTGCCTGCCAGCCCGGCAGCGCCGTCGCCGGACCACCGTTGACCACCAGCAGGCTGGCGCGCTTCAACGCCGACCGCGGCTCACGCAGCGGCCCGGCCGGCAGGCACCAGCCGTTGCCCAGCCCGCGCTCACCGTCGATGACCACAATATCGAGGTCGCGGTGCAGCCGCAAATGCTGAAACCCGTCATCACTGACGACCACATTGCAGCCGTGCTGTTGAATCAATCGGCGCGCGGCCGCCACCCGGTCGGCGCCGACCACCACCGGAATGCGGCAGCGGTGAAAAATCAACACCGGCTCATCGCCCACCGCGGCCGGCGCATCGTTGGCCGTCACCGACCGCGGCGGCACAATCGGCTGGCCGCCATAGCCCCTGGCAACGACACCGACCGCATACCCCCGGCGCTGCAGCACCGCCACCAGCGCGATCAACAACGGCGTCTTGCCAGTGCCGCCGACACTCAGATTGCCGACCACGATAACCGGCACCGGCAGCTTGCAGCGCGCGCGCACCCCGGCCCGATACCCCCAGGCCCGTAACTGCATCACCCCCGCATTCAGCAGCCCCACCGGATACAACAACCGATTCATCCAGCCCGGCTTAGTCCAGCCTCGCTGGATCCGTTGCAGCATGATTTATCGCGGCAGCCGATCCGGTTCGCCCTGATCGGATTGGTGATACAGTCGGGAGTACGCGCCGCCCAGCCGCATCAGCTCGGGATGCGTTCCGCGCTCGACAATCCGCCCGGCGTCCAGCATCAGAATCAAGTCGGCGCGCTTAATCGTACTGAGACGATGCGCAATAATCAGGGTAGTGCGGTTGTCAATCAGCTTTTCGATAGCCTGCTGAATATGCCTCTCGGAATGAGAATCGAGCGAGGACGTGGCCTCGTCCAGTATCAGCAGCGGCGCATCTTTGTACAGCGCCCGCGCAATGGCAATGCGCTGCCGCTGCCCGCCGGATAACCGGATGCCCTGCTCGCCCACCAGCGTATCCAGCCCCTCCGGCAAGCGGTCGACAAACTCGCCGACATGCGCCGCCTCGACCGCCGCCAGCAGCTTGTGCTGATCGACCGGGGCCGGCGCGCCGTACGTGATATTGTTGCGAATCGACTGATCAAACAGCGTGATCTCCTGCGTCACCATGGCCATGTTCTGCCGCAACGACGACAGCTTGATGTCATTCAGCGGCTGGCCGTCAATTTCAATCACCCCCTGCGAGCACTCATAAAAGCGCAGCAGCAGCGACACCAGGGTGGACTTGCCGCTGCCGGAGACCCCGACCAGGGCCACGGTGGAACCGGCCGCGATATCGAAGCTGACGTGATCCAGCACCCGCTTGCCGTCCGCTTTATACTGAAAACAAATATCCTTGAACGACACGTTGCCGACGATATGCGGCAATATCCGGCTGCCCCGATCCGGTTCCGCCGGCAGATCGATGGTCCGAAAGATCGACTCGGCGCCGGCCATGCCGACCTGAATCGCCTGATTGACCCCGGACAGATTTTTAATCGGCCGCATCAGCATGCTCATTGACAGCAAATAGGACGAAAACACGCCCGGAGAAATCTCCTGATACAGCGCCAGCCAGACGACGCCGGCAATGCCGCCGCCGGAAACCAGCGCGATCAACGGCGCACTGATAGCCTGCACCGTGTTCAGCTTCATCAACTGCTGTCGATTGCGATTGTTGGCGCGGTAGAACTCTTTTCCCTGATAGTCATGCGCGCCAAATATTTTCATCACGCGGTTGCCCTGAAAAGCCTCCCTGGCGACATGCGCAATCTCGCCGACACTGTCTTGTATACGCAAACTGATAGCGCGAAAACGCCTGCTCGACAGCTTAAAAATAAAGAACGCAAGCGGCAGAATCAGCATAAAAACCAGCGACAATTTCCAGCTCAGATAAAACATCCAGGTCAGCAGGAAAATGGTCTTGCAGACGTCGCGAAACAGCACGCGAAACACCGAACTGCTGGCCTGGGCAACCTGCTCGACATCATGGGTCAGCCGCGACACCATCCTGTTGGTGGAATGGCGGTCAAAATAGCTTACCGGGGCGTAGATCATCTGCTCAAACATGCGCTGGCGCAGATTCTGAA
Organism: Candidatus Poriferihabitaceae bacterium; assembly: GCA_965206445.1. Classification (GTDB taxonomy): domain Bacteria; phylum Pseudomonadota; class Gammaproteobacteria; order Arenicellales; family Poriferihabitantaceae; genus CBDBJR01. The sequence continues at coordinate 203,151 of CBDBJR010000001.1, forward strand.
TCACCCGCCGGGCCACCCAGATGGTGCAATAATTATCGCAAAACGTGCCCAGCGCGCGCATCAGCGCCAGCAAAAACAGCAACAGTGGCACCCACTGAATAAAATTCTGCTCCTGATCCACAAAGCCCCGGTCCATAATCGGTTTGAGCACCGCTGCAAAACCGGCGTCACTTGCCGCCACCACCAGCATACCGAGCAGCGCGATAGCAAACATCGCCTTGTACGGCAGTACGTAGCCCAGTAATCGCCGGTATAACTGCAATCCGTTGGCAGGGTTTGAGGGGGTGGTCACGCCGATAACAGGCCGATAAGGGATCGGGGCGGTTCTGCCGGGCGGCTATGCCGGCGCAACCGCGACGCCTGGCCGGTCACTGTCATGCAGCCGACAGCGCCCGTTTGACCGGCACTGCGCGCCCGCATTTCCACCGGTCGGACAACCGCCGGCAGCGGACAGATACGCAGACATGGCCTGATCTGGCGCCGCGCAGACGGTGTTATCCGGTTCAGCCGCCTGACGTGGATGCGGCGCATCGATAGCGGTCAGCCGGTTTTTTCCAGTTCAGCCTGCAGCGCCGGCACCGCGTTGAACAAATCTTCATCCCAGCCATAATCGGCCACCTGGAAAATCGGCGCCTCGGCATCGTTGTTGATCGCCACAATCACCTTGGAATCCTTCATCCCGGCCAGATGCTGAATCGCACCGGAGATGCCGACGGCGACATACAGATCGGGCGCAACCACCTTACCGGTTTGCCCGACCTGATAATCATTCGGCACAAATCCGGCATCGACCGCCGCCCGGGACGCGCCGACGGCGCCGTTCAGCCGCTCGGCCAGCTGGTCCAGCAGCGCAAAGTTATCGCCGTTTTGCATCCCGCGCCCGCCCGATATGACCACGCGCGCCGACGCCAGCTCCGGGCGCTCGCTGTGGCTCAGCATCTGCTCGACAAACTGCACCTGATCGGTGGCACCGGCCGCATCGAGCACTACGCTCCCGGCGTCGCCGCCGGTTTCGCTGGCCGGCTCAAACGCCGTCGTGCGCACGGTGATAAACTTGATGCGATCGGACGACTTCACCGTGGCCATCGCATTGCCGGCATAAATCGGCCGCACAAACGTATCCGCGTCAATCACCGCACTGATATCCGAGATCGCCTGACAATCGCACAGCGCGGCGACGTAGGGAATCAGCGCCTTGCCAAACGTCGAGGCCGGCGCCAGCACGTGGCCATAGCCGTCGATATTCGCCTGCACCAGCCGCGCCATGTTTTCCGTAATCTGGTTGGCATAGCTATCCGCATCGGCCACCAGCACCCGGGCCACACCGGCAATGTTGCCGATGCGCTCGGCGATCCCGGCGACCTCTTTGCCGGCCAGCAACACCGCCACCTCGCCGCCGATCTGCCCGGCAGCGGTGACGCAATGTAGCGTGCCCGGCGAAAGCCGGGCGCCGTCGTGCTCCGCAATCACAAGAATGCTCATTGAATTACCTTCGCTTCGTTTCTCAGTTTATCGACCAACTCCTGCGCATTGGCCACCATGACCCCGGCGGCCCGCTCGGGCGGCGCCACCACCTGCACCACCTCCAGCCGATTTTTGACCTCAACCCCAAGCTCGGCCGGGCTCACTACGTCGATCGGCTTTTTCTTCGCCTTCATAATATTCGGCAATGACGCATAGCGCGGCTCATTCAGGCGCAAGTCCACCGTCACCACCGCCGGCCCCGTCATCGTCAGCCGCTCGAGCCCGGAATCGATCTCCCGGATGATCGAGAACCCGTCATCAGTGCGTTCGATTTTGGAAATGTAGCTGCCCAGCGGGCGCCCCAATAGCGCCGCCAGCATCTGCCCGGTTTGATTGTTGTCATCATCGATCGACTGTTTGCCGAGAATCACCAACTCGGCGCCCTCCTTTTCGGTTACCGCCTTGAGCAGCTGTGCAACCAGCAGCGGCTCGAGCCGCGCGTCGGTGTCGACGTGTACCCCCCGGTCGGCGCCCATCGCCAGCCCGGTACGAATGGTTTCCTGCGCCTTGGCGGCGCCCACAGAAACCAGAATCACCTCTTCGGCGTGGCCGGCTTCTTTTAGCCGCAACGCCTCCTCGACCGCGATTTCACAAAACGGATTCATCGCCATCTTGACGTTCGTCAACTCAACCCCGGACTGATCCGCTTTGACCCGGACCCGAACATTGGCGTCAATTACCCGTTTTACTGGAACCAATATCTTCATTGGCAGGCTGTCCTCTCAACACATGATTGCACTGTCTTCAACCGGCCGCAAAACGCACTCGGCGGCCCCGTCCAAAACCTCGAAAGCGCATTCTACCTGAGTAACCGCCAAAGTAGAACGCATAAAACATCCCGATTTTGACCTGTCGGCGGCGACGGTGGGCGACCCACTGTGCCCGGGTTGCCGACGCCGACGCAGCGACTGAAACTACCCCGTGCGGGTGCGCCTACCCGGCCTGTACGCTGTTATCGGGGTCGTATGGCGACTCTTTTATCACCGTAGCCGGGTGGTGGCGACCGAGTATGTTGACCTCCAGGCGGGTGCCCACCGCGGCCAGGTCGGCCCGCACCAGGCCGAGCGCCAGGGATTTTTCGACCCGAAAACCGTAGCCGCCGGACGTGACCCGGCCAACCAGTGCATCGCCCTGGTAGATCGCCTCCGAACCGCGCGCATCGGCATCGGTCACTGCATCAACTGCCAGCGTGACAAACGCATTGTTGAACCCGCGCGCGCGCCAATCGAGCAGCGCCTGCCGGCCGACGAAATCGACCTCCTTGTCCAGGCGCACAAAGCGGTCGAGGCCGGACTCCAGGGCGGCGTATTCGATCGACATCTCCCGCGGGATCAGCCGGTAGGATTTTTCCAGCCGCAGCGCATCCATTGCGCGGATGCCAAACGGCTTGAGGTCAAATTCGGCGCCCGCCGCCATCAACTGATCGAAGATATAATTCTGCATCTCGATCGGGTGGTGCAGCTCAAACCCCAGCTCGCCGACGAAATTGACGCGCAGGGCGAGCGCCTGCGCTGCGGACACGTTGATAAAGCGACCGGTCAGCCATTTGAAGCTGTCGCTGGACAAATCGGTATCGGTCAGTTTTTGCAACAGCCGCCGGGCGTCGGGGCCGGCGATAACCAGTACGCCGTATTGGCTGGTAATCTGCTGTAGTTCGACCCGGCTGTCGCGCGGTCGGTGTTTATGCAGATAATCCCAATCGTGGCGCTCCATCGACCCGGCAGACACCAGATAGTAATCGTCCGGCCCGCGTTTGAAGACCGTGAATTCGGAGCGCACGCCGCCGGTGCGTGTCAATACATGGCACAGCTTCAGCCGCCCGGCGGTGCGTGGAATGCGATTGCATACCAGCGATTCGAGATAGTCCGCCGCCCCGGCGCCGCGCACCGTGAATTTGGCGAACGCCGACATATCCAGGATACCCACCTTGCGCATCACATGCCGGCATTCATCGCCGACAAACGGGAAATAATTGGAGCGGTGAAAGGAATACCTTTCCACCACCCGGCCATCCTCCAGCGGCGGCGAGGTATTGGTGTTCAGCAGCACCGCGCTGTCGTTGATCGCCTCCTCCGGCAGTCGATACCCTTGCGGCGCAAACCAGTTCGCCCGCTCCCAGCCGTAAATCTGCCCGAAGACCGCGCCCAGCCGCTTCAATCGGTCGTGGCACGGCGAGGTCTTTAACGGCCGTCCCGCGGGGCGCTCTTCATCCGGGAAATGCACGGTAAACACATTGCGATAGGCCTCCTCATTTTTTTGCCGCAGATAGCCCCGGGTCGCATACGGGCCGAAGCGCCGCGGGTCTACCCCCATCATATCGACGGTGGGCTCGCCCTCAACGATCCACTCCGCCAACTGCCAGCCGGCGCCGCCGGCGGCGGTAATGCCGAAGCTGTGGCCCTCATTGAGCCAAAAATTCTCCAGCCCCCAGGCCGGCCCCACGATCGGGTTGCCGTCGGGGGTATACGGAATGGCGCCGTTGTACACCTTTTTCACCCCGACTTCACCAAACGCCGGCACCCGCTCGATGCAGGCCTCGATATGCGGTGTGAGGCGCTCGAGTTCCTCCTGGAATAACTCGTTTTCGCACGCTTCCCCCGGCCCGTCCAGATAACAGCACGGCGCCCCGCGTTCATAGATGCCCAGGATCATCCCGCCGGCCTCTTCACGCAGATAATACCCGGCATCGGAGTCACGCAGGACGCCCTGCTCCGGCAATCCCTGTCGCTGCCGCTCGAGAATCTCGGGGTGGGGCTCGGTGACGATAAACTGGTGCTGCACCGGAATGACCGGCAGATCCAGCCCGACCATGCGGCCGGTTTGGCGGGCGAAGCTGCCGCTGCAAGCAATCACATGTTCACATTCGATAGCGCCTTTGTCGGTCTGCACGCGCCAGCCGTCGGGCTGTTTTTCCAGGCCGGTTACACCGGTTTGCCGGCGGATTTCGGCGCCGCCGGCACGCGCCCCTTTGATCAGCGCAGCGGTCAGGTCGCTGGGTTGGATATAGCCGTCTTCGGGGTGCTGGATCGCCCCCACCAATCCGTGCGTTGCACACATCGGCCAGGCCTGCTTGACCTGCTGCGGGGTCAAAAATCGCACCTCAACCCCGACCGTACTGCCAATGCCGGCATAGTATTTGTACTCATCCATGCGCTCCTGCGTGCACGCCAGGCGGATATTGCTGACCTGTTTGAGGCCGACCGACAGGCCGGTTTCCCGCTCCAGCTGCCGGTACAGGTTGACCGAATACTGATGCAGTTTGCCGACTGAATAGCTCATATTGAACAGCGGCAGCAGCCCGGCCGCATGCCAGGTCGAACCGGAGGTCAATTCCTTGCGTTCGAGCAGGACGACATCGGTCCAGCCTTTTTTGGTCAGATGATACGCTGTACTGGCGCCGACGACGCCGCCGCCGATCACGGCCGCCTTGAATCGAGATTTCACAATGAATAATACGTCAGAGAGGTTGTTGGCTGTAAGGTCGCCGTTATACACCCATAGCCGGGCGCCCGGCAAGTGCCGATCACGGCCCGGCATCGTCCCGCCGGCCGGCCAGGCGCCGGTTTGCCGTTGTCGGCATCGCCCGACCGCGATCTGGCCCGCGCACGCTGATGGAAAAATATTTTTCCCTTTTTCGCCGCCCCCGGTCGGCTGGCTAACGGATATTTACTGTCTCGGCACGGTGCGGGGAAAAATAATTATCTAAACTTAATTCCGTGTATGGATAAGCAACCGAATTGATTTTAGACTAGCACCCTCAAATACCTCCGACCAGGCCGTCGCCATTGACCGCAACCGACTGTATTATGCTGTGCATTGCCGCCCTGAATCACCATTTCTTGCTACTCCAACCAATCGAGAGAATACTTTGACACACCCGCAGATATGGCGCGATTGTCTGGATCAATTGCGCACCACAATCCCCGTCGAAGAGCTGACCAGCTGGCTGATGCCGCTGCATTCGGTGCAAGTTGACCGGACGCTCAAGCTGCTGGCGCCCAACCGCTATGTGCTGGAGCATATCAAAAACAATCTACAGCCCGAGATCGAGCAGGCGGTGTTCGGCCTGGATGCCAATATAAACCAGGTGCTGTTTGAAGTTGGCAGTTATACCACTGGGGCCACTGGGGCCACTGGGGCCACTGGGGCCACCGGAGCCAACGGGGCCAATGGAACCAACGGGGCGGCCGGCACGAATGGCGCCGCACCGACGCCGCGGGCCGCGAAATCACACTACCTCAACGGCAGCCTGAACCGGGACTATACCTTTACCAATCATGTCAAGGGGGTGTCCAATCAGCTCGCGCGGGCGGCCGCTCAACAGGTCGGCAAGAATACCGGCAAATCCTATAACCCGTTGTTTATCTACGGCGGTGTCGGTCTGGGGAAAACCCATTTGATGCAGGCGGCCGGCAATACTGCGTTGCAGCAGAACCCCGGGGCAAAGGTCGCCTATGTGCGCTCCGAGCGCTTCGTTAACGACATGGTTGAGGCGCTGAAAAAAGGCCAGATGGATAAATTCAAACGCCATTATCGCTCGCTGGATATGCTGCTGATTGACGATATCCAGTTTCTCGCGCGTAAAACCATGTCGCAGGAAGAGTTTTTCAATACTTTCAATGCGTTGCTCGAGGGGCAAAAGCAGATCGTGATCACCAGCGACCGCATGCCCAAAGCCATTGCCCACGTCGAAGAGCGCTTGACCTCGCGCTTTGGCAGCGGTCTGACGGTGACAGTCGAGCCGCCGGAACTGGAAACCCGGGTCGCCATCCTGGAGAAAAAAGCCCAGGATCAAGGCTTGGTATTGTCCCGCGAGGTGGCATTTTTTGTCGCCAATCTGATTTACTCCAATGTACGTGAGCTCGAAGGCGCGCTGTGCCGCATCGTCGCCAGCTCGCGTTTGACCGGCAGAGTGGTAGATGTCGATCTGGCGCGCGAGGAATTGCGCGATTTGCTGGCTTTTCAGGAGAAAAGAATCAGCATCGATAACATCCAGCAAACCATCGCCGGATACTATAAAATCCGCGTCTCGGACCTGCTTGCCAAGGATCGCTCGCGGCGGGTCGCCCGTCCCCGGCAACTGGCAATGTTTTTCGCCAAAGCGTACACTAATCTCAGTCTGCCGCAGATTGGCGACTATTTTGGTGGTAAAGATCACACTACCGTGCTGCATGCCTGCAAAAAGATTACCGAGTTGCTGCAAAGCGACCCCAATATGAAAAAAGACCACGATAATTTACAGCATCTGTTGATGGGCTGATTGAGGTTTGAAAGCAGCGGCACCTGTGGATAAAACGGTACACAAGTATGGGAAAAGCGGGGCTTATCTGTGGGTACCACGGTGGATGATTTTTGACCACAATACATACGCTCGGTGTACCGCGTTTTTGCACCGGATTATCCACCGGTAAAATCAACCTAACTAGTTGAAAAAAAAGGGTTTTATGATACTTTTCCACAACCCCGGAAGGGCTTATAACTACTATTGTCAATGCTATGAAAATTCAAATTGATCGTTCCCGTCTGTTTCCGACCCTCAATCTGCTTGGCAACGTGGTCGAGAAACGTCGGACTCTGCCAATCCTCGATAACCTGTTTTTTAAAGTTGAAAACAACCAGCTGTTGTTAGTCGGTACCGATCTGGAAATGGAAATATCGAGAACCTTGAAAGAACTTCAGGGCGACGATGGCATGTTTACCGCCTCCAAACGCAAAATCATTGATATATGTCGGTTGCTGCCGGAAAAATCGACTATCTCTTTCAATTACGACCAGGACAGCGTAACGATGACCTCGGGGCGGAGTCGATATACGTTGAAAACCCTGCCGGCGGAGGATTTTCCTCGAATACAGCATGATGACTGGGGCAAGAAATTAACCATCAAACAGGAGCTGCTCAGAAACCTGTTAAACAAAACGGCATTTGCGATGGCAGTGCAGGACGTTCGGTATTATTTGAACGGTATCCTGCTGCAAATTGACCAGCAGGAACTCAAGGCAATCGCGACCGACGGCCATCGATTGGCGCAATCCTCGGTCGCCATTGAGCTCGAATTGGAATCACCCCAGCACGTGATCATACCGAGAAAAGCGGTAACTGAAATCAGCCGGTTATTGCACGGTGACGACGACCCGGATATCAGCCTGGAGGTCAGCCAGAATCATTTGAAACTGATTAAAGACGATACCGTTTTAATTACCAAGCTGATTGAAGGTGAGTTTCCCAAATTCAAAAACGTACTGGATCGCAAACCCAAGGCAACAGTAACCGTCGACCGGTTTGCTTTTATCGATATGATGAATCGCGCGGCGGTGCTGACGACCAATCGATTCGGCGGCGTCAAGCTCTGCCTGCAATCCGATACGATGACGGTAACGGCGACCAACCTCGAACAGGAACAGGCAGTTGAGGAGATGGAAATAGAATACGCCGGCGAACAGGTTGAAACCGGATACAATGTTTTCTATCTGATAGAAGCCGCCCGGGCAGCCAGCGGAGAGACGCTGCAATTGAATTTAGAAGGCGGCAACGACGGCATCTGCATTATGAAACAGCCGGATGATCCGCTGTCCATGTGGTTGGTGATGCCCGTTCGGCTGTAGCGGGATCAATACATCCGCAGTCCAACGCGGCATGGCAAGCGGGCAGTCGAGAAATGGTTTCAGCCTGGTGCAATCGCATGTGCGGGGAATGTTTCACATGAAACATCCGGGATATGTTTCATGTGAAACATTCGCTGTCGGCGCCGCTACCCCGCCAAAGAAAAATACCCAATAAGAAGGCAATAGCCGCAACAATGCCGGTGCGATAGCACATCCCGACTGCACCGGATATACCTGAATCGCGTGCTTTGGCACGAGCGCAAGTTGGTCGCCGACGTGATATACTTCGCCGTTACCGGAGGGCCTGTTCGGCCACAGCAACACAATAATCGCAAGCATCCAACGGGTCGGGTAAAACAGTTCGATCCGGAGCATCAAAAATCAGCGCGTAATAGTAGATAAGATACGGATTATAAACCGTTTATTGTCTGAAAAATTCCACGCATAAGCGGTTTTTATGCGAGAATCACCAATTTTAATCACGCAAGCAAGGCGAATGGCAGAAAACTACGATTCCAGCAGCATCAAGGTGCTAAAAGGACTGGATGCGGTTAGAAAAAGACCGGGCATGTATATCGGTGATACCGACGACGGCACCGGTTTGCACCACATGGTGTTTGAGGTGGTGGACAATGCGGTTGACGAGGCACTGGCCGGCTATTGCAGCGTTATCGAGGTGCGCATCCATTCGGATGAGTCGGTGACGGTAACGGATAACGGCCGTGGCATTCCCACCGGCGCGATTGCAGAAGAGGGCGGTAAAAGTGCGGCCGAAATTATCATGACGGTGCTGCATGCCGGCGGCAAGTTCGATCAAAACGCGTATAAAGTTTCCGGCGGCCTGCACGGGGTCGGCATCTCGGCGGTAAACGCGCTGTCGGAATGGCTGAAGCTGGAGATTCGGCGGGATGGCAACATCTATCGCCAGGAGTATCGCATGGGCTATCCGGTGGCGCCGTTGAGTGTGGTCGGCGCAAGCAATGAGACCGGCACATCGGTTACGTTCCGGGCCAGCGACGAAACCTTCAGCAACGTAAAATTTCACTATGCCGTGCTGTCGAAACGCCTGCGTGAGCTGTCTTTTCTCAATTCCGGCATCCGCATAGAAATCGTCGACGAGCGCGACGGCCACCGTGATGTGTTTGAATATCAAGGCGGCATCTCGGCGTTTGTAGAACACCTCAATAAAACAAAAAACGCGCTGCATCCGACCGTGTTCAATATGTGCGGCGAGAAAGATCAGATTCAGGTCGAGCTGGCGATGCAATGGAACGACTCCGACCAGGAAAAAATATTCTGCTACACCAACAATGTCCCCCAGTCTGACGGCGGCGCCCATATGGCCGGGCTGCGCGCCGGGATGACGCGAACATTGAACGGCTATGTCAGCAACTCGGCGTCATTGAAAAAAGAAAAAATCACGTTGAGCGGCGACGACTGCCGCGAGGGGGTCACGGCGGTGTTGTCGATCAAACTCGCCGACCCCCGGTTTTCGTCGCAGACCAAGGACAAGCTGGTGTCGTCTGAAGCAAAAGGCGTGGTGGAAGCGCTGGTTGCCGAACACCTGGGCAATTTTTTGCTGGAACACCCGACCGAGGCGGCGATCATCGGCAACCGTATAATCGATGCGGCACGGGCGCGCGAGGCGGCCAGAAAAGCGCGTGAATTGACCCGCCGGAAAAGTGCGCTCGACCTCGGCGGGCTGCCGGGCAAACTGGGCGATTGCCAGGAAAAAGACCCGGCCTTGTCCGAGATCTACCTGGTTGAGGGCGACTCAGCCGGTGGCAGTGCAAAGCAGGCGCGGGACCGCCGCTTTCAAGCCATACTGCCGCTCAAGGGAAAAATATTGAATGTAGAAAGAGCGCGTTTCAATAAGATGCTGACCTCTGAAGAAGTCACCATTCTGATTACCGCGTTGGGCACCAGCATCGGCAAAGACGATTTCGATATCGACAAACTACGCTACCACCGCATCATCATTATGACCGACGCGGACGTCGACGGCTCGCACATCCGCACGCTGCTGTTGACATTTTTCTACCGTCAAATGCCCGAATTGCTGCATCGGGGGTACATTTATATCGCCCAGCCGCCGCTGTACAAGGTGACGCTGAAAAAGCGGCAAGTCTATATAAAAGACGACACCGAGATGACCGATTTTTTGATCGATATGATCATGCAAAAAGGGTCGATTCGGTTGCACGACGGCGCACAGTTAACCGGGGACGAATTGAAATCACGGATAGAGGCCGCCCATAGCGTGGCCGCGGTCATCACCCGGCTGTCGAACCGCTACCACCCGGCGGTGCTGAATGCGTTGATAAACTGCGCGCCGATCACAGTCGACGCGCTGTCGGCGTCGGTGGCAGAGGGCATTGCGAATGAACTGACCCGGATTCTCAACCACACCTCGACCGGGCTGGTGCAGTATACCGTCAAGCTGGAGCCGGCCGTCACTCGCTTGACGGTCACCCGCTACCAATACGGCCTGAGCGAGAATATCGTGCTCGACGACGGTTTTTTTCGCAGTGCGAATTACCGCACGATGACGGAATTTGCCAGCCGCAAGCAGCCGTTGGAGCAAGGTGAGATGACCGCTGTCTGGGATGGAACCGAAGCTGTTTTCAGCCGTTTTGTCGACGCCGCCGAGTGGCTTATGTCCAAAGCGCGCAAGGGCATCAACATCCAGCGATACAAAGGCCTCGGGGAGATGAACCCCGAGCAGCTATGGGAAACCACGATGGACCCGGGGGTGCGGCGCCTGCTTCAGGTTACGGTTGAGGATAGCATTGGCGCGGACCAGACTTTTTCCATGCTGATGGGCGATCAGGTCGCACCGCGGCGGGACTTCATCCAGGCAAACGCGTTCGCGGTCACCAATCTGGATATTTAGGCGGATAGGCAAGCCGTATCCGCCCAACAGCGCATCACGGCTGCGTTATCGGCGCAATCGGATGGGCAAAAACCCGCTCCACCAGCGGGCGAAAGAACGACAGCGGCTTGCTGGGATAAGCCGGGTCAAAACAATTCTGATCATAGTTGGTGCAAAAATCAACGCAATCCTGATACCAGCGGTGATGCTTGAATCGATCGCGGGCATTGCGGTCACCGCCAGTGTGATGGGCGTAATACACCATCTGAAATACGCCGTGGTGTTTGACAATCCAGTAAATCCGCTCCGACACATACGGGCGCAGGATCGCCGCCGCCATTTCGCTATGCGAGTGCGACGCCAGCGCATCGCCGATGTCGTGCAGCAATGCCGCCACCACCATCTGCTCCTCTTCACCGGCTTCAAACGCGCGCGTGGCCGATTGCAGGGAATGCTCCAGCCGGCTGACTCGATAGCCGGAAAAAGACGACTCGAGTTGTTCGAGCGCCGCCAGCAGCCGGTCGGCAAGCCCGCGGACATACACCTGCTCCTGCTCGGCTAAAAAGGCGTATTCCTCTGCCGTGCCGTCCTGCATGGCAATAAAGTCAACCGTTGTTCTTGGGTGCATAGCAAATAAACTCCGCAGCCGTGAGCCGCATCGGGTGGTTGTTTGGCGCTGCGCCCGGCAGCGCATCAAAAGCGCATCACCCCCATTGTAAAGCGTTTTCGGTGGCGCTGCCAATAGTGCATTGCAGGCCTGTTATACCCATCCGTGACGGCATCTTCAGGCCGGCGAGAGCGGCGGATATTCGGGCGGCAATGGCTGCTTCAGCAGCGTGCATTGTGCTGCTGCTCGGGGCGCTGGTGGCGGCGGTCCTGGGCACGCGCACCCCGCCCGCAACGGCGCCGCGCGCCGCCTGACGCCGGCTACCGGTTTCTTTGTTCCGCCGGCACCGGTTGCAGGCGCTCCTGCGTACGGATACCGAACCAGCTTTTTATCCGGCTGGTCACACTCGAGCAGGCGGCCCGGCGTTTCGGCTGAAAGCCGGCGGCAAACGGCAGCTGCACGGTGCGCTCGCAACCGTTGTCGGCCAGCAAGCCGCTGTCGCGGTCGACCCGGGCAAAGACAATATCGTCACCCGGCGACGGGCTATTCGGGCGCAGCGGCAGCGGCGACATAATGGCATCCCACAAGCGCAACGCGCCGCCGGCGCCGGTTAACCCGGTCGGTTTGTTGTCGTCCCGCCCGACCCACACGACCGTCAGCAGATCGCCGCTGTAGCCGACAAACCAACTGTCGCGGTAGTCGTCGGTGGTGCCGGTTTTACCCGCCAGCTGCAAGTCCGGCGGGTAGCGGCGCCCGATGCCGACCGCGGTGCCGTCGGCCACGACCCGGGTCAATGCGTGGTTGATCAAAAACGCCGTGGCCGGGTCGAGCACGCGGCGCTCAGTGGCCGGAAAGCGCGCGATGACGCGGTCGCTGCTGCTGTGGATGCTGCGAATCGAGCGCAGCGGGATGCGCACGCCGCGGTTGGCAATCGGCTGATACAGCTGCGCCATTTCCAGCGGCGTATGGCTGCCGGCGCCCAGCAGCATAGCGGGGAACGGCTCGATCGCGCGGTTGACCCCCAGCCGCTGCATCGATTCGATCACCTGCTCAATGCCGACGTCAATACCGAGCCGCACCGTCGGGACATTGTACGACCGGGTCAGCGCCTCGATCGCCAGCGTACTGCCGCGGTATTGGTTATCGTAGTTTTTCGGCGACCAGGGTTGGCCATTGTCGGTGGCGACGGTCAACGGCGTGTCCGCCAGCGGGGTGGCCAGCGAATACCGCCGCGGGCGCTGCAACGCGGTCAGATAGACCACCGGCTTGATCAGCGAGCCGATCGGCCGGTGGGCGTCAATCGCCCGATTGAAACCGGCCGCCCCGGCGGTGCGGTCACTGACCAGCGCCAGAATCTCACCATTTTTGACCCCGATGACCAGCGCCGCGCCCTGCAGCGTGCCCGGCTTGAAGCCGCGCTGCCGGTCCAGTTGCGCCAGCGCCGTACTCAACCCGCGCTGTGCCGCCGCCTGAATCCCGAGATCCAGCGACGTGTGCAGCCGCAGCCCGCTGGAGCGCAGCACGTCTTCCGGGTAATAGCGCCGCAATTGCCGGTGCAGGTAGTCGATGTAGGCCGGATAGCGCGACGCGGTTTTATGCTCCAGGCGAATCACCCCCAGCGGCAGCGCGGCCAGTTCCTGTGCGCTGTTGCGGCTGATCGAGCCGACCCGGGCGAGCGTCATCAGCACCAGATTGCGGCGCTTGAGCGTCCGCTGCGGGTGACGGTGCGGGTTATAGTATGACGGTGCGGCGATCATGCCGACCAGCGTGGCGATTTCATGCAGCTTGAGCCGCCGCAGCGGGCGGCCAAAATAGAACTCACTGGCCAGCGCAAACCCGTGAATAGCGCGATTGCCGGCCTGGCCGAGGAAGATTTCATTGACATACCGCGTCAGAATCTCCGACTTGCTGTAGCGCCGCTCCAGGATCAGCGCCATCAGCGCCTCCAGTATTTTTCTCGACAGCGTGCGCTCCGGGGTCAAAAACACATTTTTAACCAATTGCTGCGTCAATGTGCTGCCACCCTGCCCGCTTTGCCCCTGCCTCAGGTTATGCCAAAGCGCGCGCGCAATTGCGCCCGGGTCAACCCCAACGTGCGATGCGAAGCGGCGGTCCTCCATCGCCAGCAGCGTACTGACCAGTTGCTCGGGAATCTGGGGCAGCTGCAATACAACGCGATCCCGATACGGCCCCAGCTGCAAGTTGTCGATCACCTCCGGCTCCAGCAGCACCGGCGCCGGCGGCGGTTTGCCGGTGGCATGATTCGACAGCCGCAGCAACCGCTCGCGCCGGAATTGCAGCCGCAATGCGATCGCCGACCGCGCCACCCGATCGACCGACACAGCGCGTAGAAACACATCCATGACCTCGCCCCGACGGGCAAAACTGCCGGGCTGCCGGATGCGCTCGACCTGCCGGTAACCCAGCCGACTCAATTGTCGCTGCAGCGCGTCGGCGGCCAGGGCCATGCCCGGCGTCAGTTCGGTCGGTCGGGCATACACGCGCGCCGGTTGGGCCTGCGCGCTGTCGGCGAACTGGCGGCGAATGTGCAGATCCAGCAGGACGACTGACACGATGCCGAGCACCAGCAACCCCAGCGCCAGGCGCAGCGCAATAAACCGGCCGAATTGCCACGCGCGCGACCGCCACGCCGCCGCGCGCCGCCGGGGCGTTTTTTTTCTTGTGCGCCGGGCCAACGCGAATTACGCCGAACGGTCGCGGTCGGACAAATTACCGTAGCATTGCCAGCAGATTTCAAAGGTGACCGGATTGTGCTCACGGCAGTACGGGCAGCGCAGCGGTGGCAGATCGATCTGCTGGGTTTCAAACCGCTCAATCACTCGGCGCGCGAGGTCGAAATCGGCCGTCCGCCGGATCCAGATTTCCGGGTAGGTGAGCGGCAATTCGCCCAGCCCGCCCTGCGCATGGTCATGGAACAGCCGGGCCGCAATGCCCTGCTGCTGCAGCAGGCCCAGCACCAGATTACCGTCTACCAAAGACTCGGCGGTATAGACTTTGAGCATCGCGCAGCGAGCCTGACGAAATCAACGAAAATGGCGGGCTGCTACCGTCGCCGCAGCGCCGACGGCACACCGACCGCGACAGCGCGGGTGCACGCGCGTTCGAGCAGACCGGTCAAGCAGAATCGGCGTCTGTTGCGTGCGCCGGCGGCCATGCCAGTATGATAGCCTGCACCAGCGTCGCCAAAGGAATGGCAAAGAAAACGCCCAGAATGCCCCAGATGCCGCCAAAAAACAGCACCGCTGCAATGATTGCGACCGGGTGTATATTGACCACCTCGGAAAACAGGAGCGGCACCAGCAGGTTGCCGTCCAGCGCCTGAACCACCAGATAGGCGATCACCAGCGTCGCAAAATCATTGCTCCACCCCCACTGAAACCAGGCGATGATGATCACCGGAATGGTCACCACCGCCGCCCCGACATAGGGTATCAGCACCGACAAGCCGACCAGCACCGCCAGCAGCATCGAGAACTGCAATTGCAGCCATGAAAAAACCACAAAACTGGCCACCCCGACAATCAGAATCTCCCAGAATTTACCGCGGATGTAGTTGCCGATCTGCGCGTCCACATCGGCCCAGACGCGCACCGCCAATTGATTTTCATTCGGCAGCAGACCCTTCAACCAGATGATGATGCGGGTTTTGTCTTTGAGGAAGAAAAACACCAGCAGCGGCACCAGAATAGTATAGATAATCACCGCAATCAACACCGTCGCACTCGACAGCGACGTGGCCACCAGCCGCTGCCCCAGCTCGCTCAGGCTGGTGCGCATATTGGCAATCAGCTCCTGCATCTGCTCGGGCGAGAACAGCTCGGGATAGCGCTCCGGCAGCGCCATCAGCGCCGCCTGCCCACGGCTCATGATATTGGGTATTTGCTGCACCACCTCGGTAATCTGGTTGTACAGCACCGGTATCAGGCCGAATACCACGATCAGCAAAAACAGCATAAAGGACAGAAAGACCAGCCAGATCGCGGCCAGCCGCGGCAGCCGAAATGCGGTCACTTTTTTAACCAGACTTTCCAGCAGATAGGCAATCACCAGGCTGACCAAAACCGGCGCCAGCATATTGCCGGCGTAGGTGACCACCAGCAGCGAGCCGATCAGGACGGTCGCCAGATACAGAATCTGCGGGTTGGCAATCTGTCGCTTGAACCAATGAGAGAGTTTGTTCATGCCGGGTGTATGGTCTGGTTTGGCCCTGGTTTCGGTTTGAGTCTGGTTCGGTCGCCGCCCGTCGCTATGCGGGCGTTTGAATCAACTCGACCTGATGCGATATCGCGGCGGTTTTTTCCAGCATCCGGGCGACCGAGCAGTAGTTTTCCAGCGACAATGCCACCGCCCGCTCGACTTTTTTCCGCTCCAGGCCGCTGCCGGTAATTATATAGCGCAGGTGGATGGTGCGAAAAACGGCCGGAATCGCGTCCACCCGCTCCGCAGTCACCTCGATCACGCAATCCTCCACCGCCTGCCGACTTTTGTGCAAAATCCGCAGCACGTCCACCACACTGCACCCGCCCAGCCCGGCCAGTATCGCCTCCATCGGCCGCGCGCCCGCGCCGTCGTTCGCCCCATCCAGCATCAGCGCATGCCCGCTGTCGGCGACGGCGCGAAACTGCAGGCCGTTAATCTGGTTCAGTGTGACTTTCATGTTCGGATTGTCCGTGCGTGTTAACGTCTGTCATGGCCTGCCGACCGAGGATAGAATTATAAGCCGAATCCGCGCCCCTGCGCCGCCAGCAGCGGCATAAAAACCCACCGGCCGCGGCCTACAAAGCAAACAGTTCACGCATTTTTTCGCCCGGCTGCTCGGCGCGCAGCAACGCCTCGCCGACCAAAAACACCTGCACCGCCTGCTGCTGCAAGCGCTGCACGTCCGCCGGTCGGTGGATGCCGCTTTCGGCCACCACAATGCGCTCGGTCGGCACCCATTCCAGCAGCTCCAGCGTCGTTTCGAGCCGCGTCTCGAAGCTGCGCAGGTTGCGATTGTTGATGCCAATCAACGGCTCGGGGCCAATCAACGGCCCGGGCAGGCGCAGTGCCCGCTCCAGCTCCTGCCGGTCATGCACCTCAATCAGCGCATCCAGCCCCAGCTGCACCGCCAAATGGTACAGCGTGTGCAGCGTCGCGTCGTCCAGTGCGGCCACAATCAACAACACCGCATCGGCGCCGATGGCGCGGCTTTCATAGACCTGATACGGGTCGATGATAAAATCCTTGCGCAGCACCGGCAGCGCGCATGACTGTCGCGCCGCGGCCAGGTCTTGCGCGTGCCCCTGGAAAAAAGCCGCATCGGTCAACACCGACAGGCAGCTCGCGCCGCCGTCGGCATAGCTCACGGCGAGCTGCGTCGGGTCAAAATTCGCCCGGATGACGCCCTTGCTTGGCGACGCCTGTTTGATCTCGGCAATCACCGCCGGCCGTTGCGCCCGAAGATGCGCCCGTATCGCCGCGGCAAAGCCCCGGGTCGGGCCGGCGTGTGCAATCTGCTCTTGCAGCCGCGGCAGTGGGTCGGCGGCTTTGCCGGCGGCCACCTCGGCGCGCTTATGCGCCATGATTTTTTGCAGAATATCCGCCATCGCCGGCGTGCCGTCGTCAGGACGGCTGTAAAAACTGCTGCAACAGCGCGTGCCCATGCTGCGTCAAAATCGATTCCGGGTGAAACTGCACCCCCTGAATCGGCAGCTCGCGGTGGCGAATGCCCATGATTTCCTGATCCGCAGTCCACGCGGTAATTTCCAGGCAACCGGGCAGCAGCTCGGCGCTCACCGCCAGCGAGTGGTAGCGGGTGGCCTGAAACGGCGACGGCAGGTGCGCGAACAACTCCCGCTGATTGTGCTCGATGAACGAGGTTTTGCCGTGCATGATATGTTTCGCCGGGACAATCTCGGCACCAAACGCCTGCGCGATGCTTTGATGCCCGAGACACACCCCCAGAATCGGGATGTGGCCGGCGAAATGCCGGATCGCCGCCACCGAAATACCGGCGTCACCGGGGATGCCGGGGCCGGGCGAAATCACCAGAAATGCCGGCGACAGG
This sequence comes from Candidatus Poriferihabitaceae bacterium, assembly GCA_965206445.1. Lineage (GTDB taxonomy): Bacteria > Pseudomonadota > Gammaproteobacteria > Arenicellales > Poriferihabitantaceae > CBDBJR01. Next base: position 220,824 of record CBDBJR010000001.1, read on the forward strand.
GCGTCCAGTTCGGCCACGCTCAGCGCATCATTGCGCACCACGTGAACCGCCTGGCCCAGCTCGCCAAAATACTGTACCAGGTTGTACGTAAACGAATCGTAATTGTCGATCATCACCAGCATGGGCAGCCTCACTCCAGCGGCTGGTCCAGACCGGCATGCGCCATCGCGACCGCTTTCAACAGCGCGCGCCCCTTGTTCAAGGTTTCCTGCCACTCCCGCTCGGCCACCGAGTCGGCGACAATCCCGGCGCCGGCCTGAATATACACCGTCTGATTTTTGATCAGCGCGGTGCGAATCGCGATCGCGGTGTCCATATTGCCGTTCCAGCCGATATAGCCAACCGCCCCGGAATAGACGCCGCGCTTTTCCGGCTCCAACTGCTCGATGATTTCCATCGCCCGCACCTTCGGCGCCCCGGACAGCGTACCGGCGGGGAACGTGGCCTTGAGCACGTCGATCGCATCGAATTCGGGGCGGATGCGGGCGGTCACGTTGGAGACAATATGCATCACATGCGAATAATATTCGATCAGCATCTTTTCGGTCACCTCGACGGTGCCAATTTCAGCCACCCGACCGACGTCGTTGCGCCCCAGATCGATCAGCATCAAGTGCTCCGCCAGCTCCTTCGGGTCGGACAGCAAATCGGCTGCCAGCGCGTCATCCTGCGCCGCATCCTCGCCCCGCCTGCGGGTGCCGGCAATCGGCCGGATGGTCACCCGATCCTGCTCCAGGCGAACCAGAATTTCCGGCGACGAGCCGACAATATGAAAATGATCCAGGTTCAGGTAATACATGTAGGGCGACGGATTCAACGTGCGTAGCGCACGGTACAAATCCAACGGCCGCGCCTCGAACGGCAGCGCCATGCGTTGCGACAGCGCCACCTGAAAAATATCACCGGCGCGAATATAGCGCTGACACTCGTCCACCGCGCGCTCGAATTCGGCCTGCGGAAACGAAGAAGCCAGGCCGGCCTCGTCGGTCGCCTGCGGTCCGCGCGTGTACTGCTGCTCCGGCAATGCGCGCTGCAATTTGACCACGATATCGTCCAGCCGGGCGCAGCCGCGAACGTACGCATTGGCCTCGCCGGGGTCGATATAACTGATCGCAAACAGGCAGCCGGAAAGATTATCGAACACCACCAGCTGCTCGGACACCAGCAGCAGAATATCCGGCGCATCGATCGGGTCGGGCTTTGGCTGCGTGTTCAGGTGTGGCTCGATATAGCGCACCACATCGTAGCCAAAAAAGCCGACCAGGCCGCCGTTGAAGCGCGGCATATCGTCCATCCGGGGCACCCGGAAGCGGGTCTGGAACCGCCGAATTTCCGCCAGCGGATCGTCGCAGTGCTGATGCTCAACGATGTGTCCGTGATCGATCAGGGAAAAATCGTGGCCGCGAACTTCCAGCCGCTGATGGCAAGGCAGGCCGATAACCGAGTAGCGCCCCCATTTTTCCCCGCCGTGCACCGACTCCAGCAAATAGCAATACGGCTGATCGGCCAGCTTCAGATAGGTGCTAAGCGGCGTGTCCAGATCCGCCAGCACTTTCTTTTGCAGCGGAATGCGGTTGTAGCCCTGGTCGGCATATTGATTGAATTGATCCTGACTAAGCACGGCGATGTTGCACCCGGGTTCTGAAAGCAATGATCCCACCGCCCGTGCAGCCGCCGGAAACGCGCCCACGGCTAGACGATGCCCGCTGTTGCGCCCGCGTCGGCGCGGTGTTATCGCGGTTGCAATCGAGGCGGGTGTGCGGGTATGGGAGCAGCCGACCAGCCGCAATACGCGCTACAAAAACCGCGCTCTAGCGATAACGGCTTATTCGGGCGGCACAGCGCGAGCAATATAGCAAACGCCCGCCGCTATGGCAAACGCCCCCTCTAATGCCCATGCCACAGCCAGACGCAGCCTGCTCGCGTCAAGCGGCATCCGGGCCGCGCAATTCGGCCCGCATAGCGGCCATCACACTATCGTATCGGTTGACATCGGCGGCCTCGGCGGCGCCAAAAATCGCACTGCCGATCACCAGGGTATCCGCGCCGGCAGCGGTGATTTGCGCGATATTGTCGAGCTTGACGCCGCCGTCGATCGCCAGGCGAATCTTCCTGCCGCTCTGTGCAATCAGCTCCCTGGCCTGACGCAGTTTGTCCAGCACCGCCGGAATAAACTGCTGCCCGGCGAAGCCCGGATTCACCGACATCAGCAGGATCATATCGACCTTGTCCATCACGTATTGCAGTGTCGTCAACGGCGTCGCCGGATTGAACGCCAACCCGCCCTTGCAGCGGCATTCCCGGATCAGCTGCAAACTGCGGTCAATGTGGTCGCAGGCCTCCGGGTGAAAGGTGATATAGCTCGCGCCGGCGGCGGCAAAATCGGTGATCAGGCGGTCTACCGGGGAGGCCATCAGGTGCACGTCGATCGGCGCGACCACGCCGTATTTGCGCAGCGCCTCGCACACTGTCGGCCCGATCGTCAGGTTGGGCACATAATGGCCGTCCATCACATCGAAATGGATCATATCCGCGCCCGCCGCCAACACCTGCTCGACCTCCTCACCCAGGCGGGCGAAGTCGGCAGACAGAATCGACGGTGCGATAACGATCGGTTGCATGGCAATCGGATTCAGGCCCGGCGCGCGGTCACGACCGCGTGCGCCCGGCGATTACAGTACCTCAAAATGTACAAAGTCGTCGCGCAGCAGCTTGATCAGCAAATCGCCCGCCGCCCGTTTGGCCACCGCGCGCAGCTCCGCCAGCGAGCGCACCGGCTGCCGATTGACCGCGAGTAAAATATCGCCCGCCTGCAAACCGGTCTCGGCGGCCGGACTATCGGGCGCGATCTCGACCACCAGCACGCCGCCGCCGTGCCGCACGCCGGGCTCGGCGGTTTTCAGCTGCGCACCCTGCAATTTCTCCAGGCCGCCGCCGGCAAGCCCGGTCGTGTCTTCCGTCGCCCCGATTTTCACCGCCACGGTTTGCAATTTCCCGTCGCGGTAAAACTGCACCGTGCTGTTCGTACCGGTGCGCAGCAACCCGACCGCGTTGCGCAGATCGAAGTTATCACTGATCTCGGTATCGTTGAACTTCACGATCACGTCGCCCTCTTTGATGCCGGCGGTCTCGGCGGTCGAGCCGGCGATCACCTCGGACACCACGACGCCTTTCTTGCCGCGGACATCAAACGCCTCGGCCAGCTCCGGCGTCAGGCTCTGCATCCGCACGCCGAGCAGTCCGCGCTGTATGTCGCCGAATTCAATCAATTGATCCATCAGCGTGCTCACCATATCGATCGGAATCGCGAAGCCGATGCCGACGCTGCCGCCCGAGCGCGACAAAATCGCCGTACTGATGCCGATCAGCTCGCCGCGCAGATTGATCAGCGCGCCGCCGGAGTTGCCGGGGTTGATCGACGCATCGGTCTGGATAAAGTCTTCGTAGCCCTCGATCCCCAGCCCGCTGCGCCCCAATGCGCTGACGATGCCCGAGGTCACGGTTTGGCTCAGCCCGAACGGGCTGCCGATGGCGACCACAAAATCGCCGACCCTGAGCTCGCTCGACCGCCCCAGCCGAATCGCGGAAAGGGCATCGGCGTCGATCTGCAAAACCGCCACGTCGGTCGCCTCATCCGAGCCGATCAACTCGGCCTCGAAGGTCCGCCCGTCGTGGGTGGTGATGGCAATCGAATCGGCCTCGTCGATCACGTGATGATTGGTCACCACCAATCCCTTATCAGCATCGATAATCACCCCCGAGCCGCGGCTTTGACTTGGGCGATATTGGCGCGGTGGCAGGTTGAACTGCCGACGGTAAAGCTCCTCCAGCGACGTCTCCGGCCGGCCGGTGCGAATAATCGTCGACACATTCACCACCGCCGGCTGTACATCTTCCAGTATCGGCGCCAGGCTCGGTAATGGCGCGCCCTCCACTATCAGCGGCAGCGCCGCATTGGCGCCCAGACAACCCAACAGACCGCACAGCAGCGGCAGCGAAAGCACAGTACGAAGCATATTGATGGTCCTGAAAATTGCCCTGAAAATGGCCAAAACGGCGCTGAAAAAACAGCGACCTACCCGCCTTTACCGACCGCCAATTCGGCCAGAGGTTCCCCGGACAGCGTCGCCCTATCGCGCCGATGGCGATTCGAGCTCGTGCTCAAACCCGCGCGCGAACCAATCGGCGACCTGCTGCCGCGTAGAAAACACCCGCCGATGATCAAACCGAAACTGCGTATGCACATAATCGCCGTTATCACATTGCCGATAGTGGCGCGCATAAGCGGCCTTGTCGGCGCAGATTTTTTTCACCGCCGCGACCAGAAAATCCACATCCTGCCGCCGGTTATACAGCGCAAAGCTTGCCCTGACCATCCCCCGATGCAGCTCCGCCAGCGCCTCCATCTCGGCGTTGCTCAGGTTGTCCATATCGAGGTATTCCGCCAGCGCATCGCCGATCAGTTCACGCACATACGGATGCGCACAAAAACACGCATTGCGCACGGCGATATTGAAATAATCATTCAAAATCGCCGCCGTCAACCCGTGCGGCAGGTCGCGCAGATTGAACGACAATGCGCCGATGCGCTGCACCCGCCCGGGGTCGGTTTGCCCGTAAATCACGACCTCGTCGATGCGCCCAAGCGCCTCAATCGCATAGCGCATCAACCCCGCCTCGCGCTGCGCGATATAGTCCATGCCGACCGTATCGAGCGCCTGCAGCGCGCTCGCCAGCGCAATCGCGCCGGCGATATTCGGCGTCCCGGCCTCGGCGCGCTCCGGCAGCGTGGCGGTCGGGATAAAGTGATTGGCAAACACATCGTCCACCATGCCGCCGCCGAGCTCCTGCGGCGGCGCCGCGGTAAACGGCTCCAGCCGCGCGACCACCGCGCCCGGCGACATCGGCGCATACAGCTTGTGCCCGGACAGGCAAACCACGTCCAGCGTGTGATTCGGCTGCTCGCGGTTCGAGACCCGCAGCGGCAGATGCGCGGCCATCTGCGCCGCATCGACCACAATCAGCGCCCCGTATCGATGCGCCAGCTCGGCAATCGCATAAATCGGATTGACGATGCCGGTCACGTTGGAGACCCCGGTGACGGCGACATAATTCACCCGCCCGTCATGCTGTTGCAGCAGTTGCTCGAGGCGCGTCAGATCGACCGTCTCGAAGTCGCCGCCGTGCCGCGCGAGCGGCAGTTGCAGCACCGTTTCCGCGTGCTGTCGATGCGGCAGATCATTTGAATGGTGCTCCATGGCGCTGACAATCACCACGTCGCGTTCGGGCCGCCAGCGCGCCAGGGTAGCCGCCACCCGATTCAACCCGGCGGTGGCCCCGCTGCCGACAAAAAAACACCCGTGCGTAGCAGCGTCGGCATGCACAAATTGCAGCACGGTCTGGTGCGCCTGCCGATATTCATAGTTCGCCAGCTGAGCGCCGAAGTGCACATCGGTATGCGTGCTCGCGTACAGCGGCAGAAACCGCTGCAGCACCGCGTTGACCACCCCCAGTTGCAGCGTGCTGGCGCTGCTGTCCAGATAAACGCGCGCCGTCTCGCGCCCGTCGGCCAGGCGATAGCGGGTATGCAGCCCGACCGTACTCTGCCGCAGCATTTCCAGATAACGGGCCGGGTCGGTCTCGGTGTCGGCGGGTAGGCGGGGCAGGGCGGTCGGCATCGGTTGGCTTGGACACGTGCCGGCACGATGGAGTCGGCATCGGTCCGGCGTATTCGCTCGGTTGAGCAGAAAATCTTACTGCAAGCGGCCGCTTTGATGCGGTCTATTTGGCTCTCTCATAGTGGCTGCTTCCATTTTACTTCCCGTTGATAGCGCTATTTGACCGCCCGTGTGACAACTGATTACGGTAAATGTATTGGTATTAAAACTCCAGAGATGTTTTTGGCCCAGAGATGTTTTTGGATTGAAGATCAAAGGCGGTTTGAAAGGTCGAGAGGGACTTCATGTCGAGGTTCGGCAAGCCTGCCGCCCGGAGCAACATCAGTCAAAAAAGTAATACTTTCATAGTAATCATCCAGACAAATAAAATGCCCGTTTTGTTCAACCCATTTCCGCATCCGCCGATTGCAACTATCCTGCCAGGCAAGCACTTCAATTTTCCAGCCGCGGTTGTGCATGCGCTCAATATCGGCGTGAAAGCCGACCCCGTCATAAAACCCCGCCCCATCGCCGGTTAACAGCACAACAATGCCGGGGTTGCCGTTATAATCAACCAGGTCTCTCAACATACTGGTCTGCAACGCCTGATCCACTCCCTGCTCCTGACCGGAAGACACGCCGCGTTCAAACAGCTCTACCTCAACATCCAACCCCTCAAGTTTGTTCCAGACCGCCCGCAACTCGGGCGGAACTGAACCAACCGCCCGCGCTTTTTCAACCGGGCGGTCGGCATGGGCGAGGCGTACGAGGTTTGGAAAATGCAGCCGTATCCGGTATCGTGCATCCGCCCCTTCACGCTCGCCCGCCAGAGCGCGGGCGCCGATAAACAGATTTGAATTGTCCCAGTAAATAAATCCGCGGCTCGTCATTTGAAAAAAACCGTTTTTTCCCCTATTCAAGTGCCATTCTACACCACCGGCCTGCCAAAATCACACCCCAAAGCCCCCGCACACAACACCCCGGCCCATCATCCGCTGAATTTTGCTATGATACCGGCCCAACCACCGCCCAACCACCGCAATGCAAAACTACGACCTCATCGTCATCGGCAGCGGCCCCGCCGGTAAGACCGCGGCGATTCAAGCCGCCAAACTCGGGCGCGCGGTGGCGATTGTAGACAACCAGCCCCAGGTTGGTGGCGTCTGCGTACACACCGGCACCATCCCGAGCAAAACCCTGCGTGAAACCGTATTGAATTTAACCGGCTGGCGCGAACGCGGTTTTTACGGTCGCTCGTACCGCGTCAAAGCCGACATCAAAATCACCGACCTGATGCGCCGCCTGGCGCTCACGCTGCAAAGCGAAGTCGATATTCTGGAAAGCCATCTGGTCAAAAACGGCGTCGACATCGTCCTCGGCCACGGTCGTTTCATCGGCGACGACAAAATCGAAGTGCAGGTCCCGAGCGGCGACACGATGACGCTCACCGCCAAACGCTTCATCATCGCCGTCGGCACCAAACCCTACCGCCCGGAATCGGTGCCGTTCAACCACAGCAGCATCATCGACAGCGACGAAGTCACCGGCATGACCAGACTGCCGCGCTCGATGACGGTCATCGGTGCCGGCGTCATCGGCGTCGAATACGCCACCATTTTCGCCGCCCTGGACATCAACGTCACGCTGGTCGAATCGCGCGACACGATGCTCGACTTCATCGACAAAGAAGTGCTGATGCACTTCCAGCACGACATCATCGACGCCGGCATGCGGCTGCAATTCGGCCAAAAAGTAGAAACCATCGAATGCCGCCCCAGCGGCAATTGCATCGTCCGGCTGGCAAGCAAGCGCGCCATTGCCTCCGACCTCGTCCTGTTCGCCGCCGGCCGTGTCGGCAACACCGAACAGCTCGGCCTCGACCGGCTGGGCATTGAGGTCGACCACCGCGCCCGCCTGGTGGTCAACGACACATTCCAAACCCCAATCCCAAACATTTACGCCGTCGGCGACGTCATCGGCTTCCCCAGCCTGGCCTCGACCGCGCTCGAGCAGGGCCGCGCCGCCGCGCTGCATGCGCTTGACCAGCCACTGCATCAAACGCCCGAATTTTTCCCCTACGGCATCTATGCGGTGCCGGAAATGTCCAGCGTCGGCATGAGCGAAGACGAAGCCGTCAAGCGCAAAATCCCCTACGAAGTCGGCATCGTCCCGCTGCCGGAAACCTCGCGCGGCAAAGTCATGGGCCTGCAATCCGGCCTGATGAAGCTCATATTCTCGACCAAAAGCCGCCGCTTGCTCGGCACCCACATCGTCGGCGAAGGCGCCACCGAGTTGATTCACATCGGCCAGGCCGTCCTGACCCTCAAAGGCACGCTCGACTACTTCCTCGACAACGCCTTCAACTACCCGACCCTGGCCGAAGCCTACAAAGTCGCCGCCCTGCACGCCCACAACCGCATGGCCGCGCTGGAAAACTGATTTTTCCCTCGCCACCCGACCCGACCGATGACCCAACCGCCCCCACTCCAATACGCCGGCTTCTGGCTGCGCGTCGCCGCCAGCATCCTCGACACGCTGCTCCTGGTCGTCGTCACCGCCCCGCTGCTATTCGGCCTGTACGGCTGGGATGCCCTCACCGACGCCCCCTCCGACCGCCTGTTTCCAGGCTTCGGCAGCCTCCTGTTCAACTACGTTGTCCCGGTCGTAGCGGTACTGGCATTCTGGTTTTACAAATCCGCCACCCCCGGCAAAATGGCCTTCAACCTCATCATCGTCGACGCCCGCACCGGCGGCAAGCCCACCGCCGGCCGCTTCATACTGCGCTACCTGGGCTACTTCATCTCCTTCATCCCGCTCGGCCTGGGCATCCTCTGGATCGCCTTCGACAAAAAGAAGCAAGGCTGGCACGACAAAATCGCCGGCACCGTCGTGGTCAAAAAAAGCCCGGAATTCATGCCCCCGGCCCCCGCGTCCGGCCAATCGCAAGCCGACCCGCAATAACCCCCGCCCCAAACCGCACTATCCCCCCCGATCAACCACAATCAGCGCCATCTCATCCGCCGCCCCCGAGCCCGCCTGTAGCTCGATATACTCCCAGGGTACCCCGTACGCAACCAGCCACCGCTGCACCACCCGCGCCCACTGCCGCCCCGCGTCGCCGCCCGGATAGCGAATCAAAATGCGCTGCGAAGCCCGCTCGGCAAACCGCGCCAGCGTATTGCGCAGCGCCGGCAACGCCAGCAAGTTGCCGCCGTTGGCATACTCCGGCCATTCGCTGTACACCAGCGTCTGCTGATACGTCTCCAGCGCCGCCGCGCGCCCCGCCACCGCCAACAGCAGCGCCAAAACGACCCGGATAAGGAGACCCCGCCGCATCAGACCCGTCATAACCAACCGCCCCCTGCCGCCAGGCGCCGACTTGCGCGCCATCCAATCGACTGCCGGGCGGCCGACACCGATGCGCACCGGCCCCCCTTCCGGTTGTTGCAGGTATAAGTTGGACTCACAGTCCGTGCCAGAGTCAGGTGGCTGAAAAAACGCATAGTAAAAGGCCGCATTAAACAGTACAAAAGCAAAAGGCGCCGGCAAAAGAAAAACGCGCTGTCTTTGGCATCAAGCCGTAGCCAGACAAAACCGGATAAAACCATCCTACCGCTGTCCACAGGACGCAGCATACGCCGCCGCCGAGTTGCCCGCCAGCTGCCCGAAGACGGCGCCGGACATCAGCCCGGTGCCGCCCGGGTAGTTGAAATAGAAAATCCCCCCCACCAGTTCACCGGCAGCATACAGGCCGGAGATCGGCGCCAGATCGGTATCGAGCACATTGCCGCGGCGGTTTATTCTCAGGCCGCCGAACGTGAACGTAATGCCGCAGGTCACGGCATAAGCCTCAAACGGCCCGCTATCGAGGGTATTGGCCCAGTTGGATTTGGGAATCGGCAGGCCGGTGGTGCCCTTGCCGTCCTTGATGTTGGGGTTGAACGGCGTGTCCCGATTCACCGCCCGGTTGTAGGCGTCCAGCGTCGCCAGGGCGCGCTCGGCGTCAACCCCGTCCAGTCGGGCAAGCAGCTCCGGCAGCGTATCCGCCCGCACCCGGGTAACCTGCCGGATGCGGTATTCGTCGCGCTGTAGCGGCACGACTTTCTGGTCAAAGATCTGCCACGCGAACTGCCCCGGCTGCTGCAGGATCACGCCGCCGTATTTGGCATAGGTGTAGTTGCGAAAATCGGCGCCTTCATCGACAAAGCGCTCGCCGTTGGCGTTGAGCATGACCGCGAACGGATAGGAGTGTTTTTGGAAGCCGTCGCCGACCGCGAGGTCGCCAAACTCGGGCGCGTTGCGATCCCAGCCGACCGCATGGCAGCCGGACCAATGACCATACGGAGCGGCGCCGACGTCGAGCGCCATGCGGATGCCGTCGCCGGTGTTGAAGCGCGAGCCGCGCACCTTGGCCAGGTCCCAGCCGGGGCCGAGGTAGCGCGCCCGCCAGGCGGGGTTGGCCTCGAAACCGCCCGCCGCCAGCACGACGCTGTTACAGGCGATGGTTTTGCTGTGACCGCCGGAGTTGACCCGCACCCCGACCACCCCGCGGTCATCGGTCAGCAGCGCGGTGGCGCGGCTGTCGTAGCGGATCGCAATGCCCTGCGCCGCCGCCATCGTTGTCAGCGCATCCACCAGGCCGGGGCCGCCGCCCCAGGCCTCTACCGTCAGCCCACCCCAGAACGTGAACCGACCGCCGACGTTGAACGCCTGCCGCCCCCAGATCGGCCGAAACCGCACGCCGTTGGCGCGCATCCATAACAGCGTGTCCCGGCTGCGTTTGACCAGCAGCTCGACCAGGTCGGGGTCGCAGCGATACTGCGTGACCCGGCCCATATCGTCAAAAAACTGCTCCTCGGTATAGGTACCGAAGTCCGTACGGGCGATTTCCTGATCGGTCAGATCGGGCATCAACGCGCGCAGGTCGGCCACGCCGTTATAGACGCAGCGGATGGCGCCGGCGGTAAAGCGGCTGTTGCCGCCGGACTCGTCCCGCGGCGCGCGCTCCAGCACGACCACGTCGGCGTGCTGCTCGGCGGCGGACAGCGCCGCGCACAGGGCCGCATTACCGCCGCCAATGACCACGACGTCGGCACGCTCGGGGATAGCATGGTCAGCGTTCATAGCAGGGTTGGATGTATTCCGATAATCGGGTGCAGGGCGGATGATTTTTACCCGCTGCACAGTGTACACCAGTGTATGCGGCGGCGGTTTTGTGTAAAGCAGACGCGGTGAACAACCCGGCCCCCGGATTGATTCCGTGTCTGCGACACCTCCCGTGTTGCCACGATAGCCGACCACTGCTACCGTACTGCCGACGGTGAAAGCCAGCTCCGCCAGGCACCGCTTTTAACCGTCATTGTGCCATATTGTGCCGCCAATGCGCTTCGCACCGACGCCTGCCATTCGCTGACAGCCGAGCCATATTCGTTGCATTGACGTTCAGTGTAAAAGAGTTTAAATTATCTTAATAGAGCTTAATAGAGCAAGCTTGTGGGTTTTTAAAAAAACACCATAATTACAATGGCTTATATAGATAGAAACGGTGAAAAGTATTGGATCGAAGCGATAACCGATGCGATCGCGCGGAGATCTGAGCTGAATCATTTAGACTTCAAGGAAGATTTGAGTGAAAAGCGAACCCGCTTAATTGAGCATGTAAATGCATTTGGGAATACTCCCGGTGGCGGTGCATTTGTTTTTGGGATCACCCGATCCTTCAAATTCAGCAAGACTGCGCTGGATTTCGACAAAATCGCAACCGAAATAGTAAATATTGCGAAGGACAAGCAGGAGCCTGGGCTATCAGTCGAGAGTCACATTCTGAAAATTAATGGGCACTTCGTTTTGTGTGCCCATGTTCAGCAAGGGGTAACGAGTCCCGTATTCATCAAAGATCGTGCTCCTTTTGGAGGGAATGCCAGCTTCAAACGCAACGGCAGTCAAACCATCACTATGTCGATTGATGAAATCAGAGAGCACCTGGCAAAATCGCGAAATGTTTCTGCAGATGAGATGGCCATAGATGCGTCATCATTAGATGATCTGGATTTTGGGATGTTAGGCAAAATTTTCCAAGAGGTTGAGCCAAACAGGCCAATTGATGAAAACCTGGTGGGGAAGCTACTGGATAATCAGATTTGTTGTGGGCCATCAGCAAAACCAAAACTTACAATTGCAGGAGCGCTAAGTTTTACATCTCACCCTCAAAAGTTTGGCCTCCTTCGAAATGCATATATTGAATTTCAGGTGTTTCGCACAAATCTCAGGGAAGAACCGCTAAAGGTAATGACTATAGATGGAAACTTAGCCAATCAATTACTTACAAGTGTAGATTTGGTCAAACAATACGTCTGGTCAATGCCGAAAATTGTTGGAGTTCAAAGGCAGGATATACCGGCTTACAACGATGAAGTGCTGCGTGAAGTAATAGCCAATGCTGTAGTTCACAGAGACTATCGCAAAGTTCACCATCCAATAAAAATTGCGATGTTTATGGACCGACTGGAAATTGAGAATCCAGGAGGGCTGATGCCCGGGTTGAGCACACTTAATTTAATTCACAATCGTGCGTGGCGAAACCCAGTCATTGCGACACACTTCAAGAAACTTGGGTATGGAGAAATGGATGGCCAGGGGATAGATAGAATTTGCGTTTCTACTCGGCATATTAAGGTTCCTGCACCCATTTTTTACAGTCGCCCAACTGCGTTCAAAGTTACTTTGTCTGCCCCCAAGTCCTACGAGGAATTCAGCCCTGAAGAAAAACGGCTTACGGCGATAATTTTATTGATTATGGAGAACCAGCTTGACAATGAGCGTATTCGTAACGCATTTGGAATAAATCAATCGCAGGCAAGCACGCTCCTCAAGTCTTTAGCAGAGGAGGGAATAATCAGAACAGTTTCAAAAAGCAGGAAATTTGCAAAGTACAAATTCACTGAGAGCTATGCCGAGCAAATCTACGGCTAGTTTATTAGAGCTTATTAGAGCAACTTTCAGTGAGAACAATAAAAAACAATAATATCAGTGAGTTATAAAAAGTAAATCTGTAAATCCAGACGAATGCTGATTGCCCGTGGCGACGCCGACCTCCGGGCCTGTATCGGTGGCAGTCTGTCGTGCATTGGCCGCATCCACAAGGGCCTGCCGATTTCCTGTATCCGGCATCGGCGCGCGCCGAAACAGCATGATCGTCTGTATTCCGATAACCGGGTGCAGGGCGGATAATTTTTTACTCCCACTTGGTGTACACCCGTGTCTGCGGCGGCGGTTTTGTGTAAAGCAGACGTGGTGAAAAATACAGCTCCCCCGGATTGATTCAGTGTCTGCGATGCATCCCCTGTCGCCGCTATAGCCGATTTCTGCTACCGTTGCCCAATGCATTCAAAGTTACTTTCGAGGAATTCAGCCTTGAAGAAAAACGGCTTACAGCGATAATTTTATTGATTATGGAGAACCGGCTTGACAATGAGGGTATGCGCAACGCATTTGGGATAAATCAATCGCCAGCACGCTCCTTAAGTCTTTAGCGGAGGAGGGCGTAATCAGAACGGTTTCAAAAAGCAAGAAATTCGCGCAGTACAAATTCACTGAGACCGATGCAGAACAAATCTACGGTCAGTTTATTAGAGCTTATTAGAGAAGCTTCGAATAAGATCAATAAAAACAATCAATATCAATTAGTTATAAAAATCGTGCTTGTAAATCCGGGTGGCCAGGGGCCCTAAAGTGGGGTTGCTATGGGGCGTTCGTTGGAATCGGTCATCGGTCACACGAACTATCTCGTAATGACCTAAAATATGCGAAAATTTCTCATTTTTCTCTGTTTTTTGATGATTATATTGCAAAATATGGATGTATAATAAGATATTTCCTCATAAATAAGGTGAGAACATGCTTATACAATTCAGCGTTGGAAACTTTCTCTCTTTCAAGGAGCGCGTGACGTTGAATCTTGTCGCGTCGCCCCATTCTGAGCTCAAAGAGAGCAATTTGATTAATTGCAGGTCAGATATGTCTCTCACAAAGGGCGCTGTAATCTATGGCGCAAATGCCAGTGGTAAGTCAAATCTCTTAAAGTCCCTATTGATGATGAAAAGGTTTGTCCGACATTCGGTAGAACATTCTCAAGAAAATGGGATTTCATGGGTGAGGAGTTTTCGCCTAAGTGAAGATACTGAAGGTGCTCCCAGTCTCTTTGAGGTCGTGATTTGTCTTGATAGCAAGTTTTATCGCTATGGATTTGAGGTTACAAAAACCAGGGTAATTAACGAATGGCTATTCATGCAGGAGAAGCGGAAAGAAGAGCAACTCTTTTTAAGAACTGATTGTCGTAAAATCGATATTGATCGGAAGCGATTTAAAGAAGGGCATGATCTTATTGAAAAGACTAAAGATAATGCTCTGTTTTTAACTGTTGCAGCGCAATTTAATGGGAGTATCTCCAATCAAATCCTGGATTGGCTTTTGAGAAAACTTTTCGTGATCAATGCCATTGAAAACACAGACTACGGTGTGCATACAAAAAGGCAGGCCTTGGAGGATCCTAAGTTCCGAGCCCTTGCCGGACGTTTACTTCGATCTGCGGATTTTGGAATTAATTCAATTGGTGTATCTAGAGATGAATCAGCCATGTCATTTAATCTGACAGAAAATATGCCAGGGCCTTTTGTTAAGAGACTTGAGGATGAACTGGGAATCAGAATTTCAACATCTCATTCAAAGTATGATGCAAGCAATAAGGTAGTCGGAGGCGTTGATTTTGATTTAGGAATAGACGAATCCGAAGGGACAAGACGATTCTTTTGTCTTCTTGGTCCCGTTGTTAATGCACTCAGGACAGGAGGGGTTCTTGCAATCGATGAAATAGATTCAAGTTTGCATTCCAAGCTGGTTTGGCGGATTGTGGGACTATTTAACTCTTCTGAGACTAATGCGAATGGAGCGCAACTTATATTTACCACGCATGATACAACGTTACTAAGCCGGAATCTTTTCAGGCGAGATCAGATGTGGTTTACCCAAAGGGATAGGTATGGAGTTAGCGCATTATACTCTTTATCAGATTATGACGAGCCGATTCGCAAAGATGCATCTTTTGAAAAGGACTACTTAAAAGGCAGGTATGGAGGTGTTCCGAATATCACATCTGAATTGGATGAAATAGTATCTGCGGTTGCAGAGAAAGCGCGGTAGTTCTATGAAATCCTGGGACCGTCCAAATTCATACCTGTCAAGGGGGCGCGGCAAACGTCAGCCAAAGGCTACTTTTTTGGTGGTATGTGAGGGGGCAAAGACAGAGCCATATTATTTTGAAGAATTTAGAGTGTCCTCTGCGGATATCAATATACAGGGGAGCGGAAGGAATACAGATAGTCTTGTAGAATATACAATTGACTTTATGAATAACGCAGAAGATTCATACGATCAAGTCTGGTGTGTTTTTGATCGAGACTCCTTTGATGCCAAAAATTTTAATCGAGCCCTTCAATTGGCTCGTAGTAATAACATAAAAGTAGCCTATTCAAATGAGGCTTTTGAGATTGGGTATTTACTTCATTTTCATTATTTCGATACCGGAATGTCGCGAGATCTCTACGAAGGAAAATTATCCGGATTACTGGGTAGGCCGTATAAAAAGAATGATCGTGGAATTTATATGGAGTTGCTTGATAGGCAGCCGCAAGCAATCGCCAACGCAAGTCGATTGTTGAAAAACTATACTCCACCCAGGCCAGAGAGCGACAATCCATCCACCGAAGTCTTTAAGCTGGTTGAGGAGTTAAATAAATATATTGATTGATTTCGTATTGTCTTATTGAACTCAATTGAGTAAGGCAAGAGATTATTTTATGAATTATTACTCTGCTATCCGATTGACATGTTGAAGTTACAGCATGAGTTGGGCCGAACAGCAGTGAATTAATTCAATCTCTTAGGGAAAATGGAGTCAGGGAGCAGGACGTCCTGATGGTGGCGGCGCAGATGGGCCGATTCTACGACCTGCCGACTTCGTCGATAGCCGGCCTGACCGACTCCAAACTGAGCGGGCAAGAGCGCCGACCTCCGGGCCTGCGCCGGCTGCAATCTGTCGTGCATTGGCCGCATCCACAAGGGCCTGCCGATTTCCTGTATCCGGCATCGGCGTGTGCCGAAACAGCATGGTCGTCCATATTCCGATAACCGGGTGCAGGGCGGATAATTTTTCACCCCCGCCCGGTGTACACCCGTGTATGCGGCGGCGGTTTTGTGTAAAGTAGACGCGGTGAACAACCCAGCTCCCCCGGATTGATGATGCCGCGCACAGCAGGGCCGTCACGCCGCCGACGGCACGCCCGTATCGAACCCCAGGCCGACGCGCCCGCACCGCTCTGGCGCGGCCTTGAGGGCGGGCGGTTCCACCCGTTAAGCGAGCCGGAGATCACGGCGGTGCATCGGGCCGTGCTCGACCTGCTGGAAAATCTGGGTTTGACCCAGGCGAGCGCCAGCATGATCGAGCGGGTGTGCCAACACGGCGGCAGGCTGACCGATGACCGGCGGTTGTTATTTCCGCGCGCGCTGGTGGAAGAGTCGATCGCGTCGGCCCGGCGGCAAATTGTGCTCCACGGGCAGCGACCGGGGTTGGAAATCGACCTGGGCGGCACCCGCGTGCACACCAGCTCGGGCGGCGCCGCGCCGAGTATTCTGGATGCGGACAGCGGCCGCTATCGGCCCTCAACCACCGAGGATCTGTACGCCGCCGCGCGGTTGGTAGACGCGCTCGACAATATCCACCACTTCAGCCGCTCCCTCGTGGCCGGCGATGCGCCGGACAATTTTTCGCTGGATGTCAACACCGCCTACGCCTGCCTCGCGGGGACGGCCAAGCCGGTCAGCATCAGTGTCTGCGACGCATCCCATGTCGCCGCCATAGCCGACCTCTGCTACCGGATTGCCGGCGGTGAAAGCCGGTTCCGCCAGGCGCCGTTTTTGACCGTCATGGTGTGCCACGTGGTGCCGCCGATGCGCTTCGCCACCGACGCCTGCCATTCGCTGGAGGCCGCGATCCTGGCCGGGTTTCCGGTGCAGATTATCTCCGCCGGTCAGGCCGGCGCGACCAGCCCGGCGACGATTGCCGGCTCCTTGACCCAGGCGGTCGCCGAGACGCTCGGCGGCCTGGTGTTTGCCCGCCTGGTTGACCCCGAAGTCAAGGCCATATTCGCGCCGAAGCCGCTGGTGGCCGACCTGCGCACCGGCTCGATGAGCGGTGGCGGTGGCGAGCAGGCCATCCTGATGGCGGCGGCGGCGCAGATGGGCCGATTCTACGACCTGCCGACCTCGTCGATAGCCGGCATAACCGACTCCAAACTGCCGGATGCGCAGCATGGCTATGAAAAAAACCTGGCCATCAGCCTGGCCGCACACGCCGGCGCCAACCTGATTACCCAGGCCTGCGGCATGCAGGCGAGCCTGCTGGGGGTGTCGCTGGAAAGCTACGTCGTCGATAACGAGATGCTCGGCGGCATCCTCAGGTCGGTGCGCGGCGTGGAGGCCAACGCCGAGACGATTGCCGCCGATGTAATTGCCGAGGTGTGCCGCGGCGAAGGCCACTATCTGGGCCACCGGCAGACCTATGCCCGCATGAAAAGCGATTACGTCTACCCCGGCCTGGGCGATCGGCAGACGCCGGTGGAGTGGGCGGCCGACGGCTCGCTCGATATGCTGACCCGGGCCCGCCGCCGCACCGGGGAAATTCTGCGCGACCACTTCCCGGCGCATCTGCCGCCGCCGATCGACCGCTACATTCGCGCGCACTACCCGATTATTCTGGCGCGTGAGCAGATGCGAGGATAAGGCATGAGCGCCCGTTTCCCCGAGCTGTTTTCCGCCGTCCGGGTGGGCGGCTGTACGATTCCCAACCGGGTCGTCTTCACCGGCCATCACACCTACCTGGCGGATCGCATTCCGGGGGATGCGCTGATTGCCTACCTCGAACAGCGGGCCAAAGGCGGCGCCGGCCTGATCGTCTCTGAAATTGTCGCCGTCCACCCCAGCGCCCGCTCGGCGCCCAGATTGCTGCTGGCCGACTGTCCCGAAGTCGTGCCGCATTACCGCCGGCTGGCAGCGGCCTGCCAGGCCCATGGCGCCCGGATATTTGCCCAGCTGTTTCATCCCGGGCGTGAAATCCTGTCCGCTGGTTCGGGCATGGCCGCGGTGGCCTGGGCGCCCTCATCGGTGCCCAATGAGCGCTTTCACATCATGCCCAAAGCGCTGAGCACGGCGATGATCGATGCGCTCATCGCCGGCTATGCCCAGACGGCATACTACCTGTCCGAGGCCGGCTTTGACGGCTTTGAAATCGTCGCCAGCCACGGCTATTTGCCGGCGCAGTTTCTCAACCCCAGGGTCAACCGGCGCGACGACGACTACGGCGGCGACGCCGAGCGGCGGCTGGTTTTTCTGCAAAAACTGGCGGCGGCGGTGCGGGCGCGCATCGGTGGACGGGTGCTCGGCCTGCGCATCTCCGCCTCCGAGCTCGACCCGGGCGGCCTCGGCGAGGACGACATGCTGCCGGCCTGTCGCGCCCTGGCCGCGCAGTTCGACTATTTCAGCGTCGTGGTCGGCACCTCGGCCAGCCTCGGCGGCTCGGTGCACATTGTGCCGCCGATGGGCATCGACAATGCCTATATCGCGCCGTTTTCGCGGCGCGTCAAAGCGGTGACCCAATTGCCGGTGATTGCCACCGGGCGCATCAACCAGCCGCAGGAGGCGGAGCAACTGATTGCCCGCGGCGACGCCGACCTGTGCGGCATGACCCGGGCGCTGATCTGCGACCCCAATATGGCGGCGCTGGCGCAAGCGGGCAACAGCGATGACATCCGGGCCTGCATCGGCTGCAATCAGTCGTGCATTGGCCGCGCCCACAAGGGCCTGCCGATTTCCTGCATCCAGCACCCCGAAAGCGGGCGCGAGCTTGAGTTTCGTACGCCACCGCTCACGGCGCGCAAAAATATCCTGGTCGTCGGTGGCGGGGTTGCCGGCATGAAAGCGGCGGCGGTGCTGGCCGGTAAAGGACATCGGGTGGCCGTGTATGAAAAACACCGCCAGCCCGGCGGCCAGTGCCGGCTGGCGATGCAGCTCCCGGGGCGGGCCGAATTTGGCGGCATCATTGCCAACCTCGAACGGGAAATGCGCCGTGCCGGTGCGGTACTGGAAACCGGCGCCGCCCTCGAGCGCAGCGATATTCTCGCGCTGCACGAAGAAAATCGCCTGGATCACGTGGTGATTGCCACCGGTGCCACGCCGTACCTGGCCGACTTTCAGGGCCGCGAGCAAGACAATGTCGTGCAGGCGTGGGATGTGATCTCGGGCCAATGCCGGCCCGGTGCCCGGGTGGTCATCGCCGACTGGAATGGCGACTGGATCGGCGTCGGGGTGGCCGAGCTGCTGGCGGCCAGCGGCTGCCGCGTGACCCTCTGCGTCAATGCCGCAATGGCGGGCGAGTCGATGCAGATTTATACGCGCAACCATTTTCTGGGCCGCATCAAGGCGCTCGGCGTCGATATCGCAACCCACCTGCGATTATTCGGCATCGACGAGCATACGGTGTATTTCCAGCACGTGCTGACCGGCGAGCTGGTGATCGAGGAAGACGTCGATTCGCTGGTGCTGTCGCTCGGGCAGATCAGCGATGATGCACTCGAACAGGCCCTCATCAATGACGGCTTCGAGACCAGCGTCATCGGCGACGGGCGGGCGCCCAGGACGGCCGAGGAGGCCGTGTATGAAGGGCTGACCGCCGGCTGGGTGATTTAGCATGACTGCCGTCAAACCGCCGCATCATAGTGGCGCACCGACTCGGGCCGGGCGCGGACAACGCCCCGCGAACCACCGGTGAATGACCGGCGCATCACCGGCGGCGAAGCGGTTTACCGCGTGCTGGCGAATCAGGGCATCGACCATGTTTTCGGCCTGCTTGGCGGCTCGATGCTGGAGCTGTACGACGCCCTGTTCAACGGCGGCCGCATCCGCTACATCGGCTGCCGCGATGAAAGGGCGGCCGGCCACATGGCCGATGCGTACGCCCGCATGAGCGGTCGGCCCGGGGTCGCGCTCGGCGCCCAGGCCGGGCCCGGGGTGGTCAATCTGGCGACCGCAGTCGCCGAGGCCGCTCTCGCCTACTCCCCGCTGGTGGTGATAGCCGGCGCCATCAGCCGCCCGGACCAGGGCAAGGACACCTTTCAGGAGATAGACCAGGTGGCCGTGTTTGCGCCCATCAGCAAGCGCTCGATCATGGTCACCGACCCGTCCAGGCTGGTCGGGATGCTGCAAGACGCGATCAGACTGAGTATGAGCGGCCGTCGAGGCCCGGTTGTGCTGCATGTGCCGCGGGATATTTTTGCCGCCCGGGTGGCGGCACCCGCAACCGCCGCCGTTGCCCTGCCGCGGCCGGGGCCGCCGACCGCCGCGGCGCTGGCGGAAATGATCACGCTGCTGGAAAACGCGCGCGCACCGGTGATCGTCGCCGGCGGCGGCATCAAATGGTCCGGCGGCGGCGCGCACCTGCTGCGCCTCGCCGACCGGCTGCAACTTCCGGTGGTGGCGTCTACCGGGCATGCCGATGTCATGCCCCACGGCCACCCGTTGAACGCGGGGCAGGCCGGGCCGCGCGGCAATCCGGTGGCGAGCGGGCTGACCCGCGAAGCCGATCTGCTGCTGGTGCTGGGCGCCCGGCTGGGGTTCAACTCCACCTTCCACAGCCATGACTACGTGTCGCCCGCCGCCCGCATCATCCAGGTCGATATCGAAGGCAGTGCGATTGGCCGCTATTTTCCGGTCGCCCTCGGCATCCAGGCCGACGCCGGTGAAACCACCGAATCGCTGGCCAGGCTGGTCGAGCTGCGCCGCCCGGACCCGGCCGGCTGGCGCGCATGGCGGGCAAAATTCAGACGCCGGCAAAAACAACTCGAGCGGGCCAGGGCGGCGGAAGCGGCCAATGACAGCCGGCCGATGCACCCGACGCGGGCGCTCGCAATCATCCGTAGCGCGCTGCCCGAGCCGGCCATTACCACGCTGGACACCGGCAACGCCTGCCTGCAGGCGGCGGATCGGCTGGCGCATTATCGCTGCCCGTCACTGGTGACGCCGCTGGATTTCGGCCTGGTCGGTTTTGGTTATGCGGCCGCCCTCGGCGCGAGCGCCGCCTGCCCCGGGCGGCCGGTGGTGGCGGTGCTGGGCGACGGTGCGTTTGGGTTCACGGCGAGCGAGCTCAATACCGCGGTGCGGTACCGCTTGCCGGTGATTGCCGTGGTGCTCGACAACCACGCCTGGGGCGCGGAAAAAGCCTACCAGAACACATTTTTTGGCGGCCGACTGCTCGGCGCCGACATCGACAGCCCGCGCTACGACAAAGTGGCCGCCCTGTGCGGCGCCGACGGCTACTACGCCGACACCCCCGAAAAACTGCACGCGGCGCTGACCGACGCACTGCAAAAGCGGCAGCCGGCGGTGATTCATGCGCCGATCGACCCCGACGCACTGAGTGCGCTGCGAAAGGATCTGTTCACCCCGCCCGCGTGAATAGCATGGCGGTGAATCAAGGGGCGTGGTTAGTGCACGGCAATGCGGGCGGTGAAGGTCAATGTGCCGCTCAATATCGCGCCATCCCGGCAAGCGATTGAGCCAACCGGTGCGCCGTACAACGCCGACAGCGCCGGCGGTAGCGGCATTTTGTGGCATGGTCGGGGCGGGGGTTCAGCCCCGACCGGCGGGCGGTGTCGGCCGCGAAAAAAATCGCCCGGACTTTGGTGTACAATCATCCCAATCGACAGAATCTGGAAATGACAATGCCCGACTGGAACCCAGAAAACATGGCGCACCTGACGCCGTATTTGATCATGCGCGATGCCGAAGCCGCGGCCGAATTCTATGCGCGCGCATTCGGCTTTGAACGGCGCGAAGTCGTCCCCGGCAAGGACGGCCGCCCGATGCACATCGGCATGGCGTATCGCGGCAAGTCCATTGTCATGTTCGCTTCCGGCGAGGGGGACGAAGGAGACAGCGCGTCGCCCGCCGAAACCGGTGCTGTGTGTCCGGCGTCGTTTTATGTCTACTGCGAAAATGCAGACCAGCTCATCGCGCGTGCCGTCGCCGCCGGCGCGAAAAAAACCATGGAACTGGAAAACATGTTTTGGGGCGATCGCATCGGGCAGGTGCAGGATCCGGACGGCTATCGCTGGACGTTCGCCACCGTTGTTTCGCCGATGAGGTCTGCCGTCGATTCGCCCGACAGCAAGACGAATCCGAATCGCAAAGCAGAATATCCCCGTCAGATAGCGGATTGTGTCGCCGGGTTTCTGAAAGACGGCGATCTCGAAGGAGTCGTATCGATGTTTCATCCCGAATGCAGAATATTTTTTCCGCCGAATGAGCCGCCTAAAATCGGCAAAGAAGGCGCGCGCGAAATATTTGCCGAGTTCATCGAAATGCGCCCAACACTCATATCTACCATCACCAGTGAAGTGATCGTTGGCGATACCGCTCTCCTGCAGGCCGTTTGGCGTTTTGAAGATGCGAACGGAACAATCATCGCCGAAGGCAATTCAACCGAAGTCGCCAAGCTGCAGCCGGACGGCGGTTGGCGTTATTATATTGACTGTCCGCTTGGCACGCCGCAGATTTCGCCATAGATGCCGCGATTGAATTCCGCCAAATTTATCCAATCCTTTGCCGGAATGTTTTCCATCCTTCAATTTTATTAGTACCACCAATCTCAGCGAGTTTCATACGCCACCAGGGTCGGCGAGTTTGATATTTCCAAAGCGCCGCCGCAAAACAGGTGGCCGTGGACGAAGTCGCCGATGCCGCGCCGCACCCGACTAAATCGAGGTTTGCGGAAACCCTGGATTCAGCCGCAGATATCGGATGTTGCAACCAGCCACTGCAAATGACTGGCCGAAGCGCAATCCGACTGCTGGGGTTGCCAGTTCTTTAGGAAAAGGCGGATACTACGCTCAGGAGTTAACCCGCGCGCGCGGGTTATGAGCTCGCTAGAAATCTACAAAGCGATCTATAGCCTTCCGATCGTAACCTTTGCTGGCGGTTAAAAGCTGCAACGTGTAGGGTTCGCGCGGGGTTCCGGAGCGTAACTGATCGACGCTCATCTCTTCGACAAAGAGCCCCTGGTTCATCACTGCAATCCGTTCGCACAGATAGGCCACTACAGAAAGATTGTGGCTCACCATAATATAAGTAAGATTATGCTGAGCGCGCAGTCGCACTAATAAATTGAGAATCTCGGCCTGCACCGAGGCATCCAGTGCAGAAGTGGGTTCATCTAAAAGAACCACTTTCGGTTCCAGAATCAAAACACGAGCAATGGCGACCCGTTGGCGCTGACCGCCGGAAATTTGATGAGGGTAACGAAAACGAAATTGGGGCCCCAATCCGACTTCAGACAACGCACTCAGCACCCGGCTTTCCTGATCTCCAAATTTGTGAATTTGCAGTGGTTCTTTGAGAATATCGTCTACGGTGTGCCGCGGGTGTAAAGAGCCGAAAGGATCCTGAAACACCATCTGAAGTTGTTTACAGAAAGCCTTGCTGCGTTTTACGCCAAGCGCCTTGCCGCCTATTGCTATGCTACCCGACCAGTTGTTATTGAGCCCTGCGATGGCGCGCAATACGGTCGATTTCCCCGAACCTGACTCTCCCACCAGGCCATAGCTCTCACCCTTGTCGACGTAAAACGAGACATCCTTTACGGCGTAGATAGCGGATGCGCCGCGGCCAAAGGCAACACCCAGGTTTTGAACCTTGATCATCAGTCCGGATTCCTCGGTTCCATCCACGCCGCATCTCGCTCAAGGACGGGTAAAATCCGGCGTGAACCTTCAAGCGTAGGCAGGCAATTCAACAGTCCGCGAGAATAAGGGTGCTCTGCATCGTATAGTTTATCGGCATCAAGCACCTCCATAATCTGGCCGCCATACATGATGATCACACGATCACAAAACGAAGCCACCAGGTGCAGATCGTGGCTGATTAATATTAGACGCATGCTCTGGTCGCGAACCATATCATCGAGCAACGCCAAAACCTGTAGCTGAACCGTAACATCAAGCGCAGAGGTCGGTTCGTCTGCGATAATCAGTTGCGGTTCCGGAATCAACATCATTGCAATCATTATCCGTTGCCCCATACCGCCCGACACCTGATGCGGATAGAGATTACTTACCGCACGCGGGTTTCGGATTCGGACCTTTTCCATCATTCCAATGGCGCGCTCTTTAGATTCTTTCTTACCCACGCTGGAATGTTCCCGAAAAGCTTCGGCAATTTGATCGCCTACTGTCATAACCGGATTCAACGAGTAGCGTGGATCCTGCATAATCATGGAAATACGATTGCCACGAATACTGCGCATCGTCTTTTCATTTGCACCCAGCAAATCAATGCCGCTAAACACCATTCGTTTTGCGGTAACCCGACCACCCTTTGCGATCAACCGCAATATTGCTCTTCCCGTCTGCGACTTTCCACTGCCCGATTCGCCGACGATACCGAGGCGCTCTCGACCAAGTTTGAAACTGATTCCGCGCACGGCGTTTACAATGCCCTTGGGTGTATCGAAGGACACGCTGAGGTTTTCGATATCGAGTAACGGTTCTTCTATCACTGTAAACCCCCTAGTCCCCGCTTCTGGGATCCAACACATCGCGCAAGCCGTCCCCTAACAGGTTGAAGGCCATGCTGACCAGCAGTATTGCCAGCCCCGGTACAGCCGCAACCCACCATTGATCGATCAGGTATTGTCGACCGGATGAGATCATCGCGCCCCATTCCGGTAATGGCGGTTGGGCTCCCAAACCGAGAAAACCAAGCCCGGCGGCAATCAAAATGATGCCAGCCATATCGAGCGTCAGACGAACAATTAACGAAGACAAACACAGTGGTGTGATGTGGTGTAGCAGGATTCGTGCTGCAGAAGCACCCTGCACTCGCGCCGCCATAATATGTTCAGAATTGCGGACCGTCAGCGTTTCTGCCCGCGCGACCCGTGCGTAGGGCGACCAGGTCGTTAGCGCGATAGCAAGCACGGCGTTTTCCAATCCCGCACCGAGCGCAGAAACAAACGCCAGCGCCAGAATGAGTCGTGGGAAAGCCAAAAAAATGTCGGTAATGCGCATTAAGACGGTATCGACCCAACCGCCCAGATATCCGGCCACGGTGCCAATCAAGAGGCCGAATGGAATAACGACGACCCCCACCAGGCCGATGATATAGAGTGTGATTCGTGAACCCCAGATGATTCGATCGTAAATGTCCCGCCCTAATTCATCCGTACCAAACCAATGTTCGGCACTTGGTGGCAACAAACGGTGGAGCAGGTTTTGTTCGATTCCATCGGTTTTTGTGATGAGTGGCGCGATGATCGCAACAATAACCAGCATGAAAATGATCAAGAACCCGGTGAAGGCGACGGGATTGCTCTTGAAGGCCCGCCAGGCGAAGTACAGCCGCTGGCACCTGGCCTGGGTGACCGAGGCCGGAGATTCAGCCCTGATCCACGCAGTAAATCCGGCTCTGCCTACGCCTGTTTGCGGTGGCATGGTCGGCACTTTAGTCTGATTGATACGCTCTCGGATCGACCAGGCGATAGAGAAGATCTGAGATCATGTTTATGCTGACAAAGCACATGCCCACCACGACGGTGCTGCCGATCACCGCATTCAGGTCCGCATTGAACAAAGAATTTGTAATGTATTGCCCAATCCCCGGCCAGGAAAATACAATCTCGGTCAGTACCGAACCTTCCAACAGGGACGCGTAGGTCAACCCGATGACGGTAATCAGTTGGACGAGCACATTCCGAAAAGCGTGTTTCCAGATCACCGCCGTTTCTGACAGCCCCTTCACGCGCGCCGTAAGTATATATTCCTGATTGAGCTGATCAAGCATGAAACTACGGGTCATGCGCGCAATGTAGGCCAGTGCATAGGTGGCTAGAATACCCGCTGGCAAAATGAGATGGGACAACGCATTTTTAAATATATCCCACTCTCCTTGTAACGCAGAATCGATAAGAATCAGCCCGGTGACCGGCTCGACAATGCCCTCATAATACACTTCCAATCGACCCGGCCCGGGAAGCCAATCCAGGACACCATAAAAGAGAAGCAGGCCCATCAGTCCAAGCCAAAACACCGGCACCGAATACCCGATAAGCCCCCCAACTCTGACAACATGATCTATCAATCGCCCCTTATGAACCGCCGCCATGACTCCCATGGGGACGCCGATGATGATTCCCAGCAGGATGGCGGTCGTCGCCAACTCCAGGGTAGCCGGGAAAAACCGGATGAGGTCATCCAACACCGGATTGGCGGTCATGACCGAGGTGCCAAAATCACCTCGAAAGACGCTGGTTAAATACCCCCAGTATTGTACGAGAATCGGTTTATTGAGGCCGAGCTCCAGATAAACTTTATCGTAGACTTCCTGGTTGGCGCGATCACCGACGATGGCAAGAACGGGATCGACCGGCATCACTCTGCCGATAACAAAGGTGATGACGGTCAATCCAAGAAATGTCAGTGCCAGTGTGAACAGCGTGTTCAACGTCGCAAACAACTTGCGCACCACAACAGAGGCGTAGATCGTAGATAGCGACACGCTTGTTTTTGAGCCGAACCCCCAAATCATCTATTTCTTAACATTTCGATAAAAAACCAAATCGAAGTTCGGGCCGTTCACAAAACCGCTAATATTCTTTTGTAGAACGGATTGCTCATTCAACTGGTACATGATCGAAAACGGTCCTTCCTGTTGCACTCGACGTTGCAGGTCTTGATAAAGTTTCTCTCTTTTCACCAGGTCCAGCTCTCTCGCAGCCGCATCGGTCATTGCCGTAACCTCAGGATTTGACCAGGCTGTTCGCCAGGCCAGCTTTCCGGTAAGTTTTGCTTCATCACGGTTATCCGGATTATGGGCAAACGAATCCGCATTGGAATGCGGGTCACCATAGTCTGGTGACCAGCGAGCAATCAGAAGCTCATGCTTTCGCGCACGATATTTTGGCCAGAGGGTTTTTCCTTCGGCGAGGACGATTTCGGCTTTGATGCCAACTTTGGACAGATTTTGTTGAATGGCCTGGGCTATATCCGGGTACGGCGAATCTTTTAATGTGTCAAGCGTAACGGTGAATCCGTCACCATGCCCAGCCGCACTAATCAGTGCTTTGGCCTTCTCCAAATCCAGATTAAAGGGTTTTTCTTCGAGCGCACCCCAGAAACCGGCTGGCCAAAACGCCTGATGAACGCTAAATTGACCTTGAAGGAAAGAGTTGGCCATGCCATCGTAATCGATAACATAATGCAGGGCTTGTCGGATCTCAGGCTTCCCCAGAATCGGATGCTTATCGTTAGAGACCAGGTAAATCAGCCCGGCTTTTGCCGCGGTTTTAACCGTAACTTTGCCAGCTGCAAGCACGCCCTTGATCTGATCCGGTGTGAGGTTTCGGGCAATATCAACATCTCCCTTTTCCACTAACAAACGTTGTGCCGCGGGCTCAGCTATGTGGCGCAAGATAATACGCTTCATCGCCGGGGCGCCATGACGATAGTTCGGATTGGACTCGAGCGAAACCAGCTCATTGGCTTTCCAGCTCTTGAGGACAAACGCCCCGGAACCGGCGCTGTGATTTTTCAACCAGTCGTAGCCTAAATCTCCGTCTTTTTCATGGCTCATTACCAGTTTCTTGTCGACCACGGAACCCACCCCTGCTGACAACGCATTTAAGACCAAACCGGGCGACAGGTCAGCCTCAATAGTTAATGACACAGTGCTGTCATCAACCGCCTTCACCAGAGTATCGACGTTATCCGGGGTCCATCCAAGCTGGGTGAAAAGAAACACCGGAGTCTTGGCCAGTTTAATTACCCTTTGCAGCGAGAACGCAACGTCCTCTGCGGTGACCGCATTACCCGAGTGAAACACCTGCCCGGGGCGAATCTTCAACGTAACATTTTTGCCGTCCTGACTCACGACATAGCTTTCAGCAACACCACCAACAAGATTTGATAAATCTTCCGGCTCGTACATCATGACCCGGTCATAGATGTTGGCAATTAACTCACCGCCGGAGAATTCAAACACTTCGGCCGGATCAAGCGTAATAATGTCGCTGATATCCTTTGCCACCACCAGCGTATCGCCAGGCGTGTCCGCGCGCACGGTAATGGACAGGCTCATTGAAATAATGGCCAACGTAGCAATAAAACCTGCGGCCAAGAGCCGACGTTGTCGTAGTTTCATCATTTTCTCCTCACTGAATTACAGTTGTTGAATTACATGAATGCAGTATTCACTACTGGCAGGCAAAATCAGTAGAAATCCTACTGGTTATTTTTTATATGTCAAGAATTTTATGCTATATTGCTGACACCTTGTAATTGCCGCGAGCAAGAAAACGTTGTCAATGGCCAGAACTACTGAGACTCCGTGGAGTGCAACCCCTTCGGGGCAACGGCGTGCCCGCTCCCTGGGTCTTGATTTTCAAGGGCAACCCGGACACCACAACAGCATTACCGATGTGCCAGGCGTGGGCGTCGGTTACGCGACTATTATCCGGGGGAATGGTCGGTTAACCGTGGGTAAGGGGCCGGTTCGCACGGGGGTAACGGCGATCCTGCCCAGGCCAACCGAGCATATTCACTGTCCGGTATTTGGCTCCTGTTTCAGTTTCAATGGGTATGGTGAACTCACCGGCGCACATATTCTGGATGAGATCGGTCGCTTTTCGCTGCCCCTGACCATCACCAACACGCACTCCTGTGGCACAACCCGGGACGCGACACTTAAATGGGCGGCAGAAAAATCCCCGGGACTGTTTAAAGACAGCTTTGGGTTGCCCCTTGCGGCGGAAACCTACGATGGCTTTCTCAATGACATCAACGGATTCCATGTCACAACCAGGCACGTGTACGAAGCCATTAGCAGTGCAGCCTTTGGTGCCATCGAAGAAGGCAGCGTGGGTGGGGGGACGGGGATGAAAGCCTTCGGATTTAAAGCAGGGTCAGGCACTTCCTCTCGTGTTATTAATTACGCCACCGGGAATGTGGTCGTTGGTGTATTTGTCCAGGCAAATTTCGGCAATAGAAAGGATTTGACCATCCTGGGAAAACGAATCGGACATTTGCTTGCGGAGCCGGCAATGATTGAAGCCACTCCCGATACGAGTTTGAGTTCCATCATTGCCGTTATCGCAACCGATGCCCCCCTGTTACCACATCAGCTCAAGCGGATAGCGAAACGCACGACACTGGGATTGGCGCGCACCGGGTCAATCGGGAACAATCGTTCCGGCGACATATTCATCGCCTTTTCAACCGCAAACCGTGACGCGCTAACATTATCCGGATCGTCCATTTCCAGTGCCCGTTTCCTGGATGACGAATACCTGAACCCGCTATTCGAAGGCACCGTTCAAGCAACCGAGGAAGCCATCCTGAATAGTCTTGTGGCGAACGAGTCGATGACCGGAAGAGACGGTAATTATGTCCCATCGTTGCCGCTGGAAGCCATCAAGGAAATTTTTGCAGACAATGCGATATAATTTTCAACCGCGGAAACAATGAATTTTGCAACCGCGGATTGTAAAGAATACCTTAAAGAACATCCAAAATCGCCATTGTTGAGCTTTCCTGTGATAAGAATGCCGGGACAGATCAAGAGGCCATGCTGTTTAGACCTCCCTCAATTCAACCACGTTGCTCCGTAATCAGGAGGATATTATGCGCTATGTCGTCGCCTTGATGCAGCATGAAACCAATACTTTTTCCCCGTTGCCCACGCGCTTGCGGGATTTTGCCAGTGGCGTCGGGTTGAGTACGCCGCCGTGTGGTGAGCAGGCGATTGAGATTTACGGCAGCGTTGATTTTGCCTTCGCGGCGATGCTGGATGCCGCCAAAGCGCGCGGGGCGGAAATTTCCGTTCCCATTGCGGCTTATGCCGAACCCGGCGGCACGGTTGACGATGACGCGTTTGAAGTCATCGCGCAGGCAATTTGTGACGACGTTGCCAGGGGTTGCGACGCGCTGTTGCTGGATCTGCACGGGGCGATGGTCACACAATCCTTTGCCGATGGGGAGGGCGAGTTGCTCAAGCGGATCAGGCGGCTGAATCCCACGCTGCCGATTGCGGTGGCGTTGGATTTTCACGCCAATTTGACCGCAGACATGGCCGCCAACTGCAACGTGATTGACGGTTATCGCACTTATCCGCACATCGATATGTATCAAACCGGTCAGCGCGCGGCGCAATCATTGTTTCATCTTATGGACAATCGGCTGGCCAGCAAAATCTGTTGGCGTGCGGTGCCGATGATGACGCATCTGATCAAACAGACACCGCTGAAACAGCCGATGAAAGATATTATGGATCTCGCTGTTGCGGCGGCGGATGCCGGGACCGTTTTGAATGCCTCGGTTTTTGGCGGCTTTCCGTATGCCGATATACCGCATGTCTCCTTGAGCGCGTTGACCGTGGAATTGGCGGAGCACGACCGCGGCGAACCGCTGGTTAGCAGACTGTGCGATATGGCATGGCAGCGGCGCGCCGATTTTGTTTATGCAGCGGAGCCCATGGAAAAATCTATCGCCTATGCCAGGAAGTTGTCCGACTATCCGGTGGTGATTGCCGACCACGGCGACGGTAGCGGTGCTGGTGGCAGCGCGGATGATCTCACCGTGCTGGGCGAAATGCTCGAACAGGGGCTTACCAATATGGTTGCCGGTCCGATCTGTGATGTGCAGGCGGTGGCGCAGCTGATTGCGGCTGGTGAGGGCGCTTCCATCCGCCTCAAGGTTGGCGGCAAGACCGACTCGCCGAGCATCAACCAAACCGGTCACGGCTTGATGCTGAGCGGTGTGGTCTCCAAGATCACCGATGGCAGATTCAAAATCACCGGGCCGATGCAGACCGGAATGACGGTCAATCTGGGACGCACCGTAGTGTTTACCTGCGGCGAACTGCAACTGGTGGTCAGCGAACGACGCTGGGAGCCTTATGATATCAGTAGTTTTACGCACGCCGGAATTGATCCGCTGAAAAAAAACTACATCATGCTCAAGGCGCGTCAGCATTTTCGCGCGACCTATGAAGATTTCGCCCGGCATATCGTGCTGGCGGCAGGGCCGGGCGTGTGCACGTCGGATTACCGGCAGTTTGTATTTAACAACCTGAAGCAGCGCATGTACCCTCTCGACCCGGATACACCGACCCCGGAAGCCGGTTGTCAAACCTATATTGGCGAGGCATGTTGACGCGCTTTTAACTGCTGCAACATCGAGAGGGCAGAGTGGATGTTTTTGACTACATTATCGTTGGCGCCGGTTCGGCAGGATGCGTATTGGCCAATAAGCTTACTGCGGAAGGAAAATATCGCGTCCTTCTGCTCGAAGCCGGCCCGCTCGATAACAGCTTTTGGATTAAGGTGCCCATCGGCTATGGCAGGGTATTTTACGATCAGCGGTTTAACTGGAAATATACCACCGAGCCGGAGCAGAACCTCAATGGCCGACAGATCTATTGGCCGCGCGGCAAAGTGGTCGGTGGCTCCAGTTCGATAAACGCCATGGTGTATGTGCGCGGTCATCCGGCCGATTATGCAGAATGGGGCGCGGTTGCCCCCGGCTGGAATTGGCCGGACGTTGCACCGATTTTTCAAAGGATGGAAGATTATCAATCGGGCACGGACCCGGTGCGGGGAACCGGAGGCCCCCTGCGGGTCACCAATGTTTCCGAAATGGCGCATCCGTTGTCCCGGGTCTACCTTTCCGGGGCAGAGCAGGCCGGCCTGAAAATCAACCCCGACTATAACGGTAGAACCATGGACGGGGCGTGTCTTTATCAGATTACAACGCGCAATGGGCGCCGAGCGTCGGCAGCCCAGAGTTATCTGAAGCCCGCTTTACGCCGGTCGCACTTACGCCTCGAAACCGGCGCTTACGTGCATAGAATCTATTTCGAAGGCAAGCGCGCCGTCGGTCTGACCTATGCCCAAAAGGGCAAAGAAAGGTCAGCGACCTGCACGCGCGAGATCATCCTTTGCGCCGGTGCTATAAATTCACCCCAGCTGCTGCAACTTTCCGGCATCGGGCCGGGTCAGCTGTTGCAAAATCACGCCATCCCGGTTGTCCACGACGCCCCTCAGGTCGGACAAAACCTGCGGGATCATCTGGGGGTGGATATGACCTATCGGGCCTCTGCGCCGAGCCTCAACCAGGTTCTGCGGCCGTTTATCGGCAAAATGGCGGCCGGGATACAGTATCTTCTCACCCGAACCGGCCCGCTTGCCCTCAGCCTCAATCAGGGCGGCGGTTTTATGCGCTGCCGGGACGATGCAGGCCCGCCTGACCTACAACTTTATTTCTCCCCGTTGAGCTACACGCGGGCGCCTGCGGGAACCCGCCCCTTAATGCGGCCGGACCCATTTCCCGGATTCCTGTTGGGGTGTAATCCCTGCAAACCCACCAGTCGAGGTTCGGTCTCTATCCAGTCTCCTGACCCGCATACGGCACCAAGGCTGCGCGGGAACTATCTGGATACGGAGTATGATCGGGACATGATGATAAGAGGCCTGCGGGTGATACGAAAAATTGCCGAAACGCCGGCGATGCAGGGCATTATCGACTGCGAGATGGCTCCCGGCCCGGCCTGTGAAAGCGACGCCGCGCTGTTGGCGTTTGCCCAGCGCGAAAGCTGGACGGTCTATCATCAATGTGGAACCTGTAGAATGGGTCGCGATGCGGCTCGCTCGGTCGTCGATGAAAGGCTTCGGGTGCATGGGGTCAGTGGCCTGCGGGTGGCCGACGCATCGATTTTCCCGACAATTCCCACCGGTAATACCAACGCACCGGCGATTATGGTGGGCGAAAAAGCGTCTGATTTAATCAGGCAGGATGCACGGCTTTGCCAGGGGCTGGTATGAAAATCACGTCGATCGAAAGTTTCTGCACCGAATTCGTCGGCTTTGTTCGGGTCACGGTTGAGGATGGCGCGCAAGGCTGGGGCCAGGTATCGACCTATCATTCGGATATTACCGCGCAAGTGCTGCACCGGCAGGTCGCGCCGTGGGCGTTGGGCCACCCGGAAGCGGATCTGGACAATTTGCTGGATCTCATCACCGAGCGCGAGCACAAATTCCCCGGCTCTTATCTGTGCCGCGCCATGGCCGGTCTGGACACCGCCATTTGGGATTTACGCGGCAAACAGCAGGGCAAATCTGTGGCCGAACTTCTCGGCGGCTCGCCCGGATTGATCCGCGCTTATGCATCTTCGATGAAACGCGATATCACCGCGCAGGAGGAAGCCAACCGCCTTAAAGCGCTGCGTGACACCAAGGGCTTTGACGCCTTTAAAGTGCGTGCTGGCGCCGAGGTCGGGCGTGGCCTGGATGAGTGGCCCGGCCGCACGGAAGAGATCATTCCCACCATGCGCCGCGAATTGGGGGACAAGGTTGCCCTGTTGATAGACGCCAACAGTTGTTATTCGCCCGCCCGCGCGATTGAGGTGGGTTATCTGCTGCAAGCGCATGGCTTTTGCCACTACGAGGAGCCCTGCCCCTATTGGGAGCTTGAGCAAACCAAAGCGGTGACCGAGGCGCTGGAGATAGATGTGACCGGCGGTGAGCAGGATTGTGATTTACCAACATGGCGGCGCATGATCGACATGCGGGCGGTTGATATTGTGCAGCCCGATATCCTGTATCTGGGCGGGATCAACCGCACCCTGCGGGTGGTTGCAATGGCCAGCCGGGCCGGTTTGCCGGTGACACCGCATTGCGCCAATCTTTCGCTGGTCACCTTGTTCACGATGCATCTGCTGCGGGCCATTCCCAATGCCGGGAAATATCTGGAGTTTGCCATCGAAGGCGCCGATTATTATCCGTGGCAAGAGGGGCTTTATGTTGCCGACCCCTATACCATTGAGGACGGACATGCCCGGGTGTTGGCGCTGCCCGGCTGGGGAGTCGAGATCGCCCCGGAATGGCTGGCGCGTTCAACCTATCAAAAAAGCGACCTGACCCAGGGCAGCGCGCGGCCACGGCGCGCGATAGGTTCGCCGGCCAAAAACAAGCAAAAATAAAGGCGTTAACGCGCGACCAGCTCCATCCGGCGGCGCAGTTTTACCGCCTCTGTGTCTGCATTCAGGTCAACATGATGCCGGCATACAGGCTGCCCCGCCGCCACATCCGCTTTCAGTTTGAGATGATGAGCAAGCCCGATAGGCAGACCACCGATCGCAAGGGAGGTGGCGGCCGGATATAATTTTCCCCAGACGGTATACCCGCCTTCGCCGTCCAGAATTTCACCTGCTTTCAGGGGGCGTTTGGCGGTCGCCACCACATCCCCTTGAAAGGATTGGGTTGCGCCGGTGGGCTTGCCAAGCAAGGCAGCCGACAAGATAGATATATTCAATTCCAGCCCGATAAGGTGGAACGGTTTATACATTGCCGAATAGCGACCGGTGCGGTCGGTATTCATTCCATATTGCCGAAAACACGCCGCCGCATAGTCATTCGGGGCCTCGATAACCACATAAACGCCCCACCGCAAATCCCGGAAGACAGGGCGGCCATCCCGTTCCAGCGAGGAGACAACTTCAACCTGCCCGGTGCCGGAGAGCACACCGCCGTCAGCCTTGGGACGCAGAATATGCGCCAAATCATCCACCCCTGCGGCAGGAAACCCAAGCCCATCTTCAGGACAATCCAGACCGGTGGCATTCGCAATTGCCGCCATTTCCAGCGCCGATTTTGTGCCGTCAAGAAAGCTGTTGAACATCCGGCTGTTCATGCCGGCCGATGCCGCCTGGTCGGCGGTCAGGCCATAATGCTCCCAGACGGTATCGGGGGTGGAGGCATGATAGCCCGGCAGATATTTTGTCCCTTTGCCCGCGGCCACCACCTCAAAGCCGGTTGCCCTGGCCCATTCAACCAGCTCACAGGTCAACGCAGGCTGATCGCCATAGGCCATCGAATAAACCGTTCCGGCGGCCCGCGCCATCCGGGCCAATTCCACACCCGCCAACACATCCGCCTCGACATTCACCATCACAAGATGAAGGCCATTGGCGATCGCCATTCGGGCATGGCGGATACCCGCAACCGGATTGCCCGTGGCCTCGACCACAACATCAATGCCGTCGCGGCGCATCATCTCGGCCGCATCATCGATAAAGACCGTCTGCTCTATCAGCGCATCAGGCCAGCCCACACCACGGCAGGCCGCCTTTGCATTATCAGGATATAAATCCGCAATGGCGGCAACCCGCAGACCCGGGGTGGTCGGCACCTGCGATAAAAACATGGAGCCAAATTTTCCGGCCCCAATCAACCCCACACGAACCGGTGAGCGCGCTGCGGCGGCCTGTGCCAATTCCTGATAGACAAACATAACCGCCCTGTCCTTATTTCAATGCTGTATCTAACATTCTTATTGTCGCTCCTCGTTGGTCATGGACTCAAGGAGTTTCTGGCGCCGTTCGCGTACCGTTTTTAGATCCTCCAGGTTCGTGTACAACGCCAACGCACGGTCGTAATGTTGCAGCGCTTCGGCCTTGCGGTTGAGGTGAAACAGCCCGATGCCCGCCAGATGATGGGCTTTCGCGTCATCGGGATAGCGCGCAATTACCTGTTGCGCCGCCGTCAGCCCCTCCGCATACCGCTCCTGATTGATCAGTACCACGGCAATGTTCCGCATCGCGATTTGATGCCGCGGGTTACGCCGCAGCGCCTCACGGTAGCGCGCCATCGCTTCTTCCTTGTGGCCCTGCTTTGACAGCAGCCGGCCGATATTGATGAGCGGTGACGGTTCATCCGGTTGCAGTTCATGGGCGGTTTGGTAGGCGGCCTGCGCTTCCCCGTAGCGCCCCTCGGCATCCAGGTAGATCCCAAGATTATAATGGGCGCCGCGGGCCTGCGGGTTGTGGGCGATGACGTGGGTGAAGAAGGTGCCGGGGTTGCGGTAGAGGTCGGCATGGTTCCAGGTGAGCAGGCCGGCAACCGCCAGTATCGCCGCCCCGGCCGCCCCGATGGCCAGCCGCGCCGGACGCGTGCGGGGCGCCGGCAGGGCGCCGAGACCCCGTTGACAGGCCCGGCTCGCGGCGGCGGCCACGACGGCAATCAGGCCGATGCCGGCGAGGTATTGATAACGGTCGGCGACAAACGAGAACTCCATATGGCCGAAGTCCACGAAGCCCAGCACCGGTGACAACGCCACCGCAAAGAACAGCACGCCGGCCAGCGGTCCGCGACCCAGCTGTCGGCGACAGCACCACAACACCGCCACTGCCGCCACGAAGCCGGCCACGCCGACCCAGGCCAGCGTGTCACCGATGCCGGGCTCCCAGTGCGGATAGATGCCGGTCAGCCCCGTCGGCCACAGTAATTTGCCGACGTAAAATGCCAGAGCGTGCGCTGCAATCAGCCCGCGCTCCAACGGCGTATACGCGAATGAGATTTGTTCGAGGCCGGCGCTATAGACATAGTCGGCCAGCCCGATGCCAAGCCCGACCAGGAAGAACGGCAGCGTGCGGCTGCCATCGACCAGGGTCACGCGCCCGTGCCGCCACCAGTGCCAGAGCAACAGCGCCACCGGCAACGTGACGATGATGGATTTGCTGAGCAGGCCGAGCACGAACAACGCCATCGCCAGCAGGTAATGTTTTCCTCGCCGCCGCCCGCGCGGCATTTCCGTGAAGCGGATATAGGCGAGCACGGACGAAAGATAGAACACCGTCGCCAGGATGTCCTTGCGCCCCATGACCCAGGCCACCGACTCCACGTGCAGCGGATGCACCGCAAATACCGCCGCCGCGAACCACGCGCCGGGCACCCCCAGCCGCAGTAGCAGCCGCCACAGCAACAATACGACCCCGGTATGCAGCAGCAGATTGACCAGGTGATAACCGAACGGCGCCAGCCCCCATAGTTTATGCTCCAGCCAGAAGGTGGTATAGAGCAGCGGCCAGTAGTGGACTTCGTGTCGAATCAGCCCACGCGGGGTAAACCAGATCTGTGCCAGCCCCGACCAGGTATGAAGCGGCGTGGAATCAGGTAGTGTCACGTCATCCCACACGAATCCACCCGACAGCGCCGGAAAGTAACTGACCGCCACCAACAGGCACAGCGCCGCGCCGGCTAATGCAATAGAGGCCATAGAGGCATCAGAGGAGCCGGGGAACATGCCGGGCGCGGGGGATGCCGCCGGCAGTGGAGGCTTGCGCGGCGCGGCGTTGCCGTTCGGCGGGGTTGGCGTCCGGACGCGGGGTTTTCGCTTTCTCGCCATATTATGCTGCCATTGAGCGGGACGGCGGGTACGTTATTCTCTTTTCAGCGCCGCCGTCCATTCGTGATTATACAACGCGTTGGGGGACCCATGCAGGTTGGCAATCAAGGTGACGGTCATCAGGACGAGATGGTTCGGTGCCGCCCATGCATTCATATACAGCGCGCACAAGCGGCAGCGGCGCAATGGCGATGACGTGGACATCGCCGCCAAAAGCACCGGCGACAACCAGCCGGAGTTGTCGAACATCACCGACATGGCCGACCGCGGCGCCCGGTGGGCGTTACCGGCACGGGGATGAATGGGTTGCCTCGCCGTGCTTATTGCTGAACCTCGTTGGTCGTGGACTCAAAGAATTGCTTGCGCTGTTCGCGTGCCAGGGTCAGATTCGGGTCCAACGCCAATGCGCGGTCGTAATGGCGCAGCGCTTCGGCCTTGCGATTGAGGCGAAACAGCCCGAGGCCCACCAGATAGTGGGCTTTCGCGTCATCGGGATAACGCGCAATCACCTGTTGCGCCGACGCCAATGCCTCCGCATACTGCCCCTGGTTCATCCGCACCGCGGCCATGTTCCGCATCGCGACTTGATGTTGCGGGTTAAACCGCAGCGCCTCGCGGTAGCGCGCGGTCGCCGCCTCCGGGCGGCCCTGCTCTGACAGCAGCGCGCCGGTATTTATCAGCGCCACGGCAAGGCCCTGCATCGCGTTTTGGTGCTGCGGGTTCAGCCGCAACGCCTCACGATAGCGCGCGATGGCTTCCTCATGACGGCCCTGCCTTGCCAACAGCACGCCGATATTGTGGAGCGGTGACGGTTCATCCGGTTGCAGTTCATGGGCGGTTTGGTAGGCGGCCTGCGCTTCCCCGTAGCGCCCCTCGGCCTGCAGGTAGACCCCAAGATTGTAGTGGGCGTCGCGGGCCTGCGGGTTGTGGGCGATGACGTGGGTGAAGAAGGTACCGTCGTCGCGGTAGATGCCGGCCTGGTTCCAGGTGAGCAGGCCGGCAACCGCCAGTATGGCCGCCCCGACCGTCCCGATGGCCAGCCGCGCCGGACGCGCGCGGTGCGCCGGCAAGGCGCCGAGACCCCGTTGACAGGCCCGGCTCGCGGCGGCGGCCACGACGGCAATCAGGCCGATGCCGGCAAGGTATTGATAGCGGTCGGCAACAAACGAGAACTCCATATAGCCGAAGTCCACGAAGCCCAGCACCGGCGACAGCGCCATCGCAAAAAACAGCACGCCGGCCAGCGGTCCGCGACCAAGCTGCCGACGACAGCACCACAACACCGCCGCAAAGCCAGCCGCACCGCCCCAGGCCAGCGCGTCACCGATGCCGGGCTCCCAGCGCGGGTAGATCCCGGTCAGCTCTGTCGGCCACAGCAATTTGCCGGCGTAAAATGCCAGTGCGCGCGCCACAATCAGCCCACGCTCCAGCGGCGAATACGCGAATGAGATTTGGTTGTGGCCGACGTAATAGGCATAGTCGGCCAGCGCGATGCCCAGCCCCACCAGGAAGAACGGCAGCGTGCGGCGGCAATCGGCCAGGGTCACGCGCCCGTGCCGCCACCAGTGCCACAGCAACAGCGCCGCCGGCAGTGTGATGGCAATAGATTTGCTGAGCAGGCCGAGCACGAACAACGCCACCGCCAGCAGGTAATGCCCTCCTCGCCGCCCCCCACGCGGCATTTCCGTGAAGCGGATATAGGCGAGCACGGCGGCGAGATAGAACACCGTCGCCAGCATGTCCTTGCGCCCGATGACCCAGACCACCGACTCCACATGCAGCGGATGCACCGCGAACACCGCCGCCGCGAACCACGCGCCGGGCACCTCCAGTCGCCGCAGCAGCCGCCACAGCAGCAACACGACCCCGGTATGCAGCAGCAGATTGACCAGGTGATAGCCGAGCGGCGCCAGCCCCCACAGTTTATGCTCCAGCCAGAAGAGGGTATACAGCAGCGGCCAGTAGTGGCCTTCGTATTGCCGCAGCGCACTCGGGGTAAACCAGATCTGCGCCAGCCCCGACCAGGTGTGAAGCGGCGTGGCCTTGGTCAGCACCACGTCATCCCACACGAATCCGGCCGACAGCGCCGGAAAATAGCTGACCGCTACCAACAGGCACAGCACCGCGCCGGCTAATGCAATAGATGCCATGGAGGCATCAGAGGAGCCGGGGAACATGCCGGGCGCGGGGGATGCCGCCGGCATTGGAGACTTGCGCGGCGCGGCGTTGCCGTTCGGCGGCGTGGGCGTCCGGACGCGGGGTTTTCGCTTTCTCGCCATATTATGCTGTCATTGAGCGGGACGGCGGGTACGTTATTCTCTTTTCAGCGCCGACGTCCATTCGTGATTATACAACGCGTTGTATGGCCCATGCAGGTTGGCAATCAAGGCGACGGTCATCAGGGCGAGATGGTTCGGTGCCGCCCGTGCGTTCATATACAGCGCGCGCAAGCGGCAGCGGCGCAATGGCGATGACGTGGACATCGCCGCCAAAGGCCCCGGCGACAACCGGCCGGAGCTGTCGAACATCACCGACATGGCCGACCGCGGCGCGCGGCGGGCGTTATCGGCACGGGGATGAATGGGTTGCCTCGCCGTGCTTATTGCTGAACCTCGTCGGTCGTGGACTCAAAGAATTGCTTGCGCTGTTCGCGTGCCAGGGTCAGATTCGGGTCCAACGCCAATGCGCGGTCGTAATGGCGCAGCGCTTCGGCCTTGTGGTTGAGGTGAAACAGCCCGAGGCCCACCAGATAGTGGGCTTTCGCGTCATCGGGATAACGCGCAATCACCTGTTGCGCCGACGCCAATGCCTCCGCATACCGCCCCTGGTTCATCCGCACCGCGGCCATGTTCCGCATCGCGACTTGATGTTGCGGGTTAAACCGCAGCACCTCGCGGTAGCGCGCGGCCGCCGCCTCCGGGTGGCCCTGCTCTGACAGCAGCGCGCCGGTATTTATCAGCACCGCGGCAAGGCCCCGCATCGTGTTTTGGTGCTGCGGGTTCAGCCGTAACGCCTCACGATAGGGCGCGATGGCTTCCTCATGACGGCCCTGCCTTGCCAACAGAACGCCGATATTGTGGAGCGGTGACGGTTCATCCGGTTGCAGTTCATGGGCGGTTTGGAAGGCGGCATGCGCTTCCCCGTAACGCCCTTCGGTCTCCAGGTAGAGCCCAAGATTATAATGGGCGCCGCGGGCCTGCGGGTTGTGGGCGATGACGTGGGTGAAGAAGGTGCCGGGGTTGCGGTAGAGGCTGGCATGGTTCCAGGTGAGCAGGCCGGCAACCGCCAGTATCGCCGCCCCGGCCGCCCCGATGGCCAGCCGCGCCGGACGCGTGCGGGGCGCCGGCAGGGCGCCGAGACCCCGTTGACAGGCCCGGCTCGCGGCGCCGGCCACGACGGCAATCAGGCCGATGCCGGCGAGGTATTGATAGCGGTCGGCGACAAACGAGAACTGCATATGGCCGAAGTCCACGAAGCCCAGCACCGGCGACAACGCCACCACAAAGAACAGCACGCCGGCCAGCGGTCCGCGACCCAGCTGTCGGCGACAGCACCACAACACCGCCACCGCCGCCACGAAGCCGGCCACGCCGACCCAGGCCAGCGTGTCACCGATGCCGGGCTCCCAGTGCGGATAGATGCCGGTCAGCCCCGTCGGCCACAGTAATTTGCCGACGTAAAATGCCAGGGCGTGCGCTGCAATCAGCCCGCGCTCCAGCGGCGTATACGCGAATGAAATGTGTCCGATGCCGGTGTAATAGACATAGTCGGCCAGCACGATGCCCAGCCCGATCAGAAAGAACGGCAGCGTGCGGCGGCAATCGGCCAGGGTCACGCGCCCGTGCCGCCACCAGTGCCAGAGCAACAACACCACCGGCAGCGTGACGATAATGGATTTGCTGAGCAGGCCGAGCACGAACAACGCCATCGCCAGCAGGTAATGTTTTCCTCGCCGCCGTCCGCGCGGCATTTCCGTGAAGCGGATATAGGCGAGCACGGACGAAAGATAGAACACCGTCGCCAGGAGGTCCTTGCGCCCCATGACCCAGGCCACCGACTCCACGTGCAGCGGATGCACCGCAAACACCGCCGCCGCGAACCACGCGCCGGGCACCTCCAGCCGCAGTAGCAGCCGCCACAGCAGCAACACGACCCCGGTATGCAGCAGCAGATTGACCAGGTGATAACCGAACGGCGCCAGCCCCCACAGTTTGTGCTCCAGCCAGAAGAGGGTATAGAGCAGCGGCCAGTAGTGGACTTCGTATCGAATCAGCCCACGCGGGGTAAACCAGATCTGCGCCAGCCCCGACCAGGTATGAAGCGGCGTGGACTCGGGTAGTGTCACGTCATCCCACACGAATCCACCCGACAGCGCCGGAAAGTAGCTGACCGCCACCAACAGGCACAGCGCCACGCTCGCTAATGCTATAGGGGCACCAGGGGCACCAGAGAACATGCCGGGCGCGGGGGGCGCCGCCGGAGTCGGCGGCTTGCGCGGCGTGCCGTTGCCGTTCGGCGGAGTTGGCGTCCGGACGCGGGGTTTTCGCTTTCTCGCCATCTTATGCCGCCGTTGAGCGCGACGACGGGTGGCGCCGACACGGCGCCGGCATGGAGTGCCTCGCCATTCTTATTGCCGACCCTCGTTGGTCATGGACGCAAAGAATCGCTTGCGCTGTTCGCGTGCCAGGGTCAGATTCGGGCCCAACGCCAATGCGCGGTCGTAATGGCGCAGCGCTTCGGCCTTGCGGTTGAGGTGAAACAGCCCGAGGCCCGCCAGCTGGTGGGCTTGCGCGTCATCGGGATAGCGCGCAATCACCTTTTGCGCCCATGCCAACCCCGCCGCATACCGCCGCTGGATCATCAGCGCCGTGGCCAGGTTCCGCAGCGCTTCCCGGTGTTGCGGGTTCAGCCGCAGCGCCTCGCGGTAGTGCGCGATCGCTTCCTCATGGCGCCCCTGCTCTAACCGCAGCACGCCGATATTGCTGAGCAGGTCAGGGTTATCCGGTTGCCGCGCAAGGGCGGTCTGGTAGGCGGCATGCGCTTCCCCGTAGCGCCCCTCGAGCTGCAGGTAGTTCCCAAGATTGAGGTGGGCGTCGCGGGCCTGCGGGTTGTGGGTGGTGACGTGGGTGAAGAAGGTAACGGAGTCGCGATAGATGCCGGCCTGGTTCCAGGTGAGCAGGCCGGCAACCGCCAGTATGGCCGCCCCGGTCGCGCCGATGGCCAGCCGTGCCGGACGCGCGCGGTGCGCTGGCAAGGTGCCGAGGCCCCATTGACAGGCCCGGCCCGCGGCACCGGCCACGACGGCGATCAGGCCGATGCCGGCGAGGTATTGATAGCGGTCGGTGACAAACGAGAAATACATATAGCCGAAATCCACCAAGCCCAGCACCGGTGACAACGCCAGCGCAAAGAACAGCACGCCGGCCAGCGGTCCGCGGCCCAGCTGCCGACGCCAGCGCCACAACACCACCACTACCGCCGCAAAGCCGGCCGCGCAACCCCAGGCCAGCAGGTCGCCGATGCCGGGCTCCCAGCGCGGATAGATCCCGATCAGCCCCGCCGGCCACAGCAGTTTGCCGGCGTAAAATGCCAGGGCGCGTGCCGCAATCAATCCACGCTCCAGCGGCGAATACGCGAATGCGGTGGGTTCGATGCTGGTGTAATAGGCATAGTCGGCCAGCGCGATACCCAGCCCGACCAGAAAGAACGGCAGCGTGCGGCGGCAATCGGTCAGGGTCACGCGCCCATGCCGCCACCAGTGCCAGAGCAACAGCGCCGCCGGCAGCGTGACGGTGATGGATTTGCTGAGCAGGCCGAGCACGAACAGCATTATCGCCAGCAGGTAATGCCTTCCTCGCTGGTCTCGCGCCATACCTCATCCCGTTCAAGGGCATAAACATGGTTGGCCTCGGCTTTCAACAAAGCGGCTTCTTCCGGGGTAAACATGGACGGGAAAAAGAGGTATCCCGCTTTATCCAACCGGCGTAACTGTTCATCTGTCAGCAACATGTCATCCTCCTCAAACTATCCACGGTAAGCCGTACGCTTACGGCATAACGCGTTGACTGCATATTGTAAAACCCGGTAGCATTTTTAACCATAGCAGGCCTTATTTTGTGCCAAGCGTAACGATTGCCGGGTCGTGATCGGACTGAGCGTGACCATCGGTAAAACCGGCATTGCTGCCGGAAGCAGTGAAGCTGCGGTCGTAATAGTGGGTGGATATATGCGCGTAGTGAAAATCGATGATGACGTCCGCCAGCGCCTCACTGACAAGTATATGGTCCAAAGTCTGTAACCGGCCGGAAAATTGCAAGCTGTAATTCCTTTCTGTCGGTGACTCGAACCATAAGTTGCGCAGGTGGGATGCGGTCAAAATTCTCAGGGGCGTTTCGTCCTCGAAGGTGTTGAAATCTCCTGCCGCGATTACATTCTGCCCGGTCGCTATCATGCCCGCTGCCACCTCCAAAACAAACTCCGCTTGTGCTATGCGGCATGCGTCCGGGGCCGCTTTAGATGAGAAGTGGACATTGATAACGGTAAAACTGAGCCCCTCCGCTTCTACTTCCAGGGCGAAAGGCGGTCGGTCGAAAAGCAACCCTTTGATATCACCGCAGCGTCTACCCGTACTATTGCGTTCATCCTTTCCGTACTGCGTCACACGTTTAACCGTGACATCATCAGTTACCAAAAACCCGACATCGATGCCGCGATCATCGTTACCTTCCTCCAGATATGCGGTATATCCGCCAAGACCAACGGCGATATCTTCCAGGCCCTTCAAATCGTAAACCTCCTGAACCGCCACGATATGCGGACGCGCCAGCAGTCTGTCTATCGCATCAATGATTCTGCCTT
Source organism: Candidatus Poriferihabitaceae bacterium (assembly GCA_965206445.1). Taxonomy (GTDB): domain Bacteria; phylum Pseudomonadota; class Gammaproteobacteria; order Arenicellales; family Poriferihabitantaceae; genus CBDBJR01. The sequence goes on from CBDBJR010000001.1 coordinate 264,670, forward strand.
GTTTGTTCAGGTATTCCCGCGTGCTCACTCTACCGCCATCGTGGCGTGCTCCTTCGGGGAGAAAGTTCTTCAGATTCATCGTCGCCAATCTCAAAGCGGGCAGCGCTGACGGCGGGCGTTCAGAATACGGATAGGAAACCGCTTGAGAGGGCGTTACCAGCGGAGGAGGGCTGCCATCGAGTCCCGTTTGCACGACTATTTTATAATGATCGAAACTGTAAGCCAACGGCCCTGTAACGCCCTCTACCATAGCGAAAATATCCGCCAGCACAATAGAGGAAGACGGTTTTTCGGGGCGCCTGGGTATACGCGGGTTACCCGCGCCTGCGTCCGCAGATATGCCGAGCAGTCCCGGTGGCACAGCGCCGCGCATAACAATACCCCTTTCCGTGCCCGGAGTCAGAAAGAGCTCGCCAAATTTGTTGACGCCACCCGAGTTCGCAACGCCCCTTTTCAATAAAACGCGCATACCTTCAAGGGACTCGTAATAATCACGAGATGCACTGCTTTCATCTATAACCACAGGACTGGGCAGTGTTCCTTCCCCAACCACCGTGATTTTGGCTGCATGTATCGCGGTAGTTTCGAAATGCTCCACCACTACACCGAAAACGCTTACCACCGCACCTATCGGATAGTGTGCAACCTCATCCGTGAATCTGCGGAACTGTACAAATATCCCTTCGGATGTAACGGGGTCGCCATCCTCATCCGCCTGCTCTTCTTGAACGAATATCCCTCTGTCATTGTGATATACCTTTCCCGAATTCGATTGGCCTGCTTTATCATCCCACCCAATAACCACCCCTTCTATCGTTACCGTTTCACCCAATAGCGGCGAATCGTCTATCCTGTCTCCGGCGCCCGGATACGGCGTTGGAAAGTCCGGATCCGGGGCGGGCACACTGCCTTGTATTTTATTGATCGGCGTCACCGACGGGTCTCGTTGTCCGGGAGGCGGTTGAGGTGAAAGCGGTGAAGTGGGGGAAGGCGGTGCGGTCAGGTCAGCAACCAGATCGCAGTATTGTCTGCCCAGCGTACCCTGATAACAGTCCACGACCAGCAGCACGTTGGCGGAAAGCAATAAAATGATTGCCAGCCCGATCAGCTTGCGGCAGGTCGATACGGTCGTAGTCATTATGATTCTATAGAATGCATAGGCGAGTACAGGAAGGATAGCCGCTCTGTTTCCTCAAAATCAAGCAGTGTTGATTGTGGCCCTGAAACCCTGTCGTTTCCCACCAATCCACCCATGACAGGGGTTTCAATATGGGTTGTCCCGGGATTCTTGCCTTTGCCTCGTTTAGTGGGTGTTACCAATGCTCGATATCCGCTGTTGGGTACAAACATACCATGGAATCGAGTGAAATTTACCCGCGGTTTTGGAATCAGGGCAGCCAGTTTCGATATGAAATCCAGTGGCCAACAGATGACGTGGATTGTGCCATCACGATAACCCCGTCATTCCTGACTTGATCAGGAATCCAGAGGGGATGGGGAGCGGGAAAATGTGTGACCGTGGCATGGATTTATGAATCTGGATTCCCGCTCAAGGCGGGAATGACGGATGGGTAAGTTTGTTGCTTGACAGGGAAGGTTAATCAAGGTGCAGAAATTTGATTGGCAAATTCGACTACTTGTGCATACTCTGGGTGGCGCATTTTCCTTACTTTTTCAACCAAATCCGTCAGATTCCATCCGGGTGAGCGAATGCCATCATTCAACAAACGAGTAATTTGTTCCTTGCTTTCGGGATAATCTTTATAGAAACAGGCGTAGCGATAAAACCATAGTTCCAAGTTAAGTTCTTCCTGTTCATCAATCTGATTGTAATGAAACGCTTTGTCTATGAACTTTTTTGCTATCTTTAACTTTTTCCGTTGTAAGAGAAGCAAAGCGTAATTGCCATTATTTGTAGCATCTTCAGGTTCCAACTCCAAAGCCTTCTTGTAATACTTCGCCGCTTCATCACTGTCTTTCTTGATGCCTAGAAGGAAAACCGCATAATTGCCATTGATATCAGCATCTTCAGGTTTCAACTCCAAAGCCTTTTTGTAATACTTCTCTGCTCCATCATTGTCTTTCCTAACATCTTGAAGAAAATTTGCATAATTGCAATTGATATCAGCATCTTCAGGTTCCAACTCCAAAGCTTTCTTGTAATATTTCTCCGCTTCATCACTGTCTTTCTTAATGTATTGAAGGAAATTCGCATAACTATCCATAAGTTCATAACTTTTTGGAAACTCATCCAACCCGCTTTTGTAAATTTTTTCTTTGCGTTTAGTATCAGTTTCTTGTTGAACTGAAAGCTCAAAAGTCCATGGACTATTTCCAATACGACTAATTATTTTACTAAGTGCATTTTTTACCGAAAGGTTATCTTTTCTTTCTGCTATGCTTTTTCTCACATTCTCAAATTGATCTTTGTATTTTGTAGTACGCTCCTTAGCTACTGTTTCTATTCGTTCATGTAACAATTCAAAATCCATGCTATCTCCAATAAAAACCATCAGTTCATCAAAACCGTCAATGGGAACGAAATGGCCGTTTTTAGAAATGACCAATTGCTCTATATCATTTCTTGGAGATTCTTCCGTCTCCATCAAACACCAAAAAAGTCTTCCATCTTCACTCAAACTATCCTGTAATAACCCCATGAAACCACCATCGTTACCTCCATAGCCGATTACTATTGGCGTGTAATGTTTGAAGATTTCTTTCAAGCTCGATTTCAGTTTTCCGCCCATTTCTCGTGTTTCAGAGTTTGTATTTTTTGGAGACAGGAACAGATCGTGATGAATTTTTATAATTTGTGGTCTTGTCGACTGCACATTAATAAACTCAGACAAAGATGAATGTCCAACCACCAGCGGTTTCTTTGAAGTGAAAATGAACAAAGCATCTTCCGTCAAGCTGTCAAAATTGGTTGTAATAGCTACATTATGTTTTCCCTGCGCCATAATCTCCGCAAGAAACGAATACCCGCAACTTGGATTGGAATTGCGCATCGCTGTTTCCAAACAGTCAAGGCCTCCTTGACGACTTACTTCAAATCGCTTGCCAAAAATTTCAGAGTAATGGTAGGCGGGATTATTCTTGTCGATGTTTTCACCTTCCAACCACTTGGCAAACTTAGCTGCGTCCAGGTCTTCCTCAATCTCACTAAGCCATCGGGAAGATAACTCCGCACCGGTGGGAATACCAGAGCTTTTGGAAGCTCCGGCGCCAAGAATGAAACAAAACTTCTCACTTTTCTGTTCACTGAAATGACGAGCAAACTGTTCTAATATGATGGTGTTTTCTGGTCTTTTTTGCGTCATGATATCAATCTATTATAACCGTCCAATGAATAAAACCCTCACCCTCTGTCCCTCTCCCAAAGGGCGAGGGAAGAAGAAAACGCTTAGGGGCTGCCGTTTCCAGTACTTTTAATCCTAAACCTCACACGCAAGATCGTAAAGTGAATTCTTCCCGTGCGAGTGTAGGAAGGATAACCGCCTTTTTTCTCAAAATCAAGAGATGTTGATTGGCCCTGAAATCCCGTCGTTTCCCACCAATCCGCCCGTGAATAAGCAATGACACCCACATTGCTTTGTAGTGCATCAGATTCGATCAAATCCAACCGTTTTATTGGCAAGTGCCCGAATCTTAACAGGCCGGGCCCTTGCTCCACGGCGTGCTATAGACTTCAACCAGCCGCGTTGTCGGTGTTCACCCACAGCAGCATCAGCCGACGATGCGGGGGCATTGCGAAAACGCCTGCACGCGCGCCCAGTCGCCCAGGACGGTCGTCGTTGGTTGGCAGGTGTGGCAATCTCGAGGGCCGACGCTATGCCGGCGCCGTAGCGGCATCGGCCGATTGGCGGATTACAGGATACCCGTCAGCCGGCGCGTTTCACCGTGCTGCATGATGAAAAACGCATCCGGCGACAGGCCGGCCTCGAGGCGGGCGGCGGCCAGCAATTTCGGCGGCTCGTCGGGCGGCTCATCGGTCAGAATGAACGTCCCCCAGTGCATCCCGCACGCGTACGGCGCGCCCAGGTCGCGCATCACGGCGACGGCCTCCTGCGGATTGATATGGTGCGACTGCATAAACCACCGCGGCGCATAGGCGCCGATCGGCAGCAGCGCGAGGTTGGTTGCGCCGAGGCGCGCGCGAATATCGGAAAAATCGCGCGAATAGCCGGTATCGCCGGCGAAAAAGATCCGCTTGCTGTCGCGCACCGACTCCAGCATCCAGCCGCACCACAGCGTCTCGTTGCGATCGCCCAGTCCGCGTGCGCTCCAATGCTGCACCGGTGTCGCGTGAAACGTCACCCCGCCGACCGTTGCCGTCTGCCACCAATCGAGCTCGTGAATCTGCTTCCCGCCGCGGGCGTGAATGAAATCGCCGAGCCGCAGCGGCACAAAGAAAACCGCCGCCGGGTGCGCCGCCGCCAGGCGCGAAATCGTCGACGAATCCAAATGATCGTAATGGTTGTGCGACACCACCACCGCGTCTATCGGCGGCAAGTCCTCGAACGCCAGCCCGGGGGCCACCAGCCGGCGCGGCCCGGCAAACGACAGCGGCGATGCGCGTTGCGAAAAATGCGGGTCGGTGAGGATATTGAGGCCGCGCATTTGAATTAAAAAAGACGCATGACCGATCCAGGTCAGCGTCGGCGATGCGCGGTTATCGCGCAGCGCCGCAGGATCATTTTCCGCCAGCGGCGGTGAGAATCCCTTACTCTGCTCGTCGCGGTCGGGTGACTCGCGATGCCAGCGCAGAAAATGACCAAAGCCGCGTTCAACCGGCGCCAGGTAATTATTGCGAAAGCGCCCGTCGGCAAGATGGTGCGCCGGCCGAACGGCTTTGTCCGCGGTTTTTTCGGCGCACCCGGGCAGGTTCAGCATGGCTGCCGCCGCTGCCGTTGTCTGTAGAAAATGCCGTCGCCCAGCGTCGATTTTTTTACCTGGCATTGGAGGCCCTGTAATATTGAGGTTGAGTCGGGGGTAAAACCGGATATGCCGCCGCCCCGGCAACAAGCGGAATCACATGCTGTTGGCAAGATCAGCGACCAAGTAGAATCTCAATTCCTTTTTTGGCGCAAATTTGACCGAAATGCCTACCGCTGTCAAACGTGGCGAAGTGGACAATGCGAAATTCACCGCTCTGCATCATCAAATACAGCAGGCAATCCACCATGCTCATTTTGGGGAATCTGCACTGTTTTCTCAAAGTGGTGTTCAGGGCGTCCTCTCGATAGGGCGAATCATCTATGCGTTCAACATTCGGATTAGTGACGATATTACGAAATTTTCGCAATGGTTCGCTTTTTTCGACGAATTGGGTTCGCAGGGTTTCATACAGAATCGGCCATGGTATCAAAATTCTGGTCTGAAATTGAATACGTTCGTGGATGTTAACGGCTTCGGTGTGGTGGCGGTCTCTGTCGTTGAACAGGGCAAACCAGAAGCCGGTGTCGGTAAGGGCGTATTTCATCCGGCTTCTAATTCCTCGTCCAGAATCGGGCTGTTTTTATCCGGTGCATAGCCGAACCACGGCGAGCGATGCCGTTGTCCGAAGAGAAAGTGGCCTTTCATTCGCTGCGTCTCCGGATCGCGGAAAACAAGGTATACCCGCGCGCTGACGATATCCGGAACGGCTTTGGTGAGGTCGCGTGTAATTTCCTGCACCAGGTCATTGCTGTACTCGTATTGCAGGACGGCGAGGGAGTCGCCGCATTCTCTCGCGTCCTTTTCGTCGAGCCAGGCGTAGAGCGATTTGTAATCTCCGCGCAAGTCCAGGTCGTAGGATAGCCAAATGATTTGTTTCATTGTCGTTTCCTCATGTCGGTTTTTCTGTGAGAGACGGGTTGATTATACCGAAAATCAGGCGTTGCGTAAGCAATTGTTGGTGCCGGTTTTGGTGCGGGTTTTATTCAGGAGGAAGAGGGCTTCATAATTTCCGGGTGAATTTTCTGAAAGCAACGATGGTCTGATAGATCAGCGTCGTTTCAATGAGTCGAAAAACAAAGTCGAAAAAATAAGTGAAGAACCCCCAGCTTTCTTTGCAAACAAATTCAATTTTATGAGTAGGATTTAAAAAAACAAAGAATTTCCCCGCAACATCGGGGTTGCAAATACCCGAACATGACAATAATAATAGGATATAGAGCAAAAATCCAAGACCTAAAATCCAGCGAATTGGCCACACCCAATTCAAACCAAAGTTATTTGTCTTGTGGTTGAACAATAGTATACATTTATCAATTATTTCTCCCTTTTTCCATGAAAGCGTGTGTGAATATGCTTTCATCTCTTTGGCATAAAATACAATTGCCTGTGGCGCATCGTTATTTTGTTGTGCGACATTTTTTAAAATCCTGTATATGTCCTGTTTCTTTTTAATCGCATCAGTCGGATCGGTTTCTAAATCGTTTGGCCAATGCACACCAGTATACTTTAGATCTGAAAACAAGCTATCCTGAATACAGACCTTTTTGTAGCACGCTAGATTAACATTTTGAAATTCGCTATTAGCAAAAGATGAATCCGCTAGTTTAAATTCTTCACATTGTGATTGTGTTTTTTCTGTATTTATTCTGTAAATTTTGAATTTACCCTGGTTTCTTAAATTATAAATATAGAAATTATTAAAATCACATTCGCCGATATTTATTTCCGAATTTATTGGGTTATGTATGTTTCGAAAACGAAAAATATTTACATCAAGATAGCCAAATCTGACCAATGTTTCTGTTGCAATCGTATTACTCATAAACGTTAATTCTTCTATTTTTATTTTTTCCACACCTTTTCGAGAATCTCTATGAGATATTTTAAATTTCCCTAAAAATTTATTATTTATTAGTTTCAAATCTTTGATGGGGGAAGAAAGAAATTCAATGTCATGAAAAGTGCAATCTGTTATGCAAAAAATATTGGTGAGTTCTAGATGGCTAAAGATCACAGATTTTTTGAAGGTTATGCCTGAAAAAGAAATAGGACTGTTCACTGCTGTCCCGTTAAGGAAATATAAAAGGGCCTGATTCCGTCCTGTTTGATACAATAGGATTTTGCGCAAAACACTGTAATAACTGGAGGAATCAGGCCATGGCCCATAGTAACACCATCCTTGCACAAATCCTAAAATTCGTGCCTAGACATAAATTTGAGACCCTGGCAAAACAGCACCATTCGGGGCGGTCCTTTCGTTCGGCCTCCCGATGGTCTCAGTTCGTGACCATGACCATGGCGCAATTGTCGGGGCGCAGTAGCTTGCGTGATATTGTCGAGAATCTCTCTGCGCAGCAGCCTCACCTGTATCATCTGGGCTGCACAATCCTACCCAGATCCACTCTATCACGCATCAACGAAGAGAAGTCTTATGCGCTGTATCAAGCTCTGTTTGCCGAGCTGTCGAAGTGCTGCCAAGCGTGTGCGCCGAGACATGGTTTCCGATTCAAGAATCTCTTGTATTCGTTGGATGCATCGATTATCGATTTGTCTATGGAAGTGTTCCCATGGGCGGATTTTCGCGCCACCAAAGGAGCCATCAAACTGCATGTGGGGCTCAACCATGATGGCTACTTGCCCGAATTTGTCACCATCACGCAAGGCAAAACCCATGATGTGACGGTGGGGCGTAGCATGGCGTTTCCCAAAGGTAGCCTGGTGGTCATGGATCGCGGCTATACGGACTACCAATGGTATAACCAATTGACAAATAAAGGAATATTCTTTGTAACGCGCCTTAAATCCAATGCCAAAGTGCGCGTTTTGCAACGTCAAAGTGTGCCAGCAAAGACCGGCGTTGGTAGCGATCACACGATTGAATTTACCGGGACTCAAACAGCCAAGAGATGTCCGATTCCGCTACGCCGTATTGGCTACCGCGACCCACAGACCGGCAAGCGCTATGTCTTTTTAACCAATCATTTCAGGCTGTCGGCCAAAACTATTGCGGAGATTTACAAAGCCCGCTGGCAGGTGGAGTTGTTTTTCAAATGGATAAAACAGAATCTGAAAATTAAATCGTTTGTGGGCACCAGCAAGAATGCGGTGATGACACAAATCTGGATTGCTCTTTGCACCTATTTTGTGTTGGCGTTCCTGAAGTTTCAGTCACGGGCGAACAGGAGCATGCAGCAGATCCTTCGGGTGTTTCAGCTCAATTTATTTGCAAGGCGTGATCTGTGGGCTTTGCTGAGAGGAAATCCATTCGAGCCTGAACGACTCACAGATCATCAGTTGACGTTGCTATGAAAGTTAACGGGACAGCAGTGAGGACTGTTAATATGTATTTTTTCAAGCTGTTTATTTTGAGGATTCCATTTTTCAAACTTTACATTTTCAGAAAAGATAGACCCATAAAAATCACAAGGCTTATCCGCCAATTTTTGTATGAGTAATTCACTTCCATTAGAGCAAAAAGGAAACAAAAAAACACAATTCACAAAATTCTTGTCATCCTGATTTGAAAACTCGATAAACTGTTCCAGACTTTCTATTCGTTCTTTTCCTTCAAATTCGTCACTCATGGCTCTTTACCAAACAGTTAGTTAGTCGATTCATATCAATAAAAAGCCAACCCTTGAACCGCTTGCCGCCGGACACTGGTGGATAACTGCTTCTATTTCGGCAAAACCGGTTGTGGCGTTCAAGGTGTCGCTTTGCAGGGCGGCGAGGGAATCACCGCATTCTCTCACTTCCTTTTCATCGAGCCAGGCGTAGAGCGATTTGTAATCTCCGTGCAAGTCCAGATCGCAGGACAGCCAAATGATTCGTTTCATCGTCGTTTTCCCATGTCGTTTTTCCGTGAGAGACGGGGTTATTATACCGAAAATCAAGCGCCGCGTAAGCGATCGTCGGTGCCGGTTTTGGTGCGGGGGGTTTCGTCCATTTATTTTGTGGTCACCGCGTAATACCGCGATTGCATCCCCCACTAAGGCGCCCGGGGAAAATGTGCAAAGCGTTCGAGTTGCACATAATCGCGGGCATAGTTGATAATCGCGTCTCGGGTTTTCTCTTGCAGCCCTAACCACTCTTCGGCGGACAGATTCGGGTTGTCGGCGAGGCGGGCAAATTCTCCGGTGGCGATAATTTTCCGGATGCTTTCGTTGTTCACATAGGCCTTGAAGGTGTCGGCGGTGCGGTTGACCGGGTCCGCATCCGGTTGCTTTATGGCGATGAATTTTTGCGTTTCATCCAGCAGTAATTCGTCGCGATTTTTGAAGCGGTCAATTCGCCCGAAGATGCGCCGTACAACTTCGCCGGTTTCCAAAAGCCGCCGCAAACCTTCGGCAGCGGCGATTTTATTCGGCGTCACATAATCCTTCGGCTTGTTTTCGTGTCTCCCGCGGACAAGGCGCACGGCTTCGTTCCACCGCTCATGCTCTACCGATTGAGTGACTTCCACATCGGCGCGCACACGCTCTGCGAAACGGGAAAACAATTCGCGGTCGGGACGTAATCCATCCGGCCTAACCGTAGTTTTCCTGATAGTGGAAATATCATCTTGCCCGTGATGTGTATGGGTGTGCGTTGATTGTTCCGGCGGAATATCCACATAGATGTCCTTACTGTCATTTATCCCTGCTTTATCCGCTGCACCTGGCGATGCCCGCCACTGGCCGCCGCTTGCCGGACGGCAAGAACCGCGCGCAATTGGTAATCGTGCAAACTGCGCTTTCGTCCCGACGGTGTGTTTTCGCCCTGTGCCTTTGCGATGTAATCCGTCATTAGCTGTTTTTCTTCGCTGCCTCATGACCTTCAGCCGCTATCACAAAATAAAGGCGGTGCAATTGCGAGGGGAAGCGATAGACGCCTTTCTCGCCGCTTTCCTGGTCGGGAAGAATCGCCCCCAATTTGCGCATGCGGTTGATGAAATTATCCAGCGCTTTTTTCTCATCGGCGGACAAGTTGATTTTTTCCCGCAATTCGCGCTTGGAAAATGTATCACGGATCGACAGATTGCGGCCTGTTTTTCTCAAAATGGCGCGATAGTGATTACTGTGCAGCGCCTGTACCACCGAAGATTTAAGATACTGCCGCCCGATAGCTCCAGCCGCATCGTCGATTCCCTGCAACGGATCCGGCGCCCCTTCTCTTGCACGAGTCCACACCGCATGGCCAATCTCCTGCGCCAGCATTGGAAGTCCGCCGGAAAATGACACGCAGCATTTTAGTGATTCCTCCGGCAATTCCAATCCTCCTTTTTTAAATCCTTCGTGAAAAAAGATTCTTGTTTCTTCAGGCGTCCACGGCTCCACAAAAAGCGTCGGCTGAAAGATGCGTGCAACCGATGGATTGTGCGAAATCATCTGCTGACGACGCTCCTCGAGTCCGGCCAACAGCAGAAACACCGGCGGATCTTCTTGCCCGCTGACCGCCACGCCGTCTATCATGTTTTTCAGCCAATGCGCGAATGCGACCTGTTCGGCGAGACCGTTAATGTCGTCCAAAACCAATATCAGCCCTTTGCGATCATCGCCGATTTTGCCGAGCAACCCGCGCATTTGCTCGGCAAAATTATCCACGACCGCCTGTAAATCGGGCTGTGGCATGTCCAATTCAAAATTCACGCCGAACGCTCCAACCGTCTTAATGTGCCGGCCAAACGCCGCCATCATGCTGTCCATCCAGGGCTTGTTGGCGCTGCTTTGCGCGAGGCTCAGCAGCACCCGGCGAGCGAGACCGAGCAAATCGTCAATGCCGCCCAACGGAGCGTATGCCGTCGCCATGTGCAGGTCGCGCTCGGCAATGTGACACGCCATGCGTGCCAGCGAACTCTTGCCAATACCGCGCTCGCCCGAAACATAGGCAATGCGAAATCGTCCTCGACTCGCGCTTTTCGCAGTGTCTACTAACGTCGTCACCGAATCGTCGCGACCACTAAATGCAGTCACATCAACCGGACGACCGGGCGAAAATGGGCTTTCTTCCAGCATTATCGTTTCCTCCGTTGAATGAGTCGGTTCAAAGCGGCCTATGTTCTATAAATAATCTGCATAGTATGGCAGATGCGATAGCAATAACCATAAGCAAAATTCCGACCACATCAGGCATAAACTCGAACCTTCGGAAAAGCATTCCTTTCTTTATTTATTGAACAGCCTGCCATTCGCTTTTTTGGCGCGCTTGACTCCGTTTTCGCCGAATGCGCCCCATTGCTTAAAGAAAAACGCGACACGTTCGGCGGCGCATTGCTGCCGTATATTTTCGGCCCATTCTTTTTGCATCGGACGCGCTTTCTTGCCGCTTTCGCCGCCGACGATAACCCAATGAATTTCCCGTAGATTGATCTGCCCCAAATCTTCCAGCAGCGGCTCGCAGGATAGAAAACGGACGCCTGCATGAATGCGGCGCAACGCATCGATGCGGGGAACGCCGTGCCGTTGATTTTCCACACTTACCCCAAGCCAGGCGTTTTTCGGCACGTCGCGCCTGACGAAATACCGCTCCATCCGCGCCGGGCGCTTGGTCAGGATTTGGTAGGTGTGCTGCGGAGTTTGCCGAATCGTTTCCATCACGCTGTCAATGAAATCGAACGGTACTTTCTCGTGGTCCAGAATCGGGCTGTTTTTATCCGGTGCATAGCCGAACCACGGCGAGCGATGCCGTTGCCTGAAGAGAAAGCGGCCTTTCATTCGGTGCGTCTCCGGATCGCGGAAAAAAAGGTATACCCGCGCGCTGGCGATATCCGGAACGGCGTTGGTGAGGTCGCGTGTAATTTCCTGCACCAGGTCATTGCTGTACTCGTATTGCAGGACGGCGAGGGAGTCGCCGCATTCTCTCGCGTCCTTTTCGTCGAGCCAGGCGTAGAGCGATTTGTAATCTCCGCGCAAGTCCAGGTCGCAGGATAGCCAGATGGTTTGTTTCATCGTCGTTTTTCCATGTCGTTTTTCTGTGAGTGACGGGTTGATTATATCGAAAATCAAGCGCTGCGTAAGCGATCGTCGATGCCGGTTTTGGTGCGGGTTTTATTCAGGCGGAATAGCGTTTTTATAACTTTCGGGTGAATTTTCTGAAAGCCACGATGGTTTGGTAGATCAGCGTTGTTTCAATGAGTCGAAAAACAAGGTCGATAGAGTAGGTCAGGAATCCCCACTGCCCGGCAATAAATTCAGTTCCGGCTTTATGGGTGGGAATTAAGAAAACGGGGAATTTAGTCCAATTGTCCCAATGACCAATGCCCAAACATAATGACCATAACAACAGGCCGTATAGCATAATCCCAGCCCCTAAAATCCAACTAATTGGCCGCACCCAACTCAAACCAAAGTTGTTTGTTTTACGGTTGAACCATAGTATACATTTATCGATTATTTTTCCCTTTTCCCATGAAAGCGTGCGTGAATATGCTTCCATCTCCTTTGCATAAAATACAAGTGCCTGGGGTGCATCGTTGTTTTCCAGGGCGACAATCTTTAGATTTCTATATGTTTCTCTTTTTTTCTGAATTGAGTTTGGTTCTTCAGTTTCCAGTTCATCAGGCCATTGGACTCCAGTGTACTTCAAGCCCGAGAGTAAATTATTTGCGACAAAAGATTCCCTGTAACATTTCAGGTTGACGTTATAAAACTCACTGTCTCCAAGAGGTGAGTTTATTAGTGTAAGAACTTTGTATTTTTCCTTGTTGATGTTTATTCCATAGATTCTCAACCTCCCACTATTTCTTACATTACAAAGGTAGAGGTTATTAAAATTACATTCACCAATATTTATTTCCGAATTGATTGGATTGTATATATCTCGAAAATGAAAAATAGTTACATCAAGATAACCAAATCTGATTATTGTTTCTGTTGCAATCGTATTATTAATAAAAGTTAATTCTTCTATTTTTATTTTTTCCACATCTTTTCCATTCACCCTGTCATCAGATTGCTGAATATCATGTTGAGATATTTTAAACTTCCCTAAAAACTTATTGTTTATTAGTATCAATTCTTTGATGGGAGAAGAAAGAAACTCAATATCGTGAAAAGTGCAAGATTCTATTCTAAAAGTGCTAATGAATTCCAGATGATCAAAGATCACGAATTTTTTGAAGGTTATGCTTGAAAGTTTAACGGGCTTGTCAATGCGTATTTTTTCAAACTTTCCATCTGGAGTGTTACCTTTTGTAAACCATATACTTTCAGAAAAGACAGACCCAGAAAAATTATAAGACGTATCTTCTAATTTTTTTATGAGTAATTCACTGCTACTAAAACCAAAAGGAAACATAAAATCATAATTAGAATAGTCTGTGTGCCCTTTATCGCACAACTTTATAAACTCTTCTAGGCTTGTTATCTGAACTCTCTCGATAAGATCATTGTACATAGTATTTCACCAAGAAGTTAGTTAATCGGTTTATCTCAATAAAATGCCAATCCCTGAACCTGCTTGCTGCTGGGGGCTTGATGGATAACCGCTTCTATCTCGGTGAAGCTGGTTGTGGCGTTCAAGGCGTCGCTGAGATAGTAGAGTATGTCAAATGATTCCCCGTGCTTGTCGGTGATGGCTTGCACGATTTTTTGTGACAGGTTCTCGGTGACGCAGTAGCAGCGGCGGTCGCAAATGGCGAAGGGGTAGTTTTCGATTTTATCCGTTATTATCGGCAAGTGTAACGGTGTGCCGGTTTTTAGTAGTGTCTCGTAGAGTATGGGGACAAATTCTTCCGGCTTGAGCTTGATCGCGTAGCGTTGCAAATCGGTTTGGCTCGTCCTGGCAAAGGGTTGTTCTTCTCTGTTGCTTAGCAGGGAATTCTGTATAACAAAAGCCCGAAAGCCGGCGTCAATATCAGTGATAGGTGATTCTGTGGCAAGCTGTGCTCCGGCACGGCGGATGCGCTCTTTGGCGATTTCGGCAATGGTTGACGGGCGCTTTAATTCGTCGGTGCAAAATTCATGTGCTTCTTTGGATTTTTTGGGGTCGATCATTTCCGGCAGTTGCACAAGGATAAATTTTCGGTTGCCTCCGTCTTCGGCATTTAGTTGCATGACGGCATGGGCGGTGGTGGCGGAGCCGGCGAAGAAATCAAGGACAATGGCTGTTTTGTCTGTTGCAAGTTTGAGTATTTTTCTAATCAATGTTGTTGGCTTGGGATTGTCAAATTTGTTGTCTCCAAGCAACAAATTCAACTCCATTGTGCCGTTAGTTGTTGTGCCAACATCATCCCACCAAGTATTCGGGGTAAGCCCTCTTGTCTTTGCTTCTGACAAAAATCTTTTACGTTGAGGGCGCGATTTTCCGTTTTTCCCAAATACAATTCGGTTATCAGCAAGAAGGATTTTGAATTTTTTCAAATCATTCTTCCAGCAATTTCCTTTTTTAGGGTAAAACACTGCTCCTGTATCAGGATTAGTAATAGGATACATCTGGTTCGGTCTTTCACCGCCCGCCTCAAAAGGATCTGCTTTCCATGGGCCGCGAGCATCATTGTCGGGATTAGAAAAACCCTCTAAAATCGGGGCAAGTCTAAATTGCGACCTTTTATTATGGAGAACATCCAAGGCTTTCGTGTAGGTTAAATTGTGAGTATGTGCTACGGACACTAATGCAGGATTTGTAATTGATTTTGTGCTATTCCACATAAAATCCGCAACAAAATTTTCCTCCCCAAAAACCTCATCACAAATCAGCTTTAAATTCGCCTGTTCATTGTCATCAATTGAAATAAAAATCACGCCGTCATCGGTCAACAACTCACGCGCCAATTTCAACCGTGGATACATAAACGCCAGCCACCCGGCATGAAAACGCCCCTTTAATCCGGTTTGTATTTCGCTGATCTGCCGCACGCCGTCTTCATCCAGCACACCCGCCGCCTGCAAGTACGCTTTCTGCTTAACGCTGAAATCGTCGTTGTACACAAAATTGTCACTTCCGGTGTTATACGGCGGGTCGATATAGATCACCTTGACCTTGCCGCGATAACTTTTTTGCAGCATCCGCAGCGCATCGAGATTATCCCCCTCGATAAATACATTGCCGGTATCGTCAAAGTTTTTGCTCTGCTTCCTGTCGGCAGCCAGGGTTTTATGGCAGGGCGTGAAAACAGCGGCTTTTGCTGTTTGTTTGCCGGGAAACTGTAGCTCGTAGCGGTTTTGGTCATCGGCCATGTCCAGCCCCGCCTCTTGCAATTGCCGGATAAATTCCTCCTTGAGCGCGTAGATATAGTACGGCCTGCCGTCATCATCTAC
Source organism: Candidatus Poriferihabitaceae bacterium (assembly GCA_965206445.1). Classification (GTDB taxonomy): domain Bacteria; phylum Pseudomonadota; class Gammaproteobacteria; order Arenicellales; family Poriferihabitantaceae; genus CBDBJR01. Next base: position 279,846 of record CBDBJR010000001.1, read on the forward strand.
CTGCTTCGTTTCTGTCACTGCCTCCGGAAATACGGATTTCAGTTTGAGCAGAATCTGCTGCAAAGGTGACTCTTTGATCATGGTGCTGCTCCGGCCTGGTTGAATAAATCCAGCAGTTGGCTGTAATTGCTTACGACCTGGAATTTGACATCCGCATCAATGCCGTCAAAATATTTTTTCATAAAACCAATCCGCTGTTGTTCTTCGAGGCGCAGTTCATCGGTCGCGACGGTCGGTTTTGCCTCGGCGATAAAGTAAAACCGGCTTTCGCCGTTTTCCCGGCGAACAACAAAGGCAAAATCGGGGTTAATTCCCCTGGGGTGCATCGGTGCGGGGATGTTCACCGCTCGCGGCAGTTTGGCAAATACGGTGATTGCGTCGTTGGCCAGCGCACTTTCGCTGATTTTCTTTTCCGGGTCTTCGCTGTCGTAGGGGGCAATATCCTGCCATAAATTGTTTTCTCGGTAGTCGTGCAAGTCGCTCAATTTAATGTAGTGCTGTGCCGTGAATTCCCGGTCGGTCAGTGTGATTTCGGTTTCGGATTTTCGGGTTCCGTTTAGTTTTATGTAGCGGATATTGTCCACAATATTCTGGTAGATAATGCCGTTGATAATCCCGGCTACCTGAGCAATAGCGGCAAAAGGGTTGTTCTGCATGGCCGCATATTTCTCGGCCTTGACTTGCGACAAAATGCGCACCACCGTATTGCGCGGCAAGCCGGTTTTTTCGGCCAGTTGGTTCAGGAACGTTGGCGCCGACAGATTGCTGACAAGCGGAGCGGAGCTCGCTTTTTGCTGCATGTTTTTTGTGGAGAAGGCGCCCTCGTCGGTGTCCAGAGTCGCGGTGCTCCGGTGTACATAAACAGCCCCGATGCCGCCCATCGTATTAATTGCGTCTCTCGCTTTACGCTCAAAATCATCAGAGTATTTCACTTGATAGACTACATTTTGGTGCAATAGTCGCCACAGTGCTTTGAACTGTCGGTAGTGTGTTTCACTGACGCGATAGGTTCGCGGTTCGTTATCTCCCGAACGACCGTCACCAATGCTCGGCATTTGTGGCAGTTTGGAGAGCAGTTTTTCCGCATCCAGGCCGGCATTACCAAGCATTTCTTCGATACCCTCTTTCTTGATCAGATAGCCATCGTCGTTAATACATCCGGTGTTGTGCAGTTGAGATAATAAATTGACGGCTTGCATCTGTGTCAGGCGGTATATCTTTATCAATGATTCCAGGCTGATTTGCACAAAGCCTTCCTTCTGTTCGTTCCGCCGTTGGCTAAGCTCGGTTTGCAATTGTTTAATGAACTCGCCATTGCCGAGCGTGAATACATCGAGGCGGTTGAAGGCCGAAAACTCACTGCCAACGGTTTCCGAATCCTGCCGCTCCAATGCCTGGTTGACGCAAATGCGCAAGCCCCGCCCGATTTCCTGCACCACGCTGGTGCCGGAATAGCTGCTGCGCAATTTGCAGATCTGGAATACGTTTGGGTTATCCCAGCCTTCGCGCAGGGCGGAGTGCGCAAAGATAAAGCGCAGTTCGTTGTCCAATCCCAGGATGCGCTCCTTATCGCGCAGAATCAATTCGCTTATTTCCTGTTGCAGCAGACGTGCTCTGTTATTTTCGCCGGCAACGGCACCTTCATCAATGGCCCGGTTTCTTTTGGCATCTCCGGAGAAATAGCCGCCGTGTACGTGTTCCGGTGCCCATCGGTTCAGGTAGTCGCGATACTCGTGTGACAGCCGGCCCGATTCAAGCTGTTTTTGTTTGCATTCCTGATAGCATTGCTCGAACAGCTTTTGCAGATAACCTGCTTTATCGTCGGCCTCGTAGTCCCGATAATCCTTGACTCTATCTATAAATATCAGTGAAATACATTTAATCCCGCCCCGAAAAAGTGCCTGCTCTTTTTGCAGGTGTTTGTCTATGGTATCGCGCAGCATGATTTCGGCGACGATATTGTGATTTTCTTTCTCTTTCCCCAGGTATTCGCCCGGCTTGAGCGTGCGGTTGTTGGAAAAGGTCACCGTCTTTTCACGGTTATCAATTTCGGTTACCCGCAGGTCTTGATAAGCCGGGTTTTTGGTTACAGTGAAAATTCTCCCGGCGGCGCTTTCTTTTTCCACGCCGACGGTCATCGTGAGTGCGTTGCCGGCTGTATTCGCTGCGGTCAACTCCGCCACCACCTTGCCATTTTCCCGCAGAATCCGCTGTACGCCGAGAAAAGCCGAGTCGGTGGCGCCGGTTTTGTAGTCGGTAACCGTGATGCCCTTTACCAGTTTATGGTTAAAGGCATCGTAGGAGTCCAGCACATACACCAGATTTTTTATCTGATCCTTGCGAAAGGTGGCGGAATAACGCAACACAAACATCGGGTTGAAGTTTTCAATCTGCGCGGTTGTTTTCGGCCCTTCGACACGCTGCGGCTCGTCAATAATCAACACCGGATTTTTGGCGGCGATGGCGCCCATCGGCGTGCGGGCGTTGTCGGCGTAAAATCCTTCCAGTTCCTGATTGATTATGTTGCCGGAGCGGTTGAATGAATGGTTGGTCATAATCAGCACGGTCAGATGCTGGCTATAAACAAAGCTCATCACCCCGGATGGCGGCGATTTGCGCCCGCGTTTGTTTTTTGCCGGCGTCAGTTCATGGACCTCAACACGCTGCTGGTACAGGCGTTCAAAATAGGTTGCGGTGGTTTGGAAAGATTTCTTGATGCCTTCCTTGATCGCGATGGAGGGCACAATAACGACAAAGTGTGCCAGGCCATATTTTTTATGCAGTTCATAGATCGTGTTGATAAAGGTAAAGGTTTTGCCGGTTCCCGTTTCCATGTGGGTGTCGAGCATAAGGTAGGGCTCGTCGCCAATCGATCGGGCGAGTCGAATGTGATTGCGTTTTTGTATGTCGCCCAGGTTCTTTTCCAGTGCGTCACGAAAACCGGACAAAAAGAAATGTATGGGTTTTTGTTTGCCGCCGTCCACCGGATCAGGCGGTGGCAGTTCACCGGTTAAACGAAAGGCGGAGTCGGGTAGTAGTGGGCTAAAGTCCACATCACGAAACACATCGACAACCGCATTAACCGCGTCATGCTGAAACTGTTGGCTTTTATATTGAAATTGCGGCATTGATCGTATTGTTATTGGTTTCCCGGCGTCGCCATGCTCTCGACAAAATCGGCAATGTCACCTGCGATTGTACCGCCAAACTGCTGCGCGCGCATCCTGCACCGGCAATGCCACCTACGGGCTAACCCAGCCGCCGCAGACGTCGAGGACGGCGCCGGTAACATAGGATGATTTATCGGACAATAAAAACAGCCCGGCGTTGGCGATCTCGGCCACCTCGGCCGGGCGGCCGAGCGGCACTTGCCGCATAACCCAGTCGAGCCAGTCCGGGTTGTCTTTGGCCCACTCGACGCTGAGCTCGGTCAGCGTCGCCCCCGGGCGCAGCGTGTTGACGCGAATCCCCTGGTCGGCCTGCTCTTTTGCCAGCCCGACGGTGAACGTATCGACCGCGGCTTTGGAGGCGGCATAGTCAACATAGGTGAACGGCCCGCCGTGTTTCGCGGCCGCCGACGACACGTTGACAATCACGCCGCCGGCGCCGCCGTGGCGTTTTGCCATGCGCCGAATCGCGTGCCGGGCGCAGATGAAGCAGCCGAGGACGTTGACGCGAAAAACGTCGAGCGACACCGCCGGGTCGATCTCGTCGACGCGGCAGTTGGCGCCGTTGATGCCGGCATTGTTGACCAATCCGGTAACCGGGCCGAGCGCCGCATCGACGCGCGCAAACATCGCCGCCACCTGCCGGTCGTCGGCGACGTTGGCCTGCACGGCGATGGCGGTGCCGCCGGCGGCGGTGATGGCGGCCACTACGCTGTCGGCTTCGTCGGCGGAGCGGGAATAATTGACGCCGACTTTCCAGCCGTCGGCCGCCGCGAGGCGGGCGATGGCGGCGCCGATGCCGCGGCTGGCGCCGGTGACCACGACCACCCCCATCGCTACCACACCGCCCGGTTGACGCGCACCCGCCGCCCCTAGTAGGCGCCGCGCAGCAGCGGCCGGGCGTCCCTGGGTACGCCGAGCCGGTCCGCAAGAATGCGCAGTTTGCTGTGAAAATCCCCCCGCTCCACCTGCGCCCATTGCAGCCGGCGTCGGCCCTGCAGGCGCAGCCGGGTGCGGCCGTGCAGTATGCGGTGGTTGTCGAACACCGCCATATCGCCGGGCTTCAGCACCTTGCGCAGGATGCGCGCGTCGTCCTCGACCAGCTCGAGGAAGCGTTTCATGCCGCGGTAATAGACCGCCGTGGCGGCGTAGTCGATACAGGCCGGCGCCGCCACGCGGTCGTTGACCCGCACGCCGCACAGGTTGGCGAATTCATCGACCGAGATGCACGGGAATTCGGCAATCAGATCGACGTCGTCGGCAAAATGGCGGCGGAAGGCTTGACGGCAGCGGGTCAGCGCCGCGAAGCCGTCCGGGTCGTCCGCGCGCAGCGCCTCCGCCGCCTCGAAGCCGTCCAGGAAGATCGACGCGCCCTCGCCCTGCGTGCCGGCCTCGATGCAGTGGAACATCAATATCCCCGGCGGTGAGGCGCGGTAGGGCTCATCGGTATGCGGTTTGAGCGCATCGACGTCGTTGGCGATGCTGCGCCGCGCGCGGTCGGCGACGATATCCTGGATGCGGCCAAAGTTGCTTTCCTGCGGGCAGCCAATCCGCAGCGCCAGGGTTTCCAGCGTGCCGGCGCGCGCCGGCGCACCCTCGAGGAACGCCAGGCCGTGCTGTTTGACGGTGTGCAGCAGGTCGAGCAGCGCCGCGTCGTCGTCCACCACGTCGGCATAGCGCACCGCCGTCGGCGTCCGCCTGAAATCGTCATCCCACAGCCGGGGGATATATGCCCGGCGGCGGCGCGCCGCGGCGTCGTAGGCATGGTCTTGCAGCCAGCGGCCATCGAATCGTCCGTGGTGGCCGTCCGACCAGGTGACGGCAATGCCGTCGGCGCCGTCCACCGCCACCGGCTCCACCCGCTCGAACCGGACCGCCAAATCGAGCGCGGTCAGGCGGAGCGCGCGGCGGCCAATCGCCGGGTCGCCGCAGACGGCGCAGCGGCAGTTGTCGCGCAGCCAGATGGCATGGAACCGTGATGGGCGGCCCCACTGCACGGTCAGCGTGGTCGCGTCATGGCGGAGAATCTTCATCCGTGCAGCGGGGGCGGCGGTCGAGTCCGAACCGGGGCGCGCGGCGGGCTCGGGTGCGGTGCGGTTGCGTACCATGCTGGCGCCGCTCAATAGCCCGCCGCCATGCCGTCTTTGCGCGGGTCGGAGCCGCCGATCAGCTGCCCGGTGGCGTGATCGATCCAGATCGCCTGCGCGCCGCCAATCGGCCGGGCCGCCGCCGCGACAGCATGTCCCCGGGCGCGCAGGGCGGCGGCAATAGCGGGCGGGATGGTGGTTTCCAGCTCGACCGTGGCGGAGAACGGGTCGGGGAAAAAGCGCGGGCAATCCTGCGCCGCCTGCACGTCCATGCCGTAATCCATCATCCGGGTCAGCAACTGCATCTGCCCAAAGGCCTGATAATCGCCGCCCATCACGCCGAACGGCATCACGGTGTTGCCGTTTTGCGTCACCATGCCGGGAATAATCGTATGCAGCGGCCGCTTGCCGGGCTCGATGCAGTTGGGGTGGCCGGGCTGCACGACAAACCCCATGCCGCGATTGTGCAGCAGCACGCCGGACTGCGGCGCCATCAGGCCGGAGCCGAAGCCGTAAAACAGCGTATTGATCAGGCTGCACGCATTGCGGTCGCGGTCAACCACGGCGATATAGACCGTGCTTTTATGCCGCGGCAGCGTCAGGTCGGGCAGCGGGTCGCGCGCCCGGTCGGCGCGAATCGCCGCGCGCAACTGAGCGCCGTGCGCCGGGTCGAGCAACGCCGCCACCGGCACCGCGGAAAAGTCCGGGTCGGCCAGATACAGCGCGCGGTCACGATAGGCCAGCCGCCCGGCCTCAATCTCGTGGTGGATGCGCTCGATGGTAATCGGATGCGCGCCGAACCGCTCGATGCCGGCCATGATCTCGAGCAGCAGCAGCGCAATCACGCCCTGGCCGTTGGGTGGGCATTGCCAGACTTCATAGTCGCGGAACCGGCTGCTGATCGGCGTCACATAGGTCGCCGCCGCCGCATCAAAATCCTCCTGTGTCTGCCGCCCGCCCAGGCCGCGCAGTTTGGCCAGCATGTCCGCCGCCACCCGACCGGCATAAAAACCGTCGCGCCCGTGGGCGGCAATCTGTTCGAGGGTCTGCGCCAACTGCGGCTGCGTATGCCGCGCGCCCATCGGCAGCGTGCGGCCGTCGCGCAGAAACACCGCCCCGGCGTCCGGGTCGCCTTTGAGCAGCGCGAGGTTGGCGGCGAAATCGAACGCAACCCGCTGGCCGACCGGATAGCCGTCGCGGGCGTAGCCGATTGCCGGTTGCAGCAACTCGGCCAGCGGCCGGCTGCCGTAGTCCTGATTCAGCCGCACCCATGCATCGACCGCGGTGGGGATGGTCACCGCGTGCGGCGACTGCTGCGCGATGGCGGTGATGCCGTTATCCAGCAGCCACGGCGCACTCAGCCCCTGCGGCGCGCGCCCGGAGCCGTTCAGCGCGACCGGCGTATCACGGTTGGCCGGCGCATACAGACAAAAACAATCGCCGCCAACCCCGGTCGAGGCCGGCTCGACCACCGCCTGAACGGCGACCGCAGCCAGCGCCGCATCCACCGCATTGCCGCCCCGGCGCAGCACGTCCAGCGCCGCCGAAGTTGACAGCGGGTGCGAGGTACAGGCCATGCCGTTGGGCGCCAGCACCGGGGAGCGACCGGGACGCTGTAAATCACGCATCGTGCCGGCCGGTGTGTGGGGCTGTGGGTGCGTCTGTGTGCCGGCCGATACAGGGGCCGGTACAGGGGCCGGTACAGGGCGGCCCCGATACGGCGGATGAGCGGTCGGATATTGGGCGCATAGCGGCGCTACCTTAGCATTAAATCGCCGGATTTCAAGCGCGCGCGCACCGCCGACGCTGCCCGGCCCGGCGAATGAAAACAGCGGTCGCCGGCGGCCCGCCGATAGCGGGCAATCAGGCCGCTATCCGGCGCTTTGGGAATGCGCCGGCGCTGTTGGGTGCAAAGGAAGAGGAGGAAACGGGCAAAAACCGCAGCAAAACCGCAGCCGGTCACCGTCCAGGGCGATGAATGGCGCTGCGGCCGCAACCAGGCTGCCGACAAGCGGACCGGGGAGGTGTCTCCCCGACCCGCTCAATCGGGCAGTGGCCGAGCGGCGTTAGAAGCCGATGGAAATGCTGCCGCCGATGGCGGCCTTGTTCGAATCGAAGCCGTAGGCGCCGCCCACTCTGATCAGCAGGTTTTTCTTTGGACGGAATCCGGCACCGAGGGCCACCGCCTGTCTGTCCTGATAGTGGCCGACGCCGAGTGACAGGCCGAATTTATGCCCCGACGGGACTTCCATCATCGACAGCGCCGTTGCCATCGCAATGCCTTCGTCGAGGCGGTCTATCTCGCCGTCGAGACGATCGACTTCGTTATTGAGCGCGCCGATTGCAGCCTCGTTGCGGCCGATCTGCTCGACTCTACCTTGCAGCCTGGGCGAGAGCGTTCTCATGTTGACCGCGTTCTCTGCAATGTGCTCGTTTTGAACAGCGTTCTCTGCGAGTTTGTCAGAAGTGACCTGATCGTCCAGAATGTGCTCGGTTAGAACAGCGTTCTCTGCGAGTTTGTCAGAAGTGACCTGATCGTCCAGAATGTGCTCGGTTAGAACAGCGTTCTCTGCGAGTTTGTCAGAAGTGACCTGATCGTCCAGAATGTGCTCGGTTAGAACAGCGTTCTCTGCGAGTTTGTCAGAAGTGACCTGATCGTCCAGAATGTGCTCGGTTAGAACAGCGTTCTCTGCGAGTTTGTCAGAAGTGACCTGATCGTCCAGAATGTGCTCGGTTAGAACAGCGTTCTCTGCGAGTTTGTCAGAAGTGACCTGATCGTCCAGAATGTGCTCGGTTAGAACAGCGTTCTCTGCGAGTTTGTCAGAAGTGACCTGATCGTCCAGAATGTGCTCGGTTAGAACAGCGTTCTCTGCGAGTTTGTCAGAAGTGACCTGATCGTCCAGAATGTGAGTGGTTCGTACAGCGTCGTCTGCGATTTTGTCAAAAGTGACCTGATCGTTCATAATGTGCTCGGTTCGAACAGCGTTGGGTGCGAGGTGGTCATTAGTGACCTGATCGTCCTCAATGTGCTCGGTTCGAACAGCGTCCTCTGCGAGGTGGTCATTAGTGACCTGATTGTCCTCAATGTGCTCGGTTCGAACAGCGTCGTCTGCGAGGTGGTCATTAGTGACCTGATTGTCCTCAATGTGCTCGGTTCGAACAGCGTCGTCTGCGAGGTGGTCATTAGTGACCTGATTGTCCTCAATGTGCTCGGTTCGAACAGCGTCGTCTGCGAGGTGGTCATTAGTGACCTGATTGTCCTCAATGTGCTCGGTTAGAACAGCGTTCTCTGCGAGTTTGTCAGAAGTGACCTGATCGTCCAGAATGTGCTCGGTTAGAACAGCGTTCTCTGCGAGTTTGTCAGAAGTGACCTGATCGTCCAGAATGTGCTCGGTTAGAACAGCGTTCTCTGCGAGTTTGTCAGAAGTGACCTGATCGTCCAGAATGTGCTCGGTTAGAACAGCGTTCTCTGCGAGTTTGTCAGAAGTGACCTGATCGTCCAGAATGTGCTCGGTTAGAACAGCGTTCTCTGCGAGTTTGTCAGAAGTGACCTGATCGTCCAGAATGTGCTCGGTTAGAACAGCGTTCTCTGCGAGTTTGTCAGAAGTGACCTGATCGTCCAGAATGTGCTCGGTTCGAACAGCGTTGGGTGCGAGGTGGTCATTAGTGACCTGATCGTCCTCAATGTGCTCGGTTCGAACAGCGTCGTCTGCGAGGTGGTCATTAGTGACCTGATTGTCCTCAATGTGCTCGGTTCGAACAGCGTCGTCTGCGAGGTGGTCATTAGTGACCTGATTGTCCTCAATGTGCTCGGTTCGAACAGCGTCGTCTGCGAGGTGGTCATTAGTGACCTGATTGTCCTCAATGTGCTCGGTTCGAACAGCGTCCTCTGCGATTTTGCCAGAAGTGACCGCATCGTCAGCGATATTATCTTCGTGGACTGCGTTTCGCTCGATTTGGTCGGTTGCGATATCAGGAGCCGCGGGGTCCACAGCATCGTGATTCGCCCATGCGGACGGAAGGGGAAAAACGGCGACACTAAGCGCCACAATCAGCGCGCAGGATCGCTTGCAAATTACAGTGCGCAGTGAGTCCGTACGGGCGTCATGAACGCCATATAGCGGGGCCGGGCGAAAGGTTGCCCCTCCTCCGAGTGGCACGGAGTGTGCAGGCAAAAGGGTATTGTCAAATACGTGGTTCGTGCTATTCATTACGGGTCTCCAAAGCTACGTGGTTGAGAAAAATCAGCGGTAATTGTTGTAGGCTTTTCGCCACATCATTTACACATTAACGCCGCATTTTGCCAGTATTTGAGAAAAAATCAACCCCCGGTATTAAATATTTCCCGATAATTATTTGCGCAACCACGTGCCGCCGCCGCCCGCCCGGCGCGCCGCCAATAGGGGTATTGCACGCTATCCAGCCGGGCTATACTGCCGTGCATCTGATCATCATGGGGCGGACAGCTTATGGAGCATCCTGCGGACACTATCGACCCGCTGTCGGCTGCCGGCGGGAAGGCGCTGGCGGTTGCGCGGCAGCAGCGGTTGCGGGCCGTTATGCGTGCGCGCAACGTGCCGGCATTGCTGATTGTGGATGCGGTCAATATCCTGTACGCCACCGACGTCAGCAACATGACAATCTTTTCCACCCGGACGCCGGCGCGCTATCTGCTGCTGTTGGCCGAGGGGGCGGCGATTTTGTACGAGTATGCCGGCTGCGCACATTTGGCGGCGGGGCTGGATACGGTCGATGACGTGCGGCCGGGGCGCGGCTTGTGTTATGTCAGCTCCGGTGGCGACCCGGTCGGGCAGGCGCGGGCGATGGCGGCGGAAATTGCCGCTGCGGTCACGGACGCGGGGCTGGCGGTGGATTGCCTGGCGGTTGACCGGTTGCCGTATCCGGCGATTGATGCGCTGCGGGCCGAGGGCTTCGGGTTGGTTGATGCCGACCGGGTGTTGAGTGCGGCGCGTAAAATCAAGCTGCCGGGCGAGGTCGCACTGCTGCGCGAGGCGATGCGGCGGGTGGCCGGGGCGGCCGGTGAAATGGAGGCGCGCATCGAGCCGGGGCGCAGCGAAACCGAGATCTGGGCGGATTTCACGCGCGCGTTTGTGGCCACCGAAGGCCGGTATATTGTGACCCGCTTATTGCAAAGCGGCGAGCGCACGTTTCCCTATTTTCAGGAGGCCGGGCCGCGCAAGGTGGCGGCCGGTGAGCTGGTCTGCTTCGATACCGATACGGTCGGGTTTGGCGGCTACTGCGTCGATTTTTCGCGCACCTATCTGTGCGGCGACCGACCGGCAACGGCGGTGCAAAGGGGGCTGTACGCCAGGGCGCGCGAGCAGCTCGAACACAACCTGGCACTGGTCAGGCCCGGGGTTGCCTTTGCCGAGCTGGCCGCGCACGCCTGGCCGGTGCCGGCGGAGCACCGTGCAAGCCGCTACTATTGCATCGGCCACGGGCTGGGGATGTCGGGCGAGTTTCCGAATATCCCGCACGCGCTGGCGGGGCAGCCGTATCCGCTGGTGGGTGCGGTCGAGCCGGGCATGGTGCTGTGCATCGAAAGCTATCTGGGCTCGGCGGCGGCCGGGCAGGGGGTTAAGCTGGAGGAGCAGCTATTGGTGACCGAGTGCGGCGTTGAGCGCATGAGTGCGGGGGTGCCGTTTGATGATCGTCTGGGGGCCTAGGGGTATGCGGCGAGCCGGTGGCGGGCGGCGTCAGGCGGTGGTGTCTGAGCGGCGGTTTTAACCGCCGTCAGGTTGTCAACCGGCACATTGTGGGCGCATACTGTCGGCTGATTGCATCCTGTATCCGTTTTTTTCATGCCGCCTGCCGGGCGGCGTCAAGGAGTAAGTCTATGGCCGATGCCGTTTTGAGCCGTACCGAATTGGCGCATATCGCCGGGCGGTATGATGCGGTCGCCGCGCGCTCGTATTCGATCGACGCGCGCTGCTATCTCGACGCCCGATTTGTTCGCATCGAGCGCGAGCAGATTTTCCGCCGCAGCTGGCAGTTTGTCTGCCACGAAGAAAAACTGCGCACCGCCGGCAGCTATGTCGCGGCGACCATCGCCGGGCAGAGTGTTGTCGTGATGCGCAGCGGCGGTGAGTTGCGGGCGTTTTACAATGTCTGCAAGCACCGCGGGCACGAATTGCTGCGCGGCGAGGGCCGGGTCACGCGCATCACCTGCCCGTATCACGCCTGGACCTACGACCTTGACGGCGGGCTGGTGCGCGCGCCGCGTTCGGCGCATGTGGAGAACTTCGCGCCGCAGGAAATCCGCCTCGACCGGGTGCGGGTTGAAATCTTCTGCCATCTGGTGTTTGTCAATCTCGACCCGGCGGCGGTGCCGCTGGCCGAGCAGTCCGGGCGGCTGGCGCAGGAGGTGATGGAATATGCCGCGGATTTGCCGCGCCTGACCTTTGCGACCCGGCTGACCTACCGCCTCGAGGCCAACTGGAAGGCGGTGGTGGACAATTTTCTTGAGTGCTATCACTGCCCGGGCGCCCACAAGGGCTTCAGCTCGATGATCGACCTCGACACCTACCGGGTCACGACCCACGGCATTTATTCCAGCCACATGGCCAAGGCGCGCGCCGGCGCCAACAGCGCCTATCGCATCGAAGATGCATCGGTGACCGACCACGCGGTCTGGTTCCTGTGGCCGAACACCGCGCTGCTGCGCTACCCCGGTCGCGGCAATTTTATGGTGTGGCGCTTTTATCCGGTCAGTGAGCAGGAAACCCGGGAGGAATTCGATTTCTTTTTTGCCACCGCCGAGCCCGACGAGCGCGAACGCGACGCGATCGAGTTTATCGACCGGGTGTTGCAGCCGGAGGACATCGGCCTGGTCGAGAGTGTGCAGCGCGGCATGAACACGCCGGCCTTCAGCGCCGGGCGGTACATGGTCGACCGCGACGGCAGCGGCGCCAGCGAGCACGCGGTGCATCATTTTCACGGGCTGCTGCTCGCGGCCTATCGGCGGGCGGGCGAGCCGGACGGCTTGCCGTCGGCCTGAAGTCGGGGTATATAATCCGGCGACGATACTGAGTTGGCCTGGCGGTGAGCGTGCAGACGGTCGCTGTGCTCGCCGTTCAATTCGTACTATTTCAATCTATCTGATTCAATCTACCTGAGGGGAATGCAATGCAGCACAATATCTACCGTATCATACTGACAACGGTCGGCCTGTGGGCCGGCCTGGCCGCCGCCGACATGGGCGCCAAAGAGGAGCCGATCAAGCTGGCGATCAATGAGTGGACCGGTCAGCACATCAGCACGCATATCGCCGGCGAGGTGCTACGCGAGGCCGGCTATCAGGTCGAGTACGTGACCGCCGGCTACGACGCGCAGTTTACCGCGATTGCCGACGGCGACCTCCACGCGACGATGGAGGTCTGGAGCAGCAACGCCCCCGATCTGTGGAAAAAGATGGCCGATGCCGGCAAGGTCGAAGATATCGGCGCCACCGGTATCGTGTCGCGCGAAGGGCTGCTCTATCCGATTCATGTCAAGCAACTGTGCCCGGGGCTGCCGCAATGGGAGGCGCTGAAAAATTGCGCGATCCAGTTCGCCACCGCCGAGACTATCCCCAATGGCCGGCTGATTGATTATCCGGCGGATTGGGGCACGCCCGGCGCGGATCGCATGACCGGGTTGCAACTGCCGTTCAAGGCGGTGCCGGCCGGCAGTGAGGGGGCGTTGATTTCCGAGCTCAAGGCGTCGGTCAATAAGAAAAGCCCGCTGCTGATGGTTTTCTGGCAGCCGCACTGGGCGTTGTCCGAATACGAGACCGAATGGCTCGATTTGCCGGACGCCGCCGACGGGTGTTTCGATGACCCGGCCTGGGGGGTGAATCCCGGCGCGACGTCGGATTGCGATTTTCCGCCGTCGCGGGTGTTCAAGGTGGTCTGGAGCGGGTTTGATCAGAAGTGGCCGGATGCGTATCAGATACTGAAGAACGTGTCGATTTCGACCGCGGATCAGCAGGCGATGATGGGCGCGATCGATCAGCGGGGCGACAAGCTGGAGGCGTCGATTGCCGGCTGGATGGCGGCCAACGAGGCGCTCTGGCAGGGCTGGGTTTCCGCGGCGATTAACTAGCGACCGCACGGATTCAGGCGCCGCTCGGGCGCCTTCTGTCTGCGCCCCGTTTGCATGACGCGCTCGCACGCCATCGGCGTCACCTGTAAAAATCTGTGGAAGGTGTTCGGCGATGGCGGCGGGCGGCTGCAACGCGGGCTGGCGGACGCCACCGGGGTTGAGCAGCTGGCTGCCGAGCTGGCCGCGCAGGGGTCGATTGTCGGCTGCCGGGATATCGACCTGAAGATTGAGCCGGGGGAGTTTTTCGTGCTGATGGGGCTGTCCGGCTCCGGCAAGTCAACGCTGATGCGCTGCCTGTCGCGGCTGACCGAGCCGAGCGCCGGTGAATTGCTGCTCGGCGAACAGGATTTCCTCGCGGTCAACGGCAAACAGCTGATGCAGATTCGGCGCAATAAAATCGGCATGGTGTTCCAGCATTTTGGCCTCTTTCCGCATATGACCGTGCTGGAAAATATCGCCTACCCGTTGCGGGTGCAGGGCGTGTCGGCGGCGCAGCAACTCGAGCAGGTCGGCGGGCTGATTGAGCTGGTCGGCCTGAGCGGCAGAGAGCAGTCCTATCCGCATCAGCTCTCCGGCGGGCAGAAACAGCGGGTCGGCATTGCGCGCTCGCTGGCGGTCGATCCGGAGCTGTGGTTTCTGGATGAGCCGTTCAGTGCGCTCGACCCGATGATTCGCTGGCAGATGCAAAGCGAGCTGCTGCGGCTGCAAAAAATGTTTCACAAGACGATTGTCTTTGTCACCCACGATTTCATGGAGGCGGTGCGCCTGGCGGATCGCATCGCGATTATGAAAGACGGCGCGATCGTACAGCTGGGTAGCCCGCAGAGCATCGTACTCAACCCGGCCAATGCGTACGTCGCCGAGTTTGTCAAACAGGCGCCGCGGACAAAAATCCTCAAGGTGGCGCAGTTGATGCAGGCGCAGCCGCCCGCCAATGCCGACGCCGAGGCGGGCGGCAGTATCGCCGCCGATGCCAATCTCGAGGCCGCGCTGGCGCGCAGTGTCGGCTACGGCAAGGTGATGACGGTGACCGATGCGGCCGGGGACACGGTGGGCTATCTCGACCCGACCCGCATCGCCGCCGTGCTGGAGTCGTAGCGATGGCCACGCGCCGGTCGGCGGCGGCGGCCCTGCGCGGCGCAGTGACGCGGTTGGGCGCCGGCGCCGGGTGGCTGCTGTTGTTTGCGGTCGCCGCCGCGGTGGCCTGGCTGGTGCCGGGTGAATCGGGGTGGCGGGTTTATCCGGCGGCCTGGGTGGTGCCGGTGGCCGATCTGATCAATCAATTTGTCGAGCTGGTTATCACCGATCTGAAAGCGGTGACCCGCGCCCTGGGTACGGCCTTTGAGGCGCCGATGCTGTTGCTGCGCGGCGGGCTGCAATGGACGCCGTGGCCGGTCGCGGTCTGGGCGGTGGGCCTGCTGGCCTGTCATCTGGGCGGCCTGCGGCTGGCCGTGGTGTGTGTCGGCTCGCTGCTGTATATCGCCGTGTCGGGGTATTGGCCGCAGGCGATGAATACCCTGGCGCTGGTCGGCATTGCGGTGCCGTTGTCGCTGCTGATCGGGCTGCTGGTCGGTATCTGGGCCGATAAAACCAACAGCGGCAATCGGGTGGTGCCGCCGCTGCTCGATTTGATGCAGACCATGCCGACCTTTGCCTACCTGATCCCGCTGTTGGTGTTGTTCGGCTTCGGGCCGGTGGTCGGCCTGATTGCCAGCGCAATTTACGCCTGCCCGCCGATGGTGCGCAACGTCCGGCTGGGGTTGAGCCGGATTTCGCCGGAGATTATCGACGCCGCGGTGATGGCGGGTTCGAGCGCGCGCCAGCAGTTGTGGTGGGTGGAGCTGCCGACGGCGCTGGCGCAGATCAAAGTCGGCATCAATCAAACGATTATGGCGGCCTTGAGCATGGTCATCATCGCCTCGGTGATCGGCGGCTTTGACGACATTGGCTGGGAGGTGCTCAGCACGATGCGCAAGGCGCGGTTTGGCGACAGCGTGCTGGCCGGGGCGGTGATTGTCCTGCTGGCGATTGTCATCGACCGCATTTCACTGGCCTACGCCGGGTCGGGCGCGCAGCGAAGCCCGTTTGCGGGCTGCTCGACTGCGGTCAAACGGCTGCTGCTGTTGTCGCCGGTGGCGCTGTGTCTGGGGCTGAAGCTGGCGCAGACCGACCTGCCGATCGACAGCCCCGGCTGGACGCGCGCGCTGGCGGGCTACCTGGACAGCCGGCTGGAGGGGTTTGTGATCAGCCGCGGCGAGCTGCTGACGACGCTGAAAAACCAATTTTTCTACTATTACCTGCTGCCGTTAAAAATCGGCCTGGATCGCACCATTCTGCCGTTCACCTGGGGCGTCGTGTTCAGCGACAACGGGCGGATCGGGTTCTGGGTGGTCAGCCTGGGGCTTGGCCTGCTGCTGGCGCTGAAGGGGTTTCGGCGCGCCGGTTTTGCCTGCGTGGTGTTGTGCTACCTGATCTATTTCGGCTTCAGCGGCATCGCCTGGCCGCTGTGGCTGGCCGCGGTGGTGTTGCTGGCGTGGCAGGTCGCCGGTCGCCGGGTCGCGCTGTTTGCGCTGGCGGCACTGGGGTTCATCGTGCTGACCGGCATGTGGGAGCGCGCGATGGTGTCGCTGTACCTGTGCGCCGCCGCGGCGATCCTGTCGTTTGCGCTGGGCGCGGCGCTGGGCGTCTGGGCGGCGGTGAGCAACACCGTGTCGGCGGTGCTGCGGCCGATTGCCGACACGTTCCAAACCCTCCCGCAGTTTGTCTTCCTGATTCCGGCGCTGATGTTTTTTCAGGTTGGTGAATTTACCGCCTTGCTGGCGATCATTGCCTATGCCTTTGTGCCGGCGATGCGCTATGTCGAGGCCGGGCTGCGGCAGGTGCCGGCCGATTTGATCGAGGTGGCGGTGGAGCAGGGCTGCACCGGGCGGCAGATATTCTGGCAAGTCAAACTGCCGCTGGCGATGCCGTCGATTATGGTCGGCATCAATCAGACGATCATGTATGCCTTTGCGATGCTGGTGATAGCGGCGCTGGTCGGCACCACCGGGCTGGGGCAGCAGATATTTCTGGCCCTGAGCTCCGCCGACACCGGGCTCGGCCTCGTGGCCGGGTTGTCGATGGCGTTGCTGGCGATGGTTGCCGACCGTATTTTGCAGGCGCTGGCGGCGGATCAGCAGCGTTATTCGGCTTAGCCGCCGGGGCGTTTATACCGTCGGATTAGGGGCTATACCAACCCCAATTCCTGATGTTCTTTTTGAGAATAACAACCATATCCATTTATAGGGAATTTTTTATTGCTCACATCAAATCGGCTAATAGAATCAAGAACTGGGGCTTTTTTAAACGGTATATGAATTGCTCTTGCACTATCATTTTCTATTCTATACCTTAAAGCTTGAGGCCAATATGTTGATAGTTCCTCAGGCACCATGATCGAATAAAAATCTGGGTACGCTAAAATTAGCGGAAGATAACAGCTATCTATTGCGTACCTTATCTCAAAAGGCACCCAATCATTATCATTTTTTGTGGTTTTGGTCAGTATTAGCAAAAACTGTTTTGAATTTCTTAGCCTTGTAACGAGGCTCCTTTTTAGGGTTTCTTTCCTTGATGAATCACGTATAGAAGATGTTTTTTCATGACTATCACATAGTTTGAAATCAATATGCTTGTTGGCAGCCCACATTTTCATAGTGTTATAATATTTAATATCTGATTTTGTGGGGTCTACAGTGCCGCCAGCATGAAAAGCCACATAAGTTCCATTTCTGTATGCCATTATATCCACTGCCTCTTTATCGTTTCTAAGTCTATTTCTTCAAATCTTGATTCATGCAAGACCAAGTCTATTTGCTTGCATATGTGCCGCTTCTTTGTCTCGTCGATAATTGTTAGCAAAATTAGCTGAAGCAATTGTGTTGCTGGTAACCCAACGCCAGATATTCCACTACCAATTAACGGTAAAATCAATTTTTCACCGCCCGTTTTATTTCGCGATTTTTCGAATAATCCATGCATTGCTGTAATCATTGTTGAGAGATCTGTACTAGCCTTAAAAGTTTCAATGTTTGTATGACACAATGCAAAAAGCAAAAATTTGCGCTCATTTTTGAAGATGCTAGCGGTAGTGCCAATAGGATATTTCTTACAATTTACATGCGGAACATTTTCACGCGGACGATCAACTGTTTCATAACGGCAACCTTTAAGGTCATCTGAAATAGCGCTATAAAATTCTTCGGAATTTCCTCCAAAATAGCGTTTGATGACTATGCCATGTAAAGAGTTTTCTGAAACTGGATCACCTAACTTACTATCAAAATATTCGTTAACAGCTATCGCTGTGTACCCTTTGGGTTCAAAAACATCTCCGAAATAGATGTTCAGAGTAGTGTCTGAAGTTTTTGTTTTGATAGATATTTTGTATGGCTGATATATTCGAAACAATCCAATAACTACGCTAATTGCAATAAATATGGCGTGGGACTGCCAACATTGCAACGGAAGCTTTGGATAAAAATGTGCGACTGATTCAATTACAGTCCAAAGGGCGCTATATGATAGAAAAATTGATATAGCAAAACGCCATGGGTGTCTTTTCAGGCCTAATATTATTGATTTCAATATATCTTCCTAGATTATGTGGTGAAGCTCTCGACCCCTAACAGCTAAATATACACCCAAGTGACGCTTTGAACAAACTTATTGAATAAAATCTATCGGTCCAATGACGTAAAACCATAGGGAAAAATTCATTAATATTTAAAGTTAATTAATTGATAATAAAAACATTTCAATTCACTCGCCATTTCTGTAATTACTTTATGCTAGTGACATTAAATAAAATAAACTGGTAATATTGTTGTAAATATATTTAGACTTTGCAAGCGGTGTTGTCCTACTTGGTCTATTTCGGCTTCAGCGGCATTGCCTGGCCGCTGTGGATGGCCGGGATGGTATTGCTGGCGTGGCAGGTCACCGGGTCGCGCTGTTTGCGCTGGCGGCACTGGGGTTCATCGTGCTGACCGGCATGTGGGAGCGCGCGATGGTGTCGCTGTACCTGTGCGCCGTTGCGGCGGTCCTGTCGTTTGCGCTGGGCGCGGCGCTGGGTGTCTGGGCGGCGGTGAGCAATACTGTGTCGGCGGTGCTGCGGCCGATTGCTGATACGTTCCAAACCATCCCGCAGTTTGTCTTCCTGATTCCGGCGCTGGTCGGCACCACCGGGCTGGGGCAGCAGATATTTCTGGCCCTGAGCTCCGCCGATACCGGGCTCGGCCTCGTGGCCGGGTTGTCGATGGCGTTGCTGGCGATGGTTGCCGACCGTATTTTGCAGGCGCTGGCGGCGGATCAGCAGCGTTATTCGGCTTAGCCGCCGAGGCGTTTATACCGTCGGACAGGCGGAGGAGCAATCGATTATGAGTGGCGTGTTACAGGGCAAGACGGCGCTGGTCACCGGCGGCACCGGCGGCATTGGCAGCGCGGTCTGCGCACGCTTTGCGCAGGAGGGGGCGACGGTGGTTGCCGCCGACCTGCACCCCGGCGCGGCGCCGGCGCGGAGGGTTGCGTTTCAGCTGCTTGATGTGACGCGTGAAGCCGACGTGCAGGCGGTGTTTGATGACCTCGCCCGCCGCTGGGGCCGGCTTGACGTGCTGGTCAATGCGGCCGGGATTGAGATTGAGAAGACGATCGAGCAGACGACGCTGGAAGAATGGAATCACATCTTTGCCATCAATGTTACCGGCATGTTTCTGACCTGCAAGTACGCGCTGCCGCTGCTGCGTAAATCGAATGGTGCCAGTGTGATTAACTTTGGATCTTACGACGGCTATATTGCCGACCCCGGGTTGGCCGCCTATTGCGCTACCAAAGGTGCAGTGCATGCGCTGACGCGCGCGCTGGCCTGCGACCATGGGCCTGAGGGTATTCGCGTCAATGCGATTTGTCCCGGTTATGTCAACACCCCGATGCTGCACAGTTTTTTCGGCGACGCGGGCGATATTGAATCGCTTAAACAGGCGGTGCGTGATGTCCATCCGTTGCGTACTTATGGTGAGCCGGAGGATATTGCGAATCTGGTTAATTGGCTGGCTTCGGATGAGGCGCGCTATGCATCGGGACAGCTTTGGGTGCTGGATGGCGGGTTGAGTGCGCAGGTGCAGCAGATGCGGTTATAGGGGGCTTGAGTAGCTGCGATGGTTTTTGCGGTTATTGCTGCTTTACTCTATTCGCTCTGCGGCGGCTGTTTTTTCTTTTCGTGCGGCATGGTTTTATTCTCCGCTTAGAATCTTGAGACGGAGGTGTGTTTGGTGTGCTTCGTCCGCCTCGGGGTTTCGTTCGACTTTGCGATAAGCGATACTCAAGTTTTTCCAAGCATCGGCATCTTTGGGATTTATCCGTAGCGCTTCACGCAAGGCAGCAATCGCGTCATTAGTGCGGTCAAGGTTGTAGTAAGCATAGGCCAGATTATTCCAAGCATAGTCATTTTCGGGATTTATCCGCAGTACTTGACGGTAGGCGGCAATGGCATCGTCGTAGCGGCCAAGGTTGCGGTAAGCAATGTCCAGATTATTCCAAGCTGGGGCATGTTCGGGATTTATCCGCAGTGCTTGACGGTAGGCGGCAATGGCATCGTCGTAGCGGTCAAGGTCGCCATAAGTATTGCCCAGGTTATACCAAGCATAGTCATCCTCGGGATTTATCCGCAGTGCTTGACGGTAGGCGACAATGGCATCGTCGTAGCGGTCAAGGTTGTTATAAGCATTGCCCAGGTTATTCCAAGCTGTGGCATCTTTGGGATTTATCCGCAGTACTTGACGGTAGGCGGCAGTGGCATCGTCGTAACGGTCAAGGTTGTTATAAGTAATGCCTAGGTTATACCAAGCTGTGGCATCTTTGGGATTTATCCGCAACGCTTGACGGTAAGCAGCAATGGCATCGTCGTAGCGGTTAAGGTCGCCATAAGAATAGCCCAAATTATACCAAGCTGTGGCATCTTTGGGATTTATCCGCAGTGCTTGACGGTGGGCGGCAATGGCATCGTCGTAGCGGTCAAGGTCGTTATAAGTATTGCCCAGGTTATACCAAGTTACAGCATCTTCGGGATTTATCCGCAGTGCTTGACGGTAGGCGGCAATGGCATCGTCGTAGCGGCCAAGGTTGTTATAAGTAATGCCCAGATTATTCCAAGCAGCAGCATATTCGGGATTTATCCGCAGTGCTTGACGGTAGGCGGCAATGGCGTCGTCATAGCGGTCAAGGTCGTTATAAGTATTGCCCAGGTTATACCAAGTTACAGCATCTTCGGGATTTATCCGCAGTGCTTGACGGTGGGCGGCAATGGCATCATCATAGCGGCCAAGGTCGTTATAAGTATTGCCCAGGTTATTCCAAGTTACAGCAACTTCGGGATTTATCCGCAGTGCTTCCCGATAGGCGGCAATGGCATCGTCATAGCGGCCAAGGTCGCCATAAGCATAGCCCAAGAAAAACCAAGCATCAGTATTTTTCGGTTCATTTCTTGTCCATTTCTTGCAGTGAACAACCAGGCCATTCCAATCTTCCGCCCCTACCAATTCCATTGCCTTATCAAAAAACCCCAAAGACGACCCCGCCGAAATTTGGGGGGTGGATTCGGATTCGGAAAACGGCGATGTATTGAGGCGCGCATCGGCAATCCATTCCGATGGAATCGCAAAGTTAAGATTCTGTCCGTCCCGGTAATAAAAAGTGGTGATGCCAACCAGATTGCCTGCGCCGTCAAACAAGCCGCCGCCCGACGACCCCTCCGAAATAGCGGCGTCCGTTTGTATCAACGGCGACACCTCCCCGAACGACCGTAATTGCGAAACAATCCCGCTACTGATGCTGAATTCCCACCCCTGTGGCGACCCGATCGCATACACATTTTCACCGACTTCCAAATCTTTGGCACTGCGAATCTTTGCCGTATTTGTCAAACCCTTTGCCGACAGCAAACACAAATCACGCCCGACATCGCCGTTTGTGATTTCCGCCGCAATTGCTTTTTCTTCGCCCTGGCGGACGACCTCAACCCGCACGGCATTTTCCACGACATGGCAATTTGTCGTCACTTCATTTTTCGCTGTAACGACGCCGCTGCCTTGTGCCGATTGTTTGCCGTCCGTATCAAAAACCCGCACGACGACGACAGATTTTTTCACTTTCTCAAAGACCGTGGCGGCTTCGCTTTCCACCGCCATCGCCGACGGCATCATCGCCGCAAAAGCGATACTCGCCAGCATCGCCGCTGTTGCCGTGAATAGCCGTCCGTAATTTTTCTTTATCATTCATATTCCCCCGCAAAATTCCAGTGCAATTATAGCGACAAAATGCGCAGATAAATTGTCACGCTGCCCGATTCCCTTCCCGCAAAATTTGATATATGTTACCGACTGACACGCAGATGAATAAACTCGAAGGCAAAACAGCACTGGTAACCGGCGGGCGTCAGGGCATCGGGCGGGCGATTGTCGATCGCTTCGTCGCCGAGGGCGCGCGGGTAATGACCTGCGGGCGCGGCCCGCGACCGGCCGATTTGCCCGCCGAGATACTCTGGGAAACCGCCGATGTCGCCAGACCATCCGCCGTCGCCGGCCTGGCCGACAAGCTGGCCGCGGCATTCGGCGGGCTGTCGATTCTGGTCAACAATGCCGGCATTCAGATCGAAAAAACCGTCGTCGAGACCACCGATCAGGATTGGGATGCGTTGATGGGCGTCAATGCCGGGGGCGTGTTCCTGATCTGCCGTGCCTGCATTCCGCTGATGTCGCCGCCGGCGTCCATCATCAATATCGGCTCGATTTCAGCGTCGAGCGCCGACCCGGCGATGGCGCTGTACAATGCCTCGAAAGCCTTTGTGCAGGGGCTGACGCGCTCGATTGCGGTTGACCACGGCCCCGGCATTCGCTGCAACGCCATCAGCCCCGGCTGGATCATGACCGGCATGGCCGAAGCCGCGTTTGCCCTCGCCGATGACCCGCAGGCCGCCGAGCAGGACGCGCTGGCACGCCATCCGGCCGGCCGTTTCGGTCAACCCGCCGACGTCGCCGCGCTGGCGGTCTGGCTGGCGTCCGACGATGCCGCGTTTGCCACCGGTCAATGTTATACGCTGGATGGGGGGCTGACGGCGGCCTCCCCGGTCAGACCGGGGTTGTTTTAGTCCGGTTGGGTAAACGGGGTCGCCGTCAGGGGCCGGCTGACGCCGCACTCGGCGCCGGATTTTTCTGCTTAATGTCGATTCGTAGGACGACGCAGCTCAAAGTTTTCGGTAACTATTTCGGCCCTCGCATGATGCCAGAACGTTGTTACCCCTGTTATGCGCTCACGGTCGGGAGATGCTACCATGATCATGCAACCAACTATTTGTTCCTCCGCACCACTCTGTTCGAAGTTCAACACAAACTGGCCGGCAATATATCGTCCTTCGTAATGGAAACTACGATCCACGGCATTTCCATTTTGGTCACAAGAATATGCGAGACGCGCGGTCGCTCTGTCGCCGGTGCATGTGATGTGCATCCTGCCGTTCGGTTCGTCATGATTTGACCCGTCGATGAATAGGAGCCACTCGCCAGACAGGGCATGACGTGCTCGGATTGTCTTCACTATGTTGGTACAGGCCGCGCCGATCGCTGCAACGATGTTGCCATCGTGGCTGTTTAGATCATAGGACACGGACGTAATCCCAGCAAGGTCTCCGGGTACATGGAAGTCTTCCCCGTGTTGAGGAGTTAGGAAGAAGCACCCCTTCGGCCCCAATGCTGATATAAAGAGGCCAAGTTCGAATATGACGTTGTCGCGTGTGACATTGTATGGATCACCTCTTAGCAATAGCCGATCATCGGCTGCGAGAATGAACACTGCGTAATCATAGAGACGAATTTGTGCCAACAAAGAGTCCAATGGCGTCTCGTTGAGTCGAAATACGTCTTGAGTCCACAAGGTTGCGTCGGCGACCTGTCGTACGGACGACTGGACTGCCTCAGCAAGTGCCAATGCTTCACTAGAAGAGCCTACAAACATTTTTGGATTCATCTTTTCCGTACCATGTTTAATTTGACATAACGCTGCGGTTTAGCCTGTCAGACCCAGCCGCAGAGCAGAAGAAGCCTTGTACGACTCCCGCGCATTGCGTCGGTTTGTAGGCATTGACCTCGGTAGAGAACCGGTTCCCGATGAGACCACCCTGTGTAAATTCCGCTGCACGGAGGAGAGCCCCGTGTCTGGGGTGATTCCGCCTATGCAGGTCAGGCGAAAGTCATAGCGGCTTGTGCTCCCCGAGCAAAGGATTTCACGCAAGCGAAGGGCCATCGAAATCGACCGTTGCCGAATATACAGCGTTCTCGAAACCGGAACAAGCCCCGGGTGCGGGCCAAGGTGAAACATCAGCTTGGCATTATCAAGCGGTAGTTTGGATTTTTCAAAGTGCGCTACCGGGGACTGGATAAGAATACTCATCGCTTGTTCGTGGCCTGTGCTTTGAGTAATCTGGTGATGGCCAGGAATCGGTTTTTGAGGCGAAAGTGGTTGGAATTGCAGGCAAGTTGCGCCTGAAAAAAGTCAGGGGAGGGAGAAAAGTCCTGGATAAGTTGAAACAGGGCTTTTTCAGTCAAATTCATCGGCACCAATACCGTAGATCTGAATAATAAAAGAGCGTTTCTCATTGGCCACAAAGTTTGCGCGTATTAATCAGATTTTCTTTAGAAAAGTAACGGGTTGTTTGCGTATAATACATCAATCACCGTGGTTTGCAACCCTGTACCGGCGTATACCCTGGTGCCATGTGGGTAATGGACAAACGCGGAGTGTAACCGCATCCGAGCGCCGGTGCCAACCGTATGAGCTTATACACGCGCTTGACAGGCGGAGAAAAAGGGAGCAGGGTTTTCTTTCATCCACAAAATCGGAGGACGGCAAAAATGGACATTCACGAAGGACTGCGAAAGCAACTCGCCGAATTCGGCTATGAGTTGCCTGATGATGGCTGGGACGCGTTTTTGCGCGGCTTCGCCAGCATCGGTGACCCTTACGGCATCCTCGCCCCCAGGCCAAAACCCTACAAGCCGATGACGGACGAGGAAATTAACGCCGCCGTCGCGGAGGATTTTCGTCAGGATTGGGAGGCGGTCGGTCGGGATATGCAGTCCGTACTTGACGATTATGGACGCGAAATTGCTCAATCCCGATAGTCCGGCGGAAACCGCCGAAGATTCCGTCGTTGTCGCCGCTGGCGAAGGTCCATCCACGCCTGCC
The DNA here is from genome assembly GCA_965206445.1 of Candidatus Poriferihabitaceae bacterium. Lineage (GTDB taxonomy): Bacteria > Pseudomonadota > Gammaproteobacteria > Arenicellales > Poriferihabitantaceae > CBDBJR01. The sequence continues at coordinate 304,477 of CBDBJR010000001.1, forward strand.
GTTACGACGGAGAAGACGATCGCCCACGCCGAATTTTACGCCGGGCCGATTCCCCATCCGGAAATGCTTCGGTAATACGAGGAAATTTTTCCCGGTGCGGCGGAAAGAATGTTCCGCGCCGCCGATGAAAAATCCCACCACCGCCAGGATATTGACAGGCGGAAACTTGATGCAATGTCACAAATCACCAGAGAGGCGCAGAAGCAATTCAGTCGCGGGCAATGGTTTGGATTTGCGGCGATGCCGTGCGGACTTGCCTCGGCGGTGGCTTTGGGCTATTTAGGCCACGGCCCCGCTGCGGCGATTGTCGGTGCAGCGGCGTTGGGCGCGCCCATAGTCGGACCTCTCATTCAAATCTTCCGCGGCAGGAAAAAATAAAATCATTCTTGCCGGGAAGCCGCCGCCATCCCAAAAATTCCTTCAAAGCGGCGGCGGAATTGGAAGACCGTATCAGCGATTCGCCCGCCAAAAATGCCGATGCGCCCGCTTTTCGCAAACGCGTGGCATCTTCCCGCTATTCCGCCGCCGTTAAATTTGTTTCCAAAGTCCGCAGGTTGCGGCTGTTAATGCCGACCGGTACATCGCTTATTTCAAGCACCGTTTGCGGCGGGGGCCTGACCACGGCCTCCCCGGTCAGTCCGGGGGTTTCCACGAATGCGGCGCACGGCGATTGAAAAACGGCGTACTGACCGACCGATTGTCATGCGGTTGTATCCACATTGGCCGGCTGCCGCCTTATAATCGGGCCTCCCTCCAAAATCTAATTTCCAAACTCGACGAGGTGGCGTCATCGGCATTTCTGCTCTATCACCGACGGGCTGCGAAGAAACAACCTGCCGTCATTGTCTTGCGCGTCACCCGATTGTCGGCGATGCGCTGAGCGAGGACGAAATCGCCGAGATTCATCGTCATCGCCGGCGGCTGCGCATTGCGCCCGGAACGGTGATTTTCGGGCGCGGCAAGCGCCCGCCGTATCTGGCGAATCTGGTTGCCGGTGCGGTTAAATTGACGGCTGTTGACGCTCCGGATTCGGTTGATGCACTGCTGCTGTCGCCGGATTTTATCGGGCCGTTTGCCGGCGGCGAGTCGCTGTCGGCGGTGGCGCTGTCCAGATGCGAATTATGCTGCTTTGATCAGGCGTCGCTGGCGCAGGTTTTCGCCCGCCATCCGCGGTTGCAGGCGCGTTTTCTGCGGCATTTTATGGACGCCCTGGCCCGGCTGCGGGCAGAGTCGGCGCTGCTTCTCCGGCCACAGGCGAGCGCTAAAGTGGCCGCGCTGTTGTGGATGCTGGCCCGGCGCCATCCGCCCGGCGCGGAAATTGCCCTGCCGCTCAAAGGCGTTGAGGTGGCGGAATTGCTCGGCCTCGCCGCCGAAACCGTCAGCCGGATGATGAGCAGGCTGCGCGCCGACCGGATCATCCAACCGCTGGGCCGCGGCCGTTTTCGCGTCCCCGACCTCGACCGCCTGCGTCAATTCGCCGACGGATAACAGCGTCGTTGGCGCACAATGTGTGTGCGCTTATGCTGTCGGCGCGCCTCTATAAACAGTGTCACTCGACCCGCCGAGCGCACCGGTATCGCCCGGCATAGACGCACCGGTTGCACGGCGGAGTCGAACTCTCGCAGAAATAAAAAAATCGTCCGTAATTTGATATATATCAATGGCGTTTTTATGCAACGGTGATATTTAATCACTGGTGATACAAGATATCGGGGGAACCGGGATATGGATTACAAGCACACTTTCACATTGCGGCGTTTGTGGCTGATATTCGGTGCGTTGATGGCCGTGATGTTTGCCGTCTTGCTGGCGGTCGGCGGGCGGATTTATCAGCAGGCGCCACCGCTGCCGACGACGGTGCAGGTTGGCGATGACGTGGTGTTTTCGGTTGCGGATATTCATCGCGGACGCGATGTCTGGCGGCAGCTCGGCGGCATGCAACTGGGCTCGGTGTGGGGCCACGGCGGTTATCTGGCGCCGGATTGGACCGCAGATTTTCTGCATCGGGAGGCGGTGGAAATGCTGTCCGCCCGCGCCGGCGGTGATTTTGAACAGCAGCCGAGTCCGCAGCGGGCGGCGCTGGTTGCCGTGTTGAGCGAGCAGATTCGCCAAAACACCTACGACGCCGACAGCGGCATTCTGACCATTTCGCGCGAGCGTGCCGACGCGATAGAGCGCGTCATCGGCCATTATATCGGGTTGTTTTCCGGCGACGAATATACCGCCCTGCGGGAAAAATACGCGCTGCAGAATCGGCCGATTGGCGGCATGTCGGCAGCAGAAATCCGCGATTTGTCGGCGTTTTTCTGGTGGACGGCGTGGTCGGCGGTCACGCTGCGGCCGGACGACGAGGTCTCGTATACCAACAATTGGCCGCATGAGCCGCTGGTCGGCAACAAGCCGACGGCGTCGGCATTTTTATGGAGCTTCATTTCAATCGTTTTGCTGATTGGCGCGATCGGTGCGCTGTGCTGGTTTTTCAATCGGCAGCGCGATGCATGGAAAATTGATCAGGCGCCGGTCGAGGGCTATGCGCAGGAAAATCCGCTGAGCGACGTCGCGCCGACTGCATCGATGCTGGCGGTGAGGAAGTATTTCTGGCTGGTCGTGCTGCTGATGGGGGCGCAGATTTTATTGGGCGCGACTACCGCGCACTACGCCGTGGAAGGGCACGATTTCTACGGCTTTCCGTTGTCGGAATATCTGCCGTACGCGTTGACGCGCACGTGGCATACGCAGTTGGCGGTGTTGTGGATTACGGTCGCCTGGCTGGCGGCGGGGCTTTACGCGGCGCCGCTGATCGGCGGGTTCGAGCCGCGTCGACAAACCTGGGGCGTGAATTTTCTGTTTGTCGCGCTGCTGGTTGCCGTTGTCGGCGCGATGGCGGGGCAGTGGGCGGCGATTCACGGCGCGTTTCGCGGTCAGCCGGCGCTCAATTTCTGGTTCGGCCATCAGGGCTACGAATATCTGGATTTGGGGCGCTTCTGGCAATGCCTGATTTTCATCGGTCTGCTGATATGGCTCGGGCTGATGTGGCGGGGCATTCGCCCGGCCATCAAACGCGGCGGCGACGACCGTCATCTGTTGTATTTATTGCTCGCGTCGTCGGTGGCGGTCGGCCTGCTGTACGGCGCCGGCCTGCTGTACGGGCGCGACACGCATTTGACCATTGCCGAATACTGGCGCTGGTGGGTCGTCCATCTGTGGGTGGAGGGTGTGTTCGAGGTGTTTGCCGCCGCGTGGATTGCGTGGGTGTTCGTCCGCATGCGGCTGTTGCGGGCGCAGACGGCGGCGGTTTATGTGATGTTTTCGGCGATGATTTTTCTCGGCGGCGGGGTGTTGGGCACCTTTCACCATTTGTATTTTTCCGGCACACCGGAATCGGTGCTGGCACTGGGGGCGGTGTTCTCGGCGCTGGAAGTGGTGCCGCTGGCGCTGATTGCGTTTGAGGCGCACGACCATTGGCGAGTGGAAAAAGATGCGCCGTGGGTGCGGGCGTATCATTTGCCGCTGATGTTTTTTCTGGCGGTGGCGTTTTGGAATCTGGTCGGCGCCGGCGTGCTGGGCTTTTTAATCAACCCGCCGCTGGCGCTGTATTATTTGCAGGGCTTGCAGACCACCCCGGCGCACGGCCATGCCGCGTTGTTCGGTGTTTACGGTCTGCTGGGCATCGGACTGCTGCTGTTTTGTCAGCGCGGCTTGTCGCCGGCCAACGCCGACTGGTCGGACCGTCTTTTGCGCTGGGTCTTCTGGCTGTTCAACGGCGGGCTGGCGCTGATGGTATTCGCGTCGATTCTGCCGCAGGGGTTGCTGCAGGGCTACGAGTCGTTCAAGCACAGCTACTGGCACGCGCGCACGGCGGAATTCATGCATTCGCAATGGATGGAAACGCTGGTATGGATTCGCGTCCCCGGCGACATTATCTTTGCCGCGGCGTTTGTGCTGCTGCTGATTTTCTTCGCCAAAGTGGAATTCGGGCGGCGGGTGTAACCGGTATCTGCACGGGGTTGCGGCAGGCGTTTGTCTTTCCGCAGACTGTCTTGTATCAGTGGGATGTGGGTGCGAGGGGGGTATGGAGGCCTGCCGTGCGGTGGTGAATTGAGTTTGGGAAATTAAATTCAATTCTAACCACAGGCGGGATAAATCATTGATATAAAATAATAAAGTTGAGTCTGCCCAAAGTATGCCAGGAACTCGCAGCTTTTCACCCTTCAGGATGAAGCAAAGAAGGCACGGCGGGGGTTATGGCGGCTACCTGAAGATGGACGTGTGCCGCCGTGGGAATGGCGGCGTAAAAAATAACGGTATATTTGCCCGGCACCCTTTGAAGACCACCTGTTAATCGCGTATCATTATCCTGGGAATAAAAACGGAAAACTGATGACCATAGAACAACAAATCCGGGACCTTGCGAAGGATTACGCAAAGAAACTTAACGGGAAAATTGCTGCCCGTGTTAAAGAAATGGAAGATGATGTTCATTCTCACTTTTTAATATATCGTGTCTTAGGGGTGACAACAAAAGAAGGAAGGATGATTGATGTATACCAGAACAAAGGGCGTTTTGTGTACAAGTACGCGGGTTCATTTTTGGAAGAAGCCACAAAGCTGTGTTTCAAAGACAAATTTCCTGAATCCGGTAGCGTTCGCATTCCCAATACCATTGGGCAAAGACCAATGACTTTCGAAATTGACTGTCTGGTTGGTTCGGATGCAATTGAAATTAAATGGCGTGATGCAACGACTGATGGGGACCATATCACTAAAGAGCATACGCGCATGCAAAATGTTGAACAAGCCGGATACAGGCCGATTCGGGTTATGTTCTATTACCCGCAACGCCAACAAGCGATCAAGGTTCAGAACGCCCTTAAAACCCTTTACAAAGGAGCTGGGGGCGAATACCACTGGGGTAAAAATGCCTGGGATTATGTGGAAGAACGGACGGGTGTAAACCTAAAGGGAATACTTGAAACCATTGCCGAAGAAAATGTCCATGAAGATGAAACACATTAATATCATCCAAAAAGGCGATTGTCTTGAAGTTTTAAAGTCAATGGAGTCTGGTAGTGTTGACTTGATTTATCTTGATCCGCCCTTTTTTACAGATAGAAAGCATGCATTGAAAAATCGTGAGAGAACGGCGGAATTCAGCTTTGATGATATATGGGGGTCTGACCGCGAATATGCTGAATTTCTATATGTGCGCATGATTGAAATGCGAACGGTTTTGCGTGATACAGGCAGTATCTTTGTCCACTGTGATAAAAGTGGCGAACACATTGTTCGAGCGCTTCTTGACAAGGTGTTTGGTGAAGATAAATTTCAATCTGAAATTATCTGGTATTACAAACGCTGGTCAAATTCTAAAAAAGGCTTGCTTCCAGCGCACCAAAATATCTATTTCTATTCGAGGTCTAAGGAGTTTAAATTCAATACGATCCTTACTTCATATTCTGTATCGACTAATGTTGATCAGATTTTGCAAAATCGCACACGGGATGAACACAATAAATCCATTTATATGAAGGATGAAAATGGGAAAACGGTGACTTCCGGGGAAAAGAAAGGGGTTCCGCTTGGTGATGTATGGGACATTCCTTACTTGAACCCGAAGGCTAAAGAGCGTGTGGGTTATCCAACGCAAAAACCAATCCTGTTGTTGGAACGGATTATTGAGCTTGCTTCAGATGAAGGTGATATTGTGCTTGATCCGTTTTGTGGCAGTGGCACCACATGCGTTGCTGCAAAAATGATGAACCGATCCTATATCGGAATCGATATTTCACAAGCTGCGGTTGATCTTTCGGAACAACGGTTAAATACACCGATAAAAACAGAATCCAACGTAATGAAAAACGGACGCGATTCCTATTTGACAGCTGATCAGGATGCACTGAAATTTTTGGCTGGTGTTGAATTCAATCCAATCCAGCGCAATAAAGGGATTGATGCGATATTGGTTAAGCAATATGAAGGAAAACCAATACTTGTCAGGGTGCAAAAGAGGTCTGAAAGCATACATGAAGCGGCGGACCTTCTACTGAAGGCTATGAAGAAGAAACAGTCGAGAAAGTCGTTTCTTATTAGAACGCATCCGGGAGAAATATTTGATGATTACTCGGGCTATGAAGGGGTAACTGTTATTGATGCACCTTCAGTTGCGCTTTCAAACCAACTGTAAGCTGAAAACCGGCACCGTATCGCGGCGATGCGTGATCAAACCCAACCGGGCAATGTCTGGTTTTTCTTTGCCGAATTGGGGTGGATTCGAGAAATCCGGGACACCTTGCGGCGGTTACTCAAAAACGCCGGTGTGTTAGAATTGGATATAATTCCCTAAAAAACGCGATTAAGAGATTCGATAGCCGCCAACAAAATGTGATTATAATGGCCGCCCCCAATACCGTTGTTCTGATATGAAACCATCCATAATCGTGTGGTAATCAATATGCGTGAAGCAACACATGGCTATTGGTGTAACGCCATAACCTGGCCGACAAAATGCCCCGGGTGCAAGGCACCGATTTTTTTCTTTAGCTGCAAGTGCGGCTCTAGAGTGTTCTTTGATGAACTCGGCGTGCCATGGCCGATTCACGATTGTGATACTTCCTGGGCGCGAAGGCTAAAGCGCACAACCGATAAAACGGGAAAAATATCAGTTGAACTCGCAGAAGGAATTACGGTTATCAGGAATCCTGTTGCCGCCATCGGTAAAGTGGCGCGTGTTGTCGATTGGGCGCGGTCGCCTCAAAAAAGTCGGCCGCCTGACCCGTTTGTTGCGGTCGAGCCACAGGCCGAATCTACTCGACGTGTGGTTGGCATTCTGCGGGTAATCACTCGATCCGCCTGTCCTTTCAAGAAGTATCGTCTTGATGATACGAGCATGATGCGTGCTATGATAGCCCCTCTCGGTAAACAAAAAATGGGGCGGATCACGGTGCACATGCCGTTGCACGATAAAGTGCAATCGGAGAGCTTTACGCTATGGATTCCGTCCACTCTGATCGAGGATCACCGAATAATTTGCGGCCTTACCGTGTCGGTTGGTTTGGAAAGCGTCGAGATTATCAGGGTGGGCCATGTTTGGTTTTCTGATGAGTTTGAGATCATCGGATGACACGAGTCTAAAATTTTCCTTTCGACCCCCGGAGAAATACCAGTGGCGCAATATGTTTTTACAATGAATGGCGTGGGCAAAGTGGTGCCGCCCAAAAAAGAAATTCTCAAGGATATTTATCTCAATTTTTTCCCCGGTGCGAAGATCGGCGTGCTGGGATACAACGGCGCGGGCAAGTCTACGCTGTTGAAAATCATGGCCGGGCTGGACACCGATTTTATCGGTGAAGCGCGGCCGCAGCCGGATCTGAAAATAGGGTACCTGGCACAGGAGCCGGAGCTCGACGAATCCAAAGACGTGCGCGGCAACGTCGAAGACAGTATGGCGGAAATCGCAGCTGCGCAGCGGCAGCTCGACGCCGTCTATGCGGCTTACGCGGAGCCGGATGCGGATTTCGACGCGCTCGCCACCCGGCAGGCCCGGCTCGAAAGCATTATTCAGGCGGCGGACGCGCATAACCTCGAACATAAATTCGAGATCGCCGCCGATGCCCTCAGGCTGCCGCCCTGGGAGGCTGAAATACAGCATCTGTCAGGCGGCGAAAAACGGCGGGTGGCGCTGTGCCGTTTGCTGCTGTCGAACCCGGATATGCTGGTGCTGGATGAGCCGACCAACCATCTCGATGCGGAGTCGGTGGCCTGGCTGGAAAGGTACCTGCACGAATTTGAAGGCACCGTCATTGCGGTCACCCACGACCGCTATTTCCTCGACAACGTCGCCGGCTGGATACTGGAGCTGGATCGCGGGCGTGGCATTCCCTGGCAGGGCAACTACTCTTCCTGGCTGGAGCAAAAGGAAGCGCGGCTGGAGTTGGAGCAAAAGGGCGAGCAGGCGCGCATTAAAAGCATGAAAAGCGAGCTGGAGTGGGTGCGCTCCAATCCCAAAGGCCGCCACGCCAAGAGCAAGGCGCGGATAAAGCGCTTCGAGGAGCTCAGCTCCGCCGACTACCAGAAACGGGCGGAGACCAATGAGATTTATATTCCGCCGGGGCCGCGACTGGGGGATCTCGTGGTCGAGGCCAATGGGGTATCGAAAGCCTACGGCGACCACGTGCTGTACGACAACTTGAATTTCAGCCTGCCCAAGGGCGGCATCGTTGGCGTTATCGGCCCCAACGGCGCCGGCAAAACTACGCTGTTCCGGATGATGATCGGCAAGGAGGCGCCGACGGCGGGCGAGTTTCGAATCGGCGAGTCGGTCAAGTCGGCTTATGTCGATCAGTCCCGGGATGCGCTCGATGACGGCAAGACGGTGTTTGAGGAAATTTCCGGCGGTCAGGATGTGATGCTGGTAAACGGCTTCGAAGTGCAGTCGCGCCGCTATGTTGGCCGGTTTAATTTCAAAAGCACCGATCAGCAGAAAAAGCTGGGGCAGCTATCGGGTGGTGAGAGAAACCGGGTGCAGCTGGCCAAAGTGCTGGCCAGCGGCGGTAATTTGCTGCTGCTCGATGAGCCGACCAACGACCTCGATGTCGAAACCCTGCGCGCACTGGAAGAGGCGGTGCTCGATTTTCCGGGCTGTGCGGTGGTGATCTCCCATGACCGCTGGTTCCTGGACCGGATCGCGACGCATATCCTCGCCTTTGAGGGCGACTCCAAGGCGACCTGGTTCGAGGGCAACTACAGCGACTATGCGGAAGATTACCAGCGCCGCCACGGCGATGCCGCCAAACCCGGCCGACTAAAATACAAACGCTTGAAATAAGCCGCCGCTTGAACCGGCCCGCGGCCGGTCGCGTGACGCGGTTGGCGGGCGCGGGACAGGTATAATTTGATCATGGCGGCGATGGAGATTTGGGCGGTGTGCGATGGCGGTGCGGGGTTCGCGGCGCAGGCGCGCGGGCTGGCGCGGGCGGTGGCGACGCTGTGCGGCGGTGAGGTGGTGGAAAAAACCGTCGCGCCGACGGCGGCGTTTGCGTTGCTGCCGGGCGCGGTGTTTGCGCGCCGATGGCTGACCTTTGCGGCCCTTCACGGGGCGCCGGCGATTGCGATCGTCACCGGAACGCGCGCTGCCGCCGTCGGCATTGCGCTGCGCGCGCGCGGGGCGTTTGTGGTGTTTGTGCAGAAGCCGCCGTTTGCCGCCCGCTATTTTGACGTCGTCGTCGCGCCGATGCACGACCGGCTGCGCGGCGATAATGTCGTGGTCACGCTGGGCGCGGTCGGCGAAGTGACGGCGGATAGTGTCCCGGCGCGCGCCGCATCGGCGCAGCGAAAATTCGCGGCTATTCCGCAGCCGCGAGTCGGCGCATTGATTGGCGGTGGCAATCGCGCGTTTGATTTTTCGCCCACTGACGCGCAGCGCCTTGCGGACGAGTTGACAGCGGCCGCGAACACCGTCGGCGGCGGCATTCTGGCGACCGCGTCGCGCCGCACCGGCGCCGCGCAGGCGGACAGGCTGGCACAGCATTTGCGCGGCGACGGCGTTTTTTTCTGGCGCGGCGGCGACGACAATCCGTACCGGGATATTCTGGCGGCGGCGGATTTTTTTCTGGTCAGCGGCGATTCGGTCAATATGCTCAGTGAGGCGTGCGCGACCGCGAAGCCGGTTTTTATCTGGCTGCCGCCGCGCCGCCGCGGGGCGAAGCGGGCGGCGGCGAAGTTCCTCGCCTTTCACGCATCGCTGATTGCACGCGGATTGGCGCGCCCGTGGCGCGGCGAATGGGCGACCGGTGACGCGCTCAAGAACGCGCCCGGTCTGGCCGAAACCGCCCGCGCCGCCGAGCAGATTTGGGCGCGCTTCAACACGGTGTCGGGCGCGCGGCGGTAACCGGGTCGTCGCTCGAGGTCGTCCGTGCCGGCGGCCTACAGCCGGTCGAGCAGAAACTCTCTAACCGGGGGCAGCACCCGATCCGCGCCTTCAATCAAAACGGCATGTTTGAGCCGCTCCAGGATGACCAGTTTCGAGTCGGGCAACTGGTCGGCGATGAAGCGATTCAACCGCGGGTTGCAGCCGCCGTCCTGCTCGCCGGTCAACACCAGGCAGGGGCAGCGCACCTGATGCAGCCACGGCCCCATTTCGGTGGTCGCATAAATCCAAAATACGCTCAGAAAAACCGCCTCCGGGGTGTCTTTGACCTGCTGTACGCGCGCGGCAATCCGCTGCGGGTGGCGGCGGATAAAGTCGGCGCTGAACCAGCGGTCAACCAAGGTATCGATCACAGCGGCCACGCCGTCGTTCTCCATCGCGCTGCCGACCGCCTCGAGTTTGGCGCGGTCCTGCGGGGTTCTGCCGGCGGCGGTGCTCAGCAGGGTGACGCTCAGCACGCGCTCGGGGTGGGCGCGGGCATAGGCCGGCCCGATCATGCCGCCGAGTGAATGGCCGATAAGGTGGATTTGCGCATGCCCGAGCGTGCTGCGCAGCCGCTCCACATCATCCACCAACTGTTGCAGCGTATACGGGGTCGGCGGCACCGGACTGTCGCCATGCCCGCGCAGGTCGTAGCTGACGCAGGTAAAGTCGCGCTTCAGCTCGGCGACCAGCGCCTCCCAGGCGGTTTTGCGCGCGCCGATGCCGTGCACCATGTACAGCGCCGGCCCGCGGCCCTCGACTCGATAACTGACTTCCACGCTCATGCCAGATTCGGGGTTGCGCCGCTAAACCGCCTGCTTTACCGGCGCGCGGTCGGCGGCGAAGTGCGGCATGACGTGCTCGGCAAACCGCTGTATCGCATCCAGCGTTTCCGCCTGCCCGGCGCCAAAATTGATGTTCAGGATGAACCGATCGACCCCGGCTTGTGCATAGTGCGCCAGCTTGTCAACCATTTCCGGCGGCGTGCAGATGATCAGGCTGTCGGCCGTTTGCTTTAGTGTTATCTTGCGCGGCAGCGGGCGAATCAGGCCGCTATCGACAATCCCGGGCCCGGTAAAGACATTGTCGAACCGGCTGTAATAATCGTGCGCCAGCCGAATTTTCCGCCCCTGATCGGTGCGGCTGCGCGCGGCAAAAGCCACCCGCGACAGCGACAGGGTCAACCGCTCGCCGGCGTCACCGGCCGCCTCCCGACCACGCTTGAACGCGTCCACCTGCTGCAGGTGGTGGTCGCCGGACAGCGGCGTTGTCAGGACGTGAAAGCCGCGCCGGGCGCAGTGATAAATCGCCTCCGGCGCCAGCGCGCTGAGCATAATCGGCAGCTCAAAAACCGGCCGCGGCATAATGGTCAACGGCTCGAATCGATAGTATTTGCCCTGCCACGACACCTCTTCCTCGGTCAGCAGCGCTTGCAGCACGTCCAGCGACTCGTCGAATTTTTCCCGGCTGCTCTCCAGCGACACCCCCAGGCGGCGCATTTCATAGGCGAACGCCCCGCGCCCGACCCCGAGCATCAGCCGCCCGTCGGTAAACAGGCTGGCGCAGACCAGCTCGCCGGCGTACACCCGCATGTCATGCAGCGGCAGCACCGCCACGGCGGTGATGATCTTCAAGCGCCCGGTTTCGCCGGCCAGCTTTACCGCGAATTGCAGCGGCGCCGGCATCATCAGGATATTGATCAGATGGTGCTCGGTTATCGCCACCGACTCAAAGCCGAGGCGGTCGGCCAGCCGCGCCTGTTCCAGCATATCGGCGTAGACGCGGTCGCCGCCGTAGTTTTTATCCGGGTAATAGGCGGAGAGTTGAATACTGAATCGCATGCGCTGTTCGGGACGGTCGTTTGCCCTCGCATTGTGCCCCGATGCGATTGGCTTGACAAATCAAATAGGAAAAGGAGCACGGGCATTCCTGCCCGTGTTTTTTTCCGCGGGCAAGAATGCCCACGCTCCGGTTGCCGACTCAGATTGAGCGCGGCGTATAATGAAAATTATAAAGAATCAGGTGATTGACTAAATTTATAAAATATACTAAATTTACACAATCAACTAAAGAATAGTGAATTTTATGAATGAGTTCAAAAACCCTTTCACACCCGGGGCCGGGCATCAGCCACCGTATCTGGCGGGGCGCGAATCTGAAAAGACCGAATTTCTGCGCCTGCTCGAGCAGGACACAATCCTTGAAAATATGATACTCACGGGCCTGCGTGGGGTCGGCAAGACCGTGTTGTTTGACACCTTGCGCCCGCTTGCCACGCAAAAGCAATGGTGCTGGGTAGGAACCGACCTGTCGGAATCCGCAAGTCTGAGTGAAGATGCGCTGGTAACAAGAATTTTTACCGACCTTGCCACAATCACTTCCAGTATTTCCGTAGACCGGCAAACCGTGCATGCACCGGGATTTCTGAGCGAAGATGAAACCAAAGACACCACGCTGGGCAGCGCTTTCCTGCGCGCAATCTATGATTCAGATAACGGACTTGCTTCCGATAAACTGAAGGCAACGCTCAAATTTGTATGGCATATTTTGTCCACACAGGGCTATCGCGGGGCCATATTTGCCTATGATGAAGCGCAAAACCTGTCAGACCATTTGGACGGACAGTATCCGCTGTCAATGATGCTGGATGTGTTTCAATCTCTGCAAAAGTCGGGGCTGCCGCTCATGCTTGCGTTCAGTGGCCTGCCGACCCTGTTTCCCAAACTCGTGGCGGCAAGGACCTATGCCGAGCGGATGTTTCGGGTTATCTCGCTGGAAAGTTTGACTAGAGATGAAAGTCGTCAGGCGATATTGAAACCGATAGAGTCGGACAAGTGTCCGGTGGAGTTGAACGAGGCATCGGTAGAGAAAATATGCGACATGTCGGGCGGGTACCCGTATTTCATCCAGTTTATTTGCCGTGAAACCTATAACGCGCTTATTCAGCGATACGCGGCGAATGCCAATATGTCGGTTCCGGTTGAGGAAATACAGAACAAGCTGGACAATGATTTTTTCTCCGGCCGCTGGCAGAGAGCCACGGACAGGCAGCGGGATTTGCTGGTGGCGGCGGCGCATACACAAGACGACGAGTTTTCCATACAGCAGATAGTCGCGTCTTCACGCCGGTCTCTTGACAAAGCGTTTGCCGGCGGCAGTCAGGTCAGTCAGATGCTGACTACGCTGATAAACCAGGGGCTGGTGTTCAAAAATCGCCATGGCAGATACTCTTTTGCGGTGCCGATGTTTGACCGGTTTATCAGGCGGCAGGTTTAAAGGAGAACGGGCATTCCTGCCCGTGTTTTTTTCCGCGGGCAAGAATGCCCACGCTCCGGTTGCCGACGCGGATTGAGCGCGGCGTATAATGAGTTATAAACGGTTATATTTGCATATAAATTGGTATAAATTACTATAAACCTTGAGACAGACGTCATGGAAAACCCGTCAAGGCGGCCAGTGCCCGACATATAATGGGGTATATATAGTTATATTGACATATAAATTGTTATAAATTACTATAAACCTTGCAACAGACGTCATGGAAAACCCGTCAAGGCGGTCAGCGCACGGCATATAATGGGCTATATATGGTTATATTCATGTATAAATTACTATAAGTACACAAGATGAAAGTCATGGAAAACCCTTTTTCTCCGGGGGCGGGAACGCCTCCTCCCGAACTTGTCGGGCGGGAGGATATTTTGGAGCAGGCTCGTATTCTGTTTGGCAGGGTCAAACTTGGGCGTTCTGAAAAGAGCATGCTGCTTACCGGTTTGCGCGGTGTCGGTAAAACCGTTTTGTTGAAGCCGATAGAAGAGATATCTCAGTCTGAAGGGTATCGCTCTATTTATATCGAGGCGTCTGAGGACAAAACGCTTGCTGCCTTGCTTGCCCCCCATTTGAGAAAATTGCTTTTGGCGTTGAACACAATGCCGGGTGCGGGTAATCGCGTCCGTCGTGCTCTGGCAGTTTTTCGGAGTTTTGTCGGCGCCGTCAAAGTGTCTGTAGGGGATTTGAGTATCGGTCTGGAGTTGGAACCGGAACGCGGAACGGCGGACAGTGGGGATATGGAGGTCGATTTACCGGACTTGTTCACGGTTATTGCCGAAGCCGCGCAGGAAAGAGGAACGGCAGTCGCCATTCTTATTGATGAAGTGCAATACCTGAAGAAATCCGAGTTTGGTGCTCTTATAATGGCGATGCACAAGATGCAGCGGCGTCAGTTACCACTGGTTTTTATCGGCGCCGGTCTACCTATTTTGCCGGGTCTTGCGGGCAATATAAGGTCGTATGCGGAACGGCTATTCGATTTTCCGCAGGTGGGTGCTTTGTCCGAGGCAGACGCCGATATGGCTTTGCAGAAGCCGGTTCAGGAAAAAGGAGTCAGTTTTGAATTCGCCGCTTTAAGGGAGATTTTTAGATGGGCGCGCGGATACCCTTATTTCATTCAGGAGTGGGGCTATCAAGTGTGGAATCAGGCCGAGGTTTCGCCGATCACGGTTGACGTTGTGCAGGCGGCCTCACAAACCATAACCCTCCGTCTTGACCAGAATTTTTTCCGTGTCCGGTTTAACCGACTGACTCCGAGAGAAAAAGAGTTTCTGCGGGCGATGGCTGAGGTTGAGGGCGACAACAAGCGCACCAATGATGTTGCGTCTTCCCTGGGATTGCCGATTGCAAGGGTGGGGCCCGCGCGCGCAAACCTGATTAACAAGGGCATGATATACAGCCCGTCACACGGGTATCTGGCTTATACCGTACCGTTGTTTGGCGAGTTTATGCAGCGGGCAATGCCGGATTGAATGCCCTGAGCCCGGGCGCACATTCCCTCACGCCGCCATCCACGCATCCGCCATCAGTTCCGCCTGTTCCAGCACCCTGTCGGCTGCCAGTTTCTGTTCGTCGGGCGGGTAGCCGTACTTTTTCAGCAGCCGTTTAACGACGGTTCTCAGCTTTGCCCGTGCACTCTCTTTTATCGTCCAGTCAATCGAGGTGTTCTGCTTCACGTTCTCGGCAAGGGTTTGCGCAAGCGCCCGCAAAGTGTCATCGGTCATCACCTCTTTTGCACTCGCATTCATCGCCAGCGCATCATAAAACGCGACCTCATCTTCGGATAGCCCCATGTCGGTCGCCCGTTCATCGGTCGTTCTGATCTCTTTGGCCATCAGAATCAGCTCCTCTATCACCTGCGCCGCCGTCCACAGGTTGTTTTTGTAGCGCCTGATCGCCCCCTCGAGCATCTCGGAAAACTTTCTGCTTTGCGCGAGGTTCTTTCGCGTTCGGGTCTGTATCTCATCGGCGAGGATTTTTTTGAGCAGTTCCAGCGCGAGGTTTTTGCGCTGCATTCCGCGTATCTCCTCGAGGAAATCATCGGACAGGATCGATATGTCGGGCTTCTTGATTCCGGCCGCGTCAAAAATATCAATCACGCCGTCCACCACCACCGCCCGGTCAACGATTTGCCGGATTGCGGTTTCCATCTCCGCGCCGCTGCCACCGCTACCGTCGCGCGTGAATTTTGTCAGCCGCGCCTTTACCGCCTGAAAAAATCCGACCTCCGCTTTTATCTCCATCGCCCGCCGGTCGGGCACCGACAGCGCAAACGCTTTCGACAGCAGCGCGACCTCACGGGCAAACCGCTCCTTGCCGTCTTCAAGGCCGAGAATATATTCCTCGGCCTCCAGAATCAGCCGCATCTTTTCCCCGGCATCGGCACCGGCGTATGGTCGGTAATCAAACTCGCCAAACAGGGCGGCGACCACATCGTATTTTTCCAGCATCTTCTCGACCGCTGTTTCCTGTTCAAACGCCGGCGTTCCAGCGCCGCCGTTTTTCGTGTATGCGACCAGCGCCCGCTTCAAATCCGAGGCGATGCCGATATAGTCAACCACCAGTCCGCCGGGCTTGTCCTTATAAACCCGGTTCACGCGGGCGATTGCCTGCATCAGATTGTGTCCGCTCATGATTTTGTCAACATAGATCGCGCCCAGACACGGCGCGTCAAACCCCGTCAGCCACATGTCGCGCACAATCACCAGCTGCAGCGGGTTGGTCGGCTGCTTGAATCTCTCCCTGAGCGCTTTTCGCTCCGACTTCGTGGTCGCGTGTTTGTACCACTCGGCGGGGTCGCTCGAGGATGACGTCATCACCACCTTTATCGCGCCCTTGTCTTTATCGTCATCGTGCCATTGCGGGCGCATTGCAATTATCGCGGCATACATCTCCACCGCAATGCGCCGGCTGGTGGCGACTATCATCGCCTTGCCGGCAAAGACTTCCCGCCTGGCTTCAACGTGGTGCACAATATCATCCACAACGGTTTTGATGCGCTCCCCGTGCCCGATAATCGCCTCCTGTCGGGTCCATTTGGCTTTGGCCTTTTCGGTTGCGGTCGCTTCCTCGCTTTCGGTTATCTGCTCGATCTCGGCGTCCAGCGCCTCCTTCTCCTCCTGCTTGAGATGCACCTCGACCAGACGCGACTCATAGTAGATCGGCACGGTCGCCTCGTCGGCAACCGCCTGCTCGATGTCGTAAACGTCGATGTAGTGGCCGAAAACCGCCGGCGTCGAGGCGTCCTCTTTCTCGATCGGGGTGCCGGTGAAGCCGATAAAGGAGGCATCCGGCAGGGCGTCGCGCAAATATTTGGCAAAGCCGTAATGCGTTTTCGCCCCGCCTTGCATAAAATCGGTTTTCATCTTGAAACCGTATTGGCTGCGGTGCGCCTCGTCTGCGATAACGACGATGTTTTTCCGCTCCGAAAGCCGTTCAAAACTTTCGCGGCCGTCTTCCGAACCGAACTTCTGAATAGTCGAGAACACAACGCCGCCGCCCGCTGTTTTCAAAAGCTGTTTCAAATGGGCGCGGCTGTCCGCCTGCCGGGGCTCCTGTCGCAGCAGGTTTTTGCCCGCCACAAAGGCCCCGAACAGTTGGTCGTCGAGGTCGTTGCGGTCGGTAATCACCACGATTGTCGGGTTTTCCATTTCCGGATTGACCACCAGCAGCCCGGCATAGAAGACCATGGAAAGCGATTTTCCGCTGCCCTGCGTATGCCACACAACGCCCGCCTTGCGGTCGCCCTGCGGCTGGTTTTTGACATCAAGCAGGCCGTATTTCCCCGGCTCTTCCCTGCCCTCCAATACGGCGCCGCTCCTTTTCCCGCATGCAGCCCGTATCGTGGATTCAACCGCTTTTTTAACGGCGTGGTATTGATGATAGGCGGCGATTTTCTTCTCCGGCCTGACGGTAACGCTGCCCGTTTTCGGGTCTTCGTATCTGGTCGGCTCAAACACGGTAAAGTGCCGGATCAAATCAACCAGCACATCCGGGCGCAGCATTCCCTTGATAACGGTTTCAAGCCGCGGCGTGGTTGCGACGTCTTCCCTTTCGCCGTCCACGGTTTTCCAGGCCATAAAGCGGTTCCAGCCCGCCGTCAGCGAACCGGCCCTGGCATCGAGTCCATCCGAGGCCACGAGCACGCCGTTATAGCAGAACAGACTCGGTATCGCCTGTTTGTACGTTTGCAGTTGATCGAACGCCTTGCGCACGGTTGCGGCTTCATCGGTCGGGTTTTTCAATTCCACCACCGCCACCGGCAAGCCGTTTATGAAAACCACAATATCGGGGCGCCTGGTGGTGTTGTTTTCCGTCACCGTGAACTGACCGCAGACCGCGAAGTGGTTGTTGCGCGGATTTTTAAAGTCAATCAGCCAAACGCGCGCGCCGACCGTTTCGCCGTCTTTCTGGTACTCTTCGGCGACGCCTTCGACCAGCATTCGATAGAACTCCTCGTTACTTGCAATCAGGTTATGACCGGAAAGGGAAAGCACCTGCCGCATCGCCTGCTGCCGCACGCCGTCTGGAACCGTCGGGTTAAGATTGTCAATCGCGGTTTTGAGGCGGTTGCGCAAAACCACATCGGCAACGCCGTCTCTTTCGGTTTCCTGCTGTTCGGGGGAAATGCAGGCGTAGCCCTGCCGCTTTAGCAGCGCTATCGCAAACCGCTCGACGTCCGATTCGTAGAGGGCGGTCATGTACAATTTTCCCAGAGCGACTTCACCGGCAGCGCATACAGGTTTTCGCCGAAGCTCAACACGCTGTCACCGCAGTACAGCAACACGCCGCAGGCAAACCGCGCGCCCGTCGCGTCTTTGAGTTTGCGCAACCCTTTGAAGTCCGCGCTCGTTACCGTGCCGGACGCCTTCACTTCTACACATGCCAAAGCGGTTGCGCCCCGTTGTATGACAATATCGACTTCGCTTCCGGTCCGGTCTCTGAAATGATAAAACGTATGGCGTTGACTATGTGCGCTCGCCTGTCGCCGCAGTTCCTGCAAAACAAATGTTTCCAGAATATGACCGAACAATGACCGGTTGCCCGCAAGGGTGGCTCGATTCAAGTTGAGCAAGGCGCAGATTACTCCCGTGTCGCCGAGGTGTATCTTTGGGGTTTTGACCAGCCGTTTCATGTCATTGTCGTGCCATGCGGGCGTTCTCTCCAGCAGAAACATCTTCTCGAGCAAGGCCAGGTAACTGCGAATTGTCAACCGGTGCAGTTGGAATGAAGACGCCAGGCGGTTCACACTCAGCAGCTGTGCGGTGTGCGCCGCCGCCAGTTCGAGCAATCGAGGCAGGGTTTCAAGAGAATGAATTTCCGCAATCATCGGCGCATCTCTTTCGACCAGCGTTTCAGTGTAGGTCTGATACCAGTTTGCCCGCCGCGCTGCCGAGCGTCGCAGCGCCGCCGGATAGCCGCCCGCCACCACCCGGTCGATAATCTGCTCATCGCCAGGTGCGGCCTGGCGAATAGTGAAATTCGGAGCAAACAGAGAATCCAGCAAGGACGACGGGGTTTGTGCAAGCTCGCTCTGTGAAAAAGGATGCAGCCCTATGATATCCGTCCGACCGGCAAGCGATTCTTTTATCCGCGCCATTTGCAGCAGGTTCACCGAACCGGTCAATATAAAACGCCCCGCCTCGCGGTTGCGGTCAACCGACAGCTTGATTGCGGGAAACAGCCCGGGGGCCAGCTGCGCCTCATCCAAAATGACCCGTTCCGGCAGGGCATTGACAAACCCGGCCGGGTCTTCCACGGCATAACTGCGCGTGCTTTCATCATCAAGGGTGAAGTATTCGTAGCCCGCCGGCCCGCCAATCATCCGAGCAAATGTGGTCTTGCCGCACTGACGCGGCCCCTGTATCAGCACAACGGGGGAATCCTGCAATGCTTCCTGCAAGCGCGGGGCGGCATGGCGGGGGTAGATTACGTTGTCCATGGCGTGGCTGATTGTTAGTCAAGTATGCGGCTAATTGTTAGTTCAGGGCATGGCTGATTGTTAGTGTGGGGTGCGGCTGATTGTTAGTCAAGTATACGGCCAATTGCAAGTTCAGGGGGTGGATGATTGCAAGTTTAGAGAGTGGATGATTGCAAGGTCAGGGGGGCTGTCTTTGGGTCGTTCTGCTGCGAGTTCTTCAACATCGGATTCGTGGTGGGCGGCTATTGCGGCTTGTCAGCCAGGGGGCGCGGATTGCTCAAGCCTTTTTTCTCGTCGGATTTCAGTTTTTCTCGCCACTTTCCCGACGTCCTCTTCGGGCGGCAGTTTTTCCGGTTGAATGCCGCGCTCTATCAGGGTATTTCTTACGCTGCGGTTATTGGTGATGTGCTCATCGGATATTGCCTTTTCGCTGTGCATCCGGTTTGCCCGGGTGTTGAAAATCGTAATCTCGGTGGCAAAGTCTTTCGCCTTGAGGATGATGGTCGGGGCAAAATCCGCCAAAGCCCTTTTTTTCGGAACCTGCCATTTGTCTTTCATCTGCTCGGTCGTGTAGCCGAACAATGCCTTGTCGCCTTTGGAGCGGATAAGGCCGAAGTTTCGGTCGCTTCTCGTTTGTTCATAGATGATGCCGGACAGCTCTTTTTCGGTGTCCGCCAGTTTTCGGCGAGCGGACACCCTTTCGGCTTCCAGCATTTTCTGTTGGATAATCTCGAATTTTCTGGTCTGAGTGGCAAAGTAGGTCTGGGCGAAAGCGATTTCTTCCTTGCGCGGGTCACCGTTTTGGGCGATGAGGTAGCAGGCGTAGCGGGTGAGCATGAAATCATCTATCACTTTCTCCGCTCCCTTAGGCATTTTTATCGTTTTCCCGACGCCGGCAAAATGATCGAAACCCTTATGTCCGGCCACTTCGCAGGCGGTTTTGGCTTTTGAGATGACGGATTTGAAGTTGTCCCATTTTTCATAGCCCAGCAGATGTTGAAGGTCACGGGCGAGCCAGAATTCAACGCCGTTTTCGGTTTGGTTGGCGTGGGATTCAAAATTTTTGGTTAGGGATTGTATAATTTCGGGTTTCATTTGGGGGTTCCAATAGCTAGATGGGAAGTGTGTCCGTGGGTAATTGCTATTATTTTACTATAGAGGGTTGGTTGGTAAAGTCGCGGATTTGTAGAAGGTGGTCATTATTTCTTGTTATTCAAGTGATTCTGGTTTTTCAATAATTATTTTTGTTTGCAAATCCAGGATCAAGCTCAATTGCTTTTTTGTGATCTTTGGCAGCTTCGTGCTTTTGGCCTAAGTCATATTTTGCCTTTCCACGGTTGTAATATATTCCGGCATCCATAGGATTTATTTCAATTGACTTATTGTAGTCTTCAATAGCTTGTTCATATTGCTTTAAGGCATATTTTACAGTGCCGCGGTTGTTATATGCTTCAGCATATCGAGGATTTATTTCAATTGCTTTGCTGTAGTCTTTAATGGCATCCTGCTTTTGCCCTAATGCATGTTTTGTGGTGCCGCGGTTGTAATATGCTTCAGCATATCGGGGATTTATTTCAATTGCTTTGTTGAAGTCTTTAATGGCTTCCTGCTTTTGCCTTAATGCATGTTTTGTGGCGCCACGGTTGTTGTATGCTTTGGCATACATAGGATTTATTTCAATTGCTTTGTTGAAGTCTTCAATGGCTTCTTTAGGTTGATCTAAGGTAATTTTTATAAGGCCGCGATTGTAATATACTCCGGCATCCATAGGATTTATTTCAATTGACTTATTGTAGTCTTGAATAGCTTGTTCATATTGCTTTAATGCATATTTTGCAGCGCCGCGGTTGTTATATGCTTCAGCATATCGAGGGTTTATTTCAATTGATCTATTGTAGTCTTCAATAGCTCCTGCATATTGCTTTAAGATAAGTTTCCCATCTCCGCGTTTGCAATAAGTTTCAGCATACCGAGGGTTTATTTCAATTGACGTATTGAAGTCTTCAATAGCTTCTTCATACTGTTCTAAGGTAAATTTTACAATGCCACGATTGTTATATGTTTCGGCAGATTGAGGATCGATTTCAATAGACTTGTCGTAGTCTTCAATAGCTTCTTCATACCGCCTTAAGGTAAATTTTGCAATACCACGATTGCTATATGCTTCGGCAAGTTGAGGTTCAAGTTCAATTGCTTTGCTGTAATGATATATTGCCGTATCGTGGTCTCCTTCATTTTGTTTTGCAAGTCCTTTGTAAAATTCAGTTCCAGCGGAAGAATAATTTTCTTCATTGGCGATGAATCCTATGAGGTCGTTATATATAGTGCCGGTATATATGTTATGAAAATTCCTTAAATACGCTATAATTTTTTGTTTGAGGGTGCTTTCAATTTTCAAAGTGCGGCAACTGTTTTTGTCAATATATCCATTTGGCACAGCAACAAAAATACTGCTCTGGGAAATCGTTCTTCTTTGACTAGTCTGTGTATTAGCTGGTTCTATGACCATTGTTTGCGACTCTTTTTTACTGTAGTCGATCTCTTCTGCTGTGCCGAATTCGGCTGTTTTTAATACTACTAACTCGCCATCACCTTTAAAGTTACCATTGCAGGCAAAAAACAGAGCGACATGCAAGTTACGGCTAAAGTCTATCAGCGCTACATTGCCGCCATAATGCCGCAAGTCGGTCAATATCTCTATATTGCTAGTATTAGGAGGAAAGTATTTTTTCGCCTTTTCTACGATTTCTTTCTCTATGTATACAGGGCGAAAATGTTCATTAAAGGGAACCTCATTATCTTTTGCCCAGCGGTACAACGATGAATTGATTCCATCTTCCGCCTCACTACAGATTCGATTGGTGCCACGGAAAATGTAATTTCCATCGGCATATTTTTCTAGTATGCCGTTTATTAGATTTTGTACTTCTTGCATGATTAGGGTGTTTTTGGAATAGAGTTTAGAATCATAGTCAAAGATTTCTATAATATCGACTTTCGCTTGTTACTTCCAAACTATTCAAGAGGATAGGACAATAGTTCCGCGATCATAGTAAATCAAAAATAGATTTAACTCATGTTCAGTAAATATTGCTTGGTTTTCAATGACCAGCTTAAAAAAATCTTGCACATCCCTATTGGTTGCGATCAAGTTTATCTGACTATTTTGCATAAAGGATTTTCCTATTCGACGAATTTGTATATCAGAAAATACCTGATGCTGAGATAGCTTCTTAATAATATCATGAGTTGATCGAAAATTTGGGCTATTTTTTAAGCTTTCAATCAATTCATCTTTTTCCCTATATTCTAACAATTCGATTTTGTATGCCTCCTCATCCTCATTAAATAATACTTTGCTTTGTGAAAATTCAGAACCTTTCACAATCACAGGAGGTTCATACCCGTCAAACCATTCATTAAATTCCTCATAATTTTGATATGCAAGCTTTCTATTTTTTCTGGTGAAGTTAGGATAATGATTGCTGTAAGCACTTAAAATAAAAAACGCAATACTATCTGTCATCGAAAGTAAAAACTCGACCTCATGCTTAATTAGTGCATTTTTGTTTTCTTGGAGTGTGTAAATATCTTTCCCATGAGAAATTTCACCTAGTTTGTTTCTATATTGTGCAATAGTACTTGAAAAGCTTCCAATTATTTTTACATAATATTCTTTTTCTATTTGTAAAATAGTTTTTGTTCTTTTGTATAGTTTGCTAATGTTCCAGTTTTTCAGATCATCATCGGTTTTCTTGTCTACTTCTCTAATGATTGTCTTGAATATAGATTCAATCAGGGATTTACAATTTTCTACTACTAAACCATACTCTGTATTAGAAAAGCCTTCAATACGCAAAATACATTCTTCTAGCACCTTCCACTTTAGGTTTTGTTGTATAAAAGATTTAGTTTTTTCCATAGCAATTACGAATTAATCTAGTTCTACTCTTACTGCTCCACTCATTAGCTTCGGCAATATTGTATCGCGAAGACCTTCAAGAGTCTTTATGGCAGAGATATTGTTAAAGATTTTATCAATCTTAGGTTTCACAGTGCTTGCAAATGTGATGACTTTCTCTTTATTAGGTATTTTGAATCTATAGCTTGGGATAGCTCTCCTGTTCATATGTAATACCGTAGTTCCATTTGAACAGCCTAAACAGTGACTTTTAAATTGTCTTGATTTGAACAGATAAAACAAAAATTCCTTGCTTAGCCACTTTTCAGCACTTTCAACTTTCATTAAATCCATTGTTATAACTAAAGTATCATATTTATCTGGATGAACCACCAAAGCAGGATTGCCGATTATGTCTGCTTCTTGTGTGATGTCAGTATGGGATACTACCAAGTCACCTTGCCTTACAATCTGGCTGTCTTTGAATTTTCCGACAAACTCCTTGTAGCCATCCATACGAAAGGAACCATCACGAGCAAAGTTCTTTAGTGTTACCAAGGCAATGTTTGAAGGTTGTAATTCAGTGCTCCTATAGGAATGGCCTGTTATACATTTCACAAGTTTTCCTAATTCTATTTTTTCCCACCTCTCATCCGCATCTTCCACAAACCACTTGCGAAACAATGTCTGTGCCATATCCTCAAGTGTTTTGTTCTGGCGGTGCAGCAAGTCTATTTTGTCGTCCAGAGATGATAACACTTCGGCAATGACTTTTTGATCGGGAAGTGATGGGAGAGTAATCTTTAAATTTTTTAAGAATGTCGCAGGTTGAGCCAATGAAGGTACTCCTGTTTGGCTTGAATTTGCTAGTATCTGATGCTGTCCATATGGGGATTTAAAATAATAAGTTATAAATTCATAATTTATCTTGTCTTTTCGGCATCGCAAATAGAATTGGCGTTGTGATAATACATATCTCTTAAACTGAGAATTTTTTGGAATAAAAGAAACTTGCCCTATGTTGCCTGCATGTGTGAAAATCACATCGCCACGGAATACATTAGAGTTTCTGAGTTTATCCGCATGTTCCTCCGAAATGAAGTTAAATTTATTATCTCTTAATCTCGTTTCATGTAAATGTTGACCGCTTATTATTGGTATTCCTTTGGTTTTGAATGTCTCTACTTTAATATTTGAACCAAATGGCCCCATAGCAATCTTTTCCGCCACATCCTCCAACCTCACCTCGCGCCACCTCTCCAATCCTCTCTGCACCACCACATACCGTTGCCCGACACTCTCTGCAAACTTTTCGGGGTTGCTCTCCCAATCCATCACACCGACGGAAACCAACAAGCTGCTTTCTTCAAACGCTTCCTTGAGGTCGCCAACCTCTGCCGAACTGCACCCGAACACTGCTAGATCCAAGTCGGATATGTCGCTGGCTTTCCAGGTAACTCGTGAGCCATACGCCCAGACTGTTTTGCCGGGAATGTGTCGCCGGATGATTACTTTAACCAATCCGAGTTGTTCGTGTTCCAAGTCAATAAGTTTCTCTTTGCTCATTATCCCGCCTCTATCTTTGCAACTATCTCATCCGCTGATATTCCTATTTTTGCAAAAGCAAACCACTTTTTGCCGAGATCTTTCAGTGAAGCTCCAATATGGAAAACGCTTGTTTTGTCAATAATTAAGAATCTGTCATGAGATTTTTCAAAAACCTTAATCTCTATGGGGATGTATTGTTGATTAAATATTTCAATGTCTTTTTTCAAAGATGAGTCGATCTTTTTAGTATAAATTACTACTGTTGTCGATTTGGAACGCTTTGTAAAAAGTAGCAATACACTCTCATCAATGTAGTTGTCTATCAATATAATTGATTTTTTGGCGTTTCTTATTATGTCGGATACAAAAGCGCGCGCATCGAACACCTGACCGTCATAAAAAATGCCTTGTTCCGGATGAAGGGTTTCCCTTTCTATTGCCTTGAATATTTGATCAAATTTTCCGTCGGCTTCAATTTGCTTTTCTTCTACCTTGTTTAAACGCTGAAGAATAGCGGTGTTATTTGCTATCAATTTGCGCATATTTACAAAAGCCCGCATAATTTCGATGCTTACTTTTATTGCTGTTTCACTTCTCAGAACCGCTGACAGCATGGCAATGCCTTGCTCTGTAAATACATAGGGCAGATGCCTTCTTCCTCCATGTTCACTTGAGGTAACAAGTTGTGACCTCAAGTTTTGATATTCTTCCATGGTTAATTGGAATCTAAACTCCGCCGGAAATCGTGCACTGTTTCTTTTAGTGGCCTGATTGAAAACTTTTGTTTCAACGCCGTATATCTTTGCAAGATCGCTATCAAGCATGACTTGCGCACCGCGGACAGTGTAAATCCGCCGTTCAATCGTATTGGCAATTTTGTCAGATTCATCACTCATACTCGATCTTCCTCAGATTCTCCAAAATCCGCGCGTTCAACTCTGCCTCTTCCTTTATCTGCCCCTCAAACTCCGCTTTGAGTGCGGTAAATCTCTCTTCAAAGTCAAAATCATCCTCGGTTTCCGCCAGCCCCACATAGCGCCCCGGACTCAGCACATAGTCCAACACTGCGACCTTTTCCGTCTTGACCGAGGCGCAAAATCCGGGGATGTCTGCATAGCTTCCGTCCGTCTTCCTCCACTGGTGGTAGGTGTTGACAACCCTGGCTATATCCTCATCCGAAAACTCCCGTGTGCGGCGGTTGATCAAATGCCCCGACTCGCCCGCGTCTATGAACAGAATCTCATCCTGGCGTTTCCGGTCGCCGTTGTAGCCGTGCCGTTTGTTGGAGACAAACCATAGGCAGGCGGGGATTTGTGTGTTCAGGAACAGCTTTGCCGGCAGATTGACAATGCAGTCCACAATGCCGGCGTCGATGATGTTTTTGCGGATGACGTCTTCGTTGGATGATTTTGAGGTGAGCGAGCCCTTTGACAGCACGAAGCCGGCTGCGCCTTTGGGGGCGAGGTGGTGTATGAAGTGCTGCACCCAGGCGAAGTTGGCGTTGCCGGTCGGCGGAATGCCGTATTTCCATCGGCTGTCGTCTGCCAGTTGTTTGCCGCTCCAGTCGCTGTCGTTGAAGGGCGGGTTGGCGAGGATGAAGTCGGCTTTCAAGTCGGGGTGGGCGTTGTTCAGGAATGAGCCTTCGTTGTTCCATTTCACCTGCCCGCCGTCTATCTGGCGAATGGCCAGGTTCATCCGGCAGAGGCGGTAGGTGGTCTGGTTGCTTTCCTGTCCATAGATGGAGATGTTGTCGATGTTGCCCTGGTGCTGTTTGACGAATTTCTCACTCATCACGAACATGCCGCCGCTGCCGCAGCAGGGGTCGAACACCCGGCCCTGGTACGGCTCTATCATTTCCACCAGCAGCTTTACAATCGAGCTCGGGGTGTAGAACTGGCCGCCTTTTTTGCCTTCGGTGAGGGCGAACTGGCCGAGAAAATATTCATACACTTTGCCGAGCAGGTCTCTCGATTTCGCGGCTTCATCGCCGAGGGCGATGTTGCCGACCAGGTCGATCAGCTCGCCCAGCGTTGCGGATGCGACATTCGGCCTGGAGAATACTTTCGGCAGAATGCCTTTCAGGGTGTTGTTTTCTCTTTCTATGGCCTCCATGGATTCGTCTAAAACGGTGCCGATGGCTTCCTGTCTTGCCTGCGCCTTGATGTGGTGCCATCTTGCGTTCGGCGGCACCCAGAAAACGTTTTCTGCTCTGTATTCGTCCGGGTCTTC
Organism: Candidatus Poriferihabitaceae bacterium; assembly: GCA_965206445.1. GTDB lineage: Bacteria > Pseudomonadota > Gammaproteobacteria > Arenicellales > Poriferihabitantaceae > CBDBJR01. Next base: position 331,312 of record CBDBJR010000001.1, read on the forward strand.
GGGGTCGGCGTGTTGATATTCCCCTTCGCCGGCGATGAGTCTGGCGTGCAGGGTTTCAAAGGAGTCGGAGATGTATTTGAGGAACACCAGGCCGAGCACAACGTGTTTGTATTCCGCCGCGTCTATGTTGTTGCGCAGCTTGTCCGCGGCTTTGAATAGCTGGTTTTCAAAATTGCCCGCTTTTTCGGCGTGGTTTTCGGTCGTGGTCTTGCTGTCGGTCAACATGGTTTCTCCAAAATGAGTGCTCGCAGGGGAAAGGCGTTATAATAGCGCATTATGGTTGCCGGGTGGCAGTGCTGCCACGGCGCACCGTCGGTTTTTTAATTTTTTCCAGGCTTGCGCCGTCAATATCGGCATCTGTGCAGCGCGCTGAGCGGGTGCGGGGTCGGGGTTATTGCGGGGCCGCGCAGGCCGCCAGCAGTTGGCGGCTGAAAGAGTTGTTTCCGGAGGTGGTCATTACCAGATCTTCCTGCGCCCGTGTCATGCCGACGTAAAGCAGACGGGCGTTTTTCTCCGTGTCTTCCCGGTCTTCCATATCGCCGACGCCGACAATGATGACCCGCGGGAATTCCAGGCCCTTGCTGCTGTGCAGTGTCATGAGGGATACCCGGTCTTGCGCCGGGTCGTACGCGCTTTTATTTTCTTTGCTGGCCAGTTGCAGGCAGGGAATGCTGATGCGTTTTAACGCCTGCCGCAGTTTCTCGCCCCGATAGTGTTTGTCGTATAGCACGGCCATGTCTGCCCAGGCCACCTTGTCTTCATGCCAGCGCTGTATGCAGCGGACGGCGTAATCGAGTTCTTGCGTGAAATTGCCCGCGCGCCGCACTTCCGGGGCGGGACCGCGATTGCCCGCCGCTTCCGGCACAATCAGCGGGATGTGGTCGTCATCCGCGTTTTGCGGTTTGAGATAGTGTGCCGCGAAACGGTAGGCAAAGCGCAATATCTCGCGCGTGTTACGGTAATTCAGCCGTAATATGGTGGTGCGCCCCCGCGCCTTTATGCCGACGCTGGACAGGCTGAAATTCAACCCGGTGCGGTTCTTGTAGATGGATTGCGCGTCATCGTACAGCAGCAGCACCGAATCCGTTTCCGGGTCTACCATCTGCACTACCAGTTTAAGCCAGCTCTCTTCAAAGTCGTGGCCTTCGTCAATCATCAGCGCGCCGTATTGCGCACGCGGGATCCGGCCCTGATCGACGGCATGGATAACGGTTGCCACTAATCTTTCCACATAAGATTCACCGAATGCCGGCCGGTCCACATGATAGGTCCTTAACTGCTCTGTGCACCAGTCGTGAAAGTGATATACATGCACCTGCCTGTCTATACCCCTGGCCTCGATGAACCGGCGCAGCTTTGCGCCAGCGTAATGAACTCACTCTCGCTTACTCTTTTTGTATCTGGCTTTATTATAATTTTGCCTTGTATCAAATTATTGCCATTCAAAAAAAAGTATTCCCCCACATCATCGTAGGAAGGAGTTCCATGAAGTCTATCTCCGATTTTTGATGTGACTTCTGTTAATATCACTTTACGCCAGCTGGTTTTTTGAAAAGACTTTTCACTCATTATAAAGCTGCTCTTTTGTAAACAATATCTGACCCTGTTGATCTATACGGTGTTTCAAAGGCGGATAGTTAATATGCCGGTATATGTAAATATCCACCTTGTAAGGCAGAAGGCTTTCAGAAAAACACGTCCACAACCGATCAGCTTTGGTTTCATCAATATCACCATAAAGGACCAGGTCAATATCCGAATTGTCTTTGTACTCCCCCGTAGCCCTCGAACCATACAAGGAAACCTTGTCAATGTTAGAAGCATTCCGGGAAAGAATCTCCTTAATCATGCGGAGTTGATTTTTGTTGAGGCCGTGGTCAAGCATCGTGGAACGGATCATTTTCAATTGCCAGCACTTCATAGAGTTGTCCAAAGCATTGGAGATACCGTGCAACCACCTCTTCAAGCACAGTTTCAAACTTCTTGAAATCGTAGGTGTGGCTCATTTTGTTGCGTGCATCCAAAGCCATCATCCAGCCTTCGCCATCGTCAATCAGTTTGGCAATGACCGCCTCTCTGATCACGGCGTTGGGTGTGACCTGGCTGAATACGGTATTTTGGTGCTCCAGGTAGTCCTTTATGGTTTTCCAGGCTAATTCCATACAGACTTCAAAGCGCTGTATCATCCCTTCTTTTCCCAGTTGATCCAGGGATTTTTCACTATATCTGTCGGCAGCTTCCTGCAACAAAAAATACGATCTTTTGAAGTTGTCAAAACGGTATTGCCAGCGTAGTTTTTCTTGCGTCATCATGCTTTCTCCAATTTCACTTTTGCCAGATTTTCTAAAATTCTCTTGTTAAGATTTTGCTCTTCCTTTATCTGCCCCTCAAACTCCGCTTTGAGTGCAGTAAATCTTTCTTCGAAGTCAGAATCATCTTCTGTTTCCGCCATCCCCACATAGCGCTCCGGACTCAGCACATAGTCCAACTCTATAAAGCTGCTCTTTTGTGAACAATATCTGACCCTGTTGATCTATACGGCGCTTCAAAGGCGGATAGTTAATATGCCGGTATATGTAAATGTCCACCTTGTAAGGCAGAAGGCTTTCAGAAAAACACGTCCATAAACGATCAGCTTTGGCTTCATCGATATTGCCGTAAAGCTCCAGGTCAATATCTGAATAGCTTTTGTAGGTTCCCGTTGCTTTTGAACCGAGCAAGGATGCTTTTTCAATACCGGGGCAATTTTCGCGATACTGCTCTTTGCGCATAATCATCCCCGCCTTTTCTTGCCCAGAAATTTTTTTACCTCTTTTTCAAAATCCGATTCTATTGGTTGATTTTTGTTGAATTCCAGGTATTCCGCTAACGCTTTCTTTTCGGCTTTCCCTTTGGATAAGACACCTTTGTTTTTCAAAATTTTGTATTCGTTGAAACTCAGAAACTTGTCCACGCTTTCGGCAAACTCTTTCATGCTAAAAAATTGCCGATTTTCGATCAAATTTTCAATGTAGTCAAAAAACCCCGTGATGGTGCGCTCGAGGCGTTTGATTTCCGCTTCCTGCAAATAATTCTTTGCTATTGTCACATCGCTTGCCACAACTCTGCCTGTTGGCGCATTCTTCCATGTGGTCAAGCCCATATAGGGTTTTTCTCTGTCCGCCTTGGAGTGAATAATTTCCGCCGCGGTCTGTCCTGTAATGGCAAAATGAAACTTGTTTTGCACCATTGCGTAAAAGTCTTTGGTCGTTTGTGACTGCGGGTCGTAATCGATGCTACATTCCGCGAAAATGTCAGTAATCTGCAAATAAATCCGCCGCTCACTGGCGCGAATAGAACGAACCCGTTCCAGAAGTTCCTTGAAATAATCCCTACCAAAGACCCGCGTGCCCTGCTCGAGCTGTTGGTCATTCATGGCAAAGCCCTTGATAATGTATTCTTTCAAAACCTGAGTCGCCCAGATGCGAAATTGTGTGGCACGCCTGGAGTTGACTCGATAGCCAACAGCAATGATGGCGTCGAGGTTGTAGAACTTCGTTTTGTAACGCTTTCCATCTCCGGCAGTAAGTTCCAAAATGGAACTTACTGATTTTTCCGGCAATTCACCGCTCTTAAAGATGTTTCCGAGATGCTTGGTTATGGCGGGTCTTTGAACCCCGAACAATCGCGCAATATTTTCCTGCGTCAGCCACAATGTCTCATCTTGTAGCGTAACCTCGAGCCGCACCTCACCGTGAGGCGTGGTGTAAAGGATAAAATCGGGATTGCCGGAGGCCGGCGATTTATTTTTCATACTCGACCCTGCCCAGATTCTCCAATATCCGCTTGTTCAACTCCGCCTCTTCCTTTATCTGCCCCTCAAACTCCGCTTTGAGTGCGGTAAATCTCTCTTCAAAGTCAAAATCATCCTCGGTTTCCGCCAGCCCCACATAGCGCCCCGGACTCAGCACATAGTCCAACTCTGCGACCCGTTCCGTCTTGACCGAGGCGCAAAAGCCGGGGATGTCTGCATAGCTTCCGTCCGTCTTCCTCCACTGGTGGTAGGTGTTGACAACCCTGGCTATATCCTCATCCGAAAACTCCCGTGTGCGGCGGTTGATCAAATGCCCCGACTCGCCCGCGTCTATGAACAGAATCTCATCCTGGCGTTTCCGGTCGCCGTTGTAGCCGTGCCGTTTGTTGGAGACAAACCACAGGCAGGCGGGGATTTGTGTATTCAGGAACAGTTTTGCCGGCAGATTGACAATGCAGTCGACAATGCCGGCGTCGATGATGTTTTTGCGGATGACGTCTTCGTTGGATGATTTGGAGGTGAGGTGGTGTATGAAGTGCTGCACCCAGGCGAAGTTGGCGTTGCCGGTCGGCGGAATGCCGTATTTCCATCGGCTGTCGTCTGCCAGTTGTTTGCCGCTCCAGTCGCTGTCGTTGAAGGGCGGGTTGGCGAGGATGAAGTCCGCTTTCAAGTCGGGATGGGCGTTGTTCAGGAATGAGCCTTCGTTGTTCCATTTCACCTGCCCGCCGTCTATCTGACGAATGGCCAGGTTCATCCGGCAGAGGCGGTAGGTGGTCTGGTTGCTTTCCTGTCCATAAATGGAGATGTTGTCGATGTTGCCCTGGTGCTGTTTGACGAATTTCTCACTCATCACGAACATGCCGCCGCTGCCGCAGCAGGGGTCGAACACCCGGCCCTGGTACGGCTCTATCATTTCCACCAGCAGCTTTACAATCGAGCTCGGGGTGTAGAACTGGCCGCCTTTTTTGCCTTCGGTGAGGGCGAACTGGCCGAGAAAATATTCATACACTTTGCCGAGCAGGTCTCTCGATTTCGCGGCTTCATCGCCGAGGGCGATGTTGCCGACCAGGTCGATCAACTCGCCAAGCGTTGCGGATGCGACATTCGGCCTGGAGAATACTTTCGGCAGAATGCCTTTCAGGGTGTTGTTTTCTCTTTCTATGGCCTCCATGGATTCGTCTAAAACGGTGCCGATGGCTTCCTGTTTTGCCTGCGCCTTGATGTGGTGCCATCTTGCATTCGGCGGCACCCAGAAAACGTTTTCCGCCCTGTATTCGTCCGGGTCTTCGGGGTCGGCGTGTTGATATTCCCCTTCGTCGGCGATGAGTCTGGCGTGCAGGGTTTCAAAGGAGTCGGAGATGTATTTGAGGAACACCAGGCCGAGCACAACGTGTTTGTATTCCGCCGCGTCTATGTTGTTGCGCAGCTTGTCCGCAGCTTTGAAGAGCTGATTTTCAAAATTGCCCGCTTTTTCGGCGTGGTTTTCGGTCGTGGTCTTGCTGTCGGTCAACATGGTTTCTCCAAAATGAGTGCTCGCAGGGGAAAGGCGTTATAGTAGCGCATTATGGTTGCCGGGTGGCATTGCCGCCACGGCGCACCGTCGGTTTTTTTTAATTTCCCAGGCTTGCGTCGTCAATATCGGTATCTGTGCGGTGCGCTGGGCGGGTGCGGGGCCGGGGTTATTGCGGCGCCGCGCAGGCCGCCAGCAGTTGGCGGCTGAAAGAGTTGTTTCCGGAGGTGGTCATTACCAGACCTTCTTGCGCCCGTGTCATGCCGACGTAAAGCAGGCGGGCGTTTTTCTCCGTGTCTTCCCGGTCTTCCATATCGCCGACGCCGACAATTATGACCCGCGGGAATTCCAGGCCCTTGCTGCTGTGCAGTGTCATGAGGGATACCCGGTCTTGCGCCGGGTCATACGCGCTTTTATTTTCTTTGTTGGCCAGTTGCAGGCAGGGAATGCCGATGCGTTTTAACGCTTGCCGCAGTTTGTCGCCCCGATAGTGTTTGTCGTATAGCACGGCCATGTCTGCCCACGCCACTTTGTCTTCATGCCAGCGCTGTATGCAGCGGACGGCGTAATCGAGTTCTTGCGTGAAATTGCCCGCGCGCCGCACTTCCGGGGCGGGACCGCGATTGCCCGCCGCTTCCGGCGCAATCAGCGGGATGTGGTCGTCATCCGCGCTTTGTGGTTTGAGATAGTGTGCCGCGAAACGGTAGGCAAAGCGCAATATCTCGCGCGTGTTACGGTAGTTCAGCCGTAATATGGTGGTGCGCCCCCGCGCCTTTATGCCGACGCTGGACAGGCTGAAATTCAACCCGGTGCGGTTCTTGTAGATGGATTGCGCGTCATCGTACAGCAGCAGCACCGAATCCGTTTCCGGGTCCACCATCTGCACTACCAGTTTAAGCCAGCTCTCTTCAAAGTCGTGGCCTTCGTCAATCATCAGCGCGCCGTATTGCGCACGCGGGATCCGGCCCTGATCGACGGCATGGATAACGGTTGCCACTAATTTATCCACATAAGATTTACCGAATGCCGGCCGGTCCACATGATAGGTCCTTAATTGTTCTGTGCACCAGTCGTGAAAGTGATATACATGCACCTGCCTGTCTATACCCCTGGCCTCGATGAACCGGCGCAGCTTCGCCGCCAGCGTGATGTTAAAACACAAAACCAGTATCGGCTTTTCCATCAGCGCGGCCAGGTACTGACAGCGATAGCCGAGTATCAGCGTCTTGCCGGAGCCCGCCACGCCGTGAATGACGCGGTGGCCTTCGCCCAGGCTGCGCGCCAGTTGCTCCTGCTGGAGGTCCATGATTTTGATGATGTCCGGCAGGGCTTTCGTGATGTCCGCGTCGTCGTCGGCTGCGGCGAACAGGCTCTCTTGCCGGCCGGTCGCGATGCGTATTTCCGGGAAGAGATGCCAGCGTATGCGGTCAATCTGCGGCAAGGTCAAGGTGCCGCCAAACCGGTAGATGAACATATTCCAGAGTTTTTCCTGAAAGGCTTCCGCATCCATATCTTCGCGGATGTCATCCTGATACAGCACCAGGTGATCCGGCAGCAGGGTTTCTCTACTCTCAACCGGCGCGGCCGCGTACATGCGTTGACGGGTAATGTTGGTAAAGACCACGCCGCAACCCCAGGGCATAATCAGCTTGCCCCGGTGTGTGCCGCCCTCCTGCCGCAACAGGGGGTCGCCGGACAGGGTATCGACTACATGGTATTGATACTGCCGTGCCTGCTCCAGCGGGTGGGGCAGCGTTACCGGCCCGCTTGCAGTGAGTAGCTCCGCGGTTTTGGGGTTAATTTTTGTGATGTGTTCCTGCTTCCAGTCCTTCACCTCCAGCAGCAACAGTCCGCGTGACGGGTGCAGGATAATGAAATCGGGATAACGCGGCTTTCTGCCGACCGGGATGTCGTACCAGACCAGATAATCATCTTCCAGAAACTGCTCCAGACGGCGGGCCAGGCGTTTTTCGCCGGGCGTCATACGCGCCAGGGTTTGGCGGTTCAGAGCGGGAATGATCTCGGCCACAGGGATACCGTCCGGCTCAGCCGCAAACAGCGGTCGGCGCCGCCGGAATGCGTGATTGTTCGGGCAGACGTTGGGGTATGTTTCGCATCAGCGGGCGCTCTGGGGAAAGGGCACCGCATTCCGGTCCGTGCACGACGTGTTTGTGTTTCGCTGCGTCGGTATTGTTACACAGCTTGTCCACTGCGTTGAATAGCGGCATCTCCAGGTTTTCCGGTTGCGTGGCATTGTTCTCCGGCATATTACATCGTCTCCGGTATGGGGTCATGGAATAAGTCGATATAGTTTCGGTACGCAAATATCCGGTTGCGGGTGTTTCCGGTTATCTCGTGCAGGATATCTGCTTCGGTCATCCGCGCAACCAGGTTGTTGGCCGCCGGATAGCTTGTGCCGGTAAGCTCCTGCACTTCGGCGACGGCGACAATCGGATGAGTATACAGGTACTCCAGCACGCGGTGCCCGTTGCCGGCGGCGCGACCAAAGTGCTCGGTGATCGCCTCACGATGCCGTTCCCGAAGCAGGAGAATGTTGCGGGTTGTCTCGGTGGCTTCACCGCTTACCGCGATGATACCGCGCAGAAAGAACGCGAGCCATTGCTCCCAGTCGCCGGTATCGCGCACCGCTTGCAGGCTGTCGTAATATTGCTGACGATGTTTTTTGAAGTAATGGGACAGGTACAGAACCGGCTTGTGCAGTACTTCCCGCTCGCACAATATGAAGGTGATGAGCAGCCTGCCAATGCGGCCGTTGCCGTCGAGGAAGGGGTGGATGGTCTCGAACTGGGCATGCGCCAACCCGATTTTTATCAGCAGTGGCAGGCCCGTGTCGGCGTGCAGGAATTTTTCGAGTGCGGACAGTTGTGGCGCAAGCTCCTGCGGTGGCGGGGGGATGAAGGTGGCCTCGGCAAGGGTGCAGTCGGCGGCGCCGATCCAGTTTTGACTGGAGCGCAACTCGCCGGGGTTGAGGTGAGAGCCGCGGGCATTGCGTAGCAGGACGGCGTGGATTTCGCGGATCAGCCGCACCGAAAGCGGGAGTTTGGCAAGGCGTTCGAGACCGTGATGCATCGCGGCGATGTGATTGATCACGTCACCGACGTCTTTCGGTCGGTCGGGTGCGAATATTTTCGCTTCGGCGGCCAGCACGTCGTGCAACGAGCTTTGCGTCCCTTCGATCTGGCTGGACAGCACCGCTTCCCTGCGGACATACATAGACACAAACAGATCCGGATTGGGCAGTGTCTGGATCGCGCCGTCGAGGCGCCCCAGAACGCGGTCGGCCTGAGAGAGCAATACCTGCAATGTATCGAAGCGGACCGGCGGGTCGGGCGGCAGCGGTTGCGGTATGAATGCGCTGTAGCCGGTTGGTTGTCGGATATATCGACCGGCTCGGTCCGGGGGCGTGCTGGGTGTGTCAGGGGATGGCATAAGGAATAGTGCGATCTATATAGCCGGATTTCGTGTTCTTAGTAAAGACAGGGTTTATTATAGACGCGATTGGCGGCCATGTTAAAGGCATATTTTACTATGGAAACCAAATTTCCTCATGTTAAAGGCTGTGTTTATTATAGCCGGCAATTTCACCCATGTTAAAGGCAGCGGTATGTTGTGGCGCCGCTCATCCTGAACCTTGCGGGCTGCCCTTATTTTGAACGGCCGGGAAATCCTCGGTCGTTGAATAGTGCGCCGCCAATCCCGTCAACCGCTGCTGGCAACCGGTGAAATAACCTGCTGTTGAAAATCGTGTACGGCCTGCAAAAAATCGGTGCCGTATTTGTCGAGTTTCGCCTGGCCGACACCGGAGATGACGGACATTTGTTCCCGGTTGGCGGGTTTGGCCGCCGCCATTTGAATCAGCGTGGCGTCGTGGAAAATCACATAAGGCGGGACATTCTGCTCGCGGGCAAGCTGCAGGCGCAGCTCGCGCAGTTTTTCAAACAGCGGCGCGGCCGTTGGTTCGAGCTCCCTGGATGGGCGGGGACGGCTTTCGGCGGAGGAGGAACGGGCCGGCTTTTGCGGCAGTTTGCGGAAGAATATCGTGTCCTTGCCTTTTAGTACGCCGCGGCTTTTGCCGGTCAGGCGCAGGCCGCCGTGCCCGCCCGGGTCGGGGGCGAGCATGCCGGCGGCGACCAGTTGCCGCATGATGGCGCGCCATTGCGGCGCGTTAAAATCGTCGCCGACGCCGTGAACACGCAGCACGTTATGGCGGAAATTCCGTATTCGCTCGGTGTCTTTGCCGAGCAGTACATCGATCAGGTAGCTGACGCCGAATATCTGGCCGGTGCGGTAGACGCAGGACAGCGCCTTTTGCGCGGCGACAGTGCCGTCCCAGGTTTCGGGCGGGTTGAGGCAGTTGTCGCAGTTGCCGCACGGCGCCGGGTACTGCTGCCCGAAGTAGTTGAGCAGCGACTGCCGACGGCATTCGGCGGTTTCGCAAAACCCCAGCAGCGAGTTGATTTTGGAGCGCTCGCGCCGCTTGAAGGCGTCATTAGCGTCGGAATCGTCAAGCATCTGCACCAGAATCATCAAATCCTGTAGCCCGTAGTTCATCCATGCGCTTGCCGGCAGGCCGTCGCGTCCGGCGCGTCCGGTTTCCTGATAGTACGACTCGATATTTTTCGGCAGATTCAAATGCGCGACAAAGCGGACATCGGGTTTGTCGATGCCCATCCCGAAGGCGACCGTCGCCACGACGATAATGCCGGCCTCGTTCAAGAAGCGGTTGTGATTGTGCTCGCGCTCCGAGGGCGTCATGCCGGCGTGATAGGCAACCGCCGAAAACCCTTTTTCGGCCAGCCACCCGGCGGTTTTCTCGACGTTTTTGCGCGACATGCAATAGATAATGCCGCTGTCGCTGGCATGGTTTTCGGTGATGAAATTGAGCAGCGATTGCCGGGCGTTGGCCGATTCGCTGATCATGTAGCGGATGTTGGGGCGGTCGTAGCCGGCGATATGCTTGTCCGCATTGCGCAGCCGCAGTTGCTCGGCGATCTCGCGCTGCGTCATTTCGTCGGCGGTGGCGGTGAGCGCCACCCGCGGCACCTTGGGAAACAGCTCCGCCAGCACCGAAAGCCCCAGATATTCGCGCCGGAAATCGTGCCCCCAGCGCGATACGCAGTGCGCCTCGTCAACCGCAAACAGCGCAATCTCGACCTTTTCCAGCAGCCGCAGCCCCGGCTCGCTGAGCAGGCCCTCCGGTGCCATATAGATCAAATCAAAACCGCCCTCCAGGAAAGTCTGCTCGGTGTGGAGGCGCTCGCCATACGACAGGCTGGAATTCAAAAACGCCGCACGAACCCCGTATTGGCGCAGGGCGTCAACCTGGTCTTTCATCAGCGCAATCAACGGCGAAACCACGATTCCGGTACCCCGGCGCACGATCGACGGAATCTGATAGCAAAGCGACTTGCCGCCGCCGGTGGGCATCACCGCAATCGCGTCCCGGCCGTCCAACAGCGTCCGTATGACTTCTCCCTGATGGGGGCGGAATTCCGAAAACCCGAAAGTCTCGCGCAGCACGTCAAGCGCTTTTTCCCATTCGTCTTCTGTTTGCATATCCGATCGGCGTGACCAAGCCGGGTGATTGTAACCGAAAACCGGCCGGGCCTTGTGTCAGAAAACACGCGCGCTGTGTTGCGAGACGGTTTAAGCCGGAGATTGCCGACCGCATCCGGGCGGCAATTGCCGATAGTGGGGGGAAGGTGGCCCGCTTTTCGGGCCGGACCAGGGCGAACTTCCGACCCCGGATTGGTGGCGGGCGGCTGCGGTGTTATTTCGCCTCCCAAAGCGCCCATAACGGGACGGCATACAGTTTGTCTCCGAAGGGCAGGATGGTCTCGCCGGTATACATCAGCACGCCGCCCTTGAAGCGTTTGCCGGCGGTATTTTTCAGCCGGCGAAGGCCGGTGAAATCGGTGTGATGGATCGTGGCGGCGGCTTTCACCTCAACGCCGACCAAAGATGCCGCATCCCGCTCTATGACCAGGTCCACTTCGGCACCGTCTTTGTCGCGATAGTGCGAGAACGCATGCCGCCCTTCATACCCGCTTGCCTGGCGCTGCAATTCCTGAAATACAAAGGTTTCCAGCAGATGCCCGAGCCGCGTCCTGTCCGCGGTCAGCGCCGCGTGATTCAGGCCCGTCAACGCGCAGGCAATGCCGGTATCGCCAATATGCAGTTTCGGCGTTTTCACCAGCCGCTTGGCGCGATTGTGGTGCCAGGCCGGAATCTTGCTGACCATAAAAGTTGTCTCGAGCAGCGTGAGATAGTCCTGAACGGTTGTTCTGCTGAGTGCAAAAGATGTGGCCAGATTGTTTGTGTTGGCCAGTTGCGCGGTCTGCTCTGCGGCCAGGGAGAGCAGTTTCGACAGGGTTTCCAGTGAGCGTATGCCGCTGATATCCGGCACATCATGGCGAATCAGGGATTCAATGTAGTCCCGGTACCAGGCCATGCGTTTTGGCTCGCTCGAAAGGGCAAGCGCATCGGGATAGCCGCCCTTCACAATGCGCTCAATTATCCGGCTGTTTGACATGGCCTGCTGACGGATGGTGAAACTGCCGGCAAACAGGGTGTCGAGAAATACGGGCGCGGTTTTGCCCAGCTCGCATTGTGAGAACGGATGCAGGCTGATAATCCGCATGCGCCCCGCCAGGGAATCGGTGATCCGGCGCACGTGTAAAATACTGACCGAGCCGGTCAGGATGAAGCGCCCGGCAATACGGTTGCGGTCAACGGCCAATTTGATGGCCGACAACAGATGGGGAACCCGTTGCACCTCGTCAATGATGGCGCGTTCGGGCAGGTCACGCACAAAGCCGGCGGGGTCGTCCCGGGCGGCCCGATACGTGGCGTTATCGTCGAAACTGAAGTACGGATAGCCGCGGGCCTTGCCCACCACCTGGGCCAGGGTGGTCTTGCCGCACTGGCGGGGGCCCTGGATCAACACGACCGGGGAATCTTGCAAAGCCGCCACTAAAACCGGCTCGACATGCCGCGAATACAGGTTTTTTGCCATGTTTCATCGTAACCTGATGTGCGTCTGATTGCAAGGTTCAGGTGCGTCTGATTGCAAGGTTTGGGTGCGTCTGATTGTCACTTTTTGGGGCGGCCCGGTGGCCGGTGTCGCGGGTGGCATAGTGGCAGGCCCTCCCCGTTGGTTGCCGGGTCAAGAGAGGGCATTTTGTTGGCGTCAGCAAAATGGTTCAGGCGATATGGTTTTATTTGTATTGATAATTGCCCCCAATCTTCGGCTTCATCCGCGCGCTGCGTTTGGTAAATACCGCCTCGACGGCGCCGTCACTCGCTATACTCTCGGTTGCACTGCCCGCACAGCAATCCAATGACCGACCCAATCACCGTATTTATCTGCGGCTCCGCGTTGAGCGGCCAGCCGGACAACCACAACCTGCAAGGCGCCCGGCTGCTCGGCGCCGCCAAAACCGCACCGGCCTATCGGCTGCACAGCGTGGCCGACGGCTGGCATCCGGGCATTTACCCGACCGACACCGGCGGCATATCCATCTGCGGGGAACTCTACGCGCTGACCGAGGCGCAGTTTGCCCACCTCAAAGACAGCGAGCCGCCGAATATGTACCCGCATGAAATCACGTTGCTGGACGGCCGGACGGCAATCGCGTTTCTCTACCCGGAAGCGTTGATCAAACAGCACAACTGGCCGGATATTTCCCGCTATGGCGGCTGGCTTGCGTACCAGGCGGATCAAGGCCGGGGTTAGGCGACGGCACCCCGGCGGGGGGTTCGAGCGGTCGGCGGCGGATTATTTCAAGCCGAGATACAGCTTGCTCATCGCCCGGCGCCACAGCCGCGCCGGCTTGAGCGGCAGGCCGGCGTAGACGCCCGGCTGGCGGATATTTTTCGTGACCCCGCTTTGGGCCATCACGATGACGTCGTCGGCGACGGTGATATGGCCGGCCAGGCCCACCTGCCCGGCAAGCGTGACGCGGTTGCCAAGCCGGGTGCTGCCGGAGATGCCGACTTGCGACACCAGCAGGCAGTGCTCGCCGGTGACGACGTTGTGGGCCAGCATGACGAGGTTGTCGATTTTGGTGCCGCGGCCGACCCGCGTTTCGCTGAAGCGGGCGCGGTCGATGGTGGAGTTGGCGCCGACCTCGACGTCGTTTTCGAGTACAACCCGGCCCAGCTGGGGGATTTTGACGTGCTCGCCCTCGTGCTGCACAAAGCCGTAGCCGTCGCCGCCAAGGCAGACCCCGGGTTGCAGGATAACGCGGTCGCCCAATTGCGTGTCTTCGCGCAAGGTGCAGTTCGGGTAGATGTGGCAGTCGGCGCCAATCCGGCAGCGATCCATGATGACGACATTGGCGAATATCCGGGTTCGCGGGCCGATTTCCACGCCGCCGCCGACCACGACGTTGGCGCCGAGCTGCGCCGTAGCGTCAATGCGTGCGCGCGCATCAACGACCGCGCTGGCGTCAATGCGGGTGGCGGCGCTCAGTTGCGACGGGGCGAAAACGGCGGCAATGCGGGCAATGGCGTACTCGGGATGCGCGTGGAACAGCATGGCTTTGCCGTCGATGCGCCATTGTGGACGGGTCACGAAGGCGCTGATGCGGCTCGCCGCCGCCGCCGCCAAATGCTTTTCTTCGGCGACGAAGGACAGCTGCCCGGGCCGGTCGTCCGCCAGCCCGCAGACGCCTTCGATCGGCTGCTCTGCCGGGCCCTCACAGTCGAGCTCGAACCGTTTGGCCAGGCTGGCAAGCGAATGCGGCATGGGCGCGCCGGTCAATTTTCCACCCGCCGGAGAGCCGCCGACAGTCGGCGCCTGCGACCGCGCCGCTCGACAGCGGCACAACGGCGAGCCTCGCTGCGGTTCAACGCGGGCGCCCGGCTGTCAGGACGGTCGATTGCGGCGGCGAACGGTCAGTCGGGCTGCTTGACGATGCGCAGGTACGGCTTCAGGGTTTTCCAGCCCTGCGGGTATTTTTCCCTGGCTGCATCATCGCTGACTGACGGCACAATGATGACGTCGTCGCCGTTTTGCCAGTTTACCGGCGTGGCGACCTTGTGCCGGGCGGTCAGTTGCATCGAATCGAGAACGCGCAGGATTTCATCGAAATTGCGGCCGGTGGTCATCGGGTAGGTCATCATCAGCTTGATGTTCTTGTCCGGCCCGATGATGTACACCGTGCGCACCGTGGCGTTGGTTGCTGCGGTGCGCTCGCTGGCGGTGCCGGATTCGTCCGCCGGGAACATGTTGTACAGTTTGGCGATATGCAGGTCGGTGTCGCCGATCATCGGGAAATTGACCTTGCAGCCCTGGGTTTCCTGAATATCGTGCTCCCAATTCTCATGGTCGGCGACCGAGTCGATGCTCAGGCCGATCACTTTGCAGTTGCGCTTGCTGAATTCGGGGGCGAGCCGGGCCGCATAGCCGAGCTCGGTGGTGCACACCGGCGTAAAGTCTTTCGGGTGGGAAAACAACACCGCCCAGCCGTCGCCGACCCATTCGTGGAAATGAATTGTGCCGTGGGTGGTTTGTGCGGTGAAATCCGGAGCTTGGTCGTTAATTCGCAGGGTCATGGTGTGGTGCCTCAGGTTGGTGGGTGGGTGGGATTTTTTTCATTTTAAGGTAATCGGGGGGGTTTGTAAAACTCGGCGGGCGGCTGGGAGCGGGATTGGGGATTAGGAATTATGCCGCCTACGGCGGGAATTAGGAATTAGGAATTAGGAATTGGGAATTAGGAATTAGGAATTAGGAATTGGGAATTGGGAATTGGGAATTGGGAATTGGGAATTGGGAATTGGGAATGGTCAGGGGGGTGTAGGCTGGGGCTATGGTCAGGTATGACGGTGTTGCAGGGGGCCCGCCACACAGCTATTGTACGGTTGAATCGGGACGGATTGGTGAGCGGAAAATCCGCGTGATAATCCCGAACGGCTGTCGCTGGCTTCCCGTCCGCAAGGCAACAGAGGTCGGTTAAAATGCCTGGACTACAAATCCCCCAGAGAGGTCTTGAGGATCATGCGGAACCTGACACCTTGTCAGGGGGGTGTATGGGTCCGGTCCCTTTGGCAATCAGCATTGGTTGGAAGCGGAATTGTGGTGGGGTTTGCAGGCTGAGGCCATGGTGGGGAATGACTGTGTTACAGGCGACCAGGAATGGGCTACTCGGTAACCCCCGGATGCGGTATCCGGTATAGTAGATTTACATGGCACTCTTCTTGGTGCGAAGTGCCAAAGGTTTTGAGCTTATGCACGGCGCTCGGCGGAGTCCTCCATGCGTATCAATTGCCTACACTTGGCGGACAGATATTTCTACTGCCTCAAGTGAAACTTTTCCCAAGGGCCAACACCAAACTGGCAATTGACTTCACCTCTACCTGAATCGACTGTTTGTGTGACTCCAGTGCCATCCAAACGCAGAAATACACCGGGAAACTGTACAGATTCTATCGCAACGGTGCCGTCTGTTTGCGGTGCCAAACAAAACTTTTCCCACGGACCAACATCACATTGACAGTTTACAGTACCACCTCCAGAACTGATAAATTGGGTCACATTTCGACCATCCATACGTAAATATACGCCAGGAAAATGAACAGAGCCAATAGCAAATATATCATCACTCTCCTGTGGCACCAAATAAAAAACTTCCCACGAATGGACGCCCCACTGGCAGTTTACTTTCCCACCACCAGATTCTGAATAATTGACAGCACCTTGACCATCCATGCGCATAACCACATTAGGAAAGGCTACAGACTGAAAATGAATTGATTTCGGATTCAGCGAACCCAAATGCCATGGCGTATATTTGCACATAGTCCAGGAATTTGCTCTCATAATGCACGCTACACCACCTCCAGGTGCACAAGTTTGACAATTTCCATTCACCACTTTGTATATACCCGCTGTAGTTTTGCAGTTGCAACCGCTCTTTGTATACTCGTCTGGGGCATTGAAGATATGGCCGGTTTCATGGGCAAAAACCCGGTCAATATTATCAGGGCCCCAATTGCCGTTTGAATACTGCATACACAAATAGGTGCCTCCGGAGTAAGCGTATGCAAACCAAAATTGTGAATATTTTACAAAAAATGCACAGTATGTCCAATCAGTAACTAATTTCCGTCGAAGTGATTCAACGTATTCCAATGGGTTGGCGAAATTCAATTGCCGCATGGTAGGGGCAAGCCAATACCTCTCCATATCCGTTCCATTTGGGTTATCCGGTAGTGTCAAGGTTACATGCTGTGTGTTGTAAAAAAACTGGATAGGCTTGGATGCACCTGCTGCATTTCCCAACCAGCTGAGTCCATTTTGAACGTCTGCGTGTACTTTTGTCACTTCATCGTTCGAAAACGCCAGCGGGCCAGGGCCAGAAACAATGACGACCCCAACTGCAACTTTACCTGTAAGACGTTGGCTGGTTGGCATCCTCAAGGTAGCAGCCTGTGCGTCAAACTCAGGAAAAAGATCTTTGGGTGGGTTCGGGGGAAGTAATCCTTCGGCATCCCATACCAGGCCTTCATGAGGTCTGGCTGCTTTTGCAGACTGAAATTGAGCAGACTGTCGATGTCGAAAAGCCGCCAAGCCAGTTTTTTCATGACGATTAAGATTTTCTTCGTCAATGACTGGTGACGCTGGCGCCGCAGCACTTTTTTGGTGCACTTGGGAGATCACAACAGATGAACCATAATGATGACTAACGTTTCCCGGTGGGGATTGTCCTGGTTGAAGCAGTACCTCTTCAAATGGTAGATCAGATTTCATGATTAAAATCCTCGTTTATGAGTGTTATTTGTTGCCAGCGCTATTTGAATTATCGGAACGTTTAGGAACGCCGTCTATGATGCTAGAGTAACCAGTAAACGTTATAATGAGAATGCATAGATAAAGCGACCCACAGGGTTTTGAAGTACGATTTCATTTTGGATCCCTTCGTAGTTGTTGTTACGCAAAAGTGTGTAGCGGAATTAGTGGCATTTAGATCGGATTTGCAGCGTCTTGTCAAGCACAAAATATAATATTTTTTTAATGATTTTTTTGTTTTGAAATTCAAATATTTAGAAGGGTTTTTTAGTTCAATTTACACACCTCCGCTGGCTTCCGGGGGGATTTATATGCTGTTTTTTGTTCATTCTGGCTTGTGTCTACTCTGGTTTTGGCTGTCTTTTTAGTCGGGTTGGGTACAATCGTGCTTCTCTATTGATGGGTGGGAATCAGGAATTGAGAATGGTTGGGGGCAGACCGAGGCCGGGGTCGGGTTTGGCGGGGGTACGGGCGATTGGCTACGCGTGGACATGCCCCGGATGGGTTGCTCGGTAAAACTCCTGATGCGGTATCCGGGATAGTGGGGTTGTTTGGTATTATTGAGCCCGAAACTCCGTTTTTGCCAGCTCATACATTCCGGCGCGACGAAGGCGGCATCGGTGCAACTGAAGTGGTTCAATGGGCTTGTCGGTATCGAAACGCACTGTCGTTACGCTATCGCGTTCCGGATAAACGTCGACCGATTCATAATATCCGAGTGATACGCCCGCTCGTATGCTGTTTAAATCTATGCGTCCACCAATACTTCTGCCACGCCGGCCCTGAACCGGCAAACCCGACAATTGCGCCGACAATACCCCAACCTCGGCAAGGCCAGATTCCATCTACTGCTGCAAGACTGGTGCGCACAACAGCGACTGCCGCTGCCGAGCGTCTCCACCATCGGGCGCATCATCGCAACTCTGTCAGTGCTTAACTGCCATGGGAAAATGCAGAGCGCGATGCTCCAATCATCATCTTGAGGGTTCTACTTTTCCTGGGTTAGCTGAATTGCTACTAGCTGGAATTATTCGCGGTGCTGTTTTTGTCGTTTTTTGAGAGCTACCGCTCGACTGATTGGCTCCATTTAATTGGCCGAGGGTCTTTAGAGTAGGCAGTAATGTTGCTGGGAGATTCACTCCTGCTTTTTTTCAGGTGGGTCTATTCCTTCGATTACAGTACTGATAGGAACACTTATAAATGCACCATTCAAAGTGAAAGGTTCGAAAATATTGATTATAAGGTACCTCTCTTTAGTTACATTTCCCTCTTTATCCAGACCTTCACCATTAAGACTCTCATCAGCGTAATTAATCACCTCGAAAGTTGCTTTTAAATTCCCACATTTTATACCCTCTGGAAATGGGAGCGGCTCGGCTCTCACACTTCTAGCAACATCAACAAAGCTCTGAAAGTAATCACTTGACCGCTTAGCATCATCCCTGGTCCTGCATACAAAAACTCTTTCATTCTCGTATTTTTTATAGCGCTCTGCTGCCTCTGCCGACGCTATGGAACTAGCAAACATGACTAAAAATACCAAGATATTTAAAGCTATCTTGTCAAAAAAGTTTTTCATCTTAACTCCAGGTAAAGCAAGCTGTGCCATGTTTTAAGCAATATAGGTCACTTACTGATCCTGCCTGTATTGTAGCAGTATCGCCAATAAACACCTGCCCAATCTTTAGACATCCGGGAGGATTTTACCAGAACACATCGTGCATAAGCTCAGAAACGGTTGGCACTCCGTCCCAACAGGAGCGCGATGCAAATCCACTATACCGGATACCGCATCCGAGGGTTTACCAAGTAGCCCATTCAGGGCATGTCTGGGGGATGACTTCCAAACAGACCCAACACCGCCTTGCGATCGGGGAGTTCTGCAATCGGCACGGCAAAATCGCTGCCAGCGAGGTCTTTAAAGTCAGCATCCGCACGCTCTATCGCTGGCGTCAGACCCTCAACCGGCACGCCGGCAGTGCCGTCGCGCTCACGCCTGAATCCTGTGTACCGCACCGACGCAGGCGACCTGACCACCCCGCCGGCCCTGAACCAGTAAATCCGACAATTGCGCCGACAATACCCCAACCTCGGCAAGGCCAGATTCCATCTACTGCTGCAAGACTGGTGCGCACAACAGCGACTGCCGCTGCCGAGCGTCTCCACCATCGAGCGCATCATCGCAACTCTGTCAGTGCTTAACTGCCATGGGAAAATGCAGAGCGCGACGCTCCAATCATCATCTTGAGGGCTCTACTTTTCCTGGGTTAGCGGAATCGCTACTAGCTGGAACTATTCGTGATGGTGTCTTTGTTGTTTTTTGAAAGTTGCCACTCGATTGATCTGCTCCATTTAACCTGCCAGAATTTGCTGGAGTGGGCTGCAATGCTGGAAGATTAGCTCTTGATCTTTTTTTAGGTGGGTCTATTCCTTCGATTACAGTACTGATAGGAACCTGTATAAACGCCCCATTCAAAGTGGAGGGTTCAGAAATATTTACTATAAGATATCTAAATTCACTGATGCTTCCCTTTTTATCTAGCCCTTCGCTATTAAGACTCTCATCAGCATAATCAATCACCTCGAAAGTTATTTTTGAAAATCCGCACTTTATACCCTCTGGAAATGGGAGCGGCTCGGCTCTCACACTTCTAGCAACATCAACAAAGCTCTGAAAGTAATCACTTGACCGCTTAGCATCATCCCTGGTCCTGCATACAAAAACTCTTTCATTCTCGTATTTTTTATAGCGCTCTGCTGCCTCTGCCGACGCCATGGAACTAGCAAACATGACTAAAAATACCAAGATATTTAAAGCTATCTTGTCAAAAAAGTTTTTCATCTTAACTCCAGGTAAAGCAAGCTGTGCCATGTTTTAAGCAATATAGGTCACTTACTGATCCTGCCTGTATTGTAGCAGTATCGCCAATAAACACCTGCCCAATTTTTAGACATCCGGGAGGATTTTGCCAGAATACATCGTGCATAAGCTCAGAAACGGTTAGCATTCCGCCCCAACAGGAGCGCGATGCAAATCCACTATACCGGATACCGTATCCGGGGGTTTACCGAGTAGCCCATTCAGGGCATGTCTGGGGATGACTTCCAAACAGGCCCAACACCGCCTTGCGATCGGGGAGTTCTGCGACCGGCACGGCAAAATCGCTGCCAGCGAGGTCTTTAAGGTTAGCATCCGCACGCTCTATCGCTGGCGTCAGACCCTCAACCGGCACGCCGACAGTGCCGCCCCGCCCCACCACCCCACCGCTACCACAACGTTGGCGTGGTGGGGGCTTTGCGCATGGGGGTGATTTACCTCGGTTATACGACTGTGTTCGCCACTTGTGGGGACAAGCGCTCGTGCGGGTTTGCGGTCGGGGTTGTTGTATCGGGCGCGTACACGATACGTCACCGGCGCAGGGGCCGAGCGTATTTGCATCCATCGTGCCTCTCACCGGCGTCCTCGTTGGTGCCGGCGTTGACATTCATGCCCGGCGGCACGCCGGTCAGCGAATCAGTAACGGGCGGATTTGCGGCGGGCTAAGCGCGACCTACTTTTTTTTGCCGCCGTGTTTGCGGAGTAAGGCGGCGGTTTTTTTGGCTTCTTTTTTGAATTTTTTGTAGCGTTTCTTGTCGCCGCTGTCTCCTTTTTTGGCTTCTTTTTTCTTTTCAGCCCGGCGATTAAGTAATGTAGCTAACGGCGTCTCCCCATCATTGTTCTTCGCATTCACCGCCGCGCCTCTTTCAACCAACAGGGTCGCGGTAGCTACGTCGTTGAAGAAGGCCGCTAAATGTAGCGGCGTATCTCCATCATCGTCCTTCGCATTCACCGCCGCGCCTCTTTCAACCAACAGGGTCGCGGTAGCTACGGCGTTTTTCCTGGCCGCATCATGTAGCGGCGTCCACCCATTATTGGCCTTCGCATTCATCGCCGCGCCTCTTTCAACCAACAGGGTCGCGGTAGCCACGTCGTTGTTCCTGGCCGCATAATGTAGCGGCGTAGCCCCATTATTGGCCTTCGCATTCACCGCCGCGCCTCTTTCAAGCAACAGGGCCGTGGCAGCTACGGCGTTTTTTCTGGCCGTATCATGTAGCGGCGTACTCCCACCATTCCTCTTCGCATTCACCGCCGCGCCTCTTTCAAGCAACAGGGTCGCGGCAGCTACGGCGTTTTTCCTGGCCGCATAATGTAACGGCGTCCACCCCTTACTAGTCTTCGCATTCATCGCCGCGCCTCTTTCAAGCAACAAGGTCGCGGTAGCTACGGCGTTTTCCCTGGCCGCATAATGTAGCGGCGTCAACCCATTATTAGTCTTCGCATTCACCGCCGCGCCTCTTTCAAGCAACAGGGTCGCAGTAGCCGCGGTGTTTTTTCTGGCCGCAGAATGTAGCGGCGTCCACCCATAATCACCCTCCGCATTCACCGCCGCGCCTCTTTCAAGCAACAGGGTCGCGGTAGCTACGGAGTTGCCCCTGGTCGCATAGTGTAGCGGCGTATCCCCATAATCGTCCTTCGCATTCACCGCCGCGCCTCTTTCAATCAACAGGGTCGCGGTCGCTACGGCGTTTTTCCAGGCCGCTATATGTAGCGGCGTTGCCCCCTCATCGTCCTTCGCATTCACCGCCGCGCCTCTTTCAAGCAACAGGGTCGCAGTAGCCACGGCGTTTTTCCTGGCCGCATCATGTAACGGCGTATTCTGTCCATTGGGCGCCGCATTCACCTCCTCCTCCCTGCTTTTGGCGCGGCTGTCCAACCTGCTTTTGGCACTTTTGGCGAGAATTCCATCCTTTGTATCGGGTCCGCTATCGAACACAGCCTGGTAGTTAGCTATTGCACTGTAGAAATCGCCTTGCGCCTCTAAAACGCGGCCCAGGTAGTACAGTGCAGTGGTATTTTTCGGAACCAGCTCCAGGCTATCTTCGAATCGTTCTTTAGCACGTTCAAAGTTACCACTCTGATACAGCTGGAAGCCTTCGTTAAACAGCTCCAGCGCGGCTTCTTCCTGTGCGGTGGCCGCGTAGACGCCGGACATGCCTGCCGGTATGAAAAACAGGGCAACCAGAACAGATTGTGCCGCCCGTAGCCAACGCCGTTTGTATGCAAGTATTATCATGGTTGTATCCATTAAGTTTAATTTCCGGTGTTCAATGCGTGCGCGGTGTTCCCCACGTGTATCGCCCCTTTAATCCCCTTCAGCAGTGCGGGGTTGTTCCGCCTCCGCGGCGCGCTGCCGTTCGGCCGCCGCCGCTAACAATCGCTGCATTTCGAGTTCGTTTTGCCGTACAAGCTCACGCTCGCGTGCCAATTGGGCTTCAATTGCCCGGGCGTTGGCGTTGTTGTTTTCCAGGCGGTTGACCTTGCCCAGATCGCCCATCAGGGATTGGAGGCCCGGGTCGCCAGCGCTGTCGCTACCGCTGTGCCGACCTGTATCCCCACCTCCTGAAGCAAATCCTGACGCCCCACCGAAGCGGCGTTCTGCCGTACCGAATTGACGCACGCATTATAGCCGTTTTGCTGTGCCTGGGTGGCGGCCCGGTGATGCGGGTTGCTGCTGTTACGGTATAAGGCGGCGTTTTGCCGCGCCACCTCCGCAATCCGGTCGCACTCGCCCGCGACGGCGGCTGAAGGCGCGCGGCATAGCCCGGCAGCGAAAACGGCAAACAGCGTCGGGGCTTTGAACAACAGCGGTACCTTTCGGGCCAGCATGGCATGGGTACCGGAAATGGAGAATTAACAGCAAGATAACCATTTTTTTTTATTTCAAAATCAAGAAGAAGGTGTACGGGCCGGCGAAGTGGCGCTTAACAGGTTGAATTTACAGTCGGATATATTGCCGGGCGGCGCGGGATTGGGTGTTTTTTTGCATCGACTCGCCGGGTGATGCCCGACGTGGCGGGCCGTCTGACTTGAATCGAATCGGACTTGATGGCAAAGTTGCGCCTTATTCGTCACGCCCGAGTTGAAAAATTAACCACGCAACCGCACCGATCTGCCGACCATGATGCTTGTTCCACGCCAAACCACCCCCGATTTGAACGTCGCCACGCTGTCGCACGGCGATTTTAGCCTGGCCGCCGAAACCGCCGGGCACGGCACGCTGGTGTGTTTCTACCGCGGGCTGCATTGTCCGCTTTGCGCGACCTACCTGACCGAGTTGGAAAAGCTGACGCCGGCATTTGCCGAACGCGGCGTCGCCACCATTGCGGTCAGCGCCGACGAGCGCGAGCGGGCGCAGCAGATGGCGGAGAAAATCCCGGCGCACGCGCTGCGGCTGGGGTATGCGCTGGCGCTCGGCACGGCGCGGCAGTGGGGGCTGTATATTTCCGCCGCACGCGGTAAAACCTCGATCGGCATCGAGGAGCCGGCGCTGTTTTCCGAGCCGGGGCTGTTTCTGGTGCTGGCCGATCGGACGCTGTATTACGCCTCGGTGCAGACCATGCCGTTTGTTCGCCCGCATTTCAAGGATCTGCTCGCGGCGCTGGATTTCATCATCAAAAAACGTTACCCGGCGCGCGGTGAATATGCCGGCGCCGTATGATGGAATGGCTGGCCCTGCGGCTGTCTGACGTGGTTCCCGCCGGCCTTGCGCGGCGGCCCGGGTGCACCGGCCCGACGCGGTTGATGCCGCGCGCTTGATGGCCCGCTATTCCGCCTGGGCGGTACTGAAGAACGGCTTGCTGGGGCAAACCGGTTGGCCGCGCGTCTGGCGGGATGCGGAGCCGAAAAAGCAGTACGAGGTGGTCATCGTCGGCGCCGGTCTGCACGGCCTGGCGACCGCATACTATCTGGCGAAAAACCATCGCCTGCGCAATATTGCCGTGGTCGAGAAGGGCTGGCTGGGCGGCGGCAATGCCGGGCGCAATACCACCATCGTGCGCTCCAATTACCTGCTGCCGGCCAATCGGTATTTCTACGAGCACTCGCTCAAGCTGTGGGAAAACCTCAGCCATGAGTTGAACTACAACGTGATGTTCAGCCAGCGGGCGCACATTACCCTGCTGCATAGCCCGGCCGCCAAAGACGCGGCCGCGCGCCGCTATAACATCATGCGGCTGACCGGTGCGGAGGCCGAGCTGTGGTCGCTGGAGACGCTCAAGAAGGCGGTGCCGCATTTGGATTATCAGAACGCCCGCTTCCCGATCATGGCGGCGACGGCGCAGCGGCGGGCCGGTACGGCGCGGCATGATGCGGTGGCCTGGGGGTATGCGCGCGCGGCGGACCGCCACGGGGTCGATATTATCCAGAATTGTGAAGTCACCGGCATCAGCCGCCGGGACGGGCGGGTCACTGCGGTGGAAACCACCCGTGGCCGTATCGGCGTCGACAAGCTCGGGCTGGCGGTTGCCGGCAACACGTCGCGCTTGTGGAGCATGGCCGAGCTCGGCAAATTGCCGATCGAAACCCACAAGCTGCAAGCGTTTGTCACCGAGCCGCTGAAACCGCTGCTGGATCAGGTGGTGGCCTTCGGGGTCGGCGGCGCGCATTTTTATATTTCCCAATCGGACAAGGGCGGCATGGTATTTGGCGGCGATCTGGATTGGTACAAGTCCTATGCGCAGCGCGGCAATCTGCCGATCGTGCAGGATACCGCCGAGGCGGCGATGGCGATTTTGCCGTGCCTGGGGCGGGTGCGCCTGCTGCGTCACTGGGCCGGGGTGATGGATATGTCGATGGACGGCTCGCCGTTTATCTGCAAAACGCCGCTCGACAATCTGTATCTGAATGCCGGCTGGAATTATGGCGGCTTCAAGGCCAGCCCGGCTTCGGGCTGGCATTTTGCCGATTTGATTGCCCATGATCGCCCGGACGAGATAATTCGCCCGTTCGATTTGCAGCGCTTCGCGCGCGGCGCGAGCATCGATGAGCGCGGCGCCGGCGCCGACCCCAAACTGCATGGCTAACCTGCGAGGAACGATGGCATGCGCATAAACTGCCCTTTTTGCGGGCTGCGGGATCACAGCGAATTCGCCTATGGCAGCGACGCCTCGGTCGAGTATCCGCCGCTGGATGCGCCGCTGGAAGCATGGCATGAGGCGGTGTTTCTGCGTGAGAATATCCGCGGACGGCAGCGCGAGAGCTGGCAGCACGTCCACGGCTGCCGTCTGTGGCTGGTGGTCGAGCGCGACACCCTGAGCCATGAGATTTACTCGGTCAGGCCGGCGCACCCGGGGGTTGCCGCGGCCGTTGAACCCGAGCCGCCGGCATGAGTGCGCAGCGATTGCCGCAGGGCGGGCGGATCGACCGCGCCCGGATGCTGCGGTTTAGCTGGGACGGCAAAACCCGCTACGGCTATCAGGGCGATACGCTGGCCTCGGCGCTGATGGCCGGCGGCGATCGGGTGCTCGGGCGCAGTTTCAAGTATCACCGACCGCGCGGCATCATGTCGGCCGGGGTTGAGGAGTCCGGGGCGCTGGTGACCGTCGGCGAGGGCGCCCGGCGTGATCCCAATGTCAAGGCCAGCGTGCAGGAATTGTACGACGGGCTGGTCGCCTGCGGTCAGAATGCCTGGCCTGGCGTGCGCTACGACGTCGGTGCGGTGAACAATCTGTTCGGGCGGTTTTTGGCGGCCGGCTTCTATTACAAAACCTTCATGCGCCTGCCGCTGTTCGGGTGGAACCAGGGCACCCGCGCGTGGATGTGGTATGAAAAGTGGATTCGCCGGGCGGCTGGCATGGGGACGGCCAGCCGGCAGCCGGACCCGGACGAATACGAACACGGGCACGCTTTTTGCGACCTTCTGGTGGTTGGCTCCGGCCCGGCCGGCCTGGCCGCCGCGAGCGCCGCCGCGCAGGCCGGGCTGGATGTGGTGCTGGCCGAGCAGGACTGCGAGCTGGGCGGTGATTGGCTGAATCAGCCGACTGCGCAGGCCGAGCCCGGGCGCGCCGAACAGGTGTCGGCAATGCAGGCTGCCGGGGTGCGCGTCATGCTGCGCACGACGGTGTTTGGGTTGTACGACCATGGCGTGGCCGGTTTGCTCGAGCGGGTCAGCGACCATATCGCGAGGCCCGATGCGCATACGCCCCGGCACCGATTCTGGACGCTCAGGGCGCAGCAGACCATTCTGGCGACCGGCGCGCTCGAGCGCTCGATCGCGTTTGGCAATAACGACCGGCCGGGCGTGATGACGGCGGCGGCCGGGCGGGCGTATCTGAATCGCTACGGCGTGCTGCCGGGGCGCAATGTCGTCGTCGCCGGCAACAACGATTCGGTTTATCCGGCGGCGGTCGATCTGGCCCAGGCCGGGGCCCGGGTGATGCTGCTGGATGCGCGCACCGTGGTGCCGACGGCGCTGGTGGGCATGGCGGGTGAACACGGCATTACGCTGCGCACCAATTCGGCGCCGCTGTGCGCGGTCGGCGGCAAAGCGGTCAAGGGCCTGCAGCTGGCCGCCGCCACCGCCGACGGCTGGCATACCGCCGGGCATCAGGATTGCGATCTGGTGCTGGTATCCGGCGGCTGGTCGCCGGTGGTCAACCTGATTTGCCACCGCGGCGTCGCGCCGGTGTGGGACGATACGCAGGCGTGTTTTGTTGCGCCGCCGACCGATCAACCGATCCGGCTGGCCGGGGCGGCGGCGGGGGTGTGGCCGACGGCTGCGTGTCAGGCCTCCGGGCTGGCGGCCGGGCGGGCCGCCGCAGCCGCGTTGGGCCGGTCGGTCGAGCCGGCGGCGGCGGTGGCGGCCGGCGGCTGGGAGGGCGCGATACAGCCGCTGTATGAGGTGCGGGTGGCCGGTAAAAAACACACCGCGCTGGTCGATTTTCAGCACGATGTGACCGCTGACGATATTCGCCTGGCGGCGCGGGAGGGGTTTGCGGCGGTGGAGCATTTGAAACGCTATACGACGCTGGGCATGGCCACCGACGGCGGCAAAATGGGCAATGTGGTTGGCCTGGCGCTGATGGCCGAGGCGCTCGGCAAGACGGTCCCGCAGGTCGGTACGACGATGTTCCGACCGCCGTATACGCCGGTGTCCCTGGGGGCGCTGAGCGGTCGCAGTGTCGGGCGGCACTTTCGGCTGCTGCGGCGCACGCCGATGCACGATTGGAATTTGCAGCAGGGGGCGACGATGCAGATGGCCGGGCTTTGGCACCGGCCCTGGTATTTCGCCGCGGCCGGCGAGGATCTGACCGCGGCCTATATTCGCGAAGCCAAAACCACCCGCGCGTGTGTCGGGCTGTGTGACGTGACGTCGCTGGGCAAAATTGCGATTCAAGGGCCGGACGCGGCTGAATTTTTGAACCGGGTCTATACCAATCCGTTCGCCAAACTGCCGATTGGCAAGGCGCGCTACGGCATTATGCTGCGCGACGACGGCATGGTGATGGACGACGGCACCACCTGGCGTCTGGCCGCGAGCGAATACTTTATGACCACGACCACGGCGCAGGCGGCGCAGGTGATGGTGATGCTCGAACATCTGCTGCAAACCCGCTGGCCGGAGTTGAAGGTGCAGGTGACGTCGGTGTCCGACCAATGGGCCGGGGTGGCGGTCGCCGGGCCGCAATCGCGCGAAGTGTTGACCCACTGCGTACGCGACCCCGATGGGGTGAGCGATCGGGCGCTGCCGTTTATGGGCGTGGTTGAGGCCGAGCTGCTGGGTGATATGCCGTGCCGCATCGCCCGCATCAGCTTTTCCGGCGAGCGGGCGTATGAGGTGTATGTGCCGTCGGATTATGGCAACGCGATGATAGCGGCCTTGTGGGCGGTGGCGCAGCCGCTGGGCGGGTGCCTGTACGGGCTGGAGGCGCTGGGTGCGTTGCGGATTGAAAAGGGCCATGTGACCGGCGCCGAGCTGGATGGGCGGGTCACGATTGACGATGCCGGCCTGGGCCGGATGGCATCCGCCGACAAGGCGTTTGTCGGCAGTGCGCTGCGCCGGCGGCCGGAATTGATGCAGCCGGAGCGGCCGCGTCTGGTCGGGATCAAGCCGCTGCAGCGTGCGTTGACGTTCAATGCCGGGGCGATTTTGTGCCGGCCCGAGCAGGTTTCGGGCACCGGGGTCGGCTGGATTACCGCGGTGACCCATTCGCCTGCGCTCGGGCACTGGATCGGGCTTGGGTTTATTGCCGGCGGTCACGCGGCCTGGCAGGGTAAAACGGTGGTCGCGGCTGACCCGCTCAGAAACAGCCGGCTCGAGGTCGAGATTGTGTCGCCGCATCTGTACGACCCGGATGGCGAGAGGATGTATGGCTAAGCGTCTTTCGGCCCTTGACGGGCATGATCAGCGCGGGGTTTCCGGCCTGGTGGCGCCGCCCGGGGTCACGCTGTGCGCAGTCGGCGATTTGCGGCTGCATCAAATCGCCGCGTGGCCGGATACGCTGGCCGCGGTGGCGGTGCAGGCGGCGGCCATGGCGGGTGTGCCGACTGCACCGGCGGCCTGCCGGGCGGTTGAGGGCACGGCGGCCGCGTTGCTGCGCGTCGAGCCGTTGAAGTGGTGGCTGATTGGGGCCGAGGCCGGCGCGCTGGAGGCGCATCAGGGCACAACCCTCGACCTGTCGCATTCGCGCACGCAGATACGGGTCTCGGGGGCGCAGGCGGTGGCGTTGCTGAATCGGCATCTGCCGCTGGATTTGCGTGAGCCGGCCTTCCCGGTGGGCGCGCTGGCGGCCACCGCACTGCATCATGCCGGGGTCATGCTGTGGCGTTCATCGCAGGGTTACGAGCTGTTTTTGCCGCGCGGGTTTGCGCTGTCGATATGGCAGATATTGCTGCAAACCGCCGCTCAGTTCGGCGCCGAAGTGGCGTAACTGGCCGGCCCGCAAAGCATTATTTTTGCTCGATTTGCGGCATTTATACCCACCATCAACGGCGTTCGGACCCGAGCCAGTACGGCATTAACATCGGCTGCCTTGACCGCCTCGATGCGCTTTCGGGCGCTGTCAGTCTGCGGTTTGCCGATGGTGTGCCGCCGCCCGGGATCGAGTAGAATGGCGCCGCCTGCCACCGATGTGAACCGACCATGAAAGCCATGATTCTGGCTGCCGGAAAAGGAACCCGGATACAGCCGCTGACCCATGAATTGCCCAAACCGTTAATTCCGGTGCTGGGCAAGCCGGTGATGGAGTTTCTGGTTGAGCTGCTTGCCCGGCACAGCTTCACCGATATTATGGTCAACGTCAGCCATTTGCCGCAGCGGATCGAGTCGTATTTCGGCGATGGTCGTCGCTGGAACGTGAATATCGGCTACTCGTTTGAGGGGCATATCGAAAACGGTCGCATCATCAGCGAGGCGCTGGGCTCGGCGGGCGGCATCAAGCGGGTGCAGGAGTTCGGCGGTTTCTTTGACGATACCTTTTTGGTGATCTGCGGCGACGCGATTATCGATCTGGATTTGACCGCGGCGCTGCGCAGACACTGGCAATCCGGCGCCAGGGCCAGCCTGGTGGTCAAGCGGGTGGCGCGCGATATGGTGCCCGATTACGGCGTGGTCGAGTGTGACGAGCGTGGTGCGGTGCTGTCTTTTCAGGAAAAGCCGCGCATGGAAGAGGCGCGCTCGACGCTGGCAAATACCGGCATTTATCTGTTTGAACCGGAGATCATCGACCAAATCCCGTCCGATCGCATCTATGACATTGGCAGTCAGCTCCTGCCCGGGCTGATCGAGCGAAAAATACCGTTCCATGCAATTGAGCTGCCGTTTCACTGGATCGACATTGGCCGTCTGCGGGATTATTGGGACGCCAACCAGCGGTTGATGCGCGGCACCGTGGCCAACATCGATATGCCGGGCCGGGAGGTGGCGCCGCAGGTCTGGGTGGGGCTGAATGTGAACGTGGATTGGCGGGAGGTGCTGATCGAGGGGCCGATTTATATCGGTGCCAATACCCGCATCGAGGCGGGGTGTGAAATCCAGGGGCCGACCTGGATCTCGCACGGCTGCCATGTGCAGCGCGGCGCTAAAATCCACCGCAGCCTGCTGTTTGAACATACGCTGGTATACCGGCACAGCGTTATTGCCGATGCGGTGGTGTTCGGTCAATACTGTGTGGACAAAGAGGGCAAGCCGATGCCGGGCGAAGCCGGTCGGCTGGGCTGGGTCGGCGATGCCAGAGAAAAGAACATTCCTTAGACGGGCGCCGCCTGAAGCGATCGCGGGCGACAATCAGGGCCGTTTGGATGGGGGTTTGTTGTATAATGCCGACCTGTCAACGGTATCTCTTATGCAATTCTTAATCTGACTGGGAGCAGGAAAAAAATGCCATTTTATGAGTATCAATGCACCGAATGCGGGCATCGTCTCGAAGCGCTGCAAAAGATGGCCGACGCGCCGCTGGTGTACTGCCCCGAGTGCAGCGAAGCAGCATTGAAGAAGCGCATTTCGGCGGCGGCGTTTCGGTTGAAGGGCACCGGCTGGTACGAAACCGATTTCAAGCACGGCGACCGGACCAAGGCCGCCAATAGCGCCGACCCCGCCCAGTCGGCTTCAGGTGACGCGAGCCGCGCGGCGGAAAAAGCGGCGGACGAGAAAACCCCCGCAAGCAAGCCCGCCGCCTCGGGTGACGGCGCGGGTTCAGGCGCCGCCGCCAACTCCGGCGCGGCGAAGTCGGATCGCCACAGTACCGGCGCTTGAACACTCGGCACTCCCGCCGCCGCGATGACCGCTGATGCGCTGCCGGACGGCGTGCGCGACAGCGCGGGTGCGGTGGCGCGCACCCGGCTGTGTGCGCGCATTGACGACGCGGATATCGATCAGGCGGTCAGCCTGTGCGGCTGGGTCTTGAGTCGGCGCGACCACGGCGGCGTTATCTTTATCGATCTGCGGGATCGTTCCGGGCGGGTGCAGGTGGTGGCCGACCCGGATACGCCGCAGGCATTTGCCGTTGCCGATAGCGTGCGCAACGAATACGTATTACAGGTGCAGGGCCGGGTCAGACGCCGCCCGCCGGGCACCCTCAACCCCGACCTGCCGACCGGCGGGCTCGAAGTTATCGCCGCTCAGATCACGTTGTTGAACGCCTCGGTGGCGCTGCCGTTTCAGCTCGACGATACCGAGATCAGCGAAGAGGTTCGCCTGAAATACCGGTTTCTCGATCTGCGCCGTGAGCCGATGCAGCGCAACTTGCGGCTGCGCCATCAGCTGTCGTCCGCGCTGCGCGAATTTTTGCATGCGCATGAGTTTATCGAGATCGAGACCCCGGTTTTGACCCGCTCGACCCCCGAGGGCGCGCGCGATTATCTGGTGCCAAGCCGTACCCGTCCGGGTGAGTTTTTTGCGCTGCCGCAGTCACCGCAATTGTTCAAACAATTGCTGATGGTGTCCGGCTTTGAACGCTATTATCAAATTGCGCGCTGCTTTCGTGACGAAGACCTGCGGGCCGACCGGCAGCCTGAGTTTACGCAATTGGACCTCGAAATGTCGTTTGTCGACGAGGCCGACGTGATCGGCCTGATGGATCGCATGCTGGCGGCGGTGTTCGAGCGCGTGCTGGGGGTTGCGCTGCCGCTGCCGCTGCCGCAGATGGATTTTACCCGGGCGCTGGCCGAGTACGGCACCGACCGCCCGGATTTGCGCATCCCATTGAAGCTGACCGAGCTGACCGATGTGATGGGGGCGGTTGAATTCAACGTCTTTTCCGCCCCGGCAAATGACCCCGAGGGCCGGGTGGCGGCGCTGTACGTGCCCGACGGCGGTGATTTGACGCGCGCACAGATCGACCGATATACGGAGTTTGTGGCCCAATACGGCGCCGGAGGGCTGGCCTATATCAAGGTCAATGACCCGCTCGCCGGGCGCGCGGGGTTGCAGTCGCCGATTCTAAAATTTCTGCCCGATGCGGTGCTGCAAACGATATTGACGCGCACCGGAGCACAGGCGAATGGCCTGATCTTTTTTGGCGCCGACCGGGCCGATATTGTCAACCCGGCACTCGCCGCGCTGCGGCTGCGCATCGGTGAGGATCGGCAGTTGATCGACGGCGACTGGCGGCCGATTTGGATTGTTGATTTTCCGCTGCTGGAATGGAATCGGGAGGCGCAGCGCTGGCATTCGGTGCACCATCCGTTCACCGCACCGCGCGCCGAAGACATTGCGCTGCTGGAGAGCGACCCCGGGGCGGTGCGCTCGCGCGCCTATGATCTGGTGTTAAACGGCGCCGAGGTGGGCGGCGGTTCGATCCGCATCTGCCAATCCGATTTGCAGCAGCAGGTGCTGCAGGTGCTCGGCATCGATGCGCAGCAGGCGCAGGCGCGGTTTGGTTTTTTGCTGCAGGCGCTGCAGTACGGCGCGCCTCCCCACGGCGGCATTGCCTTCGGCCTCGATCGCCTCGCCGCGATGCTGTCGGCGGTCGAATCGATCCGCGATGTGATTGCTTTTCCAAAGACGCAGAAAGCCGCCTGCCTGTTGACCGATGCGCCCAACCAGGTCGATGCCCAGCAGCTCAAAGGGTTGGGCCTGCGGCTGCGGTAGTGAGTGGTGTCTGACTGGGGTATGCGCCTTCGTCAGCTTCGCTGCAAGTGATAAAATGGCGTGAATTGACACCTCGGAGCGTGTATGTCAGGGCATAGCAAATGGGCCAATATCAAATTTCGCAAGGCCGCGCAGGACGTCAAACGCGGTAAAGCCTTTACCAAGCTGATCAAGGAAATTACCGTTGCCGCGCGCATCGGCGGTGCCGACGCGGGCGCCAATCCCCGCCTGCGCGCTGCAATTGACAAGGCGCTCGCGGCCAATATGACGCGCGATACCATCGAGCGGGCGGTCAAACGCGGCGTCGGCGAGTTGGATGGGGCGTCGATTGAAGAGCTGCACTACGAAGGCTACGGCCCCGGCGGGGTTGCGGTGCTGATCGAGTGTGCCACCGACAACCGCAACCGCACCGTGAGCGAGGTTCGCCGGGTGTTGAGCAAGCATGGCGGCAATCTGGGCACGGACGGCTCCGTGGCCTATCTGTTCAACCGCATCGGCTCGATCGTGTTTTCCAGTGATGCGGATGAAGAGCGGATCCTGGAGCTGGCATTGCAGGCCGACGCCGACGATGTCGAAAGCGATGGCGAGGTGATCGAAGTCGTCACCTCGCCGGAGCGCTACCATCAGGTCGAACAGGCGCTGCGCGCGTCCGGGGTCGAACCGGAAATGTCCGAGTTGATCCAGCGGCCAGGCACCGAAACGGCGCTTGAGGGCGAGGCGGCGGACAAGGTCATGCGTTTGATAGAGGCGCTGGAGGAGCTGGACGACGTGCAGAATGTGTTCACCAACGCCAGCTTCCCCGGCCAGCCGTGATGCGTGTTCTGGGGATCGATCCCGGCTCCCGCAACACCGGTCTGGGGGTGGTTGAATCGACCGCGACCGGGTTGCATTGTGCGGTCTATCATTGTGTTCGACTGGGCGGCGGCGCATTGCCGGCGCGGCTGGGCATGGTGTATCGCGAAGTGCAGTCGCTGATTGCACAGTACCGGCCGGATGTGGTCGCGGTAGAGCAGGTGTTCATGTCCACCAGCGCCCGCTCCGCGCTCATCCTGGGGCAGGCGCGCGGCAGCGCAATCTGCGCCGCGGTGACGGCCGACCTGCCGGTGGCGGAATATTCGGCGCTGCAGGTCAAGCAGGCGGTGGTCGGCACCGGCAGCGCGCAGAAGCACCAGGTGCAGCACATGGTGCGGGTGCTGCTGGGGTTGCGCGCCTGCCCGGGCGTGGATGCGGCGGATGCGCTGGCCTGTGCGATTTGTCATCTGCATACGCACCAAAGCGAGCGCAAACTGGCTATGGCCGTGCAGGCATGAGGCGCTAACCCGGTGATCGGCTATTTGCATGGTAAACTGCGGTACAAACGCCCGCCTTTTTTGCTGCTGGATGTCAACGGCGTCGGCTACGAGTTGGAAGCGCCGATGACGACGTTTTATGCACTGCCGGAAGAACAGGCGGAGATTGGTTTGCATGTGCATCTGCTGGTGCGCGAGGACGCTCAGTTGCTGTTTGGGTTTTCCGATCAGGCGCAGCGTCGGTTATTTCGCAGTTTGTTGAAATTAAACGGTGTGGGGCCGCGAGTGGCACTGGCGATTTTGTCGACTTTCACGGCGGCGGAGTTCGTCGCTTGTGTGCATCGAAAGGATGCCGAGATGCTGACCCGGGTGCCGGGGATCGGCGCTAAAACGGCCGGCAGAATGCTGTTCGATATGCGTGATCGACTCGTCGATCTGGACGCCGGCGACGCCGCTACGCCCGGGAGCGCCGCGGATATGCCGGTGCAGGATGCGATTGGGGCGCTGGTGGCGCTGGGGTATGCGGCCGCCGAGGCGACGCGGGCGGTGCGCGCAGTCGGCGCCGAAAGCACGCTGCGGGATGACTTGATTCGCAACGCGTTGCAGTACTTGAGTAATCGCTGATGCTGCCGAATCCGGCCTTGTCGACCGACCATCAATCCGATTCCGCCGTTGAGCAGGCGGTGGACCGCAGTCTGCGGCCGGTGCGGTTGCACGAGTTCATCGGTCAGCCGAATATTCGCGAACAACTCGAGATCTTTATCCGCGCTGCGCGCAACCGCGGTGAGGCGCTGGATCATGCGCTGATTTTCGGCCCGCCGGGGCTGGGCAAGACGACGCTGGCGAATATTATTGCGGTAGAGATGCAGGCCAAGCTGCGTCAGACCTCCGGCCCGGTGCTGGAGAAGGCGGGTGACCTGGCGGCAATGTTGACCAATCTCGAGGCCCATGATGTGCTGTTTATCGACGAGATTCACCGTTTGAATCCGGCGATTGAGGAGATTTTGTATCCGGCAATGGAGGATTATCGCCTGGATATCATGATTGGTGAAGGGCCGGCGGCGCGCTCGATCAAGCTCAATCTGCCGCCGTTTACGCTGGTCGGCGCCACCACCCGGGCCGGCCTGCTGACCTCGCCGCTGCGCGATCGTTTCGGCATCGTACAGCGGCTGGAGTTTTACTCGGTCGATGACCTGGCCCTGATCGTCAAACGCTCGGCCGGTCTGCTCAACATTCGCTTTCAGCCCGACGGCGTGCAGGCGATTGCGGTGCGCTCGCGGGGGACGCCGAGAATTGCCAATCGGCTGCTGCGGCGGGTGCGCGACTATGCCGAAGTCAAGTCGGACGGCCGGTTGACCGAAGCGGTCGCCAATGCGGCGCTGGACATGCTCGCAGTGGACAGCCACGGCCTGGATATTCTGGACCGCAATTTTCTGCTGGCGATTATGCACAAATTCGACGGCGGGCCGGCCGGCATAGACAGTATCGCCGCGGCGATGGGCGAGGAACGCGGTACGATCGAAGAGCTGATCGAGCCGTATCTGATGCAGCAGGGGTTTTTACTGCGCACGGCACGCGGTCGGATCGCGTCTAAATCGGCCTGGCGGCATATCGGCCTGGAAATGCCGCGTGAGGCCGTCGCCCGCCAGCAGCAGTTGCCGGAAGAGTGATAGACCGGCGCTCGGATCAGACGCCGCCGGTGCCCGCTGCAGCCGGGGCGTTCTCGATCTCGATGGCCATCAACTACGAGGATACCGATGCCGGCGGAGTGGTTTACTACGGCAATTATGCCGGCTATATGGAGCGCGCCCGCAATGCGTGTTTGCGCCACATCGGCTACCCGGTGAGCCGTCTTTTGTGCCAGCATCAGCTGATATTCGTGGTTACCCGGGCCAATTTCACGTATCGGTCGCCGGCCCGATTGGACGATATAATTGAGGTCAACCTGCGCATCAAAAAAATCCGCCATGCCAGTCTGGATTTTCATCAGTTGGCCAGCCGCGGCCGTGCAGTGCTGGTCGAGGGCGACATCACGCTGGCGGTGCTGCACAGCGAGAAATTTCGCCCGATGCGGCTGCCAAAAATGCTGTCGGATGCGCTGTCGCCCTACCGCATACCCGAGCCGGGCAATGCGTGACGCCCGGCTGATGGCGCCGCATCGACCCGGCATGGCGGCAGTCGGCGCCCGCACAGGCGCGCAGCCATTGAGGTTCCATTTCTATAGCGGGGTTTTGTGATGCCATTGGATGCCAGCCACGACAGTCTGTCACTGTTGAGTTTGATAGCGAACGCCAGTTGGCCGGTTCAGCTGGTGATGTTGACGCTGCTGCTGACCTCGGTGGCGTCATGGTTGATGATCGACCGCAAGCGGACGGCTTTCAAGCGGCTGACCCGGATGGCCAATGCATTTGAAGAGCAATTCTGGTCCGGCGGCGAGATGAGCGAGATTTATCGTAAGTGGGGAGAGGAGGCCGAGCCGCGCGGCATCGCTGCGATCTTTATCGAGGGCTATCGAGAATATCGGCGGCTGTACCGACAACCCAATTTAGAACGCGCGCACATGGTCGACGGCATACATCGCACCATGCGGGTGGCACTCAGTCGGGAAATCGATACGCTGGAGACCCATTTGTCTTTTCTGGCGACGGTCGGCTCTACCAGCCCGTATATCGGCCTGTTGGGCACCGTCTGGGGCATCATGAATTCGTTCCGCCAGCTCGGCGCGGTCCAGCAGGTCACCATTGCGACGGTGGCGCCGGGGATTGCCGAAGCCCTGATTGCCACGGCGATGGGTTTGTTTGCCGCGATACCCGCGGTGATTGCCTATAATCGTTTTGCGCATATCGCCGAGCGTTTAACCAATCGCTATGAAGTGTTCATGGAAGAGTTTCTCAGCATTGTCAGCCGGCAGGCTGTAGGGGCCAGGCACGATGAGTCGTAGCCGCTACGGTCGAAAAAAACGGTTGATCTGCGAGATCAATGTGGTGCCCTACATTGATGTGATGCTGGTGCTGCTGGTGATATTTATGATTACCGCGCCGCTGCTCAGCCAGGGCGTCAAGGTTGACCTGCCGGAAGCCGCCGCCAAACCGCTTGAAAATGACGACCGGGAGCCGTTTGTCGTGACCGTGGATGCGCAAGGCAATTATTACCTGAATGACAATGAGGCGCCGCTTGGCAATCCGGGTGAAATCGAATCGGCCGCGCGCGCGGTGCTGAAGCGCAACCCGGGGTTGTCTTTTCTGGTGCGGGGAGATGGCGCAGCCGACTACACCCATGTGATGCAGGCGATGGTATTACTGCAAAAAGCCGGTGTCGGTTCGATCGGACTGGTCACGCAAGAACAGGGACCTTGAGTTGGCTCGCCTGAAGCGGTTTCTCCTGTTTGTCAAGTCGCTGCTGTTTTCCTTGTCGATCCATGCAGCGCTGGTTGGGTTGTTGTTGTTTAGCTGGTCGGCCGAGCAACCGATAAAGCGAGGCGGGGTGATACCGATACAGGCGCATACCGTGTCCGAGCAGGAAGTGGCGCAGCTGCAACAGCGCGAACCGAAACAGCAAGCCCAACAGCAGCAACAGCAGGCAGCAGAAAAAGCAAAGGCGGAAGCGGAAAAAGCGAAAGCAAAGGCGGAGGCGGAAAAGGCGAAGGCAAAAGCGGAAGCGGAAAAAGCGAAGGCAAAAGCGGAAGCGGAAAAAGCGAAAGCAAAGGCGGAGGCGGAAAAAGCGAAAGCAAAGGCGGAAGCGGAAAAAGCGAAGGCAAAGGCGGAGGCGAAAAAGGCGAAAGCAAAGGCGGAAGCGGAAAAAGTGAAAGCAAAGGCGGAAGCGGAAAAAGCGAAGGCAAAGGCGGAGGCGGAAAAAGCGAAAGCAAAGGCGGAAGCGGCAAAAGCGAAGGCAAAGGCGGAGGCGGAAAAAGCGAAAGCAAAGGCGGAGGCGGAAAAAGCGAAAGCAAAGGCGGAAGCGGAAAAAGCGAAAGCAAAGGCGGAGGCGGAAAAAGCGAAAGCAAAGGCGGAAGCGGAAAAAGCGAAAGCAAAAGCGGAGGCGAAAAAGGCGAAAGCAAAAGCGGAAGCGGAAAAAGCGAAGGCAAAGGCGGAGGCGGAAAAAGCGAAAAAAGAACAGGCGGAACAGCGCCGGCGCGAGCAGGCCCTGAAGGATAAACTGGAGCAGGAGAGTCTTGCGCGGGAGCGGGCGCAGACCCAGGCCGATGCGACCCATGCGATGAGCGCTCTGGTTGACCGGATTGCCAGTGCGGTAGAAAATAACTGGCGGCGACCGGCCGTATTATCGCGCAGTGGTCTGGTGGCCACCATCCGGGTTAAAGTATCGCCCGACGGCAGCGTTCAGTCAGCCCGCATCGTCAACAGCAGCGGCGACGCGCGGTTTGATCAATCGGCACAGATTGCGGTCAAAAAAGCATCGCCATTACCTTTTCCCACGGATCCCAGATACTATGAGTTTATCAATGAATTTGATATGGTGTTCAATCCCGATGATTCTTAGCCTGTACAGACGATTTTGTCGGCAATGGCTGTGCGCGCTCGGCTTGCTGCTTGGCGCCCAGCCGGCGGCGCTGGCGGTATTGACCATTGAGGTCAATCGCGGGGTCGAAGCGGCTATTCCGATCGCGGTGGTGCCGTTCGCTACCGAAGGGACAACGGCGGTTGATCCGGGGGCGACGGCGGTGATCGAGTCCGACCTGTCCGCCAGCGGGCATTTCGAGGTGCTGGACCGGGCTGACTTTATCAGCCAGCCCCACAATCTGGATTCAATTCAGTACAAAGACTGGCGCCTGCTGAAGGCCGAGGCGCTGGTGATCGGCAAGATAATCGCGATCGGTAACGGCCAGTACGAAGTGCGGTTTCGTCTGATTGATGTTTTTCGCGAGCAGCAGCTTGCCGGGCAGAAATTTATCACCCCGGTTGCGCGGCTGCGCCAGGTACTGCACCAGATCAGCGATATTATTTATCTGACCTTGACCGGCAAGCCGGGCGTGTTTGACACCAATATTGCGTATGTATCGGTGCAGGGCCGGGCGCCGCAAAAACGGTTTTTGCTGCAAATAGCCGACTCCGACGGCTATGCGCCCAAAACCGTGCTGGAATCCAGCGAGCCGGTTTTGTCGCCGACCTGGTCGCCGACCGGCGATCAATTGGCGTATGTGTCGTTCGAGCAAAAGCGCTCGATGGTGTTCACCCAGAATATCCGCACCGGGAAGCGCAAACGGATAGCCGAGTTTACCGGCATCAACAGCGCGCCCAGGTGGTCGCCGGACGGCCGGCATCTGGCCTTGACGCTGTCTAAAGACGGCAACCCGGAAATCTATATTTACGCGCTTGCCACCGCGCGCTGGCGGCGCATTACCCGGCACACGGCCATCGATACGGAGCCCGCCTGGTCGCCGGACGGCAGTGCGCTCATCTTTACCTCGGGGCGCTCGGGGACACCGCAGATTTATCGGGTTGTGATTGACGGCGGCCAGCCGCAGCGGCTGACGTTTGACGGCGTCTATAATGCCGCTGCGTCGTATTCCGCAGACGGCAAATATATTGTTATGATTACAAATCAGGGCAACGGCTATCGAGTTGGGTTATACTCGGTGGCAACCAGGACGGTAACCGAATTGACGCGCGGCCAGCAAGAAGAGTCGCCCAGCTTTGCACCCAATGGCGAGATCATCATATACACCGCCAAGCGAGACGGGCGCGATGTGCTGGCAACCGTATCAATTGATGGCCGGGTACAGCAAACGCTCGAATTGCACAGCGGTTCGGTGCGTGAGCCGACATGGTCACCCTACAATCGCAAACTTTAGAGGAATAGTCTCATGTCTGCATTTTTATCTTATGTTCTGATTTTTGTCATCAGTATTTTTGTGGTCGCGTGCGGTGGGCGTGGCGTGGTGGAGGAAGAGGTGACGGTGGAATCGGTTGGCGGTGTCGCCGGGAGCGAAGGCGTCACGGTCAGCACCATCGGTCTGGATGACGCCGACAACACGTCCGAGCTGGGTGCGGACGAGCTGGGTACGGACGCCGACCTGCTGGGTAAACAGGTGATTTATTTTGAGTATGACAGCAGCGCGCTGAGCGCGGAAGGCGAGGCGATTGCCCAGGCGCATGCGCAGTATTTGAACTCCGCTCCGGGCGTACAGGTGATTCTCGAGGGGCATGCGGATGAGCGGGGTACGCGCGAATACAACCTGGCTTTGGGTGAAGACCGCGCCCGCACGGTGGCCAATGTGCTACAGGCACTGGGCGTGTCGTCCGGCCGCATACAGAGCATATCCTACGGCGAAGAGCGGCCGGTGGCACCGGGGGTGGACGAAGAAACGTGGTATCTGAACCGGCGGGTTGAGATTCTGTACCAATAGTCGGCTGCTGGCGGAGGCGGAGGTGAATCGGATGAGGGTTACTATTGATGCCGGCAATACGACCGCCGGCGGGGTCGGTCGCCGGCGGCCGCCAAACCGGCCACATGCGCGAAGTGGCGGCACGGCCGTCCGGTTGCAGTGGCATCTGGGTGCCGGCCTGGCCTTGATGGCGCTCGGCCTGTCGGCCTGTACCGGCTTGACTCTGCCGGCCCCGACCCCGGCCCCAACTCCAGCCCCGGCGGTGGTGGCGCCGCCGCCGCCGCCGAAAAATGTCGAGATGCTCGAAGCATTGGCTGATCTGGGCGCCCTCAAGGATGAGCTCAAACGGCTGCGCAATGCGGTTGAAGAAGTGCAGTTCGATA
The DNA here is from genome assembly GCA_965206445.1 of Candidatus Poriferihabitaceae bacterium. Lineage (GTDB taxonomy): Bacteria > Pseudomonadota > Gammaproteobacteria > Arenicellales > Poriferihabitantaceae > CBDBJR01. The sequence continues at coordinate 371,846 of CBDBJR010000001.1, forward strand.
CGGAAAATGCCCGCCGACGACAGCGGGATGCATTTGCCGACCTGGACCGTCGGCTGTTGGATATCGAGCGCAATCAAAAAGTGATCATCGCCTTGTTCGGACAGCCGGGTCAGCCACAGGGCAGCGGCCGGTTGGCGGAGGTTCCGGTTACGGCCGCCCCTGCCCCCGCCCCCGCTGCCGGTCAGCCGCCCGCCTCACCCGCCGGTGCCGCGCCGACAGCGCCAACGACACTGCAACCGACCGAGCCGGCCGCCGACAACGGCATACAGCAGCCGTCTGTGAACAGTGTTTCCGCCGAAGAGCAACAGCAGTATGAAACGGCCTTTGAGCTGCTGAAGCAAAGCCGTTATGAAGACGCGATCGCCCGGTTTGAGGCGTTGGTGACGGTCTGGCCGGACAGCTCGCTGGCGGATGATGCGTACTACTGGATGTCCGAGGCGCACTACTTTAACCGCAAATTTGAGGCCGCCCTGCAAGGGTTTGGCACCGTGGTAATGGACTACCCGGACAGTTCGCGGGTGCCCGAAGCGTTGTTGAAGATGGGGTATATCAAATATGACATTGGCGCCTATCAGGAGGCCGCAGAAATATTTCGAGATATTCTCGCGCGCTTCCCGGGGCACAAAGTGGTCGTGTCGGCGCAAACCCGCCTGCATCGAATCGAGCAGACGATAGAATAGCCCGCGTTTGTTCGGCCTGGCCTGCCACCTGAATTGTCGTCTGTACGCAGGCCGGCGGTTTGACACGGGTGCGGCGTATCGGGATAATCGCACGCCCGTCGCCATGGCTGCTCCTCGCGGCAGGGATCATGTTTTCATTGTGCATCGGCGGTGCAATGCCGATGTGGTTGATGCGCAAGTGCCCGCCCGGTTGAGTCTGGGCGCATGAGCGGCAGGCGGCCTGGCCTGCCCGGCTCGAAAATCGACTCCGGCGATTGCGATATTGGGGCGTTAGCTCAGCTGGTAGAGCATCTGACTTTTAATCAGGTGGTCACAGGTTCGAACCCTGTACGCCCCACCATTTCCCGCCGCCTGCATCCCGCCGTGCCGGCGTCTGACACGGCGGCATCGGCTGACGCGGTGCGCCCGGTTCAGCCGCTGCAACACCAGCCGGGTTTCAGTCTACCGACGGTGCATCCCGTCGCGTGCGTGTGAATACGAAGCGGCTGTAGATGTAGCTCAGCCCCAGCAGGCTGAAGCCGAGGCCGAAGAACGACAGCACGCGGTACAGGCCTTGCAGCTCCAGCGTGTCGTAGAGGAACACCTTGCTCACAACCAGCAGCATCACGGCCAGCGATGCATAGCGAATCGCCTGGTTTTGTTTCAGCACCCCGACCAGCAACAGCCCGATGCCAAACAGCAGCCAGACCGCCGAATAGGTATAAATCTCGGTCTCCTGTGCGGCCCGTAAATTCAGGTATTCGCCCTGGAACAGGTGGCGCACGTTCAGGCTGACCAGCACGAACAGCAAAACCGGTATCGTACTGCGCAGCAGCCGCGCCCACCGCGCCCAGCCGATATGCTGGAGCTCTCGACTGCTCAGCGCTATCCATGCCAGCGGCAATCCAAACGTCAGCAGCAGGGTATTCAAGACCGGCCAGCCGTCGATGCGTTGGTTTGTCCATAGCGGATTGTGTAGCAGCAGGTCGAAATACAAGATGCGCAGCAGGGCCCAGGCGCAGATCGTCGCGCCGCTCCACACGAGCGCGCGGCGGCCAAACCGGCGGCCGGCGAACAGGCAGGCCAGGGAATACACCAGCAGCAGATTGGTTGCCACGCCCCGCTCGGTAAAACCGGCCGGTGCGGAGAGTATGGCCGTTGTATCATGAAAAGCGTGGCGGGCGAGAAAATACACCATCACCGCGCCCAAACCCGCCGCCGCCGCCTCCAGCGCGCGTACCGGCGCGTCGTCCCGCTGCCGGCGCAGCCAGCCGGCCGCCGCCAGCAGCAAAAGTGCCGGCACGCCAAGCTGAAACAGCGGCCATTCTGCCAGCGAAATGGGCGCCGACCGGCGCAGCAGGGTGGCGATTGCCTCAATCCCGGTCAGACTGTATGCGGTGTACTGCAACAGCACGATAAGCTGTGGCAGCAGCAGGCCGGCGAAGATCGCTGCCAGCACGATGCACACCGAACGCAGCGACGCGACCGGCACGCGGTTGCTCAGCCAGGCCAGCAGCGGCACCTGTACGGCAAACGCAACCGGCAAAAACGCGTATTCAAGCTCGACCAGCAGGGCCAGCGAGCTAAACGCCACCGCCGCCACCACAAAGACCGTCAGCAGATACGCCTGCTGCGTGCGCTCGATAGCGCGCTTCAACGTCTCGCGGACGGCATAAACCGCCGCCCCGCAGAGTGCCAGTGCGAGCAGCCCCCAAAACAGCGGAATCCCGTCGAACAGCGCCGCAGTCTGCAATTTGTAATACGCCAGCAGATAGAACCCCAGGCTGACCGCTGCCGCCAGGCCGGCCCACAGCAGCGGCATTCGGCTGCGCCACAGCAAAAACCAGCCGCTGCCGGCATACAGCACCGCAAACCCGGCCAGCACCAGCGCGAAGGTGCGCGCACTCTCGGCTTGCCATACCAGCAGCATCACCGCATTGACCGCCATCGACACCCACGGCACGAAGCCGTAGCGCCGCTCATCGAAACCGGCGAGCACGATACCGCCGGCGGCCAGACAAAAGAACAGCGCCCACTCCAGCAAGCCGAAATCGGCGCGCGCGACCAGCAGGCCCATCAGCAGGATGGCGCCGCCGAGGCCGGCATAATTGAGCATCGCGCCCAGGCTCAATCGGTTGCCGCCGCCTGCTGCGGGGTGCTGCGGGGAGCCGGCCACGATAGTCGCACTCACCCCCAGCAGAAACAGCCCGACCCAGATCGCGTCATTCGACACCGAGCGGCTGAATATCCAGAACAGCACCCACAGAAACGCGCCCAGCAGCGCGGGCAGGGAGAGCAGCCACCAGTTCTGCCGTTTGATCACCGTCATCAGGCCGCCGAAGATGCAAAACAGGTAGATGAACAGCAGCGGCGCCGACGGATTGCTGCTGCCAACCAGCGCGGGCGTGAGAAACCCCCCCACCAGCCCGAGCAGTGCAATCGGCATCCCGTGGCGCAGAGAAAGCACGACGGCGGCGCCGGTCAGCGCCGCCATGCCGAGAAAACCGGGCAGCGGCGCAAGCAGGTCGTATAGCCCGACGGACGCAAACAGGCAGACATACAGCACCGCCACGCCGGCGCCGGACAGCGATTGGGCGATGCGCCGGCCGTTGGCAAAATCCGGTTTGCTGCGCACCCAGTCGGCGGCACCGAGCAGCCCGACCCCAAGGGCGCTGCCGAGCAGGACGCGCGCCAGCGGGCTCAGCAGTTCGTGTTCGATCGAATACTTGACCAGGAAAAACCCGGCCAGCGCCAGCGCAACCCCGCCCACCCATACCGGCAGCAGTGCACCGAATCTGCGCTCAAACCCGCCGGTCGACGGCGTATCCGGTGATTCGTTCGGCAATGGCGCAACCGGCGAAGGCGTCACCGGCATCGTCTCGAAATCCGCGGCAGCGGCGTGTTCAGCCGGCGGTGAGGCAGCCTGCGCTGCCGCCGCCGGCGCCGCTGTCCCGCCCGGGTCGGGTTGCATGCTGTCGGCAGTTTGCGCCGGGGGTTCCGCCACCGCGGTCAGCGCCTGCACCGCCTGGCGCAGCGCACGCAATTCTTCCTGCTGCCGCTGCAGGCGCACGCAATTCACCCACGGCAGCACCACCACCGTCAACGCGAGCAGTGCAAAAAGGGCACCGAGTATCAAGCCGCCCACATTCGGATTCCGATCAAATCGATTGCCTCTGTTACCCCTGCGGGTTTTGCGCCACCGCACCGGGGACGGACGAGAGCGAACGCACACCGGGCGGTGGCACCAGAAAAACACCGCCAATGCATGCAGGTGGCAGTTAACCTGAGAATGCCGACCTCGTCAACCATGCCGACGGCGCGATACGCCATCAAACGAGGGCGGATATACGCAGCCAATCAAGCAATCAGTTTCAGGAATTTTGCGGCTGCCTGGTTCAAAGCACAAAATTCACCAGCTTGCCGGGCACGACAATCGCCTTGCGGATAGCCCGGCCGCGGATAAACTGCGCTATCCGCTCGTCTGATTTGGCCGCCTGTTCGACCGCATCCCGGTCGCTGTCGGTCGGGACAACCACCTCGCCGCGCAGCTTGCCGTTGATTTGCACGGCGATCTTCACCCTGTCGGTGACCAGTGCCGCGGCGTCCAGCTGCGGCCAGCCGGCGTCGCTGACGTCGCCGGGCTGCTCGATGGTTTTCCACAGCACATGGGCGATATGCGGCGCGATCGGGGCCAGCACCTGATTCAACACGACCAGGCTCTCGCGCATCACCAGCGCGGTTTGCTCGTCCTCGCTGACGGTGTATTTGTCCAGCGTATTCAACAGCTCCATGCAGCCGGCGATGACCGTGTTGTAGTGCTTTTTCGCATAGTCACGGTCGGCCCGGCGCACTAAATTATGGGTATGCCGCCGCATATCCCGCGCGTCTGTCTGCGTGACGGCGCTGCGCCAGTCGGGCTGCTGCAATCGGTGTCTGACGGCGTTCACCCGGGCCGCATGGCGCTGCACCAGGCCCCACCAGCGGCGCAAAAACCGGTTGGCGCCGGCGACCGCGTCGTCGTTCCACTCCAGCGCCTGCTCCGGCGGCGCCGCAAACAGCACAAACAATCTGACCGTATCGGCGCCGTAGCGGTCGATCATCGACTGCGGGTCAACGGTGTTGCCTTTCGACTTGGACATTTTACTGCCGTCTTTCAACACCATCCCCTGGGTCAATAAATTGGTGAACGGCTCGTCGCAGTCCACCAGCCCGATATCGCGCAGCAGCTTGTTAAAAAACCGCGCGTACAGCAAATGCAGCACCGCGTGCTCGATGCCGCCGATATACTGATCCACCGGCATCCAGTAATTCACCCGCTGATCCAGCATCGCGTCACTGCCGGGGCAGCAGTAGCGGTGGAAATACCACGACGATTCGACGAAGGTGTCGAACGTGTCCGTCTCGCGCGTGGCCGGGCGATCCGACCCCGGCAGCGTGGTGCGGTAAAAATCCGCATCCTGTCGGATAGGGGACTGCACACCGCAGAACTCGACCTCTTCGGGCAGCCGCACCGGCAAATCCGCATCGGCGACCGCCACCGCGCTGCCGTCTTCGGCGTAGACCACCGGAATCGGGCAGCCCCAGTAGCGCTGTCTGGAAACCCCCCAGTCGCGCAAGCGATAATTGACCTTGCGCCGGCCGATGCCGCCGGCCTCGAGATGATCGGCGATAGCGGCAAACGCCTGCTCGAAGTTCAAGCCGTCAAACTCGCCGGAATTGATCAGGACGCCGTCTTTGGTCGTCAGTGCGGCGGTGTCAAAATCATGCGCCCCGCCCTGCGCCGGGGCGATTACCGGCCTGATCTCGATAGCGTGTTGTCTGGCAAACTCCCAGTCACGCTGATCGTGCGCCGGCACCGCCATGACCGCGCCCGTGCCGTACCCCATGAGGACGAAATTGGCCGCCCAGATGGCGATCGATTCGCCGCTGATCGGATGGCGTGCCGTGAGGCCCAGCGGCTGGCCGTGTTTGGGCATGTTTTCCAGCGCCGCTTCGGTGGTTTTGACCTGCTTGCACTGCTCGATAAACGCTTGCAGTTGCCGGTTATGCTGCGCGGCGTCAAGTGCCAGCGGGTGCTCGGCGGCCACGAAGATCGCGGTAATCCCCATCAGCGTATCGGGGCGCGTGGTATACACGCCCAGCGGCGGGTGCCCGGCGACGGCGAACTCGAACTCGACCCCTTCCGAGCGCCCGATCCAGTTGCGCTGCATGGTTTTGACCGCCTCCGGCCAGCCGTCCAGGCGGTCGATTTCATGCAGCAATTCTTCGGCGTAAGCGGTGATGCGGATAAACCATTGCGAAATTTCCCGTCGTTCGACCGGCGCGCCGGAGCGCCAGCCGCGGCCGTTTTCCACCTGCTCGTTCGCCAGCACCGTCTGCTCGACCGGGTCCCAGTTGACCACCGCCATTTTTTTGTACGCCAGCCCGCGCTCCAGCAGCCGGGTAAAAAACCACTGCTCCCAGCGATAATATTCCACTTTGCAGGTCGCCAGCTCGCGGCTCCAGTCATAGGCAAACCCGAGCCGTTTGAGCTGGTTTTTCATGTAGGCGATGTTCTCGTCAGTCCATTTGGCCGGCGGCATCTGGTGTTGAATCGCGGCGTTTTCCGCCGGCAGTCCAAACGCATCCCAGCCCATCGGCTGCAAGACGTTTTTGCCCAGCATGCGCTGGTAGCGGCTGATCGCATCGCCGATGGTATAGTTGCGCACGTGCCCCATGTGCAGCTGGCCGGACGGATAGGGCAGCATGGAAAGGCAGTAGAACTTCTCCCGGGTCGGGTCCTCGGTCACCACGAAGCTGTGGTTGGTCTGCCAATAGGATTGCACCTCGGGTTCGAGCTCGGCGGGATTGTATGGATGCATCATGGGTGCCCGGCTGTTGGGAAAAAGCGAAAAACCAAGGCCGCGATTCTATCCCAAACCGGCGCCGGGCGATATTCCGGCGTCGGCATCCCCGGCCCGGCCGAGCGGGTGCCGCCGGCAAAACGCGGTGGCCGGTTTGCAGTAAAATGCCGCTATGGCGGGCCTTATCCCCAACGAATTTATTGATCGACTGATCGCCAGAATCGACATCGTCGAGGTCATCGATCGGCGCGTGCCGCTGACCCGAAAAGGCAAGGAATACCAGGCCTGCTGCCCGTTCCATGATGAGAAGACGCCGTCTTTCACCGTCAGCCCGAGCAAGCAGTTTTACCATTGCTTTGGCTGCGGTGCGCACGGCACGGCGATTGGATTTTTGATCAACTACGCCAATCTCAGCCTGGTCGAGGCGGTGCAGGAGCTGGCCAGCAGTGTCGGCATGGTGGTGCCCACGGGCGGCAGCGCGACGCGCGACGCGCGGGCGGCGTCCGAGTCGCCCGATCAATTGTTCCGGCTGCTGGAGCGGGCCAGCCGCTGGTTTCAGCAGCAGTTGGGCGCGCAGCCGCAAGCGCAGGCGTATTTGCAGCAGCGCGGCTTGAACCGGCAAATGGTGACCGATTTTGCGATTGGCTATGCGCCGGATAGTCGGTCGAGGCTGCTCGACGCGCTCGGCGAGTCCAACGCGTTGCGCACCCAGCTGATGCAGGTCGGACTGGTGAGCCAATCGGATGGGCAGGGCCGGTTTTACGATCGGTTTCGCCACCGCATCATATTTCCGATTGCCGACCACCGGGGGCGCGTGGTCGCGTTCGGCGGGCGTGCATTGGCGGACGATGCGAGCGCCAAGTATCTGAATTCACCGGCAACCGCGTTATTCCACAAAGGCGCGGAGTTGTACGGGCTGCACCGTGCGCGGCGCGCTATCGGCCAGCATCAGCGCGCGGTCGTCGTCGAGGGCTACATGGACGTGGTGAGCCTGGCGCAGTTTGGCGTCGATAATGCCGTGGCGACGCTGGGTACGGCGACGACGCGCGCCCACTTGCAGCGGCTGTTCCGGCTGGCGCCGGAGGTGGTGTTTTGCTTCGATGGCGACCGGGCCGGCAGAGACGCCGCCTGGAAAGCCATGCAGGTGGCGCTGCCCGAACTGCGGGACGGCCGGCAAATCCGGTTTTTGTTTCTGCCGGAAGGGCAGGACCCGGACACCGTGGTGCGCAGCGAGGGCGATACGGCGTTCAACCGGCGCGTCGATGCGGCGCAGCCGTTGGACCGGTTTCTGTTTGCCGGCCTGACCCGCCAGGTTGACCTCACCAGCCTGCAAGGCAGGGCGCGGCTGGTCAGTCTGGCCGGGCCGCTGTTGGCGGCGCTGCCGTCCGGTGCGCTGCGGCAGGTGATGCTGGACGAACTGTCCAGCTTGAGCGGGCTGAACACGCAGCAGCTCGACGGCCAGCCGGTACCGCCATCGAATCGATCACGACCGTCGCCAACCGACCGTCTATCGGCCCCGGACCGGCTTTCCAGTCTGGCGATGGCGATCAGTCTGCTGCTGCAGCATCCCGAACTGGCGGACAGTCTGTCGGCGCCGGCCGACGTCGACGGCTTGACGTTGAAAGGCGCCGATGTGCTGCGCCGATTGCTGCGCATGATTCGCGCCAACCCGGCGCAGACGACCGCCGGATTACTCGAGTCCTTTCGCACTGAGTCAGTGCACGGCTGGCTGGAAAAGCTGGCCGGGCGCCCCAATATGATCGACGCTACGCAGTTGGCGTCCTTTTTTGCCGATACGGTTAACCGACTGCTGGCGCAGCAAGCCGAACAGCGGCGGCTGGTGTTGTTGGAAAAATCCCGTACCGCCGCATTGAACGACGCGGAAAAGCGGGAGCTGGTCGCGCTGTTTGACCGCCGTCAGCAGCAATAATGCGGTCGGGCGGCGGATGTTTTCACCGATAGCGAATTTATGGCATAATCCGCGGTTGGTTTTTCCATATTGGCGGATATGCGGCGGCGATACGGCGCTCGGCCTGCGGTTTCAGGTTGACCGCGCTGCCTTATGGCGTTGGTTTGGCCGTGCGGGAGGCGTATCAATCGACTGCCGCGCTACCCCGCTTATCAGGGCGGTTCTCAATTACGCGACGATATGAGCAAAAAAGTGAAAGACACCAAAGAACAGAGCAGCAAATCGGCTGCGGATGACCCCGCGAGTGTGTCGCCGGAGGGGCAGCCCGGGGCGTCAAACCAAAAGCAATCGGATCTGAAAAGCCTGGTGCTCAAGGGCAAGGCGCAGGGTTTTTTGACCTACGCCGAAATTAACGACCATCTGCCGGAAAACATGCATGACACCGACCAGATCGAGGTCGTGGTCAACATGATCAACGACATGGGCATCGAGGTGGTCGACAAGGTGCCCGACGGCGATAATCTGATCCTGAAGCGGGACAATCCGGAGGATGAGGAGGTCGCCGAAGAAGTGGGGGCGGCGCTGAAGACCGTCGTGGAAAGCGAGTTTGGACGCACCACCGACCCGGTGCGGATGTATATGCGGGAGATGGGGATTGTCGGGCTGCTGACCAGGGAAGATGAAATTGCACTGGCCAAGCGGATTGAAGCCGGTAATCGTCAGATTGCCCAGGCGGTGGTACTGACCCCGGCTGCGATTCGGGTCCTGCTCGAGATGATCGAGCGGATTCAGGCGGGCGAAATGAAGTTGTCCGATCTCGTGGTTGATTTTATGGCCCTGGATGCGCTGGATGATGAAACCGTCGCCGTGCCGGGTGCGCCCGGCCAGAATGCGGCCGATGAAGAAGACGCGCCCAAAGGGCCGGATTACAAAGACGCGATGGTGCGCTTTAAGCGCATTCGCCGAGTCTGGAATTCGCACCTGAAAGCGGCGGAAAAACACGGCGTCGGCAGCAAGCGGGCGACCAACAATCGCCACAAGCTGGGCAATGAGTTGTTGCAGATCAAATTTGTGCCGGCGAAATTCGAGCTGCTGGCGGTCACGCTGCGCCGGACAATGGACGAGGTGCGCAAGGCGGAACGTAAAATCGGCAAGCGGTGTGTGGTCGATTGCAAGGTGGCGAAAAAGCAGTTTCTCGAATGCTTTTCCGGCCACGAAACCGATCTGCAATGGTTCGATAATCTGCTGGCCGTCTGCCCGGAGCAGGCCGCCAAACTGCGGCGGCACGCCGGCGCGATTAAGCAAATCCAGCGGCAGTTGATCAAGTATGAGCAGGCATCGGGGCTGGAAATGGCCGAGCTCAAAGCCTTGAGCCGCAAGGCGTCGATTGGCGAGTCCAAAGTGCGCCGGGCGAAGAAGGAGATGATCGAGGCCAATCTGCGGCTGGTGATCTCGATTGCAAAGAAATATACCAACCGCGGATTGCAGTTTCTGGATTTGATTCAGGAGGGCAATATCGGGCTGATGAAGGCCGTGGACAAGTTTGAATATCGCCGCGGGTATAAATTTTCGACCTATGCAACCTGGTGGATTCGCCAGGCGATTACCCGCTCGATCGCCGACCAGGCGCGCACTATCCGCATCCCGGTGCACATGATCGAGACCATCAACAAGCTCAATCGGGTATCGCGCCAGTTTTTGCAGGAAAAAGGCCGCGAAGCGCTGCCCGAAGAGCTGGCGGAAAAGATGGAACTGTCCGAAGACAAAGTCCGCAAGGTATTGAAAATTGCCAAAGAGCCGATTTCAATGGAAACCCCGGTGGGTGACGATGACGATTCCCACCTGGCCGATTTTATTGAGGACAAAAACACCAAGGCACCGATCGACGTCGCCACCAGTTCGGGCTTGAAAAACGCGACCCATTCGATACTCGAGCTGCTGACCGAGCGGGAAGCCAAGGTGCTGCAAATGCGGTTTGGTATCGGCATGACGACCGACCATACGCTCGAGGAGGTCGGCAAACAATTCGATGTCACGCGCGAGCGGATTCGCCAGATCGAGGCCAAAGCGCTGCGCAAACTGCGCCACCCCAGCCGCTCCGAACACCTGCGCAGTTTTCTGGAAAATACGTAGCCGGACACTACTCGTGATACCGGTGCAACAAGCTGGCCGTCCGATTATGCCCTCGTCGGACGGCCATGTGCGGCAAGATTGTCTTCGGGCCTGTAGCTCAGCTGGTTAGAGCAGTGGACTCATAATCCATTGGTCGTAGGTTCAAGTCCTACCGGGCCCACCAATTCAATATCGTCGCATTTTTGTTGAATAGAATTCTGTTTTACTATGATAGAACTGACTGAAGAGCAAATAGCTCAAGCGCTTGCTAACCCCGAATTACGGGGAGCACTGGATAGGTACACTTGGCTGCAAGTGAATACGTTTCGCGTCGACGTTTCATGTGATCTGGAATACCAGCGTAGATTCATTGCTTTTTATCGCCTTCGTGGGCCATTGGCAAGTGAAGAAAACCGGAGGTTGTACTTCACGCTATTAGAGGAAAATAAAACAGATCTACCGAACAATGAAGTGGAGAGACGACAGAGAGCAACAGCTTTGTTCGAAACGGTACTCGATCGACTGTACGAAATAACGACACGATGGGAGAAATCCTTCGCCAGTAAATTGGTGGCGACTCTGTATCCCGACAGCCCGGTTATTGATCAATACGTGCTGCAAAATGTCGGTTTGGCAATGGACGGTAGAGAACAGATACTGACTGGCTATAATCAACTAAGAAACTGTGTCGACGCATTTCTGCAAGCTGAAATGAGGCAGTATCTAGTAACACTTCAGCAAAGGTACCCCCAATATCGGGAGATAAGCCACGTTAAAATGGTGGATCTGGTGCTATGGCAGACACGCGAATAAAAACAAATTGTCCGATTCTATTCCATCGCCAGATTGCCATTGTTAATTACAATCAACGGCTATCACTAGTGCATAGCACGGTTTAACCGTGCATCAAAAACCGACCGTCAGCCGTTGTCCGCCGGCTGCCAGCGGTAGCCGACGCCGAATACCGTCTGGATCAGATCGAAGTTATTGTCTATCTGTCTGAATTTTTTACGGATGCGGCGAACATACCCGTTGATGGTGTTTTTTTCGACGTAGCTCTGGCGTGTGGTCTGCATCAGTGCCGCGTAGGTTTTTACATGGCCGGGGTTGCGCACCAGCGCCTCGATCAGCCAGAACTCGGTCAGCGTCAGACTGAGCAACTGCCCCTGCCAGCTGATCGACATGCTGTTCTGATCCAGCTCGAGCTCGCCGAGCACCAGCGACGAGGGCTGATTGGCGCCGGTTTTCACCGCCGTGGCAATGCGAAACAGCGACGATACCCGGACGGCCAGAAACGGCAGATTCACCGGCTTGGTTATGTAGTCCCAGGCGTCCATCCTGAGCCCGGAAACCTGATCAATATCGCTGTCTCTGGCGGTAAGGAAGATGATCGGCATATTCGGGCTGCGCTGCCGCAGATAGCGGCACAGGTCAAAACCGCCGTCAATATCGCTTTCCAGCATGATGTCGAGAATCGCCAGGTCGGGCAGGCTGTGGGCAAACCCGTCCAGCGCTGCGCCCTTGTTGGCGTAGGTTTGTATCGTATAGCCCTGGGCTTTCAGCGCATCGGCATAGTTTTCCCGCTGGTCGAGATCGTCCTCGACAATGGCAATGGTTCTGGGCATGGCGGCGGTCTGTCTGCTGGTTGAATTGGGGCGCTGCGGTTCGATTGTAACCGAAAGCGCCGCCGCAAGTCGTCACAGTAAAAACACCGACCGGGGTGAGGCGAAAGGGAGCCGTCCAGCGCCATCAATGCGATGCGCCGCCGATGCATCGCCATGTCGGCGCCGCCACTGAATACTCGCAATAGTGCCATAAAAATACCATATTTTCCCCGCTTCATTGTCACCATTGCTGGGGTGTAATTGCGCCTGAGTAATGAGCCGGCAGCGACGATGGCCAGGCCGGTTTTTCGGGCCTCGGCAGTGCCGCCGGGCCGTGCGTTGACCGATGAGGAGTTGATGTGACAACCGATGTAAAATACCCGGCGCAGCCGGTGCGGACGCCGCAAAAGGTTTTTGTCCCGCTCACCGATGAGTTGCTGTATGACCACCCCGAACTGATCTCGGCCCCGTTGCGGCCGTACCGGTTCGGTTTGCCCTGTCTGCGCTGGCTGAGTGTCCAGGTCGAGCCGGCACCGGAAGATCATCCGGTCGCACTCCCTTCCGGCCGCCGCTGACGCCGCCCACGGCGGCAGCGCCGCAGGCCGGTTGCGCATGGCCGCAAACAAAACCGGTTGTCCGCCGGTGAAACAGGGTAATATCCGATCCGGACGATGAATCACCCGTCGGCACGGGCCGGCCAATCCGGCCTGTGTGCGCCGGTCGCGCGGTGTTAATCGTCATTCGAGGGCGCGCCGATCCGATCCTATGTTGCAACACTTCCGTTCACTCAGTATCCGCAGCAAACTGGCCTTGATGGTGTTGCCGCTGCTGGTTATTCCGTGGATGGGGTCGCATTATGTGCGGGAAATGGAGCGCTTCCTGCTGCAGGGGCAGCAGGACGCGCTGCTGTTGACGGCCAACGGCGTGGCCACGGTATTGCACGATCGCTTTGAGTTGTTCAGGCCGGAAACCGGCGTGCCCGAAGTGCTGGGCGAGGAGGGCGATCTGTATGCGTATCAGTTAAAAAAGCCGATTCAATTGGACGGTCAGTTGACCGACTGGCAGGAACTGCGGGATCGCGTGTCGTTCCAGACCGGGCCGACCGAGTTTATCTGCGACCAGGATTATGCCCCCGATTCGTTTTCCCTGGCGCATGTGCTCGGCTATTTCGAGTCCTATTTCTATGCCATGTTCGAGGTCAACGACGATCGCATCGTTTACCGGGATCTGGATCGACGCCAGCTGAATACCAGCGATCAGATCCGTATGCTGTTGCAGTTGCCGGACAATACGCTGGAGCATTATCTGCTGGTGGCGCGTGCGCCCGGCCGGATGAGCATCTATCTGGTGGATGAAGACTGGCGACTGCCGCTGACTGGCGAGCCGGTAACGACGTTTGTCGCCGAAATGGCGGAAACCCCGTTTGGCTATCAAATCGAGCTGCGCTTGCCGCGCGAGGTGGTGGGCACACGCTCGCGGATAGGGTTTTTCGGGGTCGATGTGGACGATGAGGAAACGCGCGCGATCGAAGGCATATTGAGCACCTCGCCGATCGTGCCGGGTGAGCGACCGGGGCAGATTTTGCTCAGCTCGCCGGAGCTGACGAAAATTCTCAAAGGGCTGGATCGCCCGCGTTCGCGCATCTGGATTCTGGACAAGCAGCAGCGCGTGCGGGCCGTGGTCGGCGGCCTGTTGAAACCGATCGACCCGGCGGCAAATCCGCTCGACCCGCCGGGCCTGTTGGGCCGATTTTTGAGCTCGGTGCAGCACTCTGTGGATGCGCTGTTGAAACGCCCAACGACTGAATTCATGGACCTGCCGGACGACGTTACCCACCGACCGGACAAGATCTTTACCACCGTCCTGAAGGGGCAGCCGCGGGTTCAGGCGCGCCCGTCGCTCGATCGAAAAACCCAGATCATTGTTGCCGGCTACCCGATTTATGCCGGCAATGAAATCCTCGGTGCGGTGGTGGTGGAGCAGAGCAGTCACGTGATCCTGTCGCTACAGTATCAACTGCTGCGCAACCTGACGCTGGTGACGATATTGGTGTTTGCGTTTGTGCTGCTGGTGCTGCTGATGTTTGCCTGGCGTCTGACCGCGCGCGTTCGGCGTCTGCATCGCACCACCGAGCAGGCGATTACCAGCGAAGGCCGGGTGATTGAAGAGCGCATCCCCGGCAGCCGATACCCGGCGGATGAGCTGGGCGATCTGGGGCGCAGTACTGCCATCATGCTGAAACGGCTGTCGGGCTACACCCGCTATCTGGAGGGGATGCCGGATACGCTGGCGCATGAGATGAATAACCCGTTGAATGTCGTCAGCTCGTCGTTGCAGATCTTGGAAGTCGACACGCCGGGAATCGGGCAAAACAAACATATGCTGCGGGCGCGCAATGGGGTCGAGCGTTTGCGGGTGATTCTGACCAACCTGACCGAGGCCGCCAACCTGGAAGAGGCCATGCGCAGTGAGGCCAGGGTGCCGATCGATCTGGCGACGCTGGTATCGGAGTTCGTTGACGGTTATCGCACCAGCTATCCGGGGCGCGATTTTCAATTACAGATTGAGCCGCGCCCGGTGATGATTCAGGGCAGCGCGGATCATCTGGCGCAGATGCTGGATAAGCTGATCGATAATGCGGTGCAGTTCAGTGAAGCCGCCAACACCATCGTTGTGCGGGCGCATATCGACCGCGACCGCGCGCTCATCGAGGTGTTGAACCAGGGGCCCGGCATCCCCGACGATATTCGGGATCGGGTATTCGACCCGATGTTCTCGTACGGCAAAACCAACGCCAAACATTCGCGGCTTGGTCTGGGGTTGTTCGTCGTGCGGCTGATTGTCGAATACCATCAAGGCGAGGTGCGGATCGACAACCGCACCGAGGTCACCGGCGTTCGCGTCGCGGTCAGCATGCCGCTCATCCCGTCGAGCGGATAAACCGGCTCAAGGCCACTGCCCGGCCGTGCGTGCGGCCAAACGGCAGGCAGATGGCCTGCCGGGCAATTCACCAGCTGCCGATGGTCCAGCGGCGCAGATTCTGCGGTTGGCCGAGCTCGTCGTCTTCGCGCGACAACAGATCGCCGGGGCGGTTGTTTTCGTAGATTTCGGTCAATCCGCGCGCCCGGCGAATCACCAGACGCTCCAGCCGATTGCCGACCCGATGCTCTTCTATCTGATAGCTGCCGCGGTCTTTTATCGTCGGGTCGCTTATCGCCGGGTCGTTTATGGTCGCCCGGTTCAACGGCGACAGATCGAGCGCATCGCGGGTGGGCGGCGCATCCGACTCGACGGTGGGTGGCGTGGTCTGGGCGATTGCCGTCGCTGTCGCGATACTCGCGGCAACGCACAGGATCAGCCTGGCGAGCAGGCTCACACCGGGCGCGCGGCAGTTCGAGTCGCTGCGGACGGGTTGTTTATCTGGTTGCATAGTGATTTTCCCGGGCAATGTAAGTTGGAGCTGGCAGGCGCGACCGCTATCCGCGCTCATGCGAGATTCAGTACATGCTACTATGCGAGCTTTCCCCAACAATATCAACCGAAATTATGGCGCCGGAACGCGAAGTTGTTCTGATTGACGGCTCTTCATTCCTGTTTCGCGCCTACCACGCGCTGGGCCGACAGGGGGGTTTATCGACTGCCAGCGGCCAGCCGACGCACGCGATTTTCGGCGTCATCAACATGCTGCGCGGCCTGCTCAATGAGCGCCAGCCGGAATACGTGGCCATGGTGCTGGATGCCAAAGGCAAGACCTTTAGGCACACGCTGTATCCCCAATACAAGGCCAACCGCCCGCCGATGCCGGAGGACTTGCGCCCGCAGCTCGAATACGTCAAAAAAATCATCCCGGCGATGGGGATTCGGGTGATCAGCGAGGCCGGCGTCGAGGCCGACGACGTGATTGGCACGCTGACCAAAATGGCCGGCAGCAGCGGCCTGCATAGCCTGATTGTCAGCGGCGACAAAGACCTGACGCAATTGATCGACGAGCGCGTCATCATGGTCGATACGATGAAAGACTCCCGGCTGGATGCGGCCGCGGTGGAGGCCCGGTTTGGCGTACCGCCGCAGCGGATGGTGGAGTATCTGGCGCTGATGGGCGACAGCGTCGACAATATCCCCGGCATCCCGTTGGTCGGGCCGAAAACCGCGGTCAAGTGGCTGCATCAGTTTGGTTCGCTGGATCAGATCATCGCGCATGCCGATATCCTGCCGGGCAAGGTGGGAGACAGCCTGCGCGAGAATCTGCCGCAACTGGCATTGTGCCGCCAACTGGTGACCCTCAAATGCGATCTCGATTTGCCGCTGGAGCTCGATGACCTGCGCTTGCAGCCGCCGGACAAGGCGGCGTTGCGCGTGTTTTTCCGCGAGCTCGAGTTCCGCTCATGGCTGCGCGAGCTGGATACCGACGACAGCATTGCGGCACCGCCCCGGCCGGCGGTGACGTACGAGACCATTCTCGACCCGGCGGCGTTGCAGCGCTGGCTGGCCCGGCTCAAACGCGCCCCGGTGTTCGCACTGGATACCGAAACCACGTCGATCGATGCGCAGCAGGCCAGGTTGGTGGGGCTGTGTTTTGCCGTCGATGCGGGGCAGGCGGCGTACCTGCCGCTGGCCCACAATTATGCCGGCGTACCGAAGCAACTGCCGTTCGAGTCTGTGCTGGCGTTGCTGCGGCCGATACTGGAAGACCCCGCGATTGCCAAAACCGGGCAGAACTTGAAATATGACTGGATTGTGCTGCGCCATCACGGGATAGAGCTGCGCGGCATTACCCACGACACCATGCTGATGTCCTATCTGCTGGACGCGGGCCGTGCACGGCATGCGCTGGATGCGCTGGCGATGCAGTATCTGGGGCACCGTATGATCCGCTTTGCCGACGTGGCGGGCAGCGGGCGGCAGCAATTGAGCTTTGATCAGGTGGCGCTGGAGCAGGCGACGCCCTACGCCGCCGAGGATGCCGACATCACGCTGCAACTGCATCGGATACTGGCGCCGCGGATTGCCGCCGACGTCAAATTGCAGCGCCTGCTGGATGAGATTGAAATGCCGCTGATGCGGGTGCTGGCGGTGATTGAAAGCAACGGCGTCAAAATAGACGCCGGCATGTTGCAGCAGCAGAGCGCGGAGATCGCCGTTCGCCTGCAGCAAATCGAAGCGCAGGCGCATGCGTGCGCCGGCGAGGTTTTCAACATCGCGTCGCCGCGGCAGATCCAGGCCATTTTGTTCGACAAACTGCAACTGCGCGCGGTCAAAAAAACCGCCAAAGGCCAGCCTTCGACGGATGAGAGCGTACTGCATGAGCTGGCGGTCGAGCATCCGCTGCCGCAGATCATCCTGCAGCATCGCGGTCTGGCGAAACTGAAAAACACCTATACCGACAAACTGCCCGAGCTGATCAATCCGGCCAGTGGCCGCATCCACACCAGCTACCATCAAGCGGTGGCGGCAACCGGGCGCCTGTCCTCGAGCGATCCGAATTTACAGAACATTCCGATCCGCACGCAAGAGGGCCGGCGTATCCGTGAGGCGTTCATTCCCGAAGCCGGTCGGGTGCTGCTGTCGGCGGATTATTCCCAGATCGAATTGCGCATCATGGCGCACCTGTCGGCTGACCCCGGGCTGGTACGCGCGTTTGCGCAGGGGCTCGACGTCCACGCCGCCACCGCGGCCGAGGTGTTTGGGGTCGAGCTGGATGCGGTGGATGCCGAGCAGCGGCGCCGGGCCAAGGCGATCAACTTCGGTTTGATCTATGGCATGTCGGCATTTGGCCTGGCGCGGCAACTGAATATCGAACAGCAGCAGGCCCGGCAGTACATGGAAATTTATTTCGACCGCTATCCGGGCGTGCGGCAGTACATGCACAACATCCGCGAATCGGCGCGCCAGCACGGCTACGTCGAAACGATCTACGGGCGGCGTTTGAACCTGCCCGAAATCAACGCCAGGAATGCGCAGCGGCGGCAGTATGCCGAGCGCACGGCGATCAACGCCCCGATGCAGGGCAGCGCCGCCGATCTGATCAAACTGGCCATGCTGGTAGTGCAAAACTGGATTGAGCAGACCGCCTGCGGCAGTAAAATCATCCTGCAGGTGCACGATGAGCTGGTTTTGGAAGTCCCGCAGCAGGAGACGGAGACCACCGTCGACAAGCTCACCGAGCTGATGACCGGCGTGGCCGTATTGACCGTCCCGCTGGTGGTCGATATCGGCATCGGCAAGAATTGGAAGCAGGCGCATTGAACCGCACCGCCGCCGATAAAGGTGTCGGTGCACGGCGGCACGTCGCCGTCAACCGCGGTGGCGGCGTGCAGCGCGCGGCTTGTGGTATACTGATTTTCGGTCTGGTCGGATAGTTTATTTTCATCGTTGCAATGGGCATAGCTGAACGCCGCATCAAAAAATTGCTGGCCGATTCCGGGATCGAGATTGGCGACAGCAACCCCTGGGATATCCTGGTCCACAATCCGGCTTTTTATCGGCGCGTGGCGCTGACCGGCTCGCTGGGTCTCGGTGAAAGTTACACCGAGGGCTGGTGGGACTGCGCCTGTCTGGACGAAATGATCAACCGGCTGATTCGCGCGGAGGTGGTTGAGCATGCGTTTGTTCCGCGGATTATCACCCTGCTGCAGGCCGGGCTGAGAAACCTTCAGACGCCGTCGCGTGCGTTTCAAGTCGGGCAGGAGCATTACGACCTGGGCAACGACATTTATCAGGCCATGCTGGATAAGCAGATGGTCTATACCTGCGCGTATTGGGCCGCGGCGGATAACCTGGACCGCGCACAGCAGGACAAACTCGATCTGGTGGCGCACAAGCTGTCATTGCAGCCGGGCATGCGGGTGCTGGATATCGGCTGCGGCTGGGGCAGCTTTGCCCGTCACGCCGCCGACCGGTTTGGGGTCGAAGTGGTCGGGATTACGATCTCGAAAGAGCAGTTGGAGTTGGGGCGTGAGCGCTGCCGTGGGCTGCCGGTGGAGTTGCGGCTGCAAGACTACCGCGACGTCAACGAGCAGTTCGATGCGATTGTCTCGCTGGGCATGTTCGAGCACGTCGGCCACAAAAACTACCGCACCTACATGCGGATGGTGGCGCGCTGTTTGCGCGACGGCGGCTACTGCCTGCTGCAAACCATCGGCAACAACCTGTCGTGGATTGGCACCGACCCGTGGATTACCCGCTACATCTTTCCCAACGGCGAGATCCCTTCGCTGAGACAGATTAGCGCCGCGCTGGAAGGGCAGCTGTTCATCGAAGACGTGCACAGTTTTGGCCCCGACTACGACAAAACCCTGATCGCCTGGCGGCACAATTTCATCCAGGCCTGGCCGGAGCTCCGGGGGCGCTACTCCGAGCGGTTTTATCGCCTGTGGACGTATTATCTGAGCGTCTGTGCGGGCGCATTTCGGGCGCGCAACCTGCAACTGTGGCAAATCCTGCTGGCCAGAGGCGCCCCCGCCGCGACGTATCGCCGGCCGGCCTGACAGCGCAGTCTGGCGTGCGCTTGCGCGCCGCCGGTCAGTAGCCGGCAGCGCGATCGATTTGATGCAGCAGTGGCCGGCCCTGCAGCAGGCGCCGATAGTTTTCGGCCACATCCGCCAGGCCGTCGTTCAGGCGCCAGCCGGCAACATGCGGCGTCACCGTGATTTTTGCATGCCGCCAAAACGGATGCGACGGCGGCAGCGGCTCCTGCTCAAATACATCCAGCACCGCCCCACCCAGGTGGCCGCTGTCCAGCGCCGCCAGCAGATCCGACTCGACAATCAGATCACCGCGGCCGATATTGATCAGCCTGCCGCCGGGCTTGATTTTCGCCAGCAGCCCGGCGTCGAACAGGCCGCGGGTCTGCACGGTCGCCGGCAGCACGCCGATCACATAATCGCATTCGGCCAGCAGGCCGGGCAGTTGCGCCCGGCCGCAGCGGCAATCAACCCCGTCCACGGTTTTGGCCGAGCGGCTCCAGCCCAGCAGGCGAAACCCGAGCGCCGCAAAAGCAGCGGCAATATGCGTGCCCATATAGCCCAGCCCGAGGATGCCGACGGTGGTCTGCGCGCTGTGCCGCGGGGGCAGCGGCCGCCAGCGCCCGCGCGCCGCATCCCCGGCATAGCGCGGTGCGTGTTGTTGTTGGCTCAGCACATGGGCCAGGCAGTACTCGACCATTTCCTGCGCCGCCATGGTCGACTTCAAGCGGGTGATTTTCACCGCCGCCGGCAGCGCCGCGTGGCCGGTGACAGTCTCGACCCCGGCGCCCAGTTGCTGTATCAATTGCAGATTCGGCAACGCGGCGAGCACGCCCGGGTCAAAGGTCGTGGTCGTGAGCATGATGACGTCGGGCCGGGGCTGCCCGTCATGGCCGCAATAGAGCCTGACTCCCGGCAGGTGCGGCGCGAGGTAATCGTACAACGCCTGATCCGACATCCAGCCGGGGTGGCGTATATCAATCAACAGCGCCATCGCCGCTCCGTCGCCCAGCGCCGCTGGGATGGGTGAACACCGCGCCCCGCCCGGCGGCCAAAGGCCATCATGACGCGTCCGGGGCCGGCGCATCCGGCGGTTGGCGATAGGCAAAGGCCCTGCCAAACCGCCAGATCAGATAATCGCCGACGGTAATCGGCGGCAGCCGGCCAGCCCGCTCGGTGCCGGGTATTTCTGCCGCATCGACCCGGGTTTCGGGCTCCGGGTCGAACGCCAGCACCAGCGACAGGCGTCGTTTGCCGGAGCGGTTGACCACCCGATGGGGGGTTGAGCGCAACGCGCCGGCAGTCCAGCGGGCGAGCAGATCGCCGACGTTGACCACCAGCGTATCCTCGACCGGCGGCGCCTCGATCCAGTCGCCGGAACAATGCTGCACCTGCAAACCGCCGACCTCATCCTGACACAATACGGTCAGCAGCCCAAAATCGGTATGCGGGCTGACGCCAAACACGTCACCGCCCAGATCGGCCGGCTGATCCGGATAATAAACAAACGTGGCGCGGCTCAGCGGCCGCCGGCAGGTGCGCAGAAAAAAACCGGCATCCAGCCCCAAACCGAGCGCGAAACCGTGCAGCAAATACCGCGCGACCCGGTCGGCATGATGAAAATACGCCATCGCGCAGCCCGGCATCCCGGGCACAAAGTCGGGCCAGACATTCGGCCCGCGCAGCGGATGGTCGGTCGGGCTGTGCCCGGCTTCGTCCTGATAGCCCCAGATATAGCTTTCTTTTAGATCAGCGGCGGCCTCGTCGTGCATCCTCGAATCCCCGTAGGCCAGCCAGCCGCGGTGGTGCTCGGAAGTCTTATAGCGTGCCTTTTCCTGTTGCGGCGCGGAAAAAAACGCATCGGCGACCGCGCGCGCACGGTCAATCACCGGCCGCGGTATGCCGTGCCCGGCGATATAGATAAACCCAACCTCCCGACTCGCCTTGAGCAGAGCGGACGCCACCCGTTGCGGCCGGCTGCCGTCGCGCAGCGGCGTAATATCGATCACCGGAATCGCATCGATGGTGACCGGTTGTGCGTTGTCGGACATCATTCGGCCGGCGGTGCTGTCGGCGGCGTCATCAACTGCGCCGCCGGTGGGTCGGCGTAATAGCCAACCCGATCGTTTTCGGTGGTCACGCCGAGGCCGTTCAGGCTGCGGTTGACATAGTTGAAGTAGCCGACAATCTGATTGACTTCGAGAATCTGCCCGTCGTCAACCCCGGCGGCTTTTAGCCTGTCCACATCCGGGCGCTGCATTGCCCCCGGCGACAGCGTCAGTTTTTCCGCATATTCCAGCAACGCCAGTTCGACCCCGTCAAAGACCGCGCCCGGCGTTCGTGCCTGTAGCGCCGCCTCAATCGCCTCCGCCCGGCGCTCATCGCCGATCAAATGCCGTGCATTCGCCCAGTGATTGGCCAGCGAATACGGACACCGATTGAGCATCGAGACATAGCTGCCGATGGTCTCCTGCAGCCACAGCGGCAGAGTATTGGCCGCATCGTGCAGCACCGCCCGGTACAGCATCACATGGCCGCGCAGGGTATTGGGCCGCAGCGAATGCACCCGCATGACGTTGTCCACCGTGCCGTGCGGCGTCCGCGCCAGCGCCAACGCCTCGCGCAGGTCGTCGTCGGCCTGCGCATCGGCAATCATTTTGATCCAGGCGGTCATGGGGGTTATCTGATCGGGTTGGTGTGAATCGATATTTTGCCGGTGGTGTGCGGTCGATAAGATTGATGTTGCCGTGCCGAGCGGTGCAAAGCGGCCAAAGAGCGTAGCCTGATCCTGACCCATTATCCGACTGCACTGCCGGCCTCGGCAACGGTCGGCTGACAGAATCAGTCTGCCATAATGCGCCGTTGTCGGCAACCCGGATTTTTGCCGGCCTGCCCATTTGCAGGTGCTATGCCTGGCTGCCGCCCGGCAGCCCGTTGCGAAACGCATACCGACTGGTGGGGCGTGAGAGGCGTTGCTGCCTCCGGTATCGGTAGACACTGGATTGACAGGCAATATTTTTACGCAATTCCCCAGTTTAAGATATTGATTGTTTTTCCTCATCAATAGCTTGACTAGAACCTGCCACCTCTCATAGAATAAATCTTGTAAACACCAGCGTAGCTCCTTGTCGGGTTATCTGCTGAATAAAATAGCGCGTATCAGGTATGGGGGTAGCTTCCCGTATCTGCGTGAATAGGCAGTACTCTCCACATTTCTATGTTGGTGTTTACAAACGGCCTGGCACTCTACTGTGCCGGGCCATTCCAACATTACTCAGGAGAAAAACATGAAAATGATTGTCATAGCCGCGCAAATGGCCGTAGTTTTATTGCTTGTGGGCTGCGTACCTGTTCTGGTCGGTGGTGCTTTTTACTCACACAATGTGTCCAAGAAAAGCTGTAGTGAACTTAATAAATCGCCGGATCTTGTTGAAAAATTAAAGATACCTGAGTTCAAGGCGCACTATAATAAAGTCTGCAAGCTAGACAAGAAAAAAGAGGAACCCTAATCAGAGCTTTTTTTTATTTCTAGAATAGTGAGTTGGCACCGTTTCTAGCTAATTTGCCATTGTTCGATATGATTGATAGCGGCTTTCTCTATTTTAGAGAAGGTGCATTCTAAATTAAGCGGTGGTTCTGATTTCCCAAAGTGCATTACCGGGGATTGGATAAGAATGCTTACCGCCTGTTCGTAGCCAGTTCGATCGATCAGTACATAGTTCGATGATGTAGTCTCGGAATGAGGAGGTAGATTTATAAAATAAAAATAATACACTACCCGGTCATGATAGTCTATACTGATGGTTTTGATCGTATCTGACTTGGAAATCTATAATCAGGTACAACAGATAAGCAAACTAATACCCTTATTTATTGAGAGTAAAAATATGAAAGTTGAAATTATAACTACCCATACTGTAGATACGCTTATTGAGCGAAAGAAGAAAAATTTCTTGAAATTAAACAGGGAGTATCAGCGCGGGCTGGCTTGGAGCAAACTTCAACAGCTTATGTTTATCGACTCAATTTTTCGTGGATACTCAATACCTGCTTTCTATTTTCATAAAATCCAAGAATCAGTTGGATCGGACACAAACACATTCTATAATATTGTGGATGGGCAACAAAGAATTGATACAATTTATGGCTATGCCGAGGGTGCTTTTCCACTTTTAGATCCAGCAGAAGATGGCTTTCGATTTCCAAATTTTGTTAAAAATACCCCGTGCCCATGGGCGAGCAAGCATTTTAATGAGCTTCCGGAATCTCTTAAGAAACAGTTTAAGGATACTCCCGTGGTTGTGTACGAAATTTCTACTACAGATGAAAACGAAATAAGAGATTTATTTATTCGGTTACAAGGGGGCACTCCTCTTACACCTCAAGATAAACGGGATGCATGGCCTGGAAATTTTACAGAGTATGTCCTTAGGATTGGCGGAAAAACCGGCGTCGATAGATGGTATGGAGTTCCTGTGTTTAAAGAAAGAATTTCAAATGAAAGTCGTCGTCGCCAACTTATCGCTCAAGTTTTTATGTTGTTTTGGTCGATTAGAAAAGAAAATAGATTCTGTGATATAAAATCCAAAAATATAGACCAGTTTTATCATGAACACGTTGATTTTGATGAACAAGCGACAGATGTGAAAAGATTTGATGAAATTGGCAAAAAACTACACAGAGTGCTATCTGGATGGACAAAAATTCAGGGGCACTACCTTATTCATCTTTTTCTGCTTGCGGATTCATTGCTGGATGACTATCTTCCCAGCTGGGAAAATAAACTAGGGGAGGCGTTGGATGAATTTGATCGTCGATTTAATCAAGCATCTAAGGATGCTAATAACCAAATTACCGATGCAGAGTTTGAAAAGTACTGGAGTTTTTACGCTCAGTGGACAAGAACAAACTCTGATATAGCTAGCACAATACAGCGGCGGCACACCTTTTTTGAAAAAGAAATATTGGCATTGCTTGATTTGAAGAAGCGAGACAGTAATCGTTCTTTTACTGATTTGGAGAGACGTCAAATTTTTCGGCGCGATAAAGGTCAATGTCAGTATTGCAAAATGATGGGGCAAGATAATAAAGTTCCATGGAGTGAAAGCGAAATACATCATGTTACTCCTTATTCACGAGGTGGTCGAACAAATATCGTCAATGCTGCATTGATGCACAAAGATTGCCACCCGAAAAGTGAGCGAGACGTTAATAAGTTTATGAGTTACTGGCGGGATAAACAGTCTGATGATAATGAAGAGGAAATTTTGATGCCAATAACTCCTCGGAAAGGGAAAAAAAGAGAATTACCCCCTGACGGTACAAAAGTGAAATTTGATTGGAAAGATCAGCTTTATGAGGGGGTAATTAAGGGACGGAGAATTAAGCTCAATACCCACCACGGAGAAGGGTACACATCTTTCACCAGCGCCTCACGTAGTATTACCAATACTTCACGAAATGGCTGGAATGATTGGGATATTCAGCTTCCCGGTGAAAAGGATTGGATATTGGCTAATCACTGGAGAACTCCCTCAAAGAGAAAACCACTTCTGACACTGTCAGGATTATAGGTTGTCAAATTACCGGAGAATCCCCTCAAGGAGTAAGACAACTTAAAGGTTCAATATCGCCTTTAACAGCACCTACCAAAGCGCAAAGAGAAGATGTCGTTGCTATTTAGGGCAATTCTGCCAAGGTGGAACATAAATTTGGCATTATCAAGTGGCGGTTCGGATTTTAAAGATGAGGGTTAACCAACTTGAAAGTCAGCGCCAGACATTACAGGATGAGCTTGATGGGGAAAAGACCCAGGAAGAGCGCAACATCATGGGACAGTTTTCAACGCCTGTTGCCCTTGCAAATGACGTTTTGATCCATGCTAAAAACATATTCCCAAAGCATGGCAAGGTGCGCTTTCTTGATCCGGCGTTTGGTACCGGTTCTTTTTACAGTGCGTTGCATACTATCTTCCCGCCAACGCGAATTGAAGCCGCCACCGGTTTTGAAATTGACGAACATTACGGCAAACCGGCTTTGAAGCTATGGGAAAAAACCGACCTTAACTACCGGCTTGCAGACTTCACCAAACAACAGCCACCGGCTGAAGATGAAAAGTTCAATTTAATCGTTTGTAATCCGCCATACGTCCGCCATCATCACATAAACGATCAAAAACAACGGTTGCAAACAAAAGCCCTTGAAGCTGCAAATATGAAGCTGTCCGGTTTGGCTGGTCTTTATTGTTACTTTATGGCGCTTGCACATCCATGGATGCAACAAAACGGTATCGCCGGCTGGCTGATACCAAGTGAGTTTATGGACGTGAACTACGGCCAGGCGGTTAAAGATTATCTGTTGAATGAAGTTACCCTGCTTCAAATACACCGTTTTGATCCGGGTGACGTTCAATTTGATGATGCGCTTGTTTCATCGGCTGTTGTCTGGTTCAAGAATAAAAAGCCGGGCAGGAATAACAAAGTAAAGTTTACTTATGGTGGAACAATCGACGTGCCGGCACATAAAAAATACGTTGGCTTTTCCACGTTAGCAACAGAAAGGAAATGGACACGTTTTCCACTTGCTGATAAACGTGAACAAAATAATGCGCCAAAGTTAAACCATTTCTTCGCAGTGAAGCGCGGCATTGCAACCGGTGACAATAAATTCTTTGTGCTTACACGCGAACAGATTGAAAGCCGTGGATTACCGCTTGAACAGTTTCTTCCGATTTTGCCAAGCCCGCGCTACCTTGACGCCACTGAAGTGAAAGCGGATAAAAATGGTTTCCCTGATATTGAAAATCAACTGTTTGTTCTGGACTGTAAACTCCCACCTGACGAAGTGAAGCGTGTTTACCCTGAACTTTATGACTACCTTGAAGAAGGTGTTCAATCCGGCGTATCTGAAAGGTATTTGTGCAAAAATCGTAAGATTTGGTATGCACAAGAAAACCGTCCTGAAAGTCGATTCTATTGCACATATATCGGACGTTCAGACAAGAAAGGGAAAAATCCTTTCCGCTTTGTGTTGAACAGGTCAAAAGCGATTGTTGCCAATTCATACTTGATACTTTATCCCAGGCCCCACTTGGAAAAAGAAATTGAACAGAACCCGGACTTGAATGAGCGTTTGATTGAAGCGTTAAACCGGATCACCGGAAAAGCCATGCTTGATGAAGGTCGTGTGTATGGTGGCGGTATGCACAAGATGGAACCCAAAGAACTTTCAAATGTTCCGGCCACCGAAATACAAGCGCTTTTCAACGGCGGATTAACTGAATTGCAACGCGATATTTTTGCAGCGTAAGGACACGCAGCAGATATGTGATTATTCACCGGTTGCTGCGAGGTTGTCGAGTGATTCCCCGGGGTTCGGAATGAGGGTGAGCGGATAGTTGCACTTGCCGACCAATTTAAGCCTTTCATAGGGTGTGCGGATTCAACCTCGAAGTGCAACAGGTTGATCAATGCTGAATAATGCTTGATTTGGCGTTTTCATGCCAGGACATTATCGATAAAGACAACGGCAAGAAGTATGTCGGCTCCGCATACGGCAAATCGGGCCTGTGGTCGAGGTGGGCCTGCTACATGGAAACAGGCCACGGCTATAACGATGATCTCGCGAAGCTGATCGATGAAAAAGGGCTGGACTATGCCTGGGAGAACTTTCAATTCTCACTCTTGGAGTATCGGTCAATGAAGACCGATGACGACGATATCATCGCCAGAGAAGCCTGGTGGAAAAAGGCGCTTATCTCATTGCCAATAAAGAAAACGGCAAGAAGTATGTTGGTTCCGCATATGGCGACTCAGGCCTGTGATCCCGGTGGGTCTGTTATATGGAACAGGCTACGGCTAAAGAAGAGGTTGATCAATCTGTTGTCGAATAATTCGTGTCATTCAACGCAGTATTCAGAAATTCCAGGGCTTTTTTTCGATCCAAGTGGGGGTGCGCGAATTGGTTGCGATAGCTACGCAGACAGCCGTAACAACTTAGATCGCAGCCACACGATCCTTGCACTCGCTTCTTGGTATTTTCGAGCATTGTTCGAAAGATGCTTTCCTGTTCTAGCTGTGCGACCAGGCCGGCACCACCAGGAACATTATCATACAGTACGATGGATGTTTCACTACTCGTTTCATCTCCAGTAATGGTGGTGTTCAAGTCAGTACTAGGTATATCCAAGGTCGAGGCGGCGCCTAGCAGAACGGCATAGGCAAGAGAGTAGGCATCCCATTGTTCGGTCAGTTTTGGAAATCGCAACCGCACTACATCGGTAACCAATTCGTAACCGAGCGAGAATTTTTCCAGGAGGCCATCACAAGCAGACCCTTTTGGTGTCTTATGTGATGCCTCTTTACCAGTTCTACAAGTACCGCAGGTGCGGCAGATATAGAAGCCTTTCCGTTCTCGACCCTCACACAAGATGACCAGACTGCCTGGCAAGGACTTTGTCACCTCTATGCCCAGAAGGTTCCTTGGCTGGGACTCTACGTCACCCTCAAAACCACGAAAGAACGGTCGTGTCGTATACAGTCGACGCCCTCTTCCGCTTGGCTCTTTGGGTTTTTCAAACAGCGGTGTTACAAATCCAAATATAGGTGAAAGGTATTTATACCTCTGATTGTATTCGTTCGGTTCGCTACTTTGCTTGAAATTGCGTGCACTGTCATAGCTATAAAATTGGACTGGACACTGCTTAGCAGGCACTATTTTTACTCCACAGGATTCCCATTCCTTCTTGTTGGCTATAACTTTGCTACCTGGTGCGTATTCGGCAATAGCCTGAGACAATTCCCGCTGCAGTGAGATATTGCTTGCCTCTTGCCTGTTCCGTGGATGGGTATCCAATTCTACTACATCTACAGGAAATCCGTATTTTGGAATAATTGCCTTGCGGGATAGGAACATAAGTGTTTTGTCTTCGGCAATGGTTTTCATACTTCCTTCCAACCGCCGGATCTTCTGAGTCCAGCCTGCCGGCTCATTCTGTTTAATTTTTTGCTTTTCTCTCTCCATGAGCAGATAATCGCTGCAAATTGCTGCTTCGGCGCGGGCAAGTGGGCTATTTTCCCCAGTAATTTCTTCAATCCACCCAGTGCTGGTCAGCTTAATTTTTTCAAGCATATTCTCGGGCACGATTTCGCTTAGTGATTTTCTCAGTGCTTTTTCGTTGTGCTTGCAGAACTGTATGAGGTCGGAGACGGCGCAAGGGTTCGCCCAACTGCCAATGAATGCTTTGACATCATGGAAGCGCTCTGCATTTTTAATGTCTTTGAAAAAGGCAGACAAAGCCACGGCAGTTACATGTCGGGAGATAATTTTATCGTTTGTCATCTGTAAACGCGGTGGCCGCACTTCCCCTTCGATAATGCGTTCTTCCGGGTTTTCATAGTGATATAGGTCGTGCGGGTTGCGGCGACAATAGGTCAGCACCAAACCGGGTTTTTCTCGGCGCCCGGCCCGCCCGGCCCGCTGTGTATAATTGAAAGGTTCGGGCGGTACGTTACGCAGGAACACAGCCTCCAGATCCCCCAAGTCGACGCCGACCTCAAAGGTTGTGGAAGAGCTTAGTAGATGAATATGGCCTTCCTTGAACTCGCTCTGTCGTTCGCGGGCAGTTTCGCTGTCTATTTGTGCAGTGTGCTCTTCTGCCCTCATGAGAGGCGGCAGGTTATCGTTTTGATACAAAATGCGGTAGTGATTTTCTGAAAGGCGCTGCTGATTAGCCGGCACTAGCTCACCCGGACATTTATTGCGTGGACAAATGCTGCGGATATTGTGAGTACTCAGGCTTGCACATACGTTGCACTCGAAGACATCATCTTTAAATTCAGTCGGTTTGGTGCGCAGCCATCGAGAATTGAGTCGAAATGCATCCCCACCAATACGCGAAAGGATTTTGTCATCTTCTTGTTTGTTTCTGTCACGTTCACGGATTACATGCCATATTTCTTGCATCAACTCCTGTGCGCGTTGGTATTTCTCATTTCTGGATATATCTTCTGAAGCAAGCACACGGAATAAAAAATGTCTTACGACTGCAGATTGAAGACTACCCCATTCTTTTATCTTTGTCTTTTGTGGGTTGCCTAACCTATAGGCTTGTTGGGGCCATCGATAAATATCATCCCAGTTAAGGAGAGTGCCGAACCCATCAAAGGTTATGGTTCTTTGTAAACGA
This sequence comes from Candidatus Poriferihabitaceae bacterium, assembly GCA_965206445.1. Classification (GTDB taxonomy): domain Bacteria; phylum Pseudomonadota; class Gammaproteobacteria; order Arenicellales; family Poriferihabitantaceae; genus CBDBJR01. The sequence goes on from CBDBJR010000001.1 coordinate 401,622, forward strand.
AGCGTGTCAAGAAGATAGTGCAGTAGTTGATATGCCTCTACATCTGTCAAGTTCCAGGGTGATGCCCGCATCAGATCGGGTGGCTGTAGGTCGTCGGGGATTTTGACAAACCATTTAACCAGTCCAACCCCAGTCAGAGACAATCTTATTTCATCTGTCAATGCTTCGCGAAAAATTGCGGTCAGTGCTATTCTATTTTTAGTTTCTTTGGTTTCGCGGGATGAAAAAATCCGACCTTGTTTCATTTTATATATCAATCGGACTTTGAGATCATCAATGGATAAGCCTCCGGGGTCGGCTTCCTGTGCATACAAGGCATGCAATATCGTATTACGGTAGTACAGTTCTTTGTAGGAGTCTTGCACATACCATGCAAAAAAAGCGGCCTCTTGTCGACTGTCTGCAAATGCTAGAATCTTGCGCCCATTTTCCGGCAACAATCCGTGCAAGGCCGTGGCGATAACCGCGTTGGGACCGTCGGATCCGTGAACGATCTCCTGTACAGGGTCGCCGATACCGCCTCGCTGATAATCGCATACCTCGCACTTGCTGAGTTGATCTGGGTGTTCGCTATGAGGTTTGCACTTCTTGACGGAAATCATAGCGTCACATGTGCAGGCAGGTTCGCTAGATAGCTTTCCACAACGTCGACACAAAAAAAGTGAAGAGTTGTCCTGTTCTATCAACGGCAAATAGTAAGTTACACCGAAATCTGATCGGCTGGGATCACGTACCGCCTCCGTCAGATTGCCTGCTTTATCACTATGAATATGGCCAACATAGTAATGTTGACCACATTCCTTGCACAATGCAATTTCCAGAGGAATGGCCGTCGGTTCGTCTGCCATTTCTGTTTTTGTGCGATTCAAAATTACAACATCTTTGCCATCCTTATAAGTTAAAAAAGCTCCTTCCAGGGCACGCACGAACATGTGAAAACGGCGAATCTCACTCTTCTCTTTCTGAGGTTCGTATTCACCAAAAATGATGCCGTTAGTGGAAAATTCTTCGCCAAAAAGTTCTGTGGCGAATTTGATCACTGTCTTTTTGTCTTCCTCTCGCTCGTCAGATGTAATCGTTGCACTGGTTGCGATGCAGCGAAAAGGGTCTTTCCGCCCACCTTCACGCAATCGCTGCTTGAGTCGCCGAATCAACATGCCCATTTCCATACCTTTAGTGCCGCGATACTGATGGGCTTCGTCAAGTACGATGAATTGCCAATACAGCCCGCGATCACCGTCGAAGAGCCGACTGTCCTCCGGTCGAATGAGCAGGTATTCCAGCATGGAATAATTGGTTAGTAAAATATGCGGCGGATTATCCCGCATCTCTTCACGGAAGACCAACTCTCCAGGCAGGCGCTCTTCTTCACGCATTGCAGCATGGCGTGATCTATCCCGCTTGTTTTCTGGCGTTTGTCCGATATACTGCCCGAATGTTGGCTTAAAATCGGATTGTTTGTTTTGTAAACGCTCGCAGATTTCCCCCAAGCGTTGCCGCTGGTCATTGGCGAGCGCGTTCATTGGGTACAATATCATCGCTCTCACCCCTGGTTCATTCAATATCCCTTGCAAATATTGGTTATATAAAGCAAACAGGATAGGGTAGAGGAAGCTTTCCGTCTTACCACTGGCGGTGCCGGTTGCTACCACGATATTTTTCTGATCCATCTGCGTAGCTCGAATAGATCGATCCTGGTGTTTATATAACACACCTTCTTCGAGCAGTGCCGGTATCAGTGGAGCACTCTTGCCGGGAAAGCATTGTTCCGCTAGTTCTTTTGCGGTTGCGCCTGCTTTGAAATTGCGTGCTTTTTCAGGAAAAGGCCCTCTAAAAAGCTCTCCACTCTCCCGTAGGGCAGACTGGAATGATTCTCGCAACTCCGAGTCTCTGAAATAAAAAGAGGTTTTCAAATAGTTTTCATAGCGATCGCGTATAGTGTCTCTCCACGATTCAATTTGTTCTTTTTCAGGCATTTTATTCGATCCTCTCAATGGTATCTATATTGATTTGATGTGCACTGCGTCGGCGCCTGTCAATGCGAATACCCAAATTCGATGCATCGCTTTCGTTGAATCCGGCGCCCTGTAATTCGCAGCAACTGAAACCCTTACCATGTCGCAATCCACTTCCGTTACCTTTCTTAACTTGAGGGTGCAAGCGTTTTGGGGGGAGTAAGACTGGTGGCGGAGCAGGCGGTGTCGGAGTAGGGTCGGCAGTGATGCGTATTATTACCATACTCACATCATTATATCGAATACGAAGCTCGGCATCCTTTTCCAAAGGATTCTCGATTTTTAGATCATCGACAAAATCTTGGAATCGTAATTGATCTTTAGAATGAAGTATTCTATTTAGATCTTCGTCAAATCCTACGTTCACTTCGTTGATACGTGAAGGCAGACGCAGACAGACGACAGCATTTTCCCTGGCATACTGACGGAACTCCTGACGTGTCTTGACCAGCGGTGTGTCATGCCACACCTGTGATTGGTTTTTGTCTTGTTCGATCCGCCACCAAATACGCGGCAATTTGATCACAACATCTACACTCCCCTTTTTGGAGGCCAGTGTGAAGCTTGTTTCGTCTCCTTCCGGGCATGGTGGAATCATCACGATACCTTCTGACCCCACAACCGCATGGGTACTGGTCATACTAGGGTGCATCGCCTCTCCATCAGCACCAAGGAATTTCAATGTTGTTTCTGAATACCCGTCATGATCCGGGGCCAGCATTATGTCCTGCGAATATGGTTCACCGTTCACTTGTATCGCTTGCAAGTTCGCACAATAACGAAACTCTTCGCTATCCACCAGCTTGCCCTCGGCATCATAGACCCGGATATAAAACCGTCCCTGGCGGTCACCTAGAACATCTCCAAGCAATCTGTCAGCAGGTTTAAAATTCTCACCCCAGCCGTTTCGAAGCTCTTCTCCTACTCGCGCCCATACGGTCCCTGGTGCGAGTTTTATTTCTGGTGGATCAGTTGCGAAGAGTTCACCTTCTTCAGAGTCATCAAAAAGGCGCTTTCCGCACAGCTCAAATCCTGCTCCATGGACTGGCAATCCTCCGTATTTATTAACGCTGCCAATCTCGCTTCCGGTGCCTTTATCCTTGTTAAAATAGTGAGCGAAAAAAGTCGTATCTCGACATGGTTCGTGCGTGATATTCGCTTGTCCCGTTGGCTCCCATCCTTCGAGGGCAAAAACAATGAAGTATCCCTGGGTTAGGTATCTTATCTGGCGACCATCTCCTGTCCAGTTTTTTTTCAGTTTGAAAATCAATGGATTACTGCCATCGAACAGATGGAATATCTCTCTTTTACCGTTGGCCTCAATGGATATATTACCCCGGAAGCATGATATGCGATATTCACCATCATCGGAATGCAGGGGCTTGCCGTCATGTTGCACCTCTGTAGCTTCGGGCATTTTCTGAGTGGATAAAATAATCTCCCACTGCCTATCGGTATTTCGGCAGATAAGCTCTGATCTGGAATCAAAGTCCTGGCCCCTTTTATCAGAATGTCTGGTGGGCTTCCAGGAAGGTTCTAGCCTTCGTCCAGGGTGATTAGCGGGAGGTGTTACTTTGGGTGATTCGAGGTTTCCATCATGGGGTGCTACTTCGGGTGGTTCGAGGCTTTTGTCATGGGTTGTTGCCTCGAGTAGATCGGGGTTTTCGTCACGAGTTATTACCTCGGGTGGGTCGAGGTTTTCGTCATGGGCTGCCACTTTAGGTAGTTCAAGGTTTCCGTCATGGGCTGCTACTTCGGGTGGTTCGAGGTTTTCGTCATGGGCTGCCGCTTTAGGTAGTTCAAGGTTTCCGTCATGGGTTGCTACTTCGGGTGGTTCGAGGTTTTCGTCATGGGCTGCCACTTTAGGTAGTTCAAGGTTTCCGTCATGGGCTGCTACTTCAGGCGGTTCGATGCTTTTGTCATGGGCTACTACTTTGGGTAGCTCAAGGATTTCGTCATGAGCTGCTACTTCGGGTGGTTCGATGCTTTCGTCATGGGCTGCCACTTTAGGTAGTTCAAGGTTTCCGTCATGGGCTGCTACTTCGGGTGGTTCGAGGTTTTCGTCATGGGCTGCCACTTTAGGTAGTTCAAGGTTTCCGTCATGGGCTGCTACTTCGGGTGGTTCGATGCTTTCATCATGGGCTGCCATTTTAGGTAGTTCAAGGTTTCCGTCCTGGGCTGCTACTTCGGGTGGTTCGAGGTTTTCGTCATGGGCTGCCACTTTAGGTAGTTCAAGGTTTCCGTCATGGGCTGCTACTTCGGGTGGTTCGAGGTTTTCGTCATGGGCTGTCGCTTTAGGTAGTTCAAGGTTTCCGTCATGGGCTGCTACTTCGGGTGGTTCGAGGTTTTCGTCATGGGCTACTACTTTGGGTAGTTCAAGGATTTCGTCATGGGCTGCTACTTCGGGTGGTTCGATGCTTTCGTCATGGGCTGCTACTTTGGGTAGTTCGATGCTTTCGTCATGGGCTGCTACTTCGGGTGGTTCGATGCTTTCGTCATGAGCTGCCACTTTGGGTGGTTCAAGGTTTTCGTCATGAGTTGCTACTTCGGGCGGTTCGATGCTTTCGTCATGGGCTGCTACTTCGGATGGTTCGAGACTTTCGTCATGGACTGCTGCTTTGGGTAGTTCAAGGCTTTCGTCATGGGTTGTTACTTCTGTATTCTTTTTGCCGTTGACAGCCGGAGCATTATTGTGTTCTTGGGGTGTGGGTGGACTGTCTTGAGTGGAATCAGCTGATTCATGCTTCACCTGTTTGGTTAGCCATTGGATAAAATGAAGAACTCTCTTTCTAATTGTCGTAATTGCTTTTTTCATGTTCTTGGACCCCATCCTAATGCAACCTTAATTATACAGGCTGCCGAGATCAACCTGGATGGTTGCTCACCTGATCTGACTTGCTGATTATCCCAGTTTTTTTATCATCTGGGAAGCAGCATATAATTTTGCTTGACGGTTAGGTGAAATCGCCGCACACCCCGCAACCTATACACAAATTTGCACAACCCCATCTGTAACCCGAGCATCAAACACCTTTATCCGCCGCGTTGCCGGCGCCGCGACCGGTTTGCCGTCGCGCACGTCGAATGCGCCCTGATGCAGCGGGCATTCAATCACATGGCCGTCGAAATAGCCGTCGCACAGGTCGGCACCCCCATGGCTACACAGGGCGACTGAGACACAGACGCCGCTCGGCGTGTCATAGACCGCCAGTTTGCGTGCGCCCAGCTCGACCCGCGTCACCCAGTTTTTTTCCAGCTCGTCGACGGCAATCAAATCCTGCCATTGCGGTTTAGCCGTCATCACACCCACTGCCTGCCACCGCGTTTTTCCGCCTGGCAAACAGCCGGCGCAGAATATCCCGGTGCGCGCCGAGATAGCCGTCCGGCTCGACAAAAACATGATCTTTCAACCTGGCGTGCAATCGTGGCAGCGCATGAAACGGCACCGAGGACACATAATGATGCTCGGCGTGGTAGTTCATGTTCCAGCACAGGAAGCGCCACGGCAGCGATACGATGCTGGTGCGGGTGTTTTCATGCATCTGCGCCACGGTCGGGCGGCCGACGTGTTCGGTCATGCGGATAAAGCGCATCACCGGTTCGCCCAATAGCAGCGGCAGCCACCAGTACCAGACCGGCGCCCACCAGCCGATGGCCGCCATGGCCGCAAACATCGCCGCGTACAGCGCCATCATCAACCGCGCTTCGGTAACCACGGCGGCGTGTTCGACCGTGGGGACAAACCGCTCTTCCGCCGGGCTCAGCCGTCCGGCGGCATGCCGGAACAGCTCGGTAAATTTGGTGCGCCAATAGGGGATTGCGGAAAGGTAGTAGAGATACTGCCGCAGGTTGTGCGGCATCGCTATCAGTTCGGGGTCGCGGCCCGGCAGTTGGGTATAGGTGTGGTGGTCGCAATGCTCGTAGCGAAAATGCGTGTGCGGCAGCATGATGATCACGCCGCAGAGATTGCCGACCAGATTGTTCAGCCAGCGGGTGCGAAACACTGAATAATGCACGCATTCATGCTGGAGCGAGAAATGGTGCACCAGTACGACGCCGTGCACAAACATCGCCGGCCAAATCAGCCAGCTATTCCGGGTCAGCGTGATCAGGCTGCCGGTGGCGGCGCACACGCCCAGCCATACCACCAGGCGGCGCAGCGCCGGACGGTTGGAGCGCTGCATCAGTGCTTTCAACTCTTCCCGGCTCAACCTGCCCTCGGTCAGCGCCTGCGTCAAGGGGGTGACGATGGGGGTGGTCATGCTACGCTTCCGCTGTCCGGTGTTCAGGCCGCCCGGTTCAGGCGCGACCGACAGACGCTTCAGTGCCCCGGCTGTTCACGCTGTGCGGTTTTTTCTGTAGCCCGCTTTCGCCGCGCGCAGATACATCAGACTAATGACGGCGGTTAAAAATTTGCTGATGCCGGTGCGCATTTTGCCCGCCAGTCTGGGCGAGCCAACCCCAAACACCGGATGGGGCGCATATTCCAGTACATTCTGCTCAATGTGCTGCGCCATACCCGCGCCGTACATATCCCGCACCACCCGCAGCGCGGCTTCATAGGAGCTGACCGCCGGCCCGGCGCTATACACTTTGCCGTCAACTTCTACCGCCGCCTCACTCGGAACGGCGCCGACCTGCGACAATAGTTTCAGCATATGAAAATTCGTCGTCGCCCGCTTGCCGGTAAGCAGCCCGGCGGCGCCCAGCAGCATCACACCCTCACAAATGCCGACAACGGCGGTGGCCTTGCCCGCTTGCCGGATAACGAAATCAGTCACCGCCGTGTCGGTGCTGTATCCGGGCAGCACGGCGCCGGCAATCAGGACATCGACTTGCGGGCATTGTTCGAACGTCGTATCCGCCACCAGCGTCGGCCCGGCCAGCAGCCCCCGGGCCTCGCCTGTTTGCTTCCACACATACAACACGTCGGCGCCGGGCAGGGCGCCCAATACGTCAATCGCGCCGACGACGTCGGGCACATACATCCACGGCGGGGTCAAAACGGCCACTTTCAGCGGTCGATCTGCCTGGCTATCGGCGCCTGCGGCCGGGTGGGCAGGGCCGGAGAATTGCCGCTGCGGGTTGTACTCGAGATTCAATTCCAGCATCCGGGTGACGGTATCGCCGCGCAGCGCCCGCATCACTATAAACGCGGATTCTATGCCGCCGGTAGAGGGGCCCGAGGTATGGTATTTCCCGGCCACCACGGTGCTGCTGCGCGCGACCGGAATGGCGCCAAATTCGGCCAGTTTCGCCGTATTGGCGCGGTCGGCGGTCGCCTCGAGACCTTGCAGCAGCCCGGCTTTGGCCAAGGCCACCACGCCGTTCGATACGCCGATGACGTAGGTGGCGGCCGGCGCCCGGGTTTGTATAAACGCAATCAGCCGGGGGTTTTCCAATGCGGCATCGGGCAGCTCCCCTACGACCAGTACGTCCAGCTGCGGACACGCGGCAAACGTGGTATTGGGGACAATCGGAAAGTTGGATTTGCCGTACAGGCAGTGCAAGTGCTCGGCCGCATAGTACAGCCTGTTGCTGGGAAAGGCGCCCAATACCGCATGCAGCCCGACCACATCGGCGGCCCGAAATCCGGGTGCCAACACAAAACCTATCGACGCACTTTTTAATAACGACATGATGTTCACCCGTCTGATATTCGACCTGATATTCGACCTGATATTCGACCTGATATTCGACCTGATATTCGACCTGATATTAGCGACTCTGTGGCCGCTATTCTACCAGCACCCTCGAATCGGCCGGCCGCCAGCCGATATGCAGGTGCGCGCCCGGCTGTTGCGGCACATCCTGCGGTCGCGCTTCGAGCACGAGTTGTTTTTCATGGCCCACGTCGACAAACAAGCGCGTCAGATTGCCGGCAAACGCTTTGCTCGACAGGGTGCCGCTGATGATATTCAAATCGCCGCCGGCCGCCGCGTTATCGACCAGTTGCAGGTGTTCGGGGCGCACCGCAATCCATACCTTGCCGCTGACGGCGGTGTCGGTCCTGGGCGCGCGAATCGGCACCCCGAGGGCGCGCGCGGTGAGAAATTCACCGTCGACGCTGAGGATTTCACCGTCGAGCAAATTACTCTGGCCGACAAAATTGGCGACGAAGCGCGTTTGCGGGTGGTTGTATATGTCTTCCGCGCTGCCGATCTGTTCGATTCTGCCGGTATTCATCACCACGATGCGGTCGGACATATTCATCGCCTCGGTTTGATCGTGGGTGACGTACACGGTGGTGATTTTCAATTGCTGCTGAATCCGGCGCAATTCGATCTGCATGGCTTCCCGCAGTTTCAGGTCGAGCGCGCCGAGCGGCTCGTCCATTAACAGCACCTGCGGCGGATAGGCGACCGCGCGCGCCACCGCGATGCGCTGCTGCTGCCCGCCGCTGACCTCGGCCGGATAGCGGTCGCCGACCTCGGGCAGGCGTATCAGGTCGAGCAGGTCTTCGACCCGTTGCTTGATCCGGGCTTTTGGATAGCGCCTTTCGGTTAGCCCAAAGCCGATATTTTCGGCAATCGTCATGTGCGGAAACAGCGCATAATCCTGAAACACCATGCCGATCTCACGGTGCTGCGGCGCCACGCGGGTGACATCGTCATCGCCGAGCAAAATGTGGCCCCGGGTCGGCTGAATAAACCCGGCGATCAAGCGCAGCGTGGTCGTTTTGCCGCATCCCGAAGGGCCAAGCAGGCTTACAAATTCGCCTTCCGGTATGTCCAGGTTCAAGGTGTGCAAAGCGGTGAAATCACCAAACCGCTTTACAATATTGTTTAACCGCACGCCGGACATATCAGACTCGAAGCAGTATGCGGCTCGATCGCCCGGCGGGTCGGCGTCGCAGCGCAGTTTGCCGGGGCCGCCGGTCGGCCGGCGTCGACCGGCCGACCGCCCTGTTAAAACACCCCGCGCCGCCTATTGATTGGCGACCGACCGATTCCATTGATCGTTCCACGCCGAAATATCCGCCTTCGAATAATCGATGCGCAATTGCCGGGCAATATCGGCCGCGTCCAGTTGCAGCATTTCCGCCAGCAGCGGATCCGTCTTCAGCGCCTCGATCGCCTTCGAGTTGACCGGCACGACGCCGCTGTTGCGCGCGTATTCGAGTTGGAAATCGACCTCGTTGTACTGGTTCAGATACCAGTTTGCCGCCGCGGCGTTTTTGCTGTTCTTCATAATCACCAGCCAGCCGTATTTGTGCACGCCCACCGCCTTGTCGCCAATTCTGGGATGGACGTTGGCGACGTTGACGCCGGCATTGCGGGCGCGCACACACCAGCCGGCGTGCATCACCGCGGCATAGACGTCACCCGATTGCATCTGCGTGATCACTTCACCGCCGCGCGACCAGAACTTGAGCGCGTTCAGTCGATTGATCAGCTCAAGCCCGGGTTGGACATTGAGTTCATCGCCGCCGGCCGCGTGGACGATAGCGCCGAAATTGGCCAGCCCGCCGCCCGAGCCGATATCGGGTATGGCAATGCGCCCGGCCAGTTTGGGATCGGCCAGATCGGCATAGGTAGTCGGTGCGGACAGGCCCAGCTCGGCAAATTTATCGCGGTTGTAGCAAATCGATTCCTGGGTATGCCAGGAGGCGATGCGCCAGTCGTTATACTGCCAGTCTTCCAGGTAGCGGGCATTCGGTATGCCGGCAATATCGATCGGTTGAATAAATTCATTGGTATCGAAGAAATCCTTCTCCTGCGCATCCAGCACTTCCATCACGTCAAACGGCGCCATGCCCCGCGCGGCTATCAGCTTGGCCAGATTGGCCTGCGGACTGCCGGTGACAAATTCGATTTTGCCGCCCAGCGCCTCGAATCGGGGCGCAATTCTGGTTTCGATATTGGCTTTCCACGAACCGCCCCAGGTGGCGACTTTCAGCGTAACGCCGTCGAATTCGCCCGCCTGTACACCGGCTGCGAACGCGACGCCAAGGCCGAGCAGCGCCCTGCGCGCGGCCCGGTGAATGCGGTGAACGCGATTACTGTGATTGCGGTATTTCATCGTCTTTCTCCTGATTGAGTGGTAAATCTATCGGTGGCCGGCTAACGGCTGCCGGAGCGCAGCAGCGTATCGAGGCCGACCAGTTTTTGCATGCCCAGCAAGGCCAGCAGACAAAAGAATATAACCAGCGACGCCGACGCCAGTATACTGGGGTCAAAGTCATTCTCGAGCCCGTAAAACAGCTCTATCGGGTAGGTCACGAACCCGGGTGCGGTTAAGAATATGGAAATCGGCACATCACCAAACGATACCATAAACGAATACAGCGCTCCGGCATAAACACCGGGCATGATGACCGGCAGGGTGACGCGGCGGAAGGCGCTCCAGCGGCTCGCGCCGAGGCTGAACGCGGCCTCTTCGAGGCGCACATCGAAGCGCTGTAAAATCGCGGTAACGGTGCCGACCACGTAGGGCGTGGCGACAAACACATGGCCGAGGTACAGCCCCCAGAACGTCCCCTGCAAATACCACCCGGAGGCATCCCCGATCAGATAAAACAGCTGCAAGAACGCGATACCGGTAACAATCGCCGGAATTTGCAGCGGCGCCCGGAACACCGTGGAAATAAAGGTTTTCCCCGGTAGTTTGCCACGCACGATGCCAAGTGCCGCCGGAATGCCGAGCACGCAGGCGCCCAGCGCACTGAGACCGGCCAGCAGAAAACTCAACCCCAGCGCTTCGAGTTGCCCTCTGGGGATGTTGCGGTATTGCTGCAGCGACGGCTCGTCGGGCGGGAATTTGATCGCGCTGTAATACTCGCCGCTGTGAAACGACGCCCCGATGACGACAATCATCGGTGACAACAGGAAAATGTACGACAGGCTGCAATAGGCATAGTGCAGCATCCGGCCCCAGGGCAGCCCGATTTTGGGCGGCGGCCCGGTCCGCCGGCGCGCCGTGATGGCCGCTTGCGTGCCGCTCGGCGATAGCCTGCCCTGCTGCGGTAAAACGGCGCTCATGCAATCACCAGCCGGGCCGAGCGCAGGCGGCGAATCAACATGATCGACAGCAGATTGATCAGCAGCACCGTCACCAGCAGCACCGCAGAGAGCGTGCCCGCCATCGAATATTTCACCTCCATCATCACCGTACGCTGGATCAGCACCGGCAGCGTGAAGACGCGCCCGCCACCGAGCAGCGCCGCCGAGGTGAAGGCGCCCATGCACATGTTGAACATCATCAGCACGCCGACGGTCAGGCCCGGCAAACTGAGCGGCAGCAGCACCCGGTAGTGCATCCGCCAGCGGCTGGCGCCGTGAATTTGCGCCGCATCCTCATACGAGCGGGGGATCGTCTGGATCACGCTGTATAACAGCAGCACGCCAAATCCCAGCGTAAAATGCATCAGGCCGACGACCACGCCGACCTGATTGCCGATGATCGTATACGGCGTATCGATCACGCCGACCGCCATCAGGAAGCGATTGATCAGGCCGTCTGCCGAGAAAATAATGATCAGCCCGAACACCTTGATGACGATGGTAACAAAAGTCGCCACCACGATGCCGGCCAGCAGCAGCATCGACCAGCGCGAGCGCATGCGGGCAATCAGGTAGGCCACCGGGAACCCCAGCAGCAGCGTGAACAGCGCCGCCAGGGCCGACGTTTTAATCGTCAGCCACAAGGTCCTGAGATAAAACGTGTCGGTGAAAAACCGGATGTAGTTCGCCAGTTGCGGCGTATCGCCGGTGCGGCCAAGCCCGAGGTCCTGGTAAAAGCTGGTGTGCAAAAAGATATACTGGGAGGCCGCAATCAACCCACCGACGATGATCAGGCTCGGCAGCAGTATCCATTCCCAGCGCGTTCTCATGGTTGACAGTGTATTTTCCGGTGTGTCGATTGTTTCGCTATGCGGGTGCGGGTCACCACGAATGCCGTCGAAAGTATCGCACCGATAATCTCCGCCGACAAATTGTTTTATTTACCCGTCCTGCCGGATTCGATCTGGCCGGGGCGCGTCGTCTTGCGGCCGCGACGGGAGTTGATCACAGCCAGGCCGATAAAAATCAACAGCACCGCGAACCAAAAATGCCGGGGGTGGGTTTCGCCGAATATTATCCGCCCCCAGCCAATGCCGGTGAGCGCGACGATATAGGCGCTGAAACTGTAAAACACCGGGCCGGCCAGGCCGACAATTTTGAAAAACAGCGAATAGGCAACCGCGGCAATGACCCCGTGCAGCACAATCAGCGCCTCGACCGCCCCCGGATGGTGCCCCGGCAGAAAAAAATCGCCGTTCGCCACCGCCAGCGGCAACAGCACCAGAAACGCGATGCTGTGCGTGCCCGCGGCCAGTGAAATCGGGTGGCAGTCGGCCATCGGGTGGCGGGAAATATAGACGTTCATACTCGCATAGCCGAGCGGACACAGCATGCCGACGAACACCCAGCCATCGACCGTGATGCCGCCGATCACCTGCGGCATGGCGATGATCAGCGCACCGCAAAACCCCAGCGCGAGCCCCGCGATGCGCAGCGGCGCGAGCGGCTCCAGGCGCAGCAAAACCACCAGGGCGTAGGTCACCATCGGCGTCAGTGTCAGCAGCACCGCCATCGTGCCCGCCGGAATGTTGCGCACCACGTAGAAAAAAATCACGTTGGGCAGCGCCACGCCGACCACCGAGTACACGCTCAACCGGCGAAAATGCCGGATAATCGGCGGCGGCTGTCGGCTGCGCACGTAGCCCATCACGGTCAGCAACCCGGCGGCAATCAGCGATACCCACATCGCGTAGGCGAGCGGCGGAATCGCGTTGCCCACCACCAGCTTGGACACGCTGGTGGCGCCGCCGCGCAGCGTGCCCAGCAGTATCAGCAAAACCAGCGCCAGCGAAAAATACGGCTTCAGCAAGCTGCTCCGGTTAACGGGTGTCCGCCGGCGCGCCGGGTCATTGCCGGCATCCGGCCAACCCGCTCCACCGGCAGCGGGAGAGGATGCGCGGCCGGAAAATCACCCGTATATTTTTTTTCATGGACGGCGATCGGCACCCTGCCGGCCCGGCGCCCGATGGTCTTATTTAACCGCCCACCGCATTGCGATGCACGTTTTCTTCGAGCAGCAAGCGGGCGCTTTACGCGGCATTGTAGCGGCATTCGGCAAATGCGTGATCCGAATAAAACGCATTGTGCGGCGTAATCAACAGCCGCCCGCGCAGCCAGGCGGCATGGTCGCGCCAGGCGACAAGCAGCGGATGATCGCCGGGCGGCTCCTCCGGCAGCACATCCAACCCGGCGCCGGCCAACTGCCCGGATTGCAGCCCGGCTTCAATCAGGTCGAGATTGTCAATCAACCCGCCGCGCGCGGTATTGACAAAAATCAGCCCCGGTCGGGCCTGCGCCAGCACCGCAGCGGTGATCATGCCGCGCGTCTCGTCGGTCAGCGGGCAATGCAGCGACAGTATATTGCTTTGCTCAATCAACGCTGTCAATGCCGCCACCCGGTCGACTCCCAGCGCCCGGAACATGCCGCTGCTGACATAGGGATCATAGGCAACGATACGGTAGCCGAAAGGCTTCAGCCGCAGGGCGACGCTGGTGCCGATGCGGCCGAGGCCGACCAGGCCGACCGTGCTGTGGGGCGCGTGCAGCAGCGGCGCCAGGTGATTTTCCTGCCAACTGTCGGTGTAGCGGCGCGCCCTGGCGTCGTGTTCGACAATCCGCCGCTGCAGCGCCAGGAGCATCGCCACCGCCGTGTCGGCGACATTCTCGGGGCCGTATTCGGGGTTGTTGGAAAATGCAATGCCGCGCTGCGCCAGCGCGTCGAGGTCGATTTTGTCGTAGCCGACGCCGTAACGGACGACAATTTTGCAGTGCTCGAGCTGCCGCACCGTGGCGCTGCCAATCGACGGCGTCCATACCAGCAGGGCGTGCAGCCGCCGCAACTGCGCCGCATCGAACGCCCGCTCATCGCCGCTATCGAAGTGAATGATGTCGGCGCGCTGCGCAAAGGCCGCCTGTTCCGGGTCGAACGGCGGTTTGATCAAATGGGTAATGCCGATGCGCCAGCGCTGCTGTGCCATACCCCTTGCCCTGCATGAGCGACTATAATACCGCATTGATACCGACCGGCCGGGTCGAACCGGTGGCGCCGACCACAGCGGCAAGTGTAGCGACGCGGCGCGGCGATTGCTACCGCCGTTGTCATCGGCGCGGTCGTGCCCCGGCAGCCGGGTCGGCTGGTGGCGGCGCGTACAATCGCCGCCGCTGTTGCTAACGTAACCTGATGGAGACGGCACCCATTGAGCCATCCAAACGCATCCCCATCCCACCCGAATGGCGCTCGCCCCGCTGTCGGCGGCGGGCCCGGCAGTGGGGGGGCGCCAACTGCCGAGCCGCTCCGCAGCCCCCCGACTCACCCGGATAACGCGCGGCTGCGTCGATGACCACCGGGGCGGCCATTCTCATTACCGGCGCCTCCGGCGGCATCGGTTGCGCGGCGGCAATCGCGTGCGCGGCGCGTGGTGCGCGGGTCGGCGTCCACTACCACAGTAACCGCGCCGGCGCCGACGCGACCCTGGCCGCTCTGCCGGGGAGCGGGCATCAGTTACTGCGGTGTGACATCACCGACCCGGACGCGGCCGCCCGCCTGATCGAGCAGGCCGACCGGCTGCTCGGCGGGCTCGACGTGCTGGTCAACAACGCCGGCATTTCGCAGCGCCATCGCTTCGAGGATATCGACTACGCGACCTGGCAGGCCGCCTGGCAGCGCGTGGTGGACACCAATCTCACGGCCGCCGGCAACCTGTGTTTTTGCGCCGGCAAAAAGATGCTCGCGCGCGGCGGCGGGCGTATCGTCAACGTCTCTTCGCGCGGCGCGTTTCGCGGCGAGCCGCTGATGCCGTGGTACGGCGCGTCAAAGGCCGGCATGAATGCGCTCGGGCAGTCGCTGGCGCAGGCGCTTGGCCCGCAGGGCGTCTGGGTCTACACCGTCGCGCCGGGGTTCGTCGAAACCGAGATGGCGGCGGCGGTGCTGGCGTCGCCCGAGGGCGACGGCATCCGCAACCAAAGCCCGGTCGGCCGGGTCGCCCGGCCCGAAGAACTGGGCAAAACCATCGCCTTCCTGGCGCTGGAGGCGCCCGAATTCATGACCGGCTGCATCGTCGATGTCAACGGCGCGTCTTACCTGCGCTCTTGATCGCCGCCGCCCGGTCGGCACACGGCATGAATAGCGACATGAATATCGACTGGCATAAAACCAAAATCACCTGCGACATCGACCTCACCGCTCAGGGCCGGGCGATTGGCGACCTGCGGCTGCCGTTTTCGGATAACCGGGCGCCGCTGGGCTATTACCCGATCCCGATTATCTCGCTGGCCAATGGACGCGGGCCGACGCTGCTGCTGTGTGGCGGCACCCACGGCGACGAATACGAGGGGCCGGCGGTGATTATGGATCTGGTGCATGCGCTGGATTTAACCCGACTGCGCGGCCGGATCATCGCGCTGCCAATCAGCAACGCCCCGGCTTTTGCCGCCTCGGCGCGCTGCTCGCCGCTGGACGGCGGCAATCTGAATCGCGCCTATCCGGGTGACCCCGAGGGGCCGCCAACCGCGATGATCGCGCACTTCATCGAGTCGCTGCTGTTGCCGCACTGCGATGCGGCGATCGATTTCCACGCCGGCGGCAGGGCCAGCGAGTATGCGGTGCTGGCGATGATTCAGCACGCGCCGCCGGAGCTGTACGCCCGCAATCTGCACCTCGCGCGCGCGTTCTCACCGGATTTTATCTGGCTGCTGGAGCGCCCGCCGGTTGGCGGCTCGGTCAACGATGCCGCCTGTCGGCAGCGCGTGCCGATGCTGGCCAGTGAGCTGTTTGGCGGCGGTCGGGTCTCGCGCGCCAGTTTCCAGCGCACCCGGCAGGGCCTGTACGGCGTGATGGCGGCGCTCGACCTGCTGCCCGCCGACCGCCGGGCGGCGCCACCCGAAACGGCAATCCCGCTGCTTCAGGAGGCGGACAACGGCGCGGTGTATGCCAAACGGGACGGCGTATTTGTCCCGCATATCGAGCTCGGTGAGCGCGTGGAGCGCGGCGGCGCACTGGGCGCGGTGTATAGCGTGTTGGAGCCGGAGCGCGCGCCGCAGATCATCACCTGCCCGGCAGATGGCATATTGGTATCGCTGGTGCACCGCGGACGGGTGGAGCGCGGCGAGCGGCTGGCGCTGTTCGGCGACGTGGTCGGGCCGTAGGCCGGTCAGCGCGGGTGTCTGGCGGATCGGCCGCCGGGCGGTATCGCTATGCCGCCGGCGGAAACGGGTCGGGACAGGGGGTGGAGTCAACCCAGACCGATTTCACCTGCAAAAAATCGCTGACCGCATCGGGCCCCAGTTCGCGCCCGTAGCCCGAGCGCTTATAGCCGCCAATCGGCGAGCCGGCATCGACGCTGCGGTAGTGATTGACGTACACGGTGCCGGCGGCAATCCGCCCGGCCAGCCGTTCACAGCGCGCGCGGTTCGCGGACCAGATGCCGGCCGCCAATCCATACTCGGTATCGTTCGCCAGCGCCAATGCCTCCTGCTCGTCGGCGAATGTGGTCACCGCGAGCACCGGGCCGAAGACTTCCTCGCGCCAGAGCCGCATGTCCGGCGTCACCTGCGTGAAAATCGCGGGTTCGACATAGAAGCCGCCGCGCAGCCCGTCGGGGTGCAGCCGCCGGCCGCCGTACACGCACCGAGCGCCCTCCGCCTTCGCCGCGGCGATCATCGACAGCACTTTTTCCAATTGCGGCGCGTTGGCCAGCGGCGCGATGGTGGTCGCCGGCTGCATCGGGTCGCCGGCCTGCAGTTTTTTCATCCGGGCAACCAGCCGCTCGAGCACCGCATCGCCAATCGATTCGGCCACAATCAAACGTGAGCCGGCGATGCAACTCTGCCCGTTGGACAAACATATCCCGGCCAGAACGCCGTTGACCGCGCTGTCCAGGTCGGCGTCGGCAAACACCAACTGCGGCGATTTGCCGCCGAGCTCCAGCGTCACCGGCTTGACGCCGCCCGCCGCCACCGCGGCGACCTGTCGCCCGCCCGCGTCGCTGCCGGTAAAAGTCACCTTGCCAACCAGCGGGTGGGCGACCAGGGCGGCGCCGACTTCCGGGCCGCGACCGGTGATCACGTTCAATACGCCGGTCGGCAGACCGGCGCACACCATCTCGGCAAACAACAGCGTCGAAACCGACGCATGCTCCGAGGGTTTGAGCACGATCGTGTTGCCGGCGGCCATCGCGGGCGCGATTTTCCAGGCGGCAATCATCAGCGGCGAATTCCAGGGCGTAATCGCAGCGACGACGCCGTAGGGCTCGTACAGCGCGGTATTGTCGACCCCCGGCGTCGCGTTGGCCAGGGCCCGCGGCGTGATTTTCAGCGCTGCATCGGCACAGTGCTGATACCAGTGAAACAGGCGCGATAGCTGTCCGCGGACCTCCGCCAGGCGTTTGCCGTTATCGCGGATTTCCGGTATCACCAGCTCCTCCCAGCGCGCCTTTAACGTGGCGGCGATGCCGAGCAGCGCGTCGGCGCGCATCCGCGGCGTCGAATGCGCCCACGGGCCGTCGGTGCCGGCGCGCCAGGCGGCCTGCACGGCGGCGTCAACGTCGGCATTCGAGCCGCGGGAAATGGTCGCCCAGGCGTCGCCATTGGCCGGGTTTATCGCCTCGAGCCACGCGCCGGCATCGGACTCGACCCAGCTGTTGCCGATGAAGTGCGGGTAGTGTTTCATGCGCCCGGTGCCGGTTTGCCGCGGCGCCCGTGGTGACGATGTGCCCGCCGGGGCAGGCGGTCACGCGGGAATTTTTTCAAGGCCTCCATGACCGGATTGACAGACGTATCCTGCGTCGATTGATATGGTGCCGGGGGATTAACTATGGGTTTTTTCACAGCCGCTCAATTATACTGCCCCACTGATATACCAATCCACCCGCGGCTGGGGCATGACGGTTTGTGTCGCCGCGGTCAGGCACATACAAGCATACGGAGTATAACAGTGGGGCTGTCGCCGGCAAAACCGGGCATCGCGCGCATTCGGGCGCACATGGCACAGGATGAACCGGCGGGTCTGCCCGCGATTCGTGTGCGGCTGGATTCCAATGAAAGTGCGTTCGGCCCCGGTCGGCACGCCCGTGAGCAGGCCAGCCGGGCCGCTGCCGGCCTCGAACGCTACTGCGAGCAGCCCGACCGCGTGCTCGGGCCGGCAATTGCGGCCGGTTTCGGTTTGGATCAACACCGCATTACCGTCGGCCACGGCTCGGATGATTTGCTCAGCCGCCTGGCGCGCGCGTATCTGGGCCCGGGCTGCGAAATGCTCCACAGCGCCAACGGCTACCCCAAGGCGCCCAATTATGCCCATGCCAACGATGCGACGCCGGTTGCCGTGGCCGACGCCAATTTCACCGCGTCGGTCGACGCCCTGCTCGGCGGTGTGACCGAGCGCACCCGCATGGTGTATCTGGCCAATCCCGACAACCCGTCCGGCAGCTATCTGAGCGGCCGCGAAATGCGCCGCCTGCGACAGCATTTGCCCGACCGGGTTTTGCTGCTGCTGGATTGCGCCTATGCCGAATATGTCGATGCCGCCGACTATGAGCCGGCCCACCGGCTGGTGGAAGAACATGACAACGTCGTGATGACGCGCACCTTCTCCAAGATTTTCGGACTGGCCGGCGCCCGTGTCGGCTGGCTGTATGCGTCGGCGCCGATCATCGACACGGTAAAGCGCATCGGCCCGACCTTTCCGGTCGCGTCGCCGTCGCTGGCGGCGGCCATGGCCGGCCTGCGCGATCAGGAGCACCGGCGCGCGGTGTACCGCCGCAATATTCAACTGCGCGACCGACTGACCCGCTCGCTGGGAGAATTGGGCCTGGTCGTTTATCCGAGCCAGACCAATTTCCTGCTGGTCAATTTCCCCGCCACCGCGTACAGCGCCGCGGCGGCCCATATCCACCTGCGCCAACACGGCATTGCCGTGCGGCGGTTTGCCGCCGCGGCCTATCACGACTGCATCCGGATTACGCTCGGCCTGGACGCGGAAATGCAGCAGGCGCAAACGGCGCTGGCCGAATTTCTGGGCTGACCGATGCCGCCACGGTCTGATCCGCCACCGACCGGTTTGCCGCCTTCCGGGCCGGCGATGATTGCGGCGCTCAAACAGGCCGGCATCGAGTTCGTCGTCGCGCTGCCCGACATTGTCACCAGCGACGGCCTGTTGTGGCCGATCGCCGCCGACCCGCAGCTGCGGCTGATCCGGGTGTGCAAGGAAGACGAAGGCGTGTCGATTTGCGCCGCCATGTCGTACAGCAATACCAGAGCGCTGCTGCTGATGCAGCAGACCGGCCTGATGGACTCGCTGAATGCCGTGCGGGCGCTGGCGATGGACTATGCATTGCCGGTGTGCATGATGGTCGGCTTGCAGGGCAAGGAGCCGCATTTGCCGCCCGCCGAGTCGGCCGCGTACGGGGTGCGCATCATCCGGCCGATTCTGGAGGTGATGCAATTGCCGCACTCGCTGATCGAGCAGCCCGGCGACGTAGCGCACATCGCCCCGCGGATCGACCGCGCCTATCGGCGCTCCGTGCCGCATTGTTTCCTGATTGGCCGCCCGCCGGAGGCCGGATGAAGCGCGATCTGGCACTCGAATGCCTGAAACGCCGGGTCACGGACGACATCGTCGTGGCGGTCTACCAAACCTGTTTTGACTGGCTGGCGATCCACCCGCGCGACCTGAACTATGTATCGACCGGCGCCATGGGGCAGGCGTCGTCGCACGCGCTGGGGCTGGCGCTGGCGCGCCCCGACAGGCGCGTGCTGGTGCTCGACGGTGACGGCAGTTTATTGATGAACCTGGGCTCGCTGGTTACCGTTGCCGCCGCCGCACCGGAGAATTTTTATCATTTCGTGTTCGTCAACGGCATCTACGAGGTAAACGGCGCGCACCCGATCCCGGGCCGCGAGCGGGTGGATTTTGCCGCACTGGCCGCCGCCGCGGGCTACCGCGATGCGGTGGTGTTTGATGACCTGGCCGGGTTTGACCGCCGGCTCGACGCGTTTTTATCCCGGCCCGGCCCGGTGCTGGCGGCGCTGAAAGTCGAACCCGGACAGCGGCATCCGCGAGACTATGACTATATTCACAGCGCCGAGGCGCGCGCAAGGTTTCGCCGGGCGCTGAATTCGACCTGAACCCGAGCGCCTGGCGCCGCCGGCGCACCGAATCATGCTCTGGCGATGAAATCTCCGATACAATCACGGTTGGTCCATTACCCCGAGTGCCAAAGGTACCGGGCCGATAGCGTCATTTTGATTCTCATCGGCGGCTTGTTGTATCATCCCGTACCAATCATCGACTGCTGCCTGTTCTGTATCATTTCCATGCGATACAGGGCGTTTTTGTCCGCCATTGTGCCGCTGCCGCTTGTGCGCGCCGCATCTGAACACATGGGCTGCACCGCGCCGAACCATCTCGCCCGGATGACCGTCACTGTGATCGCCAACCTGCATGAGCAACCCAACGCGTTGTATGACCCCGAATGGACGCCGGCGCTGAACAGCGATTAACCTGCCCGCCGTCGCGCTCAAGGGCAGCATAAGATGGCGAGAAAGCGAGCCCCTCGCGCGGCGAGAAAGCAAACCCCCCGCGTCCGGACGCCAACGTCGCCGACAGGCAACGCCGCGCAGCGCAGGCCTCTGATGCCGGCAGCATCCCCCGTGCCCGGCATTTTCCCGGGCGCGCATAGTGCCCATATTGCCTCTATAGCATTAGCGGGTGCGGCGCTGTGCCTGTTGGTGGCGGTCAGCTACTTTCCGGCGCTGTCGGCGGGGTTCGTCTGGGATGACGTGGTACTGACCGGGTCCACGTCGCTGCGCACCTGGTCGGGGCTGGCGCAGGTCTGGTTTACCCCGCGTGCGCTGAATCAATACGAAGCCCACTACTGGCCGCTGCTGTATACCCTCTTCTGGCTGGAGCATAAACTGTGGGGACTGACGCCGCTCGGCTATCATGTCGTCAATCTGCTGCTGCATACCGGGGTCGTGTTGTTGCTGTGGCGCCTGCTGCGGCGGTTGGAGGTGCCCGGCGCGTGGTTCGCGGCGGCGGTGTTCGCGGTGCATCCGCTGCATGTGGAGTCGGTGGCCTGGGTCATCGGGCGCAAGGACATCCTGGCGACGGTGTTCTATCTTTCGTCCGTGCTCGCCTATATCCGCTTCGCGGAAATGCCGCGCGGGCGGCGGCGAGGAAAACATTACCTGCTGGCGGTGGCGTTGTTCGTGCTCGGCCTGCTCAGCAAATCCATCACCGTCACGCTGCCGGCGGCGCTGTTGCTCTGGCACTGGTGGCGGCATGGGCGCGTGACCCTGGCCGATTGCCGCCGCACGCTGCCGTTCTTTCTGGTGGGGCTGGGCATCGCGTTGGCCGACTATGCCTACTACACCAGCATCGAACCCACCGCATTCGCGTATTCGCCGCTGGAGCGTGGGCTGATTGCGGCGCGCGCCCTGGCATTTTACGTCGGCAAACTGCTGTGGCCGGCGGGGCTGACCGGGATCTATCCGCGCTGGGAGCCCGGCATCGGCGACCTGCTGGCCTGGGGCTGCGCGGTCGGCGGGGCGGCGGTAGTCGCGGTGTTGTGGCGCTGGCGTCGGCGGCTGGGCCGCGGACCGCTGGCCGGCGTGCTGTTCTTTGCGGTGGCGTTGTCGCCGGTGCTGGGCTTCGTGGATTTCGGCTATATGTATTTCTCGTTTGTCACCGACCGCTATCAATACCTCGCCGGCATCGGCCTGATCGCCGTCGTGGCCGGTGCCGCGGGCCATGCCTGTCAACGGGGCCTCGGCGCCTTGCCGGCGCACCGCACGCGTCCGGCACGGCTGGCCATCGGGGTGGTCGGGGCGGCCATACTGGCGGTTGCCGGCCTGCTCACCTGGAACCAGGCCGGCATCTATCGCGACTCGGTTACCTTCTTCACCCACGTCACCACCCACAACCCGCAGGCCCGCGACGCCCACCTCAATCTTGGGAACTACCTGCAGCTCGAGGGGCGCTACGGGGAAGCGCATGCCGCCTACCAGACCGCCCTTGCGCGGCAACCGGATAACCCTGACCTGCTCAGCAATATCGGCGTGCTGCGGTTAGAGCAGGGGCGCCATGAGGAAGCGATCGCGCGTTTTCGTGAGGCGCTGCGACTTAAGCCGCGGCACCGGGAAGCGCTGCGGAACCTGGCCACGGCGCTGAGCCGTCTCGGCGTGCTGCTGTCAAACCGGGGCCGCCATCAGGAAGCGATCGCGCACTACCGCGAGGTGCTGCGGCTGAACCCGCAGCACCGGGAAGCGCTGCGGAACCTGGCCACGGCGCTGATGATCCAGCGGCGGTATGCGGCGGGGCTGGCATGGGCGCAAAAGGTGATTGCGCGCTATCCCGATGACGCGCAAGCCCACCAGCTGGCAGGCCTCGGGCTGTTTCATCTCGATCGCAAGGCTGACGCGCTGCGCCATTACGATCGCGCCTTGGCGTTGGACCCGAATCTGACCCTGGCACGCGAACAGCGCAGGCAATTCTTTGCGTCCATGACCAACGAGGGTCGGCAATAAGAATGGCGAGGCACTCCATGCCGGCGCCGTGTCGGCGCCCCCCGTCGTCGCGCTCAACGGCGGCATAAGATGGCGAGAAAGCGAAAACCCCGCGTCCGGACGCCAACCCCGCCGAACGGCAACGGCACGCCGCGCAAGCCTTCGACGCCGGCGGCATCCCCCGCGCCCGGCATGTTCTCTGGTGCCCCTATAGCCTCTATGGCCCCTATGACATCAGCGAGCGTGGCGCTGTGTCTGTTGGTGGCGGTCAGCTACTTTCCGGCGCTGGCGGCGGGGTTCGTGTGGGATGACGAGATCATACTGACCAGAGCCACGCCGCTGCACACCTGGCCGGGGCTGGCGCAGATCTGGTTTACCCCGCGTGCGCTGCTTCCATACGAAGGCCACTACTGGCCGCTGCTCTATACCACTTTCTGGCTGGAGCATAAACTGTGGGGGCTGGCGCCGCTCGGCTATCACGTCGTCAATCTGCTGCTGCATACCGGGGTCGTGTTGCTGCTGTGGCGCCTGCTGCGACGGTTGGAGGTGCCCGGCGCGTGGTTCGCGGCGGCGGTGTTTGCGGTGCATCCGCTGCATGTCGAGTCGGTGGCCTGGGTCATCGGGCGCAAGGACATGCTGGCGACGGTGTTCTATCTCGCCGCCGTGCTCGCCTATATCCGCTACGCGGAAATGCCGCGAGGGCAGCGACGAGGGGGGCCCTACCTGCTGGCGGTGGCGTTGTTCGTACTCGGCCTGCTCAGCAAATCCATTACCATCACGCTGCCGGCGGCGCTGTTGCTCTGGCACTGGTGGCGGCATGGGCGCGTGACCCTGGCCGATGGCCGCCGCACACTGCCGTTCTTTCTGGTGGGGCTGGGCATCGCACTGGCTGAGTATGCCTATTCCGTCGGCAACAACTCAATCTCATTCGGGTATACGCCGCTGGAGCGCGGACTGATTGCGGCGCGCGCCCTGGCATTTTACGCCGGCAAGTTGCTGTGGCCGGCGGGGCTGACCGGGATCTATCCGCTCTGGGAGCCCGGCATCGGCGACGTGCTGGCCTGGGGCTGCGCGATCGGCTTTGTGGCGGTGGTGGCGGTGTTGTGGCACTGGCGCCGGCCGCTCGGTCGCGGGCCGCTGGCCGGCGTGCTGTTCTTTGCGGTGGCGTTGTCGCCGGTGCTGGGTTTCGTGGACTTTGGCTATATGGAGTTCGCGTTTGTCGCCGACCGTTATCAGTACCTCGCCGGCATTGGGCTGATTGCCGTCGTGGCCGGCGCCACGGGCCGTGCCTGTCAATTGAGCCTCGCTACTCTGCCGGAGCACCGCACGCAGCCGGCGCGGCTGGCCATCGGGGCCGCCGGGGCGGCGATACTGGCGGTTGCAGGCCTGCTCACCTGGAACCAGACCGGCCTCTACCGCAACCCCGGCACCTTCTTCACCCATGTCATCGCCCACAACCCGCAGGCACGCCACGCCCACAGCAATCTTGGGGTCTACCTGGCGGCCGAGGGGCACGACCGGGAAGCGCTTGCCGCCTACCAAATCGCCCATGAGCGGCAACCGGATAACCCGGACCTGCTCAACAATATCGGTGTGCTGCTGTTAAATCAGGACCGCCATGCGGAAGCGATCGCGCGTTTCCGCGCGGCGCTGCGGCTTAACCCGCAGCACCAGAACACGATGCGGAACCTTGCTGCGGCGCTGGACAGCCTCGGCGCGCAGCTGTCAAACCAGGGCCGCCATGAGGAAGCGATCACGCGCTATCGCGAGGTGCTGCGGCTTAACCCGCAGCACCAGAACGCGATGAATAACCTTGCCACGATGCTGAGCAATATCGGCGTGCAGCGGTTAAACCAGGGCCGCCATGAGGAGGCGATGGCGCACTTCCACGAGGCGTTGCGGCTTCATCCGCAGCACCGGGACGCGATGGGGAACATGGCCAGGGTGCTGATCGACCAGGGGCGGTATGCGGCGGCGTTGGCGTCGATGCAACAGGTGATCGCACACTATCCCGATGACACGCAAGCCCACCATTTACTCGGCGGACTGCTGTCAAAGCAGGGCCGCCCGGAGGAAGCGATCGCGCACTTCCGCGAGGTGCTGCGGCTGAACCCGCAGCACCCAACCGCATTGAGAGACATTGCCGGGATGCGGATGAATCAGGGGCGGTATGCGGAGGGGTTGGCGTCGGCGCAACAGGCGATTGCACGCGATCCCGATGACGCGCAAGCCCATCAGCTGGCGGGCCTCGGGCTGTTTCATCTCGACCGCAAAGCCGACGCGCTGCGCCATTACGACCGTGCATTGGCGTTGGACCCGAATCTGACCCTGGCACGCGAACAGCGCAAGCAATTCTTTGCGTCCACAACCAACGAGGGCCGGCAATGAGAACGGCGAGACAGCCCATGCCTGCGCCGTGCCGGCGCCACCCGTCGTCGTGCTCAACGGCAGCATAAGATGGCGAGAAAGCGAAAACCCCGCGTCCGGACAACGCCGCCGAACGGCAACGGTGCGCCGCGCAAGCCGCCGACTCCGGCGGCATCCCCCGCGCCCGGCATGTTCCCTGGTGCCCCTATGGCCCATATTGCCCCTATAGCATTAGCGAGCGTGGCGCTGTGCCTGTTGGTAGCAGTCAGCTACTTTCCGGCGCTGTCGGGTGGATTCGTGTGGGATGACGTGACACTACCCGAGTCCACACCGCTTCATACCTGGTCGGGGCTGGCGCAGATCTGGTTTACCCCGCGTGGGCTGATTCGATACGAAGTCCACTACTGGCCGCTGCTCTATACCACCTTCTGGCTGGAACATAAACTGTGGGGGCTGGCGCCGTTCGGTTATCACCTGGTCAATCTGCTGCTGCATGCCGGGGTCGTATTGCTGCTGTGGCGCCTGCTGCTGCGGCTGGGGGTACCCGGCGCGTGGTTCGCGGCGGCGGTGTTTGCGGTGCATCCGCTGCATGTGGAGTCGGTGGCCTGGGTCATGGGGCGCAAGGACCTCCTGGCGACGGTGTTCTATCTTTCGTCCGTGCTCGCCTATATCCGCTGCACGGAAATGCCGCGCGGGCGGCGGCGAGGAAAACATTACCTGCTGGCGATGGCGTTGTTCGTGCTCGGCCTGCTCAGCAAATCCATTATCGTCACGCTGCCGGTGGTGTTGTTGCTCTGGCACTGGTGGCGGCACGGGCGCGTGACCATGGCGGATTGCAGCCGCACGCTGCCGTTCTTCCTGATCGGGCTGGGTATCGCGCTGGCCGACTATGTCTATTACGCCAACAACGAACAAATCTCATTCGCGTATACGCTGCTGGAGCGCGGGCTGATTGCAGCGCACGCCCTGGCATTTTACGTCGGCAAATTACTGTGGCCGACGGGGCTGACCGGCATCTATCCGCACTGGGAGCCCGGCATCGGCGACACGCTGGCCTGGGTCGGCGTGGCCGGCTTCGTGGCGGCGGTGGCGGTGTTGTGGTGCTGTCGCCGACAGTTGGGTCGCGGACCGCTGGCCGGCCTGCTGTTCTTTGTGGTGGCGTTGTCACCGGTGCTGGGCTTCGTCGACTTCGGCTATATGCAGTTCTCGTTTGTCGCCGACCGCTATCAATACCTCGGTGGCATTGGCCTGATTGCTGTCGTGGCCGCCGCCGCGAGCCGGGCCTGTCAGCGGGGCCTCGGTGCCTTGCCGGCGCCCCGCACGCGCCCGGCGCGGCTGGCCATCGGGGTGGTCGGGGCGGCGATACTGGCGGTTGCCGGCCTGCTCACCTGGAACCATGCCGGCCTCTACCGCAACCCCGGCACCTTCTTCACCCACGTCATCGCCCACAACCCGCAGGCCCGCGACGCCCATTATAATCTTGGGATCTACCTGGAGACCGAAGGGCGCTACGGGGAAGCGCAGGCCGCCTACCAAACCGCCCATGCACTGCAACCGGATAAACCGTCACCGCTCGTCAATATCGGCCGGCTGCTGTCAAGGCAGGGCCACAAGGAAGAAGCGATGGCGCGCTACCGTGAGGCGCTGCGGCGTAACCCGCAGCATCAAATCGCGCTGCGGAACATTGCCGTGATACTGATCCATCAGGAGCGGTATGCGGCGGGGCTGGCGGCGGCGCAACAGGTGATTGCGCGCTATCCCGATGACGCGAAAGCCCACCATCTGGTGGGCATCGGGCTGTTTCACCTCAACCGCAAGGCCGAAGCGCTGCCACATTACGACCGTGCATTGGCGTTGTACACGAACCTGGAGGATCTGAAAATGGTACGCGAACGGCGCCAGCAACTCCTGGAGTCCATGACCAACGAGGGCCGGCAATGAGAACGGCGAGACGCCCCATGCCTGCGCCGTGCCGGCGCCACCCGCCGCCGCGCTCAACGGCAGCATAAGATGGCGAGAAAGCGCAACCCCCGCACGGCGAGAAAGCAAACCTCCCGCGTCCGGACGCCAATGCCACCGAACGGCAACGGTGCGCCGCGCAAGCCTCCGATGCCGGCGGCATCCCCCGCGCCTGGCATTTTCCCTGGTGCCTCTATGGACTCTATGGTATTAGCGGGCGCGGCACTGTGCCTGTTGGTGGCGGTCAGTTACTTTCCGGCGCTGTCGGCCGGATTCGTATGGGATGACGTGATACTGACCAGAACCGCGCCGCTTCACACCTGGTCGTGGCTGGCGCAGATCTGGTTTGCCCCGCGCGGGCTGATTCAAGACGAGGCCCACTACTGGCCGCTGCTGTATACCCTCTTCTGGCTGGAGCATAAACTGTGGGGGCTGGCGCCACTCGGCTATCACCTGGTCAATCTGCTGCTGCATACCGGTGTCGTGTTGCTGCTGTGGCGGCTGCTGCGGCGGCTGGAGGTGCCCGGCGCGTGGTTCGCGGCGGCGGTGTTTGCGGTGCATCCGCTGCATGTGGAGTCGGTGGCCTGGGTCATCGGGCGCAAGGACATGCTGGCGACGGTGTTCTATCTTTCGTCCGTGCTCGCCTATATCCGCTTCACGGAAATGCCGCGCGGGCGGCGAGGAGGGCCTTATCTGCTGGCGGTAGCGTTGTTCGTGCTCGGCCTGCTCGGCAAATCCATCGCCATCACGCTGCCGGTGGCGTTGCTGCTGTGGCACTGGTGGCAACACGGGCGCGTGACCCTGACCGATTGCAGCCGCACGCTGCCGTTCTTTCTGGTCGGGCTGGGTATCGTGCTGGCCGACTATGCCTATTCCACCAGCATCGAACCCACCGCATTCGCGTATTCGCCGCTGGAGCGTGGACTGATTGCGGCGCGCGCCCTGGCATTTTACGTCGGCAAACTGCTGTGGCCGACGGGACTGATCGGGGTCTATCCGCGCTGGGAGCCCGGCATCGGCGACGCGCTGGCCTGGGGCTGCGCGGTCGGCTTTGCAGCGGTAGTGGCGGTGTTGTGGTGCTGGCGCCGGCAGCTTGGTCGTGGACCGCTGGCTGGTGTGCTGTTCTTTGCGGTGGCGTTGTCACCGGTGCTGGGTTTCGTAGATTTCGGCTATATGCAGTTCTCGTTTGTCGCCGACCGCTATCAATACCTCGGTGGCATCGGCCTGATTGCCGTCGTGGCCGGTGCCGTGGGCCGGGCCTGTCAACGGGGTCTCGGCGCCCTGCCGGCGCACCGTACGCGTCCGGCGCAGCTGGCCATCGGGGCGGTCGGGGCGGCCATACTGGCGGTTGCCGGCCTGCTCACCTGGAACCAGGCCGGCCTCTACCGCGACGACGGTACCTTCTTCACCCACGTCATCGCCCACAACCCGCAGGCCCGCAGCGCCCATTATAATCTTGGGACCTACCTGGCGACCGAAGGGCGCTACGGGGAAGCGCATGCCGCCTTCCAAACCGCCCATGAACTGCAACCGGATGAACCTGCCCCGCTCAACAGTATCGGCGCAATGCTGTCAAAGCAGGGCCACAAGGAAGAAGCGATGGCGCGCTACCGTGAGGTACTGCGGCTTAACCCGCAGTACCCGCTGGCGATGAAGAACCTTGCTACGCTACTGAGCAATGCCGGCGCGCTGCTGTTAAAGCAGGGCCGCCCGGAGGAGGCGGTCGCGCGCTTCCGCGAGGTGCTGCGGTTTAACCCGCAACATCAAGTCGCGATGCGGAACATGGCCGCGGTGCTGATGAGTCAGGGGCGGCATGCGGCGGCGTTGGCGTCGGCGCAACAGGTGATTGCGCGTTATCCCGATGACGCGAAAGCCCACTATCTGGTGGGCTTCGGGCTGTTTCACCTCAACCGCAAGGCCGAAGCGCTACGCCATTACGACCGCGCATTGGCGTTGGACCCGAATCTGCCCCTGGCACGCGAACAGCGCAAGCAATTCTTTGAGTCCACGACCAACGCGGTTCAGCAATAAGCACGGCGAGGCAACCCATTCATCCCCGTGCCGGTAACGCCCACCGGGCGCCGCGGTCGGCCATGTCGGTGATGTTCGACAACTCCGGCCGGTTGTCGCCGGGGCTTTTGGCGGCGATGTCCACGTCATCGCCATTGCGCCGCTGCCGCTTGTGCGCGCTACATGTGAACGCATGGGCGGCACGGCACCGAACCATCTCGCCCTGATGACCGTCACCTTGATTGCCAACCTGCATGGGCCACCCAACGTGTTGTATAATCACGAATGGACGTCGGCGCTGAAAAGAGAATAACGTACCCGCCGTCCCGCTCAATGACAGCATAATATGGCGAGAAAGCGAAAACCCCGCGTCCGGACGCCACCGACCGGCAACGGCGCGCCGCGCAAGCCGCCGATGCCGGCGGCATCCCCTGCGTCCGGCATTTTCCCCGGTGCCCTTGTTGCCCCTATAGCATTACCAGGCGCGGCACTGTGCCTGTTGGTGGCGGTCAGTTACTTTCCGGCGCTGTCGGCCGGATTCCTGTGGGATGACGTGGTACTGACTCAGGCCGCGCCGCTGCACACCTGGTCGGGGCTTGAGCAAATCTGGTTTGCTCCGCGTGCGCTGAGACGATACGAAGTCCACTACTGGCCGCTGCTGTATACCACCTTCTGGCTGGAGCATAAACTGTGGGGGCTGGCACCGCTCGGCTATCACGTCGTTAATCTGCTGCTGCATACCGGGGTTGTGTTGCTGCTGTGGCGGCTGCTGCTGCGGCTGGGGGTGCCCGGCGCGTGGTTTGCGGCGGCGGTGTTCGCGGTGCATCCGCTGCATGTGGAGTCGGTGGTCTGGATCATCGGGCGCAAGGACATGCTGGCGACCCTGTTCTATCTCGCCGCCGTGCTCGTCTATATCCGCTGCGCGGAAATGCCGCGAGGGCGGCGGCGCTGGAGGCATTACGGCCTGGCGATGGTGTTGTTCGTGTTCGGCCTGCTCAGCAAATCCATCGCCATCACGCTGCCGGTGGCGCTGTTGCTCTGGCACTGGTGGCGACACGGGCGCGTGACCCTGGCCGATGGCAGCCGTACGCTGCCGTTCTTCCTGGTCGGGTTTGGCATCGCGCTGGCCGACTATGCCTATTACAGCAGCAACGAAAGCGTCTCATTCGCGTATTCGCTGCTGGAGCGCGGGCTGCTTGCAGCGCACGCCCTGGCATTTTACATCGGTAAACTGCTGTGGCCGACGGGGCTGATCGGGGTCTATCCGCGCTGGGAGCCCGGCATCGGTGACGCGCTGGCCTGGGGCGGTGTGGTCGGCTTTGCGGCGGTGGTGGCGGTGTTGTGGTGTCGTCGCCGACAGCTCGGTCGC
Organism: Candidatus Poriferihabitaceae bacterium; assembly: GCA_965206445.1. Classification (GTDB taxonomy): domain Bacteria; phylum Pseudomonadota; class Gammaproteobacteria; order Arenicellales; family Poriferihabitantaceae; genus CBDBJR01. The sequence goes on from CBDBJR010000001.1 coordinate 431,903, forward strand.
GGACCGCTGGCCGGCGTGCTGTTCTTTGCGGTGGCGTTGTCGCCGGTGCTGGGCTTCGTGGACTTCGCCTATATGCAGTTCTCGTTTGTCGCCGACCGTTTTCAATACCTCGGTGGCATCGGCCTGATTGCCGTCGTGGTCGGCGCCGCGAGTCGGGCCTGTCAACGGGGCCTCAACGCCCTGCCGGCGCACCGAGCGCGTCCGGCGCGGCTGGCCATTGGAGTGGCCGGGGCGGCCATACTGGCGGTTGCCGGCCTGCTTACCTGGAACCAGGCTGGCCTCTATCGCGACCCCGGCACCTTCTTCACCCACGTCATCACCCACAACCCGCAGGCCCGCGGCGCCCACCACAATCTTGGGAACTACCTGAAGGCCAAGGGGCGCTACGCGGAAGCGCATGCCGCCTACCAAACTGCCCTTGAGCTGCTACCGAATAACCTGGGATTGCTCGTTGATATCAGCATACTGCTGTCAGACCAGGGCCGTCATGAGGAAGCGATCGCACGCATTCGCGAGGCGCTGCGACTTAACCCGCAGAACCAAAACGCGAGCAGGAACCTGGCCACGGTGCTGATGAAGCAGGGGCGGTATGCGGAGGGGTTGGCGGTGGTGCAACAGCTGATTGTGCGCAACCCCGGTGATGTGCAAGCCCACCATCTGAGCGGCATGCTGCTGTCAAAGCAGGGCCGCCCGGAGGAGGCGATTGCACGCTACCGCGAGGCGCTGCGGTTTAACCCGCAGTACCAGATTGCGATGCGGAACATTGCCGTGGTGCTGATCAACCAGAGGCGGTATGCGGAGGGGTTGGCGGCGGCGCAACAGGTGATTGCGCGCTATCCCGATGACGCGAAAGCCCACCATCTGGCGGGCATCGGGTTGTTTTACTTCAAACGCAAGGCCGAAGCGCTGCGCCATTACGACCGCGCATTGGCGCTGTACCCGAATCTGAATCTGGCACACGATTTGAAAACGGCACGCGAACAGCGCAAGCAACTCCTTGAGTCCATGACCAACGAGAGCCGACAATGAGAACGGCGAGGCAACCCATGCCTGCCCCGTGCCGGCGCCGCCCGCCGTCGCGTTCAACGGCATCCTGATATGGCGAGAAAGCGAAAACCCCGCGTCCGGACGCCACCGACCGGCAACGGCGCGCCGCGCAAGCCGCCGATGCCGGCGGCATCCCCTGCGTCCGGCATGTTCCCCGGTGCCCTTGTTGCCCCTATAGCATTACCAGGCGCGGCACTGTGCCTGTTGGTGGCGGTCAGTTACTTTCCGGCGCTGTCGGCCGGATTCATATGGGATGACCTGATACTGAACAAGGCCACGCCGCTGCACACCTGGTCGGGGCTGGCGCAGATCTGGTTTGCCCCGCGTGGGTTGATTCAAGACGAGCCCCACTACTGGCCGCTGCTGTATACCCTCTTTTGGCTGGAGCACAAACTGTGGGGGTTGGCGCCGCTTGGCTATCATCTGGTCAATCTGCTGCTGCATGCCGGGGTCGTGTTGCTGCTGTGGCGGCTGCTGCGACGGCTGGGGGTGCCCGGCGCGTGGTTTGCGGCGGCGGTGTTTGCGGTGCATCCGCTGCATGTGGAGTCGGTGGCCGTGGTCATCGGGCGCAAGGACATGCTGGCGACGGTGTGCTATCTTTCGTCCGTGCTCGCCTATATCCGCTTCACGGAAATGCCGCGCGGGCGGCGAGGAGGGCCTTACCTGCTGGCGGTGGCGTTGTTCGTGCTCGGCCTGCTCAGCAAATCCATCGCCGTCACGCTGCCGGCGGCGCTGTTGCTGTGGCACTGGTGGCGGCACGGGCGCGTGACTCTGGCTGATTTCAGCCGCACGCTGCCGTTCTTTCTGGTCGGGCTGGGCATCGCGCTGGCCGAGTATGCCTATTACTTCAGCTACAACCGAATCTCATTCGCGTATACGCTGCTGGAGCGCGGACTGATTGCGGCGCACGCGCTGACATTTTACGCCGGCAAACTGCTGTGGCCGGTGGGGTTGATCGGGATCTATCCGCACTGGGAGCCCGGCATCGGTGACGCGCTGGCCTGGGGCGGTGTGGTCGGCTTCGCGGCGGTGGTGGCGGTGTTGTGGTGCTGGCGCCGGCAGCTTGGTCGTGGACCGCTGGCTGGTGTGCTGTTCTTTGCGGTGGCGTTGTCGCCGGTGCTGGGTTTCGTAGATTTCGGCTATATGGAGTTCTCGTTTGTCGCCGACCGCTATCAATACCTCGGTGGCATCGGCCTGATCGCCGTCGTGGCCGGTGCCGTGGGCCGGGCCTGTCAACGGGGTCTCGGCGCCCTGCCGGCGCACCGTACGCGTCCGGCGCAGCTGGCCATCGGGGCGGTCGGGGCGGCCATACTGGCGGTTGCCGGCCTGCTCACCTGGAACCAGGCCGGCCTCTACCGCGACAACGGTACCTTCTTCACCCACATCATCACCCACAACCCGCAGGCCCGCAACGCCCACCACAATCTTGGGAACTACCTGCGGGATCAGGGGCGCTACGAGGAAGCGCATGCCGCCTACCAAACCGCCCTTACGTTGCGCCCGGATGACCCCGGACTGCTCAACAATATCGGCGTGCTGCTGTTAAACCAGAGCCGTTATGAGGAGGCGGCCGCGCGCTTCCGCGAGGTGCTGCGGTTTAACCCGCAACATCAAGTCGCGATGCGGAACATAGCCGCGGTGCTGGTGAATCAGGGGCGGCATGCGGCGGCGTTGGCGGCGGCGCAACAGGTAATTGCACACTATCCCGATGACGCGCAAGCCCACTGGCTGCTCGGCGCGCTGCTGTCAAAACAGGGCCGCCCGGAGGAGGCGAACACGCACTTCCGCGAGGCGCTGCGGCTGAATCCGCAGCACCCAACCGCGATGCGGGACCTTGCCGGGATGCAGATGAATCAGGGGCGGTATGCGGAAGCGCATGCCATCTACCAAACCGCCCTTGAGCGGGAACCGGATGACCCTGACCTGCTCAACAATATCGGCGTGCTGCTGGAAAAGCAGGGCCGCCATGAGGAGGCGACCGCGCGCTACCGCGAGACGCTGCGGCTGAATCCGCAGCACCAAAACGCGATGCAGAACCTTGCTACGCTACTGATCAATGCCGGCGCGCTGCTGTCAAAGCAGGGCCGCCCGGAGGAGGCGGCCGCGCGCTTCCGCGAGGTGCTGCGGTTTAACCCGCAGCATCAAGTCGCGATGCGGAACATGGCCGCGGTGCTGATGGATCAGGGGCAGCACGCGGCGGCGTTGGCGTCGGCGCAACAGGTGATTGCACACTATCCCGATGACGCGCAAGCCCACCAGCTGCTCGGCGCGCTGCTGTCAAAGCAGGGCCGCCCGGAGGAGGCGATCACGCACTTCCGCGAGGTGCTGCGGCTGAATCCGCAGCACCCAACCGCGATGCGGGACATTGCCGGGATGCAGATGAATCAGGGGCGGTATGCGGCGGCGTTGGCGTCGGCGCAACAGGCGATTGCGCGCGCGTCCGATGATGCGCAGGCCCACTATCTGGCGGGTCTCGGGCTGTTTCACCTCAACCGCAAAACCGAAGCGCTGCACCATTACAACCGCGCATTGGCGTTGGACCCGAATCTGAAAACGGCACGCGAACAGCGCAAACAAATCCTGGAGTCCATGACCAATCAGGGCCGACAATGAGAATGGTGAGGCAACCCATGCCTGCGCCGTGCCGACAACCGTCGCGCTCAACGGCAGCATAAGATGGCGAGAAAGCGACCCCCCCGCGCGGCGAGAAAGCAACCCCGCGTCCGGACACCAACGCCACCGAACGGCAACGCCGCACCGCGCAAGCAATTCTTTGAGTCCACGACCAACGCGGTTCAGCAATAAGCACGGCGAGGCAACCCATTCATCCCCGTGCCGGTAACGCCCACCGGGCGCCGCGGTCGGCCATGTCGGTGATGTTCGACAGCTCCGGCCGGTTGTCGCCGGGGCCTTTGGCGGCGATGTCCACGTCATCGCCATTGCGCCGCTGCCGCTTGTGCGCGCTACATGTGAACGCATGGGCGGCACGGCACCGAACCATCTCGCCCTGATGACCGTCACCTTGATTGCCAACCTGCATGGGCCACCCAACGTGTTGTATAATCACGAATGGACGTCGGCGCTGAAAAGAGAATAACGTACCCGCCGTCCCGCTCAATGGCAGCATAATATGGCGAGAAAGCGAAAACCCCGCGTCCGGACGCCACCGACCGGCAACGGCGCGCCGCGCAAGCCGCCGCTGCCGGCGGCATCCCCTGCGTCCGGCATTTTCCCCGGTGCCCTTGTTGCCCCTATAGCATTAGCAGGCGCGGCACTGTGCCTGTTGGTGGCGGTCAGTTACTTTCCGGCGCTGTCGGCCGGATTCGTATGGGATGACGTGATACTGACCAGAACCGCGCCGCTTCACACCTGGTCGTGGCTGGCGCAGATCTGGTTTACCCCGCGTGGGCTGATTCAACAAGAAGCCCACTACTGGCCGCTGCTGTATACCCTCTTCTGGCTGGAGCATAAACTGTGGGGGCTGGCACCGCTCGGCTATCACCTGGTCAATCTGCTGCTGCATACCGGTGTCGTGTTGCTGCTGTGGCGCCTGCTGCGACGGTTGGAGGTGCCCGGCGCGTGGTTCGCGGCGGCGGTGTTCGCGGTGCATCCGCTGCATGTAGAGTCGGTGGCCTGGGTCATCGGGCGCAAGGACATGCTGGCGACGGTGTTCTATCTCGCCGCCGTGCTCGCCTATATCCGCTTCACGGAAATGCCGCGCGGGCGGCGGCGAGGAGGGCCTTACCTGCTGGCGGTGGCGTTGTTCGTGCTCGGCCTGCTCAGCAAATCTATTGCCATCACGCTGCCGGCGGCGCTGTTGCTGTGGCACTGGTGGCGGCACGGGCGCGTGACGATGGCCGATTTTCGCCGCACGCTGCCGTTCTTCCTGGTGGGGCTGGGCATCGCGTTGGCCGACTATGCCTATTACGTCGGCATTGACCCCATCTCATTCGCGTATTCGCCGCTGGAGCGCGGGTTGATTGCGGCGCGCGCATTGGCATTTTACGCCGGCAAACTGCTGTGGCCGGCGGGGCTGACCGGGGTCTATCCGCGCTGGGAGCCCGGCGTCGGCGACCTGCTGGCCTGGGGCAGCGCGGCCGGCTTCGTGGCGGTGGTGGCGGTGTTGTGGTGCTGTCGCCGGCAGATCGGTCGCGGGCCGCTGGCCGGTGTGCTGTTCTTTGCGGTGGCGTTATCCCCGGTGCTGGGTTTCGTGGATTTCGGCTATATGCGGTTCTCGTTTGTCGCCGACCGTTATCAATACCTCGCCGGCATCGGCCTGATTGCCGTTGTGGCCGGCGCTGCGGGCCGTGCCTGTCAATTGGGTCTCGATGCCTTGCCGGAGCACCGGACGCGACCGGCGCGGATGGCCATCGGGGCGGTCGGGGCGGCCATCCTGGCGGTGTCAGGCCTCCTCACCTGGAATCATACCGGCCTCTACCGCGACAACGTTACCTTCTTCACCCACGTCATCGCCCACAACCCGCAGGCACACGATGCCCACTTTAACCTTGGGGTCTACCTGCAGGCCGAGGGGCGCTACGGGGAAGCGCAGGCCGCCTACCAAACTGCCCTTGAGCGGCGACCGGATCACTCTGGAGCGCTCGTTAATAGCGGCTTTCTGCTGTCACAGCAGGGCCACTATGAGGAAGCGATCGCGCGCTACCGCGAGGTGCTGCGGCTGAATCCGCAGCACCCAACCGCGATGCGGGACATTGCCGGGATACAGATGAATCAGGGGCGGTATGCGGAAGCGCATGCCACCTACCAAACCGCCCTTGAGCGGGAACCGGATGACCCTGACCTGCGCAACAATATCGGTGTGCTGCTGGAAAAGCAGGGCCGCCATGAGGAGGCGACCGCGCGCTACCGCGAGACGCTGCGGCTGAATCCGCAGCACCAAAACGCGATGCAGAACCTTGCTACGCTACTGATCAATGCCGGCGCGCTGCTGTCAAAGCAGGGCCGCCCGGAGGCGGCGGCCGCGCGCTTCCGCGAGGTGCTGCGGTTTAACCCGCAGCATCAAGTCGCGATGCGGAACATGGCCGCGGTGCTGATGGGTCAGGGGCGGCATGCGGCGGCGTTGGCGTCGGCGCAACAGGTGATTGCACACTATCCCGATGACGCGCAAGCCCACCAGCTGATCGGCGTGCTGCTGTCAAAACAGGGCCGCCCGGAGGAGGCGATCACGCGCTACCGCGAGGTGCTGCGGCTGAATCCGCAGCACCCAACCGCGATGCGGGATATTGCCGTGATGCAGATGAATCAGGGGCGGTATGCGGCGGGGTTGGCGTCGGCGCAACAGGCGATTGCGCGCGCGTCCGATGACGCGCAGGCCCACTATCTGGCGGGTCTCGGGCTGTTTCACCTCAACCGCAAAACCGAAGCGCTGCACCATTACGACCGCGCATTGGCGTTAGACCCGAATCTGAAAACGGTACGCGAACAGCGCAAGCAAATCCTGGAGTCCATGACCAATCAGGACCGACAATGAGAATGGTGAGGCAACCCATGCCGGCGCCGTGCCGACGACCGTCGCGTTCAACGGCAGCATAAATATGGCGAGAAAGCGACCCCCCCGCGCGGCGAGAAAGCAACCCCGCGTCCGGACACCAACACCACCGAACGGCAACGCCGCGCCGCGCAAGCAATTCTTTGAGTCCACGACCAACGCGGTTCAGCAATAAGCACGGCGAGGCAACCCATTCATCCCCGTGCCGGTAACGCCCACCGGGCGCCGCGGTCGGCCATGTCGGTGATGTTCGACAGCTCCGGCCGGTTGTCGCCGGGGCCTTTGGCGGCGATGTCCACGTCATCGCCATTGCGCCGCTGCCGCTTGTGCGCGCTACATGTGAACGCATGGGCGGCACCGAACCATCTCGCCCTGATGACTGTCACCTTGATTGCCAACCTGCATGGGCCACCCAACGCGTTGTATAATCACGAATGGACGTCGGCGCTGAAAAGAGAATAACGTACCCGCCGTCCCGTTCAATGGCAGCATAATATGGCGAGAAAGCGAAAACCCCGCGTCCGGACGCCAACCCCGCCGAAAGGCAACGGTGCGCCGCGCAAGCCGCCGACTCCGGCGGCATCCCCCGCGCCCGGCATGTTCCCCGGCTCCTCTGATGCCTCTATGGCCTCTATTGCATTAGCCGGCGCGGTACTGTGCCTGTTGGTGGCGGTCAGCTATTTTCCGGTGCTGTCGGCGGGATTCTTGTGGGATGACGAACTGACACTGCCCAATGCCGCGCCGCTTCACACCTGGTCGGGGCTGGCGCAGATCTGGTTTACCCCGCGTGCGCTGCTGCCATACGAAGGCCACTACTGGCCGCTGCTCTATACCATCTTCTGGCTGGAGCACAAACTGTGGGGGCTGGCGCCGCTCGGCTATCACCTTGTCAATCTGCTGCTGCATTCCGGGGTCGTGTTGCTGCTGTGGCGCCTGCTGCGACGGCTGGGGGTGCCCGGTGCGTGGTTCGCGGCGGCGGTGTTCGCGGTGCATCCGCTGCATGTCGAGTCGGTGGCCTGGGTCATCGGGCGCAAGGACATCCTGGCGACGGTGTGCTATCTTGCCGCCGTGCTCGCCTATATCCGCTTCGCAGAAATGCGGCGATGGCGGCATTACCTGCTGGCGATGGCGTTGTTTGTGCTCGGCCTGCTCAGCAAATCCATCACCGTCACGCTACCGGCGACACTGTTACTGTGGCACTGGTGGCGGCACGGGCGTGTGACGACGGCTGATTTCAGCCGCACGCTGCCGTTCTTCCTGGTCGGGCTGGGCATCGTGCTGGCCGACTATGTCTATTACAGCAGCATCGAACACATTGCATTCGCCTATTCGCCGCTGGAGCGCGGGCTGATTGCAGCGCGCGCCCTGGCATTTTACGCCGGCAAACTGCTGTGGCCGGCCGGGTTGACCGGGATCTATCCGCGCTGGGAGCCCGGCATCGGTGACGCGCTGGCCTGGGGTTGCGCGGCCGGCTGTGCGGCGGTGGTGGCGGTGTTGTGGTGCGGTCGCCGGCAGCTCGGTCGCGGACCGCTGGCCGGCGTGCTGTTCTTTGCGGTGGCGTTGTCGCCGGTGCTGGGCTTGGTGGACTTTGGTTATATGCAGTTCTCGTTTGTCGCCGATCGTTATCAGTACCTTGCCGGCATCGGCCTGATCGCCGTCGTGGTCGCCGCCGTGGGCCGGGCCTGTCAACGGGGTCTCGGCGCCCTGCCGGAGCACCGCACGCGTCCGGCGCGGCTGGCCATCGGGGTGGCCGGGGCGGCCCTACTGGCGGTGTCAGGCCTGCTCACCTGGAATCATGCCGGCATCTATCGCGACTCCGGTACCTTCTTCACCCACGTTATCGCCCACAACCCGCAGGCCCGCGACGCCCACTACAATCTGGGGAACTACCTGCGGGACGAGGGGCACTACGCGGCAGCACATGCCACCTACCAAACCGCCCTTGAGCGGGAACCGGATGACCCTGACCTGCGCAACAATATCGGCGTGCTGCTGGAAAAGCAGGGCCGCCATGAGGAGGCGACCGCGCGCTACCGCGAGACGCTGCGGCTGAATCCGCAGCACCAAAACGCGATGCAGAACCTTGCTACGCTACTGATCAATGCCGGCGCGCTGCTGGAAAAGCAGGGCCGCCCGGAGGCCGCCGCCGCGCGCTTCCGCGAGGTGCTGCGGTTTAACCCGCAACATCAAGTCGCGATGCGAAACATGGCCACGGTGCTGATGAATCAGGGGCGGCATGCGGCGGCGTTGGCGGCGGCGCAACAGGTGATTGCACACTATCCCGATGACGCGCAAGCCTACCAGCTGATCGGCGCGCTGCTGTCAAAGCAGGGCCGCCCGGAGGAGGCGATCACGCACTTCCGCGAGGTGCTGCGGCTGAATCCGCAGCACCCAACCGCGATGCGGGACATTGCCGGGATGCAGATGAATCAGGGGCGGTATGCGGCGGCGTTGGCGTCGGCGCAACAGGCGATTGCGCGCGCGTCCGATGATGCGCAGGCCCACTATCTGGCGGGTCTCGGGCTGTTTCACCTCAACCGCAAGGCCGAAGCGCTGCGCCATTACGACCGCGCATTGGTGTTAGACCCGAATCTGAAAACGGCACGCGAACAGCGCAAACAAATCCTGGAGTCCATGACCAATCAGGGCCGACAATGAGAATGGTGAGGCAACCCATGCCGGCGCCGTGCCGACGACCGTCGCGCTCAACGGCAGCATAAATATGGCGAGAAAGCGACCCCCCCGCGCGGCGAGAAAGCAACCCCGCGTCCGGACACCAACGCCGCCGAACGGCAACGGTGCGCCGCGCAAGCCGCCGCTGCTGGCGGCATCCCCCGCGTCCGGCATGCTCCCCGGTGCCCCTGGTGCCGCTATGGCCCCTGTGATATTAGCGGCCACGGCGCTGTGTCTGTTGGTGGCGGTCAGTTACTTTCCGGCGCTGGCGGCCGGATTCGTCTGGGATGACAAGGTGATATTGCCCAATGCCAGGCCGCTTCACACCTGGTCGGGGCTGGCGCAGATCTGGTTTACCCCAAATGCGCTGTTTCCATACGAAGGCCACTACTGGCCGCTGCTCTATACCACCTTCTGGCTGGAGCACAAGCTGTGGGGACTGGCACCGCTCGGCTATCACCTGATCAATCTGCTGCTGCATACCAGTGTCGTGTTGCTGTTGTGGCGGCTGCTGCGGCGGCTGGGGGTGCCCAGCGCGTGGTTCGCGGCGGCGGTGTTCGCAGTGCATCCGCTGCATGTGGAGTCGGTGGCCTGGGTTATCGGGCGCAAGGACATCCTGGCGACGTTGTTCTATCTTTCATCCATGCTCGCTTATATCCGCTTCACGGAAATGCCGCGCGGGCGGCGGCGAGGGAAGCATTACCTGCTGGCGATCGCGTTGTTTGTGCTCGGCCTGCTCAGCAAATCCATCGCCATTACGCTGCCGGTGGCATTGTTACTGTGGCACTGGTGGCGGCACGGGCGTGTGACGATGGCTGATTGCAGCCGCACGCTGCCGTTCTTCCTGGTCGGGCTGGGCATCGTGTTGGCCGACTATGTCTATTACAGCAGCATCGAACACAGTGCATTCGCCTATTCGCCGCTGGAGCGCGGGCTGATTGCAGCGCGCGCCCTGGCATTTTACGCCGGCAAACTGCTGTGGCCGACGGGGTTGACCGGGATCTATCCGCACTGGGAGCCCGGCATCGGTGACGCGCTGGCCTGGGGCAGCGCGGTCGGTTTTGCGGCGGCGGTGGCGGTGTTGTGGTGCTGTCGCCGGCGGCTCGGTCGCGGACCGCTGGCCGGTGTGCTGTTCTTTGCGGTGGCGTTGTCGCCGGTGCTGGGTTTTGTGGACTTTGGTTATATGCAGTTCTCGTTTGTCGCCGACCGTTATCAGTACCTTGCCGGCATCGGTCTGATCGCCGTCGTGGTCGCCGCCGTGGGCCAGGCCTGTCAACGGGGTCTCGGCGCCCTGCCGGAGCACCAGACACGTCCGGCGCGGCTGGCCATCGGGGTGGCCGGGGCGGCCATACTGGCGGTGTCAGGCCTGCTCACCTGGAATCATGCCGGCATCTATCGCGACTCCGGTACCTTCTTCACCCACGTTATCGCCCACAACCCGCAGGCCCGCGACGCCCACTACAATCTGGGGAACTACCTGCGGGACGAGGGGCACTACGCGGCAGCGCATGCCACCTACCAAACCGCCCTTGAGCAGCGACCGGACAACCCTGAACTGCTCAACAATATCGGTGTGCTGCTGGAAAAGCAGGGCCGCCATGAGGAGGCGACCGCGCGCTTCCGTGAGGCGTTGCGGCTTAACCCACAGTACACAACCGCGATGCGGAACCTTGTCGTCCTGCTCAACGATATCGGCGTGCTGCTGGAAAAGCAGGGCCGCTATGAGGAGGCGACCGCGCGCTTCCGCGAGGCGTTGCGGCTTAACCCGCGGTACGCAGCCGCGATGCGGAACCTTGCCGTGGTGCTGATGAGTCAGGGGCGGTATGCAGAGGGGTTGGCGTCGGTGCAACAGGTGATTGCGCGCTATCCCGATGACGCACAAGCCCACCAGGTGGCGGGCTTCGGGCTGTTTCACCTCAATCGCAAGGCCGAAGCGCTGCGCCATTACGACCGCGCATTGGCGTTGGACCCGAATCTGGCCCGGGCACGCGAACAGCGCAAACAATTCTTTGAGTCCATGACCAACGAGGGCCGGCAATGAGAACGGCGAAACAGCCCATGCCGGTGCCGTGCCGGCGCCACCTGTCGTCGCGCTCAACGGCAGCATAAATATGGCGAGAAAGCGACCCTCCCGCGCGGCGAGAAAGCAACCCCGCGCCCGGACACCAACACCACCGAACGGCAACGATGCGCCGCGCAAGCCGCCGCTGCCGGCGGCATCCCCCGTGCCCGGCATGTTCCCCGGTGCCCCCGGTGCCTCTATGGCCCATATTGCCCCTATGACATTAGCGGCCGCGGCGCTGTGCCTGTTGGTGGCGGTCAGTTACTTTCCGGCGCTGTCGGCCGGATTCGTGTGGGATGACGAGATAATACTGCCCCATGCTGCGCCGCTTCACACCTGGTCGGGGCTGGCGCAGATCTGGTTTACCCCAAGTGCGCTGGCGCAATACGAAGGCCATTACTGGCCGCTGCTCTATACCACCTTCTGGCTGGAGCATAAATTATGGGGGCTGGCGCCGCTCGGCTATCACCTGGTCAATCTGCTGCTGCATACCGGTGTCGTGTTGCTGCTGTGGCGCCTGCTGCGGCGGCTGGGGGTGCCCGGCGCGTGGTTCGCGGCGGCGGTGTTTGCGGTGCATCCGCTGCACGTGGAGTCGGTGGCCTGGGTTATCGGGCGCAAGGACATCCTGGCGACGGTGTTTTATCTCTCCTCCGTGCTCGCCTATATCCGCTTCGTGGAAATGCGGCGAGGAGGGTATTACGGCCTGGCGGTGGCATTGTTCGTGCTCGGCCTGCTCAGCAAATCCATCGTCATCACGCTGCCGGTGGCGCTGTTGCTGTGGCACTGGTGGCGGCACGGGCGCGTGACCATGGCCGATTGCAGCCGCACACTGCCGTTCTTTCTGGTCGGGCTTGGCATTGCGCTGGCCGACTATGCCTATTACACCGACATCGAACCCGTCTCATTCGCCTATTCGCCGCTGGAGCGCGGGTTGATTGCGGCGCACGCATTGGCATTTTACGCCGGCAAACTGCTGTGGCCGACGGGGCTGATCGGGGTCTATCCGCGCTGGGAGCCCGGCATCGGCGACCTGCTGGCCTGGGGCGGCGCGGCCGGCTTTGCGGCGGCGGTGGCGGTGTTGTGGCACCGGCGTCGGCAGCTGGGTCGCGGACCGCTGGCCGGCGTGCTGTTCTTTGCGGTGGCATTGTCGCCGATGCTGGGCTTCGTGGACTTCGGCTATATGCAGTTCTCGTTTGTCGCCGACCGCTATCAATATCTCGCCGGCATCGGCCTGATTGCTGTCGTCGCTGCCGCCGCGAGCCGGGCCTGTCAACGGGGCCTCGGCGCCCTGCCGGCGCACCGCACACGTCCGGCGCAGCTGGCCATCGGGGTGGCCGGGGCGGCCATACTGGCGGTTGCCGGCATGCTTACCTGGAACCAGGCAGGCATCTACCGCGATGACGGTACCTTTTTCACCCATGTCATCGCCCATAACCCGCAGGCCCGCAGCGCCCACAACAATCTTGGGAACTACCTGAAGGCCAGGGGGCGCTACCCGGAAGCGTATGCCGCCTACCAAACCGCCCTTGAGTTGCGCCCGGATGACCCCGGACTGCTCAACAATATCGGCACGCTGCTGTCAAATCAGGGCCGCCATGAGGAGGCGCTCGCGCACTACCACGAGGCGTTGCGGCTTAACCCGCGGCACACAACCGTGATGAAGAACGTTGCCATGGTGCGGATGAAACAGGGGCGGTATGCGGAGGGGTTGGCGGCGGTGCAACAGGTGATTGCGCGCTATCCCGATGACGCGCAAGCCCACCATCTGGCAGGTTACGGACTGTTCCACCTCGACCGCAAGGCCGACGCGCTGCGCCATTACGACCGCGCCCTGGCGTTGGACCCGAATCTGGCCCTGGTACGCGAACAGCGCAAACAATTCTTTGAGTCCATGACCGACGAAGGCCGGCAATGAGAGCGAGACAGCCCATGCCGGTGCCGTGCCGGCGCCACCCGTCGTCGCGCTCAAGAGCAGCATAAGATGGCGAGAAAGCGACCCCCCCGCGCGGCGAGAAAGCAAAACCCCCGCGTCCGGACATCAACACCACCGAACGGCAACGGCGCGCCGCACAAGCCGCCGCTGCCGGCGGCATCCCCCGCGCCCGGCATATTCCCCGGTACCGCTATGGCCTCTGTGACCCTGGCGGGCGCGGCGCTGTGCCTGCTGGTGGCGGTCAGTTACTTTCCGGCGCTGTCGGCCGGATTCGTGTGGGATGACGAGCTGATACTGCCCCATGCCAGGCCGCTTCACACCTGGTCGGGGTTGGCGCAGATCTGGTTTACCCCAAGTGCGCTGGCGCAATACGAAGGCCATTACTGGCCGCTGCTCTATACCACCTTCTGGCTGGAGCATAAGCTGTGGGGGCTGGCACCGCTCGGCTATCATCTGGTCAATCTGCTGCTGCATACCGGGGTCGTGTTGCTGCTGTGGCGCCTGCTGCGACGGCTGGGGGTGCCCGGTGCGTGGTTCGCGGCGGCGGTGTTCGCGGTGCATCCGCTGCACGTCGAGTCGGTGGCCTGGGTCATCGGGCGCAAGGACATCCTGGCGACTTTGTTCTATCTCTCCGCCGTGCTCGCCTACATCCGCTTCACGGAAATGCGGCGAAGGGGGCAAAGAAGAGGGTATTACTTCCTGGCGGTGGCGCTGTTCGTGCTCGGCCTGCTCAGCAAATCCACCATCATCACGCTGCCGGTGGCACTGTTGCTGTGGCACTGGTGGCGGCACGGGCGCGTGACCCTGGCCGATTTCAGCCGCACGCTGCCGTTCTTCCTGGTGGGGTTTGGCATCGCGCTGGCCGACTATGTCTATTACGCCAACAACGAACAAATCTCATTCGCGTATACGCTGCTGGAGCGCGGGCTGATTGCGGCACGCGCCCTGGGATTTTACGCCGGCAAACTGCTGTGGCCGACGGGGTTGGCCGGGGTCTATCCGCGCTGGGAGCCCGGCATCGGTGACGCGCTGGCCTGGGGCTGCGCAGCCGGCTGTGCGGCGGTGGTGGCGGTGTTGTGGCGCCGTCGCCGGCAGCTCGGTCGCGGACCGCTGGCCGGCGTGCTGTTCTTTGCGGTGGTGTTGTCGCCGGCGCTGGGCTTCGTGGACTTCGGCTATATGCAGTTCTCGTTTGTCGCCGACCGTTATCAATACCTCGCCGGCATCGGCCTGATTGCTGTCGTCGCTGCCGCCGCGAGCCGGGCCTGTCAACGGGGCCTCGGCGCCCTGCCGGCGCACCGCACACGTCCGGCGCAGCTGGCCATCGGGGCGGCCGGGGCGGCGATACTGGCGGTTGCCGGCCTGCTCACCTGGAACCAGGCCGGCCTCTACCGCGACCCCGGCACCTTCTTCACCCACGTCATCGCCCACAACCCGCAGGCCCGCAGCGCCCACCACAATCTTGCGAACTACCTGCAGGCCGAGGGGCGCTACGCGGAAGCGCATGCCGCCTTCCAGACCGCCCTTGAGCTGCGACCGGATGACCCGCAGCTGCTCAACAGTATCGGCACGCTGCTGTCAAACCAGGACCGCCATGAGGAGGCGCTGGCGCGCTACCGCGAGGCGTTGCGGCTTAACCCGCAGTACACAACCGCGATGCGGAACGTTGCCGTGGTGTGGATGAAACAGGGGCGGTATGCGGAGGGGTTGGCGGCGGTGCAACAGGTGATTGCGCGCTATCCCGATGATGCGCAAGCCCAGCATCTGGCAGGCTACGGGCTGTTTCACCTCGACCGCAAGGCCGACGCGCTGCGCCATTACGACCGCGCCCTGGCGTTGGACCCGAATCTGTCTCTGGCACGCGAGCAGCGCAAACAATTCTTTGAGTCCACAGCCAACGAAGGCCGGCAATGAGAGCGAGACAGCCCATGCCGGTGCCGTGCCGGTGCCACCCATCGTCGCGCTCAACGGCAGCATAAGATGGCGAGAAAGCGACCCCCCCGCGCGGCGAGAAAGCAACCCCCCCGCGTCCGGACGCCAACACCACCGAACGGCAACGCCGCACCACGCAAGCCGCCGCTGCCGGCGGCATCCCCCGCACCCGGCATGTTCCCCGGTACCGCTATGGCCTCTGTGACCCTGGCGGGCGCGGCGCTGTGCCTGTTGGTGGCGGTCAGCTACTTTCCGGCGCTGTCGGGTGGATTCGTGTGGGATGACGCCGCATTCACGACGGCCGCGCCGGTGCAGAGCGTGGCCGGCCTGTGGCAGATCTGGTTTGAGCCTCATGCCATTGTCAACGAGGGGCATTACTGGCCGCTGCTCTATACCACCTTCTGGCTGGAGCATCGGCTGTGGGGCTTCGCGCCGCTCGGCTCTCACCTCGTCAACCTGCTGCTGCACGGGTTGGTCACGCTGCTGCTGTGGCGCCTGCTGCGGCGGCTGGAGGTGCCCGGCGCCTGGTTCGCGGCGGCGGTGTTCGCCGTGCATCCCGTACACGTGGAGCCCGTGGCCTGGGTGATCGGGCGCAAGGACATGCTGGCGGCGCTGTTCTCCCTGGCCTGCGTGCTCGCCTACCTGCGCTTCGCCGCAGACGGGGGGCGCAGGTCATACATCCAGGCGCTGGTGTTTCTCGTGGCCGGCCTGTTGTGCAAATCCATCGTGGTCACGCTGCCGCTGGCGCTGCTGCTCTGGCACTGGTGGCAGCAGGGGCGCGTGACCCCGGCCGCGGTGCGAACGGTGGCGCCGTTGCTGTTGCTGGCGGTGGGCATCACCCTCGCCGACTGGGGGTACTACAAGGGCCGGGAAGTCATTGCCCTGGAGGCGTACTCGTGGGTTGAGCACGGGCTGCTGGCGGCGCGCGTGTTGTGGTTCTACGTGGGCAAACTGCTGTGGCCGACGGAGCTGGCCGTGATCTACCCGCACTGGGAGGTCAGCGTCGCGGACCCGCTGGCCTGGGCCGGCGGCATGGCCGCCGGCGCGGTGGCGGCGCTGTTGTGGTGGTACCGCGGACGCATTGGCCGGGGGCCGCTGGCGGGCGTGCTGTTTTTCGTGCTCACGCTGTCGCCGACGCTGGGGTTTGTGAGCTACGGCTACATGCAGTTTTCCTTTGTCGCCGATCGGTATCAATACCTGGCCATGGCTGGCATCACGGTGACGCTGGTGGCCGGTGCGGCGCGCGTCCTGGGGCCACTGCCGGCGGCGCGCACGGTCGCGCAGGTCATGGCGCTCCTGCTGCTGGCGGTCATGGGAACGATCACCTGGAGCCAGGCGGGCATCTACCGCGACAACGTGACCTTCTACCGCCACATCATCTCTCTCAACCCGCAAGCCAGAAACGCCTACTACAACCTCGGCAGAGAGTACCACCGGCAGGGCCACACGGAGGAGGCGCTGGCCGCCTATCGCACCGCCAGAACGCAGCGCCCCGACGACATCTGGGTGAATACCGGCCTGGGCATTGTCAGCCTGGAGCTGGGCCGGCTCGAACAGGCGCAGGCATATTTGCAACGTGCGCTGCAGATGGCCCCGCAGTCATCGACTATTCTGAATCCGATGGGCGCGTTGCGGCTCCGGCAACGGCGTTACCGGGAGGCGCTGGACATCTTTGAGACCCTGATTGCGCTGCAGCCCGGGTTCGCCAAATTCTATTCCGGCAGGGGCGCCGCCCTGGACGGGCTGAACCGGGCCGAGGACGCGCTGCGGAGTTTTGACCGTGCGCTTGAGCTGGACCCGTCCATGGAAGAGGCACGCATCAATCGCGATCTGATGCTCAAAAAGTTGCAAGGCCGGGGCACGTAACGGCGTGCAAGCGCATGCCCTGTCCGTCGGCCGGGAAGCAGGGCGTGTTGACACGGCAGAGCGCCCCACCAGGCCGCGACGATCGCAGCCCTCGGCAGCCGTCATCAGCCGGGCGGTGCACCGGCGGTCAGGCCAAATGCACCGGCGATCGAAGCCGGGTACCGCGTCGCGATTCGCCCCGATCGCCGGCGCAAACGCGGCCTGCGCTGAACCCGGGAGCCCTTTCGACCCTGCCGTTCATGCCATGAGTGCCGCTGGCATGGCCTTCAATGGTGCAGCCGCAGGATATTCAGGAGGCCTGTCCGGGATTGCGCAACGGCTTGCGTCATCACCGTCTTCCCGCCTTTTCATATCCGCGCAGATACGATAGAGTCGCGACCGGGCGACGCGACCGCATCTGAAAACAGGCATGGCAACCAGAAAGAAAACCCGGCGGCGCGCAGCAGCGCCGAAGCCGCGACAGCCGTCAGTGCCGGAGCCGATTCCCCCCCAACCCGATCCTGCGCTCCCGGCCGCGCTCGCGGCCCTGGCGCTGGCGCTGTTGATCGCCGTCAGTTATTTCCCCGCGACCATGGCGGGTTTCGTGTGGGACGACGTTGTGCTGACCGAGGCCAGACCGCTGCGGAGCCTGGCCGGTCTCTGGCAGATCTGGTTCGCGCCCCGCGCGCTTTCGCAATTCGAAGGACATTACTGGCCGCTGCTCTATACCACCTTCTGGCTGGAGCATCAGTTGTGGGGCGTCGCGCCGCTTGGCTATCACCTCGTCAACCTGCTGCTGCACGGGCTGGTCACGCTGCTGCTGTGGCGCCTGCTGCGGCGGCTGGGGATGCCGGGCGCCTGGTTCGCGGCGGCGGTGTTCGCCGTGCATCCCCTGCACGTGGAGTCGGTGGCCTGGGTCATCGGGCGCAAGGATCTGCTGGCGACGCTGTGCTTCCTGGGCGCGGCGCTGGCCTACCTGCGCTTCATGGAGCGCCATCGCCGCGGATACTACCTCGGGGCGCTGGCGCTGTTTGTGACCGGCCTGCTGTGCAAGTCCATCCTGATCACCCTGCCGGCGGTGCTGCTCATCTGGCACTGGTGGCAGCGGGGGCGCGTGACAACGGCCGATATGTGGCGGGTGTTGCCGTTCCTGCTGCTGGGGGTGTGCATCACCCTCGCCGACGCCTCGTTCTACAAGGAGCGGGATCCCACCGCGTTTGATTATTCCCCGGTTGAGCGCACGCTGCTCGCGGCGCGCGTGTTGTGGTTCTACGCCGGCAAACTGCTGTGGCCGGCGGAGCTGGCCGTCATCTACCCGCGCTGGACGATCGGCGTCGCGGACCCGCTGGCCTGGGCCGGCCTCATGGCCGCCGTCACGGCGGCGGTGTTGCTGTGGCATTACCGCGGCCGCATCGGCCGGGGGCCGCTGGCCGGCGCGCTGTTCTTTGCGGTCACCTTGTCGCCGACGCTGGGGTTCGTGGACTACGGCTACATGCTGTACTCCTTCGTCGCCGACCGCTATCAATACCTGGCCGGGGCCGGGGTCATCGCCACGCTGGCCGGCGCCGCGGCCTGGGGCCTGGGCACACTGCCGGTCGCGGCGCGGCGCGGCGGGTACGTCGTGGCGGCGGGCTTGCTGGCCGTGCTCGGCACCCTCACCTGGAACCAGTCGGGCATCTACCGCGACAACTTCACATTCTACAGCCACGTCGTCGCGCTCAATCCGCAGGCCAGATTCGCCCATCACAGCCTCGGCATGGAGTATGAAAAGCAAGGGCGTTACGCGGACGCGCTGGCCGCCTTTCGCACCGACCATGAGTACGCCCAGGGACAACCCTCCCCCGAAGTCCGCATCAGCAAGGCCTATACCGCCATGGGCCGGGCGACCGAGGCGCTGGGCCGGCCCGGTGAGGCGGAGGAACACTACCGGCGCGCGGTGCAGATCATGCCGCGTTTCGTCTCCGCGCTGGAGCACCTGGGCGCGTTCCTGCTCCAGCAGCAGCGTCACCGGGAGGCGCTCGAAATATTTCAAAACCTGATCGGGATCGCGCCCGACACGGCCAGGTTTCACGTCGGCGTGGGGGTCGCCCTGGCGGGCCTGCAACGGGTTGACGAGGCGTTGGAGCGCTACGACCGGGCGCTGCAGATAGACCCGTCGCTGGAGCAGGCGCGCGTCAACCGTGAGAATCTGTTGAACGCGCGGCGCGGCGGCAGCGAATAATGCCGTCCCGGCGCGCCACCTGACACCGCAATCGCATGGCCGGAAAACCCAGAAAGAAAGCGCGCATCCAGGGCGTGGCGGCACACAATCGCGCGGCCGGGTCACGCCGGCGGACGACGTCGCCCGGCTCCAACCCCTGGCTCCAGCCCCCGCCGCCGCTGCACCCGCTGCACCGTCGGCGCGACGCCATCGGCCTGGCGCTCCTGTTTCTCGCCGTGCTGGCGTTGTTCGCCGCCTCGGCGGGGCGCACGGTGATGCTGGAGGACGACGGGCTGTTCATCACCGCCGCATACACCGCCGGCGTGGCCCATCCTCCCGGCTATCCGCTGTATGTCCTGCTCGGCTGGCTGGGCACGCACCTGCCCATCGGCAGCATCGCGTGGCGGGTGCATGCCTTGAGCGGCGTGATGGGCGCGCTGACCTGCCTGTGCATCGCGTGGCTGGTGCTGCGGCGCACCGGCTGTCGTCCGGCGGCGTACCTGGCGGCGGTGGCATTGGCGGTGTCGACGCATTTCTGGTCCCAGGCCATCATCGCCGATGTCTATACCACCAACACCGCGCTGCTGTTTTTGACCGTCGTGGTGGCGTGGGAAGCGGTCATGCGCAGCCGCGGCGGCGCTGCGGTCTGGGCGGATGGGCGTGGCGGTTCGGCGGCGGGCGGCGCTGCATCGGCCGGCATCCCCACCGGACGCGCCGCCACCAGCCCGGTACCGCCGGGCGCGACCACCCTGTGGCTTATCGCCGCCTTCCTCTACGGCCTCGCGCTGGCCAACCACTGGCCGCTGCTCATCCTCGGCAGCCCGATTTTTCTCGCCGTCGTCCTCGGCGCCGGGCGTGATTTCTGGCGGCGGCTGCCGGTCCTCATGCCGCTCAGCTGTGCCGTTGCCGGCGTGCTCTACGCCTGGATGATGTGGCGCTCGCATCAGGGGCCGGCCATCAACTTCATCGGCCCAATCACCGATCTCAACGATCTCATCGCCTACATTCGCCGCGACACGTTCGCCGCCGCCGACTCCAAAATCACCGCCGGCCTGTACGACAAGCTGCTCTATGTGCGCTATGTGTTCACCGAGTCGCTCCTGCAATTCACCGTCGCCGGCGGCGCGCTCGCGTTGTGGGGTGCGTGGCGGCGTTACCGCAGCGGCTGGCGTCCCGGCGTCGCCGCTGAGGCCGCGGCACTGGTGTGCAGCAGTCTGTTACTGGTCGCCATCCTCGGCTTTGACTACGAATACTTTCGCATCAGCGTGTTCCGCCCCTACCTGCTGGTGGTGTACTGCATTCTCGCGCTGTGGCTGGGCGATGGACTGCACGGATTGCTGACCGCAGCGGGGCGGCGGGATGACGCGGCGGCGCGACGCGGGGCGGGGCAAGGGGACACCCCGGCGACGGACGATCACACCGCGGCGGGCGGCACCATCACCGGCAACGATGACCCGCCACCCTCCCGGCTCCGGGGCCGCATCACGCCAGGCCGTCTTGCCGGCTGGCGTCGTCCCGTCGTCACCACCGTTGCCGCCGCCACCCTCATCGTCCTCGGCTGCTGGAACAGCCGTATCAACTACCGCCCGCACGACACCTTCGCCGCCGACCTCGGTCAGATGCTGTTGGACAGCGTCGAGCCGAACGCCGTGCTGGTGCCGTCCGGCGACGCCTTTGTGTTCTCCACCACCTACCTGCACCTGGTCGAGGGCAAGCGCCCGGACATCCGCCTGCTTGAACCCAACGGCTACCTGTTCAACGACCGCGTGGTGCAGGCCCATTGGAATGCCAAACAGCGCGACGACGCCTGGCGCCGGTTCTTCACCGATAGCGATCGCCCCGGCTACTACCAGTCCCTCGGCCCGGTGCTGTTCAAAACGCTCGGCCAACAGAACCTCGGCTTCATGAACCGGGTGGATAAACAGATCCG
Organism: Candidatus Poriferihabitaceae bacterium; assembly: GCA_965206445.1. Lineage (GTDB taxonomy): Bacteria > Pseudomonadota > Gammaproteobacteria > Arenicellales > Poriferihabitantaceae > CBDBJR01. The sequence goes on from CBDBJR010000001.1 coordinate 453,031, forward strand.
CCCCGGCAAAATCGGGATTCAAACCAGTGACGCCGCCAAAGCCTGGTTTCTGAAAATGCTGGCGCTGCCGGATGCGCCCGACCAGTGGATCACCCACAGCCGCGACAGCACCATCCGCAGCTACGGCGCATACCTCGGCTATGTCCAGTCAATGGACTACCCCCGCTACACCGAACACATCGCCGATGCCCTGCCGCTGGCACAGGAAAACTACTACGCTCTCACCGGCATGGCCGAAACCATGCTGTTGCAAGGCCCGGCCCAGATTGAGACCGCCGGCGCCTACATCGCCGCCGCCAAGGCACGCGCCGACCCCAAACGCAGCAAAGTCGCCGCCGCCAATTTGCTCTACCTGGAAGGCCAGCAACACCGCAAGCAGGGCCGCCGCGACCAGGCCGCCACGCTCTACCGTCAATCCCTGCGCATCAACCCGGCGACCACCAACCACGCGCACAAAGCATTGCGGGAGATAGAGAGCGGGAAGTGATCGCCGTTTGCACGCGCCGATTGATAAGTGCAACCTCACCGCGGATGGGAAGGGGAGATTCCGGACGGTGATGGAGCCGTGCGGCGGCCCTCACCCCGGCCCTCTCCCGGAGGGAGAGGGAGTTTCCGATTATCCCGGGAGAGAAGGCGGTTGTCGGCTTTAGCCCTCTCCCTGTGGGAGAGGGTTGGGTGAGGGTGGGCAGACACACAGAATAGCCCGCCACTCGCCCCGCCGAGCGACCACCGGCATCGCCCGGCGGTATCGCTCGGCACAGGCCCACCGGTTGCACTTCGGGGTTGAATTCACAAAGCCACACACCGCCTTGAAAACCCCAGGCCCATGGCTGAAAATAACCGGATGCCAGCCGAAACCCGAATCCAGCCGGAAAACCCCACCCGCCAAGTTGCTCTACCTGGAAGGCCAGCAACACCGCAAGCAGGGCCGCCGCGACCAGGCCGCCACGCTCTACCGTCAATCCCTGCGCATCAACCCGGCGGCCACCAACCACGCGCACAAAGCATTGCGGGAGATAGAGAGCGGGAAGTGATCGCCGTTTGCACGCGCCGATTGATCAGTACCACTGCACCGCTGGAAGGGGAGATTCCGGACGGTGATGGGGCCGTGCGGCGGCCCTCACCCCGGCCCTCTCCCGGAGGGAGAGGGAGTTTCCGGCTATCCCGAGGAGAGAAGGCGGTTGTCGGCTTTAGCCCTCTCCCTGTGGGAGAGGGTTGGGTGAGGGTGGGCAGACACACAGAATAGCCCGCCACTCGCCCCGCCGAGCGACAACCGGCAGCGCCCGGCGGTATCGCTCGGCACAGGCCCACCGGTTGCACTTCGGGGTTGAAATCACAAAGCCATACACCACCTTGAAAAACCCGGGTCCGTGGTTGAGAATACCCCAATGCCAGCCGAAACCCGAATCCAGCCGGAAAACCCCACCCGCAAGCGCCCGCCCGCCCCGTTCTCATTGACCGCCGCTTTCCACACGGCGGGGCAGGCGATGCAGGCGTTGATTGTCTTCATCCTGATTGGCTGGCTCATCTGGCTCGGCGCCGAGGCGATGGACTACAGCTGGCAATGGTATCGGGTGGGGCCGTTTTTCTACCGCGTGGTGGACGGCGAAATCATTTTCGGGCCGCTGGTGCGCGGGTTAATCGAAACCCTTCGGCTGGCCGGCGTCAGCGCAATATTCACGCTGCTGATCGGCTTTGCCACGGCGTTTACCCGCATGTCGGACTCGATTGTCGGGCGCGTGCTGGCGACCTCCTATCTGGAAGGCGTCCGCAATACCCCGCTGCTGGTGCAGCTGTTCCTGTTTTATTTCGTGATTGCCCCGATTTTTGGCATCGACCGCTTCTGGGCCGGCATCCTGTGCCTGTCGTTTTATGAGGGCTCGTTCGCCGCCGAGATTATTCGCGGCGGCATTCAGGGGGTCGAGCGCGGACAATTCGAGGCCGGCGATGCGATCGGATTGGCGCCGTTGGACCGGTATCGATATATCGTGATTCCGCAGGCGCTGCCGTTGATTCTGCCGCCGCTGACCGGGCTGTTGGTGTCGTTGATCAAACATTCGGCGATTGTCAGCGTGATTGCCGTATCCGAGCTCACCACCGAAGGGTTGAATCTGATTTCCGATACCTTCATGGCCTTTGAAATCTGGTTTCTGGTGGCCGGCATGTATCTGGCGATTACCGTCAGCCTGTCCGTTTGCGTCAGCCTGATTGAGAAAAAATTCAACCCGCATTAAACTCACCACTCATTATTCATCACCAACCCATATAGAGGAAAAAAACCATGACTTTGATATCTCGCCTTAAACGGCTGATCGCCGTCGCCAGCCTGGCACTGGCAAGCATCGGACTGGGCATGCAGACTGCTGCCGCCGAGGGGGTTTTGGAAGCAGTGCAGAAGCGCGGCACGTTGCGCGTCGGCATGTCAACCTTTGTGCCCTGGGCAATGCGCGACACCACGGGCAGCCTGATCGGGTTCGAAATTGACGTCGCCACCAAGGTGGCCGAGGACATGGGGGTCGAGATCGAGTTTGTCCCGACCGCATGGAGCGGCATCATCCCGGCGTTGATTGCCAAAAAATTCGATGTGATCATCGGCGGTATGTCGATCACCCCGCAGCGCAATCTGACCGTCAATTTCACGATACCGTACGCCCACTCGGGCCAGCAAATGGCCGCCAATCGAGCGCTGGCCGGGGAGTTTCGCACCCGCGAGGACTTCAACTCCTCCGCTGTGACCATCTCCTGCCGCCGCGGTGCGACGCCCTGCAATGCAGCGCAGAAACTCTTCCCCAAAGCGGAGGTACGCCGTTTCGACGACGATGCCCAGGCTTTTCAGGAAGTGGTCAACGGCAATGCGCATGCAACGATTTCCAGTGCGCCCAAACCGCGCTTCTGGTCTGAGGCCTATCCCGACAAGGTGTTTATGCCGTTCGACGACGAAAACCTGACCAAAGGGGATGAAGCGTTTGCGTTGCGCAAAGGGGATGCCGATGCGTTGAATTTCTTCAGCAACTGGATTCGGGTCCATATCAGCAACGGCTGGCTCAAGGAGCGGCACGATTATTGGTTCCTCGACCAATCCGCCTGGAAAGAGATGGTCGCGGCCGATCAATAATCTGCGATTGCGACTATACGGTCGGCCATACGGGCGTCGGCCGTACGGGCATTGGCGGCGCAGCGCCGTCAATGCCCGGTTTGCCCGGCCAGGCGGGGGGAGCCGGTCGGCATGACGGTCAGCCTCAACCGGGCCGACGGCCTCAGCCGCGACGCGCCGCCGAAGCCGCCGCGGGCGCGCTTGACGCGGCTCGATTATGCGCTGATGGTCGGGCTTGCTGCGCTCGTATTGTATGTGGTCTACCGCGTTAACGATGTACTGGTCTACACCTGGAACTGGTCCAGAGTGCTTGGCTTTGTCGCCCGCTTCGATAACGACACCGGGGCCTGGGTGCCCAACCTGCTGCTGCACGGGTTGGCGACGACGATCCGGCTATCGATCTGGGCGACCCTGCTGGCCACCGTGTTTGGCGTCGTCATGGGCTATTGGCGCACCAGCCGCAACCTGACGCTGCGCATCATCAGCCGCGGCTACGTCGAGCTGATCCGCAACATTCCGCCGGTGGTCTTTATTTTTATTTTTTATTTCTTTGTGTCGAGCCAGATTTTCCCCGCCCTCGGGCTCGAGGATATAGACCGGCAGGGCGATTTTGTTTCCAGCGCGGCGTTTACGCTGTTGTTCGGCTCGCCCGAACTGCTGTCAAATTTTCTCGCCGGGATGCTGTGCCTGGCGCTGTTCGAGGGCGCGTACATCACCGAGATCGTGCGCGCCGGGATTCAGTCGATCGACAACGGACAGTGGGAGGCGGCGCGCGCGATTGGGCTGTCGCGCTACCGCGTGCTGCACGATGTCATTCTGCCGCAGGCGGTGCGCAAAATTTTACCGCCGCTGGCCGGGCAGTTTATTACCCTGATCAAGGACTCGGCGATTGTGTCGCTGATTTCGATTCAGGAGCTGACGTTTCTGGCCACCGACGTCGCCTCGTCCACCACCAAAGTGTTTGAAACCTGGATTATCGTCGCCGGGATGTATTTTGTGATTTGCTATAGTTTCGCCGTGCTGTTCAAATACCTGGAGCAGCGGGCCGCCCGCAGCCGTCAATAACCCCTGCCGGGAGGACCGTGCATGCAGGACAAACCCCACCCGTCGCCGCTGGTCGAAATTATCGGGCTGTGCAAATGGTACGGCGAATTCAGTGCGCTGTTCGACATTAACCTGAGTGTCGATAGCGGTGAAAAAGTGGTTGTCTGCGGCCCGTCCGGCTCCGGCAAGTCGACGCTGATTCGCTGCATCAATCAGCTGGAGGCCCACCAGGCCGGCACCATTCGGGTTTCCGGTCAGGAGGTGACGCCGAAGATGAAGCAGATCGAGGTCGTCCGCCGCAAAGTCGGCATGGTGTTCCAGAGTTTCAATTTATTCCCGCACATGACCGTGCTCGACAACCTCATCCTCGGCCCGATTCGCAACCGCGGGGTGTCCAGAAGCGACGCGGTCGAGACCGCACAACACTATTTGAACCGGGTGCGCATCGCCGAGCAGGCGGACAAATACCCGCGCCAGTTGTCGGGCGGGCAGCAGCAGCGCGTCGCGATTGCGCGGGCGCTGTGCATGCAGCCGGAGATCATGCTGTTTGACGAGCCGACCTCGGCGCTCGACCCGGAGATGATTTCCGGCGTGCTGGAGGTCATGGTCGAGCTGGCCGAAGACGGCATGACGATGATCTGCGTCACCCACGAAATGGGTTTCGCCCGCCGGGTGGCCGACCGCATCGTGTTTATGGACCAGGGCGAAGTGGTCGAAGTCGCCGACCCGGAGTCGTTCTTCAAGCGCCCGCAAACCGACCGGGCGCGGCTGTTTCTGAGCCAGTTGCTGTCGAATTAGCCGCGAGTGAGCGCGCCGCCGGCGGCCGTGTCGCTGTGGCGGATCAACCGCGCGGCGGCAAGCCGACTCGAGCGCACCGCCGGCGGCCGTTTATGCCTCGTCGGCGCTGTCGAGCGCAGCGACCGCCTGTTGGTAGATCACCGCGGGCTGCTCGAATATACCGCCGCCGAGCCGCCCCAGCTGCCCGTCGCGGTCGAGTATGCCCAGGCTGACCAGCGGCCGGCCACCGCCACCGCATACGGCGCTCGCCAGCGTGCCCACGCGCAGCCCCGGCGCGCCGAACCCCGGATGGACGTCGGCCAGAATACGCGCCGGTCGCTGTAGCCCGTCGGCCGGCAGATAGCGGCCCAGGGCGGATTCCTGCACCGGGGAAAACCGCATCGCCATCGCCCCCAGCCCCAGGTTGTCTATTATCGCGCTGTCGCCGATCGCGCCCAGTTTCCGCGCCTCCGGCAGCGCAATCTCCAGCGCGCCGCTGGGGGCCTCGGCGTTGGCGGTGAACCATCTGCCCGGCAGCCCGGCGAGCTGTATGCCGGTGGTGGCGCCGTTGGCGCCGGCCGTCGTCACCAGGCTGCTGGCGCGGGTGCCCTCGGCGGCGCGCAGCATACATTTGACCGCCGCCATCCACAGATTGAGGAAAAAACCCGGGCTGTTGTGCAGAAATTCGCCGGCCCGGGCATCCAGCGCGGCGGCAATTTTCGCGGTCAACAGCCGCGTCGCCGCGACCGTCCGGCCGTGGCAGTCGTCACCCAGCATCAGCGCTTCGCGGGCCATCTCGATCAGGTCAATCGGCGCCACCTGCTGCGATAACGCGCGCTCCAACTGCCGGGCGAAGTCGCCATTCAGCCAGCGCAGATGCGCCAGTACGGCGTCGTTGCACACACCGAGCCGCATCGCCGCGCCGCTGCCGCCGTTGAGCGGCGCACAGGCGCGGTTGTCGGCGGCATGGGCATCACCGACCACGTGCACCGGCATCGACCTCGAGAGCACCGCAGCCAGCGGCGTCACGATGCCGTAATCCTGCGCCGGCGCCAGCGGTATCCGCCCGCTGCATATATCGATTTCGGCCTGCTCGAAGTCGGCTGCCAGGCCCTGATACACCGCCGCCACCCGGGCGGAATTCAAAATCGGCCGCGTGATTGCCGCCGGCGAGTCGAATCCCGGGCCGGCGTGCAGCAGCGTATCCGGCGCACAGTCGGTCTGCTCGCCGACGGTTGACTGCCCGCGCCACTGCGGCCAAACGGCGAGCAGCTTGTCCACGGCGGCCCGGTCGGCCGCGGCCAGCGCGCCGGCTTCAGCCACCGTCAAGCACGCGCCGGTGATGCGGACAGGCGGGGCGGCGTGAGACGCGCATTCAATCCGCCGCCGGCGCGATCCAGGTTTCGGAAAAATACAAAAAAGCCGTGGTGGTTTTAATCCCCGCCTGCTCCCGTGCCACCGGTTTGCCGTCCAGCACGCGGCCGTTCAGTATGATTTGCGGCCGCGTGCTTTCCACCAGCACGTTAAACGCATCGTGCTCTTTGCCGGCGGTCAGTTCGGCCGGCAATTCCAGCGCCGTGGGCCGCCCCAGACCGCCCCAGACCAGTTGAATCTCCAGGCCGTCGGCCTTGACCACCTCGCGGTATTCCGACCGCGGGTCGCCGGCGGCATAAGATTCGGTAATCGCCACATGCTGTAGCGCCGAGAACGCCGGCGCACTGTGAAAGGCCGGCAATGTGGCGATAAAGTCGGCCAGCAAATACTCGGCCAGGCGGCGGTTGTCCGACAGCATGACGTTGGCCGCCGTCGGCAGGCTGGTGGGCCGGTTCGGCTGCTCATAAAACAGCAGCGCGGTGCCGCGGCCGGCCGGGGAGTACGCGATTCGGAAAAACAGCGCCATCGCCGACCACGGGCCGTCGGCCTGCTGTTTCAGCAGGATGCCGGGGTTTTCGCCGCTCCAAACGACTTTCCCGGGGTTGATTGGTGCATCCAGCGGCATGATTTTCTCGCGGGTTGAAGGGGATGGGCGCGCCCGAATCAGCTGCGCGGCGTCACCCAGGTTTCCGAGATCGCCAGGAAGGCGGTGCGCATCGGTCGGCCGAAAAACACCCGATCGACCACCTGCCCGGCGGCGGGTTTGCCGTTGATCGTGATGCCCGCCTGGTCGGCTTCCAGAAAAACGCTGTACACATCGTGCGCCCGGGTGGCGCATTGCGCCGGCCCGACTTCGACCGCAAACGGCGCGCCGATTTTCTCCCATTGCAGCACCACCTCGAGCGCACCGCTGCGCACCACTTCGCGGTAGTCGGCCTGCATATCGCCTTCACTGCGCACCGCATCGAGCGCCAGATGGGTCATCTGGTCGAGCCCGCGCCGGCCCTGGAAGGCCGGAAATCGGGCGACGAAATCGGCAATCAAATACGCACTCAGCGCGGCATTGTCGGTAATGCAGAGATTATTCGCCTGCGGGTAGCCGGCGGCCTCGTCGGGCGCCTCCAGCACAATCAGCGTGTGCCCGCGGCCATGCGGCGACAGCACGATGCGAAAAAAGACCGCCAGCGCCGACCAGTCGTCTGCGGCCTCGTTTTTCAGGTAGATGCCCGGGTTGTCGCCGCACCACTCGACCTCGCCGGGGTTGACCGGAATGCGCTGTGCCATGGTTCTCTGCGGTTGTCGTTTAGTGGGTTGTTTTCGGGTTAAGCCGGGCCGGGAAAACGCCGACCGCGCGGCGTTCAGGTGGACATGGATTGCAATTGCGCCTGCAAAAACGCCACCCGCTCGGCGCCTTCATACCGGTCGCCGGCGAAATACACCTCGGCGACCCGCTGTTGAATTTCCGACAAAAACCGCCGTTCCTCTTTTTCCCGCTGTGGCAGCCGCAACACGGTATCGCCGCCGTAGGTGTGGATCGGCTTGTCCGCAGTGGCCGCAATCGGCGCCAGCGCCTGGCCGCGGGCGACGGCGCGGATCTGCTTGCGCAGTCGATTGCGCAGCAGGGTCACGCCCTGATCGCTGGAGGCCAGATATTCGCGCCGGTGAATGTTGATTGGCCCCTGGCTGGTCCAGGCCTCCCAATCGCCCGGATTGGCCAATTGCTCGGCCCGGCTGCGATGCGCCGACTGGCCGTAAAAATCGACGCTTTCCCAGCCCACCTGGTCGCGCTTGCCCTGCCGCAGTACTTCACTTTCATCGTTAAAATGCCGCCAGCCGAATTTGCGGCTGTTGGTGTTGTCCACCGGCACCACCCACTTGGACAAACTCGGTCGGCCGAAAAAGGTCGGCTCGGAATAGCTGCGGAACATGCCGCCGTTCTGTGCGAAGTTGGGCGTCAAGTGATCATGAAACCGGATCCACACCAGCTCGCCGAGCCGGCGGGCATGGCTGTAGACAAACCCGCAGGGCACGGTGTGATACACGATCACCGGCAATTCGACAAAGTTTTCCAGCCCCGGAAATTGCGGGCCGTTGATGCGCCCGTGCAAAAACACGCTGTGCATCGGGTCCATCGAGTTTTCGCTCTCCTGCAGCCAGTTGCACGGCGAGTGAATCGAATACGGCACCAGATCGTGGCCGGGTATGGCCATCGAATCGAGCATCGGGAAATCGGGTTTGAGGTCGGGCGGCCCCAGATAGGCAAAGATCAGGCCGTGCATTTCCAGCGTCGGGTACGCGCCCAGGCAGAGCTGATTTTTTGTCTTGCTGTCGGCCGGCTCGCCGGGGGTGTCGAGGATGCGGCCGTCGACGGCGAAGTGCCAGCCGTGGTAGGCGCAGCGGATGCCGTGTTGTTCGATTTTGCCGTACTCGAGCGACATGCGCCGGTGCGCACAGTGTTTGTGCACCAGGCCGATGGCGCCGCTTAAATCCCGAAACACAACCAGGTCCTCGCCCAGTATCCGTATCACCTCGGGGCGGTCGCCCAATTGTGACGACATCGCCACCGGGTGCCAGCAGCGGCGCAGATATTCACCGCCGGGCGTGCCCGGATTGACGTGGGTGAGCTCGGCATCCTCGCCGGGCATTTCGGCCAGGTGATAGCCGTGGAAAGGGTTATCGACCCATCTGGTATCTGTTGACATGATTGCACCTCAGCGGGCGGATGGTATCATTCCGGCAGCCGAATGAATATCTTTTCGCCGATCACTTTGGTCGGATAGGTGGCCAAATCCACTTCCGCCGGCGCCGTCAATGCCTTGCCGGTAGGAATATGAAACTGCGCCTGATGCAGCGGGCATTCGATGGTGTCGCCGTCGATCAAGCCCTCGGCCATGCAGGCAAACGCATGCGTACAGAGGTTATCGATTGCATAGAACCGGTCGCCGACACGGCACAGCGCGACGTGAAATCGACCGACGCTGACGGCCAGCGCCTCCTCATCGTCCAGCTCGCCGGTATCGGCTACCGGGTGCCAGTTGTCGTCTGTCGGGCGGTTCATCGGGCGGTTGACCGGTGATCATGGCAATCAAACAGCGGCGATAATCAAACAGCCGCCAGCCGCTTTACGGCAGCGCGTATAGTACAATCATACCGCCCGAATAGTCATCTATGGCAACTCTGATTAATTATCATATTGATTACTTATAATACAGCCCGTCAACGGAGGGAGGACATTCCTCCTTACAAGTAGCCCCCCTGAATGTTTTGTCGCATTTGATGTAAAAAAATCAGATGCGTTTATCGCGTGGTGTCGATTGTGGATGAAAAACACGGCCCGGGCGCTGGCTGCCGACGCTGCGTGTTATATATGGCTGGGGGCCGACCAGAAAAACCATTTTCAACCGCTGCCGGATTTTATGATAATGATGCGGGAGTTTGAAGAATTTACCTCTCGCTCTTTCATTACGATGAGAAACCAGAGAGGGTACGGGACGCAGAAAAACTGGATGTCCGTCAGACAAGAATGCCTTTATTACATAAAAGGCGATCCGTTTTTTCAAGTCCAATACACGGACATACCAAAAATTCTAAGAGGGTATTATAAAGAGATAAACGGCAAGCGCGTAGATAACGTTGCCAGAAGCAAATCGGAAAACATCCGCCCTGGCAATGTGTGGGTTGATATTCAGCAGGTTTTCTATCGGATGGTAGAAAATGTGAACGGGTGCTATGCCCAGAAGCCCATAAAAAGCATAGCGAGGATTATCACCGCCAGCTCTAAAAAAGATGATCTGGTGATTGATTTATTTGGACACTCCGGCACGACCCTGATAGTGTCGGAAATGTTAGACCGGAAGTGTTTTATTGCGGATAACGACCCGGTTTTTTGTGAAATAATGATTAGACGGCTGGAGCACTTTAGAACAACAGGAGAAACAGGCTGGCAAAACAGCAACTCTTTTGCAAATGAGCACTCACCACCCCAAACCCCGGCCAGACCGGGGCCTGGCCGGCATTGGATATAAACCCGGCTACGTGGCGGCCGCAGTCGGCGATAAAAATACCCCGTTACCCCGCATTCTACCGCCCACCCCCCCCAACCCAACCCATGCACCCGAATAAACCAACCCGCCCACCCCGGCCCGAAAGCAAACCAACCTGAGGAACACCTCAATGCTCACCACCGCCCCCGCGACCCAACCCGTCCCGCTGCAAGCCGCGCTTGACGCCGCCGAAGCCGCCTACGCCGCCGCCCACCCGGCGAGCGCCGAATACTACCGCCGCTCGACCGCCTCGATGCCCGGCGGCAACACGCGCACGGTCATCCACTTCAGCCCGTTCCCGCTGATGTTCACCGCCGGCCACGGCGCGCACCTGACCGACGCCGACGGCAAAACCTATCTCGACTTCATGGGCGAATACACCGCCGCCCTCTACGGCCACTCCGACCCGACCATCACCGCCGCGCTGCGCCGCGCCCTGGACAACGGCCTGGTGCGCGGCGGCGCGAGCGACTGCGAAGCCGCCCTCGCACGCAGCATCTGCGACCGCTTCCCGGCCATCGACCGCGTCCGGTTTTGCAACTCCGGCACCGAGGCCAACCTGTACGCCCTCAGCGCCGCCCGCGCCTGGAGCGGGCGCACCGACATCATCGTCATGCACGCCGGCTATCACGGCGGCGTATTCTATTTCGGCGGCGCCGGGCCGTTAAATGCACCCATGCCGTTTCACCGCGTCACATACAACGACACCGACGCCGCAGTCGCCAAAATCCGCGCCGTCGGCGGCGATTTGGCCGCGGTCATCGTCGAGCCGATGCTCGGCGGTGGCGGCTGCATCCCGGCGACCGCAGAATTTCTACACGCCCTGCGCGCCGCGACCGAACAACACGGCGCCCTGCTGATATTCGATGAAGTCATGACCTCGCGCCTCGCGCCCGGCGGCCTGCACGGACAACACGGCATCACCCCCGACCTGGTCACCCTCGGCAAATACATCGGCGGCGGCATGCCCTGCGGCGCGTTTGGCGGCCGCGCCGACCTCATGGCTCGGTTCGACCCACGCACAGCCGGGCACTGGCCCCATGCCGGCACCTTCAACAACAACGTCATGACCATGGCCGCCGGCCTCGCCGGCCTGACCCGGGTCTACCCCCCCGAGCGCATCGCCCCGTTCAACGCCCTGGGCGACGGCCTGCGCACCAGCCTCACGGCCGCCATCAAACACGCCGACGTCCCGATGACGGTAACCGGGCTGGGGTCGATGACCGCATTCCACTTCGGCCATGCGCCCATCACCTGCCCGCAAGACGCGGCTGTCGTGCCCGACGCCCTCAAGGCGATTTTGCATCTGGACCTGATTGCCCTGGGGCTGTATTACGCCCGCCGCGGCATGATCAACCTGTCGCTGCCGACCACCGAAGCCGACACCACCGCATTCGCCGCCGCCTTTGGCGCCGTCGTCACCGCCCGGGCAGAGCTGATCCAGGCCGCAGTAACCGGCTGACCACCGCAACCGCCAACCTAAAGGAGCACGGGCATTCCTGCCCGTGTTTGTTTATTGCACCGCCGGCCTCGCCCACAGGCTCGGCAAAGTAATAAATTCGGCCGCTATCTCCGGCGTAGCGACGTCCAGCTTAAGCGGTTGGGTAAAGGTGATCAGATCATGTTCGTCCAACCCTTTCAAGTAGTCCGCTACCGACTCGATTGTGCTTTCATCAACGAAAATGCCGTGCAAGCTATATACATCCTCGTCAGTCCACTCCGCCACCGCCACATGAACGTTGCCCCGCGCCACCTCACGCAGCGCCTGCATATAGACGTCATCCCGCAGACTCGCCGAGTAGCCATACAAAGGAATCGGTGTGTACGAATCATCGGGACGAAACAGGTCAGCAAACCCCCTGATCATTCCTAATTCCTAATTCCTAATTCCTGATTCCTAATTCCCGCCGCAGGCGGACCGATGGTAGGGCTGATTGTCCAGGATCGCGCAGCAGCGGAACAATTGCTCGGCCACCACCACCCTGGCCACCGGATGCGCCAGCGTCAGCGCCGACAGCGACCAGACCGCATCGCAGGCCGATAGCATCTCCCGGCTCAGGCCTTCCGGGCCGCCGATAATCAACGCCGCTTGCCGGCCCTGTTGCAGCCATTGCGCCATGGTCTGCGCGAGCTCGGTGGTGGACCGGCGTTGCCCGTTCCGGTCGAGTGCAATGCACACACTGCCGGGCGGGATGCGGGCTTTTATCTTTTCTTCTTCGGCCTGCATCAGCCGGGCCAGCGGCGCATTGCGGCTGCGTTTTTCGGCGGCGATTTCTATCAGCCGGAGCGCAAACCGGCCGCGGATGCGCCGGGCGTAGTGTTCAAAGCCCTGCACTACCCAGTCCGGCATCTTGTCGCCGACCGCCACGATATGCAGTTTCAACATGCGCGCGCGCGGCGTTGGTCAAGCGGCGGCAGCGCGCTTACCCCTGACCGAGGTTGGCCGTGTCGCGCCCCAGATGCTCGTCCCACAGGCCTTCCAGATCATACAGTTTGCGGGTTTTTGCCTGCATGATATGCACCACCACATCGACGAAATCGACCAGCACCCAATCGTTGGACTGTTCGCCTTCGATGCCGATATGCCGCCAGCCGGCGCGCTGCATGTATTCGAGCACCCGGTTGGCCAGGGTTTTGACATGGCGCTCGGAAGTGCCGGTGGCAATCACCATGTAATCGGTTATGTCGGTCAGCGTGCGGACATCGAGAATGCGGATATCTTCGCCTTTGGCGTCTTCGAGTCCGGCGACCACGCGGTCGCATAAATCGGCGGCGGGCGGCGGTGGGTTTGATTGGTCGGTGGTCATATTGGGTCGTTGGGTTGCGGGTTGTTATGCGAAAAGGTGCTATCCCGATTGATACAGCCGGGATGCGCAGATGTATTCCCAGACGCCCGCCGGCACATCATCGGCGGCGTTTTCAGCCGCCGCAATGCGTCGGCGGATGGCGGTGGCGGACAGGGCATGGGGCTGAATCGCCAATAGCAGAATGCCGGGCGTGTGCGCCCGTAGCGGCAGTTCAAGCTGCCGGCTGCACCACCAGTCGGGCAACGGATCGGGCAGCCGCCAAGGCGGGCGCTGCATCACCAGCAGGTGCGCCTGCTCGATCACCTGCTGCCATTGGTGCCAGCGCTCGAGCGTCAGCGCCGCATCCAGCCCGACAATCAAGCACGGCATATCGTCCGGTCGCTCCTGTCTGAACGCGTGTATCGTCTCACTCATATACGACGGCGGGCAGCGCCTGAGCTCGCGATCATCGCAGTAAAACCCGGCTTCATCCGCCACGGCAATCTGCACCATGCGCAATCGCTGGGCGGCCGAGGCCGACGGTGGCGGGCGGTGGTGCGGCACCCGCGCCGGGACGAAAAAAATCTCTTCCAGTCGGGTCAGCGCTTTGACTTGCCGCAGCGCCGCGATATGGCCGCGGTGAATCGGGTCGAACGTGCCGCCAAAAATACCGAACAGCCCGGTTGAGGTGCGCATCATCGCAAACCATGGCCGTGGCCGTCCGGGCGGCCCGCGCCGGTGGGGCAACGGTCACGCACGCGGAAAAGCGGCCGGGTTGAGCGGCGCAAAATCGCCGGCCAGCAGCAGCCCAATCGCCGCCAGCAGCGCCGGTGCCGCCGCGCGCAGCCGCGCCCGCAGTTGCGGCAAACCGAGCTCGCGCACCGCCAGGCCGGGCCCGTCCACAACCAGCTTCAGGCAGACAAAGCGCCGGCATTCAAAGCCCGGTACGCGCGCAATGCCGGCCGCTTCCATATCATAGACCCCCGATTCGGCGTAGCGGGTTTCCGGCTCGGCGACCGTGCGCACGACCGTTTGCGGCAGCCCGTCCAATGGCCCGGCCAATCGCGGCCCGGTCAACGGCCACACCGCATCATCCGTCGCATCAACCACGGTATGGGCCTGCACCAGCGTCCCGCCGGCATATTCACCGCTGCCGGCCACGCCAAAATTGCACCAGATCGCGTTGGCCTGCGCCCGCGGCGGCTGCATCAGCGCCCGCGCCGCCCGTTGTGCCGCCGCCGCACCCTGACCGCAGATCGACAGGCTCGCCGCCGCGCCCCGAAAACAACGCTGCCCAGGCGCGTCGGCCGCCGGCACCCGCCGCAGGCGCAGGCCCTGAATAATCGGCTGCGCTTCGGCGGCGTGGGCGACAATGAATTGCAGCACGCGCATCACCGCGCCACCGCCGCGGCCAGCCCGGCCTGCAGCGTTTGCCGGTATCGCTCGGCCTGCGCGAGTCGTCCGCGCTTGAGGGCGCCATGCACCAGAATCCGGCATTTCTGCATCAGCATCTGCTGCGTCATCTGCTGCTCCCGCTCACCCAGCACCTGGCTTTGCAGCAGCCCGGCCAGCGCCCGCACGCGAAACCGATCCATCGCCGCAAACCGCCGCGACAGTTGATCGGCATGACCGCCATACTTGATCACCAGCTTGTCCGGCACCAGCTCGATTGGGTAGCGGCAGAAGATGCGTAGCCATAGGTCGTAATCCTCGCACGCCGGCAATGTCGGGTCAAACAAACCGACCGCCTCAAACACCGACCGATGGATGACAACGGCCGACGGTGAAACACAGCACAGCGGCAGGCAGTGCGTGAAAATCGCCCCCGCCGGTTTCGCATGCCGCCGCCCCGGATTGACCCGGCGGCCGTTGCGAATCCAGATCTCATCGGTATGGCACAGCAGGCTGTCCGGATGCCGCCGCAGCATTTCCGCCTGCCGGTACAGCTTGTCCGGCAGCCAGGCATCGTCCGAGTCCAGCAAGGCCACCCACTCGGTGCGGGCGGCCAGAATACCCCGGTTGCGTGCACTGCTGACCCCGCCGCGGGCCTGCCGCAGCAGCTCGACCTCGGGATACTGCGCGCGCACCAGCTCGCCGGAGCCATCGTCGGAGCCGTCATCGACGACGATGACCCGCGCGGGCGGCAGCGATTGCCCGAGCGCCGACTCGATTGCCCGCGCCAGGCAATGCGCTCGATTATGCGTCGGAATGACGACCGAGATGTTCATTTGTGGAAGGGCAGACGCCGCGTCTTTACGCCTCATATATCCGCACGCCAGGTCTGCAACCCCGCGATGAGAATATCTTCCAGCCATTGGCGAAACCGTTGCTCGATCGCTGCGGCGGGTTCATGGTAGTTGATCTGAAAGACCTCATCCGACAAGGGCGTACTGGTCGAGGGCTGCCGCTCCCCTTCCTCCGTTGCCGAGCGCCTGAAGAAACAAGCCGACGCCACCAATATGCCCCGAAACGCGCCCCCGGTCGCATGAAACGAGACCAGAAGATCCGCCTGCCCGTCCAACCGCATGACCAGATGCGTCCAGGCGCGAAATGCACCTGTGTTCGCGTAATAGTCCAGATGCCTTGCGGTTTCAACAATTTGCTGATGAAAATAATAACTTTTTTGATCCGCATCCGAAGCTGTATTCACGTAGAACGCCGATTCTGATACCAGTCCCGACGTTTGTTTCTTCAGTCCATTCGCCACCTCCTCAAATCGGTGATACGCAATCTCATTCATCCGTGCAGCGATGGATTTGGCCTGGTTCCATTTCTGAATCTTCAGTTGCTCGCGCTTTTTCAGGTCCACTCCCAGGGTGGCGATAATGGCCTCAACCCGTTGTTCTTTATGCACCGCATCCGCTACGCCCAGGGCCTTGACCAAGGCGTGCCTCTGAGCGGCGGCGAACATCCTGACCAACGGCGCGAGCTCCCCCTGGTCGGCGCTTTCCAGGGCGGTGATGTAGTGCGCTCTGTCACTATTTCGAATCACCATCGGAAACCAGCCAGCCTTGAGGAAGATCAAGGTGGCGAGGCAGCGAGCGACCCGCCCATTGCCATCCTGGAATGGGTGGATTTGCGTGAACCTGTGATGCAGCCATGCAGCCTCTACTTCCGGGGCCGTAGTCGGGTGATTTTCGTGCATCTCTATCAGCCTCGACATTTCTGAATCCACCTGCACTGGCGGGCAATATTCGTGCACCCCGCCGTCGGGGCGAGTCGGGTTATTCGCCGTTTGCTTGAATTCGCCGCGCACCATTGCCACTTCCACCCGCCGCCCCAGTCCGTCGATCGCCGTTGTCGTTGCCTGGTTTTGCGTCAGTTGTGCATGCAGCTCCTTGATGTACGAGACGGACAAACCACGTTCACGCCTGACAAAGGAAAACAGACCTTCCACGGCGGACTTATGATCCTGGATCATGGCGGCCACCTGATTCGGGTCCTGAACGCCATCGGTATGGGGAATGAAGGCCGCGTCAATTCCCTGCTCAATCAGCATGGTCGTGACCCCCCTGTCGAGGGTATAGAGGCGCTCGATGAGCCCGGTCTCAACCGCCCACTCGCGACAGAGTTTCTTCCGGAAAACGCACAGTCCGTCGCTGTGCTCGAGTGCGTCGCGCTGTTCTTGCCATACCGCCGCCAGGCTGCGCAACTCGTCCCTGTTCAGGGTCGCGGGGTCAACCTGATAATCCGCAATCGGCCGCCAGCGAAAGTCGCCGGGTGATGCCGTATCACCACTCCCGGTTTGATTTTTTTTCATCGGCAATTCAACCTCGCAGTGCACCCGGCGGTGGCTATCGCTGCGGCCCGTGCGGGGGCTACAGCAGGTGTTGCACCGCGGCGCGTTCCTGCTGCAATTCGGCCTCGCTGTGCGCCATTCGCTGACGGCTGAAGGCATCGATATCGAGGCCCTGGACAATCGTATAGTCGCCATTGTGACAGGTGACCGGGAACGAGTAGATCAGCCCGGCGGCAATGTCGTAGCTGCCGTCGGCGGGAATCCCCATGCTGACCCAGTCATCCGGCGCCGTGCCCATCGCCCAGTCGTGCATGTGGTCGATTGCCGCCGCCGCCGCCGAGGCGGCGCTGGAGGCGCCGCGGGCTGCGATAACGGCCGCGCCGCGCTGCTGCACGTTGGGAATAAACGTCTGCTCCAGCCAGCCCTGATCGACCCGCTCGCGCACCGCGGCGCCGCTCGCCCGCACCTGCGATATATCGGGGTACTGGGTCGCCGAGTGGTTGCCCCACACCGTCATGTTGGTCAGCTCCCGATGGTGCACGTGCAATTTTTCCGCCAACTGCGCTTTGGCGCGATTGTGATCCAGGCGCATCATCGCGGTAATCTGCGACGGCGGCAGGTCGGGGGCGTTGGCGGCGGCAATCAGAGCGTTGGTGTTGGCCGGATTGCCGACCACCAGCACGCGGACGTCGTTAGCCGCATGCTGATTCAGCGCCCGCCCTTGCAGCGAGAAAATCTGCCCGTTGTCGTTCAATAAATCTTTGCGCTCCATGCCCGGGCCGCGCGGCTTGGAGCCGACCAGCAGCGCATAATTCACGCCGGCAAAGGCGACATTGGCGTCATCCGACGTCTCGACACCGGCCAATAGCGGAAAAGCGCAATCGTTTAGCTCCATCACCACGCCGGCGAGGGCGTTCATCGCCGGCGGTATCTCGAGCAATTGCAAAATCACCGGCTGATCGGGGCCGAGCATATCGCCGGCGGCGACCCGAAATAACAGCGCATAGGAAATATTACCGGCGGCGCCGGTTATCGCAACACGTACGGGAGGTTTCATAGCAGTTCTCGGTCAATTTTCAGGAAGGCCTGATTATATTCGATTCAGCGTGCCGCCACGGCTTTTTCCCACCGTGCAAGCGGCGCATGGTGTGCTGCAGGTCACAATCAGGGGGATTTTCTGAAAGGAGAACGGGTTTTCCAACCCGTTTATTTTAAAAACACGGACAGGAATGTCCGTGCTCCTGTCCGTGCTCCTGTTTATAATGCGGTTGATTGGCCGTTTTGTTGCTCTAGCTGTTCAGCTCTTTTTAACAAACCGGCTACTTGTTGTTCGAGTTCTGTAAAGGAGAACGGGTTTTCCAACCCGTTTATTTTAAAAACACGGACAGGAATGTCCGTGCTCCTGTTCGTGCTCCTGTTCGTGCAGTGTTTATGTTGATTGGCCGTTTTGTTGCTCTAGCTGTTCAACCCTTTTTAACAAACCGGCTACTTGTTGTTCGAGTTCTGCAATCCGGACGCTATCATCGGTTTTGTTATACACCGGCAGCGGCCGGGCCGTGTTTGGAATAAGGACTTCTCCACTCAACAGGTGGGTGTAACGATCTTCGCGTTGACCCATGCCTTTGGGAATCAGTTTTACCAGGGGTTGCTCGCGTTCTATCAGGCTTTCCAATACGGATTTTATGTCGCCGGTGTCGCTAAAGTCACACATGCGGGCAGTTCTGGCTTTCAGATCATTGAGGGTCTGCGGGGTCCGCATCATCATAACGGTTAGCAAGGCTTGCTGGCTTTTATCAATAGACAGCAGCCTTTTTATCTTGTGGTTATAGCGATAAGCACGCTCGCCAAAGTCAATTTCTACCACGTCGCGCTCTTTTAATCCATTACATATATGCCCGACCTCGCCTTCGGTTAATGCCATTACCGGCTCGCGGTTGCTTTTTTGATTGCAGGCCAGTACCAATGACTTGAGGGTGATAGGGTAAGTGTCAGGAACGGTTAGCTCCTTCTCCATCATGGAGGCAATAATGCGGCATTCTTTGTTATCGAACATGGCGCTATCGACATTGCCGACCGGCGTATTGTTTTCTGAATCGACATTGCCGACCGGCGCATTGTTTTCTGAATCGACATTACCGACCGGCGCATTGTTTTCTGAATCGACATTGCCGACCGGCGCATTGTTTTCTGAATCGGCATTGCCGATTGGCGTATCGTTTTCTGAATCGACATTGCCGACCGGCGCATTGTTTTCTGAATCGACATTGCCGACCGGCGCATTGTTTTCTGAATCGACATTACCGACCGGCGCATTGTTTTCTGAATCGACATTACCGACTGGTGTATTGTTTTCTAATTTGTCACTCATGTTTAACGTTACCAGGTGTGGGGTTGATTTTTTGAAAGGAGAACGGGTTTTCCAACCCGTTTATTTTAAAAAACACGGACAGGAATGTCCGTGCTCCTGTCCGTGCTCCTATCCGTGCAGCAGCTCCTGCGCGCGGCACAAATCTTCCCAGACGCGCGCTTTTTGTTCCGGGCTGCGCAGCAGATAGGCGGGGTGGTAGGTCACAATCAGGGGGATTTTCTGCTCGCCATAGTAATGCACCTGAGCACGCAGTCTGGCCAGCGGCAGCGTGGTTTTAAGCAGCGATTGCGCGGCAATGCGGCCCAGCACGACAATGATGCGGGGCTCGATCAGCTGCAATTGCCGCAGCAGAAACGGCTCGCATTCGGCCACCTCGCCGGCGGTCGGATCGCGGTTTTCCGGCGGTCGGCATTTCACCACGTTGGCAATGTACACCTGCTGTCGCTGCATCCGCAGCGCGGCAATTATCGCCTCCAGCAATTTGCCCGCCCGCCCGACAAATGGCCGGCCCTGACGGTCTTCGTTTTGCCCCGGCGCTTCACCGATAAACAGCCACTCCGCCTGTGCGCTACCCTCGCCCGGCACCGTGTTGGTGCGCGTTTGATGCAGCGCACAGCGCACACAACCGGCTATTTCCGTTTTGATGTCGTCCAGCCCCGACTGTCGATTGGCCGCCGCAACCGCATCAACGGGCGCGGTCGGCGGCGCTTGACCCTGCCGGCTTTCCCCCCGACTATGCTGCGATTCGACCAGCCCGGCGGCCGGCGCCGAGGTATCCGCAGTAGCGTCGGCGGCGGTGTCAGCAGCGGCATCGGCGCCAGTGTCAGTGGCCGCCGCCGTAGTCAACCGACCACGACGCTGCCAGAGCTCGATCCCCATCGTGTGTAGCAGATATGCCTGCCGTCGGTCCAGTTCCATGCGCGATATTATCGCATAACCGACCCAGCAGCGCGACGCGGCGCTACCTGCACCCCCCGCCCGGTCCACCCGTCACTTGCCGACCACCCTGGCCAGCTGCGGGTGCATTCTCTGCCTGCCGCTCGCCAGTTTATTCAGCGCGTTGACATAAGCTTTAGCCGAGGCGATCACGATATCAAGGTCGGCGCCGTGCCCAGTCACCATCCGGCCGTCGCATTCCAGCCGCACGCTGACGTCGCCCTGCGCATCGGTGCCGCTGGTAATGCTGCTGACCGAGTACAGTTGCAGCCGGCTGCCCGATTGCACGATCGACTCGATGGCGGTAAAGGTCGCGTCCACGGCGCCGTTGCCGCTGCCGTTGCCCGTGCGCTGCTGGCCGTCGGTTTCGATGATCACGCGGGCGGTCGGCGTCTGCCCCGTGCACGACCCGGTTGCGACGTGTTTCAGCGCATAGTGCTCATTGTCGGTCAGGGTATCGCTGGCGGTCACCAGTGCCTGCAAGTCATCGTCGAATATTTCATGCTTGCGGTCGGCCAGGTTCTTGAAGTCGGCAAAAGTCCGGTTCAATTCGGCCTCCGAGCCAAACTCGAAGCCGAGCGTTTTCAGCCGCGCCTTGAACGCATTGCGGCCCGAGTGCTTGCCCAGCACCATTTTGTTTGCGCTCCAGCCGACCTCTTCGGCGCGCATCACCTCATAGGTTTCCCGCGCTTTGATCACGCCGTCCTGGTGGATGCCGGCCTCGTGCGCAAACGCATTGGCGCCGACAATCGCCTTGTTCGGCTGCACCGGGAAACCGGTAATGGTCGACACCAGCCGGCTGATCGGCACCAGTTGGGTGGTGTCGATATCGACCCGGCAGTCGAATTGATCCGGACGAGTGCGCACCGCCATGACGATTTCCTCCAGCGCGGCATTACCGGCGCGCTCGCCGAGGCCGTTGATCGTACACTCCACCTGCCGCGCGCCGGCCATCACCGCCGCCAGAGAATTGGCGACCGCCAGCCCGAGATCGTCGTGGCAGTGGGTGGAAAATATCGCCTTGTCGGCATTCGGTATGCGCTCGCGCAGCAGGGTGATCAGCGCGCCAAACTGGGACGGCAGGTTATAGCCGACGGTATCGGGAATATTGATCGTACTGGCGCCGGCGTCGATCGCCGCCTCGAGGATGCGGCACAGAAAATCCGGCTCGGAGCGGCCGGCGTCCTCGGGCGAAAACTCCACGTCGTCGGTATAGTTACGCGCCTGCCTGACCGCCGTAATCGCGCACTCAAACACCTGCTCGGGTGTCATCCTGAGCTTGTGCTGCATGTGGATCGGCGAGGTGGCGATGAACGTGTGAATGCGCCCCGATTTCGCCGCCTTCAGCGCCGCCCCGGCCCGGTCTACGTCCTGCCGATGGGCGCGTGCCAGCCCGCAGACAGTGCTGTCGCTGATGATCTCGGCGATCGCGGCGACGGCGTCAAAGTCGCCCGGACTGGCCGCCGGGAAGCCGGCCTCGATCACGTCCACCCGCATTTTCTCCAGCAGCCGGGCAATTCTGATTTTTTCCGCCCGGGTCATGGATGCGCCCGGGCTTTGTTCACCGTCGCGCAACGTCGTATCGAAAATAATTAGCTTGTCTTTCATCGTGTGTACCCCTGATTGCGATAGCAGATTGATTAAATAAGCAGCGCCGCCTGCTTGTGGCAGGTGGCGTGGTCGGCGGGTAAGGGGGAAGTATTAGTGCGCCAAACGGCGCAGCAGCAGGGTGTTCAGGCGCAGCGAGCGCGTACGCAAGGGCGTACAAATCCGGCGGATAGTGCGGTGCGGTGCTGACATGGGCGGCAGTGTATGCGGTTTGCACCGGCAATGCAAGCACAAATTCACCGCACGCGCGGGGTTGATAGCGTCCAGCACATACAGCCCCCCTGACATGTCAGGGGGGAGCAAAATCGGCGCCGCATCTGGCTTTAGTGCGCCTGTCCCCTCCGGTATTGAAACATTGACAACTGCCCCGGGCGGGGCTATTATTTCGCGTTCTAAGGAGGCGGGCTGCCCGGCAGCGGCCCGGCCCGGTTGATACGGGGACACGGACACGGACGCAGATACAGTAGGCCTGCATTGTTCGGTACGGTCTGAATCGGTTTTATATAGTTAATATGAAATCGCCGTTTTCAACCCGGCGGAGACGCGAAGAAATGCAGGTAATTACCTGAATGTTATTGCTGACAGTCCGCCAATCCTCACTTTCGACCACCCCACCTGCGGGACGAACCACCTGCGGGACGAAAAACGGGCGGCGGGTGAACGCAGCCTAAGCATGGCCTTGCGACCGGTATGCGGCGGGTGGTTGCCCACTTTCCCCCGCACCGCTGTCCTGGCGCTGGTGCTCGCGCTGACCGCCCACCAGGCGGCCGGCCAGGACAGCGGCCCGGCGGTGCCACCGCCGCCCGCCTTCCCCGACGCCGTCGGCCTGGGGGTCAACGCCCAGGACGATCAGGTCGAGTTGCACTACCGATTGGGCCAGAACATCGACCCCGCCACCCTGCCGCAGGCCACCGGCGGCATCGGCCAGATCATCTACTCGCTGACCCCCGCGCAGGTTGCCCAGGGCCTCGACATCATCGGCCTGAACTTTGACCCGGCCAACCGCCGGCTGACCGGCACCCCGCTGGTCGCCGGCTTCGGCCTGCGCAACCTCGACGGCGTCCCCTCCCTGAGTGGCGCCGGCAACGTCATCAATCGGGGTTATCCGTACTTCTACCGCGCCCGCGACGCCGTCGGCCGCACCGCCAGCACCCTGGTCTTCATCACCGTCTGCGAAGACGACGGCGTCCCCGCCGGCGACCAGAGCTGCACGCCGCCGACCTATACCCCGTTGCAGGCTTCCTTTCCGGTCACCGAACACAACCTTTTGCCAGTTGCCGTTGACGTGTCGGCCATTGATGAGGCCACCGGCGGCACCGGCCGCGCGCCCTCGCTGGTCTACAGTTTATCGCCGCTGCCCGGTGGCCTGACCTTCGACCCGGTCACCCGCCGGCTGACCGGCACGCCGGACCGCCCCAGAGCAACCGGCAGGGACATCGACCGCGGCAGCGGCAACACCTTCAGAGCAACCGGCAGGGTCATCGACATCGGCAGCGGCACCACCTTCATAGTGGGCAGCATCGACATCACCATCTTCCCGGTCGGCCCGCAGTGGAGCCTGTCGCCCGCACAGGCCGATCGCCGCGTCTCGATCAACTTCGTGACTCCCGTCGTAACGCTTGGTCAGGCGCCGCCCACCAACACCGACGGTGCGCTCACCTACAGCCTGACCGGGGAGGACGGTGGCCCGCTGCCCGCCTATTTGCGGCTGAGGGTCGTCAATTTTGGCGGCTCCGATGGGGCCACTATAGAGGTGATAGGGCAAGCCGTGCGCGCCGCCGGCCTCAGGGGCGGCGACAGCTTCCGGGTGCGCCTTACCGTCACCGACCAGGTTGGCTCGGCCTCGGTATTCATTCTCATCACTTTCTCCGCATTGGCCCTGCCCGAGACCTTCGTCAACCAATCGGAAGCTCCCGTGCTGCCGATCAACCAACCGGTTGAGCCGATACTACGGCTGCCGGATGCCATCGGCGCCGTCGGCGAGGTAACCTATACGTTACATACCCTCCTCGGCGCCCGCGAGGTCAACCCGGCCGACGACCCCAGGCTTGCGGGGCTGGTGTATGACCCGGTCAACCGCACCCTGTCCGGCACCCCGACCGTTGCCGCCCAGCTGGTGCAGATGAGATACCGCGCCACCGACGATTTAGACACCGTCCAATCTCGCATCGACATCCGCCTCACCGGCCCCGAATTGCCGGTGCCGGAAGAGCAGACCTGGCCGCTCGGCGACTCGGTACGCCTTACCCTGCCGCAAGGCCGAATCACGGATGCGCTGATTGACGGCGGCACCTACACCCTCACCGGCCCCAACGGCATCGACCTGAGCCCGCTGTCCGGCCTCACATTCGACCCCGCCACCCGCATCCTGTCCGGCACCCCGACCGTCGTCGGCAGCGTTGAGCTCACCTACCGCCTCGACGTCACCGAAGAAACCGTCCGGTCGTCTGGCGCCCCGTTGCCGCAGTTCGGCACTGCAGTCGAAACTTTCACCGTCACCGTCTTCGACCCGGCCATCGGCCTCGCCCCGGATCCCGGCGACGTCACCGGCCTGATGCTGCCCATCCCCGGGGTCCCGCGCTACCCCGTCGGCACACCCATCATCGGGCTCATCCTGCCGCCGGCCCGCAACATCGAAGGCGCCGCCACCTACACCCTCACCGGCACGCTGCCCGCCGGGCTGAGCTTCGACCCGATCCACCGCGGGCTATTCGGCACGCCGACCAACGGCGGCCGCACCACGCTCATCTACCGCGTCCGCGATGACGTCGCCACCGCCGCCACCCCCATCACCATCACCATCACCGGCCCGGAGCTGCCCCCGCAGTCCGATGTCGCCTACGTCTCCGGCCAGACCGTCAACCTGTCGCTGCCGGTCGCCCGCGGCGACGGCGGCGACGTCACCTACACCCTCATCAACCTGGACGACGACAGCCCGCTGCCCGGCGGGTTAAGTCTGCTCCAGAACCCCCCCCGGCTCATCGGCCGCGCGCGGAACGACAGGAGGGTTGGCGGCAGTGCGATTGAGATGTTCATCTATAACGCCACCCGCGGCGGCCTCACCAGCAGCATCACCTTCACCCTCACCATCACCGGTCTGTTGCTGAATGTGTCGGACGAAACCTTCTCCGATCGAACCCTGCCGCTCGGCCAGCCGGTCAGCCTCAGGCTGCAGGCGTCCTCCTCCAGTGCCGCGTTCATCTACCGGCTGGTCGGCCCCAACGGCGCCGACCTGAGCGCCGTGCCCGGTCTCACCTTCAACCCCGGCAGCCGTGTCCTGTCCGGCACCCCGACGCAGGTCACCGACCCGGTCACGCTGGTCTACACCATCACGCCGCAAAACCCGGCTGACCGCGACCGTCTCGGCACCGCCAGGGCCAGCTTTACCGTCACCGTCGTCGGCCCGAGTCTGACCGCGCCGCTCGGTCAGACCTGGCCGGTGGACAGCGCAATCCGCCCGCTGGTGCTGCCGTTGGCCACCAACACCGTCGGCCAGGTAGCCTACCGCCTGACCGGGCCGGACAACGGCCCGCTGCCCACCGGGCTGGTCTTCACGCCGGTCAGCCGCGTCCTGTCCGGCACCCCCGTCAGCACCGAGGTCA
The DNA here is from genome assembly GCA_965206445.1 of Candidatus Poriferihabitaceae bacterium. Classification (GTDB taxonomy): domain Bacteria; phylum Pseudomonadota; class Gammaproteobacteria; order Arenicellales; family Poriferihabitantaceae; genus CBDBJR01. Next base: position 478,402 of record CBDBJR010000001.1, read on the forward strand.
CCCCGCTGACCTACAGCGCCACCGACGCCGCCGGCACCGCCAGCGCCCGCTTTACCGTCACCCTCATCGATACGACCCCCGCCCCCGCGCAACTGCCCTCAATCAGCAATCAGAGCTATGCGATCGGCCAGCAGCGCTCCCAGCTCCTGCCGCTGGCCACCAACACCGTCGGCCAGGTAACCTACCGCCTGACCGATCTCAACGGCGTAGCGATAAGCGCATTGCCCAACCTGCGCGGGCTGCGCTTCAACCCGACCGCGCGCACCCTGTCCGGCACCCTGACCTTCGCCACCACCACGGCCCTGCCGGTGATCTACACCGCCACCCACGCCGGTGGCACCGTCAGGGCTGTGTTTAACATCGTCCCGACCGGCATTGTATTTGCCAACGTGCCCGACGCGATAACGGCCCTGGTCGGCGCCGCGGTTTCCCACCGCCCGGCCGCGGTCTCCAGCGGCGGCGGCGGGGCGGGCGCCATTTTCACCCTGACCGGCCCGGGCGGCGCCGCCCTGGCCACGCTGGCGCCGGGGCTGAGCTTTAACCGCGCCACCGGCTTCATATCCGGCACGCCGACCGCCGCGGTCGGCCCGCTCACGCTGACCTACCGCTTCACCGACCGCAACGGTATAACCAGCACCGCCCCCCCGTTTTCGCTGACGGTTCTCCGCGTCAGCACGCTGTCGCTGGCCGTCCCGGGTCTGACCCTGCCGGTCCGGGGGGAAATCAGCCTGATCCTGCCGCCGGCCATTGGCGTCACCAGCGATGCCGCGCGCTACACGCTACGTGATGCAAACGGTCAGCTCGTGCGCGGCGGCAGCGTCGGACTGGGGACGTTGCGTTTTACCGATTCCGGCAATTTTATCCGCCGCCTGTCCGGCACCGGGCCCCGGGCCGCAGGCACCACGACGCTAACCTATCGGGTCACCGATTTTGCGCTGGATGGCGACGGCGTCCGAACCGAAATCCAGGCCACCACCACCTTTACCATCCGCTTCGTTGGCGCCGCGTTGTCTATACCCCCGCTGCTCTCTGAGCGATTGTTTACCCTTGCGCGGAGCACACTGCAACTGCCGTCGGCCACCGGCGCCACCGGCCAGGTAACCTACCGGCTGACCGGGCCAAACGGCAGGGACTTGACCGAATTGCCGGGATTGACCTTCAATCCGGCCTCCCGCATCCTGAGCGGTCGTCCATCCCTCCGCGCAGATGTTTCCTCCTCTTTAATGCTCCTTCTGGCCTACGCCGCTACCGACGACGTCACCACCGTCTCGAGAACCTTTTTTGTCACCATCATACGGACGCTGAGCAACCCGCCCATCCGGCGCTATCTGGTCGGCAGGGCAATCCCCCCCCTGACGCTGCCGGAATTGGCCACCGCCGTCAGCGACCCGGTCTACACGGTGACCGCCCGGTTGGGTAATAGCGATTTGGATGAGGCCCTGGCGGACGGCGCACCGGGGCTGACGTTTAACCCGCAGACCCGCGTCCTGTCCGGCACACCGACCGTCGACAGGCGGGTGGATCTGCTCTACGTTGCCACCGACCTCGCCACCGACCTCCTCAGGGACCTCCGCTTCAGCCGCCTCCTCACCATTGCACTCTCAATCGACAACCCCGTCCTGACCACCCCGGCCAATCAGCGCTACATCGTCGGCATCGCCATTGACCCCCTGACGCTGCCGGCGGACCCCGCCGACGCCGGCGACACCACCTACACACTGACCGACTCCAACGGCGCCGCGCTGGCGGACACCGTGCCGGGGCTGACGTTTAACCCGCAGACCCGTATCCTGTCCGGCACCCCGACCGCGGTGCGGGTCGCCCCGGTGCGGCTGCGCTACACCGCCACCGCTGCCGACAACAGTGCCTCCAGGCTCTTCACCGTCGCCGTCACCGGGCTGCTGCTGAGCGGCGCGCCGGCGGCGCAGCGCTATCCGGTCGGCGCCGCGATTGCCGAGCTGACGCTGCCCGCGGCCACCGCCACCGACCTCACCGACGGCCCGGTCGCCTACCACCTGACCGGCCCCAACGGCGTCGACCTGGCCGCGCTGCCGGGGCTGACGTATGCCGCCGCCGAGCGCATCCTGTCCGGCACCCCGAGCGCCGCTGTCGGCCCGGTCACGCTGACCTACCGCGTCACCGACCCGTTCACCACCATCGCCGTCACGTTCCCGGTCACCGTCACCGGCCCGCGGCTGCCGGCGCCGGACAACCGGAGCTACACCGTCGGCGTCGCCATCAGCCCGGTCATCCTGCCGCCGGTGCGCGGCTTCGTGCCGCCGGAGCGCGGCTTTGTCGGCCCACCGGTCTACCGCCTCGACCTGAGCGCGCTGCCGGGGCTGACGTTTGACGCCGCCCGCCGCATCCTGTCCGGCACCCCGAGCGCCGCCACCGCCGGCCCGCTCACGCTGATGTACCGCGTCCGCGACGACACCGCCGCCGCCGCCGTCGGCTTCACCGTCAACGTCGCCCCCCACGGGCCGGGTCTGGGCGCGCCGCCGAACCAGCGCTACCCGGTCGGCGCCGCGATTGCCGCGCTGACGCTGCCGGCGGCCACCGACCTGGACGGCCCGGCCCGCTACACGCTGACCGGGCCGAATCGCCTTGACCTGAGCGCGCTGCCGGGGCTGACGTTTGACGCCGCCGAGCGCATCCTGTCCGGCACCCCGACCGCCGCCGCCGGCCCGGTCACGCTGCACTACACCGCCGGCGGCGACAACGGCGCCGCCACGGTCACCTTCAGCGTCACCGCCATCGGCCTGCGGCTGACCGCGCCGCCCAGTCAGAGCTACGTCATCGGCACCGCCATTCGGGCCCTGACGCTGCCGGCGGCCACCAACACCGTCGGCCCGCCGGTGGCCTACACGCTGACCGGGCCGAGCGGCGCCGACCTGGCCGCGCTGCCGGGGCTGACGTTTGACGCCGCCAGCCGCATCCTGTCCGGCACCCCGACCGCCGCCGCCAGGCCGCTGACGCTGACCTACACCGCCACCGGCACCACCGCCACCACCACCGCCACCGCCGACGCCACCTTCCGGGTCACCGTGACCGCCATCGGGCCGAGTCTGAGCGCGCCGCCGGCGCCGACCGTCCCGGTCGGCCGGGAGTTCCGCCTGGCGCTGCCGGCGGCCGAAAACACCGCCGGCGAGGTAATCTACGTGCTAGTCGGGCCGTCCGACACCGAGCTGGCGGCCGACGTGCCGGGGCTGACGTTTGACCCCGTCAGCCGCGTGCTGTCCGGCACCCCGACCGTCGCCGGCGTCACCACGCTGACCTACCTCGTCCTCGACACCGCCGTCGGCGTCGGCACCACCGCCGCCAGAGTCGACTTCCGCTTCACCGTGACCCCCGCCCTGACCCTGAGCGCGCCGGCGAATCAGACCGTTCGGGCCGGCCGTGCGCTCCGCCTGGCGCCGCTGCCGGCCGCCACCGGCGCCGTCGGCAGCCTGACCTACCGCCTGACCGGCGCCAACGGCGCCGCCGTGGACGCCATCCTGCCGGGGCTGACCTTCACCCCGGACGACCGCACGCTGTCCGGCACCCCGACCACCGTCGCCGGGCCGATCACGCTGCACTACACCGCCACCGCCGCCGACGCGCCACCCGCCACGGTCACCTTCACGCTCAGCGTGACCGCCGGCCCGGCCCTGACCGCGCCGGTCAATCAACGCTTCCCGGTTGGCCGCCCGATACCCCCGCTGACGCTGCCGCTGGCCACCGGCGCCGTCGGCCTGCCGGCCTACCGCCTGACCGGCCCCAACGGCGTCGACCTGAGCGCGCTGCCGGGGCTGACGTTTGACCCCGCCCGCCGCATCCTGTCCGGCACCCCGACCGTCGCCGCCGCCCCGGTCACCGTCCGCTACGCCGTCCGCGACCCGAACGCGCTCGCCGTTACCAGCTTCACGATCGCCATCACCGGCCCGCGGCTGGCCGCCATCGACGACCAGATCTGGCCGGTCGGCGTCGCCATCGCCCCGCTGACGCTGCCACCGGGCCGGGCCGCCACCGGCCTGCCGGCCTACACGTTGACCACCGCCGGCGCCACGCTGGCCAGTGCGCTGCCGGGGCTGACGTATGACCCGGTCAGCCGCATCCTGTCCGGCACCCCGACGCGCATCACCGGCGCCGCGCCGGTGCTGCTGCGCTACACCGTCGGCGACGCCGTCGGCCTCGCCGCCCGGCGCTTCACCGTCACCGTCCCCGGCCCGCAGCTGCCGCCGACGCTGCCGCCGCGCACCTTCGCCACCGGCGAGCCGCTGTCGCCGCTCACCTTGCCGGCGGCGACCCCCGCCAGCGTCACCGGCGCCATCGTCTACGCGCTGACCGGCCCCGCCGGCGAAGCGCTGGCCGCGCTCGTGCCCGGCCTGCGCTTTGACCCGGCCAGCCGGCTGCTGTCCGGCGTGCCGGCCAGCGGCCTCGAGCCGACCCGGCTGCGCTACACCGCCGGCGACGCCGTCGGCACCGCGGTCGCGGCCTTTGTCGTCACCGTCCTGGGGCCGCGGCTGACGGCGCCGGCAGATCAGGTGTATCCGGTCGGCACCGGCATTCCGCCGCTGGTGCTGCCGGCGGCGGACAACCTGCGCGGCAGCCCGGGCTACACGCTGACCGGCGCCAACGGCCTCGCGCTGGCCACCGCGCTGCCGGGGCTGACGTTTGACCCGGCCACCCGCACGCTGTCCGGCACCCCGGCCAGCGCCGCCGTGGTCGGGCTGACCTACCGCGTCACCGACAGCATCGCCACCGCCCGGGCCGTGTTCCGCGTCACCGTGGTCGGCCCGAGTCTGGCCACCCCGGACGACCTTGACCACGTCGTCGGCGCCGAGATCAGCCCGACCGTGCTGCCGCTGGCCCGCGGCAATCAGGGCCGCACCCGCTATGCGCTGACCGCCGCCGACGGCCGCAGCCTGACCGCGGCGACCGGGCTGATCTTCACCCCGGACAGCCGGGTGCTGTCCGGCACCCCGACCGTCGTCGGCGACGTCCGGCTGCGCTACACCGCCCGCGACGCCGTCGGCACCGCCGCGGTGTCGTTCAGCATCCGCTTCACCACCAGCCTGCAGTTGCGCGCGCCGGCCGCGCAAACCTGGGGGCTGGGCCGGCGCATCTCCCCGCTGCGACTGCCGCTGGCCACCGAACTCACCGGCGCCGCGACCTACACGCTGACCGGCCCCGGCGGCGGGCCGCTGCCGCCGGGGCTGACGTTTATCGCCTTCGCCCGCGGGCTGACCGGCACGCCGCTGCAGCGCGGCGTGACCACGCTGACCTACACCGCCCGCGACAACGTCGGTGCTGCCCAGGTGCAGTTTGACGTCACCGTCAACGGGCTGCAGGTAGTGCAAGAGCAGTCAGTGAGTGGCGAATTCTCGAATTTGTTCACCGGTCGGGAAATTATCAGATCACGCGGTCTTCCGCTCGTGTTGCCGGAGGCCCTCGACACCACCGGCGAGGTCACCTACAGTCTGACCGGCGAGCGTGGCGGGCCGCTGCCGCCGGGGATGCGCTTTGACCCGGTCACCCGCCGGGTGTTCGGCACCCCGACTACCGGCACCGACCCGACTCAAAGCCGTCGCATCCTGAGACAGCTGGTCTACACCGCGACCGACAGCATCTCCACCGACAGCGTCTTGCTTGACCTCCTGATCCGCGGGCCGCAGTTGCGCGCCCCGGCCGATCAGCGCTACGTGGTCGGCATGGAGAGCTTTCTCGCTCTGCCGGAGGCCATCGTCGACATCATTCGATCCGTCGGCGCCAACCCGGTCTACACGCTGACCGGCCCGGGTGGCGCCGCCCTGGCCGACGTGCTGCCGGGGCTGACCTTTTCGACCGCCTCCTCCCCCCCGGTGCTGTTCGGCACGCCGACCACCAGCGTCGGCCGCGTGACGCTGACCTACGCCGTCACCTCGGGGCTGAGCGACACCCAAAACTTCCTGACCGCCACCGCTTCCGCCACCTTTGACGTCACCGTCAGCGGCGCGCGGCTGCGCTCGCCGCTTGACGCCAGCTATCCGGCTGGCCTGCCCATCCGCCCGCTGACGCTGCCGCAGGCCACCGGTCTGGTCGGCGCGGCGACCTACACGCTGACCGTCACCGGCGGCAGCGACTTCAGCGGCAGGACATTCGAGGACGCGCTGCGGGGGCTGGTGTTTGATCCGGAAACCCGCGTGCTGTCCGGCACCCCGCTGTCCGGCAACGACGACCCGGTGATGATGGTCTACGCCGTAACCGACACCGTCGGCACCGTTTCGGTGCGGTTTGAGATCCGCTTGACCGGCCTGGATGCGGGCCTGAAGACGCTACCTGACGTTAGGCCTCGCATTCCGTTTGTCACGTTTCTGCTAGCGCTCACCAACGACCCCCGCCGCCGCGGCACGCTCAGCTACGGGTTGCTCGGCCCCGACGGCGGCCCGCAGCCGCCGTGGACGCGTTTTCAGCTGCAACATGGCCAAATCGTCTTGACCATATGCCCGTGCCCCTTCGTGGGCCCGATGACGCTGACCTATACCATCACCGACACCTTCACCGACCCCTTCCGCGGCGAAGTCGTCAGCGTCATCAGGGTGCCGCTTGAGTTCACCGTCCTCGGTCTGGTGCAGCCGAACACCCCGGATGATCAAAGCTGGCCGGCCGGCGTCGCCATTGACCCGGTGGTGCTGCCGGCGGCCATCAACACCCACCTTGAAGACCAGGACGACCTCGAGGCGGTCTACACGCTGACCGGGCCGGGCGGCATCCCGCTGGCGGCGGCGGTGCCGGGGCTGACGTTTGACCCCGAGACGCGCACGCTGTCCGGCCGGCCGACCACCGCCGCCGAACCGGTGACGCTGATCCACTCCGCCACCGCCATCGTTCGCATCGACAATGACCGGGAGATCTTCGACACCGTGTCTGCCCGCTTCCGCGTCACCATCACCGGGCTGCGGCTGCCGACCCCGGCCGACCGGCATTATACGATTGGCGCGATCGACACGCTGCCGTTGCCGGCGGCCACCGACGCCACCGGCCCGGTGACCTACGCGCTGACCGGCCCGGACGGCACCGACCTGGCCGCGGACGACAACGCGCTGGGGCTGGTGTTTGCGCCGGACGCGCGCACATTGTCCGGCTTCCCGCTGTTTGCGGGCACGCGCACGCTGACCTACCGCGCGACCGACGATCAGGCCACCGCGGCCACGCAGTTCACCGTGTCGGTCGTCGCCGCCGGGCCGAGCCTGGTCGCCCCGCCGATGCAGACCTGGCGCGCCGGTGTGCCGGTCGACCTGGTGCTGCCGGCGGCCGACGGCGTCACCGGCGCGGTCAGCTACTACCTGCTGCGTGCCGGCGGCGACCCGCTGGCGCTGCCGGGGCTGACCTTCACCGCGGCCAGCCGCACGCTGTCCGGCGCCCCGACCGGCAGTTTCAACGACCCGATCACATTGGTGTATGCCGCCGACGACGACCGCGGCACCGCGGTGGTCACGTTTGTCGTTACCGTCGACGGGCCGCGGTTGCCGGTCGTGACTCCGCCGGTCTATGGGGTCGGCGAATCCGGCCGGGAAGTGCTGCTGCCGCCGGCCGCCGGCACCACCGGGTCGGTGACCACCACGCTGACCGGCGCGGACGGTACGCCGCTGGGTGACCTGCTGCCCGGCCTGCGCTTCGACCCGGTCAGCCGCACGCTGTCCGGCACGCTGACCAACCGCCCGGCGCCCGGCGCGGATAGTGCAACGGCTGAAACCGACCTGGCCACCGTTGACGTGCCGTTGCGCTACACCGCCACCGACACCGTCGGCACCGCCACGGCGCGCTTCGACCTCCGCATTGCCGGGCTGCGGCTGCCGACGGTGGCCGAGCAGCGCTTTCCGGCTGGCCACCCAATCCCGTTTCGCACCTTGCTGCCGCCCGCCGTCGCCACCCAGCGGGGGTTGGGCACGCTCACCACCTACGCGCTGACCGGACCGGACGGCGGGCTGCCGCCCGGCCTGCGCTTTGACCCGGACAGCCGCGCCCTGCTCGGCACGCCGTCGGCCGCCGCCGGCCCGGTGACGCTGACCTATACCGCCGCCGGCCCGTTCGGCCCCGACACCAGTATCGCCACGACCACCTTTGACCTGGTCATCACCGGCCCGCAGTTGCCGGCGCCGGGCGATCAGAGCTGGCCGTCCGGCGTCCCCATCCCCGATCTGGTGCTGCCGCTCGCCACCAACCCGACCGCCGCCACCACTTATATGCTGGTCGGCCCGGACCTCGACACCCCGCTGGCGGCCGCCGTGCCGGGGCTGACGTTTACCGCCGCGACGCGCACGCTGTCCGGTACCCCGACCACCTCTGCCGTGCCGGTGACGCTGCGCTACATCGCCGCCGACGACAACGGCATCACGACGCACCGCTTCACCGTCACCATCACCGGGCCGCGCCCGACGCCGGCGCTGGCCGCGCTGGTGGCGGACGGCCTGTCCTGGGACGTCGGCGTGCCGACGCCCGCCGTGGCACTGCCGCCGGCCGCCGGCGTCACCGACCGCGCCCGCTACGCGCTGACCGCCGCCGACGGCGGTGCGCTGCCGCCCGGGCTGCGCTTCGACCCGGCCCGCCGCCTGCTGTTCGGCCCCCCGACCGTCGGCGGCGTCACCCGGCTGCGCTATACCGTCACCGACGCCGGCGTCGCGGTCGCGTTCGAATTCACGCTGACCGCCATCGGGCCGCAGTTGGCCGCGGTGGCCAATCAGCGCTTCGCGGCCGGCCAGCCGGTCAGCCTGACGCTGCCGGCGGCCAGTATGCCGGCCGCGGCGCTGGACGGCGCGTTCACCTACACGCTGGCCGCCGTCGCCGGCAGCGCGCTGGCGGACGCGCTGCCGGGGCTGACGTTTGCCCCCGCGACGCGCACGCTGTCCGGCACGCCGCCGGCGGCCACCGACCCGGTGACGCTGGTCTACCGCGCCGCGGTCGGCACCGACGCGACCGCCGTCGTCCGGCGCTTTACCGTCACCATCACCGGGCCGCGGCTGCGCCGGCTGGGCAACCGCAGCGTCACGCTCGGCAGCGACCTGCCCCCCATCACCCTGCCGGCGGCCACCGACAGCGCCGACCCCACCTACACGCTGGTCGGTTTGAGTGACGTGCCGGTCAGCATTGTGCTGCCGGGGCTGACGTTCGCGCCGGCGTCGCGGACGCTGTCCGGCCGCCCGCTGCAGGTCGGCGCCGCGACCCTGACCTACACCGCCACCGACCGGGTCGGCAGCAGCAGCGTCCGGTTTGATGTGGTGGTTGCCGCCGCCGGGCCGGGCCTGGTCGCACCGGGCAATCAGCGCTGGCCGGTTGGCCGCCCGCTGCCGCCGCTGACGCTGCCGGCGGCCACCAACGTCGCCGCCGACGGCACCGTCACCTACCGCCTGACCGACAGCACCGGCGCGGCGCTGGCGCGCGTCGTGCCGGGGTTGACGTTTGACGCCGCCACCCGGGTGCTGTCCGGCACCCCGGCGCCGGCCGACCCGGTCACGCTGACCTACACCGCCACCGACACCGTCGGCAGTGTTACGGTCACGTTTGACGCCACCGTTATCGGCCCGCGGCTGCGGGTGCCGCCCGCGCTGCGCCTGGTGTCCGGTCGCCCGATCGCGCCGCAGGTGCTGCCGGCGGCCACGCACCTCACGGTGACGCGCACCGGCAGCGCCACCTACACGCTGACCGGGCCGAATGGCCGCGACCTGCGCGCGCTGCCGGGGCTGATGTTTAATCCGACGCTGCGCCTGCTGACCGGGTCGCCGCCCGCCGGCGCCGACCCGGTCACGCTGACCTATACGGTGGCCGACGACGTCGGCACCGTTGCGGTCCGCTTTGCGGTCACCGTGGCCGGCCCGCAGTTGCGCGCGCCGGCCAATCAGAGCTACCCGGTCGGGCGTTCGATTACCGCGTTGACGCTGCCGCTCGGCGATAACCTCGACGCCGGCGCCAGCCCCGCCTACACGCTGACCGGGCCGGCCGACGCCGACGGCAACCCGAGGTCACTGGCGGCCAGCGTGCCGGGGCTGACGTTCGCGCCGACCACGCGCGTCCTGACCGGCATCCCGACCACGCTCGGCGCCACCGTGCTGACCTACCGCATCACCACCGCTGCGGGCCGCAGCATGGCCGCCTTTCATCTTGCCGTCACGGCGCTGGCGCCGAGTCTGAGTGCGCCCGACCGGGTCTTTGCGGTTGGCCGTGCGCTGCCCGCGCCGCTGGTGCTGCCGCCGGTCGACGGCTTCGTTATCGGGCCGCTCACCTACGCGCTGACCGGCGCCGGCGCCGACCTGGCGACCACGGTGCCGGGGCTGACGTTTGACCCGCTCAGCCGCACCCTGTCCGGTACGCCGCTGGCCGCCGCCGCGCCGGTGGTGCTGATCTACCGCGCGACCGACGATCAGGGCAGCGCGAGCGCGCGCTTTCGCGTCACCGTCGACGGGCCGAGCCTGCCGCCGCTGAGCGCGCCGGGGTTTGAATTTCCGGTGGGCCGAGCGGCCGAGTTGGTGCTGCCGCTGGCCGACCACCCGACCGGCGGGGTGCGCTACAGGCTGACCGGGCCGGCCGGCGCGCCGGTCGCCGCGCTGTTGCCGGGGCTGCGGTTTGCGTCGACCACGCGCACGCTGTCCGGCACCCCGACCGCCGCCGGCGCAGCGGTGCTGCTGACCTACACCGCCACCGACGCCGTCGGCGTCACCAGCGTCCGCTTTGCCGCCACCATCACCGGGCCGGGGCTGCGCCCGCCGGCGGCGCTGACGCTGGGCCGCGGGCGCGCCGTCAGCCGGGTGCTGCCGCTGGCCGACCACCCGACCGGCGGGGTGCGCTACACGCTGACCGGGCCGGCCGGCGCCGACGGCAACCCGAGGTCACTGGCGGCCAGCGTGCCGGGGCTGGCGTTTTCGCCGTCAACCCGCCGGCTGTCCGGCATCCCGACCACCGCCGGCGACGTCACGCTGACCTATACGGCGACGGACATCGTCGGCACCGCCACGACGACCTTTACGCTACGCGTGACCAGCCCGCGGTTGACCGCCCCGGCGGCGCAGCGCTACCCCATCGGCGTCGCCATCACCCCGCTGACGCTGCCCGCCGCCGACAACACCGTCGGCGTCCCGACCTACACGCTGACCGGGCCGAACGCGGCTGACCTGGCGGCCAGCGTGCCGGGGTTGACGTTTGCGCCGGCCACGCGCCGGCTGTCCGGCACCCCGACCGCCGGCACCGGTGCCGCGGTCATGCTGCGCTACTCGGTGACCGACGGGCGCGGCGCCACCACGGCCACTTTCGCCGTCACCATCGTCGGCCCGACGCTGCGCTCGCCGGGCGACCAGAGCTGGCCGGTCGGGCGGCCGCTCACCCGGCTGCTGGCGGCGGCGGAACACGCGCAGCCGCCGGTGTTGTACGCGCTGACGGCGGACGACGGTCGCGCGCTGGCGGCGGCGGTTCCGGGGCTGACGTTTAACGCCGCCACCCGCACGCTGACCGGCACCCCGACCGCCGCCGCGGCGCCGGTGCTGCTGCGCTACCGGGTGGTCGACCGCGCCGGTGCCGCGACGGTGCGCTTTGCGGCCACCGTCACCGGGCCGACGCTGACGCCGCCGGTCGCGCAACACGTCGCGCCCAACGTCGATATCACCGCGCTGACGCTGCCGCTGGCCACCGGCACCACCGGCCCGGTGGCCTACACCCTGACCGCGCCGGACGGCGCCGACGGCAATCCGGTGTCGCTGGCGGCGGCGCTGCCGGGGCTGACGTTTGCGCCGGCCACGCGGCTGCTGACCGGCCGGCCGACCGGCGAGGGCGTGGTCACGCTGGTCTATACGGCCACCGACGACGTCGGCACCGCGCGCGCCCGCTTTGACGTCACCGTCACCCGGCTGCGGCTGGCGCCGCCGGTGCCGCAGAGTTGGCTGGTGGGCCGGGCGATCCTGCCGCAGCGCCTGCCACCGGCCACCCGCGGTATCGGCCCGGTCACCTACACGCTGACCGGCGAGGTGCCGGGGCTGACGTTTACGCCCGCGACCCGCACGCTGTCCGGCACCCCGCTCACCGCCGCCGACCCGGTCACGCTGCGCTACACCGCCACCGACGGGGCCAGCACCGTCACGCAGACGTTTACGTTCGCCGTCACCGGGCTGCGGCTGCCGGCGCTGGCCGACCGCCGCTGGCCGGCCGGTCGGCCGCTCGAGTTGCCGCTGCCGCAGGCCACCGGTGCCAGCGGCGCCGTCGTCTACACGCTGCTCGCCGCGCGGCGCCCGGCCGCGCCGGTTGAGGATGCGCTGGCCGCGCCGGTTGAGGTCGCGCTGGCGACCGCGCTGCCGGGGCTGACGTTTGACCCCGTGGCGCGCACGCTGTCCGGTACCCCGACCCGGGTGACCGCCAGGCCGGTGCGGCTGACCTGGAGCGCCACCGACCGGCTGGCCACCACCCGGGTGCGCTTTGAGGTCCACGTTGACGGGCCGACGCTGACCGCACCGGAGGCGCAGTTCTATCTGGTCGGGCGGCGGCTGCCGGCGGTGACGCTGCCGCCGGCCACCGGCGTCATCGGCAGCGTTGCCTACGCGCTGACCGGGCCGGACGCCGCGCCGCTGGCCACCGTCCTGCCGGGGCTGGGGTTTGACGCCGCCAACCGCATGCTGACCGGCATCCCGACCACCGGCACCGAGCCGGTGATGCTGACCTACACCGCCACCGGCGAGGGCGCCACCGGCAGCGTCACCTTTCCGGTTACCGTGGTCGGGCCGCGGCTGGCGCCGCTGCCGGACCGCGCCTGGCGGGTCGGCCGGACGCTGGGCGCGGTCGTACTGCCGTTGGCCACCGACGCCGTCAGCGCAGTCACCTACCGCCTGACCGGCCCGGACAGTCAGAACCTGGCGCGCGCGCTGCCGGGGCTGACCTTCACCCCGGCCAGCCGCGCGCTGACCGGCCGGCCGGCCGTGGCGGGTGAAACCACGCTGACCTACGCCGCCGCCACCGTCGACGACGGCACCGCCACCGCCGTCTTTACCGTCGTCATCAGCGGCGGGCCGCAGTTGGCCGCGCTCGCGCCGCGCACGCGCGCTTTTGCGCGCGGCAGTCCGCTGCTGCCGCTGACGCTGCCGCCGGCCACCAACACGGTCGGCGCGCTGGCCTACACGCTGACCGGCGCCGCCGGCACCGCGCTGGCGTCGCGGCTGCCGGGGCTGACGTTTGACGCCGCTGCGCGCACGCTGTCCGGCACCCCGACGGTGGTCACCGCCGCGCCGGTGATGCTGACCTACACCGTCACCGATGAGGTCGGCAGCGCCGCGCAGACGGTTGCTGTCAGTGTCATCGGGCCGCGCCTGAGCGGGCCGACCCCGGCGCAGTCCTATGCGCGCGGCGTCGCCATCGTGCCGCTGACGCTGCCGGCCACCGACGCTGCCGGCGCCGCTACCGTTTACACGCTGACCGCGACCGTCACGCCGGACGGCAGCGCCGCGCCGACCCGCATCCCGGTGGGCGCGGCGATCCCGGGGCTGACGTTTGACGCCGCCGCGCGCACGCTGTCCGGCACCCCGATGGTGGTCGGCATGACCACGCTGACCTACACCGCCACCGACCCGCCGACCGACGAATTGGCCGCGGCGACCGCCAGCGCCACGTTTGCGGTCGTCGTTACCGGTCCGGGGTTGCGCGCACCGGCGGAGCAGCGCTATACCGCCGGCGTCACCAGCGTGCCGTTGACGCTGCCGCTCGCCACCGGCACCACCGGCACGGCGACCTACGCGCTGACCGGCCCGAGCGGCGCCGACCTGGCCGCGGTGCTGCCGGGGCTGACGTTTGCGCCGGCCGACCGCATCCTGTCCGGCCGGCCGGTCAGCGGCACCGCGGCGGTGATGTTGACCTACACCGTCACCGACAACGCCAGCCCGGTCAGCGCCACCTTTAGCGTCACCGTCGGCGGCCCGCAGTTGCCCGCACCGGTGGCCGAGCGGCACTATGTCGCCGGCACGCCGCTCCCCGGCGTCGCGCTGCCGGCGGCCACCAACGACCGCGGCGCGACCACCTACACGCTGCTCGGGCCGGATGGGGTCGCACTGGCGGCGGCCATACCGGGGCTGCGGTTTAACCCGGTTACCCGCGTGCTGTCCGGCACGCCGACCACCGGCGCCGCCGACCCGATCACGCTGACCTATATTGCCACCGACGACGACGGCACCGCCGCGTACCGTCTGCGCGTCACCGTCGACGGGCCGCAGTTGCCGCCGTCGCCCAATCGGGTTTTTGCCGCCGGCGTGCCCATTGACGTCGTGTTGCCGGCGGCCGCCAACGACCGCGGCACGACCATCTACACGCTGACCGGAGCCGATGGCATCCCGGTGGCCGAGCTGCTCGCGGCCGGCGCGCTGACCTTTACCGCGCGCACGCGTCGGCTGACCGGACAGCCTATCCCGGACAGCAACACGGCGCGCGCGACCGCCACGTTGATCTATACCGCCGCCGACGCCGTCGGCGTCGCCACGCAGCGCTTTACGCTTACCGTCAACCGCACTGGCCCGACGCTGTCGTCACCCGGCAATCAGGTCTTTGCGGTCGGCCGCGCGCTCGTGCCGTTGACGCTGCCGGCGGCCGTCAGCGTGGTCACCGCCGCCAGCACGCTGACCTATGCGCTGGTCGGGCCGAACGGCCGCGATGTGAGCGCGTTGCCGGGGCTGACGTTTGACCCGGCGTCACGCACGCTGTCCGGCACCCCGACCACCGGCGCCGGCCCGCTGACGCTGACCTACACCGTCACCGAAAACGTCGCCGGCGACACCACCGCCAGCGGCAGCAGCACGGTGCGCTTTGCGGTCACCATCAGCGGGCCGCAGCTGGCGGCGCTGGCGGCGTACGCGGTGGCCGCCGGCAGCGCCGTCGACCTGACGCTGCCGCCGGCGACCAACGACCACGGCGCCACCGTCTACGCGCTGACCGCGCCGCGCGGCGCGGCGGTGACGACCGTGCTGCCGGGGCTGACGTTTGACCCCACGGCGCGCACGCTGTCCGGTACGCCGTCCGTCGGCGTCAACCCGGTCACGCTGCGCTACCGCGCCACCGATGCCGACGGTACCGCCACGGTCCCCTTTGCGGTCACCGTCAACGGGCCGACGCTGACCGCGCCGGGCGCGCAGTCCTTTATCGTCGGCGACCCAATCCCGCCGCTGCTGCTGCCGGCGGCGGGCCGCATCAGCGGCCCGGTGTTCTACACGCTGACCGGGCCGGGCGGCATCGGTCTGGGGCAGGCCGTGCCGGGGCTGGTCTTCACCCCGGCCACCCGCACCCTGTTCGGCATCCCGACCCGGCCCACCGGCGGCAGCGTGCAGCTGACCTACCGCGCCACCGACGCCGACGGTACCGCGACGGCCACCTTTGCCGTCACCTTCCCGCTGACCCTGCCCAGGCCGGAGAATGTGACCGTGAACGGCGGCGAGCCGGTGCAGGTCGTACTGCCGGTGGCCGGCAACAGCGCCGGCGCCGGCGCCGTCATCTACGCGCTGGTTGGCCCGAATGGCCGTGATTTGAGCGAGCTGGCGGGGCTGACGTTTGACCCGGGCACCGGCACCCTGTTCGGCACGCCGACCCAACCCGGACAAACCGCTTTTCAGCTGACCTACAGCGCCACCGACCGGCGCGGCACCACCTCGGTAGACTTTTTCATAACCATCAACGGCCCGGTGTTGGACGCAGTGGCGGAGGTGACGTTTTTGGCCGGCAACCCGACCATCCAGCAGTTGCCGACGGCCGTTAACGCCAATAACAGCATTGCCTCCACCTACACGCTGACCGGCCCGAACGGCGGCCCGCTGCCCGCCGGGCTGACGTTTGTCGCGTCGTCCACCCAGCGGCTGACCGGCACAGCGCCGGTTGTTGGCACCACGACGCTGACCTACACGGCCACTGCCGCGATCAGTACTGACAGCGAACTAACCGGCACCGCCACGCGCATCTTCGACTTCATCGTCGTCGGCCCGACGGTGGCGGCGGTGGCCAATCAAAACTGGCCGTCTGGTGTGCCGCTTGCTCTCGAGTTGCCGCTGGTGGCCACGCGGAGCATCCCCGGGTCGGAGGTGTCCTACTCGCTGACCGGCCCCGATGGCGCCGCGCTGGACGCGCTGCCGGGGCTGTCGTTTGACCCGGCGCTGAGGTTTGACCCGGCCACCCGCCGGCTGACCGGCACGCCGGTCACGGCCGGCAGCACGGTGCTGAACTACATAGTCCGCGAGTTTTTCGAAGGCTTCACTTCCCTGACCGCCACCGTGTCGTTCACGGTCACGGTCGACGGCCTGCGGCTGCTGGCGGTGCCGGGTGCGCAGACCCTGGCGCGCGGCAGCAGCGTTGCGCTGACGTTGCCGGCGGCGGCGCGCGGCGCGACCGGGTCGCTGCCGACCTACACGCTGACCGGCCCCCACGGCGTCGCGCTGGCGAGCGTGCTACCGGGGCTGACGTTTGACCCGGTCACCCGCACGCTGTCCGGCACGCCGACCGCTGCCGACCCGGTGCTGCTGACCTACACCGCCACCGACAGCGTCGGCGCGGACACCGCCGCGTTTGCCGTCACCATCAGCGGGCCGCGGCTGCGCGCGCTGCCGGATCGCAGCTATCGCGTCGGCGACCCGATCCGCGCGCTGACGCTGCCGCCGGCCACCGGCACCCTCATCGACGGCGCCGTCGTCTACACGCTGAGCGACGCCGACGGCCTGCTGCCGCCGGGGCTGGCGTTTATCCCGGCCACCCGGGTGCTGTCCGGCACGCCGCAGGTGCCGACCGCGTCCGACGCGCCGGTGACGCTGACCTACCGCGCGCAGGCCGCCGTCAGTGCCGCCACGGTGTCGTTTGACCTCACCATCGCCGCACTCCCCCCGGTGCCCGAGTTGCGACTGACGACGGCGCTGCAGGATCAGCGCTTTCCGGCCGGCCAGCCGCTGAGCCCCGTCGTGCTGCCGGCGGCCGCCCGCGGCAACCTGCAGACGGCAGTCCGCTACCGCCTGCGCAACGACCCGACCGACCCCAACCTGCCCTCCGAGCTTTTCGAGGGGCTGCTCTTGCCCACGGGGGTGTTGTTCGATCCCCTCACCCGCACGCTGACCGGCCAGCCGCTCGATGTGTCACCGCCGTCCTTCAGGCTGATCTATACCGCCGAAGACGTGCTGGGGGGGCGCATTGAGGCCGTGTTTACCCTGCACATCACGGGGCCGCGGCTGCTGCCCTCCCCCACCACCTTGAGCAGCCCCGTATACCAGGTCGGTCAGTCGGTTACAGAGACCCTGCCGCTGGCCACCAACATCAACGGCGATGCCACCTACGCCTTGCGCGGGGTGCTCGGCGAGGCGGTGGGTGTCGTGGTGCCCGGCCTTACATTCCGCCCCGACACCCGCGTCCTGTCCGGCACCTTGACCACTGCCGGCGGCAGTCAGTTGCGCTACACCGCCACCGACACCGTCGGCACCGACCAGAGATTTATTGGCATCACGGTTCTTGGGCCGAGTCTCTCCAGTTTGCCAGCTCGGGTTTATACCGTTAATCAGGAGATCGCCTCCGTGGTGCTGCCGGATGGCAGACGCGCCGGCACCGACGGCCCGCTGACCTACACGCTGACCGGCCCGAACGGCACCCCCGTGGCGGCGGCGGTGCCGGGGCTGACGTTTGACCCGGCCGCGAACGCCCGGCTGCTGTCCGGCACGCCGACCACAGTGGGGGCTACCACGCTGACCTATACGCTGGCCGACGCCAGGGGTGCCGCCACGGAAACCTTTCCCGTCATCGTTGTCGCCGGGCCGGGTCTGACTGCGCCGCGCCTCTTGGCATATCCACTCGGTCGGGTGCTCACGCCGCTGACGCTGCCGGCGGCCACCGACACCGTCGGCGACCTGCGCTACACGTTGACCGGCCCGGACGGCCTGGCGGCGGCGGTGCCGGGGCTGACGTTTGAGCCGTCGTCGCGCACGCTGTCCGGCCGGCCGACCGCCCTCGGCCGGGTGGCGCTGCGCTACACCGCCACCGATACCGCCGGCAGTGCCACGGTGCCGATTGACATCCTCGTTGAGGGGCCGCCGCTGGCGGCCACGCTGATGGACCGCAGCTACCCGGTCGGCCGGGCGATCCCGCCCCTGATTCTGCCGCCGGATCCGCGCACATCCTTCAACCGCCCCGTCGTCTACGCGCTGACCGGCCCGGACGGCGTCGATCTGGCGACCGCCGTGCCGGGGCTGACGTTTAACCCGGGCCAGATCACGCGCTTGCTGTCCGGCATCCCGACCGCCGTCGGCGGCCCGCTGACGCTGACCTACCGCATCACCCGGGACGATGGCAGCACCGCCGCGGCCACCTTTGACCTCACCATCACCGGCCCGCGTCTGACCGCGCCGGCCGCGCAGGACTATTCGCGCGGCCTCCCGATCCCGCCGCTGACGCTGCCGCCGGCGACCGCCGCCGATGGCCGCGAAGTGGCTGCCGCCGTGGCCGCCTACACGCTGACCGGGCCGGCCGGCGTGCTGCTGGCGCGCGCGGTGCCGGGGCTGATATTTGACCCGCGCACCCGTGTGCTGACCGGCACGCCGCTCGTCACCGGTACCACCGAGCTGGTCTATGGCGTCGACGCCATGGGCCTTGACCGCGTGCGCTTTACCGTCGTCGTCGGTGCCGGGTCGGGGCTGGTGGTGCCGCCCGATCTGACGTTCGAGGCCGGTCGGCCGGTCAGCACCGCGCCGCTGCCGGCGGCCATCGGCATGGGCCTGCCGACCTATGTGCTGACCGGGCCGGCCGGCGCACCGCTGGCGCGCACCGTGCCGGGGCTGACGTTTGAGCCGCTGGCGCGCACCCTGTCGGGCACGCCGACCACCGCCGCCGACCCGGTGACGCTGACCTACAGCGCCACTGCGCCGGCCGGCGGCGAGCAGGCGGCGCCGCGCGTCTCCACGGTGCGGTTTACCGTGACCGTCCGCGGGCCGCGGCTGCCGGCCGTCGCCGATCAGCGCACCGCCGCCGGCGCGCCGCTCTCGCTGGTGCTGCCGGCGGCCACCGACACCCGCGGCGAGCCCACCTACACGCTGACCGCCGCCGCCGGGCTGCCGGCGGCGCTGGCGTTTGCGCCGGCCACGCTGACGTTGTCCGGCACGCCGACGATGGGGGGCATTACGACCCTGACCTACACCGTCGAGGACGACGTCGGTGTGGCCACGGTGGAATTTGCGCTCACGCTGCTCGGGCCGCGGCTGCCGGCGGTCGCCGACCGGAGCTATCCGGTCAACACCGCGCTCACCCTGCGCCTGCCGGAGGTGACGCAGGCCAACGGCCCGGTGACCACTACGCTGCGCGGCCCGGACAACGGCCCGCTGCCCAGCGGGCTGGTGTTCACGTCGGCCAGCCGCCAGCTGTCCGGCACGCCGACGCGCACCAGCGACGCGACCGAGCTGATCTATACGGCCACCGACGCCGACGGTACCGCGACGCGCCGCTTCCGCATCACCATCACCGGGCCGCGGCTGGTCGGGCCGGTCAATCAGGCGTATACGATCAACACGCCGCGCCCCGCCCTGACGCTGTCGGCAGTGACCACCGCGGTCGGCCCGGTGACCTATCGGCTGGTCGGGCCGGAAGGCGCGCCGGTGTCGCGCACCGTGCCGGGGCTGACGTTTGACCCGGCCAGCCGCATCCTGTCCGGTCGGCCGACCGCCGCCGTCGCGCCGATCACGATGCTCTACACCGCCACCGATAGCCAGACCACCGCCACGGCGCGTTTTACCATTGCCGTCCGCGGGCCGCGGCTGCCGGCGGAGCTGCCCGATCTGCGCCTGCTGTTCGGTCGGGCGATCGACATCGCGCCGCTGCCGCCGGCGACCGCTGCCACCGGTGACCCCACCTACACGCTGACCGGGCCGAGTGGCGACCTGAGTGCGCTGCCGGGGCTGACGTTTGCCGCCGCCAGCCGCCTGCTGACCGGCACCCCGACCGGCACCCCGACCGGCGTCGCGCCGGTGACGTTGACCTACACCGTCACCGACGACGTCGGCACCGCCACGCGGCGCTTCGCGGTGACGATTATCGGGCCGCGGCTGACCGCGCCGGAAGATCAGATGCTGCCGGTCGGGCGGGCACTCGTCGTGCCGCTGCCGCTGGCCACCGCCACCACCGGCGACCCCACCTACACGCTGACCGGGCCGAGTGGCGACCTGAGCGCGCTGCCGGGGCTGCGGTTTGCCGCCGAGCGGCTCGAGTTGTCCGGTATGCCGACCGCCACCACCGCCGCGCTGCTGCTGACCTACACCGTCGCGGACCCGGTCGGCAGCGACACGGTGCACTTTACGGTGACGATTATCGGGCCGCAGTTGTCCGCGCCGGCTGCTCAGCGCTATCAGGTCGGCATCGCGATTCCGCTGCTGACGCTGCCACCGGCCACCGCCAGCGACGGCGACGTGGTCTACGCGCTGACCGGCCCGAACGGCGCGCCGCTGGCGGACGCCGTGCCGGGGTTGACGTTTGTCGCCGCCGATCGCCTGCTGACCGGCATCCCGACCGCCGCCACCGTGCCGGTGACGCTGACCTACACCGCCACCGACGCCGTCGGCATCGCCAGCGCGACCTTTGACGTCGGCGTCCGCATCGGGCTGTTGCTGGGCGCGGTCACCGAGCAGCGCTTTGTGGTCGGGGTCGAGATCGCCACGACGCTGCCGCAGGCGACCCGCGCCGACGCCGAGACGACCCCGGCCTACGTGCTGACCGGGCCGAACTTCGCAACGCTGGCGACCGCGCTGCCGGGGCTGAGGTTTGATCCGGTCAACCGCGTGCTGTTCGGCACGCCGTCCACCGCCGCCGACGCGGTGACGCTGACCTACATCGCGGATGACGGCCTCGGCGTCGCCAGCGCCCCCTTTGACGTCATCATCATCGGCCCGCGACTATCGACGCCGGGCGCGCAGCGCTATCTCCCCCAGGTCTTGCGCTCCATGACGCTGCCGGCGGCCACCCACACCGTCGGCGCCGTGACCTACGCCCTGACCGGGCTGAACGGCGAGCCGCTGGACCTGCCCGGGCTGAGGTTTGATCCGGTCAGCCACGTGCTGTTCGGCACGCCGCCCATCGCCACCGACCCGGTGCTGCTGCGCTACACCGCCACCGACACCGTCGCCACCGCCACCGTCGTGTTTGCGCTGACCGTCATCGGGCCGCGGCTGTCGCCGCCGCCCGCGCAGCGCTTTGCCGCCGGGCGCGCGATCACCCCGCTGACGCTGCCCCAGGCGACCCGCATCGTCGGCGCGGTGGAATACCTGCTTGGGCCGCTCCCCTCTCAGCTGAGGGCCGCGGTGCCGGGGCTGAGGTTTGACCCGGCCAGCCGCGTGCTGTCCGGCACGCCGACCGGCAATCCCGGCGACACGGCCACGCTGGGCTACGCTGTCTTCGACGACGACGGCACCATCGTCGTCGGTGTCACGGTGACCTTTGACGTTACCCTGTTCGGGCCGCAGCTGCCGCCGCCGCCCGCGCAGCGCTTTGCCGTCGGGCGCGCCATCACCCCGCTGACGCTGCCGCAGGCCACCGACACCGTCGGCGACCTGCAATACCGGTTGTTCGGGCCGCAGCGCGCCGCGCTGAGTACCGCGCTGCCGGGGCTGACGTTTGACCGCGCTACCCGCATCCTGTCCGGCACACCGACCGGCAACGCCGGCACCGTGGTCACGCTGGCCTACGTTGTCGACGACGACGACGGCACCACCACCATCAGCAGCAGCGCGGTGAACTTTGCCGTCACCCTGTTCGGGCCGCGGCTGCTGCGGCCGCCCAATCAGCGCTATGTGCGCAACCAGGCGATCACCCGGCTGACGCTGCCGGCGGCGAGCGGCACCACCGGCGACACCACGTATATGCTGACCGGCCCGAACGGCACCGATTTGAGCCAGTTGCCGGGGCTGACGTTTGCGCCCGCCGCCCGCATCCTGACCGGCACGCCGACCGTGACCGGGCTGACGCAGCTGACCTATACCGTCGCCGACGCCGCCGGCATCGCCCAGGCCACCTTTGATGTGACCGTTGCCGCCGGCGGGCCGACGCTGGTGGTCGACAATCTGCGCCTGCCGTTCGGGCAGGCGGTCAGCCGGACGCTGCCGCCGGGCGATAACCTCAACGGCCCGGCGACCTACACGCTGACCGGCCCGAACGGCATCGATTTGGGTGCGCTGCCGGGGCTGACGTTTGACCCGGATACCCGCGCGCTGTCCGGTGTGCCGGCGGCGGTCGGTGCGCCGGTGGGGCTGACCTACAGCGTCACCGACAGCGTCGACACCGCCCGCGTCCGCTTTAGCGTGACGATTATCGGGCCGCGCCTGAGTGCGCCGCCGACGCAGCGCTTCCGGGTCGGCAACGCCATACCGCCGCTGACGCTGCCGCCGGCCAGCGGCGGCGACGGCGTCGTTACCTACCGCCTGACCGGGCCGAACGGCAGCGATTTGAGCGCGTTGCCGGGGTTCGAGTTTGACCCGATCACCCGTCGGCTGAGCGGCACGCCGCGCAACGCCCTCCCGCCCCCGCACCGCGTCACGCTGACCTACAGCGCCACCGACGCCGCCGGCCTCAGTGACGCGGTGACCTTCGATCTGCTGGTCACCGGCCTGCGGCTGTCGCCGGCCGCGCCGCTACGACTGGTGGCCGGCAGCATCCTGCCGGAGACGACGCTGGACAACGGTGTCGTGCTGCCGCTGCTGCCGCTGACGCTGGCCGCCGCCGAGGTCGTCTCCGACGGCGGCACCGTCTCGAGCCCGACCGCGGTGAGCTACGCGCTGACCGGGCCGAACGGCGCGTCGCTGGCCGCGCTGGTGCCGGGGCTGCGCCTGGACCCGGTGACCCGCATCCTGTCCGGCCGGCCGATCACCACCAACCGCATCACGCTGACCTACAGCGCCACCGCAGCCGACCGCGGCACCGCCCGGACGCCGGTCGAGTTGTTCGTCACCGCGCCGCTGCTGCCGACCTTGCGCGCCGGCAGGGTGGTCAGTGCCCTGCTGCGGGACCTGATCGTCGAATATCCGCAACGGGGCATTGACCCCCAGGCGACCACCGCGCTGAGCGGGCAGGACGGCAGGCCGCTGAATAGCATCCTGCCCGGGCTGACGTTCGATCCGGCGACGCGCCGCCTGTCCGGCACGCCGGAGCGGGTGACGCCGCCGGCAGGTGTCATCCTGACGGTCACCGTCGGCACCCTCCGGATCGACTTTGTCGCCAGGGTGGCGGGGCCGCTGCTGCCCGCGGACGCGCTGCCGGTGGCGCAGCGCTACCCGGCCGGGCAGGCGATCACGCCGCTGACCCTGCCGGCGGCCACCAACCCGATCGCCGGCACAACCACCTACCGGTTGACCGGCCCGGCCGGCGCGTCGCTGGACGCGGTGGTGCCGGGGCTGCGGTTTGACCCGGTCCTGCGCATCCTGAGCGGCGTGCCGTTGACCGCCGCCGACCCGGTCACGCTGACCTACGCCGTGGTCGAGACCGTCAACCGGCTGGCGGTCGTCACCAGCGCCGACTTTGACCTCACCATCACCGGGCTGCGGCTGTCCGCGCCGGCCAATCAGGGCTATCTGGTCAGCAACGACATTCCGTCGCTGACGCTGCCGCAGGCCACTGGCAGCGCCGGCGACCCGACCTACACGCTGACCGGCCCGGCCGGCACGCCGCTGACCGCCACCGTGCCGGGGCTGCGGTTTAACCCCGGTTCGCGTACGCTGACCGGCATCCCGACCGTCGCCGTCGCCGCCGACACGCCGCTGACGCTGACCTACACCGTCACCGACGACGTCGGCACCGCCCGCGCGACCTTTGACGTCAGTATCGGCCTCGCCGAACAGCGCTTTATGACCGGCGTCGCCATCGCCCCGCTGACGCTGCCGGAGGTGGTTCGCCCCGGCGGCGAGACGTCCCGGGCCTACTCACTGACCGGGCCGAACCTGGCCGCGCTGGCGACCGCGCTGCCGGGGCTGCGGTTTGACCCGGTCAGCCGCACGCTGTCCGGCACGCCGACCACCGATGCCACGGTGTCGTTGACCTACATCGCGGTTGACCGCCTCGGCGCCGTCAGCGTCACCGTTGACGTCATCATCATCGGCCCGCGGCTATCGTCGCCGAGCGCGCAGATCCATGGCGCCGGGAGCCCGCTCTCCGTGACGCTGCCGGTGGCCACCCGCACCGTCGGCGACGTCGTCTACGCGCTGACCGGGCTGACCGGCGCGCCGCTGGACGCGGTCGTGCCCGGGCTGGGGTTTGTGTCGTCCAGCCGCATCCTGTCCGGGACGCCGACGCGCGCCGCCGACCCGGTGATGCTGCGCTACACCGCCACCGACACCGTCGGCACCGCCACCGTCGTGTTTGAGCTGACTGTCCGTGGGCCGCGGCTGTCGCCGCCGGGCACACAGCGCTTTGCCGCCGGGCGCGCGATCACCTCGCTGACGCTGCCGCAGGCCACCGGCGTCACCGGTCCGGTAAGCTACGAGCTGCGCGGGGCGAGCAGCGTGACGGAAAGCCTGGCGGACGCCGTGCCGGGGCTGACGTTTGACCGCGATAGCCGCATCCTGTCCGGCACCCCGACCGGCAACCCCGGCGACACGGCCACGCTGTTGTACCTGGCCAGCGGCCCAGGCGGCTCCAGCAGCGTGACCTTTGACGTTATCCTGATCGGGCCGTTGCTGCCGCGGCCGCCCAATCAGAGCTATGCCGTCGACCGCGCCATCACCCCGCTGACGCTGCCGGCGGCGAGCGGCACCACCGGCGACACCACCTATACGCTGACCGGCCCGAACGGCACCGATTTGAGCCAGCTACCGGGGCTGACGTTTGCGCCCGCCGGCGACGCCCGCATCCTGTCCGGCACGCCGACCGCAACCGGGGTGACGCCGCTGACCTATACCGTCGCCGCCGCCGTCGGCAGCGCCCGGGTCACCTTTGATGTGGCCGTTACCGCCACCGGGCCGGCGCTGGTCGCATCCGACCTGCGCCTGTCGGCTGGCGTCCCGGTTGACCTGCAACTGCCGGCGGCGACCAACGCGGCCGGCGCGTTGACCTACCGCCTGACCGGCCCGAACGGCGCCGATTTGAGCCAACTGCCGGGGCTGACGTTTGACCCCGCCGCCACCGCCCGCAGGCTGACCGGCACGCCGCCCGGCGTCGCCGCGCCGCTGACGCTGACCTACAGCGCCCGTGACCCCGTCGGCACCGCCGGCATCACCTTTACGGTTGAGATTATCGGGTTGCGGCTGGGCGCACTGGCCAATCAAGTGTATCCGGTCGGCCGCGCGATCCCGCCGCTGACGCTGCCGGCAGCCGAGAATATCGTCGGCTCGGCCCGCTACGGTCTGTCGGGGTTGGAGCCGGTGCCGGGGCTGACGTTCGACCCCGACGCGCGTATACTCACCGGCACCCCGACCACCGCCGCCGTGGCGGTGGCGCTGACCTACACCGTTACCGCTGGCGCCACCGCCAGCATCACCTTTACGGTTGAGATTATCGGGCCGCGGCATAATGGTGTTGCCGACCACATAGCCCTGGTCGGCAACACCATTCTGCCGCTGACGCTGCCGCCGGCCACCGCCACCGTCGGCAACGTGATCTACGCGCTGACCGGCCCGGCCGGCGCGCCGCTGGCGGAGGCGGTGCCGGGGCTGACGTTTGCCGCCGCCAGCCGCCGGCTGAGCGGCACCCCGACCGCCACCGCGTCGGCCACGCTGACCTACACTGCGACCGACGCCGTCGGCATCGTCAGCGTGACCTTTGACGTCCGCGTCAGCGCCGGGCTGCAGCTGAGCGCGGTTCCCGAGCAGCGCTTTGTGGTTGGCGTCGCCATCACCCCGCTGACGCTGCCGCAGGCGACCCGCGCCGGCGTCGAGACGACCCCGGCCTACAGACTGCTCGGGCCGAGCCTCGACGCGCTGGCGACCGTGGTGCCGGGGCTGAGGTTTGACCCGGTCAGCCGCACGCTGTCCGGCACGCCGACCACCGGTGCCCCGCTGACGACGCTGGCCTACATCGCGGCTGACCGCCTCGGCAGCACCACCGTCACCGTTGACGTCAGCATCATCGGCCCGCGGCTATCGCCGCCGACCGCGCAGATCCATCGCGCCGGGAGCCCGCTCTCCGTGACCCTGCCGGTGGCCACCCGCACCGTCGGCGACGTCGTCTACGCGCTGACCGGGCTGACCGGCGCGCCGCTGGACGCGGTCGTGCCCGGGCTGGGGTTTGCGCCGTCCAGCCGCATCCTGTCCGGGACGCCGACGCGCGCCGCCGACCCGGTGATGCTGCGCTACACCGCCACCGACACCGTCGGCACCGCCACCGTCGTGTTTGAGCTG
The DNA here is from genome assembly GCA_965206445.1 of Candidatus Poriferihabitaceae bacterium. Taxonomy (GTDB): domain Bacteria; phylum Pseudomonadota; class Gammaproteobacteria; order Arenicellales; family Poriferihabitantaceae; genus CBDBJR01. The sequence goes on from CBDBJR010000001.1 coordinate 504,699, forward strand.
ACTGTCCGTGGGCCGCGGCTGTCGCCGCCGGGCACACAGCGCTTTGCCGCCGGGCGCGCGATCACCCCGCTGACGCTGCCGCAGGCCACCGGCGTCACCGGTCAGACAAGCTACGAGCTGCGCGGGGCGAGACGCCTGACGGAAAGGCTGGCGGACGCCGTGCCGGGGCTGACGTTTGACGGCGATAGCCGCATCCTGTCCGGCACCCCGACCGGCAACCCCGGCGACACGGCCACGCTGTTGTACCTGGCCAGCGGCTCAGGCGGCGCCAGCAGCGTGACCTTTGACGTTATCCTGATCGGGCCGTTGCTGCCGCAGCCGCCCAATCAGAGCTATGCCGTCGGCCGCGCCATCACCCCGCTGACGCTGCCGGCGGCGAGCGGCACCAGCGGCGATACTACTTATACGCTGACCGGCCCGAACGGCATCAATCTGAGCCAGCTACCGGGGCTGACGTTTGCGCCCGCCGGCGACGCCCGCATCCTGTCCGGCACGCCGACCGCGACCGGCACCGTGACGCTGACCTATACCGTCGCCGACGCCGTCGGCAGCGCCCGTGTCACCTTTGATGTGGCCGTTACCGCCACCGGGCCGGCGCTGGTCGCATCCGACCTGCGCCTGTCGTCTGGTATCCGGGTTGACCTGCAACTGCCGGCGGCGACCAACGCGGCCGGCGCGTTGACCTACCGCCTGACCGGCCCGAACGGCACCAATCTGAGCCAACTGCCGGGGCTGACGTTTGACCCCGCCGCCGCCGCCCGCAGGCTGACCGGCCGGCCGCCCGGCGTCGCCGACCCGGTGACGCTGACCTACAGCGTGCGCGACACCGCCGGCACCGCCAGCGTCACCTTTACGGTTGAGATTATCGGGCCGCGGCTGGGCGCGCTGGCCAATCAGGTGTATCCGGTCGGCCGCGCGATCCCGCCGCTGACGCTGCCGGAAGCCGAGAATATCGTCGGCTCGGCCCGCTACGACCTGGCGCGGTTGGAGTTGCTGCCGGGGCTGACGTTTGACCCCGACTCGCGCACGCTGTCCGGCACGCCGCGCACTGCCGCCAGCGCCAGCACGCTGATCTACATCGTCGACCAAATCGACGACACGGGCACCAACACGGCCAGCATCCGGCGCACCTTTGAGGTGCTGATCACCGGCCCGCGGCTGCCCCGGCCGGGTGCGCAGCGTTTTCCGGCCGGCCTGCCGATTGACCCGCCGCTGGAGCTGCCGCGGGGGTCACGGGTTGGCCTCGATGGCCGCGCAGTCAGCCTGCCGCTGTCTGCCACCCGCACGCTGACCGGGCCGAACGGCAGCACCCTGGCGGCGGCGGTGCCGGGGCTGGTTTTTGCCCCCGCCAGCCTGCGTTTGTCCGGCACGCCGCGCAATGGCGCCGCCGAGGTCGTGCTGACCTATGCCGTCACCGACACGGTCGGCAACACCGTCAGCGCGCCGGTTGCGGTGACCATCACCGGCCCGCGGCTGCCGACGCCGGCGGGGCGCCGCTATCTGCGCGGTAGCGCGGTCGACCAGACGCTGCCGCCGGCTACCGACACCAGCGGTACGGTGACCTATGGCCTGACCGGGCCGGGTGGCATGCCGCTGGCGCAGGCCGTGCCCGGCCTGGTGTTTGACACCGGCCAGCTGTCCGGCGTCCCGACCACGGCGGTTGCCGCGGTGACGCTGACCTACACCGCCACCGACACCATCGGCACTTCGATGGTCACCTTGGCGGTGACGGTTGACGGCCTGCGCCTGGCAGCGCCGGCAGCGGCACCGGATTACCGGGCCGGCACCGCGATCCCGCCGCTGCAGTTGCCGGCGGCCAGCGGCATCATCGGCGCCGCGACCTACACGCTGGTCGGGCCGAACGGGGTTGATTTGAGTGCGCTGCCGGGGCTGTCGTTTGACGCCGCGGTCGCCAGCCGCACGCTGTCCGGCACCCCGGCGGTCGGCACCGGCGGGCCGGTGACGCTGACCTGGCGCGTCAGCGACGCGGGCAGCGTCGCCACGGCCACGTTTGACGTGACCGTCGCCGGGCCGCAGTTGAGCGGGCCGGGAAATCCGCTGTTTACGGCCGGCAGCCCGATCACCGACCTGCCGCTGCCGCTGGCCACCGCCGCCACCGGCACGGTCGCCTACGCGCTGACCGGGCCGGGCGGCACGGCGTTGGCCGCGGCGGTGCCGGGGCTGGTGTTTGCTGCCGATAGTCGCCTGCTGACCGGCACCCCGCTGGCCGCCGCTGCGCCGGTGACGCTGACCTACACCGCCACCGACGGCATCGGCACCGCCACGGTGCGCTTTGACGTGACCGTCCGCGCGCCGCTGCGGCTGGTTGCACTGCCCGAGCGGATGCTGCCGGTCGGTGTGGCGATCGACCCGCCGCTGGCGCTGCCGGTGGCCACCGGCGCCTTCTTCGCCGACCCGGTCGCCTACACGCTGACCGGGCCGGACGGCGCGGCGCTGGAGCGCGTGTTGCCGGGGCTGACGTTTGCCGCCCGCCTGCTGTCCGGTACGCCGCTCGCCGGCACCCCGCCGGTGACGCTGACCTATACCGCCACCGAGCATGACGGCGCCACCGTCGCCGCCAGCGCCAGCGCGACCTTTGCTGTGACCGTCACCGGGCTGGCGCTGACCGCACCGCCAGCGCAGCGTTATCGGGCCGGCCTGGCGATCCCGTCGCTGACGCTGCCGGCGGCGACCCGCTTCACCGGCAATGTGCGCTACGCGCTGACCGGCGCGGACGGCGGCCCGCTGCCGTCGGGGCTGACCTTTGACCCCGCCGCCGCCGTCCGCACGCTGACCGGCGTGCCGACCACCGTCGGCGCGGCGGTCAGGCTGACCTACCGCGCGACCGACACCGTCGCCAGCGCGCTGGCGCACTTTACCGTCACCATCATCCGCAACCGGCCGCCGCAGCCGGACGGCAGCCTCGCGCCGCAGACGGTGGACTCCCGGACGCAGTCAACGCTCGACGTCGCCACCGGCTTCACCGACCCGGAAGGCGACGGGTTGATCTACTCCGCCACCACGGCCGACCCGACCATCACCACCGTCGCCGTTGACGGCAGTGTGGTCACCATTACCGCAGTGATGGGGGGCGCGACGACGATAACGGTGACCGCGGCCGACCCGCTCGATACCGCCGACAACCCGTCCCGGGCGACGCAGACGATTGCCGTGACCGTCAACCCGGTGCCGCTGCTGTCGCCGGTGGCCCTCATGCTGCGCGAAGACACGCCCAACAACAGCCCGGTCGGCGTGCCGCTGACGTCGCTCGATTTTCCGCCGGGGGTGCCGATCTGGCGCATCATTGCCGGTAACACGGACGACAACCTCGGCGCTGACACCACCGCCGGCACCACCGAGCGGGTGGTGTTTGCGATTGATGCGCGCGACGGCCAGCTGGTGCTGCTCGAGCCGCTCGATTTCGAGCACACGCGGCGCTATACGCTGACGGTGCGGCTGACCGTCGGCGCGGTGACGGCGGAGGCCGAGGTCACCGTCACCGTCGAACCGGTCAACGAGCCGCCGGTCTTGTTCAGCCTGATTGCGCCGCAGACGGTCACGGTCGGTCTGTCGCCGGTGATACTCGACCTTGCCGATCACTTCAGCGACCCGGAAGGCGAGGCCCTGACCTGGACGGTGGCGGTGGACCTGGCGGGTGCCGGGTTGGTCGCGGCCAGCCTGGAGGGCAGTGTGCTGACGCTGCGCGCGCTGGCGCCCGGCACGGCGACGCTGACCGTGGTCGCGGCCGACCCGTCCGATAGCGTGGTCAGCCCGTCGCGGGCGCATCAGGTGTTTGCCGTGACGGTCGCCCCGACGCCGACGCTGGCGGTGACGCTGCCCGAAGACACCGCGGTCGACGCCGTGGTCGGTGCGCCGCTGACGCCGCCGGACGGTTTCCCGGCGGGGGCGCCGATCTGGCGCATCACCGACGGCAATCTGGACGCCAACACCGCCGACGCCAGCACGCGGGCGGTGTTTGCGATCGGCGCGACCGACGGCCAGTTGACGCTGCGCGCGCCGCTCGATTTCGAGCACACGCGGCGCTATACGCTGACGGTGACGCTGGCGGTCGGCACCGCCATGGCGACGACCGTGGTGACGGTGACGGTCGCCGATGTCAACGAGCCGCCGGTCACGGTCGCGGTGCTTGCGCCGCAGACGCTCACGCTGGGTTTGTTGCCGGTCACGCTGGACGTCGCCGCCGGTTTCAGCGACCCGGAGGCGGCGCCGTTGACGGTTTCCGCCACCGCGGCTGACCCGGCGATCGCCACGGTCGCGGTGGCCGGCAGTGTGGTCACGATTACCGCCGTGGCGGCGGGCACGACGACGGTGACGGTGGTCGCGGCGGATCCGTCCGATACCGCCGACAACCCGTCCCGGGTGGCGCAGACGTTTGCCGTGACCGTCGCGCCGGCGCCGTCGCTGCCGGCGCAGACGACCTTCACGCTGGCCGAAAACGCGGCGCTCGACACCGCGGTCGGCGCGCCGCTGACGCCGAGCCGGTTCCCGGACGACGGTCGGGTGTGGACCATCACCGCCGGCAACGCCGCCGGGGTGTTTGCGATCGACCCGGACAGCGGTCAGTTGACGGCGACCACGCCGGTTGATTTCGAGACCGCGCCGGTGTTGTCGGCGCCGTCGCGGGGCTATGTGCTGACGGTGCAATTGGCGGTGACCGTCGGCGCGACGACGGTCATGGCGACGGCGGCGGTGACGGTCACCGTCGACGACGTCAACGAGCCGCCGTTCACCAGCGGCGGCATCCCGGCGCAGACGGTGACGGTTGACCGCGCGACGGTGACGGTTGACGTCGCCACCCGGTTCGGCGACCCGGATGCCGGCGATGGGTTGACCTACTCGGTGGTGTCGGCTGACGCGACCATCGCCACCGCCACGGTGCGCGGCAGCGAGGTCACCATCACCGCGGTGGCGGGCGGCAGCACGCGGATACAAGTGACTGCGGCCGATGCGCTGGGCGCCCGGTCGTTGCCGCCGCTGCCGATTGTCGTCACCGTCAACCGCGCCCCGCAGGCGCGGATCGAGCAGGCGCCGATATTGCGGGTGGACCCCGACAGCCCGGTGGTGTTGAACGGCCGTCTCAGCAGCGACCCGGATGGCGACCCCATCGCCGCCACCCGCTGGCGGGTGGTGCGCAACGCCGTCCCGCCGCTGACGCTGGACACGACCACCGAAGCGCAATTGCGCTTCACGACGCCGGCGGAGATACGCACCTACATCATCGGGCTGGTGGTCAATGACGGCCTCGCGGATTCGGATGAAGTGACCATCAACGTGGTCGTGACCACGGCGCCGCCGGCGCCGTCGGCGACGCTGGCCGGCGGCCTGACCGAGGCCGGGCTGTTCGCCGACCCGCCGCCGACGGTGACGGTGACGCTGGCCAACACCGAATACGCGCCGGCGACCGACCTGGATGCGCGTGACTTCCGGCTGTTCGCGTCCGTGGACGGCGCGGTGACGATCGCCGACGTCAGCCGTGACAGCGCCACCAGCGCCACGCTGACGCTGGCTTACGACGCGACCGACGTGACCATCAACGGCGAGTTGGCGCTGACGGTGCTGGCCGCCGGGCACACCGCCGCCGGCGAGCTGGATGCCGGCAGTGTGCAGATTACCGCCAGCGCCGGGGTGAATATCTGCGACCGCACGCCGGTGGTGTGGGCGGCGATTCTGGCGGCGCTCAACCCGACCCCGAGCGATTGCACCGATGTGCCGGCTGCCGGCCTGTCGTCGCTGGCCGTTCTGGAGTTGGCTGGTCAAGACATCACGGCGTTGCAACGCGGTGATTTTGCCGGCTTGTCGGGGCTGACCAATCTGGGGTTGAGTCGCAACCGCCTGACCACGCTGCCGGCCGACATTTTTGCCGGCCTGTCGTCGCTGACCAATCTGGGGTTGAGTGGCAACCCCCTGACCACGCTGCCGGCCACCCTGTTTGCCGGGCTGCCGTTGACCAATCTGACGCTGAGCGGGGGCGCGTTCACGACCCTGCCGAGCGGGGTGTTTGCCGGGCTGTCGGCGCTCGAGCGGTTGTTTTTGAGCAACGACCCGCTGGACCCCATGCGCGGCCTGACCGCGCTCGAGGCCGGGGTTTTTAGCGATCTGTCGCGTCTGACCACGCTGGATCTGAGCGGCAATAATTTCACCCCGGGCAGCGGGCTGCCGGCCGGCGTGCTGGACCCGGTGATCCCCCGGCTCCGGCGGAGCACCATTGTGTCCAGCCTCGGGCTGGGCGACCATTTCGTGGTTGACGTCGGCGTCCGTGCGGCGCATTTTGTCTGCGCGCGGGCCGACTTCGCGGCCATTGTCGCCGCCACCGCCGGCGTCACCGACTGCCTGCTCATCACCGCGGCGGAGTTGGCCGCTTTCCGCGCGCAGCTGGGCGAGTTGACGATTTCCGACGGCATTCTGACCCCGCCGTTCGACCCGGGCACCGCCGCCTATACGGTCGCCGTCGCCGGCGCGGTCGCCAGCGTGACGGTGACGCCGGTGGCCAGCCAGACTGCGGCGACCATTCGCGTGAACGGCGCGGTGGTGATCGGCGGCAGTCCAAGTGCGCCGATTACACTGCCGGCGGGCGCCGTGGTGACGATTGCGATTGCGGTGACCTCCCCCGGGGGCACCACCAGGACCTACACCGTGGGCGTGACCCGCCCGGCGGCGGGTCAGGCGACGGCGACGCTGACCGGCACGCTGACCGAGGCCAATCTGGTTGCCGGCACGCGGACGACGGTGCGGTTGCAAAATACCAGCTATGTGGCCGCCGACCAACTGACGGCGGACGACTTCTTGCTCGCGGATAGCGTGGCCGGGACGGTGCGCGTGACCGGGGTCACCCGCGACAGCGCCAACGCGGCGACGCTGACACTGGCGCATGACGGCGGCGACATTACCGATGACGGCGGGCTGCATGTGGTGGTGCGGGCAAGCGGGCACAGCGGCGCCGCCGACCTGGACGCCGGCAGTGTGGCGATTACCGCCAGCAGCGGCACCAATATCTGCGGCCGCACGCCGCAGGTGCGGGCTGCGATTGTCGCTGCGGCGACGGCCGCCGACTGCACCAGTGTGGCCGATCTGGGTTCGATTATCCGGCTGGGCCTGAGAGCCCAGAGCATCACGGCGCTGCAAAGCGGTGATTTTGCCGGCTTGTCCGGGCTGCGGTTTTTGAATTTGAGCGCCAACCGGTTTGCCACCGCGCTGCCGCTCGACATTTTTGCCGGCTTGTCGATGTTGCGGGTGTTGGATTTGGATGGCGCCGGTCTGGCCGCCCTCAATGCGGGTGTGTTTGCCGGGCTGTCGGCGTTGACGACGCTGGATTTGCGCGCCAACCGCCTGGCCGCGCTGGATGCCGGTGTGTTTGCCGGGCTGTCGGCGTTGACGACGCTGGATTTGAACGGCAATCAGTTGGTCACGCTGCCGGGCGGTGGGTTTACCGATCTGTCGGCGCTGACCGGTTTGCGCCTGGACAACAACCGCCTGGTGACGCTGCCGGGCGGTGGGTTTACCGGTCTGTCGGCGCTGACCGGTTTGCGCCTGGACAACAACCACCTGGTGACGCTGCCGGGCGGTGGGTTTACCGATCTGTCGGCGCTGACCGATTTGCGTCTGGACAACAACCGCCTGGTGACGCTGCCGGGCGGTGGGTTTACCGGTCTGTCGGCGCTGACCGGTTTGCGTCTGGACAACAACCGCCTGGTGACGCTGCCGGGCAGTGTGTTTAACGGCTTGTCGGCGCTGGCGTCATTAAATCTGCGCACCAACAGTCTGGCCGCGCTCGAGGCCGAGGTGTTTGCCGGCCTGTCGGCACTGACGACGCTGGATTTGCGCACCAACCGGTTCACCCCGCTGAGCGGTCTGCCGGCCGGGGTGTTTGACCCGGTGCTCGCACAGTTGGGCGACATTGTGGCCACCCCTCCCGATACGGGCACCTATTTCGCGGTGAATGACGTCGTCCGCGCGGCGCATTTTGTCTGCTCGCGCGCCGACGTCGCACGGCTTGAGGCGGCCAACGGCGGTGCCGACTGCCTGCGCATCACCGTCGCGCAACACGACACCTTCGTGCAGGCCGACGCCACGCTGAGCGACCTGACGATTTCCGCCGGCACGCTGACGCCGCCGTTTGCCCTCGACACCACCGACTATGCCGTCGCCCTCGACCCCGCCGTCAGCACCGTGACGGTGACGCCGGTCGCCAGCCAGCCCGGCGCCACGATTACCGTCAACGCCACCCCGGTGGACAGTGGCCGCCCCAGTGCGGCCATTCCGCCGGTCACCGACACGCCGACGGACATTGTGATTGCGGTGGCCATCACCGACCCGGACACCGACACGACCACCACGCAGACCTATACCGTCACCGTCACCCGCCCGGCGGGCGCGCTGCTGACCGGCAGCCTGACCGAGGCCGCCCTGTTCGCCGACCCGGCGCCGACGCTGACGGTGACGCTGCACGGGGTCGAATACGTGGCCGCCGACCAGCTGGGGGCGGACGACTTCGTCGTCAGTGATACCGTGGTGGTGCGTGACGGCGTAGACGGGACGGTGCGCGTGACCGGGGTCAGCCGCGACAGCGCGAGCACGGCCACGCTGACGCTGGGCTATGACGGCGCCGACGTTCTGATGGACGGCGAGTTGTCGGTCACGGTCGCCGCCGCCGCCCACAGCGGCGCCGCCGACCTGCCCGCCGGCAGCATCCCGATTACCGCCAGCACCGACGCGGGTATCAATATCTGCACCCGCACGGCAGCGGTACGCGCTGCCCTCCTCGCCGCTGCCGGCGTCACGTCCACCGCCTGCGTGAGTGTGCGTGCAGCGGAGCTGGCTGCGATTACGGAGCTTGACCTGACTGACGGGCGGATCGCGACCTTGCAACGCGGTGATTTTGCCGGGATGACGGCGCTGGTGGAGTTGCGTTTGCAACGCAACCGCCTCACCGCGCTGCCCGTCGGCCTGTTTGACGGCTTGACGGCGCTTGAGGATTTGAATTTGCGCAACAACCGGCTCGCCGCACTGGATGCCGGTATTTTTGCCGGTTTGTCGGCGCTTGAGGATTTGAATTTGCGCAACAACCGGTTCGCCGCACTGGATGCCGGCATTTTTGCCGGTTTGTCGGCGCTTGAGGATTTGGATTTGCAGAACAGCCAGATCGCCGCACTGGATGCCACCATGTTTGCCGGTTTGTCGGCGCTGCAGCGTCTGGAGTTGCAGAGCAACCGGTTGGACGCACTGGATGCCGGCCTGTTTGCCGGTTTGTCGGCGCTGCAGAGTCTGGAGTTGCAGAGCAACCGGTTGGACGCACTGGATGCCGGCCTGTTTGCCGGTTTGTCGGCGCTTCAGACGTTGGTGTTGAGCAGCAATCGGCTCGCCGCACTGGATGCCGAGCTGTTTGACGGCTTGACCGCGCTGACCCTGTTGGGTTTGCAAGACAACCGGCTCACCACCCTGCCGGCAGGTCTGTTTGACGACCTGGATGCGCTTGAGAATTTGAATATGGTCGACAATCCATTCACACCGGCAACCGGTCTGCCCGCCGGCATCTTTGACAATGTGTTCGATACCCTGAGTGCCGGCCTCAATATCGACGCCGCCGGCCGAGCCGCCCATTTTGTCTGCTCCCGTTTCGACGCCGCCGACATTGTCGCCTTCACCGCCGCCGTTAGCGACTGCCTCTTCATCACCAGCGCACACCTCGACGCCTACAATCTGACCATCGCCACGTTGAGCGGCCTGACGATTTCCGCCGGGTCGCTGACGCCGGCCTTTGACGCCGCCACCGACGCCTATACCGTCGCCGTCCGCAACCGCGTCGACCGCGTGACCGTCACGCCGACCGCCAGCCAGGCCGGCGCCACGATTACCGTCAACACCGCCGCCGTCGCCGGCGGCGACCCCAGTGCGGCCATTTTGCTGCCGACGCCGGACCGGGCGGTGTCGATTGCCATTGCCGTGACCGCCGCCGACACGACCACCAGGCAGACCTACACGGTCACCGTCACCCGTGCGTTGGCGCCGCGCATCACCGGCATTGCGCTGACCTCGGACGCCGGCGGCAATCGCGTCTATGAGATTGGCGACGCGATTGAGGCGACCGTCACCTTCAGCGAGGCGGTCACGGTCACCGGTCGGCCGGAGTTGACGCTGACGGTGGGCACCGAGCCGCGCCAGGCAGTCTACGTCCGCGGCGACGCGACCCCGACGCTGGTGTTCAGCTACCCGGTGGTCACCGGCGATAATGACGCGGACGGTGTGGGCATCGGTGAAAATGCGCTGACCCAGGTCGACGGCAGCACGATTCAAGCGCTGACCTCCGCCGACACCGCGGAGCTCACGCATACGCTGGTGCCCGATGCCAACGCACACCGGGTAGACGGCGTCGCCCCGACGGTGGTCGAGGTCGCCATCATCAGCACCGGCCCGTATGCCCGCGGCGAGTCGATTGTGTTGGCGGTGACCTTCAGCGAGCCGGTGCGGGTGGACGTCGCCGGCGGCACCCCGCAGAGTGCGCTGACGGTGGGCAACACCGCCCGCCAGGCGGTCTACACCGACGGCAGCGGCACGACCGCACTGATGTTCAGCTACACGGTGGTCGGCGACGACCGTGATGACGATGGGGTTGCGGTGGTGCGCAATGTCCTGACGGCCAACGGCGGCATCATCCGGGACGACGTCGGCAACGTTGCGGTGGTGCTGGAGCACGCTCCGATTGCCGCCGACGTCGCCAACCGAGTGGACCCCGTCGCGCCGACGGTCAGCGCGGCCACCATTAACGGCACCGGTCTGGTGCTGACCTACAACGAGGCGCTCGACGCCAGCTCGGTGCCGGCGCCGGCCGCCTGGACGCTGGCACTGGAGTCGGGCCCGGCGCCGACGGTGGTCGACGGCGGCGTGACCATCAGCGGGCAGACGGTGACGCTGCGGCTGGGCGCCGCCGTGACCGCGGCGGACGTGGTGACGCTGTCCACCACCGCCGGCGCGAATCCGGTGCGCGATCTGGCCGGCAACGCGGCGGACAATCTCACCGCCCGGGCGGTAACCAACAACACCGCGGCGCCGCGCATCACCGGCATCGAGTTGACCGCAGACGCCGGCGCCGACAACGCCTACGCGATTGGCGAGGCGATTGACGCGACGGTGACGTTCGATGCGGCGGTGACGGTCACCGGTGTGCCGGAGTTGGCGCTGACGGTGGGCAGCGAGCCGCGCCCGGCGGTCTACACCAGCGGCGACACGACCCCGGCGCTGGTGTTCCGCTACACGGTGGTCGCCGGCGACCGTGACGCGGACGGCGTGGGTATCGGTGAAAATGCGCTGACCCAGGTCGCCGGCAGCGCGATTCGCGACCCCGCCGACACCTTCGACGCGGTGCTCGCGCACGCGGCGGTGGCCGCTGCCGCCGAACAGTCGGTGGACGGCGTCGTCCCGACGGTGGTTGACGGCGGTGTCGCCATCAGCAGCACCGGCCCGTATGCCCTGGGCGAGGAGATTGTGTTGACGGTGACGTTCAGCGAGGCGGTGACGGTGGCGGTCGGGGGCACACCGCAGAGTGCGCTGACGGTGGGCACGGCGACGCGCGCGGCGGTCTACGACCGCGCCAGCAGCAGCAACACGGTGCTGGCATTCAGCTACACGGTCGCCGCCGCCGACCACGATGACGATGGGGTTGCGGTGGCGGTCGATGCCCTGACGGCCAACGCCGGCACTATCCGGGACGTCGCCGGCAACCCTGCGCTGCTGGCGCACGCGGCGGTGGCTGCGGCCGTCGCCCAGCGGGTGGACGCCGCCGCGCCGCTGCTGAGCACGGCCACCGTCAGGGACGATGTCGTGACGCTGATCTACAACGAGGTGCTCGACGCCAGCGCGGCGCCGGCGGCGGCAGATTATCGGCTGACACGGGGGGCGGGCACGGCGCCGACGGTCAACGCCGGTGGCGTGACGGTCAGCGGACGGACGGTGATGCTGATGCTGAGTGCGGCGGTGCCGGCGAACGCTGTGGTGACGCTGACGTACACCGCCGACGCGACGCCGCTGCGCGATCGGGCCGGCAACCGGGCCGCCAATCTCACGGCCCGGGCGGTGGACAACACCACCGATGTGCCGAGCATCACGGCGATTGCGTTGACCTCGGACGCCGTTGATGGCGTCTATGCGCCTGGCGAGGTGATTGCAGCGACGGTGACCTTCAGCGAGCCGGTTGCGGTCACCGGTGCGCCGGAGTTGGCGCTGACGGTGGGCACGGCGACGCGCCCGGCGGTCTACGACCGCGACAGCAGTACCAACACGGCGCTGGTGTTCAGCTACACGGTGGCCGCTGACGATCTTGACACTGACGGCGTGCGCATCGGCACCAATGCGCTGACCCACGTCAACAGCAGCAGGATTCGCGACGTGGCCGACACCGTCGACGCGGCGCTCACGCACAGTGTGACGGTGGCCGCTGACGCCGCCCAGTCGGTAGACGGCGTCGCCCCGACGGTGACCGGCCTGGTGCTGCGCAGCGCCGGCCCGTATGTCGCCGGCGATGCGATTGAGCTGACGGCGACCTTCAGCGAGGCGGTGACGGTGGACGTCGGTAGCGGCACGCCGCAGCTAGCGCTGACGGTGGGCAGCACTGCGCGCGCGGCGGTCTACACCGGCGGCAGCGATTCGCCGCTGCTGGTGTTCCGCTACACGGTGGTCGCCGGCGACAACGATGACGATGGGGTCGCGGTGGCACGCAATGCCCTGACGACCGGCGGCGGCACCATCCGGGACGCCGCCGGCAACGACGCGCTGCCGGCGCACGCGGCGATTGCCGCGACCGCCGCCCATCGGGTGGACAACACCGCGCCGACGGTCAGCGCGGCCACCATCACGGGCACCGCCCTGATGCTGACCTACAACGAGGCTCTCGCCGCCGGCGCGGTGCCGGCGCCGGCCGCCTGGACGCTGACGCTGGGGGCGGGCAGTGCACCGACGGTGGTCCCGGACGGCGTGGCGATCAGCGGGGCGACGCTGACGCTGACGCTGAGCGCCCCCGTGGTGGCGACCGATACGGTGATGCTGGCGTACACCGCCGGGGCGACGCCGCTACGCGACCGGGCCGGCAACCCGGCCGCCGATTTCACCGGCCAGGCGGTCGCCAACAGCACCCCGTCGGCGCCGGAAATCACCGCCATCGCGTTGACCTCGGATGCCGGCGACGGCGTCTATGCGATTGGCGACACCATCGCCGCGACGGTGACCTTCAGCGCGGCGGTCACGGTCATCGGTCGGCCGCAGTTGGCACTGACGGTGGGCCCGGATACGCGCCCGGCGGTCTACGACGGCGGCCGCAGCACCACCACGACGCTGGTGTTCCGCTATAGGGTGGTCGCCGGCGACCACGACGCGGACGGCGTGCGCATTGCCGCCGATGCGCTGAGCCTGCCCATCGGCAGTGCGCTGCGGGACACCACCGATACCAGGGATGCGGTGCTGACGCACCGTGTGACGGTGGCCGCTGACGTCGCCCACCGGGTAGACGGCGTTGCGCCACGGGTCACCGGGCTGGTGCTGACCGCCGGCCCGTATAGGACCGGTGCGGTGATTACGCTGACGGCGACCTTCAGCGAGCCGGTGACGGTGGCGGTCGGCGGCGGCACGCCGCAAATGGCGCTGACAGTGGGCAGCACGGCGCGCGCGGCGGTCTACACCGCCGGCAGCGGCACGCCGGCGCTGGTGTTCAGCTATACGGTGGCCGACGACGACAACGATGGCGCTGCGGTCGCGGTGGCGCTGGACGCCCTGACGGCCAACGGCGGCAGCATCCGCGACGCCGTCGGCATCAATGCGGTGCTGGAGCACAATCCGATTGCCGTGGACGCCGCCAATCGCGTGGACACCGTGGTGCCGCTGCTGCGCACGGCAACCATCAATGGCGCGCTGCTGGTGCTGACCTACCAGGAGGTGCTCGACGCCGACGCGGCGCCGGCGCCGGCAGACTACACGCTGACACTGGCGGTGGGCGACGCGCCGACGGTGGACGGCGTGACGATTAGCGGGGCGACGGTGACGCTGACGCTGAGTGCGGCGGTGGCATCGACCGATGCCGTGACGCTGGCGTACACCGCCGGGACGCCGCCGCTGCGCGACCGGGCCGGCAACCCGGCAGCCGATCTCATCACCCGGGCGGTAACCAACGCCACCTTGTCGTTGCCGCGCATCACCGGCATTGGGTTGACCTCGGAGGCCGGCGATGACTTCTATTATGCGCTGGGCGACCGCATTGCCGCGACGGTGACCTTCAGCGAGCCGGTGACGGTGGTCGGCCTGCCGGCGTTGGCGCTGACGGTGGGCGCCAACACGCGCCCGGCGGTCTACGCCGCCGACGCCAGCGGCAGCGAGCCAACCACGGAGTTGGTGTTCAGCTATACGGTGGCCGCCGGCGCCGACCCGCTCGACCCGCTCGACGCGCGCCACGACCTTGACGATAACGGCGTGCGCATTGCCGCCAATGCGCTGACCCACGCCGGCGGCAGCACGATTGGCGCCGACCGCCGCGCCGCGCTGCTGGCTCACGCGGCGGTGCCGGATGACGACAATCACCGGGTGGACAGCATCATCCCGCGGCTGACCGGGCTGGTGCTGGCCGCCGGCCCGACCGCCAGGGACGAGGCGATTGCGCTGACGGCGACCTTCAGCGAGGCGGTGGTGATATTCGGCCAGCCGCGGGTGGCGCTGACGGTGGGCACCCAGACGCGCCACGCGGTCTACCTCAGCAGCCCGACCGCGACGACGGCGGTATTCCGCTATACGGCGGTCGCCGGTGACCGCGCTGACGCTGGGGTGGCGGTGGCGGCCAATGCGCTGGAGTCAAACCGCGGCACCATCCAGGACGCCGCCGGCAACGACGCCGTGCTGGATCACATTGCGATTGACCCGGTGGTCACCAATCAAGTGGACACCACGCCGCCGACGCTCAGCAGTGCAACCGTCAACGGCGCTGTCCTGACAGTGATCTACAGCGAGCTGCTCGACGACCGCGCGCCGCCGGCGCCGGCGGCCTGGACGCTGACGCTGGGGGCGGGCGTCGCGCCGGTGGTCGCCGGGGTGTCGGTCGACCGGACGACGGTGACGCTGCTGCTGGACGCGGCGGTGGAGTCGGTCGATACGGTGACGCTGGTCTATGCCGCCGACGCCAATCCGCTGCGCGACCCGGTCGGCAACCCGGCCGCCGATTTCACCGGCCAGACGGTCACCAACCGCACCGCGGCATTGACGGCCACGCTGACCGGCACGCTGACCGAGGCGGCGCTGTTCGCCGCTGACCCGGTGACGGTCAGCGTCACCCTGCCCGCCACCGAGTACGTGGTCGCCGCTGAGCTGCTGCCGCGCCACTTCAGGCCGACCGACACGGTGCCCGGCGCGGTGACGGTCATGGCGGTCAGCCGCGACGACGCCACCACCGCCACGTTGACGCTGGCGTATGACAACGTGGACCTCGGCAGCGATGGCAGTCTGTCGCTCACCGTCGCCGCCGCCGCGCACACCGGCCGCGGCGCCCTGGCCACCAACCCGATCTCGATCAGCGCCAGTGCCGGTGTCAATATCTGCACCCGCACGGCAGCGGTGCGGGAGGCGCTCCTTGAGGCCATCACGCCCACCCCCGACGACTGCACCAATGTACCGCTGGCGGGGCTGCAAGCGGTGGCCGGCCTTGATCTGAGCAATCAAACCATCGCGGCGCTGCAACGCGGCGATTTTGCCGACTTGTCGGGGCTGACGCAGCTGGATTTGGATAACAACCCGTTCACCACGTTGCCGGCCGATATTTTTGCCGGCTTGAGCGGGCTGGAGCAGTTGCGTGTTAACGCCGCCGGCCTGACCGCATTGCCGGCCGACATTTTTAACGGCCTGGCGCTGACGTTGTTGGATTTGGGCGGCAATGCGTTCACGCTGGCAACCGGCCTGCCGGTCGGGGTGTTTGACGCGGTGCTCGGTACGCTGGGCCCGATTGGCGCGACTGGCAACGCCGGATTCGGGGTGGACGCCACCGTTCGCGCCGCCCATTTTGTCTGCTCGCGTGCCGACTTCGCCGCCATTGCCACGTCCGCCGGGGTGGACTGCCTCCGGGTCAGCGCGGCGCAATTCAACACCTACCGGGTGCAGACGGACGCCACGTTGCGCGGCCTGCGCATTTCCGCCGGCACCCTCAACCCGGTGTTCGACGCCGGCACCGTCGACTATACCGTCGCCGTCGCCAACACCGTCGCCAGCGTGACCGTCACGCCGACCGCCAGCCAGACCGGCGCCACGCTTACCGTCAACGCCAACCCGGTGGACAGCGGCAGCCCCAGTGGCCCGATTGATCTGCCGACACCGGGCACGGCGGTGCCGATACCCATTGTCGTGACCGCCGCCGACACCACCACCACGCAGACCGTCACCGTCACCGTCACCCGTGCGACGGTGCCGATCATCACCGCCATCGCGTTGACCTCGGATGCCGGCGACGACGTCTATGCGATTGGCGAGGTGATTGCCGCGACGGTCACCTTCAGCGCGGCGGTCACGGTCACCGGCAGGCCACAGCTGGCGCTGACGGTGGGCACCGAGACGCGCCAGGCGGTCTACACCACCGACGGCAGCACGACCACGGCGCTGGTGTTCAGCTACCCGGTGGCCGCCGGCGACCACGACGCGGACGGCGTGAGCATCGGCCCCAATGCGCTGACCCACGTCGCCGGCAGCACGATTCGAGACGCGACCGATACCGAAGATGCGGTGATCACACACCGTGTGACGGTGGCCGATGCCCCCGAACAGTCAGTAGACGGCGTCGTCGCCCCGACGGTGCCGCCGCCGCCCGCCTTCCCCGCCGCCGTCGGCCTGGGGGTCAACGCCGCCGACGATCAGGTCGAGCTGCACTACCAATTGGGCCAGAACATCGACCCCGCCTTCCTGCCGGCGGCCACCGGCGGCCTCGGCCAGATCGTCTACTCGCTCACCATCGCGTTTGGTTTTTTGCATCGGCTCGACGCCATCGGCTTCGAGTTTGACCCGGTCAACCGCCGGCTGACCGGCAGCCCGCTGGTCGCCGGCGTCGGCCTGCGCGACCTCGGCAGCTTCATGAGCGGCGGCAACAACGTCATCAATCGGGGTTATCCGTACTTCTACCGCGCCCGCGACGCCGTCGGCCGCACCGCCAGCACCCTGGTCTTCATCACCGTCTGCGAAGACGGCGGCGTCCCCGCCGGCGACCAACGCTGCACGCCGCCGCCGCCCGATACCCCGTTGCCGTTGTCCCATACCCCGCTGAGCAGCTCCGCCTTTACCTACACCGTCGGCGAGCCGATCGACAGGCTGGTCATAGCGGAGGCCACCGGCGGCTCCGGCCGCCAACCCCGGTACGTCTACCTTGCATCGCTGCTGCCCGCCGGCCTGACCTTCGACCCCGCCAGCCGCACGCTCTCCGGCACCCCGACCACGCCCGGCGCCACCAGGGCAGGCATCACGGTGTTTGATCTCGGCAGCCGCCGCGCCCTCTCTTCGGTCATCACCTTCACCGTCGCCCCGTTCGGCCCGCAGTGGGTCCTGCCGCCGGAACAGTCCGACGTCATCCTCCCGGTCAGCTCCAGTCCTGATGTTGTTGAGGTGGCGCTGGATCTGGCCACCAACCTCACCGGCTTCCCCACCTACAACCTGACCCGGGCGAATGGCGGCCCGTTGCCCGACTATCTGGTGCAGGATTCAGCCGTTGAGCCGTTGTACTTTTTGCGGCCGGACAGAGCACGCGCCGCCAACGTCCAGAGCGGCGATGTCCTCCAGCTGCGCTATACCGTCACCGACAGCGTCGGCTCGACCAGTGTCTCCATTCGCATCACCTTCAGCACATTATTCCTGCCCCTGTTGCCGGTCGTGGATCAAGTGGACGAGGTCATCCGGCTGCCGGTCAATCGACCGCTCGACCAACCGATAGCGCTGACAGCCGCCACCGGCGCCATCGGCCCGGTCACCTACCGCCTCAATGGTCAGGGCCCGACCGGCCCCCGCACGCTGGCCGAATCCGGGGCCAGGGGGCTGACGTTTGACCCGCAAACCCGCCTGCTGACCGGCACCCCGCTCAACCCCAGCCAGCTCGTGGTCCTGACCTACCAGGCCACCGACAGCATGACCACCTTCACCACCCCGCTCACCCTGCGCCTCACCGGCCCCACGCTCGACGTGCCGGCCGCGCAGATCTGGCCGGTCGGCGAGCCGGTCAGCCTCACCCTGCCGCAGGCCGAGACCACGCAAGGCGCGCCCATCAGCGGCGCCACCTACACCCTCACCGGCCCCGGCGGCATCAACCTGAACGGCACCGACCGGAGCGATCTGCCCGGCCTCGCCTTCAACCCCGCCACCCGCGTCCTGTCCGGCACCCCGCGCGCCAACGACCACCTCGTGCTCACCTACCGCGCCGACGTCAACGCCGAGACCAACCCGGGTAGTGACAACCCGGCGCTGCAGATCGGCACCGCCATCGAGACGGTCACCGCCACCATCGTCGGCCCGACCCTGACCGCCCCGGCCAATCAGGAATACACCGTCGGCGTCGCCATCCCGCCCATCATCCTGCCGCCGACCACCAACCTCGACGGCGTCGCCACCTACAGCCTCAGCGGCCCGTTCGACCGCCCGCTGCCCGACGGGCTGCACTTCGACCCGCAGCGCCGGCGGCTGTTCGGCACGCCGACCAACGGCACCGGCCGCATCACCCTCAACTACCGCGTCCGCGATGACGTCGGCATCTTCACCGTCCCCTTCATCGTCACCATCAACGGCCCGCAGCTGTTCCGGCAACCCGATCTCACCACCCTCGGCAGCCAGGCCGTCAACCTGGTGCTGCCGGCCGCCAGCGGCGGCAGCGGCGCCGTCAGCTACCGCCTCACCGGCCCGTTCGGCGGCCCGCTGCCCGCCGGGCTGCGTTTCGATCCGGGGCCGGACGCCCGCCGGCTCAGCGGCCGCCCGCTGGACGTCGGCACGACGCTGCTCACCTACAGCGCCACCCGCGGCGGCCTCACCGCCCGCATCACCTTCACGCTCACCGCCACCGGCCTGTCGCTGCCACCGCTGGCCGACCTCACGCTGCCGGCTGGTGCGGTGTCGAGCCGCGGGACCAGCGTCGTGTTCGCCGTTCTGCCGGAGGCCATCGGCGGCACGTTCCCGATCGACTACCGGCTGGTCGGCCCCAACGGCACCAACCTGAGTGCCGTGCCCGGTCTCAACTTCAACGTCAACAATCGCCAGCTGTTCGGCACGCCGACGCGGGTCACCGGCCCGATCACGCTGGTCTACACCGCGACCCCGGCCAACCAGGCCGACCGCAACCGCTACGGCACCGCCCGGCGCAGCTTCACCGTCACCGTCACCGGCCCGAGTCTGACCGCGCCACTCAACCAGACCTGGCCGCCGAGCCGCGCAATCCGCCCGCTGGTGCTGCCGGCGGCCACCAACACCGTCGGCGCGGTGACCTACCGCCTGACCGGGCCGGTTGGCTTCCCGCAGAACGACCCGCTGCCGGCCGGGCTGATCTTCACGCCGGAAAGCCGCACCCTGTCCGGCACCCCGTTGCATAGCGGCATCACCCGGCTGAGCTACAGCGCCACCGACGACGGCGGCACCGTCTTTGTGACCTTTGACGTGTTAATCTCC
Organism: Candidatus Poriferihabitaceae bacterium; assembly: GCA_965206445.1. Lineage (GTDB taxonomy): Bacteria > Pseudomonadota > Gammaproteobacteria > Arenicellales > Poriferihabitantaceae > CBDBJR01. The sequence continues at coordinate 524,364 of CBDBJR010000001.1, forward strand.
GTCGGCAGTCTGGAGCTGCCGGTCCTGAGCGATCGCCAATATCCGATTGGCCGGTCCCTGAGCACCGACAGCTCAAACCCGCCGCTGCCGCTTGCCATGAACGCCATCGGCGAGGTGACCTACCGCCTGGGCCGGTCGTTCAGCGCGTCCGACCCGAGACTGGTCGATGTGCCGGGGGTCAGATTTGACCCGCTCAGCCGTCGGCTGAGCGGCACCCTGAACACCCACATAAACACATCCGGCGTCTTCCTGACCTACAGCGCCACCGACGACATCGACACCGTCAGCAGGATCTTCAGGGTCGACTCCACCGGCCCGCGGCTGCCGGGCTTACGCCAACAGAGCTATCGGTCCGGTACAGCAATTACCCCCCTGACCCTGCCGTCGGCCACCAACTTCGGTACCTCGACGGTCTACACGCTGACCGGGCCGAACGGCGAGGATGTGACCGCTCTGACGGGGCTGAACTTCAACTCGAGCGGCGGCATCAACACGCTGTCCGGCACGGCGATCGATATCGGTGCGCGTTTTTCCCAACGGTTCCGCCTGGAGTACCGGGTTACCGACGTCATCGGCACCGACAGCACGACCATAACACTCCGCTTCAATGGGCCGGCCCGATCCGGGTTGCCCAGTCAAATCAGAAGCACGGGGGCTCGAATTGGCGAGCGGTTCTCCGTTGAACTACCGGAGTTCAACAGCCCCACCGGTGACCCCGTAACCTACGCAGTGCGCCTTTCCGGTGGTGCATTACCCGCCTGGGCGGCTTTTAACCCGACCACCCGCGTCCTGTCCGGCATCCCGACGACCGTCGGCAGCTTCGTTTTTACCTACGTAATCCGTGACAATGGTTTACTCAACGTCAACTTTGGACTCAGAGTCCAGGGGCTGTCACTGCCGATAGTTCAGGACAGGGTAGTACGCCGGGGCATATCTTTCGACCTGCCGACCGCCGACGGTGTCACCGGCATCCCGACCTACAGCTTGACCGGCTTGAACGGCGCCCCGCTGCCTACCGGGTTCCTTTATTCCAGCTCCAGCCGCCGGGTGACTGTCAGGCGGAACATCGACAGCGGCAACCACGATCTGATGTACTCGGTCACCGACGCCACCGCCACCGCCTCAACCACCTTCAGGGTCACCGTCCGCAGCGACCTGGGGCTGCCGCTCCCAGGCCTGGCTAATTACCCCAATCAGACCTGGCAAAACAGCGAGCAGGTCTCCCTGACGCTGCCGGCGGTCCGCGGCGGCAGCAACCTGTTACCCGTGACCATCACCGTGGACGTGGTCGAGCCCAGGGACGTGACGGATAAGCTGGGGCTGACCTTTAACCCGCGCACCGGTGTCCTTAGCGGCAGGGTGAACGCCGATCCCGGGCGATATAGTGTGCGTCACCAGGCCACCGACGACACGGTCACCGTGACCCGCACGTTTTTCGTCACCGTCCTCCCGGCGTTCTCCCCCCTGGCCGATCAGACCTACACCGTCGGCACCCCCATCCGCCCGCTGACCTTGCCGCTGCCGCCCGTAACGCCTCCCGGCGTCCTGTCGACCAGCCTGGTCGGCGTTGTGCCCGGGCTGACGTTTGACCCGACCAGCAACACCCTGACCGGTACGCCGATCAACGGCACCGGCCCGGTGACCGTGACCTACACCGTCCGGGAGTTCATCGGCACCGCATTAGCCATCAGTCACACCGTCACCTTCACCATCACCGTCCACACCCGCCTGAACCTGCCCGTTCAAAACCAGGCTAATTACCCCGATCAGACCTGGCAAAACAGCGAGCAGGTCTCCCTGACGCTGCCGGCGGCCACCGGCAACGACGTATTACCCGTGACCATCACCCTGACCTCGCTGTTCGGAATAGAGGAAAGGGACGTGACGGAGGTGCTGGGGCTGACCTTTGATCCGCTCACCGGTGTCCTTAGCGGCAGCGTGACCGCCGCTCCCGGGATATATACAGTGATCCACAGGGCCACCGACGGAGTTGTCACCCGGATACGCCGGGTTACCATCATCGTCCTCCCGGCGCTCTCCCCCCCGGCCAACCAGACCTACACCGCCGGCACCCCCATCCCCCCGCTGACCCTGCCGCTGCCGCCCATCTCGACGCCTGCGGGCGTCCTGTCGCCCAGCCTGGCCGGCGTCGTGCCCGGGCTGACGTTTGACCCGACCAGCCACACCCTGACCGGCACGCCGCCCACCGGCGCCGACCCGGTGACCATGACCTACACCGTCCGGGAGCTCAGCGGCACCACCTTCGTCACCAGTCACACCGTCACCTTCACCATCACCGTCCGCGGCCCCCGCCTGATGACCGCCCCGGCCAATCAGAGCTACGTCGCCGGCGTCGCCATTGACCCCCTGATCCTGCCGCCGGCCACCGCCACCACCGGCGCCACCGCCACCACGCTGACCGGCGCCGCCGGCGCCACCCTGGCCGCCACCGTGCCGGGGCTGACGTATGACGCCGCCCGCCGCACGCTGTCCGGCACCCCGACCACGGTCACCACCGACCCGGTGACGCTGACCTACGCCGCCACCGACACCGTGGGCACCGCCCGTGTCACCTTCATGCTCAACGTCGCCGGGCTGCTGCTCAGTGCGCTGGAGGCAGACGACCTGCCGCCGCCCTACACCGTCGGCGTCGCCATTCCCGCCCTGACCCTGCCGACCGCCACCGCCACCGACGGCCCGGTCGCTTACCGCCTGACCACCAACGGCCTCGACCTGAGTGCGCTGCCGGGGCTGACGTTTAACCCCGCCGAGCGCATCCTGTCCGGCACCCCGAGCGCCGTCGCCGACCCGGTCACGCTGACCTACCGCGCCACCGACCCGTTCCTCACCGCCGCCATCACGTTCCCGGTCACCGTCACCGGCCCGCGGCTGCCGGCGCCGGACAACCAGAGCTACACCGTCGGCGTCGCCGTCAGCCCGGTCATCCTGCCGGCGGTGCGCGGCTTCGTGCCGCCGGCGCGCGGCTTTGTCGGCGCGCCGGTCTACCGCCTCGACCTGAGTGCGCTGCCGGGGCTGACCTTTGACGCCACCCGGCGCATCCTGTCCGGCACCCCGAGCGCCGCCGCCGCCGGCCTGCACGCGCTGACCTGGCGCGTGCGCGACGCCACCAGCGCCGTCGCCGTCGGCTTCACCGTCAACGTCGCCGCGCGCGGGCCGGGCCTGAGTGCGCCGCCGAACCAGCGCTACCCGGTCGGCACCGCGATTGCCACGCTGACGCTGCCGGCGGCCACCGACCTGGACGGCCCGGCCCGCTACACGCTGCGCGATCTGGTCGCGCTGCCGGGGCTGACGTTTGACGCCGCCAGCCGCACGCTGTCCGGCACCCCGACCGCCGCCGCCGGCCCGGTCACGCTGCGCTACACCGCCGCCGGCGACAACGGCGTCGCCACGGTCAGCTTCACCGTCACCACCATCGGCCTGCGGCTGACCGCGCCGCCGAATCAAAGCTGGGTGGTCGGCACCGCGCTGGCGCTGACGCTGCCGGCGGCCACCAACGCGGTCGGCCCGGCGGTGACCACCACGCTGACCGGGCCGGCCGGCGCCGCGCTGGCGGTCGCCGTGCCGGGGCTGACGTATGCCCCCGCCAGCCGCATCCTGTCCGGCACCCCGAGCGCCGCGGTCGCGCCGCTGACGCTGACCTACCGCGCCACCAATACCGTCGCCACCGCCACCGTCGCCACCGCCGTCGCCACCTTCCGGGTCGGCGTGGCCGCCGCCGGGCCGAGTCTGAGTGCGCCGCCGGCGCTGACCGTCGCGGCTGGCCGGGCGCTCGGCCTGGCGCCGCTGCCGGTGGCCGATAATGTCACCGGCGCCGTCCGCTACGCGCTGACCGGGCCGGGCGGCGCCGCGCTGGCGACCGCGCTGCCGGGGCTGACGTTTGCCGCCGACGACCGCAGGCTGTCCGGCACCCCGACCGCCGCCGCCTCGGTGCAGCTGACCTACACCGCCACCGACACCGTCGGCACCGCCGCGGTCACCTTCGGCCTCACCGTCACCGCCGGGCCGAGTCTGCGCACGCCGACGAACCAGACCCTGCGGGTTGGCCGGGCGTTCGCGCTGGCGCCGCTGCCGCCGGCCGACAACGTCGTCGGCGCCGTCCGCTACGCGCTGACCGGGCCGGCCGGTGCCGCGCTGGCGACCGCGCTGCCGGGGCTGACGTTTGCCGCCGACGATCGCAGGCTGTCCGGCACCCCGACCGTCGCCACCACCGGCCCGGTCAGCCTGACCTACAGCGCCGGCGACGACACCGGCACCACCGCGGTTGTCTTCACGCTCAGCGTGACCGCCGGCGCGAGCCTGACCGCGCCGGCCAATCAGCGCTACCCGGTTGGCCGCCCGATACCCCCGCTGACGCTGTCGCGCGCCGTTGGCGCCGGCCTGTCGGCATACCGCCTGACCGGCGCCAACGGCGTTGACCTGAGCGATCTGCCGGGGCTGACGTTTGACCCGGTGCGCCGCGTGCTGTCCGGCACCCCGACCGTCGGCAGCGCGCCGATCACCGTCCGCTACACCGCCTCCAACCCGAACGCGGTCGCCGTTGCCAGCTTTACGATTGCCATCACCGGCGCGCAGCTGGCCGCCATCGCCGACCCCAGCTGGCCGGTCGGCGTCACCATCACCCCGCTGACGCTGCCGCCGGGCCGCGCCGCCACCGGCCTGCCGGCCTACGCGCTGACCGTCGTCGACGGCGCGGCGCTGGCGACGGCGCTGCCGGGGCTGACGTTTGACCCGGTCAGCCGCATCCTGTCCGGCACCCCGACCCGCGGCACCGGCGCCGCGCCGGTGCGGCTGCGCTACACCGCCACCGACGCCGTCGGCGTGGCCGCCCGGCGCTTTGCCGTCACCGTCCCCGGCCCGCAGCTGCCGCCGACGCTGCCACCGCAGGTCTTCCCCATCCTCGCGGCGCTGGTGCCGTTGACCTTGCCGGCGGCCGCCGAGGACAGCGTCACCGGCGCCGTCGTCTACGCGCTGACCGGCCCCGCCGGCGCCGCGCTGGACGCGGCCGTGCCCGGCCTGCGTTTTGACCCGACCAGCCGGCAGTTGTCCGGTGTGCCGCGTGTCGGCGTCGCGCCGGTCACGCTGCGCTACACCGCCACCGACGCCGTCGGCACCGCGGTCGCGGCCCTGGTTGTCACCGTCATCGGGCCCAGCCTGCGCGCCCCGGACGACCCGATCCTGGCGGTTGGCACCGCCACCGCGCTGCTGCTGCCGGCGGCCGACAACCTGCGCGGCAGCGCGCGCTACACGCTGACCGGCGCCGCCGGCGCCGCGCTGGCGGCGGTGCTGCCGGGGCTGACGTTTGACCCGCTCAGCCGCACGCTGTCCGGCGCCGCGCTGACCACCACCACCGCGGTCGCGCTGACCTACAGCGTGTTCGACAACGTCGCCGCCGCCCGCGCCACGTTCCGCGTCACCGTGGTCGGCCCGGGTCTGGCCGCCCCGGACGATCTGGACGTCGTCGCCGGCACCGAGATCAACCCGCGAGTACTGCCGCCGGTCAGCGCCAGTCAGGGCCGCGTCCGCTACGCGCTGAGCACCGCCGCCGGCGGCAGCCTGAGTGCGGCCACCGGGCTGGTGTTCACCTCGACCAGCCGGGTGCTGTCCGGCACCCCGACCGTGGCCGGCGTGGTCCGGCTGCACTACACCGCCAGCGACGACGTCGGCACCGCCACGGCGGCGTTCCGCGTCACCGTCGCCGGCCCGGGTCTGGCGGCGCCGGCTGACCAGCGCTGGATGTTGGGCCGTTCCATCCAAACGCTGCAACTGCCACCGGCGACCGAGCGGACCGGCCCTGCGGTCTACGCGCTGACCGGCCTCGGTGGCCGGCCGCTGCCGCCGGGGCTGCGCTTTGACACCTTCGCCCGCACGCTGTCCGGCACACCGCTGCAGCGCGGCACCACCACGCTGGTCTACACCGCGCGCGACAACGCCGGCGCGGTCGCGGTGTCGTTTGCGGTCACCGTCGACGGGCTGGTGCTGGCGCCGCTGCCGACGCTGCCGGTCTATGTCGCCGGGCAGGAGATCACGCCGCTGACGCTGCCGGCGGCCAGCGCGACCACCGGCGCGGTCACGGTCACGCTGGGCGGCGACCCGCTGCCGCCGGGGCTGGTGTTTGATGCCGTCAGCCGCGTGCTGTCCGGTCGGCCGACCGCCGGTCGGCCGACCCGGCTCGCGCTGACCTACACCGCCACCGACAGCATCTCCACCGATCGGTTTGAGTTCGGCCTGTCGGTCCTCGGGCCGCAGTTGGACGCCCCGCCCGATCAGCGCTACGTGGCGGGCCGGGAGATCCCGTTCCTCGAGCTGCCGGCCGCCACCGGCGTCGCCGACAGCGCCGCGCTCAGCTACACGCTGACCGACGCCGCCGGCACCGCCGTGGGCGAGTTGCTGCCGGGGCTGGTGTTTTCGACCGCGACGCCGGTGCCGACGCTGTCCGGCGCGACCACCGTCGTCGGCACCGTCACGCTGACCTACACGGTCACCGACACCACCAACACCGGCGCCGTCAGCCGGGTCTTTACCGTCAGCGTCACCGGCGCGCGGCTGCGCGCGCCGCTCGACGCCAGCTATCCGGTTGGCCTGCCGATCCGCCCGTTGACGCTGCCGGAGGCCACCGGTCTGGTCGGCGCGGCGACCTACACGTTGACCGTCGCCGGCGGCGACGCACTCGCTGACGCGCTGAGGGGGCTGGTGTTTGCGCCGGAAACCCGCGTGCTGTCCGGCACCCCGCTGTCCGGCAACGACCACCCGGTGACGCTGATCTACGCCGTGACCGACACCATCGGCACCGCGTCGGTGCGGTTTGAGATCCGCTTGCCCGGCCTGGATGTGGGCCCACTGAATGACATACGTATTGTGCCTAACTTTGAACATACCGAGCTTCTGCCGTCGCTCATCGGCGACCCCCGCGCCCGTGGCACGCTCAGCTACGCGCTGACCGGCCCGGGCGGCGGCCCGCTGCCGCCGGGGATGCGATTTGACCCGGATACGAGCACGAACGTCACCGCGGCGATCTTATGCCCGTGCCCGTTCGTGGGCACGGTGACGCTGACCTATACCGTCACCGACACCTTCACCGACCCCATCCGCGGCGCCGTCGTCAGCGTCATCAGGGCGCCGTTTGACGTCACTGTCACCGGCCTGACGCAGCGCAGCCCGGATGATCAAAGCTGGCCGGCCGGCGTCGCCATTGATTCGGTGGTGCTGCCGGCGGCCAGCAACACCAACCTTGCAGACCAGGATGATCTCGCGGCGGTCTACCGGCTGACCGGGCCGGGCGGCATCCGGCTAGCGGCGGCGGTGCCGGGGCTGACGTTTGACCCCGGGCTGCGCACGCTGTCCGGCCGGCCGACCACCATCGCCGCGCCGGTGACGCTGACCTACTCCGCCACCGCCGCCGTGGCCCGCAACCGCGACGGCAGTGACTTCAGCCAGACCGCGTCTGCCCGCTTCCGCGTCACCATCACCGGGCTGCGGCTGCCGACCCCGGCCAACCGGCATTTTACGATTGGCGCGATCGACACGGTGCTGTTGCCGGTGGCCACCGACGCCACCGGCCCGGTGACCTACGCGCTGACCGGCCCGGACGGCATCGACCTGGCCGCGGACGACAACGCGCTGGGGCTGGTGTTTGAGCCGGACTCGCGCACGTTGTCCGACTTCCCGCGGTTTGTGGGCGCGCGCACGCTGACCTACAGCGCGACCGACGATCGGGCCACCGCCCGCGTGCAGTTCACCGTGTCGGTCGCCCCGAGCGGGCCGCAGCTGGTCGCCCTGCCGCCCGCCGATGCGGTCTGGCCGGCCGGCACGCCGGTCCATCAGGTGCTGCCGGCGGCCACCGATGTCACCGGCGCGGTCAGCTACTATCTGCTGCGCCCCGACGGCGCCCCGCTGGCGCTGCCGGGGCTGACCTTCACCGCCGCCACGCGCACGCTGTCCGGCACCCCGACCAACGGTTTCGCTGACCCGATCACCTTGTTGTATGTCGCCGTCGACGACAGCGGCACCGCAATGGCCACGTTTGTCGCGGCCATTCCCGGGCTGCGGTTGCGCGTCGCGGAGCCGCCGACCTTTGTGGTCGGCGTCGCCAACAGCGCATCTCTGCCGGCGGCCGCCAACCCCACCGGGCCGGTGGCCACCACGCTGACCGGCGCGGACGGTCAGCCGCTGAGTGACCTGCTGCCCGGGCTGCGCTTTGACCCGGACAGCCGCACCCTGTCCGGCACGCTGACCAACCGCCCGGCGCCCGGCGCGGACGGTGAATTGGCTGCAACCGACCTGGCCACCGTTGACGTGCCGCTGCGCTATACCGCCACCGACACCGTCAGCGTTGCCACGACGATCTTTGCTACGCCCATCAGCGGGCTGCGGCTGCCGGTGGTCGCTGCTCAGCGTTTTCCGGCGGGCCGTCCGATCCCGTTTCGCAGCGTGTTGCCGGCGGGCGTCGCCACCGCCGGTTTTGGCCCGATCACCTACGCGCTGACCGGGCCGGACGGCGGGCTGCCGCTCAGCCTGCGCTTTGACCCGACCAGCCGCGCCCTGCTCGGCACGCCGCCGGCCGCCGGCGGCCCGGTGACGCTGACCTATACCGCCGGCAGCGTGCGCGGCGGCGTCACCAGTGTCGCCACCACCACCCTTGACTTCACCATCACTGGCCCGCAGGTGACGGCACCGGGCGATCAACGCGGGTCGCCCGGCGTTGCCATCGCCGATCGGGTGCTGCCGGCCGCCACCAACGCGACCGCCGCCACCCGCTACCGGCTGGCCGGCCCGGACATCAACACCCCGCTGGCGGACGCGGTGCCGGGGCTGACGTTTGAGCCGGCGACGCGCACGTTGTCCGGCACCCCGACCACCTCCGTCGCGGTGACGCTGCGCTACATCGTCATCGACGACAACGGCACCACGACGCACCGTTTCACCGTCACCATCGCCGGACCGCGCGCGACGCCGGCGCTGGCCGCGCTGGTTGCGGACGGCCTGACCCGGTTCGCCGGCGTGCCGACGCCGGCCGTGGCGCTGCCACCGGCCGCCGGCGTCAGCGCCGCCGCCCGCTACACGCTGACCGCCGTCGACGGCGGTGCGCTGCCAGCCGGGCTGGGCTTCGACCCGGTCAGCCGGGTGCTGTCCGGCACCGTCAACACCCGCGCCCGCCCCGAGCGCGAGCAGGTGACCGCGCTACGCTACACCGTCACCGACGCCGGCGTCGCGGTCGATTTCGACTTCATGCTGACCGTCATCGGGCCGGGGCTGGTCGCGGTCGATAATCAGGCTTTCGTGGCCGGCGAGCCGGTCAACCTGACCCTGCCGGCGGTCAGTCTGCCCGCCGCTATGGCCGACAGCATGGCCGCGCTCACCACCCGCTACACGTTGACCGACGCCGACGGCGGCGCGCCGGCGGCCGCGCTGCCGGGGCTGACGTTTGACCCGGCGACCCGCATCCTGTCCGGCAGCCCGGCGGGCGGCGCCGACCCGGTGACGCTGGTCTACCGCGCCACCGAGAGCGGCACCACCGCGGACGGCGTCCCGTCGCGGGCGGTCTCGGTGCGGCGCTTTACCGTCACCGTCGCCGGGCCGCGGCTGTCCCCGCTGGGCGACCACCGCTTCACGCTCGGCGTCGCCATCACCCCGGTCACCCTGCCGCTGGCCACCGCCAGCCCCGCCCCGGCCTATACGCTGACCGGTCTGGCCGGCCTGCCGGTCAACCTCGTGCTGCCCGGGCTGGTGTTCGACCCGGCGACCCGCATCCTGTCCGGCACCCCGGGGCTGGTCGGCGCCGCCGTGTCGCTGGTCTACCGCGCCACCGACCGGGTCGGCAGCAGCCGCGCCCGGTTTGCGGTTGCAGTGCGCGCGGTCGGGCCGACGCTGGCCGCCCCGGGCAATCAGCGCTGGCCGGTTGGCCGCCCGATTACGCCGCTGACGCTGCCGGCGCCCACCAACGCCGATCACCCGTTCCTCGCCACCATCATCAGCCTGAACTTCAACGAAGAGGGGATCCTCAGGCCGGTGGCGACCGCGGTGCCGGGGCTGACGTTTGACCGCAACACCCGGGTGCTGTCCGGCACCCCGGAGCGGGCCGCCGACCCGGTCACGCTGATCTACTCGGTCACCACCGACGAATTCACCGAGGTCTTTTTCGACGTCACCATCTTCGGCCCGCGGCTGGTCGCGCCGGCCGCGCTGCGCCTGGTGTCCGGCCGGCCGCTGGTGCCGCAGTTGCTGCCGGCGGCCACCCACCTGACCGGCGCCGCCGTCATCACGCTGGTCGGGCCGAATGGCCACGACCTGCGCGGGTTGCCGTGGCTGCGGTATGACCCGGCGACCCGCATCCTGACCGGCACGCCGCCCGCCGGCGCCGCTGCGGTCACGCTGACCTATACCGTGACCGACGACGTCAGCCGCGTCACCCATCAATTTGACGTCACCGTGGCCGGCCCGCAGCTGGCCGCGCCGGCCGGCCAGAGCTACCCGGTCGGGCGCCCGATTGCGGTGCTGACGCTGCCGGCCGCCGACAATCTCGACCCCGGCGTCAGCGCCACCTACACGCTGACCGGGCCGGACGGTGCCGCGCTCGCGGCGAGCGTGCCGGGGCTGACGTTTGACCCCGAGAAGCTCACGCTGACCGGCACCCCGACCACGGTCGGCGCCACCGTGCTGACCTGGGCCGTCAGCACCGCCGACGTCGGCCACACGCAGGCCGTCTTTCATGTTGCCGTCACCCCGCCGGCGCCGCGGCTGAGTGCGCCCGACCGGGTCTTTGCGGTGGGCCGTGCGCTGGCGCTGACGCTGCCGGCGGCCGCCGGCATCATCGGGCCGACCACCTACACGCTGGCCGGGCCGGCCGGCGCGTCGGTCAGCGCGCTGCTGCCGGGGCTGACGTTTGCGCCGGTCACGCGCACGCTGTCCGGCACGCCGCGGGCCGCCGTCGCGCCGCAGCTGCTGACCTACCGCGCGACCGACGATCAGGGCAGCGCCGTGGTGCGCTTCAGCGTGACCGTGGTCGGCCCCGGCCTGCCGCCGCTGGAGGCGGTGTCGTTTCCGGCCGGCCTGGCGGCCGAGCTGGTGCTGCCGCCGGCGATCGGCCCGATCGGCGCCACCACCTACACGTTGACCGGGCCGGACGGTGCCGCGCTCGCGGCGAGTGTGCCGGGGCTGACGTTTGCGCCGGCCACGCGCACGCTGTCCGGCACGCCGACCGCCGCCGGCGCGCCGGTGCAGTTGACCTATACCGCCACCGACACCCGCGGCGTGGTCACCGCCGGCATTGAGGTCACCGTCATCGGGCCGAGTCTGCGCCTGCTGGAAACGCTGACGCTGGGCCGCGGACGCCCGTTCAGCCAGTCGCTGCCACCGGCCGACAACCCGACCGGCGGCGTGCGCTACACGCTGACCGGGCCGCCCGACGCCGACGGCACCCCGACCGCGCTGGCGGCGGCGGTGCCGGGGCTGGCGTTTGCCCCGTCGGGCCGGCTGCTGTCCGGCACCCCGACCACCGACGGCGCCACCACGCTGACCTATACCGCGACCGACGCCGTCGGCGCCACCGCGACCGCATTGCTGCTGCGCGTGACCGGCCCGCAGCTGACCGCGCCGGCGGCGCAGCGCTACACCGTTGACGTCGCCATCCCCGCGCTGCGGCTGGCGGCGGCGACCAACCTCGTCGGCACCCCGACCTACACGCTGAGCGGGCCGCTCGGCGCCAACGGCGTGCCGATCGCGCTGGCGGCGGCGCTGCCGGGGCTGACCTTTACGCCGGCCACGCGCACGCTGTCCGGTACGCCGCTCGCCGGCACCGGCAGCGCGGTCACGCTGCGCTATGCGGTGGCCGACGAGATGAGCGACGCCACGGCCGCTTTCGATGTCACCGTGGCCGGCCCGGTGCTGCGCTCGCCGGGCGATCAGATCTGGCCGGTCGGGCGGCCCATCGACCGGCTGCTGCTGCCGGCGGCGGAGCACGTGCAGTTGCCGGCGCGCTACACGCTGACCGTGGACGATGGTCGCGCGCTGGCGGTGGCGCTGCCGGGGCTGGCGTTTAACCCCGAAACCCGCGCGCTGACCGGCACCCCGAGCGTCGCCGTGGCGCCGCTGCGGCTGCGCTATCAGGTGGTGGACCGCACCGGCCCGGCGACGGTGCGCTTTTTGGTCACCGTCCCCGGGCCGACGCTGGCGCCGCCGGTCGAGCAGCGCTACGCGCCCAACGTCGCCATCTCCGCGCTGACACTGCCCGCCGCCGCCGACCTGACCGGCGCGGTGACCTACACGCTGAGCGGGCCGGACGGCGCCGCACTGGCGGCCGCCGTGCCGGGGCTGACGTTTACGCCGGCCACGCGGGTGCTGACCGGTCGGCCGACCACCGCGGGCCGGTTGTCGCTGGTCTATGCGGCCCGCGACGACGTCGGCACCGCGCGCGCCCGCTTTGATGTGACCGTCGATGTGCTGCGGCTGGCGCCGCCGCTGCCGCAGCGCTGGCCGGTGGGCCGGGCGATCGGGCCGCAGCGCCTGCCGTCGGCCACCGGCGGCGCCGGCGTGCCGACCTATACGCTGACCGGCGGCGGCGACGTGGCGCTGGCGGCGGCGCTGCCGGGGCTGACGTTTGAGTCGGCGACGCGCACGCTGACCGGCACGCCGACCACCACCGCCGACCCGGTCACGCTGCACTACACCGCCACCGACGGGGTCAGCAGCGTGACGCAGACGTTTCCCTTCACCGTCACCGGGCTGCGACTGCCGGCGCTGGCCGATCAGCGCTGGCCGGCCGGGCTGCCGCTCGCGTTTGCGCTGCCGTCGGCCAGCGCCAACAGTGGCGCCGTCGACTACACGCTGGTGGTCGCAGTGCGCCCGGCGCCGGCAGCAGACCGGATGGACGGCACCGACGAGCCGGAGCCGCTGGTTGAGGTCGAGTTGGCGACCGCGCTGCCGGGGCTGACGCTGGACGCCGCCGCGCGCCGGCTGTTCGGCACCCCGACCGCGGTGACCGCCCGGTCGGTGCGGCTGACCTGGGTCGCCACCGACGCGCAGGCCGCCACCCGGGTGCACTTTGAGGCCAGCATCACCGGGCCGACGCTGACCGCGCCGGCGGCACAGTTTTATCTGGTCGGGCGGCCGCTGCCGGCGCTGACGCTGCCGGCGGCCACCGCCGTCACCGGCAGCGTGCGCTACACGCTGAGCGGGCCGGCCGACGCCGACGGCAACCCGGGCGCGCTGGCGGACAGCGTGCCGGGGCTGGCGTTTGACGCCGCCAACCGCATGCTGACCGGCACCCCGACCACCGCCGCCGACGCGGTGACGCTGACCTACACCGCCGCCGACGCCGCCGGCAGCGTCAGCGTGGGCTTCACGCTGACCGTGGCCGGGCCGCGGCTGGCGCCGCTGCCGGACCGCGCCTGGCGGCGCAACCGGCTGCTGGGCGCGTTCGTCCTGCCACCGGCCACCGGCGTCGTCGGCGCCGGCGCCGTCACCTACCGCCTGGCCGACGCCAACAATCGCAACGTGGCGCTGGCGGTGCCGGGGCTGACCTTCACCCCGGCCAGCCGCGCGCTGACCGGCCGGCCGAGCGTGGTCGGCGTCACCACGCTGACCTACACCGCCGCGACCGCCGACGCCGGCACCGCCACCGGCGCCTTTACCGTCACCGTCAGCGGCGGGCCGCAGTTGGCCGCGCTGGCGCCGCGCAGCCTGGCGCTCGGCAGCCCGCTGGTGCCGTTGACGCTGCCGGCGGCCACCGACACGCTCGGCGCGCTGGACTACACGCTGACCGGCGCCGCCGGCGCCGCGCTGGCGGCATTGCTACCGGGGCTGACGTTTGACGCCGCGGCGCGGACGCTGACCGGCACCCCGACCGCCATCACCGCCGCGCCGGTGCTGCTGACCTACCGCGTCACCGACGCCATTGGCGGCGCGGCGCAGGTGGCGCCGTTCAGCATCATCGGGCCGACCCTGAGCACGCCGGACACGCCGCCGGCCTATGTGCTCGGCACCGCCATCACGCCGTTGACGCTGCCGGCCACCGCCGCCGCGGACGCTGACACCGTCTACGCGCTGAGTGCGACCGGGCCGGCGGACGGCGACGCCGCGCCGACCCGCATCCCGCTCGGCGCGGCGATTCCCGGGCTGACGTTTGACGCCGCGACGCGCATCCTGTCCGGCACCCCGGCCAGCGTCGGCGTGACCACGCTGACCTACACCGCCACCGACCCGCCGACCGCCACGCTGGCCGCGGCGACCGCCAGCGTCACGTTGGTGGTCACCGTCACCGGCCCGCTGCTGGAGCCGCCGGCGGATCAGACCTGGCGCGTCAACGCCGCCATTGCGCCGCTGACGCTGCCGGCCGCCACCAACACCACCGGCGACCCGACTTACACGTTGACTGGCCCGGCCGGCGCCGACCTGGCCGCGGTGCTGCCGGGGCTGACGTTTGTGCCGGCCACGCGGGTGTTGTCCGGCCAGCCGACCGTCGGCGCTGTGGTGATGTTGACCTATACCGTCACCGACGACCGCGGCCCGACCCGCGTCCGTTTTGGCGTCACCGTCACCGGCCCGCAGCTGCGCGCCCCGGCGGCGCGGCGCTATGCCGCCGGCACGCCGGTCGCCGGCGATCCGCTGCCGGCGGCCGACAACGACCGCGGCGCGACCACCTACGCGCTGTTCGGGCCGGGCCGGGCCACGCTGACGGAGGCCCTCCCGGGGCTGACGTTTAACCCGGTCAGCCGCACCCTGTCCGGCGTGCCGGCCACCGGCGCCGCGGTGACGCTGACCTGGGTCGCCACCGACGACGGCGGCACCGTCACGCACCGCGTGGCGGTGACGGTCGACGGGCCACAGTTGCCGCCGCCGCCCAATCGCGCCTTTGCCGCCGGCGTGGCGGTTGACCTCACGCTGCCGGCGGCCGACAACGACAGCGGCGCGACCGTCTACGCGCTGACCGGCGTCGGCGGCAGCCCGCTGGCCGCGGCGCGCGCGGTGGCGGCGCTGACCTTTACCGCGGCCAGCCGCCGGCTGCGCGGGCGGCTGGTCGCGCTTGACGGCGACGAGGCCGAGCATGTGACCGCCACGCTGGTGTATACCGCCACCGACGCCGCCGGCGTCGCCACGCGGCGCTTTACCATCCGGGTCAACCGCACCGGCCCGACGCTGGCGTCACCCGGCGACCGGGTCTTTGCGCTCGGCAGTGCGCTGGCGCTGACGCTGCCGAAGGCCACCAACGCCGACGCCACCGACGGCGCGGCGTTCACGCTGACCTATGCGCTGAGCGGGCCGGACGGCGACGTCGGCAGCGCGCTGCCGGGGCTGACGTTTGACCCCGAGACGCGCATCCTGTCCGGCACCCCGACCGCCGGCGGCAGCCCGGTGACGCTGACCTATACCGTCACCGAGAGCGGCGACGGCGGCGCCACCGACGACAGCGGCAGCAGCACGGTGCGTTTTGCCGTCACCATCAGCGGGCCGCGGCTGCCGCCGCCGGCGGCGCGGGTGTTGACCGCCGGCAGCGCCGTCAGCCTGACGCTGCCGGCGGCGACCAACGACGACGGCAGCATCGCCTATGCGCTGGCCGTGGCGGCGACCGGCGCGGCGCTGCCGACGGTGCTGCCGGGGCTGACGTTTGACCCGGTCACGCGCCGCCTGTCCGGCACCCCGATCGGCGGCCGCGACGCGGTCATGCTGCGCTACACCGCGACCGCCGCCGACGGCGCCGTCGGCGCGCTGTTTGCCGTCACCGTCGCCGGGCCGACGCTGGCCGCGCCGTCGGGTGCGCAGGTCTTTCCGGCCGGCGTCGCGCTGCCGTCGCAGCCACCGCTGCCGGCGGCCGAGCGCGTCAGCGTCAGCGTGCACTACACGCTGACCGGGCCGGGCGGCATCGCCCTGGCGCAGGCGGTGCCGGGGCTGACGTTTGACCCGAGCAGCCGCACGCTGTCCGGCACCCCGGTCAACGGCGGCAGCGTGCAGCTGACCTACCGCGCCACCGACACCGTCGGCACCGCGACCGCCACCTTTACCGCCACCTTCACGGTCGGCCTGCCGCTGGCCCTGTCGCTGGACGGTGTGCGTAGCGTGACAGTCGGCAGGCCGGTGTTGCTGGTGCTGCCGCCGGCCATCAATATCGACGGCGAGGCAACCTACACGCTGACCGGCCCGCTGATCAACTCGGTCGCCGGCCCGCTGCCCGTCGGGCTGACGTTTGACGCGCCCACCCGCACCCTGTTCGGTACGCCGCTCGTTGGCTTCGACTCCACCTTTAGCGCTTTTTTAGTCTACACCGCGACCGATCGCCGCGGCGTAGCCGCCGCGGAAATCTTGGAACTGAACTTCCAGGGCCCGTTTTTGGAGGCAGTGGGGGAGGTGGAATTTTTGGCCGGCAACATCGAAACCCATCAGTTGCCGACGGCCGTTAACGCCAATAACAGCATTGCCTCCACCACCACGCTGACCGGCCCGAACGGCGGTCCGCTGCCCGCCGGGCTGACGTTTGTCGCGTCCAGCCAGCGGCTGACCGGCACACCGCTGTTGGTCGGCACCACGACGCTGACCTACACGGCCACTGCCGCGATCAGCACTGACAGCGAACTCACCGGCACCGCCACGCGCACCTTCGACCTCATCGTCGCCGGCCCGACGGTGGCGGCGGTGGCCAATCAAAACTGGCCGTCTGGTGTGCCGATTGATCTCGCGTTGCCGCTGGCCACGCCGAACGTCTCCGGGGTGGTGCTGACCTACGCGCTGACCGGCCCCGACGGCGCCGCGCTGGACGCGCTGCCGGGGCTGTCGTTTGACCCGGCGCTGACGTTTGACCCGGCCACCCGCCGGCTGACCGGCACGCCGGTCACCGCCGGCAGCACGGTGCTGAACTACATCATCCGCGAGCGGGTCAGCGACGCCCGTACCCTGATCGCCACCGTGCCGTTCACGGTCACCGTCGACGGCCTGCGGCTGCTGGTGTTGCCGCGCGCGCAGACCTGGCCGGTCGGCCGCCCGATTGACGCGCTGGTGCTGCCGGCGGTCAGCCGCGGCGCCACCGGCGAGTCGCCGCGCTATACGCTGACCGGGCCGCCGTTCGGCGCCGACGGGCCGACTGCGCTGGCGAGCGCCATCCCGGGGCTGACGTTTGACCCGGATCGGCGCACGCTGTCCGGCACGCCGACCGCCGCCGCCGACCCGGTGCTGCTGACCTACACCGCCACCGACAGCGTCGGCGCGGACAGCGCCACGTTTGCCGTCACCATCAGCGGGCCGCGGCTGGGCGTGCCGCGGGATGCCAGCTATCCCGCCGGCGACCCGATCGTCCCGCTGACGCTGCCGGCGGCCACCGCCACCACCGGCGCCACCACTTATGTGCTGACCGGCGCCAACGGCGCCGACCTGGCGGCGGTGGCGCCGGGGCTGCGGTTCGACCCGGCGGCCCGCGTGCTGTCCGGCACGCCGCGGGTGCCGACGTTTCCCGACGCGGTGCTGCTGACCTACCGCGTCAGCGACGACGTCGGCACCACCAGCGGCGTGTCGTTTGGCCTGGTCTTCCTGCCCCCGTCCGCGTTGCGGCTGGAGCCGCCGGGCCTGGAGCTGGACCTTGCGTTCGGCCGACCGCTGCCGCTCACGCGGCTGCCGGCGGCGTTCCGCGGCAGCCTGCCGGTGGACGCCACCTACGATCTGGGCGGCAGCTTGCCCAGGGGGCTGGCGTTCGATGCCGCCAGCCGCACGCTGTTCGGTACGCCGCTCAGAGCCGATGCGAAGCCGAGGGATAACGCAACGACGCCGGAGGAGTCCACCCAGCTGACCTATACCGCCACCGAGTCGGGGGCTGGGGGGGGGCTGATTGAGACCGTCTTTACCCTGACTCTCCGCGGGCCGCAGCTGGCCGTGCCACCGGATATACTCCTCGCTGCCGGCGTTGATGTGGGAAATCTCATCCTGTCTGGCGTCAACAGCGGCACCAACACCGGTGAACCCATCTTCACCTTGACCGGGCCGAACGGCGAGCCGCCGGAGGAGCTGCTGCCCGGCCTGAGCTTTTTCCGCGACGTTGATAGGAGTTTCGACCGTGACCGTGTGACCGGTGCCCCGACCACCCCCGGTGACGTCCGGATGCGCTTCACCGTCACCGACGACGTCGGCAGTAACTCGAGATTGCGGTTAATCCGGGTTGCGGGGCCGTCTTTGCGCGTGCCGACGACCCGGGTCTATCCCGTCAATCAGGAGATCGACCCCGTGGTGCTGCCGATTGCCACGCTGGTGACAGGCCCGGCTTTCAGAGACTTCGGCCCGCGAACCTACACGTTGACCGGCGCGCTACCCGCCGGGCTGACGTTTACCGTGGCGACGCGCACGCTGTCCGGCACGCCGACCGCCGCGGGGGTGTCCACGCTGACCTATACGGCGGCCAGCGTCTTCCGCGACCCCTTCTTCGGCATTGAGCGGGTCTCCACCCACACGGTCACCTTTGACGTGGTGGTGGCCGCCGCCGGGCCGAGTCTGACCGCGCCGCTGTTTGCCGCCGACTATGCGGTCGGTCTGGCGCTCGCGCCGCTGACGCTGCCGGCGGCCACCGGCAGCGTCGGCGCGGTGGACTACACGCTGAGCGGCCCGGAGGCCCAGCCGTTGGCGGCGGCGGCGCCGGGGCTGCGGTTTGACCCGGCCACCCGGGTGCTGTCCGGCGCGCCGACCCGCGTCGGCCGGGTGACGCTGAGCTACACCGCCACCGACACCGTCGGCAGCGCCACGGTGGCGGTTGATCTGGTGGTCACCGGGCCGGCGCTGCCGGCCACGCTGGCCGACCGCAGCTACCCGCGCGGCCGACCGATCCCGCCCCTGATTCTGCCGCCGGATCTGTTGGATGACGGCGGAGCGACCTACACGCTGAGCGGCCCGGACGGCACCGAGCTGGCGACCGCGGTGCCGGGGCTGACGTTTGACCCGCGCTCCCGCGCCCTGTCCGGCACGCCGGTCGGCGCCACCGACGGCCCGCTGACGTTGACCTACCGCATCACCCAGTCTGCCGCCGACAACACGGTTGCGAGCATTACCACCGCCACCTTTGACCTCACCGTCACCAGCCCGCGTCTGACCCCGCTGGTCAATCAGTTCTATACGGTCGGCGTCCCGGTCGAACTGACGCTGCCGCTGGCGACCGGCCTGATCGGCCCGACGACCTACACGCTGACCGGGACGAACGACCGGAGCCTGGCCGTGGTGTTACCGGGGCTGGTGTTTGACCCGGCCACGCGCATCCTGTCCGGTACTTTGCCCCCCTCCACCGACAGCGGTGTCCGGACGTTGATCTATTCGGTCGCCGATCCGAGCGGCTTCGCCACGACGCCCTTGACGATCACCGTCAGCCCCGCCGGGCCACAGTTGCGCGCACCGGATGAGCTGCTGTATGTCTATACGGTCGGCGTCCCGATCCCGCCGCTGACACTGCCGGCGGCGACCGGCATGAGCGCGCCGATCTACACGCTGACCGACGTCGCCAGCGGGGCGTTGGGGGAGCTCCTGCCGGGGCTGATGTTTGACCCGGATAGCCGGGTTCTATCCGGCACGCCGCGGCGCGCTAGCCCGGATTCGGTGGAGCTGCGCTACAGCGCGACCAATCCCGCCGGGCCGACGGGCGAGTTCACCGCCGCCGAGCGCACCACCTCGGTGTCCTTTTCCGTGATGGTCAACGGGCTGCGGCTGACGGCCATCGACAACCGGCGCTTCGCCGCCGGCGCGCCGCTGACCCTGACGCTGCCGGCGGCCGCCGGCACCACCGGCGAGGCCACCTATGCGCTGAGCGCCGCCGCCGGGCTGCCGGCGGGGCTGACGTTTGACCCGGATGCGCGGGTTCTGTCCGGCACGCCGACCCTGGGCGATCGGAGCGTGCTGACCTACACCGCCGCGGACGACGTCAACGTGGCCACCGAGTTGTTTGAGCTGACGCTGCTCGGGCCGCGGCTGCCGACGGTGGCCGACCAGAGCTATCCGATCAACAGCGTGGTCAGCCTGCAACTGCCGGAGGTGACCCAGGCCAACGGCCCGACCACCGCCACGCTGCGCGGCCCGGACAACAGCGATCTGCCGATCGGGCTGGTGTTCAACCCGGTCAACCTGCGGCTGTCCGGCACGCCGACGCGCATCACCAACACGACCGAGCTGACCTATACGGCGACCGACGCCGACGGCACCGCGAGCCGCCGCTTCCGCATCGCCATCACCGGGTCGCGGCTGGTCGGGCCGGTCAATCAGCACTATGTGCTCGACACGCCGATCCCCGACCTGACGCTGGCCACAGTAGACACCGCCGGCCCGGTGACCTACCGGCTGGTCGGGCCGGAACAGGCGCCGGTGGCGCGCGCCGTGCCGGGGCTGACGTTTGACGCCGCGACGCGCCGGCTGTCCGGTCGGCCGACCGCCGCCGCGGCGCCGCTGACGATGACCTACACCGCCGCCGATGACACCCGCATCCTCGCCACGGCGCACTTTACCATTGCCGTCAGCGGGCCGCGGCTGCCGGCGGTGCTGCCCGATCTGCGCCTGGCGGTCGGGCGGGCGAGTACGGTCGCGCCGCTGTCGCCGGCCACCGCCACCAGCGGCGACACCGCTTATACGCTGACCCCGCCGGACGACGCCGACGGCAACCCGGTGGCGCTGGCGGCGGCGCTGCCGGGGCTGACGTTTGACGCCGCCGAGCGCCGGCTGAGCGGCACCCCGGTCAGCCACCCGGCCGCCCCGGTGTTGCTGACCTACCGCGTCACCGACCGCGTCGGCACCACCACCCGACAGTTTGCGGTGACGGTGGTCGGGCCGCGGTTGCGTGCGCCGGTCGATCAGGTGCTGCCGGTCGGGCAGGCGCTGGCGCTGGCGCTGCCGCGGGCCACCGCGACCACCGGCGCGACCACCTATACGCTGACCGGCGCGGCCGGCGCGGCGCTGGCGGCGGTGGTGCCGGGGCTGACGTTTGACGCCGCCGCCCGCCGGCTGACCGGCACGCCGACCACGGTCGCCGCGGCGCAGATGCTGACCTACACCGTCGCCGACACGGTCGGCATCATCACAACGCGCTTTGCGCTGACGGTGACGGTGGACGGGTTGCAGGTGTCGGCGCCGGACGCGCAGACCTTTGCGGTCGGCGCCGCGATAGCGCCGCTGACGCTGCCGGCGGCCACCGCCGCCACCGGCGCGGTCACCTATACGCTGACCGGCCCGGCCGACGCCGACGGCAACCCGGTGGCGCTGGCGGCGGCGCTGCCGGGGCTGACGTTTAACGCCGCCGAGCGCCTGCTGACCGGCACCCCGACCGCCCCGATCGCCGCGGTGACGCTGACCTACACCGCGACCGACGCCGTCAGCACCGCCAGCGCGACCTTTGCGGTCAGCGTCAGCATCGCCGAACTGGTGCTGACCGCGGTCGACGAGCAGCGCTATGTGTTCGGCGCCGCCATCACCGCGCCGCTGACGCTGCCGGCGGCGACCCGCGCCGGCGTCGAGACGACCCCGGTCTACTCGCTGGTCGGGCCGAACCGCCAGGATTTGACGGCGCTGCCGGGGCTGACGTTTGACCCGGTCAGCCGTACGCTGTTCGGCACGCCGACCACCGCCGCCGACGCGGTGACGCTGCACTACATTGCGGGTGACCGCTTTGGCTTCGCTGCCATCACCTTTGACGTCGTCATCATCGGCCCGCGGCTGCCGCCGCTGGCGGAGCAGCGCTATGTCGTCGGGATCGCGCGCGCGGTGACGCTGCCGGCGGCCACCGGCACCACCGGCGGCGTGAACTACGCGCTGACCAGGCTGAACGGCGAGCCGCTGGCCGTGCCCGGGCTGACGTTTGCGTCGGGCAGCCGCGTGCTGTCCGGTAGCGCGCAGAACCCCATTGACCCGGTGATGTTGCGCTACACCGCCATCGACCGCATCAGCACCGCCACCGCCGTGTTTACGCTGACCGTCACCGGGTCGGGGCGGCTGCCACCGGTGCCCGCACAGCGCTTTGGCGCCGGGCGCGCCATCACGCCGCTGACGCTGCCGCTGCCGCTGGACATCAACCCCGCCGACCTCCCGGTTGCCTACACGCTGACCGGCCCGAATGGCGCCGATTTGAGCCAACTGCCGGGGCTGACGTTTGACATCACCAGCCGCATCCTGTCCGGCACGCCGACCGGTAACCCCGGCGACACGGTCACGCTGGGCTACTTTGCCGTCCATGTCTTCTCTACCAGCACGGTGTTCTTTGACGTCACCCTGACCGGGCCGCTGCCGCCGCGGCCGCCCAGTCAGAGCTATGCAATCGGCAGCGCCATCACCCCGCTGACGCTGCCGGCGGCGCGCGCCACCAGCGGCGACACCACCTATACGCTGACCGGCCCGAATGGCATTGATTTGAGCGCGCTGCCGGGGCTGACGTTTGCCGCCGACGCCCGTGTGCTGACCGGCACGCCGAGCGCGACCGGCAGCGTGACGCTGACCTATACCGCCACCGACGCCGTCGGCAGCGGCCGTGTCACCTTTGACTTCACCGCCACCGCCGCCGGGCCGACGCTGGCGGCGGCCGATCTGCGCCTGCCGGCTGGTGTCGCGGTCGATCGGCAACTGCCGGCGGCGAGCGGTGCGAGCGGGGCGCTGACCTACCGCCTGACCGGCCCGAACGGCGCCGATTTGAGCCAGCTGCCGGGGCTGACGTTTGACCCCGCCGCCGCCGAGCGCCGGCTGACCGGCACGCCGCCCGCGGTCGCCGCGCCGGTGACGCTGACCTACACCGCGCGCGACACCGTCGATATCGTCGGCGTCACCTTTACGGTTGCGGTGGTCGGGCCGTCGCTGCCGCCGCTGGTCGATCAGGTCTATGCGGTCAACAGCCGGATCCCGCCGCTGCGGCTGCCGCAGGCCGAGGTGGTCGGCACGGCGATCTATGCACTGACCGGGCTGGAGGCGGTGCCGGGGCTGTCGTTTGACGCCGCCACGCGCACGCTGTCCGGTACGCCGCGCAATGCCATCACCCCCATGGCGGGCGGTGCGGGCAACACGCTGACCTACACCGTCACCCAACACGACGACCTGGGCGTCGTCACGGCAATCATCCGCGAGACCTTTGCGCTGCTGATCATCGGCCCGCGGCTGCCCCAGCCGGCGGCGCAGCGTTTCCCGGTCGGCGTGGAGATTACGCCGCTGCCGCTGTCGGGGGCGCTGGTTGAGCGCAGTGGCAGCCTCAACGACCTGCCGTCGTCGGGCACGGTCACGCTGACCGGGCCGGGCGACCTCCCGCTGGCGGCGGCGGTGCCGGGGCTGACGTTTGACCCGGTCGGCTTGCGTTTGTCCGGCACGCCGCGCAATGGCGCCGCCGAGATCCTGCTGACCTACACCGCCACGGTCGGCAACACCGGCACCGTCAGCGTGACGTTTCCGGTGACCGTCACCGGCCCGCGGCTGCCGACGCCGGCGGCGCGCACCGCGCTGCGCGGCGGCGTGATTGACGCGACGCTGCCGGTGGCCACCGACACCGACGGCACGGTGACCTACGCCCTGACCGGGCCGGGCGACCTGGCGCTGGCGCAGGCCGTGCCCGGCCTGACCTTTGCCCCCGACACCGGCCGGCTGACCGGCGCCCCGACCACGGTCGCCGCCGAGGTCATGCTGACCTACAGCGCGACCGACGACGTCGGCACCGCGACGACCGCCTTTGCGGTGACGGTGACCGGCCTCGGCCTGACGGCGCCGGAAGGGGAGCTGACGTACCGGGTCGGCCGCGCGATACCGCCGTTGCCGTTGCCGGCGGCGACCGGCGTCACCGCGCCCCTGACCTATACGCTGGTCGGGCCGAACGGGGTGGATTTGAGCGCGCTGCCGGGGCTGACGTTTGACCCCGCGGCCGACCGCCGTACGCTGTCCGGCACGCCGCTGGTCGGCACCGGCGGCGCGCCGGTGACGCTGACCTGGCGCGTCACCGACGGCGGCAGCACCGCGCTGGCCACGTTTGACGTGACCGTCGTCGGGCCGCAACTGAGCGGGCCGGGGAATCAGCGCTTTACGGTCGGCAGCGCGATCACCGAGCTGACGCTGCCGGCGGCCAGCGGCACCACCGGCACGGTGGTCTATGCGCTGATGGCACCGCGCGGCGTGGCGCTGGGGTCGGTCTTGCCGGGGCTGCGCTTTAACCGGGCGTCGGATAGCCGCACGCTGTCCGGCACGCCGAGCACCGGCACCGCGGCGGTGACGCTGACCTACACCGCCACCGACACCGCCACCGACAGCACCGCGACGGCGCATTTTGACGTCGCCGTCACCGGGCCGCGGCTGCCGCTTGTCCTGCCCGGTCGGGTGCTGCCGGTCGGCGTGGCGATCGACCCGCTGGTGCTGCCGGCGGCCAGCGGTATCACCGGCACGGTGGTCTATACGCTGACCGGGCCGGACGGCGCGGCGCTGGAGCGCGTGTTGCCGGGGCTGACGTTTGACCCCGCGGTCGACGCCCGCCGGCTGTCCGGCACGCCGAGCACCGGCACGGCGGTGATGCTGACCTACAGCGTGACCGAGCGCGACGGCGCCGACGTGACCGGCATTGCCCGTGTGCGCTTTGCGCTGACCGTCACCGGGCCGGTGCTGAGCCCGCCGGCGGCGCAGATCTATCGGGCCGGCGCGGCGATCGCGCCGCTGACGCTGCCGGCGGCGACCGGCATCAGCGGCAGCGTGAGCTACGCGCTGACCGGCGCGGACGGCGGTGCGCTGCCGCCGGGGCTGACGTTTGACCCCGCCGTTGACACCCGCACGCTGTCCGGCACGCCGACCACCGTCGGCGCGCCGCTGACGCTGGTCTACAGCGCGACCGCCACCGCCGGCACCGCCCGGGTGCGCTTTAGTGTGACCATCATCCCGAACCAGCCGCCGACGGCGGACGGCAGCCTCGCGCCGCAGACGGTGGTCGCCGGGGGGCAGTCAACGGTTGCCGTCGCGGTCGGCTTCAGCGACCCGGAAGACGACGTGTTGACCTACCTGGCGAGCGCGACCGACCCGACCGTCGCCACGGCCACGGTGGAAGACGATATGGTCATCATCACCGGGGTGACGGTGGGCGAGACGATGATAACGGTGACCGCGACCGACCCGTTTGATACTGCCGACAACCCGTCGCGGGCGGTGCAGACGTTTTTGGCGACCGTCGCGCCGGTGCCGGCGTTGGCGCCGATGACCTTCATGCTGTCGGAAAACACGCCCGACAACAGCCCGGTCGGCGTGCCGCTGACGCCGATAAATTTCCCGTCGGGGCCGCAGGTCTGGCGCATCACCGCCGGTAACATGGATGACAACACCGCCGACACCGGCGCGCGGGTGGTGTTTGAGATCGGCGCGACCGACGGCCAGCTGGCGCTGATCGAGCCGCTCGATTTCGAGCACACGCAGCGCTATACGCTGACGGTGCGGTTGACGCTCGGCGCGGTGATGGCGGAGGCCGAGGTGACCGTCACCGTCGCGCCGGTCAACGAGCCGCCGGTCTTGTTCAGCGAGATTGCGCCGCCGACGGTCACGGTCGGCCTGCTGCCGTCGGTGATGTTCGACCTCGCCGATCACTTCAGCGACCCGGAAGGCGCGGCCCTGACCTGGACGGTGGCGGTGGACGTGGCGGGTGCCGGGTTGGTTGCGGCCAGCCTGGAGGGCAGTGTGCTGACGCTGCGCGCGCTGGCGCCCGGCACGGCGACGCTGACCGTGGTCGCGGCCGACCCGTCCGATAGCGAGGCCAGCCCGTCGCAGGCGCGTCAGGTGTTTGCCGTCACCGTCACCCCGGCGCCGACGCTGGCGGTGACACTGCCCGAAGACAGCGAGGTCGACGCCGTGGTCGGCGCGCCGCTGACGCCGCCGGACGGTTTCCCGGTGGGGGCGCCGGTCTGGCGTATCACCGGCGGCAATGTGGACGCTAACACCGCCGACGCCAGCGAGCGGGTGGTGTTTGCGATCGGCGCGACCGACGGTCAGTTGACGCTGATCGCGCCGCTCGATTTCGAGCACACGCCGAGCTATGCGCTGACGGTGACGCTGGCGGTTGGCACCACCACGGTGACGACCGTGGTGACGGTGACGGTCGAGAATGTCAACGAGCCGCCGGTCGCGGTCGGGGTGATCGCGCCGCAGACGGCCACGCTGGATTTGTCGCCGGTCACGCTGGACGTCGCCGCCGGTTTCAGCGACCCGGAGGCGGCGCTGTTGACGGTTTCCGCCACGTCGGCTGACCCGGCGATCGCCACGGTCGCGGTGGCCGGCAGTGTGGTCACGATTACCGCCGTGGCGGCGGGCACGACGACGGTGACGGTGGTCGCGGCGGATCCGTCCGACACCGCCGAGAGCCCGTCCCGGGCGACGCAGACGTTTGCCGTGACCGTCGCGCCGGCGCCGACGCTGCCGGCGCTGGCGACCTTCACGCTGGCCGAAAACGCGGCGCTCGACACCGCAGTCGGCGCGCCGCTGACGCCGAGCCGGTTCCCGGCCGCCGGTCGGGTATGGACGATCACCGCCGGCAACGACGCCGGGGTGTTTGCGATCGACCCGGACAGCGGTCAGCTGACGGCGACCACGCCGGTTGATTTCGAGACCGCGCCGGTGTTGTCGGCGCCGGCGCGGGGCTATGTGCTGACGGTGCAATTGGCGGTGACCGTTGACACGACGACGGTTATGGCGACGGCGGCGGTGACGGTCACCGTCGACGATGTCAACGAGCCGCCGGTCCGGATCGGCGGCATCTCGACACAGACGGTGACGCTCGGCCGCGCGGCGGTGCCGGTTGACGTCGCCACCCGGTTCAGCGACCCGGATGTCGGCGATGGGTTGACCTACTCGGTGGTGTCGGCTGACGCGGCCATCGCCACCGCCACGCTGGCCGGCAGCGTGGTCACCCTCACCGCGGTGGCGGCCGGCAGCACGACGATATGGGTGACGGCGGCCGATGCGGCCGATGCGCCGGGCACCCGGTCGCGGGTGACGCTGCCGATTGTGGTCGTCGTCAACCGTGCCCCGCAGGCGTTGATCGAGCAGGCGCCGACGTTGCGGGTGGCCCCCGGTGCGCTGGTGGTGCTGGGTAGCGGCAGCAGCGACCCGGATGGCGACGACATCGCCACCACCCGCTGGCGGGTGATCCGCGACGCCATCCCGCCGCTGACGCTGGACACGCCCACCGCCGCGCGCTTGCGCTTCACCGCGCCGCTGGTGGCGACGCCGCAGACCACTATCATCGGGTTGGTGGTTAATGACGGCCGGGTGGATTCGGATGAAGTGACCATCACCGTTATCGTCACCGCGGCGCCGTCGGCGGTGCTGGTCGGCAGCCTGACCGAGGCCGAGCTGTTCGCCGACCCGCCGCCGACGGTGACGGTGACGCTGGCCGGCACCGAATACGTGCCCGATACCGACCTGGATGTGAACGACTTCAGGCTGTTCACCAGCGTGGACGGCGTGACGGTGTCCGGGGTCACCCGCGACAACGACAACACGGCCACGCTGACGCTGGCTTACGACGCCACCGACGTCACCGTCAGCGGCGAGCTGGAGGTGACGGTGCTGGCCACCGGGCACACCGCCGACGGCGAGCTGGAGGCCGGCAGTGTGCGGATTAGCGCCAGCGCCGGGGTGAATATCTGCGGCCGCACGCCGGCGCTGCGGGTGGCGATTCTGACGGCGCTTGGCGTGATTGATTTGACCCCGAGCGACTGCACCAATGTGCCGGCCGCCGACCTGCGCTCGATTGGCCGGCTTGGGTTGAATGGTCGCGGCGTCACGGCGCTGCAACGCGGTGATTTTGCCGGCTTGTCGGGGCTGACGTTTTTGAATCTGAATAACAACCATTTGGCCACGCTGCCGGCCGACCTGTTTGCCGACCTGTCGGGGTTGACCGATCTGGGGTTGCGCAACAACGGTCTGACGGCCCTCGATGCCGGGATTTTTAACGGTCTGTCGGCTCTGGAGACGCTGGAACTGCTCGAAAACGCGTTCACGCTGGGCACCGGGCTGCCGGCCGGCGTGTTTGACGATGTGCTCGGTAGTCTGGGCGCCATTGCCGAATCCGGCTTCAGCGGCCTGGTCGTGGACGACACCGTCCGCCGCGCCCATTTTGTCTGCTCGCGCGCTGACGTTGCACAGATTACAGCGGCCAACGGCGGTACCGACTGCCTGCGCATCACGACGGCGCAATTGGCCGCTTTCCTGCTGTCCACCGAGGCCGCGCTACGCGAGTTGACGATTTCCGACGGCATCCTGACACCGCCGTTCGACCCGGACACCACCGGCTATGAGGTCGCCGTGGCCAACCCGGTCGCCAGCGTGACGGTGACGCCGGTGGCCAGCCAGACCGGGGCGATCATTCGCGTGAACGACGATGCGGTGGACAGCGGCAGCCCGAGTGAGCCGATTGCGCTGATCGCAGGCGACGTGGTGACGATTTCGATTGCGGTGACCTCCACGGATACGCTGACCAGCGTGACCTACCGAGTGAACGTGGCCCGCTCGACGGCGGATCAGGCGACGGCGACGCTGGATGGGATATTGACCGAGGCCGATCTGTTCGCCGGCACGACCGTGACGGTGACGCTGGAGAATGCCGAATACGTGGACGCTGACCAGCTGGTGGCAGCCGACTTCTTGCTCGCGGATAGCGTAGACGGGACGGTGCGCGTGACCGCGATCAGCCGCGAAAGCGACAACACGGTGACACTGGAACTGGCGCATAGCGGCGAGGACATTACCGCCGACGGCAGGCTGCGGGTGACGGTGCTGGGATTCGCGCACAGCGGCGACGGCGACCTGGCCGCCGGTGTGGATATTCTCGCCAGTAACGGCGTCAACGTCTGCGACCGCACGCCGGCGGTGCGGGCTGCGATTGTCGCGGCGGCGGCGGCCGACGATTGCACCAGTGTGGCTGCTTCGAGTTTGAGTGGCATTACCCGCCTGAGTCTGGACGGGCAGGGCATCACGGCGCTGCAACGCGGTGATTTTGCCGGCTTGTCCGGGCTGACGTCGTTGGATTTGAGCAACAACCCGTTTGCCACCGCGCTGCCGGCCGACATTTTTGCCGGCTTGTCGGCGTTGCGGGTGTTGGAGTTGGATGGCGCCGGTCTGGTCGCGCTGGATGCCGATGTGTTTGCCGGGTTGTCGGCGTTGACGACGCTGGATTTGAGCGTCAACGGCCTGACCGCGCTGGATGCCGATGTGTTTGCCGGGTTGTCGGCGTTGACGACGCTGGATTTGAGCGCCAACGGCCTGAGCGCGCTGGATGCCGATGTGTTTGCCGGCCTGGCGGCGTTGGCGGCGCTGGATTTGGGCAGCAATCCGTTGGTCACGCTGCCGGCCGGTGCTTTTAACGGGCTGTCGGCGCTGACCGATTTGCGCCTGAACAGCAACCGCCTGGCGACGCTGCCGACCGGGGTGTTTACCGGCTTGTCGAGCTTGACGCTGCTGGATGTGCGCGCCAACCGCCTGCGTGTGCTGGAGGCCGGTGTGTTTACCGGCTTGCCGGCGCTGACGACGCTGGATCTGCGCGCCAACCGGTTCACCCCGCTGAGCGGTCTGCCGGCCGGGGTGTTTGACCCGGTGCGCGCAAGGCTGGGCGACATTGTGGTCACCCCCCCCGAGGCGGGCACCTATTTCGCGGTGGATGACGCCGTCCGCGCGGCGCATTTTGTCTGCTCGCGCGCCGAATTCGCACGGATTCAGGCGGCCAACGGCGATATCGACTGCCTGCGCATCACCGCCGCGCAATTCAACGCCTTCGTGCGGACCGACGCCACGCTGAGCGGCCTGACGATTTCCGCCGGCACGCTGGCGCCGCCGTTTGCCGGCGACACCACCGACTATGCCGTCACCCTCGACCCCGCCGTCAGCGGCGTGACGGTGACGCCGGTCGCCAGCCAGTCCGAGGCCACGATTACCGTCAACGCCGCCCCGGTGGACAGTGGCCGCCCCAGTGCGGCCATTACGCTGGTCACCGACACGTCGGCGGACGTTGTGATTGCGGTGACCATCACCGACCCGGACACCGACACGACCACCACGCAGACCTATACCGTCACCGTCACCCGCCCGGCGGGCGCGCTGCTGACCGGCAGCCTGACCGAGGCCGCCCTGTTCGCCGACCCGGCGCCGACGCTGACGGTGACGCTGACCGGTGCCGAATACGTGGCCGCCGACCAGCTGGGGGCGGACGACTTCGTCGTCAGTGATACCGTGGTGGTGCGTGACGGCGTAGACGGGACGGTGCGCGTGACCGGGGTCAGCCGCGACAGCGCGAGCACGGCCACGCTGACGCTGGGCTATGACGGCGCCGACGTTCTGATGGACGGCGAGTTGTTCGTCACGGTCGCCGCCACCGCCCACAGCGGCGCCGCCGACCTGCCCGCCGGCAGCATCCCGATTACCGCCAGCGCCGGCGCGGGTATCAATATCTGTACCCGCACGGCAGCGGTGCGCGCTGCCCTCCTCGCCGACGCCGGCGTCACGTCCAGCGACTGCGTGAGTGTGCGTGCAGCGGAGCTGGCTGCGATTACGGAACTTAACCTGGCTAACAGGGGGATCGCGACCTTGCAACGCGGTGATTTTGCCGGTTTGTCGGCGCTTCAGACGTTGAATTTGCGCAGCAACCGGTTGGACGCACTGGATGCCGGCGTTTTTGCCGGTTTGTCGGCGCTTCAGACGTTGAATTTGCGCCTCAACCGGTTGGACGCACTGGATGCCGGCGTTTTTGCCGGTTTGTCGGCGCTTCGGGCGTTGTTTTTGGACGGCAACGCCTTCGTCACCCTGCCTGCAGAGCTGTTTGACGGTTTGACCGCGCTGGCGGTTTTGTTTTTGGATGCCAACGCCCTCGTCAGCCTGCCTGCAGATCTGTTTGACGGCCTGGCTGCGTTGGATAATCTGACGTTGTTAGGCAATGTCTTCACGCCGGAAACCGGGTTGCCCGCCGGCATCTTTGACGACGTGGTAGATACCCTGTTGCGGTTCGATTTTGTTTTCAATATCGACCCCAACGTCCGAGCCGCCCATTTTGTCTGCTCCCGTTCCGACGCCAACGACATTGTCGCCTTCACCACCGACGTCAGCGACTGCATCTTCATCACCAGCGCAGACCTTGACGCCTACAATCTGTCCATCGCCACGTTGAGCGGCCTGACGATTTCCGCCGGGTCGCTGACGCCGGCCTTTGACGCCGCCACCGACGCCTATACCGTCGCCGTCCGCAACAACGTCGACCGCGTGACCGTCACGCCGACCGCCAGCCAGGCCGGCGCCACGATTACCGTCAACACCGCCCCCGTAGCCGGCGGCACCCCCAGTGCGCCCATTTTGCTGCCGACGCCGGACCGGGCGGTGTCGATTGCGATTGCCGTGACCGCCGCCGACACGACCACGATGCAGACCTACACGGTCACCGTCACCCGTGCGGCGGCGCCGCGCATCACCGGCCTTGCGCTGACCTCGGACGCCGGCAATTTCGTCTATGAGATTGGCGAGGTGATTGAGGCGACCGTCACCTTCAGCGAGGCGGTCACGGTCACCGGCCGGCCGCAGCTGGCGCTGACCGTGGGCACCGAGCCGCGCCCGGCAGTCTACGTCCGCGGCGACCAGACCCCGGCGCTGGTGTTCAGCTACACGGTGGTCAGCGGCGATAATGACGCCGACGGTGTGGGCATCGGTGAAAATGCGCTGACCCAGGTCGACGGCAGCACGATTCAAGCGCTGACCTCCGCCGACAACGCGGAGATCACGCATACGCTGGTGGCCGATGCCACCAGACACCGGGTAGACGGCGTCGCCCCGACGGTGGTCGAGGTCGCCATCTTCACCATCGGCCCGTATGCCCGCGGCGAGCAGATTGGGTTGGCGGTGACCTTTAGCGAGCCGGTGCGGGTGGACCTCACCAATGGCGCCCCGCAGATAGCGCTGACGGTGGGCGGGCAGACGCGCCAGGCGGTCTACCCCGGCGGCAGCGGCCTGTTTCCGGTGGTGGATTTCGTCTACACGGTGGTCGCCGGCGACCGTGATGCCGATGGGGTCGCGGTGGCCAGCAATGTCCTGACGGCCAACGGCGGCATCATCCGGGACGACTTCGGCAACGTTGCGGTGGTGCTGGAGCACGCTCCGATTGCCGCCGACGTCGCCAATCGAGTGGACACCGCCGCGCCGACGGTCAGCGCGGCCACCATTAACGGCACCGGTCTGGTGCTGACCTACAACGAGGCGCTCGACGCCAGCTCGGTGCCGACGCCGTCAGCCTGGACGCTGGCACTGGAGTCGGGCCCGGCGCCGACGGTGGTCGACGGCGGCGTGACCATCAGCGGGCAGACGGTGACGCTGCGGCTGGGCGCCGCCGTGACCGCGGCGGACGTGGTGACGCTGTCCACCACCGCCGGCGCGAATCCGGTGCGCGATCTGGCCGGCAACGCGGCGGACAATCTCACCGCCCGGGCGGTAACCAACAACACCGCGGCGCCGCGCATCACCGGCATCGAGTTGACCTCAGACGCCGGCGCCGACAACGCCTACGCGATTGGCGAGGCGATTGACGCGACGGTGACGTTCGATGCGGCGGTGACGGTCACCGGTGTGCCGGAGTTGGCGCTGACGGTGGGCAGCGAGCCGCGCCCGGCGGTCTACACCAGCGGCGACACGACCCCGGCGCTGGTGTTCCGCTACACGGTGGTCGCCGGCGACCGTGACGCGGACGGCGTGGGTATCGGTGAAAATGCGCTGACCCACGTCGCCGGCAGCGCGATTCGCGACCCCGCCGACACCTTCGACGCGGTGCTCGCGCACGCGGCGGTGGCCGCTGCCGCCGAACAGTCGGTGGACGGCGTCGTCCCGACGGTGGTTGACGGCGGTGTCGCCATCAGCAGCACCGGCCCGTATGCCCTGGGCGAGGAGATTGTGTTGACGGTGACGTTCAGCGAGGCGGTGACGGTGGCGGTCGGGGGCACGCCGCAGAGTGCGCTGACGGTGGGCACGGCGACGCGCGCGGCGGTCTACGACCGCGCCATCAGCAGCAACACGGTGCTGGCATTCAGCTACACGGTCGCCGCCGCCGACCACGATGACGATGGGGTGGCGGTGGCGGTTGATGCCCTGACGGCCAACGCCGGCACTATCCGGGACGTCGCCGGCAACCCTGCGCTGCTGGCGCACGCGGCGGTGGCTGCGGCCGTCGCCCAGCGGGTGGACGCCGCCGCGCCGCTGTTGAGCACGGCCACCGTCAGGGACGATGTCGTGACGCTGATCTACAACGAGGTGCTCGACGCCAGCGCGGCGCCGGCGGCGGCAGATTATCGGCTGACACTGGGGGCGGGCACGGCGCCGACGGTCAACGCCGGTAGCGTGACGGTCAGCGGACGGACGGTGATGCTGATGCTGAGTGCGGCGGTGCCGGCGAACGCTGTGGTGACGCTGACCTACACCGCCGCCGCGACGCCGCTGCGCGATCGGGCCGGCAACCGGGCCGCCAATCTCACGGCCCGGGTGGTGGACAACAACACCGGGGTGCCGAGCATCACGGCGATTGCGTTGACCTCGGGCGCCGTTGATGGCGTCTATGCGTCTGGCGAGGTGATTGCAGCGACGGTGACCTTCAGCGAGCCGGTTGCGGTCACCGGTCGGCCGGAGTTGGCGCTGACGGTGGGCACGGCGACCCGCCCGGCGGTCTACACCAGCGGCAGCACGACCACAGCGCTGGTGTTCAGCTACACGGTGGTCGTTGATGATCTCGACGCGGACGGCGTGAGCATCAGTGAAAATGCGCTGACCCACGTCAACAGCAGCACGATTCGAGACGTGGCCGACACCGTCGACGCGGCGATCACGCACAGTGTGACGGTGGCCGATGCCCGCGAACAGTCGGTAGACGGCGTCGCCCCGACGGTGACCGGCCTGGTGCTGAGCAGCGCCGGCCCGTATGCGGCCGACGATGCGATTGAGCTGACGGCGACCTTCAGCGAGGCGGTGACGGTGGACACCACCGCCGGCACGCCGCAGCTAGCGCTGACGGTGGGCCCGCAGACGCGCCCGGCGGTCTACGCCAGCGGCAGTAGCACGGCCACGCTGCTGGTGTTCCGCTACACGGTGGTCGCCGCGGACGGCGCTGACGATGGGGTCGCGGTGGCACGCAATGCCCTGATGACCGGCGGCGGCAGCATCCGGGACGCCGCCGGCAACGACGCGCTGACGGCGCACGCGGCGATTGCCGCGACCGTCGACCATCGGGTGGACAACACCGCGCCGACGGTCAGCGCGGCCACGATCAGGGGCACCGCCCTGATGCTGACCTACAACGAGGATCTCGACGCCGGCGCGGTGCCGGCGCCGGCAGACTACATGCTGACACTGGGGTCGGGCGTCGCCCCGACGGTGAACGCCGCCGGCGTGGCGATCAGCGGGACGACGGTGACGCTGACGCTGAGTGCCACCGTGGTGGCGGCCGATACGGTGACGCTGGCGTACACCGCCGGGACGACGCCGTTGCGCAACCGGACCGGCCAACCGGCCGCCGACTTCACCGGCCAGGCGGTGATCAACAACACCCCGCAACCGCCGCGCATCACCGCCATCGCGTTGACCTCGGAGGCCGGCGACGACGTCTATGTGATTGGCGAAACCATCGCCGCGACGGTGACGTTCAGCGCGGCGGTCACGGTCATCGGTCGGCCGCAGTTGGCGCTGACGGTGGGCCCGGATACGCGCCCGGCGGTCTACGACGGCGGCCGCAGCACCACCACGGTGCTGGTGTTCCGCTACGTGGTGGTCGCCGGCGACCACGACGCAGACGGCGTGAGCATTGCCGCCGATGCGCTGAGCCTGCCCGCCGGCAGTGCGCTTCGGGACACCGCCACCGATACTATGGATGCGGTGCTGACGCACCGTGTGACGGTGGCCGCTGACGTCGCCCACCGGGTAGACGGCGTTGCGCCACGGGTCACCGGGCTGGTGCTGACCGCCGGCCCGTATAGGACCGGTGCGGCGATTACGCTGACGGCGACCTTCAGCGAGCCGGTGACGGTGGCGGTCGGCGGCGGCACGCCGCAAATGGCGCTGACAGTGGGCAGCACGGCGCGCGCGGCGGTCTACACCGCCGGCAGCGGCACGCCGGCGCTGGTGTTCAGCTATACGGTGGCCGACGACGACAACGATGGCGCTGCGGTCGCGGTGGCGCTGGACGCCCTGACGGCCAACGGCGGCAGCATCCGCGACGCCGTCGGCATCAATGCGGTGCTGGAGCACAATCCGATTGCCGTGGACGCCGCCAATCGCGTGGACACCGTGGTGCCGCTGCTGCGCACGGCAACCATCAATGGCGCGCTGCTGGTGCTGACCTACCAGGAGGTGCTCGACACCGACGCGGCGCCGGCGCCGGCAGACTACACGCTGACACTGGCGGTGGGCGTCGCGCCGACGGTGGACGGCGTGACGATTGACGGGGCGACGGTGACGCTGACGCTGAGTGCGGCGGTGGCATCGACCGATGCCGTGACGCTGGCGTACACCGCCGGGACGCCGCCGCTGCGCGACCGGGCCGGCAACCCGGCAGCCGATCTCATCGCCCAGGCGGTAATCAACAACACCTTGTCGTTGCCGCGCATCACCGGCATTGGGTTGACCTCGGAGGCCGGCGATGACTTCTATTATGCGCTGGGCGACCGCATTGCCGCGACGGTGACCTTCAGCGAGCCGGTGACGGTGGTCGGCCTGCCGGCGTTGGCGCTGACGGTGGGCAGCAACACGCGCCCGGCGGTCTACGCCGCCGCCGCCAGCGGCAGCGAGCCAACCACGGAGTTGGTGTTCAGCTATACGGTGGCCGCCGGCGAGCTCGACGCTGACGGCGTGCGCATTGCCGACAATGCGCTGACCCACGCCGGCGGCAGTACGATTCGCGCCGACCGCCGCGCCGCGCTGCTGGATCACGCGGCGGTGCCGGATGACGACAATCACCGGGTAGACAGCATCGTCCCGCGGCTGACCGGGCTGGTGCTGGCCGCCGGCCCGACCGCCAGGGGCGAGGCGATTGCGCTGACGGCGACCTTCAGCGAGGCGGTGGTAATATTCGGCCAGCCGCGGGTGGCGCTGACGGTGGGCACCCAGACGCGCCACGCGGTCTACCTCAGCAGCCCGACCGCGACGACGGCGGTATTCCGCTATACGGCGGTCGCCGGTGACCGTGCTGACGCTGGGGTGGCGGTGGCGGCCAATGCGCTGGAGTCAAACCGTGGCACCATCCAGGACGCCGCCGGCAACGACGCCGTGCTGGAGCACGCTGCGATTGACCCGGTGGTCACCAATCAAGTGGACACCACGCCGCCGACGCTCAGCAGTGCAACCGTCAACGGCGCTGTCCTGACATTGACCTACAGCGAGCTGCTCGACGACCGCGCGCCGCCGGCGCCGGCGGCCTGGACGCTGACGCTGGGGGCGGGCGTCGCGCCGGTGGTCGCCGGGGTGTCGGTCGACCGGACGACGGTGACGCTGCTGCTGGACGCGGCGGTGGAGTCGGTCGATACGGTGACGCTGGCCACCACCGCCGGCGCCAATCCGCTGCGCGACCCGGTCGGCAACCCGGCCGCCGATTTCACCGGCCAGACGGTCATCAACAACACCGCGGCATTGACGGCCACGCTGACCGGCACGCTGACCGAGGCGGCGCTGTTCGCCGCTGACCCGGTGACGGTCAGTGTCACCCTGCCCGCCACCGAGTACGTGGTCGCCGCTGAGCTGCTGCCGCGCCACTTCAGGCCGACCGCCACGGTGCCCGGCGCGGTGACGGTCATGGCGGTCAGCCGCGACGACGCCACCACCGCCACGCTGACGCTGGTGTATGACAACGTGGACATCCCCGTCGACGGCAGTCTGTCGCTCACCGTCGCCGCCGCCGCGCACACCGGCCGCGGCGCCCTGGCCACCAACCCGATCGCGATCAGCGCCAGTGCCGGTGTCAATATCTGCACCCGCACGGCAGCGGTGCGGGCGGCACTCCTTGATGCCGTCACGCCCACCCCCGACGACTGCACCAATGTGCCGCCGGCGGGGCTGCAAGCGGTGGCCGGCCTGAGTCTGATTAATCAAGACCTCGCGGCGCTGCAACGCGGCGATTTTGCCGGCTTGAGCGGGCTGGTGCGGTTGAGTTTGAATGCAGCCGGCCTGACCGCATTGCCGGCCGGCATTTTTAACGGTCTGGCGCTGACGTTGCTGGATTTGCGCGGCAACCCGTTCACGCCGGCCAGCGGCCTGCCGGTCGGGGTGTTTGACGCCGTGCTCGGTACGCTGGGCCCGATTGGCAACGCCGGATTCGGCGTCGACGCCACCGTTCGCGCCGCCCATTTTGTCTGCTCGCGTGCCGACTTCGCCGCCATTGCCACGTCCGCCGGGGTGGACTGCCTCCGGGTCAGCGCGGCGCAATTCAACGCCTACCGGGTGCAGACGGACGCCACGTTGCGCGGCCTGCGCATTTCCGCCGGTACCCTCAACCCGGTGTTTGACGCTGGCACCGTCGACTATACCGTCGCCGTCGCCAACAACGTCGCCAGCGTGACCGTCACGCCGACCGCCAGCCAGACCGGCGCCACGCTTACCGTCAACGCCAACCCGGTGGACAGCGGCAGCCCCAGTGGCCCGATTGATCTGCCGACACCGGGCACGGCGGTGCCGATACCCATTGTCGTGACCGCCGCCGACACCACCACCACGCAGACCGTCACCGTCACCGTCACCCGTGCGACGGCGCCGATCATCACCGCCATCGCGTTGACCTCGGAGCCCGGCGACGACGTCTATGCGCTGGGCGAGGTGATTGCCGCGACGGTCACCTTCAGCGCGGCGGTCACGGTCACCGGCAGGCCACAGCTGGCGCTGACGGTGGGCACCGAGACGCGCCAGGCGGTCTACACCACCGACGGCAGCACGACCACGGCGCTGGTGTTCAGCTACCCGGTGGCCGCCGGCGACCACGACGCGGACGGCGTGAGCATCGGCCCCAATGCGCTGACCCACGTCGCCGGCAGCACGATTCGAGACGCGACCGATACCGAAGATGCGGTGATCACACACCGTGTGACGGTGGCCGATGCCCCCGAACAGTCAGTAGACGGCGTCGTCGCCCCGATGGTGCCGCCGCCGCCCGCCTTCCCCGCCGCCGTCGGCCTGGGGGTCAACGCCGCCGACGATCAGGTCGAGCTGCACTACCAATTGGGCCAGAACATCGACCCCGCCTTCCTGCCGGCGGCCACCGGCGGCCTCGGCCAGATCGTCTACTCGCTCACCCCCGCGTCTCTTTTTCACGAGCTCGACGCCATCGGCTTCCAGTTTGACCCGGTCAACCGCCGGCTGACCGGCAGCCCGCGGGTCGCCGGCGTCGGCCTGTCCACAACCAGCAACACCCTCCTGGAAGGCGTCGACGACGTCGTCGAACGGGGTTATGCGTACCTCTACCGCGCCCGCGACGCCGTCGGCCGCACCGCCAGCACGCTGGTCTTCATCACTGTCTGCGAAGCCGGCGGCGTCCCCGCCGGCGACCAACGCTGCACGCCGCCGCCCTATACCCCGTTGTCGCATACCCCGCCGAGCCCCGCCTTTACCTACACCGTCGGCGAGCCGATCGACCAGCTGGTCCTGGCGGAGGCCACCGGCGGCTCCGGCCGCCAACCCCAGTACGTCTACTTTATAGTGCCGCTGCCCGCCGGCCTGACCTTCGACTCCGACACCCGCACGCTCTCCGGCACACCGACCACGCCCGGCCGCACCACGTCAATCGTCGTGGTGTTTGATTTCGGCAGCCGCCGCACCCTCGATTCAACGTCCATCACCTTCACCGTCGTCCCGTTCGGCCCGCAGTGGGTCCTGCCGCCGGAACAGTCCGACGTCGTCCTCAATGTCAACGCCGAAAACCAGACCATTGCGCAGGACCTGACACCAGCCACCAACCTCAACGGTGCGGTCACCTACCGCCTGACCCGGGCGGATGGCGGCCCGCTGCCCGACTATATACGGGCACAAAGTGGCCAGCAGGCCCAGTACGCTTTCATGCCGTCAGGGGCGCGCGCCGCAAACGTCCAGAGCGGCGACCTCCTCCGGCTGTTCTATACCGTCACCGACAGCGTGGGCTCGACCAGGGTACCCATTCGCATCACCTTCACCAGATTATCCCTGCCCGTAA
Organism: Candidatus Poriferihabitaceae bacterium; assembly: GCA_965206445.1. Lineage (GTDB taxonomy): Bacteria > Pseudomonadota > Gammaproteobacteria > Arenicellales > Poriferihabitantaceae > CBDBJR01. The sequence goes on from CBDBJR010000001.1 coordinate 563,494, forward strand.
ACCCGATCGTGGATCACGTGGGTGAGCCCATCCGGCTGCCGCGCAACCGACCGATCGACGCACCGATACCGCTGGCGGCCGCCACCGGCGCCATCGGCGAGGTGACCTACCGCGTCGGGTCACTGGTTGATTCAGACGATACAATCCGTTTCCAACCGCTGGCCGAAACCGGGGCCAGGGGGCTGGTGTTTGACCCGGATACCCGCATGCTGTCCGGCACCCCGCTCAACCCCAGCCAGACCGTGACCCTGATCTACCAGGCCACCGACAACATCGGCACCGCCACCACTGATTTCACCCTGCGCCTCACCGGCCCCACGCTGGGCGTGCCGGGCGGGCAGACCTGGGGGGTCGACCGGCCGGTCAGCCTCACCCTGCCGCAAGCCGAGACCACGCAAGGCGCGCTAATCAGCGACGCCACCTACACCCTCACCGGCCCCAACGGCACCGACCTGAGCGCGCTGCCCGGCCTCACCTTTAACCCCGTCATCCGTGTCCTGTCCGGCATCCCGCGCGCCATCGGCCGCCTGGTGCTCACCTACAGCGCCGACGTCAACGCAGAAACCGACTCGAGTGGTGACAACCCGGCGCTGCAGATCGGCACCGCCATCGACACCTTCACCGTCACCGTCCGCGTCGTCGGCCCGACACTGACCGCCCCCGAGCCCCTGCGCTATTCCGTCGGCGTCGCCATCCGGTCCATCATCCTGCCGTCGGCCACCAACCTCAACGGCGTCGCCGCCTACAGCCTCAGCGGCCGGGGCGGCAGCCCGCTGCCCGCCGGGCTGCACTTCGACCCGCTGCAACAGCGGCTGTTCGGCACGCCGACCAACGGCACCGACCGCACCACCCTCGACTACCGCGTCCGCGATAACCGCGGCAGCTTCACCGTCCCCCTCATCGTCACCGTCGACGGCCCGCAGCTGTTCCGGCAACCCGATGTCACCATCCTTGCCGGTAGTGAAGTCAACCTGCTGCTGCAGGACGCCCGCGGCGCCGGCGACGTCAGCTACACCCTCACCGGCCCGTTCGGCGGCCCGCTGCCCGCCGGGCTGAGTTTCGTGCTCGAGCCGAACGCCCGCCGACTCACCGGCCGCCCGCAGGACGTCGGCACGACGCTGCTCACCTACAGCGCCACCCGCGGCGGCCTCACCGCCCACACCACCTTTACCGTCACCGTCACCGGCCTGTCGCTGCCACCGGTGGCCGACCTCAGGCTGCCCGCCGGCGAGAATATCTCCCCCGCCATCGCGCTACCGCAACGCCGCACGATACCCGACGTCGGCGCGTTCCCGATCAACTACCGGCTGGTCGGCCCCAACGGCTCCGACCTGAGCGCCGTGCCCGGTATCGACTTCAACGCCGGCAACCAACAGCTGTCCGGCCGCCCGAGCCAGGCCACCGGCCCGGTCACGCTGGTCTACACCGCGATACCGGCCAACCAGGCCGACCGCAACCGCTACGGCACCGCCCGGCGCAGCTTCACCGTCACCGTCACCGGCCCGAGTCTGACCGCGCCACTCAACCAGAACTTGACGAGGAACAGCGCAATCCGCCCGCTGGTGCTGCCGACCGCCATCAACACCGTCGGCGTGGTGACCTACCGCCTGACCGGGCCGAGCCGCGGCCCGCTGCCGGCCGGGCTGATCTTCACGCCGGAAAGTCGCACCCTGTCCGGCACCCCGTTGCGTGGCGGCACCACCCGGCTGAGCTACAGCGCCACCGACGACGGCGGCACCGTCTTTGTGACCTTTGATGTGATAATCCCCGCCGGCAGTCTGGAGTTGCCGGTCCTGAGCGATCGCCAATATCCGATTGGCCGGCCCCTGGGCACCGACAGCTCAAACCCGCCGCTGCCGCTTGCCATGAACGCCATCGGCGAGGTGACCTACCGCCTGGGCCGGTCGTTCAGCGCGTCCGACCCGAGACTGGCCGATGTGCCGGGGGTCAGATTTGACCCGGTCAGCCGTCGGCTGAGCGGCACCCTGAACACCCACATAGACACATCCGGCGCCTTCCTGACCTACAGCGCCACCGACGACCTCGACACCGTCAGCAGGATCTTCAGGGTCGACACCACCGGCCCGCGGCTGCCGGGCTTACGCCAACAGAGCTATCGGTCCGGTACAGCAATTACCCCCCTGACCCTGCCGTCGGCCACCAACTTCGGTACCTCGACGGTCTACACGCTGACCGGGCCGAACGGCGAGGATGTGACCGCTCTGACGGGGCTGAACTTCAACTCGGGCGGCGGCATCAACACGCTGTCCGGCACGGCGATCGATATCGGTGCGCGTTCTTCCCAACGGTTCCGCCTGGAGTACCGGGTTACCGACGTCATCGGCACCGACAGCACGACCATAACACTCCGCTTCAATGGGCCGGCCCGATCCGGGTTGCCCAGTCAAATCAGAAGCACGAGTGCTCAAACTGGCAGGCTGTTCTCCGTTGAACTACCGGAGTTCAACAGCCCCACCGGTGACCCCGTAACCTACGCAGTGCGCTTTTCCGGTGGTGAATTACCCGCCTGGGCAGCTTTTAACCCGACCACCCGCGTCCTGTCCGGCACCCCGACGACCGTCGGCAGCTTCGTTTTTACCTATGTAATCCGTGACAATGGTTTACTCAACGTCGACTTTGGAATCAGAGTCCAAGGGCTGTCACTGCCGCTGGTTGGGAACAGGGAAGTACCCTCGGGCGAATCTTTAAACCTCGATCTGCGGCACGCCGTCCTTGTCACCGGCACCCGGACCTACAGCTTGACCAGCTTGAACGGCGGCCCGCTGCCTACCGGGTTCACTTATATTCCGGCCAACCGCCGGCTGGATGGCAGGGGGAACGCCGACCAGCTGCATGTCACGCGGAACGCCAACCCCGGCCACTACGATCTGAGGTACTCGATCACCGCCACCACCACCGCCTCAGTCACCTTCAGGATCACCGTCCTCAGCGACCTGGGCCTGCCGGGCGCAGGCCAGGCCAATTACCCCGATCAGACCTGGCAAAACGGCGAGCAGGTCTCCCTGACGCTGCCGGCGGTCACCGGCAGCGGCCGATTACCCGCGACCATCACCGTGGACGTGTTGTTGTTCGATGCGCAAGGCCGGGTCGAGCCCAGGGACGTGACGGATGAGCTGGGGCTGACCTTTGACCCGCTCACCGGTGTCCTTAGCGGCAGTGTGAACGCCGCTCTCGGGCGATATAGAGTGCGTCACCAGGCCACCGACGACACGGTCACCCAGGCACGCACGTTTTTCGTCACCATCCTCCCGGCGCTCTCCCCCCCGGCCAATCAGACCTACACCGCCGGCACCCCCATCCCCCCGCTGACCCTGCCGCTGCCGCCCATCTCGACGCCTGCGGGCGTCCTGTCGGCCGGCCTGGTCGGCGTCGTGCCCGGGCTGACGTTTGACCCGACTAGCAACACCCTGACCGGTACGCCGATCAACGGCACCGACCCGGTGACCGTGACCTACACCGTCCGGGAGCTCAGCGGCACCACCCTCGTCATCAGTCACACCGTCACCTTCACCCTCACCGTCCGCGGCCCCCGTCTGACCGCCCCGGCCACGCAGAACATGGTCGCCGGCATCGCCATTGACCCCCTGATCCTGCCCCTGGCCACCGCCACCACCGGCGCCACCGCCACCACGCTGACCGGCGCCGACGGCGCCACACTGGCCGCCACCGTACCGGGGCTGATGTTTGACCCCGCCAGCCGCACGCTGTCCGGCACCCCGACCACGGTCACCACCGACCCGGTGACGCTGACCTACGCCGCCACCGACACCGTTGGCACCGCCAGCGTCACCTTCATGCTCAACGTCGCCGGGCTGCTGCTCAGTGCGCTGGAGGAAGACGACCAGCCGCAGCCCTACACCGTCGGCGTCGCCATTCCCGCCCTGACCCTGCCACAGGCCACCGCCACCGACGGCCCGGTCAGCTACCGCCTGACCGGCGCCAACGGCCTCGACCTGGGTGCGCTGCCGGGGCTGACGTTTGACGCCGCCGAGCGCATCCTGTCCGGCACCCCGAGCGCCGTCGCCGACCCGGTCACGCTGACCTACCGCGCCACCGACCCGTTCCTCACGGTGGCCATCACGTTCCCGGTCACCGTCACCGGCCCGCGGCTGCCGGCGCCGGACAACCAGAGCTACACCGTCGGCGTCGCCATCAGCCCGGTCATCCTGCCGGCGGTGCGCGGCTTCGTGCCGCCGGAGCGCGGTTTTGTCGGCGCGCCGGTCTACAGCCTCGACCTGAGCGCGCTGCCGGGGCTGACGTTTACCGCCGCCGGGCGCATCCTGTCCGGCACCCCGACCGCCGCCACCGCCGGCCCGCGCGCGCTGACCTGGCGCGTGCGTGACGACACCGCCGCCGTCGCCGCCGGCTTCACCGTCAACGTCGCCGCGCCCGGGCCGGGTCTGAGTGCGCCGCCGAACCAGCGCTACCCGGTTGGCACTGCGATTGCCACGCTGACGCTGCCGGCGGCCACCGACCTGGACGGCCCGGCCCGCTACACGCTGAGCGGCCTGGCCGCGCTGCCGGGGCTGACGTTTGACGCCGCTGAGCGCATCCTGTCCGGCACCCCGAGCGCCGCCGCCGGCCCGGTCACGCTGCGCTACACCGCCAGCGGCGACAACGGCGCCGCCACGGTCACCTTCACCGTCAGCGCCACCGTCAGCGTCACCGCCATCGGCCTGCGGCTGACCGCGCCGCCCAGTCAGAGCTACGTCATCGGCACCGCCATTCGGGCCCTGACGTTGCCGGCGGCCACCAACACCGCCGGCCCGCCGGTGGCCTACACGCTGACCGGGCCGAGCGGCGCCGACCTGGCCGCGCTGCCGGGGCTGACGTTTGACGCCGCTGAGCGCATCCTGTCCGGCACCCCGACCGCCGCCGCCGGGCCGCTGACGCTGACCTACACCGCCACCGGCACCATTGGCACCACCACCGACACCGCCGACGCCACCTTCCGGGTCACCGTGACCGCCACCGGGCCGAGTCTGAGCGCGCCGCCGGCGCCGACCGTCCCGGTCGGCCGGGAGTTCCGCCTGGCGCCGTTGCCGGCGGCCGAAAACACCGTCGGCGAGGTAACCTACGTGCTAGTCGGGCCGTCCGACACCGACCTGGCGACCGACGTGCCGGGGCTGACGTTTGACCCCGACAGCCGCGTGTTGTCCGGCACCCCGACCGTCGCCGGCGTCACCGCGCTGACCTACTTCGCCATCGACTTCGCCGCCGGCATCGGCACCACCGCCGCCAACGTCGACTTCCGCTTCACCGTGACCCCCTCCACCCTGACCCTGAGCGCGCCGGTGAATCAGACCGTTCGGGCTGGCCGGGAGCTCCGCCTGGGGCCGCTGCCGGCCGCCACCGGCGCCGTCGGCAGCCTGACCTACCGCCTGACCGGCGCCAACGGCGCCGCCGTGGACGCCATCCTGCCGGGGCTGACTTTCACCCCGGACGACCGCACGCTGTCCGGCACCCCGACCACCGCCGCCGGGCCGATCACGCTGCACTATACCGCCACCGCCGCCGACGCGACCCCCACCACGGTCACCTTCACCGTCACCGTGATCGCCGGCCCGGCCCTGACCGCGCCGGCCAATCAACGCTTCCCGGTTGGCCGCCCGATTGGGTCGCTGACGCTGCCGCCGGCCACCGGCGCCGTCGGCCTGCCGGTCTACCGCCTGACCGGCCCCAACGGCGTTGACCTGAGTGCGTTGCCGGGGCTGACGTTTGACGCCGTCAGCCGCGTGCTGTCCGGCACCCCGACCGTCGCCGCCGCGCCGGTCACCGTCCGCTACGCCGTCCGCGACGCGAACGCGGCCGCCGTTGCCAGCTTCACCATCACCATCATCGGCCCGCGGCTGGCCGCCATCGACGACCAGATATGGCCGGTCGGCGTCGCCATCACCCCGCTGACGCTGCCGCTGGGCCGGGCCGCCACCGGCCTGCCGGCCACCGCGCTGACCACCGTCGACGGCGCTGCGCTGGCGACGGCGCTGCCGGGGCTGACGTTTGACCCGCTCAGCCGCATCCTGTCCGGCACCCCGGCGCGCATCACCGGCGCCGCGCCGGTGCTGCTGCGCTACACCGCCACCGACGCCGTCGGCATCGCCGCCCGGCGCTTTGCCGTCACCGTCCCCGGCCCGCAGCTGCCGCCGACGCTGTCGCCGCAGACCTTCGCGACCGGCGCGGCGCTGGTGCCGTTGACCTTGCCGGCGGCGGCCGAGGACAGCATCACCGGCGCCGTCGTCTACGCGCTGACCGGCGCCGCCGGCGCCGCGCTGGACGTGGCCGTGCCCGGCCTGCGCTTTGACCCGGCCAGCCGGGTGTTGTCCGGTGTGCCGCGGGTCGGCACCGCGCCGGTCACACTGCGCTACACCGCCAGCGACGCCGTCGGCACCGCGGTCGCGGCCCTGGTGGTCACCGTCATCGGGCCCGACCTGCGCGCCCCGGACGCCCCGACCCTGGCGGTCGGCACCGCCACCGCGCTGGTGTTGCCGGCGGCGGACAACCTGCGCGGCAGCGCGCGCTACACGCTGACCGGCGCCGACGGCGCCGCGCTGGCGGCGGTGCTGCCGGGGCTGACGTTTGACCCGCTCAGCCGCACGCTGTCCGGCGCCGCGCTGACCACCACCACCACCGCGGTCGCGCTGACCTACAGCGTGGTCGACAGCGTCGCCGCCGCCCGCGTCACGTTCCGCGTCACCGTGGTCGGCCCGGGTCTGGCCGCCCCGGACGATCTGGCAGTCGCCGCCGGCAGCGAAATCTCCCCGCGGGTGCTGCCGCCGGTCAGCGCCAGTCGGGGCCGCGTCCGCTACGCGCTGAGCACCGCCGACGGCGGCAGCCTGAGTGCGGCCACCGGGCTGGTGTTCACCCCGGCCAGCCGGGTGCTGTCCGGCACCCCGACCGTGGCCGGCGTGGTCCGGCTGCGCTACACCGCCAGCGACGACGTCGGCACCGCCACGGCGGCGTTCCGCGTCACCGTCGCCGGCCCGCGGCTGGCGGCGCCGGCTGACCAGCGCTGGCTGCTGGGCCGCCCCATCGAAACGATTCAACTGCCAGAGGCGACCGGGCTGACCGGCCCTGCGGCCTACACGCTGACCGGCCCCGGTGGCCGGCCGCTGCCGCCGGGGCTGCGCTTTACCGCCTTCGTCCGCGCGCTGTCCGGCACGCCGCTGCAGCGCGGCACCAGCACGCTGGTCTACACCGCGCGCGACAATGCCGGCGCGGTTGCGGTGTCGTTTGACGTCACTGTCGACGGGCTGGTGCTGGCGCCGCTGGCGCCGCTGCCGGTCTATATCGCCGGGCAGGCGATCACGCCGCTGACACTGCCGGCGGCCAGCGAAACCACCGGCGCGGTCACGTACACGCTGGGCGGTGACCCGCTGCCGCCGGGGCTGGTGTTTGATGCCGTCAGCCGCGTGCTGTCCGGTCGGCCGACCGCCGGCCGGCCGGCCCGGCTCGCGCTGACCTACACCGCCACCGACAGCATCTCCACCGAGCGGCTTGCGTTCGGCCTGTCGGTCCGCGGGCCGCAGTTGGACGCCCCGCCCGATCAGCGCTACGTGGCGGGCCGCGAGATCCCGTTCCTCGAGCTGCCGGCCGCCACCGGCGTCGCCGACAGCGCCGTGCTCAGCTACACGCTGACCGACGCCGCCGGCACCGCCGTGGGCGAGTTGCTGCCGGGGCTGGTGTTGTCGACCGTGACGCCGGTGCCGACGCTGTCCGGCGTGACCACCGTGGTCGACACCGTCACGCTGACCTACGCGGTCACCGACGCCACCACCACCGGTCGCGCCAGCACGATCTTTACCGTCAGCGTCAGCGGCGCGCGGCTGCGCCCGCCGCCTGACGCCAGCTATCCGGCTGGCCTGCCCATCCGCCCGCTGACGCTGCCGCAGGCCACCGGTCTGGTCGGCGCGGCGACCTACACGCTGACCATCACCGGCGGCAGCGACTTCAGCGGCAGGACATTCGAAGACGCGCTACGGGGGCTGGTGTTTGATCCGGAAACCCGCGTGCTGTCCGGCACCCCGCTGTCCGGCAACGACGACCCGGTGATGATGGTCTACGCCGTAACCGACACCGTCGGCACCGTTTCGGTGCGGTTTCAGATTATCTTGACCGGCCTGGATGCGGGCCGAGCGACGATACCTGACGTTAGGCCTCGCACTGAGTCAACCACGACTCTGCTAGCGCTCACCAACGACCCCCGCCGCCGCGGCACGCTCAGCTACGGGTTGCTCGGCCCCGGCGGCGGCCCGCAGCCGCCGTGGGCGAGTTTTCGGCTGTCAGATGGCCAAATCTTCTTGACCTTATGCCCGTGCCCCTTCGTGGGCCCGACGACGCTGACCTATACCATCACCGACACCTTCACCGACACCTTCGGCGACGAAGTCGTCAGCGTCATCAAGCAGCCGCTTGAGTTCTCCGTCCTCGGCCTGGTGCCGAGCACCCCGGAGGATCAAAGCTGGCCGGCCGGCGTCGCCATTGACCCGGTGGTGCTGCCGGCGACCATCAACACCAACCTTGCAGACCAGGACGACCTCGAGGCGGTCTACACGCTGACCGGGCCGGACGGCATCCCGCTGGCGCAGGCGGTGCCGGGGCTGACGTTTGACCCCGAGACGCGCACGCTGTCCGGCCGGCCGACCACCATCGCCGAGCCGGTGACGCTGATCCACTCCACCACCGCCCTCGTTCGCATCGGCAATCTCCAACGGGAGTTCTTCGACACCGTGTCTGCCCGCTTCCGCGTCACCATCACCGGGCTGCGGCTGCCGACCCCGGCCGACCGGCATTATACGATTGGCGTGATCGACACGCTGACGTTGTCGGCGGCCACCGAGGCCACCGGCCCGGTGACCTACACGCTGACCGGGCCGGACGGCATCGACCTGGCCGCGGACGACAACGCGCTGGGGCTGGTGTTTGCGCCGGACGCGCGCACGTTGTCCGGCTTCCCGCTGGTTGCGGGCGCGCACACGCTGACCTACCGCGCGACCGACGATCGGGCCACCACCAGCACACAGTTCACCGTGTCGGCCGCCCTGACCGGGCCGCGGCTGGTCGCCCCGCCGCGGTCGGTCTGGCCGGCCGGCACGCCGGTCAATCAGGTGCTGCCGGCGGCCACCGACGTCACCGGCGCGGTCAGCTACTATCTGCTGCGCGCCGACGGCACCCCGCTGGCGCTGCCGGGGCTGACCTTCACCGCCGCCACGCGCACGCTGTCCGGCACCCCGACCAACGGTTTCGCTGACCCGGTCACGTTGTTGTATACCGCCGCCGACGACAGCGGCACCGCAACGGTCACGTTTGACGCGGTCATTTCCGGGCTGCGGTTGCGCGTCGCGGCGCCGCCGACCTTTGTGGTCGGCGTCGCCAACAGCGCATCGCTGCCGGCGGCCACCGGCGCCACCGGGCCGGTGGCCACCACGCTGACCGGCGCGGACGGTCAGCCGCTGAGTGAGCTGCTGCCCGGGCTGCGCTTTGACCCGGACAGCCGCACCCTGTCCGGCACGCTGACCAACCGCCCGGCGCCCGGCGCGGACGGTGAATTGGCATTGGCTGCAACCGACCTGACCACCGTTGACGTGCCGCTGCGCTATACCGCCACCGACACCGTCAGCACCGCCACGACGATCTTTGCTACGCCCATCAGCGGGCTGCGGCTGCCGACTGCCGAGCCGCGTTTTCCGGCGGGCCGTCCGATCCCGTTTCGCAGCGTGCTGCCGGCGGGCGTTGCCACCGCCGGTTTTGGCCCGATCACCTACGCGCTGACCGGGCCGGCCGGCGGGCTGCCGTTTGGCCTGCGCTTTGACCCGACCAGCCGCGCCCTGCTCGGCACGCCGCCGGCCGTCGGCTCGGCGACGCTGACCTATACCGCCCGCAGCGTGCGCGGCGGCGTCACCAGTATGGCCACCACCACGCTTGACCTCACCATCACCGGCCCGCAGGTGACGGCGCCGGGCGATCAACGCTGGCCGGCCGGCGTCGCCATCGCCGATCTGGTGTTGCCGGCCGCCGCCAACCCGACCGCCGCCACCCGCTACCGGCTGGCCGGCCCGGACATCGACACCCCGCTGGCGGACGCGGTGCCGGGGCTGACGTTTGACCCGGCCACGCACACACTGTCCGGCACCCCGACCACCCCCGCCGTGCCGGTGACGCTGCGCTACAGCGTCATCGACGACAGCGGCACCACGACGCACCGTTTCACCGTTACCATCGCCGGGCCGCGCGCGACGCCGGCGCTGGCCACGCTGGTTGCGGACGGCCTGACCCGGGTCGCCGGCGTGCCGACGCCGGCCGTGGCGCTGCCACCGGCCGCCGGCGTCAGCGCCGCCGCCGGCTACGCGCTGACCGCCGTCGACGGCGGTGCGCTGCCGCCCGGGCTGGGCTTCGACCCGGTCAGCCGGGTGCTGTCCGGCACCGTCAACACCCGCGCCCGCCCCGAGCGCGCGCAGGTGACCGCGCTGCGCTACACCGTCACCGACGCCGGCGTCGCGATCGATTTCGACTTCATGCTGACCGTTATCGGGCCGGGGCTGGTCGCGGTCGATGATCAGGCTTTCGTGGCCGGCGAGCCGGTCAACCTGACCCTGCCGGCGGCCAGTCTGCCCGCCGCCATGGCCGACAGCATGGCCGACAGCATGGCCGCGCTCACCACCCGCTACACGTTGACCGACGCCGACGGCGGCGCGCCGGCGGTTGCGCTGCCGGGGCTGACGTTTGACCCGGCGACCCGCATCCTGTCCGGCAGCCCGGCGGGCGGCGCCGACCCGGTGACGCTGGTCTACCGCGCCACCGAGAGCGGCACCACCGCGGACGGCGTCCCGTCGCGGGCGGTCTCGGTGCGGCGCTTTACCGTCACCGTCGCCGGGCCGCGGCTGTCCCCGCTGGGCGACCACCGCTTCACGCTCGGCGTCGCCATCACCCCGGTCACCCTGCCGCTGGCCACCGCCAGCTCCGCCCCGGCCTATACGCTGACCGGTCTGGCCGGCCTGCCGGTCAACCTGGTGCTGCCCGGGCTGGTGTTCGACCCGGCGACCCGCATCCTGTCCGGCACCCCGGGGCTGGTCGGCGCCGCCGTGTCGCTGGTCTACCGCGCCACCGACCGGGTCGGCAGCAGCCGCGCCCGGTTTGCGGTTGCAGTGCGCGCGGTCGGGCCGACGCTGGCCGCCCCGGGCAATCAGCGCTGGCCGGTTGGCCGCCCGATTACGCCGCTGACGCTGCCGGCGCCCACCAACCTCACCCCCGCGCCCGGCTTCCCCGTCATCGGCCTGGCCTTCAGCGACGGGGGGGGCAGCCGACCGCTGGCGGACGGCGTGCCGGGGCTGCGGTTTGACGCCGCCACCCGGGTGCTGTCCGGCACCCCGGAGCGGGCCGCCGACCCGGTCACGCTGGTCTACTCGCTGGTCGACGCCGCCGACGAACGCGCCGAGGTCTTGTTCGAGGTCACCATCTTCGGCCCGCGGCTGGCGGCGCCGGGCGCGCTGAATCTGGTGTCCGGCCGGCCGCTGGCGCCGCAGTTGCTGCCGGCGGCCAGCCACCTGACCGGCGCCGCCGTCATCACGCTGACCGGGCCGAATGGCCGCGACCTGCGCGGGGTGCCGTGGCTGCGGTATGACCCGGCGACCCGCATCCTGACCGGCACGCCGCCCGCCGGCGCCGCTGCGGTCACGCTGACCTATACCGTGACCGACGACGTCAGCCGCGTCACCCATCAATTTGACGTCACCGTGGCCGGCCCGCAGCTGGCCGCGCCGGCCGGCCAGAGCTACCCGGTTGAGCAATCGATTGCGGTGCTGACGCTGCCGGCCGCCGAGCATCTCGACCCCGGCGTCAGCGCCACCTACACGCTGACCGGGCCGGACGGTGCCGCGCTCGCGGCGAGCGTGCCGGGGCTGACGTTTGACCCCGAGATGCTCACGCTGACCGGCAGGCCGACCACGGTCGGCGACGCCGTGCTGACCTGGGCCGTCAGCACCGCCGACGTCGGCCACACGCAGGCCGTCTTTCATGTTGCCGTCACCCCGCCGGCGCCGCGGCTGAGTGCGCCCGACCGGGTCTTTGCGGTGGGCCGTGCGCTGGCGCTGACGCTGCCAGCGGCCGTCGGCATCATCGGGTCGGCCCGCTACACGCTGGCCGGGCCGGCCGGCGCGTCGGTCAGCGCGCTGCTGCCGGGGCTGACGTTTGCGCCGGCCACGCGCACGCTGTCCGGCACGCCGCGGGCCGCCGTCGCGCCGCAGTTGCTGACCTACCGCGCGACCGACGATCAGGGCAGCGCCGTGGTGCGTTTCAGCGTGACCGTGGTCGGCCCCGGCCTGCCGTCGCTGGAGGCGGTGTCGTTTCCGGTCGGCCTGGCGGCCGAGCGGGTGCTGCCGCCGGCGATCGGCCCGATCGGCGCCACCACCTATACGCTGACCGGGCCGGACGACCAGGCGGTCGGCGCACTGCTGCCGGGGCTGACGTTTGCGCCGGCCACGCGCACGCTGTCCGGCACGCCGCGGGCCGCCGTCGCGCCGGTGCAGTTGACCTATACCGCCACCGACACCCGCGGCGTGATCACCGCCGGCATTGAGGTCACCGTCATCGGGCCGAGTCTGCGCCGGCTGGAAACGCTGACGCTGGGCCGCGGGCGCCCGTTCAGCCAGTCGCTGCCACCGGTCGACCACCCGACCGGCGGCGTGCGCTACACGCTGACCGGGCCGGCCGACGCCGACGGCAACCCGACCGCGCTGGCGCTGGCGGTGCCGGGGCTGGCGTTTGCCTCGTCCGGCCGGCTGCTGTCCGGCACCCCGACCACCGACGGCGCCACCACGCTGACCTATACCGCGACCGACGCCGTCGGCACCACCGCGACCGCATTCCTGCTGCGCGTGACCGGCCCGCAGCTGACCGCGCCGGCGGCGCAGCGCTACACCGTTGACGTCGCCCTCCCCGCGCTGACGCTGCCCGCCGCCAGCAACACCGTCGGCACCCCGACCTACACGCTGAGCGGGCCGCTCGGCGCCAACGGCGTGCCGATCGCGCTGGCGGCGGCGGTGCCGGGGCTGACCTTTACGCCGGCCACGCGCACGCTGTCCGGCACGCCGCTCGCCGGCACCGGCACCGCGGTCACGCTGCGCTATGCGGTGGCCGACGGGTTGAGCGACGCCACGGCCGCTTTTGATGTCACCGTGGTCGGCCCGGCGCTGCGCTCGCCGGGCGATCAGATCTGGCCGGTCGGGCGGCCCATCGACCGGCTGCTGCTGCCGGCGGCGGATCACGTGCAGTTGCCGGCGCGCTACACGCTGACCGTGGACGATGGTCGCGCGCTGGCGGTGGCGCTGCCGGGGCTGGTGTTTAACCCCGAAACCCGCGCGCTGACCGGCACCCCGAGCGTCGCCGTGGCGCCGCTGCGGCTGCGCTATCAGGTGGTGGACCGCACTGGCCGTGCGACGGTGCGCTTTTTGGTCACCGTCCCCGGGCCGACGCTGGCGCCGCCGGCCGAGCAGCGCTACGCGCTCAACGTCGCCATCCCCGCGCTGACGCTGCCCGCCGCCGCCGACCTGACCGGCGCGGCGACCTACACGCTGAGCGGGCCGGACGGTGCCGCGCTGGCGGCCGCTGTGCCGGGGCTGACGTTTACGCCGGCCACGCGGGTGCTGACCGGCCGGCCGACCACCGCGGGCCGGTCGTCGCTGGTCTATGCGGCCCGCGACGACGTCGGCACTGCGCGTGCCCGCTTTGATGTGACCGTCAATGTGCTGCGGCTGGCGGCGCCGCTGCCGCAGCGCTGGTCGGTGGGCCGGGCGATCCCGCCGCAGCGCCTGCCGCAGGCCACCGGCGGCGGCGTGCCGACCTATACGCTGACCGGCGGCGGCGACGTGGCGCTGGCGGCGGCGCTGCCGGGGCTGACGTTTGAGTCGGCGACGCGCACGCTGTCCGGCACGCCGACCACCGCCGCCGACCCGGTCACGCTGCACTACACCGCCACCGACGGGGTCAGCAGCGTGACGCAGACGTTTCTGTTCACCGTCACCGGGCTGCGGCTGCCGGCGCTGGCCGACCAACGCTGGCCGGCCGGGGTGCCGCTCGCGTTTGCGCTGCCGCCGGCCAGCGCTGTCAGTGGCATCGTCGACTACATGCTGATTGCCGCAGTGCGCCCGGCAGCGCCGGAAGACGGCATGGCGCCGCTGGTTGAGGTCGCGCTGGCGACCGCGCTGCCGGGGCTGCGGTTTGACAGCGACCTGCGTACGCTGACCGGCACCCCGACCGCGGCGACCGTCCGGCCGGTGCGGCTGACCTGGGTCGCCACCGACCGGAACCCCGACACCGGCCGGCAGACCGCCACCCGGGTGCACTTTGAGGTCAGCATCACCGGGCCGACGCTGACCGCGCCGGAGGCGCAGGTGTATCTGGCCGGGCGGCTGCTGCCGGCGCTGACGCTGCCGGCGGCCACCGCCGTCACCGGCAGCGTGCGCTACACGCTGAGCGGGCCGGCCGACGACGACGGCAACCCGAGCGCGCTGGCGGACAGCGTGCCGGGGCTGGCGTTTGACGCCGACCGCCGCGTGCTGAGCGGCATCCCGACCACCGCCGCGGCGGTGACGCTGACCTACACCGCCGCCGACGCCGCCGGCCGCGTCAGCGTCAGCTTCGCGCTGACCGTGGTCGGGCCGCGGCTGGCGCTGTTGCCGGACCGCGCCTGGCAGCGCAACCGGATGCTGGGCGCGGTGGTGCTGCCGCCGGCCACCGGCGTCACCGACGCCGTCACCTACCGCCTGGCCGACGCGAATAATCGCAACGTGGCGCTGGCGGTGCCGGGGCTGACCTTCACCCCGGCCAGCCGCGCGCTGACCGGCCGGCCGAGCGTGGTCGGCGTCACCACGCTGACCTACACCGCCGCGACCGTCGACGCCGGCACCGCGACCGGCGTCTTTACCGTCACCGTCAGCGCCGGGCCGCAGTTGGCCGCGCTGGCGCCGCACGCCGTTGCGCTCGGCAGCCCGCTGGTGCCGTTGACGCTGCCGGCGGCCACCGACACGCTCGGCGCGCTGGCCACCACGCTGACCGGCCCCGCCGGCGCCGCGCTGGCGGCGCTGCTGCCGGGGCTGACGTTTGACGCCGCGGCGCTGACGCTGTCCGGCACCCCGACCGCGGTGACCGCCGCGCCGGTGCTGTTGACCTACCGCGTCACCGACGCCGTCGGCAGCGCGGCGCAGGCGTTTGCCGTCAGCGTCATCGGGCCGAGCCTGAGCGCGCCGGCCCCGCTGCCGGCTTATGTGCTCGGCACCGCCATCACGCCGTTGACGCTGCCGACCACCGCCGCCGCGGGCGCCGACACCGTCTACGCGCTGAGCGCGGTGATTCCGGGGCTGACGTTTGACGCCGCGGCGCGCATCCTGTCCGGCACCCCGACCGTCGCCGGCGTGACCACGCTGACCTACACCGCCACCGACCCGCCGACCGCCGCGCTGGCCGCGGCGACCGCCAGCGTCACGTTGGTGGTCACCGTCACCGGCCCGATGCTGGACGCGCCGGCGGATCAGACCGGGCGCGTCAACGTCGCCATCGTGCCGCTGACGCTGCCGGCCGCCACCGGCACCAGCGGCACGCCGACTTATACGCTGACCGGCTCGGCGCTGACCGGCTCGGCCGGCGCCGACCTGGCCGCGGTGCTGCCGGGGCTGACGTTTGTGCCGGCCACGCGGGTGCTGTCCGGCCGGCCGACCATCGGCGCCGTGGTGACGCTGACCTATACCGTCACCGACGACCGCGGCCCGGTCAGTGTCCGTTTTGACGTCACCGTCGCCGGCCCGCAGTTGCGCGCCCCGGCGGCGCGGCGCTATGCCGCCGGCAGGCCGCTCGCCGGCGACCGGCTGGCGGCGGCCGACAACGACGACGGCGCGACCACCTACGCGCTGTTCGGGCCGGGCGGGGTCGCGCTGACGGAGGCCCTCCCGGGGCTGACGTTTGATGCCGTGGAGCGCACCCTGTCCGGGGTGCCGGCGACCGGCGCCGCGGTGACGCTGACCTATGTCGCCAGCGACGACGTCGGCACCGTCGCGCACCGCGTGGCGGTGACGGTCGACGGGCCACAGTTGCCGCTGCCGCCCAATCGCGCCTATGCCGCCGGCGTGGCGGTTGACCTCACGCTGCCGGCGGCCACCAACGACGGCGGCGCGACCGTCTACGCGCTGACCGGCGTCGGCGGCATCCCGGTGGCCGCGGCGCTCGCGGTGGAGGCGCTGACCTTTACCGCGGCCAGCCGCCGGCTGAGCGGGCAGCTGGTCGCGCTTGACGGCGACGGGGCCGCGAGTGTGACCGCCACGCTGGTCTATACCGCCACCGACGCCGCCGGCGTCGCCACGCAGCGCTTTACCATCAAGATTAACCCCACTGGCCCGACGCTGGCGTCACCCGGCAATCCGGTCTTTGCGGCCGGCAGTGCGCTGGCGCTGACGCTGCCGGTGGCCACCAACGCCGACACCACCGACGGCGCTGCGTTCACGCTGGCCTATACGCTGACCGGGCCGGACGGCGACGTCGGCAGCGCGCTGCCGGGGCTGACGTTTGACCCCGGGGCGCGCATCCTGTCCGGCACCCCGACCACCGGCGTCGGCCCGGTGCTGCTGACCTATACCGCCACCGAGCGCGGCGACGGCGGCGCCAGCGACGACAGCGGCAGCAGCACGGTGCGCTTTGCCGTCACCATCAGCGGGCCGCGGCTGCCGTCGCCGGCGTCGGCGCGGGTGTTTACCGCCGGCACCGCCGTCAGCCTGACGCTGCCGGCGGCGACCAACGACGACGGCAGCATCGACTATGCGCTGACCACGGCGGACGGTGCGGCGCTGGCGACCGCGCTGCCGGGGCTGATGTTTGACCCGGCCACGCGCACGCTGTCCGGCACCCCGGCCGGCGGCGGCGACGCGGTCACGCTGCGCTACACCGCGACCGTCGCCGGCGGCACCGCCACGGCCCGGTTTGCCGCCACCGTCGCCGGGCCGTCGCTGGCCGCGCCGGGTACGCAGAACTTTTCGGCCGGCGTCGCGCTGCCGGTGCAGCCACCGCTGCCGGCGGCCGAGCGCAGCAGCGGCAGCGTGCGCTACACGCTGACCGGGCCGGGCGGCAGCGCCCTGGCGCAGGCGGTGCCGGAGCTGGCGTTTGACCCGGACCGCCGCAGCCTGTCCGGCACCCCGACCAACGGCGGCAGCGTGCAGCTGACCTACCGCGCCAGCGACGACGTCGGCACCGCCACCGCCACGGTTACCGCCACCGTCACGGTCGGCCTGCCGCTGGCCCTGCCGTCGCTGGCCCGTTTGACGCCGATAGCCGGCCGGCCGGTGTTGCGGGTGCTGCCGCCGGCCACCAATGCCGACGGCGAGGTGGCCTACACGCTGACCGGCAACCTGCCCGCCGGGTTGACGTTTGACGTGCCCACCCGCGCCCTGTTCGGCACGCCGCTCTCTGGCACCTCAGAGAGGGCGCTGATCTACACCGCGACCGATAGCCGCGGCGCCGACGGCGCCACCTCGACCGGGTTTGCAATACGCATCCAGGGCCCGGTGCTGGCGGCAGTGGAGAATGTGCGATTTTTTGCCAACGTCATCGGCACCGAAACGCTGCCGACGGCCGGTGTCCCCAATAATGTTGACGTCACCACTACGCTGACCGGCCCGAACGGTGGCCCGCTGCCCGCCGGGCTGACGTTTGACCCGTCCTCCCAGCGGCTGAGCGGCAGACCGCTGGTCGCCGGCACCACGACGCTGACCTACACGGCCACTGCCCGGTTGCAGAGCGCCAGCAGCGAAACAGCCACCGCCACGCGCATCTTCGACCTCGTGGTCGTCGGCCCGATGGTGGCGGTGGCCAATCAAAACTGGCCGTCTGGTGTGCCGATTGATCTGCTGCTGCCGATGGCCACGCCGAGCGAACCCGGGAGGGTGCTGGCCACCACGCTGACCGGCCCCAACGGCGCCGCGCTGGACGCGCTGCCGGGGCTGACGTTTGACCCGGCGCTGACGTTTGACCCGGACAGCCGCCGGCTGACCGGCACGCCGGTCACGGCCGGCAGCACGGTGCTGAACTACATTATCCGCGAGTCGGCCCCCGGCTCGTTTGACGTTTTTACCGCCACGGTGCAGTTCACGGTCACCGTCGACGGCCTGCGGCTGCTGGGGATGCCGTCCGCGCAGACCTGGCCGGTGGGCCGCCCGATTGACGCGCTGGTGCTGCCGGCGGCCAGCCGCAGCGCCGCCGGCGGGCCGCCGCGCTATACGCTGACCGCCGCCGGCGGCAACGACCTGACGACCGTCCTCCCGGGGCTGACGTTTGACCCGGACCGCCGCACGCTGTCCGGCACGCCGACCGTCGCCGCCGGCCCGGTGCTGCTGACCTACACCGCCACCGACAGCGTCGGCCCGGCCATGGCCACGTTTGCCGTCACCATCAGCGGGCCGCGGCTGGGCGCGCTGCCGGATTTCAGCTATCCCGCCGGCGCCCCGATCCTCCCGCTGCCGCTGCCGGCGGCCACCGCCACCAGCGGCGACACCACGTATGCGCTGACCGGCGCCAATGGCGCCGACCTGGCGGCCGTGGCGCCGGGGCTGCGGTTCGACCCGGTGGCCCGCGTGCTGTCCGGCGCGCCACGGGTGCCGACGGTGCCCGACGCGCCGGTGCTGCTGACCTACCGCGTCAGCGACGACGTCAGCACCACCAGCGTGTCGTTTGGCCTGGTCTTCACCCCGCCCATCCCGCCCGCGTTTCGGCTGGCGTCGCTGCCGGGCGACCTGATGCTGCCGTTCGGCCGACCGCTGCCGCTCACGCGGCTGCCGGCGGCGTTCCGCGGCAGCCTGCCGGTGGACGCCACCTACGAACTGAGCGGCAGCTTGCCCAGGGGGCTGGCGTTCGATGCCGCCAGCCGCACGCTGTTCGGTACGCCGCTCAGAGCCGATGCGAAGCCGAGGGATAACGCAACGACGCCGGAGGAGTCCACCCAGCTGACCTATACCGCCACCGAGTCGGGGGCTGGGGGGGGGCTGATTGAGACCGTCTTTACCCTGACTCTCCGCGGGCCGCAGCTGGCCGTGCCACCGGATATACTCCTCGCTGCCGGCGTTGATGTGGGAAATCTCATCCTGTCTGGCGTCAACAGCGGCACCAACACCGGTGAACCCATCTTCACCTTGACCGGGCCGAACGGCGAGCCGCCGGAGGAGCTGCTGCCCGGCCTGAGCTTTTTCCGCGACGTTGATAGGAGTTTCGACCGTGACCGTGTGACCGGTGCCCCGACCACCCCCGGTGACGTCCGGATGCGCTTCACCGTCACCGACGACGTCGGCAGTAACTCGAGATTGCGGTTAATCCGGGTTGCGGGGCCGTCTTTGCGCGTGCCGACGACCCGGGTCTATCCCGTCAATCAGGAGATCGACCCCGTGGTGCTGCCGATTGCCACGCTGGTGACAGGCCCGGCTTTCAGAGACTTCGGCCCGCGAACCTACACGTTGACCGGCGCGCTACCCGCCGGGCTGACGTTTACCGTGGCGACGCGCACGCTGTCCGGCACGCCGACCGCCGCGGGGGTGTCCACGCTGACCTATACGGCGGCCAGCGTCTTCCGCGACCCCTTCTTCGGCATTGAGCGGGTCTCCACCCACACGGTCACCTTTGACGTGGTGGTGGCCGCCGCCGGGCCGAGTCTGACCGCGCCGCTGTTTGCCGCCGACTATGCGGTCGGTCTGGCGCTCGCGCCGCTGACGCTGCCGCTGGCCACCGGCAGCGTCGGCGCGGTGGGCTACACGCTGAGCGGCCCGGAGGCCCAGCCGTTGGCGGCGGCGGCGCCGGGGCTGCGGTTTGACCCGGCCACCCGGGTGCTGTCCGGCGCGCCGACCCGCGTCGGCCGGGTGACGCTGAGCTACACCGCCACCGACACCGTCGGCAGCGCCACGGTGGCGGTTGATCTGGTGGTCACCGGGCCGGTGCTGCCGGCCACGCTGGCCGACCGCAGCTACCCGCGCGGCCGACCGATCCCGCCCCTGATTCTGCCGCCGGCTCTGTCCGGTGACAGCGGAACGACCTACACGCTGACCGCCCCGGACGGCACCGAGCTGGCGACCGCGGTGCCGGTGCTGACGTTTGACCCGCGCACCCGCGCCCTGTCCGGCACCCCGGTCGGCGCCACCGACGGCCCGCTGACGTTGACCTACCGCATCACCCAGTCTGCCGATGGCACGGTTATGAGCATCGCCACCGCCACCTTTGACCTCACCGTCACCAGCCCGCGTCTGTCCGCGCTGGTCAATCAGTTCTATACGGTCGGCGTCCCGGTCGAACTGACGCTGCCGATAGCCACCGGCCTGATCGGCCCGGCGACCTACACGCTGACCGGGTCGCTCGGCCGGGGCCTGGCCGCGGTGTTACCGGGGCTGGTGTTTGACCCGGTCACGCGCATCCTGTCCGGTACTTTGCCCCCTTCCACCGACAGCGGTATGCGGTCGTTGATCTATTCGGTTGCCGATGCGGGCGGCTTCGCCACGACGCCCTTGACGATCACCGTCAGCCCCGCCGGGCCACAGTTGCGCGCACCGGATGAGCTGCTGTATGTCTATACGGTCGGCGTCCCGATCCCGCCGCTGACGCTGCCGGCGGCGACCGGCATGAGCGTGCCGATCTATACGCTGACCGGCCCGACCGCCGACGGCAACCCGGTGGCGCTGGCGGCGGTGCTGCCGGGGTTGACGTTTGACCCGGATAACCGGGTTCTGTCCGGCACGCTGCGGCGCACTGCCCAGGCGGTGCTGACCTACAGCGCGACCAATCCCGCCGGGCCGGCGGACGCGTTCACCGCCGCCGAGCGCACCGTCTCGGTGTCCTTTTCCGTGACCGTCAACGGGCCACGGCTGACGGCCATCGCCAACCAGCGCTTCGCCGCCGGTGCGCCGCTGTCACTGACGCTGCCGGAGGCCGGCGACACCACCGGCGCGGCCACCTACACGCTGACCCCCGCCGGGCTGCCGGCGGGGCTGACGTTTGACCCGGATGCGCGGGTGCTGTCCGGCACGCCGACCCTGGGCGATCGGACCGTGCTGACCTACACCGCCGCGGACGACGTCGGCGTGGCCACCGAGTTGTTTGAGCTGACCCTGCCCGGGCCGCGGCTGCCGACGGTGGCCGACCAGAGCTATCCGATCAACAGCGTGGTCAGCCTGCAACTGCCGGAGGTGACCCAGGCCAACGGCCCGACCACCGCCACCCTGCGCGGCCCGGACAACAGCGATCTGCCGATCGGGCTGGTGTTCAACCCGGTTAACCTGCGGCTGTCCGGCACGCCGACGCGCATCACCGACACGACCGAGCTGACCTATACGGCGACCGACGCCGACGGCACCGCGAGCCGCCGCTTCCGCATCGCCATCACCGGGTCGCGGCTGGTCGGGCCGGTCAATCAGCGCTATGTGCTCGACACGCCGATCCCCGACCTGACGCTGGCCACAGTAGACACCGCCGGCCCGGTGACCTACCGGCTGGTCGGGCCGGAACAGGCGCCGGTGGCGCGCGCCGTGCCGGGGCTGACGTTTGACGCCGCGGCGCGCCGGCTGTCCGGTCGGCCGACCGCCGCCGCGGCGCCGCTGACGATGACCTACACCGCCGCCGATGACACCCGCATCCTCGCCACGGCGCACTTTACCATTGCCGTCAGCGGGCCGCGGCTGCCGGCGGTGCTGCCCGATCTGCGCCTGGCGGTCGGGCGGGCGAGCGCGGTCGCGCCGCTGTCGCCGGCCAGCGCCACCAGCGGCGACACCGCCTATACGCTGACCCCGCCGGACGACGCCGACGGCAACCCGGTGGCGCTGGCGACGGCGCTGCCGGGGCTGACGTTTGTCGCCGCCGAGCGCCGACTGAGCGGCACTCCGGTCAGCCACCTCGCCGCCCCGGTGCGGCTGACCTACCGCGTCACCGACCGCGTCGGCACCACCACCCGACAGTTTGCGGTGACGGTGGTCGGGCCGCGGTTGCGTGTGCCGGTCGATCAGGTGCTGCCGGTCGGGCGGGCGCTGGCGCTGGCGCTGCCGCGGGCCACCGCGACCACCGGCGCGACCACCTATACGCTGACCGGCGCGGCCGGCGCGGCGCTGGCGGCGACGGTGCCGGGGCTGATGTTTGACGCCGCCGCCCGCCGGCTGACCGGCACGCCGACCACGGTCGCCGCGGCGCAGATGCTGACCTACACCGTCGCCGACACGGTCGGCATCGTCACAACGCGCTTTGCGCTGACGGTGACGGTGGACGGGTTGCAGGTGTCCGCGCCGGACGCGCAGGCCTTTGCGGTCGGCGACGCGATAGCGCCGCTGACGCTGCCGGCGGCCACCGACGCCACCGGCGCGGTCACCTATACGCTGACCGGCCCGGCCGACGCCGACGGCAACCCGGTGGCGCTGGCGGCGGCGCTGCCGGGGCTGACGTTTAACGCCGCCGAGCGCCTGCTGACCGGCACCCCGACCGCCCCGATCGCCGCGCTGACGCTGACCTACACCGCGACCGACGACGTCAGCAGCGCCAGCGCGACCTTTGCGGTCAGCGTCAGCATCGCCGCGCTGGTGCTGACCGCGGTCGACGAGCAGCGCTATGCGGTCGGCGTCGCCATCGCCCCGCGGCTGACGCTGCCGGCGGCGACCCGCGCCGACGTCGAGACGACCCCGGTCTACTCGCTGGTCGGGCCGAACCGTCAGGATTTGACGGCGCTGCCGGGGCTGACGTTTGACCCGGTCAGCCGCACGCTGTCCGGCACGCCGACCACCGGCGCCGACGCGGTGACGCTGCACTACATTGCGGGTGACCGCTTTGGCTTCGCTGCCACCACCTTTGACGTCGTCATCATCGGCCCGCGGCTGCCGACGCTGGCGGAGCAGCGCTATGTCGCCGGGGTCGCGCGCGCGGTGACGCTGCCGGAGGCCACCGACACCACCGGCAGCGTGAACTACGCGCTGACCGGGCTGAACGGCGATCCGCTGGCCGCGCTCGTGCCCGGGTTGACGTTTGCGTCGGGCAGCCGCGTGCTGTCCGGTAGCGCGCAGAACCCCATTGACCCGGTGATGTTGCGCTACACCGCCGGCGACCGCGTCGGCATCGTCAGCGGGGTGTTTGCGCTGACCGTCACCGGGTCGTCGCGGCTGCCGCCGGTGCCCACGCAGCGCTTTGCCGCCGGGCGCGCCATCACCCCGCTGACGCTGCCGCTGCCGCTGGACATCAACCCCGCCGACCCCCCGGCTGTCTATACGCTGACCGGCCCGAATGGCACCGATTTGAGCCAACTGCCGGGGCTGACGTTTGACGCCACCGAACGCATCCTGTCCGGCACGCCGAGCGGCAACCCCGGCGACACGGTCACGCTGGGCTACGGTGTCGTCCATGCCCTCTCTACCAGCCGGGTGTTGTTTGACGTTATCCTGATTGGGCCGCGGCTGCCGCAGCCGCCCAATCAGAGCTATGCGGTCGGCAGCGCAATACCCCCGCTGACGCTGCCGGCGGCGAGCGCCACCGACGGCCCGGTGACCACCACGCTGACCGGCCCGAATGGCCGCGATTTGAGCCAACTGCCGGGGCTGACGTTTGCGCCCGCCGCCGACGCCCGCGTGCTGACCGGCACGCCGACCGCGACCGGCAGCGTGACGCTGACCTATACCGCCACCGACGCCGTCGGCCGCGGCCGGGTCACCTTTGACATCACCGTCACCACCGCCGGGCCGACGCTGGCGGCCGTCGATCTGCGCCTGCCGGCCGGGGTTGCGGCCGATCAGCAACTGCCGGCGGCGGCTGGCGCGACCGGGGCGCTGACCTACCGCCTGACCGGCCCGAACGGCGTCGATTTGAGCCAGCTGCCGGGGCTGACGTTTGACCCCGCCGCCGCCGCCCGCCGGCTGACCGGCACGCCGCCCGCGGTCGCCGCGCCGGTGCTGCTGACCTACACCGCGCGCGACACCGTCGCTACCGCCCGCGTCACCTTTACGGTTGCGGTTATCGGGCCGTCGCTGCCGCCGCTGGTCGATCGGGTCTATCCGGTCGGCAGCCGGATCCCGCCGCTGCGGCTGCCGCAGGCCGAGGCGGTGGTCGGCACGGCGACCACCGCACTGACCGGGCTGGCGGCGGTGCCGGGGCTGACGTTTGACGCCGCCATGCGCACGCTGTCCGGCACGCCGCGCAATGCCGTCTCCCCCTCGAGTTCGGTTACGCGCAACCTGCTGACCTACACCGTCACCCAGCTGGACGATCTGGGCGTCGCCACGGCGGTCATCCGGGAGACCTTTGCGGTGCTGATCACCGGCCCGCGGCTGCTCCAGCCGGAGGCACAGCGTTACCCGGTCGGCGGGTCGATTACGCCGCTGGCGTTGCCGGAGGGGGAGCTGATCAGCCCCGACGGCGTCGCCAGCCTGCCGTCGTCGGCCATCTACGCGCTGACCGGGCCGAACCGCATCGATCTGGCGGCGGCGGTGCCGGGGCTGACGTTTACCGCCGGGACGCGCACGCTGTCCGGCACGCCGCGCAATAGCGCCGCCGAGATCCTGCTGACCTATGCCGTCACCAACGGCAACACCGGCACCGCCAGCGTGCCGTTTCCGGTGACTGTCACCGGCCCGCGGCTGCCGACGCCGGCGATGCGCAGCTATCTGCGCGGCGGCGTGGTTGACGAGACGCTGCCGCCGGCCACCGCCACCGACGGCGCGGTGACCTACGGCCTGACCGGGGCGGACGGCATGGCGCTGGCGCAGGCCGTGCCCGGCCTGACGTTTGCCCCCGACAGCGGCCGGCTGACCGGCGCCCCGACCACGGTCGCCGCCGCGGTCATGCTGACCTACAGCGCGACCGACACCGTTGGCACATTGACGACCGCTTTTGCGGTGACGGTGACCGGCCTCGGCCTGACGGCGCCGGCAGGGGAGCTGACGTACCGGGTCGGCAGCGCGATACCGCCGTTGCCGTTGCCGGCGGCGACCGGCGTCACCGCGCCCCTGACCTATACGCTGACCGGGCCGAACGGGGTGGATTTGAGCGCGCTGCCGGGGCTGACGTTTGCCGCCGCGGCCGACCGCCGTACGCTGTCCGGCACGCCGCTGGTCGGCACCGGCGGGCCGGTGACGCTGACCTGGCGCGTCACCGACGGCGGCAGCACCGCGCTGGTCACGTTTGACGTGACCGTCGTCGGGCCGCAACTGAGCGGGCCGGGGAATCAGCGCTTTACGGCCGGCAGCCCGATCGCCGAGCTGACGCTGCCGACGGCCAGCGGCACCACCGGCACGGTGGTCTATGCGCTGATGGCACCGCGCGGCGTGGCGCTGGGGTCGGTCTTGCCGGGGCTGCGCTTTAACCGGGCGTCGGATAGCCGCACGCTGTCCGGCACGCCGAGCACCGGCACCGCGGCGGTGACGCTGACCTACACCGCCACCGACACCGACAGCACCGCGACGGTGCATTTTGACGTCGTCGTCACCGGGCCGCGGCTGCCGCTGGTCCTGCCCGGTCGGGTGCTGCCGGTCGGCGTGGCGATCGACCCGCTGGTGCTGCCGGCGGCCAGCGGTATCACCGGCGCGGTGGCCTATACGCTGACCGGGCCGGACGGCGCGGCGCTGGAGCGCGTGTTGCCGGGGCTGACGTTTGACCCCGCCGCCGACACCCGCGCGCTGTCCGGCACGCCGAGCACCGGC
This sequence comes from Candidatus Poriferihabitaceae bacterium, assembly GCA_965206445.1. Classification (GTDB taxonomy): domain Bacteria; phylum Pseudomonadota; class Gammaproteobacteria; order Arenicellales; family Poriferihabitantaceae; genus CBDBJR01. Next base: position 589,188 of record CBDBJR010000001.1, read on the forward strand.
ACGGCGGTGATGCTGACCTACAGCGTGACCGAGCGCGACGGCGCCGACGTGACCGGCACTGCCAGCGTGCCCTTTGCGCTGACCGTCACCGGGCCGGCGCTGAGCCCGCCGGCGGCGCAGATCTATCGGGCCGGTGCGGCGATCGCGCCGCTGACGCTGCCGGAGGCGACCGGCATCAGCGGCAGCGTGAGCTACGCGCTGACCGGCGCGGACGGCGGTGCGCTGCCGCCGGGGCTGGTGTTTGACCCCGCCGCCGACGCCCGTCTGCTGTCCGGCACGCCGACCACCGTCGGCGCGCCGCTGACGCTGGTCTACAGTGCGACCGACACCGCCGACGGCGCCGTCGTTGGCACCGCCCGGGTGCGCTTTAGTGTGTCCGTCATCCCGAACCAGCCGCCGACGGCGGACGGCAGCCTCGCGCCGCAGACGGTGGTCGCCGGGGCGCGCGCAACGGTTGACGTCGCGGTCGGCTTCAGCGACCCGGAGGACGACCTGTTGACCTACCTGGCGAGCGCGGCCGACCCGACCGTCGCCACGGCCACGGTGGAAGACGATATGGTCATCATCACCGGGGAGACGGCGGGCGCGACGACGATAACGGTGACCGCGACCGACCGGTTTGATAGCGCCGGCAACCCGTCGCGGGCGGTGCAGACGTTTTTGGCGACCGTCGCGCCGGCGCCGGCGCTGGCGCCGATGACCTTCACGCTGCTGGAAAACACGCCCGACAACAGCCCGGTCGGCGTGCCGCTGACGCCGAGCCATTTCCCGTCGGGGACGCCGGTCTGGCACATTACCGCCGGTAATACGGACGACAACACCGCCGACACCGGCGCGCGGGTGGTGTTTGAGATCGGCGCGAGCGGCGGCCAGCTGGCGCTGATCGAGCCGCTCGATTTCGAGCACACGCCGAGCTATACGCTGACGGTGCGGTTGACGGTCGGCGAGACGATGGCGGAGGCCGAGGTCACCATCACCGTCGAGCCGGTCAACGAGCCGCCGGTCGCGGTCGGCGACATTGAGCCGCAGACGGCCACGGTCGGCCTGCCGGACAGCGTGCTTGACGTCGCCGACCGCTTCCGCGACCCGGAAGGCGATGACTTGACCTACGTTGTGGAGGTGGATGCGGCGGGCGCTGATCGGGTCGCCGCCCGCATAGACGGCAGCAGGCTGACCATCCGCGCAATGGCGCCCGGCCCGGCGATGCTGACTGTGGTCGCGGCCGACCCGTCCGATACCGAGGTCAGCCCGTCCAGAGCACGTCAGGAGGTTGTTGTCACCGTCGCCCCGACGCCGTCGGTGGCGGTGACGCTGCCCGAAGACACCGTGATCGGCTCGGTCGGCGCGCCGCTGACGTCGCCGCCCGGCTTCCCGTCGGGTGTGCCGACCTGGCGCATCACCGCCGGCAATACTGACGATAACATCGGCGCTGACAGCACTGAGCGGACGGTGTTTGAGATCGGTTCGAGCGACGGCCAGTTGGCGCTGCTCGTGCCGCTCGATTTCGAGCACACGCAAAGCTACACGCTGACGGTGCAACTGACGGTCGGCACCGCCACGGCGACGACCGTGGTGACCATCACCGTTGCTGATGTCAACGAGCCGCCGGTCGCGGTCGGCCTGCTCGAGCCGCAGACGGTCACGGTCGGCCTGCCGTCGGTCACCGTTGACGTCGCCGCCAGCTTCAGCGACCCGGAAGCGGCGCCGTTGACCTGGTCTGCCACGGCGGCCGACCCGACCATCGCCGCCGTCGCGGTGGCGGGCAGTGTGGTCACCATCACCGCAGAGTCGGCGGGCGAGACGATGGTGACGGTGGTCGCGGCGGACCCGTCCGATAGCGACGACAACCCGTCCCGGGCGACGCAGCTGATTGCCGTGACCGTCAACCCGGCGCCGACGCTGCCGGCGCTGGCGGCCTTCATGCTGCCCGAAAACATCGCCGTCGGCACCGCAGTCGGCGCGCCGCTGACGCCGAGCCGGTTCCCGGCCGCCGGTCGGGTATGGACGATCACCGCCGGCAACGACGCCGGGGTGTTTGCGATCGACCCGGACAGCGGCCAGCTGACGGTGGCCGCGCCGATTGATTTCGAGGCCACGCCGGTGTTGTCGGCGCCGGCGCGGGGCTATGTGCTGACGGTGCAATTGGCGGTGACCGTCGGCGCGACGACGGCCATGGCGACGGCGGCGGTGACGGTCACCGTCGACGATGTCAACGAGCCGCCGGTCCGGATCGGCGGCATCCCGACACAGACGGTGACGCTCGGTCGCGCGGCGGTGACGGTGGACGTCGCGACCCGGTTCAGCGACCCGGATGCCGGCGATGGGTTGACCTACTCGGTGGTGTCGGCTGACGCGGCCATCGCCACCGCCACGCTGGCCGGCAGCGTGGTCACCCTCACCGCGGTGGTGGCCGGCAGCACGACGATATGGGTGACGGCGGCCGATGCGGCCGATGCGCCGGGCGCCCGGTCGCGGGTGACGCTGCCGATTGTGGTCGTCGTCAACCGTGCCCCGCAGGCGTTGATCGAGCAGGCGCCGACGTTGCGGGTGGCCCCCGGTGCGCTGGTGGTGCTGAGTAGCGGCAGCAGCGACCCGGATGGCGACGCCATCGCCACCACTCGCTGGCGGGTGCTCCGCGACGCCATCCCGCCGCTGACGCTGGACACGCCCACCGCCGCGAGCTTGCGCTTCACCGCGCCGCTGGTGGCGACGCCGCAGACCACTATCATCGGGTTGGTGGTTAATGACGGCCGGGTGGATTCGGATGAAGTGACCATCAACGTTATCGTCACCTCGGCGCCGTCGGCGGTGCTGGCCGGCAGCCTGACCGAGGCCGATCTGTTCGCCGACCCGCCGCCGACGGTGACGGTGACGCTGGCCGGCACCGAATACGTGCCCGATACCGACCTGGATGCGAACGACTTCAGGTTGTTCACCAGCGTGGCCGGCGTGACGGTGTCCGGGGTCACCCGCGACAACGACAACACGGCCACGTTGACGCTGGCTTACGACGCTACCGACGTCACCGTCAGCGGCAATCTGGAGCTGACGGTGCTGGCCACCGGGCACACCGCCGCCGGCGAGCTGGAGGCCGGCAGTGTGCGGATTAGCGCCAGCGCCGGGGTGAATATCTGCGGCCGCACGCCGGTGGTGCGGGCGGCGATTCTGGCGGCGCTTGCAGCGAATGGTTCGACCCCGAGCGATTGCACCAATGTGCCGGCTGCCGACCTGTCGGCGCTGACCAATCTGGGGTTGAATGGTCAACGCATCACGGCGTTGCAACGCGGTGATTTTGCCGGCTTGTCGGGGCTGACGGCTTTGAGTTTGCAGGACAATGATTTGACCACGCTGCCGGCCGACATTTTTGCCGGGCTGTCGGCGCTTGACAATCTGGTGCTGGGCGGTAACGCGTTCACGGCCGGGCTGCCGACCGGGGTGTTTGCCGGGCTGTCGGCGCTCGAGCGGTTGTTTTTGAACGCTGCCGGCCTGACCGCACTTGATGCCGGGATTTTTAACGGTCTGTCGCGTCTGTCGACGCTGGCTGTGGACGCCAATCGTTTCACGCCGGGCACCGGTCTGCCGGCCGGGGTGTTTGACCCGGTGCTCGATAGGCTGGGCGGCATTGTGGCCGACCCCGCGGTGGGCGCCTATTTCGCGGTTGACGCCACCGTCCGTGCCGCCCATTTTGTCTGCTCGCGGGGCGACTTCGCGGCCATTGTCGCCGCCACCGCCGGCGTGACCGACTGCCTGCGCATCACCGCGGCGCAATTGGCCGCTTTCCAGCTGCCGGTTGAGGCCGCACTGCGCGAGTTGACGATTTCCGACGGCATTCTGACACCGCTGTTCGACCCGACCGTCACCGCCTATGCGGTCGCCGTGGCCAACTCGGTCGCCAGCGTGACGGTGACGCCGGTGGCCAGCCAGACCAGGGCGACCATTCGCGTGAACGGCACGGTGGTGATCAGCGGCAGCCCGAGTGAGCCGGTTACGCTGACGGCGGGCGCCGTGACGCCGATTTCGATTGGGGTGACCTCCGGGGATGCGAACGCCAGCATGGACTATACGGTGAACGTGACCCGCCCGGCGACGGATCAGGCGACGGCGACGCTGACCGGCGTGCTGACCGAGGCCAATCTGGCTGCCGGCACGCGGGCGACGGTGACGGTGAGGTTGCAAAATACGGATTACGTGGCCGCTGACCAGCTGGCGGCGGACGACTTCTTGCTCGCGGATAGCGTAGACGGGACGGTGCGCGTGACCGGGGTCAGCCGCGACAACGACAACGCGGCGACGCTGACACTGGCGCATAGCGGCGAGGACATTACCGCCGACGGCAGGCTGCGGGTGACGGTGCGGGCAAGCGGGCACAGCGGCGACGGCGACCTGGCCGCCGGTGTGGATATTCTCGCCAGTAACGGCGTCAATATCTGCGATCGCACGCCGGTGGTGCGGGCTGCGATTGTCGCTGCGGCGGCGGCCGACGATTGCACCAGTGTGGCGGCTTCGAGTTTGAGTGGCATTACCCGCCTGAGTCTGGATGGGCAGGGCATTACGGCGTTGCAACGCGGTGATTTTGCCGGCTTGTCCGGGCTGACGAATCTGAATTTGAGCGACAACCGGCTTACCACGCTGCCGGTCGGCATTTTTGCCGGGTTGTCGGCGCTGACGGTGTTGGATCTGGGCATCAATAACCTGGCCCTGAATGCCGATCTGTTTGCCGGCTTGTCGGCGCTGGCGACGCTGAATTTGAACCAAAATCGGCTCGTTACGCTGCCGGCGGGTGCTTTTAACGGCCTGTCGGTACTGACGACGTTGAATTTGAACCAGAATCAGTTCGTCACGCTACCGACCGGTGTTACCGGCCTGTCGACGCTGACGAATCTGGATGTGAGCGCCAACCGCCTGAGCGCGCTGGATGCCGGCGTGTTTAGCGGCCTGTCGGCGCTGGCGAATCTGGATTTGGGCGCCAACCTCCTGGTCGCGCTGGATGCCGGCGTGTTTACCGGCCTGTCGGCGCTGACGAATCTGGATGTGAGCGCCAACCGCCTGAGTGTGCTCGATGCCGCGGTGTTTACCGGCCTGTCGGCGCTGGCGAATCTGGATGTGAGCGCCAACCGCCTGAGTGCGCTCGATGCCGCGGTGTTTACCGGCCTGTCGGCGCTGACGAATCTGGATTTGGGCGCCAACCGCCTGAGCGCACTCGATGCCGGTGTGTTTACCGGCTTGTCGGCACTGTCGGCGCTGGATTTGCGCACCAACCCGTTCACCCCGCTGAGCGGTTTGCCGGCCGGGGTGTTTGACGCCGTGGTCGCGTCGCTGGGCGCCATCGATACGGACTTTTTGGTGGATGACACCGGCCGCGCGGCGCATTTTGTCTGCGCGCGCGCCGACTTTGCACGGATTGAGGCGGCCAACGGCGGTACCGACTGCCTGCGCATCACCGCCGCGCAGCGCGACACCTTCGTGCAGGCCGACGCCACGCTGAGCGGCCTGATGATTTCCGCCGGCACGCTGGCGCCGCCGTTTGCCCCCGACACCACCGGCTATGCCGTCGCCGTCGACGCCGACGTCACCGGCGTGACGGTGACACCGACCGCCAGCCAGCCCGGCGCCGCCATTACCGTCAACGCCAACCCGGTGGACAGTGGCAGCCCCGGTGCGGAGATTCTCCTGACCGCCGGCAGGCCGGAGGACATTGTGATTGCGGTGACCGTCGCCGACGCGACCACCATCTATACCGTCACCGTCACCCGCCCGGTGGGCGTAATGCTGACCGGCAGCCTGACCGAGGCCGGCCTGTTCGCCGACCCGCCACCGACGCTGACGGTGACGCTGATCGGTGCCGAATACGTGGTCGCTGGCCAACTGGGGGTGGACGACTTCGACCTGAGTGATACCGTAGACGGGACGGTGCGCGTGACCGGGGTCAGCCGCGACAGCGAGAACACGGCCACGCTGACGCTGGGCTATGACGGCGCCGACATTCTGATGGACGGCGAGTTGTCGGTAATGGTGCTGGCCTCCGGGTACGCCGGCAGTACCGACCTGCCCGCCGTCAGTGTGGATATTACCGCCAGCGTCGGTGCCAATATATGCGGTCGCACGCCGTCGGTGCGGGACGCGATTGTCGCTGCATCGGCGGCCACCGATGCATGCACCGGTGTGGATCTGGCGTCGATTACCGGTACGATTGATCTGAGCGGCGGGGAGGGGCTGCGGGGGCTCGACGAGCGGCCGCAAAGTGGTGATTTTGCCGGCTTGTCGGGGCTTCAGACGTTGCGGCTGGCTGGCAACCCCGACGTTTTCGACGGCAGTGTGCCGGCCGGGCTTTTTCGCGGCTTGCAATCGCTGATGATTCTGGAGCTGCGCGGAAACGGCCTGACGGCGCTGCCGGCCGACATTTTTACCGGTTTGCCGGCGCTGCGGGAGCTGGTTTTGAACGACAACGCCCTCAGCTCGATCGAGGTCGGTGCGTTCAACGGCCTGGATGCGCTGATGATGCTGCGTTTGCAGGGCAATGCTTTCACGCCGGGTGGCCTGCCTGCCGGTGTTTTTGACGCGGTGCTGGATACGCTGGGGCGCATTGGCGACGCGGGGTCAACCGCAACCGGCGCCCAGTTTACGGTCGACGCCAACGTCCGCGCCGCCCATTTTGTCTGCTCGCGGGACGACGCCGCACGGATTGTCGCTACCGCCGAGCCTGCCGTGACCGACTGCCTCCGGGTCAGCGCGGCGCAATTCAACGCCTTCGTGCAGGCCGACGCCACGCTGAGCGGCCTGACGATTTCCGCCGGCACCCTGGACACGGCGTTTGACCCTGACATCAACGCTTATGCCGTCACCGTACCCAACAGCGTCGACGCCGTGACCGTCACGCCGACCGCCAGCCAGCCCGGTGCCACGATTACCGTCAACGCCGTCAGCGTAGCCAGCGGCAACCCCAGTGCGCCCATTTTGCTGTCGCCGCCGGGCATGGAGAGGCCGATACCCATTGCCGTGACCGCCGCCGACACGACCAGGCTGACCTACACCGTCACCGTCACCCGCGTGGCCCCGCCGCGCATCACCGGTATCGAGTTGACCTCGAATGCCGACGCGGGTGTCTACGCGATTGGCGACGCGATTGCCGCGACGGTGACGTTCAACGAGGCGGTCACGGTCACCGGACTGCCGCAGTTGGCGCTGACCGTGGGCACGGCGACGCGCCAGGCGGTCTACGCCAGCGACAGCAGCACCGACACGGTGCTGGGGTTCAGATATGCGGTGGCCGCCGGCGACCGCGACGCTGACGGCGTCAGCATCGGTGCCGATGCGCTGGCCCACGCCGCCGACAGCGGGATTCAGTCTGTGGCCGACCCGGCCCTCGACGCGGTGATTGCGCATAGTGTGACGGTTGACGATGTCCTCGAACAGGCAGTAGACGGTGTCGCCCCGACGGTGGCCGGTGTCGTCATCAGCAGCACCACCGGCCCGTACGCCGAGGGCGAAGCGATTGCGGTGACGGTGACGTTCAGCGAGGCGGTGACGGTGGATGTGCTCGACGGTACCCCGCAGATAGCGCTGACGGTGGGCACGCAGACGCGCCCGGCGGTCTACGCCAGTGGCAGCGACTCGCCGACGCTGGTATTCCGCTACACGGTGGCCGCCGGCGACCGCGATGACGATGGGGTTGAGGTGGCGGTCAACGCCCTGACGGCCAACAGCGGCACCATCCGGGACGCCGTCGGCAACGCCGCGCTGCTTGACCACGCTGCCATTGCCGCCACCGCGGTCAATCGAGTGGACACCGCCGCGCCAACGGTGAGCATGGCAGTCATCAATCGCAATGTTCTGACGCTGATCTACAGCGAGGCACTTGACGGCAGCGCGGTGCCGGCGCCGGGAGCCTGGACGCTGACACTGGAGGCGGGCACTGCGCCGACGGTGAACGCCGGCGGTGTGGCTGTCAGCGAGACGAGAGTGGTGCTGATGCTGAGCGCAGCCGTGGCGGAGACGGAGGTCGTGACGCTGGCCTACACCGCCGACCCGAACGCGAATCCACTGCGCGATCGGGCCGGCAATCAGGCCGGCAATCTCACGACCCGGATGGTGACCAACAACACCGGGGCGCCGCGCATCACCGCCATCGAGTTGACCTCGGACGCCGGCGATGGCGTCTATGTGATCGGCGACGCGATTGAGGCGACGGTGACCTTCAGCGAGGCGGTCACGGTCACCGGCAGGCCGCAGTTGGCGCTGACGGTGGGCACGGCGACGCGCCAGGCGGTCTACGCCAGCGACAGCAGCACCAACACGGTGCTGGGGTTCAGATATACGGTGGTCGCCGGCGACCGCGACGATGACGGCGTCAGCATCGGCACCGATGCGCTGGCCCACGTCAACGGCAGCGAGATTCATGCTGCGGCCGACACCACCGACAACGCGGCAATTACGCATGGTGTGACGGTGGACGCTGACCTCCGGCACCGGGTAGACGGCGTCGCCCCGACGGTGACCGGTGTCGCCATCAGCAGCACCACCGGCCCGTACGCCGAGGGCGAGGCGATTGAGTTGACGGTGACGTTCAGTGAGGCGGTGACGGTGGACACCGGTGGCGGGTCGCCGCAGAGTGTGCTGACGGTGGGCACGCAGACGCGCCCGGCGGTCTACGCCAGTGGCAGCGACTCGCCGGCGCTGGTATTCCGCTACACGGTGGCCGCCGGCGACCGCGATGACGATGGGGTTGAGGTGGCGGTCAACGCCCTGACGGCCAACGGCGGCACCATCCGGGACGCCGTCGGCTACGCTGCGGTGCTCAACCACGCTGCGATTGCCGCGGCCGGCGCCAATCGAGTGGATACCGCCGTGCCGGTGTTGGATATGGCAACGGTTGATGGCGCTGTCCTGACGCTGACCTACAACGAGGCGCTCGACGACAACGCGGCGCCGGCGGCGTCAGACTACACGTTGACCGCGGGCAGTTCGCCGACGATAGCCGGCGTGACCGTCAACGGGCAGACGCTGACGCTGACGCTGATGCTGGGTGCGGCGGTGCAATCGGGCGAGACGGTGGCGCTGACCTACACTGCCGGGACGAGCCCGCTGCGCGACCGGGCCGGCAACCGGGCCGCCGATTTCATGCTCGCGGAGGTGCCCAACAACACCGGGGTGCCGCGCATCACCGCCATCGAGTTGACCTCGGACGCCGGCGATGGCGTCTATGCGATTGGCGACATAATTTCGGCGACGGTGACCTTCAGCGAGGCGGTGACGGTCACCGGACTGCCGCAGCTGGCGCTGACGGTGGGCACACAGACGCGCCCGGCGGTCTACGCCAGTGGCAGCAGCAGCACGGCGCTGGTGTTCAGCTACCCGGTGGTTGTCGATGACCGCGCCGATGACGGCGTAAGCATCGGCGCCGATGCGCTGTCCGCCGACGGCAGCGGGATTCAGTCTGTGGCAAACCCCACAATCAACGCGGTGATTGCGCACAGTGTGACGGTGGCCGCAGACACCAATCATGCGGTAGACGGCGTCGTCCCGACGGTGGACGGTATTGTCATCAGCAGCACTACCGGCCCGTACACCGAGGGCGAGGCGATTGCGTTGACGGTGACGTTCAGCGAGGCGGTGACGGTGGACGTCGGTAGCGGGTCACCGCAGATAGCGCTGTCGGTGGGCACGGCGACCCGCCCGGCGGTCTACGCCAGCGGCAGCGACTCGTCGGCGCTGGTATTCCGCTACACGGTGGTCGCCGGCGACCACGATGACGATGGGGTCGAGGTGGCGGTCAACGCACTGACGGCCAACGGCGGCACCATCCGGGACGCCGCCGGCAACGCCGCCGTGCTCAACCACGCTGTGATTGACGCGGACGCCGCCCAGCGCGTGGACACCGCCGGGCCGGAGTTGCGCACGGCAGCCATCAATCGCGACGTGCTGACGTTGACCTACGACGAGGCGCTCGACGACAACTCGGTGCCGGCGCCGGGGGCCTGGACGCTGACGCTGGAGACGGGCGCTGCGCTGACGGTGAACACCGGCGGCGTGGCGATTGACGGGACGACGGTGCGGCTGACACTGAGCGCAGCCGTGGTATTGGCCGATACGGTGATGCTGGCCTACACCGCCGGGACGCCGCCGCTGCGCGATCTGGTTGGCAACCGGGCTGCCAATCTCAGCAGTCAGGCGGTAACCAATACCACCTCGCCGCCGCCGCGCATCACCGGCATCGAGTTGACGTCGGATGCCGGCGATGGCGTCTATGCGATTGGCGAAACCATTGCCGCGACGGTGTTCTTCAGCGAGGCGGTGACGGTCATCGGCAGGCCGGAGTTGGTGCTGATGGTGGGTACGGAGACGCGCACGGCGGTCACCGTCGCCGGCAGCGACTCGTCGGCGCTGGTGTTCAGCTACACGGTGGCCGCCGGCGACAACGACGCTGACGGCGTGGGCATTGCCGACGATGCGTTTATTTTGCCCGTCGGCAGTACGATTCGGGACACCGCCACCGATAGCATGACCGCGGTGCTCACGCATGCACGGGTAGCCGCTGGCGACCAGCACCGGGTAGACGGCGTCAACCCGACGGTGACCGGTGTCGCCATCAGCAGCACCACCGGCCCGTACGCCGAAGGCGAGGCGATTGCGCTGACAGTGACGTTCAGTGAGGCGGTGACGGTGGACACCGGTGGCGGTACCCCCCAGATGGCGCTGACGGTGGGCACGCAGATGCGCCCGGCGGTCTACGCCAGCGGCAGCGACTCGTCGGCGCTGGTATTCAGCTACACGGTGGTTGCCGACGACCACGATGACGATGGGGTTGCGGTGGCGGTCAACGCCCTGACGGCCAACGGCGGCACCATCCGGGACGCCGTCGGCTACGCTGCGGAGCTCGACCACGATCCGATTGCCGCGGTCGTCGCCAATCGAGTGGACACCGCTGTGCCGATGCTGGATACGGCAACCATCAACGGCGCTGTCCTGATACTGGCCTACAACGAGGCGCTCGACGACAGCTCGGTGCCGGCGCCGGAAGACTACACGTTGACACTGGAGACGGGCACTGCGCCGACGGTGAGCACCGGCGGCGTGGCGATTGACGAGACGACGGTGCGGCTGACGCTGCGTGTGGCGGTGCAATCGAGCGATACGGTGATGCTGGCCTACACCGCCGGGACGACTCTGCTGCGCGACCGGGCCGGCAATCGGGCCGCCGATCTCGTGATCGGGGCGACCGGGGCGGTACTCAACGCCACCCCGCCGCCGCCGCGCATCACCGGCATCGAGTTGACCTCGGACGCCGGCGACAACATCTATGCAATTGGCGACACAATTGACGCGACGGTGACCTTCAGCGAGGCGGTCACGGTCACCGGCAGGCCGCAGTTGGCGCTGACGGTGGGCACCAACACGCGCGCGGCAATCTACGCCAGCGGTAGCGACTCGACGGCGCTGGTATTCAGCTACACGGTAGTCAACGACGCCGCCGAGCTTGACGCTAACGGCGTGAGCATCGCTGAAAATTCGCTGGCCCACGTTGGCAGTAGCACGATTCGCGCCGGTAGCCGCGAGGCACTGCTGACGCACACGGCGGTGCCGGATGACGCCAATCACCGGGTGGACGGCATCGCCCCGATGGTGACCGGGCTGGTGCTGGCCGCCGGCCCGTACGCCGCAGGTGGGGCGATTGAGTTGACGGCGACCTTCAGCCAGGCGGTCACGGTATTCGGCCAGCCGCGGGTGGCGCTGACGGTGGGCACGGCGACGCGCCAGGCGGTCTACATCGGCAGCCCGACCGCGACGACGGCGGTATTTCGCTATACGGTGAGCGCCGATGATCTTGATGGTGATGGGGTTGAGGTGGCGGCCGATGCACTGATGCTAAACCGCGGCACAATCCAGGACGACACCGGCAACGCCGCCGTGCTTGATCACGTTGCGATTGACGCCACTGAGGCCAATCGAGTGGACACGGTCGCGCCGGAGTTGCGCGCGGCAACAGTCAATGACGATGTACTGACGCTGATCTATAGCGAGGCACTCGACAGCAGATCGCCGCCGGCGCCGGCGGCCTGGACGCTGACGCTGGGGACGGGCGCCACGCTGCCGGTCGCCGTCGGCGGCGTGTCTATTAACCGGATGACGGTGACGTTGATACTGAGCGTGGCGGTGCAGGCGAGTGATACGGTGACGCTGGCCTACGACGCCACCACCGCGAATCCGTTGCGCGATCTGGCCGGCAACCGGGCCGCCGGTCTCACCAACCGGGCGGTAATCAACAACACCGTGACACCGACGGCCATCCTGTCCGGCACGCTGACCGAAGCGGCCCTGTTCGCTGCTGACCCGGTGACGGTCACCGTTACCCTGCCCGGCACCGAGTACGTGAACGGGCTGCTGCCGACCCACTTCACGTCGGCCGCCACTGTCTCCGGCACCGTGACCGTCACCGGCGCCACCCGAGACGACGCCACCACTGCCACGCTGACGCTGGCGTATGACAACCGGGACCTCCCCACCGGCGGTAGCCTGGCGGTCGTTGTCGCCGCCGTCGCCCACACCGGCAGTGGCGACCTGGCCACCAACCCGATCCCGATTATCGCCAGTGCCGGTGTCAATATCTGCGCCCGCACGGCAGCGGTGCGGGATGCACTCCTCATTGCCATCACGCCCGCCCCCAGCGACTGCACCAATGTGCCGATGACGGGGCTGCAATCGGTGACCGGCCTTGATCTGACCGGCACGCTGGAGCAAAGTATCCCGGCGCTGCAAAGCGGTGATTTTGCCGGCTTGTCGGGGCTGACGCAGCTGGATTTGGACAACAACCCATTTACCACATTGCCGGCCGATATTTTTGTCGGCCTGGCCGGGCTGGTGCGGCTGGAGCTTGACAAGACCAACCTCACCGACTTGCCTGCCGGCATTTTTAACGGCCTGGATGTGCTTGCGTTTTTGGATTTGCGTGCCAACAATTTTATGCTGACAACCGGCCTGCCCGCCGGCATCTTTGACGCTGTGCTCGATACGCTGGGCCTCATTGGAGTCCAGGTTGGCAACACCGGGTTTCTGGTGGATGACACCGTCCGCCAGGCCCATTTTGTCTGCTCGCGCGACGACTTCATGGCGATTGTAGCGTCAGTCGCAACCGCCGGCGTGAACGACTGCCTCCGGGTCAGCTCGACGCAATTCAACACCTACCTCGCACGGATTGGCGTCACGTTGAGCGGCTTGAGCATTTCCGACGGCACCCTCGAGCCGGTGTTTGACGCGGGCACCGCCGACTATACCGTCGCCGTTGCCAACAGCGTCACCGCCGTGACCGTCGCGCCGACCGCCACCCGCAGCGACGCCGTGATTACCGTCAACACCGACCCGGTGGACAGCGGCACCGCCAGTGCCGCGATTGACCTGCCGACACCGGACACGGCGGTGCCGATCACCATTGAAGTCACCCGCGCCGGTACCACGGGCACCTATCGGTTGCGGGTGACCCGCGTGGCACCGCCGCGTATCACCGCCATCGCGCTGACCCCGAACGTCGGCGGCTACGCGCTTGGCGAGGCGATTGAGGCGACGGTGACCTTCAGTGCGGCGGTGACGGTGGACGTCGGTGGCGGGTCGCCGCAGATACCGCTGACGGTGGGCACGGCGACCCGCCAGGCGGTCTACACCGGCGGCAGCGGCTCGACGGCGCTGGTGTTCAGTTACACGGTGGTCGACGGCGACAACGATGACGATGGGGTCGCGGTGGCGGGCAACGCCCTGACGGCCAACGTCGGCAGCATCCGGGACGTCGTCGGCAACGCCGCGGTGCTGGCGCACGATCCGATTGCCGCGGATGCTGCCCATCGCGTGGACACCGCCGCGCCGACGGTCAGCGGGGCCACCATCGCACGCGATGTTCTGGTGCTGATCTACAACGAGGCGCTCGACGCCGGCTCGCGGCCGGCGCCGGCAGACTACACGCTGACACTGGGGGCGGGCGTCGCCCCGACGGTGAACCCTGGCGGCGTGGCTATCGACGGGGCGATGGTGACGCTGACGCTGAGTGCGGCGGTGGTACCGACTGATGACGTGACGCTGACCTACACCGCCGGTGCGAATCCGGTGCGCGATCTGGTCGGCAACCGGGCCGCCGATCTCCCGGCCCAGGCGGTGGACAACACCACCGATGCGCTGCCGAGCTTTGTCGGCGAGTCGGTGGCGGCGCAGATTTACACGGTCGGCGTGGCCGTCGGCGCGGTGCAACTGCCGGCGGCGAGCGGTGGCAACGGGGTGCTGAGCTACACGCTGGCACCGGCGCTGCCGAACGGCCTGACGTTCAATGCGGAGAATCGCCAGATCAGCGGCACGCCGACGGTGGCGACGGCGCCGACCCGCTACACGCTGACGGTGACCGATGCCGACGCCAGCGACCCGGACAGCGACACGGTCACGTTTATGCTGACCGTCAATCCGGCAGTGCTGTCGGCCACGCTGGCCGCGCCGACGGCGCTGACCGGGGCCAACCTCACCACCGCCACGGTTACGGTCACACTGGAAAACACCACCTATGCGGACGCGTCGGCGCTGGGGCCGGATGACTTCAGGCTGTCCGACACCATCGCCGGGACGGTGAGCGTGAGCGCCGGCGGTGTCACCCGCAGCGGCAACACCGTGGCGACGCTGGCCCTGGCGCACAGCGGCGAGGCCATTCTCGACAGCGGCACCCTGTCGATCACGGTGCTGGCGTCCGCGCACGTCGGCACCGGCGACCTGCCGGCCGGCAGTGTGCCGATTACGGTGACCAATACCGTCCCGGATTTCGGCTCGGAAACCGTCACCGCCCAGACCTACACCGTGGGCACGCGTATCGGCACCGTCACACTGCCGCCGGCCACCGGCGGCAACGGCGCAGCGGCCTATGCCCTCGCCCCGGCCCTGCCGAGCGGTCTGACCTTTACCGCCGCCGACCGCACCATCACCGGCACCCCGGCGGTGGGCACCGCGCAGGCCGCCACCGCCTACACCTACACGGCCAGCGACAGCGATACTATCGCCATCGCCGACACCGCTGCCCTGACCTTCACCATCACTATCAATGCGGTGCCGTCGGCCACGCTGGCCGCGCCGACGGCGCTGACCGGGGCCAACCTCACCACCGCCACGGTTACGGTCACCCTGGAAAACACCACCTATGCGGACGCGTCGTCGCTGGGGCCGGATGACTTCAGGCTGACCGACACCATCGCCGGGACGGTGAGCGTGAGCGTCGGCGGTGTCACCCGCAACGGCAACACCGTGGCGACGCTGGCCCTGGCGCACAGCGGCGAGGCCATTCCCGACAGCGGCACCCTGTCGGTCATGGTGCTGGCGTCCGCGCACGCCGGCACCGGCGACCTGCCGGCCGGCAGTGTGCCGATTACGGTGACCAATACCGTCCCGGATTTCGGCTCGGCGACCGTCACCGCCCAGACCTACACCGTGGGCACGAGTATCGGCACCGTCACACTGCCGCCGGCCACCGGCGGCAACGGCGCGTCGGCCTATGCCCTCGCCCCGACCCTGCCGAGCGGCCTGACCTTTACCGCCGCCGACCGCACCATCACCGGCACCCCGGGCACCGCGCAGGTCGCCACCACCTACACCTACACGGCCAGCGACAGCGACACTATCGCCATCGCCGACACCGCTGCCCTGACCTTCACCATCACTATCAATGCGGTGCCGTCGGCCACGCTGGCCGCGCCGACGGCGCTGACCGGGGCCACCCTCACCACCGCCACGGTTACGGTCACCCTGGAAAACACCACCTATGCGGACGCGTCGTCGCTGGGGCCGGATGACTTCAGGCTGACCGACACCATCGCCGGGACGGTGAGCGTGAGCGTCGGCGGTGTCACCCGTAGCGGCAACACCGTGGCGACGCTGGCCCTGGCGCACAGCGGCGAGGCCATTCCCGACAGCGGCACCCTGTCGGTCACGGTGCTGGCGTCCGCGCACGCCGGCACCGGCGACCTGCCCGCCGGCAGTGTGCCGATTACGGTGACCAATACCGTCCCGGGTTTCGGCTCGGAAACCGTCACCGCCCAGACCTACACCGTGGGCACGAGTATCGGCACCGTCACACTGCCGCCGGCCCCCGGCGGCAACGGCGCGTCGGCCTATGCCCTTGCCCCGACCCTGCCGAGCGGCCTGACCTTTACCGCCGCCGACCGCACCATCACCGGCACCCCGGGCACCGCGCAGGTCGCCACCACCTACACCTACACGGCCAGCGACAGCGACACTATCGCCACCGCCGACACCGCTGCCCTGACCTTCACCATCGCTATCAATGCGGTGCCGTCGGCCACGCTGGCCGCGCCGACGGCGCTGACCGGGGCCAACCTCACCACCACCACGGTTACGGTCACCCTGGAAAACACCACCTATGCGGACGCGTCGTCGCTGGGGCCGGATGACTTCAGGCTGACCGACACCATCGCCGGGACGGTGAGCGTGAGCACCGGCGGTGTCACCCGCACCGGCAACACTGTGGCGACGCTGGCCCTGGCGCACAGCGGCGAGGCCATTCCCGACAGCGGCACCCTGTCGGTCACGGTGCTGGCGTCCGCGCACGCCGGCACCGGCGACCTGCCCGCCGGCAGTGTGCCGATTACGGTGACCAATACCGTCCCGGGTTTCGGCTCGGAAACCGTCACCGCCCAGACCTACACCGTGGGCACGAGTATCGGCACCGTCACACTGCCGCCGGCCCCCGGCGGCAACGGCGCGTCGGCCTATGCCCTTGCCCCGACCCTGCCGAGCGGCCTGACCTTTACCGCCGCCGACCGCACCATCACCGGCACCCCGGGCACCGCGCAGGTCGCCACCACCTACACCTACACGGCCAGCGACAGCGACACTATCGCCACCGCCGACACCGCTGCCCTGACCTTCACCATCGCTATCAATGCGGTGCCGTCGGCCACGCTGGCCGCGCCGACGGCGCTGACCGGGGCCAACCTCACCACCACCACGGTTACGGTCACCCTGGAAAACACCACCTATGCGGACGCGTCGTCGCTGGGGCCGGATGACTTCAGGCTGACCGACACCATCGCCGGGACGGTGAGCGTGAGCACCGGCGGTGTCACCCGCACCGGCAACACTGTGGCGACGCTGGCCCTGGCGCACAGCGGCGAGGCCATTCCCGACAGCGGCACCCTGTCGGTCACGGTGCTGGCGTCCGCGCACGCCGGCACCGGCGACCTGCCGGCCGGCAGTGTGCCGATTACGGTGACCAATACCGTCCCGGATTTCGGCTCGGAAACCGTCACCGCCCAGACCTACACCGTGGGCACGAGTATCGGCACCGTCACACTGCCGCCGGCCACCGGCGGCAACGGCGCGTCGGCCTATGCCCTTGCCCCGACCCTGCCGACCGGTCTGACCTTTACCGCCGCCGACCGCACCATCACCGGCACCCCGGCGGTGGGCACCGCGCAGGCCGCCACCACCTATACCTATACCGTGAGCGACGGCGACACGGATACCGCCTCCACCGACACCGACGTGCTGATGTTCACGCTCCAGATTGTCGCCCCACCCACCTCCACGGTGAGCGGTGTGGCCTTCACCAGTACCGGCCCCTATATGCAGGGCGAGGCCATCCAGGTCACGGTCACTTTCAGCGAGGACGTCACCGTCAGGGGCACCCCGCAGATTACGCTGAATGTCGGCGGAACCCTCCTCACGGTGGCCTACACCAGCGTCGGCAGCACCAGCACCGACCTGGTTTTCGCCTACACGGTGGACGACGGGGAGAACGATGCGAACGGCGTGAGCATTGGCGCCAATGCCCTCACCCTGCCCGGCGGCAGCACCATTCAAAACGCCGGCGGCAGCAATGCGGACCTCACGCATGATGCCGTGGCCGCAGACCCCGCCCATGCAGTGGACACGGTCGTGCCGGAGTTTCGCCGCGCATCCGTCAGCGGCAACAATCTGGTACTGACCTATAGTGAGACATTGGACAGTACCTCTACTCCGCCGGAAAGTGATGACTACACAATAACGGTGACCGACTCGCCCAATCCGCCGATAGAGCTGCCGGTCACCAATGTTGAAATCAACGAAGCCAATGTGATGCTGACGCTAAGCAGGGCCATCACCAACACCGAGACAGTCGCGGTGAGCTACACGCCCGGCCTCGAACCGTTGCGGGATGTTGCCGGCAACAATGCCGAATCATTCGACAGCGATGTTATGACCCCACCGGAGTCTGCCGGCGTGACCATCTCCGAGGCGACACTCACCGTTGACCCGGAAGCCGGCACGGCCACCTACACCGTGGTACTCGACACCCAGCCGACGGCCGATGTGATGATTACGCCTGTGAGCGACGCCCCGGCAGCCACCGTCTCGGCGGTGCTGACCTTCACCACCGCCAACTGGGACGCGGCGCAGACCGTCACCGTGACCGGCATGGGCGACGACATTGATAACCCCGGTGACGCCCGTACGGCGACCGTGAGCCACACCGCGGCGAGCACGGACACCAACTACGAGGCCAGCAGCACGGCCGGCAGCAACATCGCGAGTGTCACCGTCACCGTCACCGATGACGACACGGCGGGCGTGCGTATCAGCACGCCGACGTTGGGGATTGCCGAGGGTGGACGGGGCACCTACACCGTGCGCCTGGACTCGCAGCCGACAGGTGATGTGATAGTAACGGTGGGCGGGGCGAGCGGCGATGTCAGCGTCACCAACTCCCCATTGACCTTTACGACCGGCAACTGGGACATGGAGCAGACAGTCACGGTCAATGCGGCCGAGGATGACGATGCCGTAGCGGATGCCGTCACCCTGACCCATGGGGTCACCGGCTACGGCACGGTCAGCAGTGGCGACGAGGTCGTGGTGACGGTCACCGAAAACGACACGGCGGGCGTGCGCATCAGCACGCCGACGTTGGGGATTGCCGAGGGTGGACGGGGCACCTACACCGTGCGCCTGGACTCGCAGCCGACAGGTGATGTGATAGTAACGGTGGGCGGGGCGAGCGGCGATGTCAGCGTCACCAACTCCCCATTGACCTTTACGACCGGCAACTGGGACATGGAGCAGACAGTCACGGTCAATGCGGCCGAGGATGACGATGCCGTAGCGGATGCCGTCACCCTGACCCATGGGGTCACCGGCTACGGCACGGTCAGCAGTGGCGACGAGGTCGTGGTGACGGTCACCGAAAACGACACGGCGGGCGTGCGCATCAGCACGCCGACGTTGGGGATTGCCGAGGGTGGACGGGGCACCTACACCGTGCGCCTGGACTCGCAGCCGGCGGGCAACGTGGAGATCACGGTGGGCGGGGCGAGCGGCGATGTCAGCGTCACCAACTCCCCATTGACCTTTACGACCGGCAACTGGAACCTGGAGCAGACAGTCACGGTCAATGCGGCCGAGGATGACGATGCCGTAGCGGATACCGTCACCCTGACCCATGGGGTCACCGGCTACGGCACGGTCAGCAGTGGCGCCGAGGTCGTGGTGACAGTCACCGAAAACGACCTGGCGGGCGTGCGCATCAGCACGCCGACGTTGGGGATTGACGAGGGTGGACGGGGCACCTACACCGTGCGCCTGGACTCGCAGCCGACAGGTGATGTGATAGTAACGGTGGGCGGGGCGAGCGGCGATGTCAGCGTCACCAACTCCCCATTGACCTTTACGACCGGCAACTGGGACATGGAGCAGACAGTCACGGTCAATGCGGCCGAGGATGACGATGCCGTAGCGGATACCGTCACCCTGACCCATGGGGTCACCGGCTACGGCACGGTCAGCAGTGGCGACGAGGTCGTGGTGACGGTCACCGAAAACGACCTGGCGGGCGTGCGCATCAGCACGCCGACGTTGGGGATTGACGAGGGTGGACGGGGCACCTACACCGTGCGCCTGGACTCGCAGCCGACAGGTGATGTGATAGTAACGGTGGGCGGGGCGAGCGGCGATGTCAGCGTCACCAACTCCCCATTGACCTTTACGACCGGCAACTGGGACATGGAGCAGACAGTCACGGTCAATGCGACCGAGGATGACGATGCCGTAGCGGATACCGTCACCCTGACCCATGGGGTCACCGGCTACGGCACGGTCAGCAGTGGCGCCGAGGTCGTGGTGACAGTCACCGAAAACGACCTGGCGGGCGTGCGCATCAGCACGTCGACGTTGGGGATTGACGAGGGTGGACGGGGCACCTACACCGTGCGCTTGAACACGCAGCCGACAGGTGATGTGATAGTAACGGTGGGCGGGGCGAGCGGCGATGTCAGCGTCACCAACTCCCCATTGACCTTTACGACCGGCAACTGGGACATGGAGCAGACGGTCACGGTCAATGCGGCCGAGGATGACGATGCTGTAGCGGATACCGTCACCCTGACCCATGGGGTCACCGGCTACGGCACGGTCAGCAGTGGCGACGAGGTCGTGGTGACGGTCACCGAAAACGACCTGGCGGGCGTGCGCATCAGCACGTCGACGTTGGGGATTGACGAGGGTGGACGGGGCACCTACACCGTGCGCCTGGACTCGCAGCCGACAGGTGATGTGATAGTAACGGTGGGCGGGGCAAGCGCCGATGTCAGCGTGACCGGCTCCCCATTGACCTTTACGATCAGCAACTGGGACATGGAGCAGGCGGTCACAGTCAATGCGGCCGAAGATGACGATGCCGTAGCGGATGCCGTCACCCTGACCCATGGGGTCACCGGCTACGGCACGGTCAGCAGTGGCGCCGAGGTCGTGGTGACGGTCAACGAGAACGACCTGGCGGGCGTGCGCATCAGCACGTCGACGTTGGGGATTGACGAGGGTGGACGGGGCACCTACACCGTGCGCTTGAACACGCAGCCGACAGGTGATGTGATAGTAACGGTGGGCGGGGCGAGCGGCGATGTCAGCGTCACCAACTCCCCATTGACCTTTACGACCGGCAACTGGGACATGGAGCAGACAGTCACGGTCAATGCGGCCGAGGATGACGATGCCGTAGCGGATACCGTCACCCTGACCCATGGGGTCACCGGCTACGGCACGGTCAGCAGTGGCGACGAGGTCGTGGTGACAGTCACCGAAAACGACTTGGCGGGCGTGCGCATCAGCACGTCGACGTTGGGGATTGACGAGGGTGGACGGGGCACCTACACCGTGCGCCTGGACTCGCAGCCGACAGGTGATGTGATAGTAACGGTGGGCGGGGCGAGCGGCGATGTCAGCGTGACCGGCTCCCCATTGACCTTTACGATCAGCAACTGGGACATGGAGCAGGCGGTCACAGTCAATGCGGCCGAAGATGACGATGCCGTAGAGGATGCCATGGTCACCCTGACCCACGCGGTCACCGGCTACGGCACAGTCAGCAGTGGCGCCGAGGTTGTGGTGACAGTCACCGAAAACGACACCACCGGCGTCACCGTGACGGAAACCGACAGCGAAACCACCGTGGCCGAACCGGACGGCACGGCCACCTACACCGTGGTACTCGACACCCAGCCGACCGCTGATGTGGTGATTACGCCTGTGAGCGCCGACACCACGGTGGCGATGGTATCGTCACCGCTGACCTTCACCACCGCCAACTGGGACGCGGCGCAGACCGTCACCGTGACCGGCGTGGACGACGACATTGATAACCCCGGTGACGCCCGTACGGCGACCATGAGCCACACCGCGGCGAGCCTGGACACCAACTACGGGGCCAGCAGCACGGCCGGCAGCAACATCGCGAGTGTCACCGTCACCGTCACCGATGACGACACGGCGGGCGTGCGCATCAGCACGCCGACGTTGGGGATTGACGAGGGTGGACAGGGCACCTACACCGTGCGCTTGAACACGCAGCCGACAGGTGATGTGATAGTAACGGTGGGCGGGGCGAGCGGCGATGTCAGCGTCACCAACTCCCCATTGACCTTTACGACCGGCAACTGGGACATGGAGCAGACAGTCACGGTCAATGCGGCCGAGGATGACGATGCCGTAGCGGATACCGTCACCCTGACCCATGGGGTCACCGGCTACGGCACGGTCAGCAGTGGCGACGAGGTCGTGGTGACGGTCACCGAAAACGACACGGCGGGCGTGCGCATCAGCACGCCGACGTTGGGGATTGACGAGGGTGGACGGGGCACCTACACCGTGCGCCTGGACACGCAGCCGACAGGTGATGTGATAGTAACGGTGGGCGGGGCGAGCGGCGATGTCAGCGTCACCAACTCCCCATTGACCTTTACGACCGGCAACTGGGACATGGAGCAGACAGTCACGGTCAATGCGGCCGAGGATGACGATGCCGTAGCGGATGCCGTCACCCTGACCCATGGGGTCACCGGCTACGGCACGGTCAGCAGTGGCGCCGAGGTCGTGGTGACGGTCACCGAAAACGACCTGGCGGGCGTGCGCATCAGCACGCCGACGTTGGGGATTGACGAGGGTGGACAGGGCACCTACACCGTGCGCCTGGACTCGCAGCCGACAGGTGATGTGATAGTAACGGTGGGCGGGGCGAGCGGCGATGTCAGCGTCACCAACTCCCCATTGACCTTTACGACCGGCAACTGGGACATGGAGCAGACAGTCACGGTCAATGCGGCCGAGGATGACGATGCCGTAGCGGATACCGTCACCCTGACCCATGGGGTCACCGGCTACGGCACGGTCAGCAGTGGCGCCGAGGTTGTGGTGACGGTCACCGAAAACGACACCACCGGCGTCACCGTGACGGAAACCGACAGCGAAACCACCGTGGCCGAACCGGACGGCACGGACACCTACACCGTGGTACTCCGCACCCAGCCGACCGCCGATGTAATAATTACCCCGACGAGCGGCGACCCCATGGCAGCCACCGTCTCGGCGGCGCTGACCTTCACCACCGCCAACTGGAACACGTCGCAGGACGTCACCGTTACCGTGGTGGACGACGACATAGACAACCCGGACGCCCGCACCACGACCGTGACCCACACCATCACCGGCGGCGGCTATAACGGTGTGAACGTGGCGAATGTGGTGGTGACCGCCACCGATGACGACACGGCGGGCGTGCGTATCGGCCCGACGACATTGACGATTGCCGAAGGTGGCATGGACACCTACACCGTGCGCCTGGACTCGCAGCCGGCGGGCAATGTGGCGGTCACGGTGGGCGGGGAAAGCGGCGATGTCAGCGTGACCGGCTCCCCGGTGACCTTGACCTTCACCATGGACAACTGGAACCTGGAGCAGACGGTCACGGTCAATGCGGCCGAGGATGCCGATGCCGTAGCGGATGCCATGGTCACCCTGACCCACGCGGTCACCGGCTACGGCACGGTCAGCAGTGGCGCCGCGGTCGTGGTGACGGTCACCGAGGACGACACCGCCATTCCGCCGGTGGAGATGGACGCCACCTTGAGCGGCCTGACCATTTCCGCCGGTGCCCTCGACCCGGTGTTTGACCCCGACGTCGCCGACTATACCGTCACCGTCCTCAACAGCGTCACCAGTGTGACCGTGATACCGACCGCCAATAATGCCGTCGCCACGATTACCGTCAACGGCGACACCGTCACCAGCGGCAGCGCCAGCAACCCCATTGACCTGACGGCAGGCACACCGCTGGCCATTCCCGTTATTGTCACCGCCGCCGACACCACCACCAGGATGACCTACACGGTGACCGCCACCCATGCGGATGTGGCGACCGTGAGCGGTGTGGCCTTCAGCAGTACCGGCCCCTATGCGCTGGACGAGCAAATCCAGGTCACGGTCACCTTCAGCGAGGATGTCACCGTCACGGGCACCCCGCAGATTGAGCTGACGGTCGACTCAACCGCCAAACAGGCGGCCTACACCAGCGGCAGCGACAGCACCGAGCTGGTATTCGTCTACACGGTGGTCGACAGGGAGAACGATGCGAACGGCGTGAGCATTAAGGCCAATGCCATCACCACGCCCGACGGCAGCACCATTCAAGACGCCGGCGGCAACGATGCGGACCTCACGCATGATGCCGTGGACGCAGACTCCGTCCATGCAGTGGACACGGTCGCGCCGGAGTTGAGCAGCGCATCCGTCAGCGGCAACAATTTGGTACTGACCTATGATGAGGCGTTAGACAGTACCTCTACTCCGTTGAGTGATGACTACATAATAGCGGTGACCGACTCGGCTCCGTCGCCGACGGAGCCGACGGAGGAGCCGACGGTCACCACTGTTGAAATCAACGGAACCAATGTGATGCTGACGCTAAGCAGGGCCATCACCAACACCGAGACAGTCGAGGTGAGCTACTTGGCCGACGCCAACCCGTTGCGGGATGTTGCCGGCAACGATGCCGAGTTATTATTCGACAGCGAGGTTATGACCCTACCGGAGTCTGCCGGCGTCACCATCTCCGAGGCGACACTCACCGTTGACCCGGAAGCCGGCACGGCCACCTACACCGTGGTACTCGACACCCAGCCGACGGCCGATGTGATGATTACGCCCGTGAGCGACGCCCCGGTAGCCACCGTCTCGGCGGTGCTGACCTTCACCACCGCCAACTGGGACGCGGCGCAGACCGTCACCGTGACCGGCGTGGACGACGACATTGATAACCCCGGTGACGCCCGTACGGCGACCGTGAGCCACACCGCGGCGAGCACGGACACCAACTACGAGGCCAGCAGCACGGCCGGCAGCAATATCGCGAGTGTCACCGTCACCGTCACCGATGACGACGACGCGCCGACCGGCATTACCTTGGCACTGAGCCCGAACAGCGTCGCTGAAGGTGTCGGCAACGCCTCGATCACCGTCACCGCCACCCTTACGGGTGGCACTACCCGGAGCGAGGAGACGGTTGTCAGCCTGAGCACGGCGAACGGCACGGCAACCGCGGGCGCGGACTACACGGCGCCGGCATCGGTAAACCTGACCATCCCGGCCACCAGCGCCAGCGCTCAGATGACGCTGACCATTCCCGTCATAGATGACGTGATTGACGAGGCGGATGAGGCCTTGAGTGTAATGGGCACGACCACGGTGGGCAGCCTCACCGTCACCGGGGCGCCCCTGACCATCACCGACAATGACAACGCGCCGACCGTCATTACCCTGGCACTGAGCCCGAACAGCGTCGCTGAAGATGTCGGCGACGCCTCGATCACCGTCACCGCCACCCTTGAGGGCACCACCACCCGGAGCGAGGAGACGGTTGTCAGCCTGAGCACGGCGAACGGCACGGCGACCGCAGGCGCGGACTACACGACGGTAACATCGGTAAACCTGACCATCCCGGCCGCCAGCGCCAGCGCTCAGATGACGCTGACCATTCCGATTATGGATGACGGGATTGACGAGGGAACGAGTGAGACCTTGAGTGTAATGGGCATGACCACAGTCGGCCTCACCGTCACCCCTGCCGACCTGACCATCACCGACAATGACAACGCGCCGACCGGCATTGCCCTGACGCTGAACCCGTCCAGCGTCGCTGAAGATGTCGGCGACGCCGCGATCACCGTCACCGCTACCCTTATGGGCACTACCCGGAGCGAGGAGACGGTTGTCAGCCTGAGCACGGCGAACGGCACGGCAACCGCGGGCGCGGACTACACGGCGGTGGCATCGGTAAACCTGACCATCCCGGCCGCCAGCGCCAGCGCTCAGATGACGCTGACCATTCCTGTTATGGATGACGTGATTGACGAGGGAGCGAGTGAGACCTTGAGTGTAATGGGCATGACCACAGTCGGCCTCACCGTCACCCCTGCCGACCTGACCATCACCGACGATGACAACGCGCCGACCGTCATTACCCTGGCGCTGAACCCGTCCAGCGTCGCTGAAGATGTCGGCAACGCCTCGATTACCGTCACCGCTACCCTTGATGGCACCACCACCCGGAGCGAGGAGACGGTTGTCAGCCTGAGCACGGCGGACGGCACGGCGACCGCGGGCGCGGACTACACGGCGGTAACATCGGTAAACCTGACCATCCCGGCCACCAGCGCCAGCGCTGAGATGACGCTGACCATTCCCGTCATGGAAGACGTGATTGACGAAGGAACGGGTGAGACCTTGAGTGTAATGGGCACGACCACGGTGGGCACCCTCACCATCACCGAGGCGCCCCTGACCATCACCGACAATGACAACGCGCCGACCGTCATTACCCTGGCACTGAGCCCGAACAGCGTCGCTGAAGATGTCGGCAACGCCGCGATCACCGTCACCGCTACCCTTGAGGGCACCACCACCCGGAGCGAGGATACGGTTGTCAGCCTGAGCACGGCGGACGTCACGGCGACCGCGGGCGCGGACTACACGGCGGTGGCATCGGTAAACCTGACCATCCCGGTCGCCAGCGACCACGCTGAGATGACGCTGACCATTCCCGTCACGAATGACGTGATTACCGAGGCGGATGAGACCTTGCGCGTCATGGGCACGACCACGGTGGGCCTCACCGTCACCGATGCGCTCCTGACCATCACCGACGACGAGTCGACCGGCGGCATTACCCTGGCACTGAACCCGTCCAGCGTCGCTGAAGATGTCGGCGACGCCGCGGTCACCGTCACCGCCACCCTTACGGGTGGCGCCCGGAGCGAGGATACGGTTGTCAGCCTGGGCACGGCGGACGGCACGGCGACCGCGGGCGTGGACTACACAGCGGTGGCATCGGTAAACCTGACCATTCCGGCCACCAACGCCAGCGCTGATATGACGCTGACCATTCCCGTCATGGATGACGTGATTGACGAGGGAGCGAGTGAGACCTTAAGTGTAATGGGCACGACCACAGTAGTCGGCCTCATCGTCACCCCTGCCCACCTGACCATCACCGACGATGACGATGCCCACGTCGTCGTCTCCGAGGCGTCCCTCACGGTGCCGGAAGATGGCGGCATGGCCACCTACACAGTGGTGCTCGGAAGCCGGCCGACCGCCGATGTGACGATTACCCCGACGAGCGACGACCGCATGGCAGCCAGGGCCTCGGCGGCGCTGACCTTCACCACGTCTAACTGGGACGCGGCGCAAACCGTCACCGTGACCGGCGTGAACGACGACATTGATAACATCGGTGACGCCCGTACGGCGACCGTGAGCCATACCGTGGCGAGCACGGACACCAACTATAACGGGGGAAGCATAACCATCAACAGTGTCACCGTGACCGTCACCGATGACGACCTCGCGCCGGACGGCATTACCCTGACGTTGAGCCCGAACAGCGTTCGTGAAGATGTCGGCGACGCCGCGATCACCGTTACCGCCACCCTTACCGGCGGCGGCACTCGAACCGAGGAGACGGTTGTCAGCCTGAGCACGGCGGACGTCACGGCGACCGCGGGCGCGGACTACACGGCGGTGGCATCGGTAAACCTGACCATCCCGGCCGCCAGCGCCAGCGCTGAGATGACGCTGACCATTCCCGTCATGGATGACGTGATTAACGAGGCGGATGAGACCTTGAGTGTAATGGGCACGACCACGGTGGGCACCCTCACCATCACCGGGGCGCCCCTGACCATCACCGACAATGACAACGCGCCGACCGTCATTACCCTGGCGCTGAGCCCGAACAGCGTCGCTGAAGATGTCGGCAACGCCGCGATCACCGTCACCGCCACCTTTACGGGTGGCACCACCCGGAGCGAGGATACGGTTGTCAGCCTGGGCACGGCAGACGGTACGGCGACCGCGGGCGCGGACTACACGACGGTGGCATCGGTAAACCTGACCATCCCGGCCGCCAGCGCCAGCGCTGAGATGACGCTGACCATTCCTGTTATGGATGACGTGATTAACGAGGCGGATGAGACCTTGAGTGTAATGGGCACGACCACGGTGGTCGGCCTCGACGTCACTCCGCAAACCCTGACCATCACCGACAATGACGACGCGCCGACCGACATTACCCTGGCACTGAGCCCGAACAGCGTCGCTGAAGATGTCGGCAACGCCTCGGTCACCGTCACCGCTACCCTTGTAGGCACTACCCGGAGCGAGGATACGGTTGTCAGCCTGAGCACGGCGGACGGCACGGCAACCGCGGACGCGGACTACACGGCGCCGGCACTGGTAAACCTGACCATCCCGGCCGCCAGCGCCAGCGCTGAGATGACGCTGACCATTCCCGTCATGGATGACGTGATTAACGAGGCGGATGAGACCTTGCGCGTCACGGGCACGACCACGGTGGGCACCCTCACCGTCACCGGGGCGCCCCTGACCATCACCGACAATGACAACGCGCCGACCGGCATTGCCCTGACGCTGAACCCGTCCAGCGTCGCTGAAGATGTCGGCAACGCCTCGATCACCGTTACCGCCACCCTTACCGGCGGCGGCACTCGAACCGAGGAGACGGTTGTCAGCCTGAGCACGGCGGACGGCACGGCGAGCGCGGGCGTGGACTACACGACGGTAACATCGGTAAACCTGACCATCCCGGCCGCCAGCGCCAGCGCTGAGATGACGCTGACCATTCCTGTTATGGATGACGTGATTGACGAGGCGGATGAGACCTTGCGCGTCACGGGCACGACCACGGTGGGCACCCTCACCGTCACCGGGGCGCCCCTGACCATCACCGACAATGACAACGCGCCGACCGTCATTACCCTGGCACTGAGCCCGAACAGCGTCGCTGAAGATGTCGGCAACGCCGCGATCACCGTCACCGCCACCTTTGAGGGCACCACCACCCGGAGCGAGGATACGGTTGTCAGCCTGGGCACGGCAGACGGCACGGCGACCGCGGGCGCGGACTACACGACGGTAACATCGGTAAACCTGACCATCCCGGCCGCCAGCGCCAGCGCTGAGATGACGCTGACCATTCCTGTTATGGATGACGTGATTGACGAGGGAGCGAGTGAGACCTTGAGTGTAATGGGCACGACCACAGTCGGCCTCACCGTCAACCCTGCCGACCTGACCATCACCGACGATGACAACGCGCCGACCGTCATTACCCTGGCACTGAGCCCGAACAGCGTCGCTGAAGATGTCGGCGACGCCTCGATCACCGTCACCGCCACCCTTGAGGGCACCACCACCCGGAGCGAGGAGACGGTTGTCAGTCTGAGCACGGCGGACGGCACAGCGATCGCGGGCGCGGACTACACGACGGTAACATCGGTAAACCTGACCATCCCGGCCGCCAGCGCCAGCGCTCAGATGACGCTGACCATTCCTGTTATGGATGACGTGATTGACGAGGGAGCGAGTGAGACCTTGAGTGTAATGGGCATGACCACAGTCGGCCTCACCGTCACCCCTGCCGACCTGACCATCACCGACAATGACAACGCGCCGACCGAGATTACCCTGGCACTGAGCCCGAACAGCGTTCGTGAAGATGTCGGCGACGCCGCGATCACCGTCACCGCCACCCTTGAGGGCACCACCACCCGGAGCGAGGATACGGTTGTCAGCCTGGGCACGGCGGACGGCACGGCGACCGCGGGCGTGGACTACACGGCGGTGGCATCGGCAAACCTGACCATCCCGGCCGCCAGCGCCAGCGCTCAGATGACGCTGACCATTCCTGTTATGGATGACGTGATTGACGAGGGAGCGAGTGAGACCTTGAGTGTAATGGGCATGACCACAGTCGGCCTCACCGTCACCCCTGCCGACCTGACCATCACCGACAATGACAACGCGCCGACCGAGATTACCCTGGCACTGAGCCCGAACAGCGTTCGTGAAGATGTCGGCGACGCCGCGATCACCGTCACCGCCACCTTTGAGGGCACCACCACCCGGAGCGAGGAGACGGTTGTCAGCCTGAGCACGGCGGACGGCACGGCAACCGCGGGCGCGGACTACACGGCGGTGGCATCGGTAAACCTGACCATCCCGGCCGCCAGCGCCAGCGCTGAGATGACGCTGACCATTCCCGTCATGGAAGACGTGATTGACGAAGGAACGGGTGAGACCTTGAGTGTAATGGGCACGACCACGGTGGGTAGCCTCACCGTCACCCCTGCCGACCTGACCATCACCGACAATGACAACGCGCCGACCGAGATTACCCTGGCACTGAGCCCGAACAGCGTCGCTGAAGATGTCGGCGACGCCGCGATCACCGTCACCGCTACCCTTGAGGGCACCACCACCCGGAGCGAGGATACGGTTGTCAGCCTGAGCACGGCGGACGTCACGGCGACCGCGGGCGCGGACTACACGGCGGTGGCATCGGTAAACCTGACCATCCCGGTCGCCAGCGACCACGCTGAGATGACGCTGACCATTCCCGTCACGAATGACGTGATTACCGAGGCGGATGAGACCTTGCGCGTCATGGGCACGACCACGGTGGGCCTCACCGTCACCGATGCGCTCCTGACCATCACCGACGACGAGCCGACCGGCGGCATTACACTGGCACTGAACCCGTCCAGCGTCGCTGAAGATGTCGGCGACGCCGCGGTCACCGTCACCGCCACCCTTACGGGTGGCGCCCGGAGCGAGGATACGGTTGTCAGCCTGGGCACGGCGGACGGCACGGCGACCGCGGGCGTGGACTACACAGCGGTGGCATCGGTAAACCTGACCATTCCGGCCACCAACGCCAGCGCTGATATGACGCTGACCATTCCCGTCATGGATGACGTGATTGACGAGGGAGCGAGTGAGACCTTAAGTGTAATGGGCACGACCACAGTAGTCGGCCTCATCGTCACCCCTGCCCACCTGACCATCACCGACGATGACGATGCCCACGTCGTCGTCTCCGAGGCGTCCCTCACGGTGCCGGAAGATGGCGGCATGGCCACCTACACAGTGGTGCTCGGAAGCCGGCCGACCGCCGATGTGACGATTACCCCGACGAGCGACGACCGCATGGCAGCCAGGGCCTCGGCGGCGCTGACCTTCACCACGTCTAACTGGGACGCGGCGCAAACCGTCACCGTGACCGGCGTGAACGACGACATTGATAACATCGGTGACGCCCGTACGGCGACCGTGAGCCATACCGTGGCGAGCACGGACACCAACTATAACGGGGGAAGCATAACCATCAACAGTGTCACCGTGACCGTCACCGATGACGACCTCGCGCCGGACGGCATTACCCTGACGTTGAGCCCGAACAGCGTTCGTGAAGATGTCGGCGACGCCGCGATCACCGTTACCGCCACCCTTACCGGCGGCGGCACTCGAACCGAGGAGACGGTTGTCAGCCTGAGCACGGCGGACGTCACGGCGACCGCGGGCGTGGACTACACGGCGGTGGCATCGGCAAACCTGACCATCCCGGCCGCCAGCGCCAGCGCTGAGATGACGCTGACCATTCCTGTTATGGATGACGTGATTGACGAGGGAGCGAGTGAGACCTTGAGTGTAATGGGCATGACCACAGTCGGCCTCACCGTCACCCCTGCCGACCTGACCATTACCGACAATGACAACGCGCCGACCGAGATTACCCTGGCACTGAGCCCGAACAGCGTTCGTGAAGATGTCGGCGACGCCGCGATCACCGTCACCGCCACCCTTGAGGGCACCACCACCCGGAGCGAGGATACGGTTGTCAGCCTGAGCACGGCGGACGGCACGGCGACCGCGGGCGCGGACTACACGGCGGTGGCATCGGTAAACCTGACCATCCCGGCCGCCAGCGCCAGCGCTCAGATGACGCTGACCATTCCCGTCACGAATGACGTGATTGACGAGGCGGATGAGACCTTGAGTGTAATGGGCACGACCACGGTGGTCGGCCTCGACGTCACTCCGCAAACCCTGACCATCACCGACGATGACAACGCGCCGACCGGCATTGCCCTGACGCTGAACCCGTCCAGCGTCGCTGAAGATGTCGGCAATGCCTCGGTCACCGTCACCGCCACCTTTACGGGTGGCACCACCCGGAGCGAGGAGACGGTTGTCAGCCTGGGCACGGCGGACGGCACAGCGACCGCGGGCGTGGACTACACGGCGGTGGCATCGGCAAACCTGACCATCCCGGCCGCCAGCGCCAGTGCTCAGATGACGCTGACCATTCCTGTTATGGATGACGTGATTGACGAGGGAGCGAGTGAGACCTTGAGTGTAATGGGCACGACCACAGTCGGCCTCACCGTCACCCCTGCCGACCTGACCATCACCGACAATGACAACGCGCCGACCGAGATTACCCTGGCACTGAGCCCGAACAGCGTCGCTGAAGATGTCGGCAACGCCTCGATTACCGTCATCGCTACCCTTGAGGGCACCACCACCCGGAGCGAGGAGACGGTTGTCAGTCTGAGCACGGCGGACGGCACGGCAACCGCGGGCGCGGACTACACGACGGTAACATCGGTAAACCTGACCATCCCGGCCGCCAGCGCCAGCGCTGAGATGACGCTGACCATTCCTGTTATGGATGACGTGATTGACGAGGGAGCGAGTGAGACCTTGAGTGTAATGGGCACGACCACAGTCGGCCTCACCGTCAACCCTGCCGACCTGACCATCACCGACAATGACAACTTGCCGACCGGCATTGCCCTGACGCTGAACCCGTCCAGCGTCGCTGAAGATGTCGGCAATGCCTCGGTCACCGTCACCGCCACCTTTACGGGTGGCACTACCCGGAGCGAGGAGACGGTTGTCAGCCTGAGCACGGCGAACGGCACGGCAACCGCGGGCGCGGACTACACGGCGGTGGCATCGGTAAACCTGACCATCCCGGCCACCAGCGCCAGCGCTCAGATGACGCTGACCATTCCCGTCATAGATGACGTGATTGACGAGGCGGATGAGGCCTTGAGTGTAATGGGCACGACCACGGTGATCAGCATCACCACCATCACCGCGGCCAACCTGACCATCACCGACAATGACAACGTGCCGACCGGCATTACCCTGGCGCTGAACCCGAACAGCGTCGCTGAAGATGTCGGCGACGCCGCGATCACCGTCACCGCCACCCTTGAGGGCACCACCACCCGGAGCGAGGATACGGTTGTCAGCCTGAGCACGGCGGACGGCACGGCGACCGCGGGCGCGGACTACACGGCGGTGGCATCGGTAAACCTGACCATCCCGGCCGCCAGCGCCAGCGCTGAGATGACGCTCACCATTCCTGTTATGGATGACGTGATTGACGAGGGAGCGAGTGAGACCTTGAGTGTAATGGGCACGACCACAGTCGGCCTCACCGTCACCCCTGCCGACCTGACCATCACCGATGACGACGCGCCGACCGGCATTACCCTGGCACTGAGCCCGAACAGCGTCGCTGAAGATGTCGGCGACGCCTCGATCACCGTCACCGCCACCCTTGATGGTGGCACCACCCGGAGCGAGGAGACGGTTGTCAGCCTGGGCACGGCGGATGGCACGGCGACCGCGGGCGCGGACTACACGGCGGTGGCATCGGTAAACCTGACCATCCCGGCCGCTAGCGCCAGCGCTGAGATGACGCTGACCATTCCCGTCACGAATGACGTGATTACCGAGGCGGATGAGACCTTGCGCGTCATGGGCACGACCACGGTGGGCCTCACCGTCACCGATGCGCTCCTGACCATCACCGACGACGAGCCGACCGGCGGCATTACCCTGGCACTGAACCCGTCCAGCGTCGCTGAAGATGTCGGCAACGCCGCGGTCACCGTCACCGCCACCCTTACGGGTGGCGCCCGGAGCGAGGATACGGTTGTCAGCCTGGGCACGGCGGACGGCACGGCGACCGCGGGCGTGGACTACACAGCGGTGGCATCGGTAAACCTGACCATTCCGGCCACCAACGCCAGCGCTGATATGACGCTGACCATTCCCGTCATGGATGACGTGATTGACGAGGGAGCGAGTGAGACCTTAAGTGTAATGGGCACGACCACAGTAGTCGGCCTCATCGTCACCCCTGCCCACCTGACCATCACCGACGATGACGATGCCCACGTCGTCGTCTCCGAGGCGTCCCTCACGGTGCCGGAAGATGGCGGCATGGCCACCTACACAGTGGTGCTCGGAAGCCGGCCGACCGCCGATGTGACGATTACCCCGACGAGCGACGACCGCATGGCAGCCAGGGCCTCGGCGGCGCTGACCTTCACCACGTCTAACTGGGACGCGGCGCAAACCGTCACCGTGACCGGCGTGAACGACGACATTGATAACATCGGTGACGCCCGTACGGCGACCGTGAGCCATACCGTGGCGAGCACGGACACCAACTATAACGGGGGAAGCATAACCATCAACAGTGTCACCGTGACCGTCACCGATGACGACCTCGCGCCGGACGGCATTACCCTGACGTTGAGCCCGAACAGCGTTCGTGAAGATGTCGGCGACGCCGCGATCACCGTTACCGCCACCCTTACCGGCGGCGGCACTCGAACCGAGGATACGGTTGTCAGCCTGAGCACGGCGGACGTCACGGCGAGCGCGGGCGTGGACTACACGGCGGTGGCATCGATAGACCTGACCATCCCGGCCGCCAGCGCCAGCGCTGAGATGACGCTGACCATTCCCGTCATGGATGACGTGATTAACGAGGTGGATGAGACCTTGCGCGTCACGGGCACGACCACGGTGGGCACCCTCACCGTCACCGGGGCGCCCCTGACCATCACCGACAATGACAACGCGCCGACCGTCATTACCCTGGCACTGAGCCCGAACAGCGTCGCTGAAGATGTCGGCAACGCCTCGATCACCGTCACCGCTACCCTTGATGGCACCACCACCCGGAGCGAGGATACGGTTGTCAGCCTGAGCACGGCGGACGTCACGGCGACCGCGGGCGCGGACTACACAACGGTAACATCGGTAAACCTGACCATCCCGGCCGCCAGCGCCAGCGCTGAGATGACGCTGACCATTCCTGTTATGGATGACGTGATTGACGAGGGAACGAGTGAGACCTTGAGTGTAATGGGCACGACCACAGTCGGCCTCACCGTCACCCCTGCCGACCTGACCATCACCGACAATGACAACGCGCCGACCGAGATTACCCTGACACTGAGCCCGAACAGCGTCGCTGAAGATGTCGGCAACGCCTCGATCACCGTCACCGCCACCCTTATGGGCACTACCCGGACCGAGGAGACGGTTGTCAGCCTGAGGACGGCGGACGGCACGGCAACCGCGGACGCGGACTACACGGCACCGGCACTGGTAAACCTGACCATCCCGGCCGCCAGCGCCAGCGCTGAGATGACGCTGACCATTCCCGTCACGAATGACGTGATTGACGAGGCGGATGAGACCTTGAGTGTAATGGGCACGACCACGGTGGTCGGCCTCGACGTCACTCCGCAAACCCTGACCATCACCGACAATGACAACGCGCCGACCGACATTACCCTGGCACTGAGCCCGAACAGCGTCGCTGAAGATGTCGGCAACGCCTCGATCACCGTCACCGCCACCCTTATGGGCACTACCCGGAGCGAGGAGACGGTTGTCAGCCTGAGCACGGCGAACGGCACGGCAACCGCGGGCGCGGACTACACGGCGGTGGCATCGGTAAACCTGACCATCCCGGCCACCAGCGCCAGCGCTCAGATGACGCTGACCATTCCCGTCATAGATGACGTGATTGACGAGGCGGATGAGGCCTTGAGTGTAATGGGCACGACCACGGTGATCAGCATCACCACCATCACCGCGGCCAACCTGACCATCACCGACAATGACAACGTGCCGACCGTCATTACCCTGGCACTGAACCCGAACAGCGTCGCTGAAGATGTCGGCGACGCCGCGATCACCGTCACCGCCACCCTTGAGGGCACCACCACCCGGAGCGAGGATACGGTTGTCAGCCTGAGCACGGCGGACAACACAGCGACCGCAGGCGCGGACTACACGGCGGTGGCATCGGTAAACCTGACCATCCCGGCCGCCAGCGCCAGCGCTGAGATGACGCTGACCATTCCCGTCATGGATGACGTGATTGATGAGGGAACGAGTGAGACCTTGAGTGTAATGGGCACGACCACAGTCGGCCTCACCGTCACCCCTGCCGACCTGACCATCACCGACGATGACAACGCGCCGACCGGCATTGCCCTGACGCTGAACCCGTCCAGCGTCGCTGAAGATGTCGGCGACGCCGCGATCATCGTCACCGCCACCCTTGAGGGCACCACCACCCGGAGCGAGGAGACGGTTGTCAGCCTGAGCACGGCGGACGGCACGGCGACCGCGGGCGCGGACTACACAACGGTAACATCGGTAAACCTGACCATCCCGGCCGCCAGCGCCAGCGCTGAGATGACGCTGACCATTCCTGTTATGGATGACGTGATTGATGAGGGAACGAGTGAGACCTTGAGTGTAATGGGCATGACCACAGTCGGCCTCACCGTCACCCCTGCCGACCTGACCATCACCGACGATGACAACGCGCCGACCGAGATTACCCTGGCGCTGAACCCGTCCAGCGTCGCTGAAGATGTCGGCAACGCCTCGATTACCGTCACCGCTACCCTTGATGGCACCACCACCCGGAGCGAGGAGACGGTTGTCAGCCTGAGCACGGCGGACGGCACGGCGAGCGCGGGCGTGGACTACACGACGGTAACATCGGTAAACCTGACCATCCCGGCCGCTAGCGCCAGCGCTGAGATGACGCTGACCATTCCCGTCACGAATGACGTGATTACCGAGGCGGATGAGACCTTGCGCGTCATGGGCACGACCACGGTGGGCCTCACCGTCACCGATGCGCTCCTGACCATCACCGACGACGAGCCGACCGGCGGCATTACACTGGCACTGAACCCGTCCAGCGTCGCTGAAGATGTCGGCGACGCCGCGGTCACCGTCACCGCCACCCTTACGGGTGGCGCCCGGAGCGAGGATACGGTTGTCAGCCTGGGCACGGCGGACGGCACGGCGACCGCGGGCGTGGACTACACAGCGGTGGCATCGGTAAACCTGACCATTCCGGCCACCAACGCCAGCGCTGATATGACGCTGACCATTCCCGTCATGGATGACGTGATTGACGAGGGAGCGAGTGAGACCTTAAGTGTAATGGGCACGACCACAGTAGTCGGCCTCATCGTCACCCCTGCCCACCTGACCATCACCGACGATGACGATGCCCACGTCGTCGTCTCCGAGGCGTCCCTCACGGTGCCGGAAGATGGCGGCATGGCCACCTACACAGTGGTGCTCGGAAGCCGGCCGACCGCCGATGTGACGATTACCCCGACGAGCGACGACCGCATGGCAGCCAGGGCCTCGGCGGCGCTGACCTTCACCACGTCTAACTGGGACGCGGCGCAAACCGTCACCGTGACCGGCGTGAACGACGACATTGATAACATCGGTGACGCCCGTACGGCGACCGTGAGCCATACCGTGGCGAGCACGGACACCAACTATAACGGGGGAAGCATAACCATCAACAGTGTCACCGTGACCGTCACCGATGACGACCTCGCGCCGGACGGCATTACCCTGACGTTGAGCCCGAACAGCGTTCGTGAAGATGTCGGCGACGCCGCGATCACCGTTACCGCCACCCTTACCGGCGGCGGCACTCGAACCGAGGATACGGTTGTCAGCCTGAGCACGGCGGACGTCACGGCGAGCGCGGGCGTGGACTACACGGCGGTGGCATCGATAGACCTGACCATCCCGGCCGCCAGCGCCAGCGCTGAGATGACGCTGACCATTCCCGTCATGGATGACGTGATTAACGAGGTGGATGAGACCTTGCGCGTCACGGGCACGACCACGGTGGGCACCCTCACCGTCACCGGGGCGCCCCTGACCATCACCGACAATGACAACGCGCCGACCGTCATTACCCTGGCACTGAGCCCGAACAGCGTCGCTGAAGATGTCGGCAACGCCTCGATCACCGTCACCGCTACCCTTGATGGCACCACCACCCGGAGCGAGGATACGGTTGTCAGCCTGAGCACGGCGGACGTCACGGCGACCGCGGGCGCGGACTACACAACGGTAACATCGGTAAACCTGACCATCCCGGCCGCCAGCGCCAGCGCTGAGATGACGCTGACCATTCCTGTTATGGATGACGTGATTGACGAGGGAACGAGTGAGACCTTGAGTGTAATGGGCACGACCACAGTCGGCCTCACCGTCACCCCTGCCGACCTGACCATCACCGACAATGACAACGCGCCGACCGAGATTACCCTGACACTGAGCCCGAACAGCGTCGCTGAAGATGTCGGCAACGCCTCGATCACCGTCACCGCCACCCTTATGGGCACTACCCGGACCGAGGAGACGGTTGTCAGCCTGAGGACGGCGGACGGCACGGCAACCGCGGACGCGGACTACACGGCACCGGCACTGGTAAACCTGACCATCCCGGCCGCCAGCGCCAGCGCTGAGATGACGCTGACCATTCCCGTCACGAATGACGTGATTGACGAGGCGGATGAGACCTTGAGTGTAATGGGCACGACCACGGTGGTCGGCCTCGACGTCACTCCGCAAACCCTGACCATCACCGACAATGACAACGCGCCGACCGAGATTACCCTGACACTGAGCCCGAACAGCGTCGCTGAAGATGTCGGCAACGCCTCGATCACCGTCACCGCCACCCTTATGGGCACTACCCGGAGCGAGGAGACGGTTGTCAGCCTGAGCACGGCGAACGGCACGGCAACCGCGGGCGCGGACTACACGGCGGTGGCATCGGTAAACCTGACCATCCCGGCCACCAGCGCCAGCGCTCAGATGACGCTGACCATTCCCGTCATAGATGACGTGATTGACGAGGCGGATGAGGCCTTGAGTGTAATGGGCACGACCACGGTGATCAGCATCACCACCATCACCGCGGCCAACCTGACCATCACCGACAATGACAACGTGCCGACCGGCATTACCCTGGCGCTGAACCCGAACAGCGTCGCTGAAGATGTCGGCGACGCCGCGATCACCGTCACCGCCACCCTTGAGGGCACCACCACCCGGAGCGAGGATACGGTTGTCAGCCTGAGCACGGCGGACAACACAGCGACCGCAGGCGCGGACTACACGGCGGTGGCATCGGTAAACCTGACCATCCCGGCCGCCAGCGCCAGCGCTGAGATGACGCTGACCATTCCCGTCATGGATGACGTGATTGATGAGGGAACGAGTGAGACCTTGAGTGTAATGGGCACGACCACAGTCGGCCTCACCGTCACCCCTGCCGACCTGACCATCACCGACGATGACAACGCGCCGACCGGCATTGCCCTGACGCTGAACCCGTCCAGCGTCGCTGAAGATGTCGGCGACGCCGCGATCATCGTCACCGCCACCCTTGAGGGCACCACCACCCGGAGCGAGGAGACGGTTGTCAGCCTGAGCACGGCGGACGGCACGGCGACCGCGGGCGCGGACTACACAACGGTAACATCGGTAAACCTGACCATCCCGGCCGCCAGCGCCAGCGCTGAGATGACGCTGACCATTCCTGTTATGGATGACGTGATTGATGAGGGAACGAGTGAGACCTTGAGTGTAATGGGCATGACCACAGTCGGCCTCACCGTCACCCCTGCCGACCTGACCATCACCGACGATGACAACGCGCCGACCGAGATTACCCTGGCGCTGAACCCGTCCAGCGTCGCTGAAGATGTCGGCAACGCCTCGATTACCGTCACCGCTACCCTTGATGGCACCACCACCCGGAGCGAGGAGACGGTTGTCAGCCTGAGCACGGCGGACGGCACGGCGACCGCGGGCGCGGACTACACGGCGGTGGCATCGGTAAACCTGACCATCCCGGCCGCTAGCGCCAGCGCTGAGATGACGCTGACCATTCCCGTCACGAATGACGTGATTACCGAGGCGGATGAGACCTTGCGCGTCATGGGCACGACCACGGTGGGCCTCACCGTCACCGATGCGCTCCTGACCATCACCGACGACGAGCCGACCGGCGGCATTACACTGGCACTGAACCCGTCCAGCGTCGCTGAAGATGTCGGCGACGCCGCGGTCACCGTCACCGCCACCCTTACGGGTGGCGCCCGGAGCGAGGATACGGTTGTCAGCCTGGGCACGGCGGACGGCACGGCGACCGCGGGCGTGGACTACACAGCGGTGGCATCGGTAAACCTGACCATTCCGGCCACCAACGCCAGCGCTGATATGACGCTGACCATTCCCGTCATGGATGACGTGATTGACGAGGGAGCGAGTGAGACCTTAAGTGTAATGGGCACGACCACAGTAGTCGGCCTCATCGTCACCCCTGCCCACCTGACCATCACCGACGATGACGATGCCCACGTCGTCGTCTCCGAGGCGTCCCT
Organism: Candidatus Poriferihabitaceae bacterium; assembly: GCA_965206445.1. Lineage (GTDB taxonomy): Bacteria > Pseudomonadota > Gammaproteobacteria > Arenicellales > Poriferihabitantaceae > CBDBJR01. The sequence goes on from CBDBJR010000001.1 coordinate 629,429, forward strand.
CACGGTGCCGGAAGATGGCGGCATGGCCACCTACACAGTGGTGCTCGGAAGCCGGCCGACCGCCGATGTGACGATTACCCCGACGAGCGACGACCGCATGGCAGCCAGGGCCTCGGCGGCGCTGACCTTCACCACGTCTAACTGGGACGCGGCGCAAACCGTCACCGTGACCGGCGTGAACGACGACATTGATAACATCGGTGACGCCCGTACGGCGACCGTGAGCCATACCGTGGCGAGCACGGACACCAACTATAACGGGGGAAGCATAACCATCAACAGTGTCACCGTGACCGTCACCGATGACGACCTCGCGCCGGACGGCATTACCCTGACGTTGAGCCCGAACAGCGTTCGTGAAGATGTCGACGACGCCGCGATCACCGTTACCGCCACCCTTACCGGCGGCGGCACTCGAACCGAGGAGACGGTTGTCAGCCTGAGCACGGCGGACGTCACGGCGAGCGCGGGCGTGGACTACACGGCGGTGGCATCGATAGACCTGACCATCCCGGCCGCCAGCGCCAGCGCTGAGATGACGCTGACCATTCCCGTCATGGATGACGTGATTAACGAGGTGGATGAGACCTTGCGCGTCACGGGCACGACCACGGTGGGCACCCTCACCGTCACCGGGGCGCCCCTGACCATCACCGACAATGACAACGCGCCGACCGTCATTACCCTGGCACTGAGCCCGAACAGCGTCGCTGAAGATGTCGGCAACGCCTCGATCACCGTCACCGCTACCCTTGATGGCACCACCACCCGGAGCGAGGATACGGTTGTCAGCCTGAGCACGGCGGACGTCACGGCGACCGCGGGCGCGGACTACACAACGGTAACATCGGTAAACCTGACCATCCCGGCCGCCAGCGCCAGCGCTGAGATGACGCTGACCATTCCTGTTATGGATGACGTGATTGACGAGGGAACGAGTGAGACCTTGAGTGTAATGGGCACGACCACAGTCGGCCTCACCGTCACCCCTGCCGACCTGACCATCACCGACAATGACAACGCGCCGACCGAGATTACCCTGACACTGAGCCCGAACAGCGTCGCTGAAGATGTCGGCAACGCCTCGATCACCGTCACCGCCACCCTTATGGGCACTACCCGGACCGAGGAGACGGTTGTCAGCCTGAGGACGGCGGACGGCACGGCAACCGCGGACGCGGACTACACGGCACCGGCACTGGTAAACCTGACCATCCCGGCCGCCAGCGCCAGCGCTGAGATGACGCTGACCATTCCCGTCACGAATGACGTGATTGACGAGGCGGATGAGACCTTGAGTGTAATGGGCACGACCACGGTGGTCGGCCTCGACGTCACTCCGCAAACCCTGACCATCACCGACAATGACAACGCGCCGACCGAGATTACCCTGACACTGAGCCCGAACAGCGTCGCTGAAGATGTCGGCAACGCCTCGATCACCGTCACCGCCACCCTTATGGGCACTACCCGGAGCGAGGAGACGGTTGTCAGCCTGAGCACGGCGAACGGCACGGCAACCGCGGGCGCGGACTACACGGCGGTGGCATCGGTAAACCTGACCATCCCGGCCACCAGCGCCAGCGCTCAGATGACGCTGACCATTCCCGTCATAGATGACGTGATTGACGAGGCGGATGAGGCCTTGAGTGTAATGGGCACGACCACGGTGATCAGCATCACCACCATCACCGCGGCCAACCTGACCATCACCGACAATGACAACGTGCCGACCGGCATTACCCTGGCGCTGAACCCGAACAGCGTCGCTGAAGATGTCGGCGACGCCGCGATCACCGTCACCGCCACCCTTGAGGGCACCACCACCCGGAGCGAGGATACGGTTGTCAGCCTGAGCACGGCGGACAACACAGCGACCGCAGGCGCGGACTACACGGCGGTGGCATCGGTAAACCTGACCATCCCGGCCGCCAGCGCCAGCGCTGAGATGACGCTGACCATTCCCGTCATGGATGACGTGATTGATGAGGGAACGAGTGAGACCTTGAGTGTAATGGGCACGACCACAGTCGGCCTCACCGTCACCCCTGCCGACCTGACCATCACCGACGATGACAACGCGCCGACCGGCATTGCCCTGACGCTGAACCCGTCCAGCGTCGCTGAAGATGTCGGCGACGCCGCGATCATCGTCACCGCCACCCTTGAGGGCACCACCACCCGGAGCGAGGAGACGGTTGTCAGCCTGAGCACGGCGGACGTCACGGCGACCGCGGGCGCGGACTACACAACGGTAACATCGGTAAACCTGACCATCCCGGCCGCCAGCGCCAGCGCTGAGATGACGCTGACCATTCCTGTTATGGATGACGTGATTGATGAGGGAACGAGTGAGACCTTGAGTGTAATGGGCATGACCACAGTCGGCCTCACCGTCACCCCTGCCGACCTGACCATCACCGACGATGACAACGCGCCGACCGAGATTACCCTGGCGCTGAACCCGTCCAGCGTCGCTGAAGATGTCGGCAACGCCTCGATTACCGTCACCGCTACCCTTGATGGCACCACCACCCGGAGCGAGGAGACGGTTGTCAGCCTGAGCACGGCGGACGGCACGGCGACCGCGGGCGCGGACTACACGGCGGTGGCATCGGTAAACCTGACCATCCCGGCCGCTAGCGCCAGCGCTGAGATGACGCTGACCATTCCCGTCACGAATGACGTGATTACCGAGGCGGATGAGACCTTGCGCGTCATGGGCACGACCACGGTGGGCCTCACCGTCACCGATGCGCTCCTGACCATCACCGACGACGAGCCGACCGGCGGCATTACACTGGCACTGAACCCGTCCAGCGTCGCTGAAGATGTCGGCGACGCCGCGGTCACCGTCACCGCCACCCTTACGGGTGGCGCCCGGAGCGAGGATACGGTTGTCAGCCTGGGCACGGCGGACGGCACGGCGACCGCGGGCGTGGACTACACAGCGGTGGCATCGGTAAACCTGACCATTCCGGCCACCAACGCCAGCGCTGATATGACGCTGACCATTCCCGTCATGGATGACGTGATTGACGAGGGAGCGAGTGAGACCTTAAGTGTAATGGGCACGACCACAGTAGTCGGCCTCATCGTCACCCCTGCCCACCTGACCATCACCGACGATGACGATGCCCACGTCGTCGTCTCCGAGGCGTCCCTCACGGTGCCGGAAGATGGCGGCATGGCCACCTACACAGTGGTGCTCGGAAGCCGGCCGACCGCCGATGTGACGATTACCCCGACGAGCGACGACCGCATGGCAGCCAGGGCCTCGGCGGCGCTGACCTTCACCACGTCTAACTGGGACGCGGCGCAAACCGTCACCGTGACCGGCGTGAACGACGACATTGATAACATCGGTGACGCCCGTACGGCGACCGTGAGCCATACCGTGGCGAGCACGGACACCAACTATAACGGGGGAAGCATAACCATCAACAGTGTCACCGTGACCGTCACCGATGACGACCTCGCGCCGGACGGCATTACCCTGACGTTGAGCCCGAACAGCGTTCGTGAAGATGTCGACGACGCCGCGATCACCGTTACCGCCACCCTTACCGGCGGCGGCACTCGAACCGAGGAGACGGTTGTCAGCCTGAGCACGGCGGACGTCACGGCGAGCGCGGGCGTGGACTACACGGCGGTGGCATCGATAGACCTGACCATCCCGGCCGCCAGCGCCAGCGCTGAGATGACGCTGACCATTCCCGTCATGGATGACGTGATTAACGAGGTGGATGAGACCTTGCGCGTCACGGGCACGACCACGGTGGGCACCCTCACCGTCACCGGGGCGCCCCTGACCATCACCGACAATGACAACGCGCCGACCGTCATTACCCTGGCACTGAGCCCGAACAGCGTCGCTGAAGATGTCGGCAACGCCTCGATCACCGTCACCGCTACCCTTGATGGCACCACCACCCGGAGCGAGGATACGGTTGTCAGCCTGAGCACGGCGGACGTCACGGCGACCGCGGGCGCGGACTACACAACGGTAACATCGGTAAACCTGACCATCCCGGCCGCCAGCGCCAGCGCTGAGATGACGCTGACCATTCCTGTTATGGATGACGTGATTGACGAGGGAACGAGTGAGACCTTGAGTGTAATGGGCACGACCACAGTCGGCCTCACCGTCACCCCTGCCGACCTGACCATCACCGACAATGACAACGCGCCGACCGAGATTACCCTGACACTGAGCCCGAACAGCGTCGCTGAAGATGTCGGCAACGCCTCGATCACCGTCACCGCCACCCTTATGGGCACTACCCGGACCGAGGAGACGGTTGTCAGCCTGAGGACGGCGGACGGCACGGCAACCGCGGACGCGGACTACACGGCACCGGCACTGGTAAACCTGACCATCCCGGCCGCCAGCGCCAGCGCTGAGATGACGCTGACCATTCCCGTCACGAATGACGTGATTGACGAGGCGGATGAGACCTTGAGTGTAATGGGCACGACCACGGTGGTCGGCCTCGACGTCACTCCGCAAACCCTGACCATCACCGACAATGACAACGCGCCGACCGAGATTACCCTGACACTGAGCCCGAACAGCGTCGCTGAAGATGTCGGCAACGCCTCGATCACCGTCACCGCCACCCTTATGGGCACTACCCGGAGCGAGGAGACGGTTGTCAGCCTGAGCACGGCGAACGGCACGGCAACCGCGGGCGCGGACTACACGGCGGTGGCATCGGTAAACCTGACCATCCCGGCCACCAGCGCCAGCGCTCAGATGACGCTGACCATTCCCGTCATAGATGACGTGATTGACGAGGCGGATGAGGCCTTGAGTGTAATGGGCACGACCACGGTGATCAGCATCACCACCATCACCGCGGCCAACCTGACCATCACCGACAATGACAACGTGCCGACCGGCATTACCCTGGCGCTGAACCCGAACAGCGTCGCTGAAGATGTCGGCGACGCCGCGATCACCGTCACCGCCACCCTTGAGGGCACCACCACCCGGAGCGAGGATACGGTTGTCAGCCTGAGCACGGCGGACAACACAGCGACCGCAGGCGCGGACTACACGGCGGTGGCATCGGTAAACCTGACCATCCCGGCCGCCAGCGCCAGCGCTGAGATGACGCTGACCATTCCCGTCATGGATGACGTGATTGATGAGGGAACGAGTGAGACCTTGAGTGTAATGGGCACGACCACAGTCGGCCTCACCGTCACCCCTGCCGACCTGACCATCACCGACGATGACAACGCGCCGACCGGCATTGCCCTGACGCTGAACCCGTCCAGCGTCGCTGAAGATGTCGGCGACGCCGCGATCATCGTCACCGCCACCCTTGAGGGCACCACCACCCGGAGCGAGGAGACGGTTGTCAGCCTGAGCACGGCGGACGGCACGGCGACCGCGGGCGCGGACTACACAACGGTAACATCGGTAAACCTGACCATCCCGGCCGCCAGCGCCAGCGCTGAGATGACGCTGACCATTCCTGTTATGGATGACGTGATTGATGAGGGAACGAGTGAGACCTTGAGTGTAATGGGCATGACCACAGTCGGCCTCACCGTCACCCCTGCCGACCTGACCATCACCGACGATGACAACGCGCCGACCGAGATTACCCTGGCGCTGAACCCGTCCAGCGTCGCTGAAGATGTCGGCAACGCCTCGATTACCGTCACCGCTACCCTTGATGGCACCACCACCCGGAGCGAGGAGACGGTTGTCAGCCTGAGCACGGCGGACGGCACGGCGACCGCGGGCGCGGACTACACGGCGGTGGCATCGGTAAACCTGACCATCCCGGCCGCTAGCGCCAGCGCTGAGATGACGCTGACCATTCCCGTCACGAATGACGTGATTACCGAGGCGGATGAGACCTTGCGCGTCATGGGCACGACCACGGTGGGCCTCACCGTCACCGATGCGCTCCTGACCATCACCGACGACGAGCCGACCGGCGGCATTACACTGGCACTGAACCCGTCCAGCGTCGCTGAAGATGTCGGCGACGCCGCGGTCACCGTCACCGCCACCCTTACGGGTGGCGCCCGGAGCGAGGATACGGTTGTCAGCCTGGGCACGGCGGACGGCACGGCGACCGCGGGCGTGGACTACACAGCGGTGGCATCGGTAAACCTGACCATTCCGGCCACCAACGCCAGCGCTGATATGACGCTGACCATTCCCGTCATGGATGACGTGATTGACGAGGGAGCGAGTGAGACCTTAAGTGTAATGGGCACGACCACAGTAGTCGGCCTCATCGTCACCCCTGCCCACCTGACCATCACCGACGATGACGATGCCCACGTCGTCGTCTCCGAGGCGTCCCTCACGGTGCCGGAAGATGGCGGCATGGCCACCTACACAGTGGTGCTCGGAAGCCGGCCGACCGCCGATGTGACGATTACCCCGACGAGCGACGACCGCATGGCAGCCAGGGCCTCGGCGGCGCTGACCTTCACCACGTCTAACTGGGACGCGGCGCAAACCGTCACCGTGACCGGCGTGAACGACGACATTGATAACATCGGTGACGCCCGTACGGCGACCGTGAGCCATACCGTGGCGAGCACGGACACCAACTATAACGGGGGAAGCATAACCATCAACAGTGTCACCGTGACCGTCACCGATGACGACCTCGCGCCGGACGGCATTACCCTGACGTTGAGCCCGAACAGCGTTCGTGAAGATGTCGGCGACGCCGCGATCACCGTTACCGCCACCCTTACCGGCGGCGGCACTCGAACCGAGGAGACGGTTGTCAGCCTGAGCACGGCGGACGTCACGGCGAGCGCGGGCGTGGACTACACGGCGGTGGCATC
>CBDBJR010000002.1:0-1142500 GCA_965206445.1 Candidatus Poriferihabitaceae bacterium
GCCACGTTGAGCGGCCTGAGCGTGTCCGACGGCGTCCTGAACCCGGCGTTTGACTCCACCACCACGGCCTATACCGTCGCGGTCGACGACAGCGTCGGCACGGTCACCGTGACGCCGACCGCCACCGACTCCAGAGCCACGATTACCGTCAACGGCGCCAGCGTCACCAGCGGCAGCGAAAGCGCCGATATTGTCCTGGAGATCGACACGCCGCTGGACATTGACATTATCGTCACCGCCGAAGACACCACCACCACGCTGACCTACACGGTCACCGCCACCCGTACGGCGCTGCCCGCCATCTCCATCGCCGCCGGGACTTCCTCGGTGACCGAGGGCACGGCGGCCACCTTCACGCTGACGGCGGACACGGCTCCGGCGAGCGACCTGACCGTCCTGGTGACGGTGACGCAGGCGGGCGACTTCATTGCCGGCGTCGCGCCGACGTCGGTCACCATCGCCGCCACCACCACCACCGCCACCCTGACGGTGCCCACCACCGACGACGGCACTGACGAGGAGAACGGCAGCATCACCGCGACCGTGACCGCCGGCACCGACTACACGGTGGACACCACCGCCGACAGCGCCAGTGTCGCGGTCGAGGATGACGACGCCTCGACCGACGCCACGTTGAGCGGCCTGAGCGTGTCCGACGGCGTCCTGGACCCGGCGTTTGACTCCACCACCACGGCTTATACCGTCGCGCTCGCCAACAGCGTCGGCACGGTCACCGTGACGCCGACCGCCACCGACTCCGGAGCCACGATTACCGTCAACGGCGCCAGCGTCACCAGCGGCAGCGACAGCGCCGATATTGTCCTGGAGATCGACACGCCGCTGGACATTGACATTATCGTCACCGCCGAAGACACCACCACCACGCTGACCTACACGGTCACCGCCACCCGTGCGGCGCTGCCCGCCATCTCCATCGCCGCCGGGACTTCCTCGGTGACCGAGGGCACGGCGGCCACCTTCACGCTGACGGCGGACACGGCTCCGGCGAGCGACCTGACCGTCCTGGTGACGGTGACGCAGGTGGGCGACTTCATTGCCGGCGTCGCGCCGACGTCGGTCACCATCGCCGCCACCACCACCACCGCCACCCTGACGGTGCCCACCACCGACGACGGCACTGACGAGGAGAACGGCAGCATCACCGCGACCGTGACCGCCGGCACCGACTACACGGTGGACACCACCGCCGACAGCGCCAGTGTCGCGGTCGAGGATGACGACGCCTCGACCGACGCCACGTTGAGCGGCCTGAGCGTGTCCGACGGCATCCTGGACCCGGCGTTTGACTCCACCACCACGGCTTATACCGTCGCGCTCGCCAACAGCGTCGCCACAGTCACCGTGACGCCGACCGCCACCGACTCCGGAGCCACGATTACCGTCAACGGCGCCAGCGTCACCAGCGGCAGCGACAGCGCCGATATTGTCCTGGAGATCGACACGCCGCTGGACATTGACATTATCGTCACCGCCGAAGACACCACCACCACGCTGACCTACACGGTCACCGCCACCCGTGCGGCGCTGCCCGCCATCTCCATCGCCGCCGGGACTTCCTCGGTGACCGAGGGCACGGCGGCCACCTTCACGCTGACGGCGGACACGGCTCCGGCGAGCGACCTGACCGTCCTGGTGACGGTGACGCAGGCGGGCGACTTCATTGCCGGCGTCGCGCCGACGTCGGTCACCATCGCCGCCACCACCACCACCGCCACCCTGACGGTGCCCACCACCGACGACGGCACTGACGAGGAGAACGGCAGCATCACCGCGACCGTGACCGCCGGCACCGACTACACGGTGGACACCACCGCCGACAGCGCCAGTGTCGCGGTCGAGGATGACGACGCCTCGACCGACGCCACGTTGAGCGGCCTGAGCGTGTCCGACGGCGTCCTGAACCCGGCGTTTGACTCCACCACCACGGCTTATACCGTCGCGGTCGACGACAGCGTCGGCACGGTCACCGTGACGCCGACCGCCACCGACTCCAGAGCCACGATTACCGTCAACGGCGCCAGCGTCACCAGCGGCAGCGACAGCGCCGATATTGTCCTGGAGATCGACACGCCGCTGGACATTGACATTATCGTCACCGCCGAAGACACCACCACCACGCTGACCTACACGGTCACCGCCACCCGTACGGCGCTGCCCGCCATCTCCATCGCCGCCGGGACTTCCTCGGTGACCGAGGGCACGGCGGCCACCTTCACGCTGACGGCGGACACGGCTCCGGCGAGCGACCTGACCGTCCTGGTGACGGTGACGCAGGCGGGCGACTTCATTGCCGGCGTCGCGCCGACGTCGGTCACCATCGCCGCCACCACCACCACCGCCACCCTGACGGTGCCCACCACCGACGACGGCACTGACGAGGAGAACGGCAGCATCACCGCGACCGTGACCGCCGGCACCGACTACACGGTGGACACCACCGCCGACAGCGCCAGTGTCGCGGTCGAGGATGACGACGCCTCGACCGACGCCACGTTGAGCGGCCTGAGCGTGTCCGACGGCATCCTGGACCCGGCGTTTGACTCCACCACCACGGCTTATACCGTCGCGCTCGCCAACAGCGTCGGCACGGTCACCGTGACGCCGACCGCCACCGACTCCGGAGCCACGATTACCGTCAACGGCGCCAGCGTCACCAGCGGCAGCGACAGCGCCGATATTGTCCTGGAGATCGACACGCCGCTGGACATTGACATTATCGTCACCGCCGAAGACACCACCACCACGCTGACCTACACGGTCACCGCCACCCGTACGGCGCTGCCCGCCATCTCCATCGCCGCCGGGACTTCCTCGGTGACCGAGGGCACGGCGGCCACCTTCACGCTGACGGCGGACACGGCTCCGGCGAGCGACCTGACCGTCCTGGTGACGGTGACGCAGGTGGGCGACTTCATTGCCGGCGTCGCGCCGACGTCGGTCACCATCGCCGCCACCACCACCACCGCCACCCTGACGGTGCCCACCACCGACGACGGCACTGACGAGGAGAACGGCAGCATCACCGCGACCGTGACCGCCGGCACCGACTACACGGTGGACGGCACCGCCGACAGCGCCAGTGTCGCGGTCGAGGATGACGACGCCTCGACCGACGCCACGTTGAGCGGCCTGAGCGTGTCCGACGGCACCCTGGACCCGGCGTTTGACTCCACCACCACGGCCTATACCGTCGCGCTCGCCAACAGCGTCGGCACGGTCACCGTGACGCCGACCGCCACCGACTCCGGAGCCACGATTACCGTCAACGGCGCCAGCGTCACCAGCGGCAGCGACAGCGCCGATATTGTCCTGGAGATCGACACGCCGCTGGACATTGACATTATCGTCACCGCCGAAGACACCACCACCACGCTGACCTACACGGTCACCGCCACCCGTGCGGCGCTGCCCGCCATCTCCATCGCCGCCGGGACTTCCTCGGTGACCGAGGGCACGGCGGCCACCTTCACGCTGACGGCGGACACGGCTCCGGCGAGCGACCTGACCGTCCTGGTGACGGTGACGCAGGCGGGCGACTTCATTGCCGGCGTCGCGCCGACGTCGGTCACCATCGCCGCCACCACCACCACCGCCACCCTGACGGTGCCCACCACCGACGACGGCACTGACGAGGAGAACGGCAGCATCACCGCGACCGTGACCGCCGGCACCGACTACACGGTGGACACCACCGCCGACAGCGCCAGTGTCGCGGTCGAGGATGACGACGCCTCGACCGACGCCACGTTGAGCGGCCTGAGCGTGTCCGACGGCGTCCTGAACCCGGCGTTTGACTCCACCACCACGGCCTATACCGTCGCGGTCGACGACAGCGTCGGCACGGTCACCGTGACGCCGACCGCCACCGACTCCAGAGCCACGATTACCGTCAACGGCGCCAGCGTCACCAGCGGCAGCGAAAGCGCCGATATTGTCCTGGAGATCGACACGCCGCTGGACATTGACATTATCGTCACCGCCGAAGACACCACCACCACGCTGACCTACACGGTCACCGCCACCCGTACGGCGCTGCCCGCCATCTCCATCGCCGCCGGGACTTCCTCGGTGACCGAGGGCACGGCGGCCACCTTCACGCTGACGGCGGACACGGCTCCGGCGAGCGACCTGACCGTCCTGGTGACGGTGACGCAGGTGGGCGACTTCATTGCCGGCGTCGCGCCGACGTCGGTCACCATCGCCGCCACCACCACCACCGCCACCCTGACGGTGCCCACCACCGACGACGGCACTGACGAGCCGAACGGCAGCATCACCGCGACCGTGACCGCCGGCACCGACTACACGGTGGACGGCACCGCCGACAGCGCCAGTGTCGCGGTCGAGGATGACGACGCCTCGACCGACGCCACGTTGAGCGGCCTGAGCGTGTCCGACGGCACCCTGGACCCGGCGTTTGACTCCACCACCACGGCCTATACCGTCGCGCTCGCCAACAGCGTCGGCACGGTCACCGTGACGCCGACCGCCACCGACTCCAGAGCCACGATTACCGTCAACGGCGCCAGCGTCACCAGCGGCAGCGACAGCGCCGATATTGTCCTGGAGATCGACACGCCGCTGGACATTGACATTATCGTCACCGCCGAAGACACCACCACCACGCTGACCTACACGGTCACCGCCACCCGTGCGGCGCTGCCCGCCATCTCCATCGCCGCCGGGACTTCCTCGGTGACCGAGGGCACGGCGGCCACCTTCACGCTGACGGCGGACACGGCTCCGGCGAGCGACCTGACCGTCCTGGTGACGGTGACGCAGGTGGGCGACTTCATTGCCGGCGTCGCGCCGACGTCGGTCACCATCGCCGCCACCACCACCACCGCCACCCTGACGGTGCCCACCACCGACGACGGCACTGACGAGGAGAACGGCAGCATCACCGCGACCGTGACCGCCGGCACCGACTACACGGTGGACACCACCGCCGACAGCGCCAGTGTCGCGGTCGAGGATGACGACGCCTCGACCGACGCCACGTTGAGCGGCCTGAGCGTGTCCGACGGCATCCTGGACCCGGCGTTTGACTCCACCACCACGGCCTATACCGTCGCACTCGCCAACAGCGTCGCCACGGTCACCGTGACGCCGACCGCCACCGACTCCGGAGCCACGATTACCGTCAACGGCGCCAGCGTCACCAGCGGCAGCGAAAGCGCCGATATTGTCCTGGAGATCGACACGCCGCTGGACATTGACATTATCGTCACCGCCGCAGACACCACCACCACGCTGACCTACACGGTCACCGCCACCCGTGCGGCGCTGCCCGCCATCTCCATCGCCGCCGGGACTTCCTCGGTGACCGAGGGCACGGCGGCCACCTTCACGCTGACGGCGGACACGGCTCCGACGAGCGACCTGACCGTCCTGGTGACGGTGACGCAGGCGGGCGACTTCATTGCCGGCGTCGCGCCGACGTCGGTCACCATCGCCGCCACCACCACCACCGCCACCCTGACGGTGCCCACCACCGACGACGGCACTGACGAGCCGAACGGCAGCATCACCGCGACCGTGACCGCCGGCACCGACTACACGGTGGACACCACCGCCGACAGCGCCAGTGTCGCGGTCGAGGATGACGACGTCTCGACCGACGCCACGTTGAGCGGCCTGAGCGTGTCCGACGGCATCCTGAACCCGGCGTTTGACTCCACCACCACGGCCTATACCGTCGCGGTCGACGACAGCGTCGGCACGGTCACCGTGACGCCGACCGCCACCGACTCCAGAGCTACGATTACCGTCAACGGCGCCAGCGTCACCAGCGGCAGCGAAAGCGCCGATATTGTCCTGGAGATCGACACGCCGCTGGACATTGACATTATCGTCACCGCCGAAGACACCACCACCACGCTGACCTACACGGTCACCGCCACCCGTACGGCGCTGCCCGCCATCTCCATCGCCGCCGGGACTTCCTCGGTGACCGAGGGCACGGCGGCCACCTTCACGCTGACGGCGGACACGGCTCCGGCGAGCGACCTGACCGTCCTGGTGACGGTGACGCAGGTGGGCGACTTCATTGCCGGCGTCGCGCCGACATCGGTCACCATCGCCGCCACCACCACCACCGCCACCCTGACGGTGCCCACCACCGACGACGGCACTGACGAGGAGAACGGCAGCATCACCGCGACCGTGACCGCCGGCACCGACTACACGGTGGACACCACCGCCGACAGCGCCAGTGTCGCGGTCGAGGATGACGACGCCTCGACCGACGCCACGTTGAGCGGCCTGAGCGTGTCCGACGGCATCCTGGACCCGGCGTTTGACTCCACCACCACGGCTTATACCGTCGCGCTCGCCAACAGCGTCGGCACGGTCACCGTGACGCCGACCGCTACCGACTCCGGAGCCACGATTACCGTCAACGGCGCCAGCGTCACCAGCGGCAGCGACAGCGCCGATATTGTCCTGGAGATCGACACGCCGCTGGACATTGACATTATCGTCACCGCCGAAGACACCACCACCACGCTGACCTACACGGTCACCGCCACCCGTGCGGCGCTGCCCGCCATCTCCATCGCCGCCGGGACTTCCTCGGTGACCGAGGGCACGGCGGCCACCTTCACGCTGACGGCGGACACGGCTCCGGCGAGCGACCTGACCGTCCTGGTGACGGTGACGCAGGTGGGCGACTTCATTGCCGGCGTCGCGCCGACGTCGGTCACCATCGCCGCCACCACCACCACCGCCACCCTGACGGTGCCCACCACCGACGACGGCACTGACGAGGAGAACGGCAGCATCACCGCGACCGTGACCGCCGGCACCGACTACACGGTGGACACCACCGCCGACAGCGCCAGTGTCGCGGTCGAGGATGACGACGCCTCGACCGACGCCACGTTGAGCGGCCTGAGCGTGTCCGACGGCATCCTGGACCCGGCGTTTGACTCCACCACCACGGCTTATACCGTCGCGCTCGCCAACAGCGTCGGCACGGTCACCGTGACGCCGACCGCCACCGACTCCGGAGCCACGATTACCGTCAACGGCGCCAGCGTCACCAGCGGCAGCGACAGCGCCGATATTGTCCTGGAGATCGACACGCCGCTGGACATTGAGATTATCGTCACCGCCGAAGACACCACCACCACGCTGACCTACACGGTCACCGCCACCCGTGCGGCGCTGCCCGCCATCTCCATCGCCGCCGGGACTTCCTCGGTGACCGAGGGCACGGCGGCCACCTTCACGCTGACGGCGGACACGGCTCCGGCGAGCGACCTGACCGTCCTGGTGACGGTGACGCAGGCGGGCGACTTCATTGCCGGCGTCGCGCCGACGTCGGTCACCATCGCCGCCACCACCACCACCGCCACCCTGACGGTGCCCACCACCGACGACGGCACTGACGAGGAGAACGGCAGCATCACCGCGACCGTGACCGCCGGCACCGACTACACGGTGGACACCACCGCCGACAGCGCCAGTGTCGCGGTCGAGGATGACGACGCCTCGACCGACGCCACGTTGAGCGGCCTGAGCGTGTCCGACGGCGTCCTGAACCCGGCGTTTGACTCCACCACCACGGCTTATACCGTCGCGGTCGACGACAGCGTCGGCACGGTCACCGTGACGCCGACCGCCACCGACTCCAGAGCCACGATTACCGTCAACGGCGCCAGCGTCACCAGCGGCAGCGACAGCGCCGATATTGTCCTGGAGATCGACACGCCGCTGGACATTGACATTATCGTCACCGCCGAAGACACCACCACCACGCTGACCTACACGGTCACCGCCACCCGTACGGCGCTGCCCGCCATCTCCATCGCCGCCGGGACTTCCTCGGTGACCGAGGGCACGGCGGCCACCTTCACGCTGACGGCGGACACGGCTCCGGCGAGCGACCTGACCGTCCTGGTGACGGTGACGCAGGTGGGCGACTTCATTGCCGGCGTCGCGCCGACGTCGGTCACCATCGCCGCCACCACCACCACCGCCACCCTGACGGTGCCCACCACCGACGACGGCACTGACGAGCCGAACGGCAGCATCACCGCGACCGTGACCGCCGGCATCGACTACACGGTGGACACCACCGCCGACAGCGCCAGTGTCGCGGTCGAGGATGACGACGTCTCGACCGACGCCACGTTGAGCGGCCTGAGCGTGTCCGACGGCATCCTGAACCCGGCGTTTGACTCCACCACCACGGCCTATACCGTCGCGGTCGACGACAGCGTCGGCACGGTCACCGTGACGCCGACCGCCACCGACTCCAGAGCTACGATTACCGTCAACGGCGCCAGCGTCACCAGCGGCAGCGAAAGCGCCGATATTGTCCTGGAGATCGACACGCCGCTGGACATTGAGATTATCGTCACCGCCGAAGACACCACCACCACGCTGACCTACACGGTCACCGCCACCCGTGCGGCGCTGCCCGCCATCTCCATCGCCGCCGGGACTTCCTCGGTGACCGAGGGCACGGCGGCCACCTTCACGCTGACGGCGGACACGGCTCCGGCGAGCGACCTGACCGTCCTGGTGACGGTGACGCAGGTGGGCGACTTCATTGCCGGCGTCGCGCCGACGTCGGTCACCATCGCCGCCACCACCACCACCGCCACCCTGACGGTGCCCACCACCGACGACGGCACTGACGAGGAGAACGGCAGCATCACCGCGACCGTGACCGCCGGCACCGACTACACGGTGGACGGCACCGCCGACAGCGCCAGTGTCGCGGTCGAGGATGACGACGCCTCGACCGACGCCACGTTGAGCGGCCTGAGCGTGTCCGACGGCATCCTGGACCCGGCGTTTGACTCCACCACCACGGCCTATACCGTCGCACTCGCCAACAGCGTCGCCACGGTCACCGTGACGCCGACCGCCACCGACTCCGGAGCCACGATTACCGTCAACGGCGCCAGCGTCACCAGCGGCAGCGACAGCGCCGATATTGTCCTGGAGATCGACACGCCGCTGGACATTGAGATTATCGTCACCGCCGAAGACACCACCACCACGCTGACCTACACGGTCACCGCCACCCGTGCGGCGCTGCCCGCCATCTCCATCGCCGCCGGGACTTCCTCGGTGACCGAGGGCACGGCGGCCACCTTCACGCTGACGGCGGACACGGCTCCGACGAGCGACCTGACCGTCCTGGTGACGGTGACGCAGGCGGGCGACTTCATTGCCGGCGTCGCGCCGACGTCGGTCACCATCGCCGCCACCACCACCACCGCCACCCTGACGGTGCCCACCACCGACGACGGCACTGACGAGCCGAACGGCAGCATCACCGCGACCGTGACCGCCGGCACCGACTACACGGTGGACGGCACCGCCGACAGCGCCAGTGTCGCGGTCGAGGATGACGACGCCTCGACCGACGCCACGTTGAGCGGCCTGAGCGTGTCCGACGGCGTCCTGAACCCGGCGTTTGACTCCACCACCACGGCCTATACCGTCGCGGTCGACGACAGCGTCGGCACGGTCACCGTGACGCCGACCGCCACCGACTCCAGAGCCACGATTACCGTCAACGGCGCCAGCGTCACCAGCGGCAGCGAAAGCGCCGATATTGTCCTGGAGATCGACACGCCGCTGGACATTGACATTATCGTCACCGCCGAAGACACCACCACCACGCTGACCTACACGGTCACCGCCACCCGTACGGCGCTGCCCGCCATCTCCATCGCCGCCGGGACTTCCTCGGTGACCGAGGGCACGGCGGCCACCTTCACGCTGACGGCGGACACGGCTCCGGCGAGCGACCTGACCGTCCTGGTGACGGTGACGCAGGCGGGCGACTTCATTGCCGGCGTCGCGCCGACATCGGTCACCATCGCCGCCACCACCACCACCGCCACCCTGACGGTGCCCACCACCGACGACGGCACTGACGAGGAGAACGGCAGCATCACCGCGACCGTGACCGCCGGCACCGACTACACGGTGGACACCACCGCCGACAGCGCCAGTGTCGCGGTCGAGGATGACGACGCCTCGACCGACGCCACGTTGAGCGGCCTGAGCGTGTCCGACGGCATCCTGGACCCGGCGTTTGACTCCACCACCACGGCTTATACCGTCGCGCTCGCCAACAGCGTCGGCACGGTCACCGTGACGCCGACCGCTACCGACTCCGGAGCCACGATTACCGTCAACGGCGCCAGCGTCACCAGCGGCAGCGACAGCGCCGATATTGTCCTGGAGATCGACACGCCGCTGGACATTGACATTATCGTCACCGCCGAAGACACCACCACCACGCTGACCTACACGGTCACCGCCACCCGTGCGGCGCTGCCCGCCATCTCCATCGCCGCCGGGACTTCCTCGGTGACCGAGGGCACGGCGGCCACCTTCACGCTGACGGCGGACCCGGCTCCGGCGAGCGACCTGACCGTCCTGGTGACGGTGACGCAGGTGGGCGACTTCATTGCCGGCGTCGCGCCGACGTCGGTCACCATCGCCGCCACCACCACCACCGCCACCCTGACGGTGCCCACCACCGACGACGGCACTGACGAGGAGAACGGCAGCATCACCGCGACCGTGACCGCCGGCACCGACTACACGGTGGACACCACCGCCGACAGCGCCAGTGTCGCGGTCGAGGATGACGACGCCTCGACCGACGCCACGTTGAGCGGCCTGAGCGTGTCCGACGGCATCCTGGACCCGGCGTTTGACTCCACCACCACGGCTTATACCGTCGCGCTCGCCAACAGCGTCGGCACGGTCACCGTGACGCCGACCGCCACCGACTCCGGAGCCACGATTACCGTCAACGGCGCCAGCGTCACCAGCGGCAGCGACAGCGCCGATATTGTCCTGGAGATCGACACGCCGCTGGACATTGAGATTATCGTCACCGCCGAAGACACCACCACCACGCTGACCTACACGGTCACCGCCACCCGTGCGGCGCTGCCCGCCATCTCCATCGCCGCCGGGACTTCCTCGGTGACCGAGGGCACGGCGGCCACCTTCACGCTGACGGCGGACACGGCTCCGGCGAGCGACCTGACCGTCCTGGTGACGGTGACGCAGGCGGGCGACTTCATTGCCGGCGTCGCGCCGACGTCGGTCACCATCGCCGCCACCACCACCACCGCCACCCTGACGGTGCCCACCACCGACGACGGCACTGACGAGGAGAACGGCAGCATCACCGCGACCGTGACCGCCGGCACCGACTACACGGTGGACACCACCGCCGACAGCGCCAGTGTCGCGGTCGAGGATGACGACGCCTCGACCGACGCCACGTTGAGCGGCCTGAGCGTGTCCGACGGCGTCCTGAACCCGGCGTTTGACTCCACCACCACGGCTTATACCGTCGCGGTCGACGACAGCGTCGGCACGGTCACCGTGACGCCGACCGCCACCGACTCCAGAGCCACGATTACCGTCAACGGCGCCAGCGTCACCAGCGGCAGCGAAAGCGCCGATATTGTCCTGGAGATCGACACGCCGCTGGACATTGACTGGAGATCGACACGCCGCTGGACATTGACATTATCGTCACCGCCGAAGACACCACCACCACGCTGACCTACACGGTCACCGCCACCCGTACGGCGCTGCCCGCCATCTCCATCGCCGCCGGGACTTCCTCGGTGACCGAGGGCACGGCGGCCACCTTCACGCTGACGGCGGACACGGCTCCGGCGAGCGACCTGACCGTCCTGGTGACGGTGACGCAGGCGGGCGACTTCATTGCCGGCGTCGCGCCGACGTCGGTCACCATCGCCGCCACCACCACCACCGCCACCCTGACGGTGCCCACCACCGACGACGGCACTGACGAGGAGAACGGCAGCATCACCGCGACCGTGACCGCCGGCATTGACTACACGGTGGACACCACCGCCGACAGCGCCAGTGTCGCGGTCGAGGATGACGACGCCTCGACCGACGCCACGTTGAGCGGCCTGAGCGTGTCCGACGGCATCCTGGACCCGGCGTTTGACTCCACCACCACGGCTTATACCGTCGCGCTCGCCAACAGCGTCGGCACGGTCACCGTGACGCCGACCGCCACCGACTCCGGAGCCACGATTACCGTCAACGGCGCCAGCGTCACCAGCGGCAGCGAAAGCGCCGATATTGTCCTGGAGATCGACACGCCGCTGGACATTGACATTATCGTCACCGCCGAAGACACCACCACCACGCTGACCTACACGGTCACCGCCACCCGTGCGGCGCTGCCCGCCATCTCCATCGCCGCCGGGACTTCCTCGGTGACCGAGGGCACGGCGGCCACCTTCACGCTGACGGCGGACCCGGCTCCGGCGAGCGACCTGACCGTCCTGGTGACGGTGACGCAGGTGGGCGACTTCATTGCCGGCGTCGCGCCGACGTCGGTCACCATCGCCGCCACCACCACCACCGCCACCCTGACGGTGCCCACCACCGACGACGGCACTGACGAGGAGAACGGCAGCATCACCGCGACCGTGACCGCCGGCACCGACTACACGGTGGACACCACCGCCGACAGCGCCAGTGTCGCGGTCGAGGATGACGACGCCTCGACCGACGCCACGTTGAGCGGCCTGAGCGTGTCCGACGGCACCCTGGACCCGGCGTTTGACTCCACCACCACGGCCTATACCGTCGCACTCGCCAACAGCGTCGGCACGGTCACCGTGACGCCGACCGCCACCGACTCCGGAGCCACGATTACCGTCAACGGCGCCAGCGTCACCAGCGGCAGCGACAGCGCCGATATTGTCCTGGAGATCGACACGCCGCTGGACATTGACATTATCGTCACCGCCGAAGACACCACCACCACGCTGACCTACACGGTCACCGCCACCCGTGCGGCGCTGCCCGCCATCTCCATCGCCGCCGGGACTTCCTCGGTGACCGAGGGCACGGCGGCCACCTTCACGCTGACGGCGGACACGGCTCCGACGAGCGACCTGACCGTCCTGGTGACGGTGACGCAGGCGGGCGACTTCATTGCCGGCGTCGCGCCGACGTCGGTCACCATCGCCGCCACCACCACCACCGCCACCCTGACGGTGCCCACCACCGACGACGGCACTGACGAGGAGAACGGCAGCATCACCGCGACCGTGACCGCCGGCATTGACTACACGGTGGACGGCACCGCCGACAGCGCCAGTGTCGCGGTCGAGGATGACGACGCCTCGACCGACGCCACGTTGAGCGGCCTGAGCGTGTCCGACGGCGTCCTGAACCCGGCGTTTGACTCCACCACCACGGCTTATACCGTCGCGGTCGACGACAGCGTCGGCACGGTCACCGTGACGCCGACCGCCACCGACTCCAGAGCCACGATTACCGTCAACGGCGCCAGCGTCACCAGCGGCAGCGACAGCGCCGATATTGTCCTGGAGATCGACACGCCGCTGGACATTGACATTATCGTCACCGCCGAAGACACCACCACCACGCTGACCTACACGGTCACCGCCACCCGTACGGCGCTGCCCGCCATCTCCATCGCCGCCGGGACTTCCTCGGTGACCGAGGGCACGGCGGCCACCTTCACGCTGACGGCGGATACGGCTCCGGCGAGCGACCTGACCGTCCTGGTGACGGTGACGCAGGCGGGCGACTTCATTGCCGGCGTCGCGCCGACGTCGGTCACCATCGCCGCCACCACCACCACCGCCACCCTGACGGTGCCCACCACCGACGACGGCACTGACGAGGAGAACGGCAGCATCACCGCGACCGTGACCGCCGGCATTGACTACACGGTGGACACCACCGCCGACAGCGCCAGTGTCGCGGTCGAGGATGACGACGCCTCGACCGACGCCACGTTGAGCGGCCTGAGCGTGTCCGACGGCGTCCTGAACCCGGCGTTTGACTCCACCACCACGGCCTATACCGTCGCGCTCGCCAACAGCGTCGGCACGGTCACCGTGACGCCGACCGCCACCGACTCCGGAGCCACGATTACCGTCAACGGCGCCAGCGTCACCAGCGGCAGCGACAGCGCCGATATTGTCCTGGAGATCGACACGCCGCTGGACATTGACATTATCGTCACCGCCGAAGACACCACCACCACGCTGACCTACACGGTCACCGCCACCCGTGCGGCGGCGCCGGCGCCCGCCGCCATTCTGACCGGCACGCTAACCGAAGCCAACCTGTTCGCCGCCACGGCGCCGACCGTCATCGTCATGCTGGAGAACACCGAATACGCCGCCACAGGCACACTGACGCAAAGCCACTTCACCGTGACAGATGACGTCGCCGGGACTGTGAGCGTGAGCGATTTCACCCGTGACAGCGACACCGTCGCCACGTTGACGCTGGCGTACAGCGGCGAGGACATCACCGACGCCGGCACCCTGTCCGTCACCCTCGCCGCCGCCGGCCACACCGGCACCAGTGCCCTGATGACCAACACCATAGATATTACCGCCAGTACCGGCACCAATGTCTGCGGCCGCACACCGGCGGTGCGAAATGAGATTGTCGCACGGTCCGTTGCCGCCAGCGAATGCACGAGTATCACCGACCTGGCGACGATTACGACCCTTGACTTTAGCAGGCCTACTAAAGTTCCAGGTGCTGGCATCACTGCGCTGCAACGCGGCGATTTTGCCGGCTTGACGGGGCTGACAACTTTGAATTTTATCCAAAACAGCCTCACGACACTGCCTGCCAATATTTTTGCCGACTTGTCCGCGCTTGTGACGTTGAATTTGTTCAACAACGACCTCGACACACTGCCCGTCGGCGCGTTTACCGGCCTGACCTCAGTGGTGAGTTTGTACATAAACAGTAACGAGTTCACATCCCTGCCCGTCGGCATCTTTAACGGACTGAACTCGCTTGCGAATTTAGGCTTGCACAACAACCCGTTCACAGCGGAAACCGGTCTGCCCTCCGGCATCTTTGACGACGTGTTGAATACTCTGATTCTCATTACACTGGGTGGAGGCACCGGACTTGCCGTGGACCCCGTCGGCCGGGCCGCCCATTTTGTCTGCTCCCGTGACGATGCCGATGCCATTGTCGCCGCCACCGGCGGCGACCCCACCGTTGACGGCGCCTGCCTGCGCGTCACCGCCACACAGTTCAACGACTACAATCTGGCCGATGCCACGTTGAGCGGCCTGACCCTGTCCGCCGGCGCCCTGGACCCGGTGTTCGCCCCCGGCACCACAACCTATGCCGTCTCGGTCGCCAGCAGTGTCGACACGGTGACCGTGACGCCGACCGCCACCAATGCCGCCGGCGCCACCATTACCGTCAACGCCGTCGGCGTCACCAGCGGCAGCGAAAGCGCCGATATTGCCCTGACGGCCGACACGCCGCTGGACATTGACATTATCGTCACCGCCGAAGACACCACCACCACGCTGACCTACACGGTCACCGCCACCCGTGCGGCGCTGCCCGCCATCTCCATCGCCGCCGGGACTTCCTCGGTGACCGAGGGCACGGCGGCCACCTTCACGCTGACGGCGGACACGGCTCCGGCGAGCGACCTGACCGTCCTGGTGACGGTGACGCAGGTGGGCGACTTCATTGCCGGCGTCGCGCCGACGTCGGTCACCATCGCCGCCACCACCACCACCGCCACCCTGACGGTGCCCACCACCGACGACGGCACTGATGAGGAGAACGGCAGCATCACCGCGACCGTGACCGCCGGCACCGACTACACGGTGGACGGCACCGCCGACAGCGCCAGTGTCGCGGTCGAGGATGACGACGCCTCGACCGACGCCACGTTGAGCGGCCTGAGCGTGTCCGACGGCATCCTGAACCCGGCGTTTGACTCCACCACCACGGTCTATACCGTCGCGGTTGACGACAGCGTCGGCACGGTCACCGTGACGCCGACCGCCACCGACTCCAGAGCCACGATTACCGTCAACGGCGCCAGCGTCACCAGCGGCAGCGACAGCGCCGATATTGTCCTGGAGATCGACACGCCGCTGGACATTGACATTATCGTCACCGCCGAAGACACCACCACCACGCTGACCTACACGGTCACCGCCACCCGTACGGCGCTGCCCGCCATCTCCATCGCCGCCGGGACTTCCTCGGTGACCGAGGGCACGGCGGCCACCTTCACGCTGACGGCGGACACGGCTCCGGCGAGCGACCTGACCGTCCTGGTGACGGTGACGCAGGCGGGCGACTTCATTGCCGGCGTCGCGCCGACGTCGGTCACCATCGCCGCCACCACCACCACCGCCACCCTGACGGTGCCCACCACCGACGACGGCACTGACGAGGAGAACGGCAGCATCACCGCGACCGTGACCGCCGGCACCGACTACACGGTGGACGGCACCGCCGACAGCGCCAGTGTCGCGGTCGAGGATGACGACGCCTCGACCGACGCCACGTTGAGCGGCCTGAGCGTGTCCGACGGCATCCTGAACCCAGCGTTTGACTCCACCACCACGGCTTATACCGTCGCGGTCGACGACAGCGTCGGCACGGTCACCGTGACGCCGACCGCCACCGACTCCAGAGCCACGATTACCGTCAACGGAGTCAGCGTCACCAGCGGCAGCGACAGCGCCGATATTGTCCTGGAGATCGACACGCCGCTGGACATTGACATTATCGTCACCGCCGAAGACACCACCACCACGCTGACCTACACGGTCACCGCCACCCGTACGGCGCTGCCCGCCATCTCCATCGCCGCCGGGACTTCCTCGGTGACCGAGGGCACGGCGGCCACCTTCACGCTGACGGCGGACACGGCTCCGGCGAGCGACCTGACCGTCCTGGTGACGGTGACGCAGGCGGGCGACTTCATTGCCGGCGTCGCGCCGACGTCGGTCACCATCGCCGCCACCACCACCACCGCCACCCTGACGGTGCCCACCACCGACGACGGCACTGACGAGGAGAACGGCAGCATCACCGCGACCGTGACCGCCGGCACCGACTACACGGTGGACACCACCGCCGACAGCGCCAGTGTCGCGGTCGAGGATGACGACGCCTCGACCGACGCCACGTTGAGCGGCCTGAGCGTGTCCGACGGCACCCTGGACCCGGCGTTTGACTCCACCACCACGGCCTATACCGTCGCGCTCGCCAACAGCGTCGGCACGGTCACCGTGACGCCGACCGCCACCGACTCCGGAGCCACGATTACCGTCAACGGCGCCAGCGTCACCAGCGGCAGCGAAAGCGCCGATATTGTCCTGGAGATCGACACGCCGCTGGACATTGACATTATCGTCACCGCCGAAGACACCACCACCACGCTGACCTACACGGTCACCGCCACCCGTGCGGCGCTGCCCGCCATCTCTATCGCCGCCGGGACTTCCTCGGTGACCGAGGGCACGGCGGCCACCTTCACGCTGACGGCGGACACGGCTCCGGCGAGCGACCTGACCGTCCTGGTGACGGTGACGCAGGCGGGCGACTTCATTGACGGCGTCGCGCCGACGTCGGTCACCATCGCCGCCACCACCACCACCGCCACCCTGACGGTGCCCACCACCGACGACGGCACTGACGAGCCGAACGGCAGCATCACCGCGACCGTGACCGCCGGCACCGACTACACGGTGGACGGCACCGCCGACAGCGCCAGTGTCGCGGTCGAGGATGACGACGCCTCGACCGACGCCACGTTGAGCGGCCTGAGCGTGTCCGACGGCATCCTGGACCCGGCGTTTGACTCCACCACCACGGCTTATACCGTCGCGCTCGCCAACAGCGTCGGCACGGTCACCGTGACGCCGACCGCCACCGACTCCGGAGCCACGATTACCGTCAACGGCGCCAGCGTCACCAGCGGCAGCGACAGCGCCGATATTGTCCTGGAGATCGACACGCCGCTGGACATTGACATTATCGTCACCGCCGAAGACACCACCACCACGCTGACCTACACGGTCACCGCCACCCGTGCGGCGCTGCCCGCCATCTCCATCGCCGCCGGGACTTCCTCGGTGACCGAGGGCACGGCGGCCACCTTCACGCTGACGGCGGACACGGCTCCGGCGAGCGACCTGACCGTCCTGGTGACGGTGACGCAGGCGGGCGACTTCATTGACGGCGTCGCGCCGACGTCGGTCACCATCGCCGCCACCACCACCACCGCCACCCTGACGGTGCCCACCACCGACGACGGCACTGACGAGCCGAACGGCAGCATCACCGCGACCGTGACCGCCGGCACCGACTACACGGTGGACGGCACCGCCGACAGCGCCAGTGTCGCGGTCGAGGATGACGACGCCTCGACCGACGCCACGTTGAGCGGCCTGAGCGTGTCCGACGGCATCCTGGACCCGGCGTTTGACTCCACCACCACGGTCTATACCGTCGCGGTCGACGACAGCGTCGGCACGGTCACCGTGACGCCGACCGCCACCGACTCCAGAGCCACGATTACCGTCAACGGCGCCAGCGTCACCAGCGGCAGCGAAAGCGCCGATATTGTCCTGGAGATCGACACGCCGCTGGACATTGACATTATCGTCACCGCCGAAGACACCACCACCACGCTGACCTACACGGTCACCGCCACCCGTACGGCGCTGCCCGCCATCTCCATCGCCGCCGGGACTTCCTCGGTGACCGAGGGCACGGCGGCCACCTTCACGCTGACGGCGGACACGGCTCCGGAGAGCGACCTGACCGTCCTGGTGACAGTGACGCAGGCGGGCGACTTCATTGCCGGCGTCGCGCCGACGTCGGTCACCATCGCCGCCACCACCACCACCGCCACCCTGACGGTGCCCACCACCGACGACGGCACTGACGAGCCGAACGGCAGCATCACCGCGACCGTGACCGCCGGCATCGACTACACGGTGGACGGCACCGCCGACAGCGCCAGTGTCGCGGTCGAGGATGACGACGCCTCGACCGACGCCACGTTGAGCGGCCTGAGCGTGTCCGACGGCACCCTGGACCCGGCGTTTGACTCCACCACCACGGCTTATACCGTCGCGCTCGCCAATAGCGTCGGCACGGTCACCGTGACGCCGACCGCCACCGACTCCGGAGCCACGATTACCGTCAACGGCGCCAGCGTCACCAGCGGCAGCGACAGCGCCGATATTGTTCTGGAGATCGACACGCCGCTGGACATTGAGATTATCGTCACCGCCGAAGACACCACCACCACGCTGACCTACACGGTCACCGCCACCCGTGCGGCGCTGCCCGCCATCTCCATCGCCGCCGGGACTTCCTCGGTGACCGAGGGCACGGCGGCCACCTTCACGCTGACGGCGGACACGGCTCCGGCGAGCGACCTGACCGTCCTGGTGACGGTGACGCAGGCGGGCGACTTCATTGCCGGCGTCGCGCCGACGTCGGTCACCATCGCCGCCACCACCACCACCGCCACCCTGACGGTGCCCACCACCGACGACGGCACTGACGAGCCGAACGGCAGCATCACCGCGACCGTGACCGCCGGCACCGACTACACGGTGGACGGCACCGCCGACAGCGCCAGTGTCGCGGTCGAGGATGACGACGCCTCGACCGACGCCACGTTGAGCGGCCTGAGCGTGTCCGACGGCACCCTGGACCCGGCGTTTGACTCCACCACCACGGCCTATACCGTCGCGCTCGCCAACAGCGTCGGCACGGTCACCGTGACGCCGACCGCCACCGACTCCGGAGCCACGATTACCGTCAACGGCGCCAGCGTCACCAGCGGCAGCGACAGCGCCGATATTGTCCTGGAGATCGACACGCCGCTGGACATTGAGATTATCGTCACCGCCGAAGACACCACCACCACGCTGACCTACACGGTCACCGCCACCCGTGCGGCGCTGCCCGCCATCTCCATCGCCGCCGGGACTTCCTCGGTGACCGAGGGCACGGCGGCCACCTTCACGCTGACGGCGGACACGGCTCCGGCGAGCGACCTGACCGTCCTGGTGACGGTGACGCAGGCGGGCGACTTCATTGCCGGCGTCGCGCCGACGTCGGTCACCATCGCCGCCACCACCACCACCGCCACCCTGACGGTGCCCACCACCGACGACGGCACTGACGAGCCGAACGGCAGCATCACCGCGACCGTGACCGCCGGCATCGACTACACGGTGGACGGCACCGCCGACAGCGCCAGTGTCGCGGTTGAGGATGACGACGTCTCGACCGACGCCACGTTGAGCGGCCTGAGCGTGTCCGACGGCATCCTGAACCCGGCGTTTGACTCCACCACCACGGCCTATACCGTCGCGGTCGACGACAGCGTCGGCACGGTCACCGTGACGCCGACCGCCACCGACTCCAGAGCCACGATTACCGTCAACGGCGCCAGCGTCACCAGCGGCAGCGAAAGCGCCGATATTGTCCTGGAGATCGACACGCCGCTGGACATTGAGATTATCGTCACCGCCGAAGACACCACCACCACGCTGACCTACACGGTCACCGCCACCCGTACGGCGCTGCCCGCCATCTCCATCGCCGCCGGGACTTCCTCGGTGACCGAGGGCACGGCGGCCACCTTCACGCTGACGGCGGATACGGCTCCGGCGAGCGACCTGACCGTCCTGGTGACGGTGACGCAGGCGGGCGACTTCATTGCCGGCGTCGCGCCGACGTCGGTCACCATCGCCGCCACCACCACCACCGCCACCCTGACGGTGCCCACCACCGACGACGGCACTGACGAGCCGAACGGCAGCATCACCGCGACCGTGACCGCCGGCACCGACTACACGGTGGACGGCACCGCCGACAGCGCCAGTGTCGCGGTCGAGGATGACGACGCCTCGACCGACGCCACGTTGAGCGGCCTGAGCGTGTCCGACGGCACCCTGACCCCGGCGTTTGACTCCACCACCACGGCTTATACCGTCGCGCTCGCCAACAGCGTCGGCACGGTCACCGTGACGCCGACCGCCACCGACTCCGGAGCCACGATTACCGTCAACGGCGCCAGCGTCACCAGCGGCAGCGACAGCGCCGATATTGTCCTGGAGATCGACACGCCACTGGACATTGAGATTATCGTCACCGCCGAAGACACCACCACCACGCTGACCTACACGGTCACCGCCACCCGTGCGGCGCTGCCCGCCATCTCCATCGCCGCCGGGACTTCCTCGGTGACCGAGGGCACGGCGGCCACCTTCACGCTGACGGCGGACACGGCTCCGGCGAGCGACCTGACCGTCCTGGTGACGGTGACGCAGGCGGGCGACTTCATTGCCGGCGTCGCGCCGACGTCGGTCACCATCGCCGCCACCACCACCACCGCCACCCTGACGGTGCCCACCACCGACGACGGCACTGACGAGCCGAACGGCAGCATCACCGCGACCGTGACCGCCGGCACCGACTACACGGTGGACGGCACCGCCGACAGCGCCAGTGTCGCGGTCGAGGATGACGACGCCTCGACCGACGCCACGTTGAGCGGCCTGAGCGTGTCCGACGGCACCCTGGACCCGGCGTTTGACTCCACCACCACGGCCTATACCGTCGCGCTCGACAACAGCGTCGGCACGGTCACCGTGACGCCGACCGCCACCGACTCCGGAGCCACGATTACCGTCAACGGCGCCAGCGTCACCAGCGGCAGCGACAGCGCCGATATTGTCCTGGAGATCGACACGCCGCTGGACATTGAGATTATCGTCACCGCCGAAGACACCACCACCACGCTGACCTACACGGTCACCGCCACCCGTGCGGCGCTGCCCGCCATCTCCATCGCCGCCGGGACTTCCTCGGTGACCGAGGGCACGGCGGCCACCTTCACGCTGACGGCGGACACGGCTCCGGCGAGCGACCTGACCGTCCTGGTGACGGTGACGCAGGCGGGCGACTTCATTGCCGGCGTCGCGCCGACGTCGGTCACCATCGCCGCCACCACCACCACCGCCACCCTGACGGTGCCCACCACCGACGACGGCACTGACGAGCCGAACGGCAGCATCACCGCGACCGTGACCGCCGGCACCGACTACACGGTGGACGGCACCGCCGACAGCGCCAGTGTCGCGGTCGAGGATGACGACGCCTCGACCGACGCCACGTTGAGCGGCCTGAGCGTGTCCGACGGCATCCTGAACCCGGCGTTTGACTCCACCACCACGGTCTATACCGTCGCGGTCGACGACAGCGTCGGCACGGTCACCGTGACGCCGACCGCCACCGACTCCAGAGCCACGATTACCGTCAACGGCGCCAGCGTCACCAGCGGCAGCGAAAGCGCCGATATTGTCCTGGAGATCGACACGCCGCTGGACATTGAGATTATCGTCACCGCCGAAGACACCACCACCACGCTGACCTACACGGTCACCGCCACCCGTACGGCGCTGCCCGCCATCTCCATCGCCGCCGGGACTTCCTCGGTGACCGAGGGCACGGCGGCCACCTTCACGCTGACGGCGGACCCGGCTCCGGCGAGCGACCTGACCGTCCTGGTGACAGTGACGCAGGCGGGCGACTTCATTGCCGGCGTCGCGCCGACGTCGGTCACCATCGCCGCCACCACCACCACCGCCACCCTGACGGTGCCCACCACCGACGACGGCACTGACGAGCCGAACGGCAGCATCACCGCGACCGTGACCGCCGGCATCGACTACACGGTGGACGGCACCGCCGACAGCGCCAGTGTCGCGGTCGAGGATGACGACGCCTCGACCGACGCCACGTTGAGCGGCCTGAGCGTGTCCGACGGCACCCTGACCCCGGCGTTTGACTCCACCACCACGGCTTATACCGTCGCGCTCGCCAACAGCGTCGGCACGGTCACCGTGACGCCGACCGCCACCGACTCCGGAGCCACGATTACCGTCAACGGCGCCAGCGTCACCAGCGGCAGCGAAAGCGCCGATATTGTTCTGGAGATCGACACGCCGCTGGACATTGAGATTATCGTCACCGCCGAAGACACCACCACCACGCTGACCTACACGGTCACCGCCACCCGTGCGGCGCTGCCCGCCATCTCCATCGCCGCCGGGACTTCCTCGGTGACCGAGGGCACGGCGGCCACCTTCACGCTGACGGCGGACACGGCTCCGGCGAGCGACCTGACCGTCCTGGTGACGGTGACGCAGGCGGGCGACTTCATTGCCGGCGTCGCGCCGACGTCGGTCACCATCGCCGCCACCACCACCACCGCCACCCTGACGGTGCCCACCACCGACGACGGCACTGACGAGGAGAACGGCAGCATCACCGCGACCGTGACCGCCGGCACCGACTACACGGTGGACGGCACCGCCGACAGCGCCAGTGTCGCGGTCGAGGATGACGACGCCTCGACCGACGCCACGTTGAGCGGCCTGAGCGTGTCCGACGGCACCCTGGACCCGGCGTTTGACTCCACCACCACGGCCTATACCGTCGCGCTCGCCAACAGCGTCGGCACGGTCACCGTGACGCCGACCGCCACCGACTCCGGAGCCACGATTACCGTCAACGGCGCCAGCGTCACCAGCGGCAGCGACAGCGCCGATATTGTCCTGGAGATCGACACGCCGCTGGACATTGAGATTATCGTCACCGCCGAAGACACCACCACCACGCTGACCTACACGGTCACCGCCACCCGTGCGGCGCTGCCCGCCATCTCCATCGCCGCCGGGACTTCCTCGGTGACCGAGGGCACGGCGGCCACCTTCACGCTGACGGCGGACCCGGCTCCGGAGAGCGACCTGACCGTCCTGGTGACGGTGACGCAGGCGGGCGACTTCATTGCCGGCGTCGCGCCGACGTCGGTCACCATCGCTGCCACCACCACCACCGCCACCCTGACGGTGCCCACCACCGACGACGGCACTGACGAGCCGAACGGCAGCATCACCGCGACCGTGACCGCCGGCACCGACTACACGGTGGACGGCACCGCCGACAGCGCCAGTGTCGCGGTCGAGGATGACGACGCCTCGACCGACGCCACGTTGAGCGGCCTGAGCGTGTCCGACGGCATCCTGAACCCGGCGTTTGACTCCACCACCACGGCCTATACCGTCGCGGTCGACGACAGCGTCGGCACGGTCACCGTGACGCCGACCGCCACCGACTCCAGAGCCACGATTACCGTCAACGGCGCCAGCGTCACCAGCGGCAGCGAAAGCGCCGATATTGTCCTGGAGATCGACACGCCGCTGGACATTGACATTATCGTCACCGCCGAAGACACCACCACCACGCTGACCTACACGGTCACCGCCACCCGTGCGGCGCTGCCCGCCATCTCCATCGCCGCCGGGACTTCCTCGGTGACCGAGGGCACGGCGGCCACCTTCACGCTGACGGCGGACACGGCTCCGACGAGCGACCTGACCGTCCTGGTGACGGTGACGCAGGTGGGCGACTTCATTGCCGGCGTCGCGCCGACGTCGGTCACCATCGCCGCCACCACCACCACCGCCACCCTGACGGTGCCCACCACCGACGACGGCACTGACGAGGAGAACGGCAGCATCACCGCGACCGTGACCGCCGGCACCGACTACACGGTGGACACCACCGCCGACAGCGCCAGTGTCGCGGTCGAGGATGACGACGCCTCGACCGACGCCACGTTGAGCGGCCTGAGCGTGTCCGACGGCATCCTGGACCCGGCGTTTGACTCCACCACCACGGCCTATACCGTCGCGGTCGACGACAGCGTCGCCACAGTCACCGTGACGCCGACCGCCACCGACTCCAGAGCCACGATTACCGTCAACGGCGTCAGCGTCACCAGCGGCAGCGACAGCGCCGATATTGTCCTGGAGATCGACACGCCGCTGGACATTGACATTATCGTCACCGCCGAAGACACCACCACCACGCTGACCTACACGGTCACCGCCACCCGTACGGCGCTGCCCGCCATCTCCATCGCCGCCGGGACTTCCTCGGTGACCGAGGGCACGGCGGCCACCTTCACGCTGACGGCGGACACGGCTCCGGCGAGCGACCTGACCGTCCTGGTGACGGTGACGCAGGCGGGCGACTTCATTGCCGGCGTCGCGCCGACATCGGTCACCATCGCCGCCACCACCACCACCGCCACCCTGACGGTGCCCACCACCGACGACGGCACTGACGAGGAGAACGGCAGCATCACCGCGACCGTGACCGCCGGCACCGACTACACGGTGGACGGCACCGCCGACAGCGCCAGTGTCGCGGTCGAGGATGACGACGCCTCGACCGACGCCACGTTGAGCGGCCTGAGCGTGTCCGACGGCACCCTGGACCCGGCGTTTGACTCCACCACCACGGCCTATACCGTCGCGCTCGCCAACAGCGTCGGCACGGTCACCGTGACGCCGACCGCCACCGACTCCGGAGCCACGATTACCGTCAACGGCGCCAGCGTCACCAGCGGCAGCGACAGCGCCGATATTGTCCTGGAGATCGACACGCCGCTGGACATTGACATTATCGTCACCGCCGAAGACACCACCACCACGCTGACCTACACGGTCACCGCCACCCGTGCGGCGCTGCCCGCCATCTCCATCGCCGCCGGGACTTCCTCGGTGACCGAGGGCACGGCGGCCACCTTCACGCTGACGGCGGACCCGGCTCCGGCGAGCGACCTGACCGTCCTGGTGACGGTGACGCAGGTGGGCGACTTCATTGCCGGCGTCGCGCCGACGTCGGTCACCATCGCCGCCACCACCACCACCGCCACCCTGACGGTGCCCACCACCGACGACGGCACTGACGAGCCGAACGGCAGCATCACCGCGACCGTGACCGCCGGCACCGACTACACGGTGGACGGCACCGCCGACAGCGCCAGTGTCGCGGTCGAGGATGACGACGCCTCGACCGACGCCACGTTGAGCGGCCTGAGCGTGTCCGACGGCATCCTGAACCCGGCGTTTGACTCCACCACCACGGCTTATACCGTCGCGCTCGCCAACAGCGTCGGCACGGTCACCGTGACGCCGACCGCCACCGACTCCGGAGCCACGATTACCGTCAACGGCGCCAGCGTCACCAGCGGCAGCGAAAGCGCCGATATTGTCCTGGAGATCGACACGCCGCTGGACATTGACATTATCGTCACCGCCGAAGACACCACCACCACGCTGACCTACACGGTCACCGCCACCCGTGCGGCGCTGCCCGCCATCTCCATCGCCGCCGGGACTTCCTCGGTGACCGAGGGCACGGCGGCCACCTTCACGCTGACGGCGGACACGGCTCCGGCGAGCGACCTGACCGTCCTGGTGACGGTGACGCAGGTGGGCGACTTCATTGACGGCGTCGCGCCGACGTCGGTCACCATCGCCGCCACCACCACCACCGCCACCCTGACGGTGCCCACCACCGACGACGGCACTGATGAGGAGAACGGCAGCATCACCGCGACCGTGACCGCCGGCACCGACTACACGGTGGACGGCACCGCCGACAGCGCCAGTGTCGCGGTCGAGGATGACGACGCCTCGACCGACGCCACGTTGAGCGGCCTGAGCGTGTCCGACGGCATCCTGAACCCGGCGTTTGACTCCACCACCACGGTCTA
The DNA here is from genome assembly GCA_965206445.1 of Candidatus Poriferihabitaceae bacterium. Taxonomy (GTDB): domain Bacteria; phylum Pseudomonadota; class Gammaproteobacteria; order Arenicellales; family Poriferihabitantaceae; genus CBDBJR01. Next base: position 26,483 of record CBDBJR010000002.1, read on the forward strand.
TACCGTCGCGGTTGACGACAGCGTCGGCACGGTCACCGTGACGCCGACCGCCACCGACTCCAGAGCCACGATTACCGTCAACGGCGCCAGCGTCACCAGCGGCAGCGAAAGCGCCGATATTGTCCTGGAGATCGACACGCCGCTGGACATTGACATTATCGTCACCGCCGAAGACACCACCACCACGCTGACCTACACGGTCACCGCCACCCGTACGGCGCTGCCCGCCATCTCCATCGCCGCCGGGACTTCCTCGGTGACCGAGGGCACGGCGGCCACCTTCACGCTGACGGCGGATACGGCTCCGGCGAGCGACCTGACCGTCCTGGTGACAGTGACGCAGGCGGGCGACTTCATTGCCGGCGTCGCGCCGACGTCGGTCACCATCGCCGCCACCACCACCACCGCCACCCTGACGGTGCCCACCACCGACGACGGCACTGACGAGGAGAACGGCAGCATCACCGCGACCGTGACCGCCGGCATCGACTACACGGTGGACGGCACCGCCGACAGCGCCAGTGTCGCGGTCGAGGATGACGACGCCTCGACCGACGCCACGTTGAGCGGCCTGAGCGTGTCCGACGGCACCCTGGACCCGGCGTTTGACTCCACCACCACGGTCTATACCGTCGCGCTCGCCAACAGCGTCGGCACGGTCACCGTGACGCCGACCGCCACCGACTCCGGAGCCACGATTACCGTCAACGGCGCCAGCGTCACCAGCGGCAGCGAAAGCGCCGATATTGTTCTGGAGATCGACACGCCGCTGGACATTGAGATTATCGTCACCGCCGAAGACACCACCACCACGCTGACCTACACGGTCACCGCCACCCGTGCGGCGCTGCCCGCCATCTCCATCGCCGCCGGGACTTCCTCGGTGACCGAGGGCACGGCGGCCACCTTCACGCTGACGGCGGACACGGCTCCGGCGAGCGACCTGACCGTCCTGGTGACGGTGACGCAGGCGGGCGACTTCATTGCCGGCGTCGCGCCGACGTCGGTCACCATCGCCGCCACCACCACCACCGCCACCCTGACGGTGCCCACCACCGACGACGGCACTGACGAGGAGAACGGCAGCATCACCGCGACCGTGACCGCCGGCACCGACTACACGGTGGACGGCACCGCCGACAGCGCCAGTGTCGCGGTCGAGGATGACGACGCCTCGACCGACGCCACGTTGAGCGGCCTGAGCGTGTCCGACGGCATCCTGAACCCGGCGTTTGACTCCACCACCACGGCTTATACCGTCGCGCTCGCCAACAGCGTCGGCACGGTCACCGTGACGCCGACCGCCACCGACTCCGGAGCCACGATTACCGTCAACGGCGCCAGCGTCACCAGCGGCAGCGAAAGCGCCGATATTGTCCTGGAGATCGACACGCCGCTGGACATTGACATTATCGTCACCGCCGAAGACACCACCACCACGCTGACCTACACGGTTACCGCCACCCGTGCGGCGCTGCCCGCCATCTCCATCGCCGCCGGGACTTCCTCGGTGACCGAGGGCACGGCGGCCACCTTCACGCTGACGGCGGACCCGGCTCCGGCGAGCGACCTGACCGTCCTGGTGACGGTGACGCAGGCGGGCGACTTCATTGCCGGCGTCGCGCCGACGTCGGTCACCATCGCCGCCACCACCACCACCGCCACCCTGACGGTGCCCACCACCGACGACGGCACTGACGAGGAGAACGGCAGCATCACCGCGACCGTGACCGCCGGCACCGACTACACGGTGGACGGCACCGCCGACAGCGCCAGTGTCGCGGTCGAGGATGACGACGCCTCGACCGACGCCACGTTGAGCGGCCTGAGCGTGTCCGACGGCATCCTGAACCCGGCGTTTGACTCCACCACCACGGCCTATACCGTCGCGGTCGACGACAGCGTCGGCACGGTCACCGTGACGCCGACCGCCACCGACTCCAGAGCCACGATTACCGTCAACGGCGCCAGCGTCACCAGCGGCAGCGAAAGCGCCGATATTGTCCTGGAGATCGACACGCCGCTGGACATTGACATTATCGTCACCGCCGAAGACACCACCACCACGCTGACCTACACGGTCACCGCCACCCGTGCGGCGCTGCCCGCCATCTCCATCGCCGCCGGGACTTCCTCGGTGACCGAGGGCACGGCGGCCACCTTCACGCTGACGGCGGACACGGCTCCGGCGAGCGACCTGACCGTCCTGGTGACGGTGACGCAGGTGGGCGACTTCATTGCCGGCGTCGCGCCGACGTCGGTCACCATCGCCGCCACCACCACCACCGCCACCCTGACGGTGCCCACCACCGACGACGGCACTGACGAGGAGAACGGCAGCATCACCGCGACCGTGACCGCCGGCATCGACTACACGGTGGACACCACCGCCGACAGCGCCAGTGTCGCGGTTGAGGATGACGACGTCTCGACCGACGCCACGTTGAGCGGCCTGAGCGTGTCCGACGGCATCCTGAACCCGGCGTTTGACTCCACCACCACGGCCTATACCGTCGCGGTCGACGACAGCGTCGGCACGGTCACCGTGACGCCGACCGCCACCGACTCCAGAGCCACGATTACCGTCAACGGCGCCAGCGTCACCAGCGGCAGCGAAAGCGCCGATATTGTCCTGGAGATCGACACGCCGCTGGACATTGAGATTATCGTCACCGCCGAAGACACCACCACCACGCTGACCTACACGGTCACCGCCACCCGTACGGCGCTGCCCGCCATCTCCATCGCCGCCGGGACTTCCTCGGTGACCGAGGGCACGGCGGCCACCTTCACGCTGACGGCGGATACGGCTCCGGCGAGCGACCTGACCGTCCTGGTGACGGTGACGCAGGCGGGCGACTTCATTGCCGGCGTCGCGCCGACGTCGGTCACCATCGCCGCCACCACCACCACCGCCACCCTGACGGTGCCCACCACCGACGACGGCACTGACGAGCCGAACGGCAGCATCACCGCGACCGTGACCGCCGGCACCGACTACACGGTGGACGGCACCGCCGACAGCGCCAGTGTCGCGGTCGAGGATGACGACGCCTCGACCGACGCCACGTTGAGCGGCCTGAGCGTGTCCGACGGCATCCTGAACCCGGCGTTTGACTCCACCACCACGGCTTATACCGTCGCGCTCGCCAACAGCGTCGGCACGGTCACCGTGACGCCGACCGCCACCGACTCCGGAGCCACGATTACCGTCAACGGCGCCAGCGTCACCAGCGGCAGCGACAGCGCCGATATTGTCCTGGAGATCGACACGCCACTGGACATTGACATTATCGTCACCGCCGAAGACACCACCACCACGCTGACCTACACGGTCACCGCCACCCGTGCGGCGCTGCCCGCCATCTCCATCGCCGCCGGGACTTCCTCGGTGACCGAGGGCACGGCGGCCACCTTCACGCTGACGGCGGACCCGGCTCCGGCGAGCGACCTGACCGTCCTGGTGACGGTGACGCAGGCGGGCGACTTCATTGACGGCGTCGCGCCGACGTCGGTCACCATCGCCGCCACCACCACCACCGCCACCCTGACGGTGCCCACCACCGACGACGGCACTGACGAGGAGAACGGCAGCATCACCGCGACCGTGACCGCCGGCACCGACTACACGGTGGACGGCACCGCCGACAGCGCCAGTGTCGCGGTCGAGGATGACGACGCCTCGACCGACGCCACGTTGAGCGGCCTGAGCGTGTCCGACGGCATCCTGGACCCGGCGTTTGACTCCACCACCACGGCTTATACCGTCGCGCTCGCCAACAGCGTCGGCACGGTCACCGTGACGCCGACCGCCACCGACTCCGGAGCCACGATTACCGTCAACGGCGCCAGCGTCACCAGCGGCAGCGAAAGCGCCGATATTGTCCTGGAGATCGACACGCCGCTGGACATTGACATTATCGTCACCGCCGAAGACACCACCACCACGCTGACCTACACGGTCACCGCCACCCGTGCGGCGCTGCCCGCCATCTCCATCGCCGCCGGGACTTCCTCGGTGACCGAGGGCACGGCGGCCACCTTCACGCTGACGGCGGACACGGCTCCGGCGAGCGACCTGACCGTCCTGGTGACGGTGACGCAGGTGGGCGACTTCATTGCCGGCGTCGCGCCGACGTCGGTCACCATCGCTGCCACCACCACCACCGCCACCCTGACGGTGCCCACCACCGACGACGGCACTGACGAGCCGAACGGCAGCATCACCGCGACCGTGACCGCCGGCACCGACTACACGGTGGACGGCACCGCCGACAGCGCCAGTGTCGCGGTCGAGGATGACGACGCCTCGACCGACGCCACGTTGAGCGGCCTGAGCGTGTCCGACGGCATCCTGAACCCGGCGTTTGACTCCACCACCACGGTCTATACCGTCGCGGTCGACGACAGCGTCGGCACGGTCACCGTGACGCCGACCGCCACCGACTCCAGAGCCACGATTACCGTCAACGGCGCCAGCGTCACCAGCGGCAGCGAAAGCGCCGATATTGTCCTGGAGATCGACACGCCGCTGGACATTGACATTATCGTCACCGCCGAAGACACCACCACCACGCTGACCTACACGGTCACCGCCACCCGTACGGCGCTGCCCGCCATCTCCATCGCCGCCGGGACTTCCTCGGTGACCGAGGGCACGGCGGCCACCTTCACGCTGACGGCGGACACGGCTCCGGCGAGCGACCTGACCGTCCTGGTGACAGTGACGCAGGCGGGCGACTTCATTGCCGGCGTCGCGCCGACGTCGGTCACCATCGCCGCCACCACCACCACCGCCACCCTGACGGTGCCCACCACCGACGACGGCACTGACGAGCCGAACGGCAGCATCACCGCGACCGTGACCGCCGGCATCGACTACACGGTGGACGGCACCGCCGACAGCGCCAGTGTCGCGGTCGAGGATGACGACGCCTCGACCGACGCCACGTTGAGCGGCCTGAGCGTGTCCGACGGCACCCTGGACCCGGCGTTTGACTCCACCACCACGGCTTATACCGTCGCGCTCGCCAACAGCGTCGGCACGGTCACCGTGACGCCGACCGCCACCGACTCCGGAGCCACGATTACCGTCAACGGCGCCAGCGTCACCAGCGGCAGCGAAAGCGCCGATATTGTTCTGGAGATCGACACGCCGCTGGACATTGAGATTATCGTCACCGCCGAAGACACCACCACCACGCTGACCTACACGGTCACCGCCACCCGTGCGGCGCTGCCCGCCATCTCCATCGCCGCCGGGACTTCCTCGGTGACCGAGGGCACGGCGGCCACCTTCACGCTGACGGCGGACACGGCTCCGGCGAGCGACCTGACCGTCCTGGTGACGGTGACGCAGGCGGGCGACTTCATTGCCGGCGTCGCGCCGACGTCGGTCACCATCGCCGCCACCACCACCACCGCCACCCTGACGGTGCCCACCACCGACGACGGCACTGACGAGGAGAACGGCAGCATCACCGCGACCGTGACCGCCGGCACCGACTACACGGTGGACACCACCGCCGACAGCGCCAGTGTCGCGGTCGAGGATGACGACGCCTCGACCGACGCCACGTTGAGCGGCCTGAGCGTGTCCGACGGCACCCTGGACCCGGCGTTTGACTCCACCACCACGGCCTATACCGTCGCGCTCGCCAACAGCGTCGGCACGGTCACCGTGACGCCGACCGCCACCGACTCCGGAGCCACGATTACCGTCAACGGCGCCAGCGTCACCAGCGGCAGCGACAGCGCCGATATTGTCCTGGAGATCGACACGCCGCTGGACATTGAGATTATCGTCACCGCCGAAGACACCACCACCACGCTGACCTACACGGTCACCGCCACCCGTGCGGCGCTGCCCGCCATCTCCATCGCCGCCGGGACTTCCTCGGTGACCGAGGGCACGGCGGCCACCTTCACGCTGACGGCGGACACGGCTCCGGCGAGCGACCTGACCGTCCTGGTGACGGTGACGCAGGCGGGCGACTTCATTGCCGGCGTCGCGCCGACGTCGGTCACCATCGCTGCCACCACCACCACCGCCACCCTGACGGTGCCCACCACCGACGACGGCACTGACGAGCCGAACGGCAGCATCACCGCGACCGTGACCGCCGGCACCGACTACACGGTGGACGGCACCGCCGACAGCGCCAGTGTCGCGGTCGAGGATGACGACGCCTCGACCGACGCCACGTTGAGCGGCCTGAGCGTGTCCGACGGCATCCTGAACCCGGCGTTTGACTCCACCACCACGGTCTATACCGTCGCGGTCGACGACAGCGTCGGCACGGTCACCGTGACGCCGACCGCCACCGACTCCAGAGCCACGATTACCGTCAACGGCGCCAGCGTCACCAGCGGCAGCGACAGCGCCGATATTGTCCTGGAGATCGACACGCCGCTGGACATTGACATTATCGTCACCGCCGAAGACACCACCACCACGCTGACCTACACGGTCACCGCCACCCGTGCGGCGCTGCCCGCCATCTCCATCGCCGCCGGGACTTCCTCGGTGACCGAGGGCACGGCGGCCACCTTCACGCTGACGGCGGACACGGCTCCGGCGAGCGACCTGACCGTCCTGGTGACGGTGACGCAGGTGGGCGACTTCATTGCCGGCGTCGCGCCGACGTCGGTCACCATCGCCGCCACCACCACCACCGCCACCCTGACGGTGCCCACCACCGACGACGGCACTGACGAGGAGAACGGCAGCATCACCGCGACCGTGACCGCCGGCATCGACTACACGGTGGACGGCACCGCCGACAGCGCCAGTGTCGCGGTCGAGGATGACGACGTCTCGACCGACGCCACGTTGAGCGGCCTGAGCGTGTCCGACGGCATCCTGGACCCGGCGTTTGACTCCACCACCACGGTCTATACCGTCGCGGTTGACGACAGCGTCGGCACGGTCACCGTGACGCCGACCGCCACCGACTCCAGAGCCACGATTACCGTCAACGGCGCCAGCGTCACCAGCGGCAGCGAAAGCGCCGATATTGTCCTGGAGATCGACACGCCGCTGGACATTGACATTATCGTCACCGCCGAAGACACCACCACCACGCTGACCTACACGGTCACCGCCACCCGTACGGCGCTGCCCGCCATCTCCATCGCCGCCGGGACTTCCTCGGTGACCGAGGGCACGGCGGCCACCTTCACGCTGACGGCGGACACGGCTCCGGCGAGCGACCTGACCGTCCTGGTGACAGTGACGCAGGCGGGCGACTTCATTGCCGGCGTCGCGCCGACGTCGGTCACCATCGCCGCCACCACCACCACCGCCACCCTGACGGTGCCCACCACCGACGACGGCACTGACGAGCCGAACGGCAGCATCACCGCGACCGTGACCGCCGGCATCGACTACACGGTGGACGGCACCGCCGACAGCGCCAGTGTCGCGGTCGAGGATGACGACGCCTCGACCGACGCCACGTTGAGCGGCCTGAGCGTGTCCGACGGCACCCTGGACCCGGCGTTTGACTCCACCACCACGGCTTATACCGTCGCGCTCGCCAACAGCGTCGGCACGGTCACCGTGACGCCGACCGCCACCGACTCCGGAGCCACGATTACCGTCAACGGCGCCAGCGTCACCAGCGGCAGCGAAAGCGCCGATATTGTCCTGGAGATCGACACGCCGCTGGACATTGAGATTATCGTCACCGCCGAAGACACCACCACCACGCTGACCTACACGGTCACCGCCACCCGTGCGGCGCTGCCCGCCATCTCCATCGCCGCCGGGACTTCCTCGGTGACCGAGGGCACGGCGGCCACCTTCACGCTGACGGCGGACACGGCTCCGGCGAGCGACCTGACCGTCCTGGTGACGGTGACGCAGGCGGGCGACTTCATTGCCGGCGTCGCGCCGACGTCGGTCACCATCGCCGCCACCACCACCACCGCCACCCTGACGGTGCCCACCACCGACGACGGCACTGACGAGCCGAACGGCAGCATCACCGCGACCGTGACCGCCGGCACCGACTACACGGTGGACGGCACCGCCGACAGCGCCAGTGTCGCGGTCGAGGATGACGACGCCTCGACCGACGCCACGTTGAGCGGCCTGAGCGTGTCCGACGGCATCCTGAACCCGGCGTTTGACTCCACCACCACGGCCTATACCGTCGCGCTCGCCAACAGCGTCGGCACGGTCACCGTGACGCCGACCGCCACCGACTCCAGAGCCACGATTACCGTCAACGGCGCCAGCGTCACCAGCGGCAGCGAAAGCACCGATATTGTCCTGGAGATCGACACGCCGCTGGACATTGACATTATCGTCACCGCCGAAGACACCACCACCACGCTGACCTACACGGTCACCGCCACCCGTGCGGCGCTGCCCGCCATCTCCATCGCCGCCGGGACTTCCTCGGTGACCGAGGGCACGGCGGCCACCTTCACGCTGACGGCGGACACGGCTCCGGCGAGCGACCTGACCGTCCTGGTGACGGTGACGCAGGCGGGCGACTTCATTGCCGGCGTCGCGCCGACGTCGGTCACCATCGCCGCCACCACCACCACCGCCACCCTGACGGTGCCCACCACCGACGACGGCACTGACGAGGAGAACGGCAGCATCACCGCGACCGTGACCGCCGGCACCGACTACACGGTGGACGGCACCGCCGACAGCGCCAGTGTCGCGGTCGAGGATGACGACGTCTCGACCGACGCCACGTTGAGCGGCCTGAGCGTGTCCGACGGCATCCTGAACCCGGCGTTTGACTCCACCACCACGGCCTATACCGTCGCGGTCGACGACAGCGTCGGCACGGTCACCGTGACGCCGACCGCCACCGACTCCAGAGCCACGATTACCGTCAATGGCGCCAGCGTCACCAGCGGCAGCGAAAGCGCCGATATTGTCCTGGAGATCGACACGCCGCTGGACATTGAGATTATCGTCACCGCCGAAGACACCACCACCACGCTGACCTACACGGTCACCGCCACCCGTGCGGCGCTGCCCGCCATCTCCATCGCCGCCGGGACTTCCTCGGTGACCGAGGGCACGGCGGCCACCTTCACGCTGACGGCGGACCCGGCTCCGGCGAGCGACCTGACCGTCCTGGTGACGGTGACGCAGGCGGGCGACTTCATTGACGGCGTCGCGCCGACGTCGGTCACCATCGCCGCCACCACCACCACCGCCACCCTGACGGTGCCCACCACCGACGACGGCACTGACGAGGAGAACGGCAGCATCACCGCGACCGTGACCGCCGGCATCGACTACACGGTGGACGGCACCGCCGACAGCGCCAGTGTCGCGGTCGAGGATGACGACGCCTCGACCGACGCCACGTTGAGCGGCCTGAGCGTGTCCGACGGCATCCTGGACCCGGCGTTTGACTCTACCACCACGGCCTATACCGTCGCGGTCGACGACAGCGTCGGCACGGTCACCGTGACGCCGACCGCCACCGACTCCAGAGCCACGATTACCGTCAACGGCGCCAGCGTCACCAGCGGCAGCGAAAGCGCCGATATTGTCCTGGAGATCGACACGCCGCTGGACATTGACATTATCGTCACCGCCGAAGACACCACCACCACGCTGACCTACACGGTCACCGCCACCCGTACGGCGCTGCCCGCCATCTCCATCGCCGCCGGGACTTCCTCGGTGACCGAGGGCACGGCGGCCACCTTCACGCTGACGGCGGACACGGCTCCGGCGAGCGACCTGACCGTCCTGGTGACGGTGACGCAGGTGGGCGACTTCATTGCCGGCGTCGCGCCGACGTCGGTCACCATCGCCGCCACCACCACCACCGCCACCCTGACGGTGCCCACCACCGACGACGGCACTGATGAGGAGAACGGCAGCATCACCGCGACCGTGACCGCCGGCACCGACTACACGGTGGACACCACCGCCGACAGCGCCAGTGTCGCGGTCGAGGATGACGACGCCTCGACCGACGCCACGTTGAGCGGCCTGAGCGTGTCCGACGGCATCCTGAACCCGGCGTTTGACTCCACCACCACGGTCTATACCGTCGCGGTCGACGACAGCGTCGGCACGGTCACCGTGACGCCGACCGCCACCGACTCCGGAGCCACGATTACCGTCAACGGCGCCAGCGTCACCAGCGGCAGCGAAAGCGCCGATATTGTCCTGGAGATCGACACGCCGCTGGACATTGACATTATCGTCACCGCCGAAGACACCACCACCACGCTGACCTACACGGTCACCGCCACCCGTACGGCGCTGCCCGCCATCTCCATCGCCGCCGGGACTTCCTCGGTGACCGAGGGCACGGCGGCCACCTTCACGCTGACGGCGGACACGGCTCCGGCGAGCGACCTGACCGTCCTGGTGACGGTGACGCAGGTGGGCGACTTCATTGCCGGCGTCGCGCCGACGTCGGTCACCATCGCCGCCACCACCACCACCGCCACCCTGACGGTGCCCACCACCGACGACGGCACTGACGAGGAGAACGGCAGCATCACCGCGACCGTGACCGCCGGCATCGACTACACGGTGGACGGCACCGCCGACAGCGCCAGTGTCGCGGTCGAGGATGACGACGTCTCGACCGACGCCACGTTGAGCGGCCTGAGCGTGTCCGACGGCATCCTGAACCCGGCGTTTGACTCCACCACCACGGCCTATACCGTCGCGGTCGACGACAGCGTCGGCACGGTCACCGTGACGCCGACCGCCACCGACTCCAGAGCCACGATTACCGTCAACGGCGCCAGCGTCACCAGCGGCAGCGAAAGCGCCGATATTGTCCTGGAGATCGACACGCCGCTGGACATTGAGATTATCGTCACCGCCGAAGACACCACCACCACGCTGACCTACACGGTCACCGCCACCCGTGTGGCGGCCACCCCGACCATCTCCATCTGCGACCGCACGCCACAGGTGCGGGATGCCATCCTCGCCATCATCATGGCCCCCGACTGCACGAGTGTCATTCTGGATTCAGTGACGGAACTTGATCTAAGTGATCGAGACCTTATGCTTCAACCCGGTGATTTTGCCGGGCTGACGGGGCTGCAAACATTGAATTTGGGTAACACCGGCCTTCAGTCACTTGATGCCGGTCTGTTTAACGGCCTGGCGGCGCTGCAAACATTGAATTTGGGTAACAACCGCCTTCAGTCACTTGATGCCGGTCTGTTTAACGGCCTGGCGGCGCTTGTGGCGTTGAGGTTGGATGCCAACGCCTTCACGGATGGAACCGGTCTGCCCGCCGGCATCTTTGACGATGTGCTCGATACCCTGGGCGCAATTGGTACCACGGACGGCTTCTTTGTTGACCAGCGAGTTCGCGACGCCCATTTTGTCTGCTCCCGTTCCGACGCCGCCGCCATTGTTACCGCCACCGACGGCGTCGACGACTGCCTCGGCATCACCTCCGCACAACTCAACGCCCACCTCGCAATGAGTGACGCCACCTTGATGCGCACGGCGGAATTGAATGAACAGATACTGCCGCGGATAATCCCGGCGGTGCTGGACGGCAGCAATCGGTTGGTCATCGATCGGTTGCGCCGCAGCGACAATAGTGCCGGTCGCGGCAGCACGGCAATCGCCGGCAACAGCGTCGGCGATAGCGGTGAATCATCGCCCGCCGACCTGATGCAGCAGTTGGGACAATGGCTGTACAGCGATGCGTCTGAAGTCGCACTGAGTCGGCAGTTGCAGCAGTTGGACGAGTTTGAGCTGCGCAAGTTTATTGGCGACCTGTCGTTTGACGCCGACGGCGAACGGATTGGCATGGACGGCACCGCGCTGTACGGCAGCGGTAGCTATGGCCAACTGTCGGGCGGCGAAGACGGGGTGGATTGGGACGGCGACCTGATCGGCGGCTATGTCGGCATAGACAAGCGTCTGCGAGAAGATATGCTGGTGGGCGTATCGATATCGTATTTCAAAGGCGAGTTTGACTATGACGATGCGGATAGTCCCACGGACGACGACGGCAAGTACGATGTGAATCTCACCAGCGTGCACCCATACATTGGCTGGTCGGTGTCGGATGATCTGGATGTATGGGCGAGTATCGGCTACGGCACAGGTGAGGTCGAGCTGGTGGACAGTGCCGGGTCGCGCAGCCGCGATCTGGAGTACGGCGCGGTGAGTGTGGGCGCGAGCGGCCGCTTGTATGCGTCGGATGAATTGATCGCGGGTGGTCGCAGCGAGCTGCGACTGCGCGGTGAGGTGTCGGCATGGCAGCTTGATTTTGATCGCAACGGCGGCGGCTTTAATGATTTGAGCAGCCAACGAGCGCGCCTGGTGCTGGAGGCGAGCCATAGCCGCAGTACGACGTCGGGTAACAACCTGCGCAGCGGTCTGGAGCTGGGCGTGCGGCATGACGGCGGCGACGGTCAGAGCGGGCAGGGGATTGAGCTGGGCGGCAGCGTGGAGTGGCGCGATGCGAAGCGGGGTCTGACGCTGTCGGGCAGTGGTCGGGTGCTGACGCTGGCGGAGTATAACGAGTGGGGATTGAGCGGAGAGTTGCGCGTGGAATCGAAGTCGGACGGCCGCGGGCTGTCGCTCAGTCTGTCGCCGAGCTACGGACGCGACGGCAGCAGCATTGGGCGGCTGTGGTCTGACGGTGCGTCGGCGATGTCGAATGCCGGTCAGTCGGGGTCGGCGGACATGCGGATGGACGGCGAGGTGGGCTATGGAGTGTGGGCACTGGGCGGGACGGTGCGGCCGTATCTGGGCGCGTCGCTGCTGGGCGGCGGCGGTCATACGCAGCGACTGGGCGTGCGGTTTGAGTTTGGGCGCGGCGTGCAGATGGAGCTGGAAGGCGGCCGCCGCGCGGGCGCGAATGCCGAGGCCGAGCACAACATCCAGCTGCGGTGGAAGTGGGACTGGTAGTCGGCAGTCGGATAGCCTGTATCCCACCCTTGCCCACCCCGGGAAGCCAATAATCCGATCAGCCGGCCTAACGAAAGCCGGATCTGGCATTACATGGCCAATTTTCAGTCGGAACGAAAGATCAAACAGCGCTTACCGGAGTGGGCGTTCGGCAAGAAATCGCCGGTGGTGGAAGACCGCAACGAAATGCACCGGTCGAAATCCTCCTGATTCGCCACGCACCGCGCACCGCCAACCGGGGGGATGCGGCGCACTCATTCATCACCCGGCGGGTTCAATCACACCGGCAGTGGCATGACACTGCGAGACCTTCCAGCTCCCTGACGCCGGGAAGTGAGGAAAATGACGGCCAGCGATGACCGCCCCTTACCCGGCTGCCGCCAGCGGCAACATAAGAATCGCGTTACGGTCGGTGGCGCCCGTCGCGCCGCTCAAACCGCCTCCAGGTTGGCGTATGACGCCACCAGCCATTTCACGCCGACGCGCTCGAAATTCACCTGCACCCGGGTGTGCTGGCCGCGGCCTTCGAGCCCGACGACCACGCCGTCGCCGAATTTCTTGTGCCGCACCTGTCCGCCGGGGCGCAGCTCGGCCGGCAATTCTTCGTCCGGCTGAGCAGCCGGGACGGCGCCCGTCGTTCGGCGGTAGCGGTGCACCGGGCGTATCGACGCGCCGTTGTGGCGGTGCGCCGGCCGGAAGGAGTGCGAGCGCACTTCGGTGACGGTTTCCGGCGGAATCTCCGCCAGGAAGCGCGACGGCCGGGCGTAATGCTCGCGCCCGTACAGGCGGCGTATCTCGGCATAACACAATACCAACTGCTGCATCGCCCGGGTCATGCCGACGTAGCACAGCCGCCGCTCCTCTTGCAGTCGGCCGGCTTCTTCCAGCGCGCGTTGATGCGGGAACAAGCCCTCTTCCATGCCGCACAAAAACACCAGCGGAAACTCCAATCCTTTGGCCGAGTGCAGGCGCATCAACTGCACGCAATCCTGCCACTCTTCGGCCTGACCCTCGCCGGCCTCCAGGGCGGCATGGGTGAGAAACAGTGACAGCGGGGTGTTGGCCGCGGTCGCATTGGCGTCCGCCTCGATGATGACGTCATCCGGGTCGAACTGCCGCGCCGCGTTGATCAATTCCTCGAGGTTTTCCACCTGCGTCTGCGCGCGCTCGCTGCTGCCGTCTTTGAAACAGGCCAGCAGCCCGCTGTGTTGCAGCATCTGATCGACAATGTCGGCCAGCTCGAGCGCGTGGCAATCGGCCGCCAGCCGCTCGATCAACTGCAAAAATCCGCTCAGCGCCGTCGCCCGCCCGCCCAGTACATCGCTGTCGAGGCATTGGGTTGCCGCCTGCCACAGGGAAACCTGCTCGCTGCGCGCCAGTTCGCGCACCGTTTCCAGCGTTTTGCTGCCGATGCCGCGCGTCGGCAGGTTGACCACCCGCTCGAAGGCCTGATCGGCGTGTCGATTGTTCAGCAGCCGCAGGTAGGCGAGGGCGTGCTTGATCTCGGCGCGTTCAAAAAAGCGCAGCCCGCCGTATACGCGATACGGCACGCGCGCCGCCGCCAGCTGGCCCTCGAATACCCGCGACTGCGCGTTGGAGCGGTACAGGATGGCAACGTGGGCGCGCTGTCGCCCGGCCTGTTCGAGCCAGGTTTGAATCTGCTCGACGACAAATTTCGCCTCGTCGATCTCGTTGCTGGCCGCATACACCCGAATCGGCGCCCCGTCGCCGGCCTTGGTCCACAGGTTTTTCCCCATGCGCTGCCGGTTGTGCGCGATGATCGCGTTTGCAGCCTGCAGGATGTGCCCGCTCGAACGGTAATTCTGCTCCAGCCGCACGACCCCGGCGGCCGGGAAATCGCGTTCAAAACTGAGCAGGTTTTCGACCCTGGCGCCGCGCCAGCCGTAAATCGACTGATCGTCGTCGCCGACCGCAAACAACCGCTGATGCCCGGCGCACAGCAGCTTCAGCCACTGGTATTGCAGCAGGTTGGTGTCCTGAAACTCATCCACCAGAATATGCTCGAAGCGGGCCTGATAATGCGTGCGCAGCGGCTGGTTTTTGCGCAGCAGCTCCAGCCCGCGCAGCAGCAGTTCGGCAAAATCGACCGCGCCGGAACGCTGGCAGCGCGCCTCATACTCGGCATAGATACGCTGTAGCGTCGGGCTGTGCGCATCCTGGCCGACGGCCACCTGGTGCGCCCGCAGGCCGGCTTCTTTGTACTGGTTAATCGTCCATTGCATCTGCCGCGGCGGCCAGCGCGCCTCATCCAGTTGCAGCTCGCGCAGCACCGCCCGCAGCAGCCGATACTGATCATCGCTATCCATAATCTCGAAGTTTTGCGGCAGCCCGGCGGCCTCGAAATGCTGCCGCAGCAGCCGGTGGCACAGGCCGTGGAAAGTGCCGAGCCAGAGGCCGCCGCAAGGCATTTGCAGCAGCGTTTCAATCCGCCCGCGCATCTCGCGTGCCGCCTTGTTGGTAAACGTCACCGCCAGCACCGCCGCCGGGTGCACCCGCAGTTGGTCGATCAGCCAGGCAACCCGGCTGGTCAGCACCCGCGTCTTGCCGCTGCCGGCGCCGGCCAGCACCAGCAGCGGCCCCGGCGTCGCCGTCACCGCCTCACGCTGGGCCGGGTTCAGCCCGGCGAGCAGGTCGGCTGGTTCCATCCGTGCACGATGCTGCCGATCGAGGCCGGCGTCCGGGCGCCGCCGCGCTCGGTCGTGGATGTGCATAAGTTCAGAAACGGTTGGCACTCCGCCCCAGGAGGAGAGCCATGCAAATTCACCATGCCGGATACCGCATCCGGGGGTTTTATCGAGTAGCCCATTCAGGGCATGTTTGGGGGATGACTTCCAAACATGCCCAACACCGCCTTGCGATCGGGGCGTTTTCCGACCGGCACGGCAAAATCGCTGCCAGCGAGGCCCTTAAGGTCAGCATTCGTACGCTCTATCGCTGGCGTCAGACCCTCAAACACAACGCCGGCAACGCCGCCGCGCTCACGCCTGAATCCTGTGCTCCGCACCGGCGCCGACGACCGCTCACGCCACCGGGCCTGAGCGAGCAAATCCGGCAATTGCGCCGACAATACCCCAACCTCGGCAAGGCCAAACTCCATGTATTATTACGCGACTGGTGCGCGCAGCGGCGACTGGCGCTGCCGAGCGTCTCCACCATCGGGCGCATCATTGCCAAACACCCGCATAAAATGCGCCACGCTCCCGCGCGTATCTCACCCACCGGGCGCCTCAAACCGCTGCTGCGTACCCGCAAAACACGCAAACCCAAACACTGCCGGCCACCGCCACTGGCCCTGTTTGCCTGCGATACCGTGGTGCGAATGCGCGACGGCATCCGCCGCTACCTGTTCACCTTTATCGACCCCACCAGCCGCTTTGCCATTGCCTTTGCGGCCAATTCCGCTACCAGCCGCAACACCACCATCGGCCTGGAGGCGCTCACCGACCTGCTGCCCGTGCAACCGCAATTCCTGCTCTCCGATAATGGTTCTGAGTTCATGGGCGATTTCCAGCAACGCCTTAATCAGCGCGGCATTGTCCATTGGTGGACTTACCCCAGATCACCCAAAATGAATGCCCATTGTGAGCGCTTCAACCGCACCATACAGGAGCAGTTCGTGGATTATCACGCCGACTTGCTGTTCACTGACCTGGCCTTGTTTAACCGCAAAATGGCCGCCTGGCTGGTCGAATATAACACCGTCATTCCCCACCATAGCCGCGGTCTGCAAACTCCGATACCATTCGGCTTCCAACAACTGCCACAGTGCCAAAGGTATTGGACCCATACAAAAGATTGCATCCGCGATATATGTTGCTACGCTTCATCTCCGGCCGCCCTCCCTGCATTTCAATATCGGGCTGAATACGCCTGTTTTATGCGCTGGGCGGCATGTACAGGGGGTTGCATTCGCGGTATGTGCTGCTATAGTCCGGCACCTGATCGCCCTCCTTGCGTTTCAATAGCCGGTTGAGTACGATCATCGTCGCGTGCTGGGCGGCATGTACAGGGGGTTGCATTCGCGGTATGTGCTGCTAAAATGCCGCACCCGATCGCCCTCCTTGCGTTTCAATAGCAGGTTGAGTACGATCATCGTCGCGTGCTGGGCGGTATGTACAGAGGTTGACAGGTTGATATTTAATGAATTACATTAAGTATTGACACTAGGTTTTTAGCTGCCGATAATCTATCCCGAGACTATCCAATGTCAAATCCTCTTGAAAACAGCCGACCGGCGTCGGTGGGGCACTCTCCAACTTTCCCCATTTCCCCGTTGGGCACAGCGCCCAATGAACCTATAGCTACATATAACGGACATGCAGCTACACATTAACGGACATATAAATACATCATATTGGTAACTATATAGCTGATATGGCTATCCCCGTATTGTTTCCGCAGCAACCCCGTTGCCGCTTCCGTCCCGGCCTCTTCGTCCCCGGGCTGGCGCAGGGGGCCATGGCGCCGGATGGTGACGGCCCGTTGTTACCGGGCGGTCTCAATGGAGCGGTGCATCTGCGCGATTCGCTGAACGAGTCGGGCACCTCCACGTCATTGCCGGGGGCCATCAACAGCAGAATCCCGTCATGCTGAAACGGCTGATTACACTCTTCCTGCTGTTATCAGCCCTCGCCCCGGCGTCGGCCAGCGCCCAGAGTTGCGACGGCCCACTCACCTGGAACGGCATCGTCCCCGACTGCCTCTCGGTCGGCGACACCTACCGCATCATGTTCATCACCAGCGGAACCAGGGACGCTGGGGCCGTCGAAATCAGTACCTACAACACCTTCGTCCAGAGCCAAGCCAACGTGGCCCCTTTTACGGATGCGGGCATCGTCGGCAGCTTCAGAGCCGTGGTCTCCACCTTAGCCCAGGAGGCAAACATCAACACGGCAAGCGTCAACCCTGTAACTGACAGACGTAACCTCAGGAACCAGTTCAGGACCAGCGCCCCGAATAACGGCCAGGGCGAACCGATTTTCTACTTCAACGGCCGCAAGATCGCGGACAACTATCCAGACTTCTGGGACGATAGCTGGGACACGCTGGAGGGGAGGGACGAGGCCGGAAATGTCGTCGGTAACGTGGAGGTCTGGTCGGGTTCCCGGTCCGATGGAAGAGCCAGAATTAACGGGTTTTGGGTTGGCGATAATGTAAGCAGGTTTGACCAACCTCCACGTGTCGGGTCTGGTTTCTCGGGCATGGCGGGCAATCACCTCGAACGCAACGATTTGACCTTCGAACCTACTAGCGAATCTCACCCCTTCTATGCCCTTTCCGGCGTCCTGACGGTGCCCTTGAGAGTCAGCTTGGGCGAGCCGTCCTCGGCCACGCTGTCCGAAGGGTCGGACGATAGGTCGGCGACGCTGACGGTGAACCTGACGGCCAACGCCCCCACCGACCTGACGGTGCTGATTGATATTACCCAGACCACCCCGTCCGAGACACCGCCCGGAGTCACCTACGCACTGGATTACGGCGTCGCCATTGTCGGCGATGCAGCCAATTTCAGCTTTGACAGCGCCAACCCCGCCGCCCTGCGCACGCGGCGGGTGGTGGTGCCGTTTGCCGCCGGCCAGAGCAGTCGCACGCTGGAGTTGACGGCGCTGGATGACGTGGACACGCTAAGCGAGGACTTGTCCATTGAGCTGGCAGACAGCGACGACTACAGCATCGACGCCACAGCCGCCGCCCGCACACTGACGCTGGAAGACGACGACGCGCCGACAGTCAGTCTGAATCTGATATCGGACACGCTGTCCGAAGGGAGTACATCGGATAGTCTGCGGGTGAACCTGAATGCCCCCGCCCCCACCGCCTTGACGGTGCTGATTGATATTACCCAGACCACCCCGTCCGAGACACCGCCCGGAGTCAACTACGAACTGGATTACGGCGTCGCCATTGTCGGCGATGCAGCCAATTTCAGCTTTGACAACGCCAACCCTGCCAGCCTGCGCACGCGGCGGGTGGCGGTGCCGTTTGCCGCCACCGAAGGCTCCCGCGAGCTGCAGTTGACGGCGCTGGAGGACGTGGACGGGCTAAGCGAGGTGTTGTCTATCAGTCTGGTAGCCGTCGACGGCTACATCGTTGACACCACAGCCGACTCCGTCACCCTGACGCTGGCAGACAATGAGCCAGAGGCGAGTCTGAGATTCGTTGCTGCAGGCGGTACCAGCATAGGATTCGTTGCTATAGGCGATACCGGCAGACAATTTGGGCGGATATTGGAGCGGGGGCCAGGGTCAGACGGGGGGGCGGAATTCGACATAAGGGTCGCATTAGCAGGAACCGCTACGAGTACGGTGCAGGTGAATCTGGCGCCCGGCGCTGACAACACTGTAGATGATTCCGATGTGCGCACCAGAAGCGGCGGCGGCAGCAATAATGTGGGCTTTCTGGCCAGACTGGCATCTCCCATTGATATTCCCCCGGATATTCCCCCGGGTGAAAACAGACGTGTCGGAAGAGCCGAATTTCGGGTCGTAGCAGACGGCCTGGAAGAGCCGACTGAAACGCTGCAGGTGATGGTGGTGCCGGGCAACGGCTACCGGTTGCCAGGTGAGGTCACGCAACGGCTTGAGGTACTTGATGATATACGGGTCACCATAAATGACACTACCGCCCGCACCGCGGTTGAGGGCGGCACGTCAGCCGAGCCGGTGGTGCTGGAATTTAGCCGGTCGCCGGGTCCGGGGGAGCGGGTAGTAGCGACAGTGAGCATCGTTCGGCCGCCGGGGGAACAGGATTACAGTGTGTTGGTGGGCGGCGAGGTTGTGGCTGCGGTGGGCAACGACGTGTATGACGTTGTACTGCCGTTGGGTAACACACAAATCAGCCTGACCGTCAGGGCGGAGGAGGACAGTGACCAGACGAATGATATGATCACGCTAAGTGTGACGGCAGTGAGGGGGTCTGGGCCAGGGTATTCGTATTTCCCCACTGCGCCGACTGAAGGCATTGACATCACACTGCAAGACAACGACGGCCTCAATCTGCCGGGGGTGGATATTGGCAGTGTCAACCCCGACCCACTGACCGAAGATACCCTGGATGGCAGTCTTGTTACTCTGAGTCTGAGCGAGGTCCAGTTCAATGCTGATGCCTCCTCCACCAATAGCAGCAACTACGAACTGGGCGGCACACCCCCGCCGGGGTTGCGCATCGCGGGGGTGGTTCGCATCGGCAATGCACGAGTCGAGGTGCTTCTGTCCTACGACAACGACAACTTTGATTTTGATCAAGAGGCACGCATCAGCATCACAGTACTCCCCGCGGCCCACACCGGTACGCAGCGGCTGACCACGTTGACGGTGCCAATCACCCCGAGCGCGAATGACCCGCAGAGGATGATCACCGGCGTTGCGTTGACGTCGGATGCCGGCCCCGACGGCACCTATGGAATTGACGATAACATTGAGGTGACGGTCACGTTCAACGGCGAGGTGAACGTGTTGGATCGCCCGCAGATAACCCTGACCCTGGGCGACGAGACGCGCCAGGCGATCTATTTCGACATCTCCGAGAACCGCAGGGAGTTGATATTTCGCTACCGGGTGGCGGTCGGCGATCTTGCTGCGGACGGCGTGGGTATCGGCAATCTTACGGACAGCGTGAGTACCAGTGCGCTGGGTATAAACAACGCCAGGATACGTGACAACGACGACATTAGTCAGCCCGTGAATCTCGAGTATCAGGAGGAGCCTGCCAACCCGGCTCATGTCGTGGACGGCGTTGTGCCGGCGGTGAGCACGGCAATCGTGTATGACGATGTGCTGATACTGACCTACGATAAGCCGCTCAACGAGAACTCGGTGCCGGCGTCGACAGCCTGGAGGCTGGATCTGGGGTCGGGCATTGCCCCAACGGTGAACGCCGGCGGCGTGACGATCCGCGGGACGGGAGTAACGCTGGCGCTGAGCGAAGCCGTAGGATCAACCGATGTCGTGACGCTGGCCTACACTGCCGACGCCAACCCGCTGCGCGACCTGATCGGCAACCGAGCCGCCAATCTCACGGCCCAGGCGGTGCTCAACACCACCAGTTTTGCCAGAGCAACCCTGACCGCGACCTCGCCGCTGACCGAAGCCGCGCTGTTTGCGAGTACGCCGCCGACCGTCACGGTCACACTGGTCAACACCGAATACGAGGCCACGCTGACGACGGCGCACTTCACCGTGAGTGATACCGTAGACGGGGGTGACATCACACTGGACGACGTCAACCGCGGCGCTGACGGCACCACCGCCACGTTGACGCTGGGGTTTGACGGCGCGGACCTCACCGCCGCCGGCGACCTGTCGGTCACGGTCACGGCTGCCGGGCACACCGGGACCGACGACCTGTCTGCCGGCAGTGTGTCAATCACCGCCAGCACCGGCGCCAATGTCTGCGGGCGGACGGCACAGGTGCGGGATGAGATTATCAGGCAGGATGCGATTGTCAGAGAGTCCCCTGCCACCGAATGCACGAGCATCACCGAACTGGCAGGCATTCAATTTCTTGATTTGAGCGGGGAAAGCATCGCTTTGCTGCAAAACGGCGATTTTACCGGCTTGACGGCGCTGCTGAGTTTGACTTTGGACGACAACGCTCTGGAGGCACTGCCCGAAACCATTTTTGCCGGCTTGACGGCGCTACAGGGGTTGAATTTGAACGACAACCGCCTGGAGACACTGCCCGCCCCCATTTTTGCCGGCTTGACGGCGCTGACGATTTTGCGGTTGCACAACAACCGCCTGGTGGCACTGCCCGCCCCCATTTTTGCCGGTCTGGGCGGGCTGAATACTTTGACCATGCACAGCAACCGGTTCACGCCGAACACCGGATTGCCCTCCGGCATCTTTGACGACGTGCTGGATACCCTGGCCCCCATTGGAACAGATACATTCCCCGTCTTTCGGGTTGACGACATCGTCCGCGCCGCCCATTTTGTCTGCTCCCGTGACGACGTCGCTGCCATTGTTGCCACCACCGGCGTGACCGACTGCCTGCGCATCAACAGCGAACAATTCGACGCTGCCGTTCTGCTGGTGGAGGCGGACGCCACCTTGAGCGGCCTGACCCTGTCCGACGGCACCGACATCTTCCCCCTCGCCCCGGTGTTCGCCCCCGACACCACGGCCTATGCCGTCTCGGTCGCCAACAGCGTCACCAGTGTGACGGTCACGCCGACCGCCACCAATGTCGTCGCCACGATTGCCGTCAACGGCGACACCGTCGCCAGCGACAGCGCCAGCAACCTCATTGGCCTGACGGCAGGCACACCGATGGACATTCCCATTATTGTCACCGCCACCGACACCACCACCACGCAGACCTACACCATCACCGCCACCCGTGAGAGGGTGCCGGCCATCACCGCCATCAATTTGACCTCAAACGCCGGCGACGACGTCTATGCAATTGGCGACATAATTGACGCGACAGTAACCTTCAGCGAGGCGGTCACCGTCACCGGCGGCCCGCCACAGTTGGCGCTGACCGTGGGCGCCGAGCTTGATCTGCGCCAGGCGGTCTACACCAGCGGCGACAGGACCACGGCACTGGTGTTCAGCTACACGGTCGCCGCCGGCGACTTTGATAGTGACGGCGTGAGCATCGGCGCTGATGCGCTGACCCTCACCGGCGGCAGTACGATTCGGGACGCGCTCACCGCCACCATCGACGCGGTGGTCACGCATCAGAGGGTGAACCCGTTCAGCGCACATAGAGTAGACGGCATCGTCCCGAGCGTGAGCGAAATCCGCATCGCCGGCACCGGCCCGTACGGCGAGGGCGCAACGATTGAGTTGACGGTGACCTTCGGGGAAAGGGTCATCGTCAGTGGCACGCCGCAAATACCGCTGATAGTGGGCGACAACACCCGCCAGGCAGCCTACACCAGCGGCAGCGATTCGTCGGTGCTGCAATTCAGCTACCTCGTGGTCGGCGGCGACAGCGATGACGATGGGTTTGAGGTGGCGCAAAATGCACTGATGGTCAACGACGGCACCATCCGGGACGTCGCCGGCAACGATGCAGTGCTTGATCACGAGGCCATTGCCGCCGACACGGGCAATCAGGTAGACACCGCCGCGCCGACGATAGTGGAGGGGACGGCAACCATTGATAGCGATGTCCTGACGCTGACCTACAACAAGCCGCTCGACAACACCTCGGGACGGGCAGAAGACTACGCTCTCGAGGTGATGGTGGAGCCTGACGGCACGCCCTTCCGGTTGAGGATCAGCGAGGTGGCTGTCAGCGGGTCGACGGTGCAGCTGACGCCGGACCAGACCGTGGTAACAACCAACGTGGTGCAACTGAACTACACCGCCAGTACTGAGAATCCGCTGCGCGATCTGGTCGGCAACCGGGCCGCCAGTTTCATGTCCCTGGCGGTGGCAAACAACGCAGCGGCCGATGTAGCCCCGGATTTCGGCACGCAGACCATTGACGACCAGACCTACTTTCAGAACAGAGCCATCCCCACCCTCACGCTGCCGGAAGCCACCGGCGGCAACGGCGCACTGGTCTACACTCTCCGCCCGCCGTTGCCGAACGGCCTGACATTCAATGCGGCGGAGCGCCAAATCACCGGCGTACCGGAGGCGGTGCAAACCCCGGCGAGCTACACCTACACCGCAGGCGATAACGACGTGAATACTGCCGACAGCGACATCGACAGTCTGACGTTCACAATCGCCATTGAAGCCCCCCTTGAAACCATCACCGGCGTTATCACCAGCGAAGTCATCGAAGACCAGATATTGGGCACGGGGGCTAGCCTGCAAGTGGATGGTAGTAGTCAAGCATTCTTCATAGCGCAGTCATCCGGCGATACTCCCGGTACTTATGGCAGTTTCACCATAACCGAAGAAGGCACCTGGGAATACGTCCTGAACCGCGACGCCGCCGTCGTCCAGTCCCTGGCCGAGGGCCAGGCTGAAGTGGAACAGTTCATCGTGGAGACCATCCGCAACTTCACCATCACCATCACCATCACCGTGAACGGCGCCAACGATGAGCCCATCGCCGTCATCACCGATGTGTCGGGGGAGAGCTTCCGTGAACAGGAAGAAATTGAGCTCAGTGGCGCCGGCAGCATGGACCTGGATGGCGACGAGCAGGATAACCTGACCTATGCGTGGACGCAGACTGGCACGCCCACCGTCACGCTCACCAATGAGGACACCGACACGGTGAGGTTCACCGCGCCCCGTTTGATCGCGGACACGGACTTGACGTTCACCCTGACCGTGACCGACCCGCCTTTGGCAACGGACACCGCCATGGTCACCATCACCGTTGAGGCGAACCGCATCGGCGGCACGACCAGGGGCAGGGTCACCGAAAATGCGGAGGCGAATACGGTCACAGGCGCACTGAACTTCGCCGAACCATCCCCCGGCCTGGACAGGTTTGAGCCGAAGATGGAAGTGGGCACCTACGGTACCTTCAGCCTCACCGGCACCGGCGACTGGACGTACAGTCTGGATAATGGCAACTCCCGGACCGACGCATTGGTCGTGGGCGAGCGCGTCAGCGATATGTTCGGCGTGATGGCCCATGACGGCACCGAGGGGGCCGTCACCATCACCATCATCGGCGTCAACGACCCGCCCGTCGCCGAGGCCGGCGCCCCGCAAACCGTGCCTGAAAACCACGAGGTCACGCTGGTGGGCACGGGCACCGACCCGGATGGCGACGAGCAGGATAACCTGGGCTATCAATGGACGCAGACCGGCACGCCCGAGGTTGATCTCAGAAGCCCGACGAGCGACACCACCAGCTTCACCACGCCCATTTTGGAGTTGAACGCGGGCGAGAGCATGGCCCTGACGTTCACCCTGACCGTCACCGACCCGCGGGACAGCCACACCGACAGTGTGATCATCACTGTTACGGATAGTGGCCTGTCGTTCATCAATGGCACGTTCACCGGCGGCGTCACCGAAGGCGTGGACACGAACACCGTCACCGGCATGTTGACCGCCATCCCCCCGGCCACCACCGCCGTCACGTTTGTTCCGCAGGGAGGGAGTGCCGGCATCTATGGCGTCTTCACCCTGGATGAGGACGGCGCCTGGGACTACACGCTGGACAACACGCCGGACACCGACCGGGGAGATGCCACCAACGCCCTGGCCATGGATGCGGAGGGCCTTGACAGGTTCACCGCCAGAACCAGTGACGGCATCCAACAGGACGTCACCATCACTGTCACCGGCGTCAACGACCCGCCCGTCGCCGAGGCCGGCGACCCGCAAACCGTGACTGAAAACCGCGAGGTTGAGCTGACGGGCACGGGCACCGACCCGGATCGCGACGATCAGCTGACCTATCAGTGGACGCAGACCGGCACGCTCCCGGTTGTTCTCAGAAGCCCGACGAGCGCCACCACCAGATTCACCGCGCCCATTTTGGAGTTGATGAACGCGGGCGAGACCATGGTCCTGACGTTCACCCTGACCGTCACCGACCCGCAGCGCAGCGCCCACACCGACAGTGTGATCATCACTGTTGAGGAGAGTGGCCTGTCGGTCATTGAAGGCACGATTGAGGGCACCGTCACCGAAGACGCAGAGCAAAACACCGTCACCGGCACGTTGACCGCCACCCTCCCGGGCAACATTGACACCGTGTTCACTATGCAGGGAGGGAATGTCGGCACCTACGGCGTCTTTGATCTGGCTGTGAACGGCGACTGGACCTACATGCTGGACAACGCGCCGGACACCGAGCGGGGAGGCGCCACCAACGCCCTGACCACGGGCACGACGGCGCGCGACCGGTTCACCGTAGCAGCCAGTGACGATGTCCAACAGGTCATCACCATCACCATCATCGGCGCCAACGACGCGCCCACCGCCGAAATCATCGGGCCGTCCGGAGCCGTGTTCGGCGGCTTTGAGACGGCCTTGAGCGGCAGAGAGAGCAGCGACCCGGAAACCGACGCGGCGGATCTGACCTATCAATGGAGTCAGACCGGCGGCCCCGGAGTCAGCAATTTAATCGGCGCCCAAACCGACCGAATCACTTTCAACGCACCCCAGGAATCTGCAACCCTGATCTTCACGCTGACCGTCACTGACCCACGGGACGCCACGGCCACCGACACCGTGAGCGTCAGCGTGATCCCGCTCCCTAATTTCTCGGGCAGAGATGGCCGCATCACCGAAGACGCGGTGCCGAATACGGTCAGTGGCGAGCTAAGGAGGTTTGG
Source organism: Candidatus Poriferihabitaceae bacterium (assembly GCA_965206445.1). Lineage (GTDB taxonomy): Bacteria > Pseudomonadota > Gammaproteobacteria > Arenicellales > Poriferihabitantaceae > CBDBJR01. Next base: position 52,597 of record CBDBJR010000002.1, read on the forward strand.
CGGAAGCCCCACCCTCGCCACCCTGCGGCAGACGGATGTTGTCGACGCCTACGGCATCTTCAGCCTGACTCCCGTGGGGGAGAACGATAATAGGTTCGGCCGCTGGACCTACACCCTGAACAACGACGCCCCGGTCGTTCAAGCCCTGTCCGGTCTTGATACCGTCAACCTTTTCTACTCGGCAGAAACCTCCGACACCCTGATGGTGTCGGTGCTCATCGTCCTTAGCGGCGCCAATGACCCGCCCATCGTCCAGGCCGGGCTGGGTCAGAGCGTCGCCGAGGTTGGCACCTTCGCCGAGGGTGACCCCGTGACCCTGACCAGCGTGGTCCGTGACCCGGATACCGGCGACGAGGCGTTACTGAACTATCAATGGAGGCAGACCGGCGGTCCCGATGTCAGTCTCACCGGCGCCCGGACCGCCACCGCCAGCTTCACCGCCCCCGATTTGACCGCGAAAACGGACTTGACGTTCACCTTGAGCGTCGCCGACCGGGGGGGCGCCACGGTTGTCTCCAGCCCGGTCATCGTGACCGTGGAAGCGGTCAATGCCCCGGCCGACATCAGCGGTGAACTGGAGCACGACCTCACCGAAAGCGGGACGACGACCACCGTGATCTCCGGCCGGCTGACGATCACTGATCCGGATGGCCGCAACAGCGTCCTGTTGCCGTCGGAGCCGGAGATCGGCACCTACGGCACCTTCACCCTCTTACCGAACGCCGAGTGGATCTACACGCTGGACAACACGCCGGGCAGCGCTCAGGGAGACGCCACCAACGCCCTGGCTGAAGGCATGATCGGCATTGATGAGTTCACCGTGCAGGCCGTTGACGACGAACCCGCAGCGGCCCAGTCTCTCACCTTCACCATCACCGGCACCAATGACGCGCCGGTCGCCGACGCCGGCGGCCCCCAGAGCGTTACCGAGAGCGCCGAGGCCATTGAGGTGACGCTGGACGGCGCCGGCACCGTCGACCCGGATACCGGCGCCAGGCTGACCTATCAATGGTCGCAGACCGGCGGCACGATCACAGCCACGATCACCGACCCGCAGAGCGCCACCACCACCGCCACCTTCACCGCCCCCGATTTGGCTGCCCCCACGAACCTGACGTTCACGCTGACCGTCACCGACGAGAGCGGCGGTGAGGACACCGCCCTGGCGATCATCACGGTGGATGCGGACAACGACCCGGCGGACATCACCGGCGTTCTTGAAGGCGCCATCACCGAAGACGCGAACCCGATCACGGGCACGCTGACGGTCCTCGATTTGGACAGCCCCGACGGCTTCCTGGCGCAGCCGCAGGCCATCAGCGCCTACGGCACCTTCACCCTGGATGATGCGAACGGCATCTGGACCTACGCCCTGAACAACGGCGCCCCGGCGACCCAGGCCCTGGCGGAGGAGGGTGACCCCGTCACCGACACGTTCACAGTCCGTTCCAACGACGGCACCGAAGCGACCGTCACCATCACCATCACCGGCGTCAACGACGCGCCCGTGGCCAACGCCGGACCGCCGCAGACCGTCACCGAGCGTGACCGCGTGACGCTGTCCGGCGTCGCCAGCGCCGACCCGGATACCGGCGCCGTGCTGACCTATCTGTGGACGCCGCCCGCCGGTCCGCCCGACATTGCGTTGATCAACCCGGCCACCGCCACGGCCACCTTCACCGCGCCGCAGTTGCCCGTGGCCGAGGACTTCACCTTCACGCTGACCGTCACCGACGGGCGCGGCGGTGAGGACACCGCCCTGGTGATTATCACGGTGGATGCGGACGACGACCCAGCCGACATCGGCGGCGCGCTCACCGGCGGCGTCACCGAAGACGCGGACTCGAACACCGCCACCGGCACGCTGACCGCCACCGACCCGGACACAGAGGACAACCTGTTCCGGGCGCAGCTCGTACCGCCCGCCGTCAGCGCCTACGGCAGCTTCACCCTGGAGGAAAACGGCGTCTGGACCTACACCCTGAACAACGGCGCCCTGATCACCCAGGCCCTGCCGGAAGGGGGTGACCCCGTCCCCGACACGTTCCCGGTCCAGTCCGACGACGGCACCGAAGCGACCGTCACCATCACCATCACCGGCGCCAACGACCCGCCCATGGCCGTAGCCGCCGGGCCGCAGCAACCCGTGAACGAAGGTGACGGCGTGGATCTGATCGGCGCCGGCAGCGACACGGACACCGGCGACGTGCTGACCTATCAGTGGACGCAGACCACCGGCACGCCCCCGGACAGTGAGACCCCCGACATTGAGATTGAGATCAGGAACGCGGACAACGTCATCGCCAGCTTCACCGCGCCGCAGTTGGATGCGGAGATGGACTTCACTTTCACGCTGACGGTCACCGACTCGGCGGGCGCCACGGCCACCGACACGGTCATGGTCACCGTTGAAGCGACCAACGACGCCGCCGTCATCAGCGGTGCGCGCTCCGGCAGCGTCACCGAAGACGCGGAGCCGAACCAGGCCCTGGGCATACTGCGGGTCAGCGACCTGGACAGCCCCGACAGCTTCCAGCCGCAGGCACAGACCATCGGCACCTACGGCACCTTCACCCTGGATGAGAACGGCGCGTGGACCTACACGCTGGACAACACGCCGGACGGCACGCCGGACGACCGGGCCGCCGCCACCAACGCCCTGGCCGCGAGTCAGCAGGAGCCCGACTCCTTCACCGTGCAGTCCGTTGACGGCACCGAAGCGACCGTCACCATCACCGTCATCGGCGCCAACGACGCGCCCACCGCCGAAGCCGGGCCGCCGCAGACCGTGGCCGAAGGCGCCGCCGTAGTGCTGACCGCCGCCGGCAGCACGGATCCGGACACGGACGACGTGTTGAGCTATCAATGGACGCAGACTGCCGGCCTGCCCGACGACATTGCAATCAGCACCCCGACCAGCGCCATTGCCGGCTTCACCGCGCCGCAGTTGGATGCGAACAGGGACTTCACCTTCACGCTGACGGTCACCGACCCGGCGGGCGCCACGGCCACCGACACGGTCGCGGTCACCGTTCGAGCGACCAACGACGCAGCCGTCATCACCGGCGCGCTCACCGACGGCATCACCGAAGACGCGGACCCGAACACGGTCACCGGCGTCCTGACGGTCACCGACCCGGACAGCCCCGCCCGCTTCACGGCACGGGACGCCATCGGTACCTACGGCGCCTTCACCCTGGATGAGAACGGCGTGTGGACCTACACGCTGGACAACACGCCGGACGGCGCGCCGGACGACCGGGGAGCCGCCACCGACGCCCTGGACGCGGGTGAGGAGGTGCCCGACCCCTTCACCGTGCAGTCCGTTGACGGCACCGAAGCGACCGTCACCATCACCGTCACCGGTGTCAATGACGCGCCGACCGTCACGGCCACCGGGCCGGAGCGGACCGTGATTGCAGGCACCGAGGTGACGCTGTCCGGCGCCGGCAGCGACCCGGAGACCGTCGACCCGGCGGACCTGACCTATCGGTGGACGCAGACCGGCACGCCGCCCGCTGAACTGTCCGTCACGCTTGACGGTGCAGACACCGCCAGCGCCACCTTCACGGCGCCCGATGTAACCGGGGACACGATCCTGACGTTCATGCTGGCCGTCACCGACGCACGAACGGCCACGGCGACCGCCCTGGTGACCGTCACCGTTGAAGCGTTCCGCGCCCCGTCCACCTTCACCGGCGCAGACACCGGCACTATCACCGAAGACGCGGACCCGAACACGGTCACCGGCGTCCTGACTGTCACCGACCCGGACAGTCCCGAACTTTTCACAGCACGGGACGCCATCGGCGCCTACGGCGCCTTCACCCTGGATGAGAACGGCGCGTGGACCTACACGCTGGACAACACGCCGGACGACGCGCCGGACGACCGGGGAGCCGCCACCGACGCCCTGGACGCGGGTGACCAGGTTGACGACCCCTTCACCGTGGAGTCCGTTGACGGCACCCCGGTGACCATCACCATCACCGTCATCGGCGTCAATGACGCGCCGACCGTCACGGCCACCGGGCCGGAGCAGCCCGTGCGCGGGGCGGGCATCCAGGTGGTGCTGTCCGGCGCCGCCAGCGACCCGGAGACCGTCGCCCCGGCGGTCCTGAGCTATCAATGGACACAGACCGGCCTGCCGTCCGTCACGCTCGACGATGCGGACACCGCCAGCGCCACCTTCACCACGCCCGAGGTAACCGCGGAAACGATCCTGATGTTCGTGCTGACCGTCACCGACGCAGGAACGGCCACGGCGACCGCCACGGTGACCGTCACCGTCTTGCCGCCCAACATCCCGTCCACCATCACCGGCGCAGTCACCGGCACCATCACCGAAGACGCGGACCCGAACACAGTCACCGGCGACCTGGCTGTCGCCGACCCGGACGACGACAACCTCTTCACCGCACAGGATACCATCGGCACCTACGGCACCTTCACCCTGGATGAGAACGGCGCGTGGATCTACACGCTGGACAACACGCCGGACGACAGGCCGGGCGACCGGGCCGCCGCCACCGACGCCCTGGACGCGGGTGAGCAGGCGTCCGACCCCTTCACCGTGCAGTCCGTTGACGGCACCGAAGCGACCGTCACCATCACCGTCACCGGCGCCGAAGACGCGTTGAGAATCAGCGGCGGCGGCATACCCCCCCGATCTCCTCGCGAGGTGGTGGAGGATGTGGTGATCAGTCCCGCTCCGCCGGGCGAGGACCCGCCGACCAGTATTGATATCAGAGGCTTTCTGCGTGTGGAAGACCCGGACAACTCCGATGCCATCCTGGACGTAGAGGACGAATTCTTCGATACTGCCCTTGTCACGGGCACCTATGGCGTCTTTAGACTGCGTGATCGCGGAGACTGGATCTACACCCTGAATTTTCTTGACCCCGACACCAACGCGCTGGCCGCGGGCCAAACAGGCGCCGAGCAGTTCACCGTGGCGAACGAAAGAGAATTCTTCAATCCCGGAAGCGGCCTTGAAGCGACCCTCCACATCACCGTCAGCGGCGCCAACGACGCGCCCACGGCGAACGCCGGGCCGGATCAGCTTGACGTGAGTGCCGGCGCCACGGTCACCCTGACCGGCAGCGGCACCGACCCGGATACGGGCGACAGCATTGCCACCTACACCTGGACGCAAATCGGCGGCCTGCCGGTGACCTTGAGCGCCACCGACATGGCCGGGCCGACCTTCACGGCGCCGACCTTGACGACCGACACCGCACTGACCTTTTCACTGGTGGTCAACGACGGCGATGCGAATTCAGCGCCCGACACCGTCATCATCACCGTCACCGTCACCGGCATCGGCATCGCGCCCATCGCAATCCTGACCGCGACGGCGCCGCTGACCGAAGCCGCGCTGTTTGCGAGTACGTCGCCGACCGTCACGGTCACACTGACAAACACCCAATACGAGGCCACGCTGACGCCGGCGGACTTCACCGTGAGTGATACCGTAGCCGGGGGCGACATCACACTGGACGACGTCAACCGCGGCGCTGACGGCACCACCGCCACGTTGACGCTGGGGTTTGACGGCGCGGACCTCACCGTCACCGGCGACCTGTCGGTCACGGTCACGGCTGCCGGGCACACCGGCACCGGCGACCTGCCTGCCGGCAGTGTGTCAATCACCGCCAGCACCGGCGTCAATATCTGCGGCCGCACGCCAGAGGTACGGGATGCCATTGTCGTCGCCACCACGTCCACCGACTGCACCAGTGTGCCGACGTCGGGGCTGCAATCGGTGACGGCGCTTGATCTGGCCAATCAAGAGATCACCGCGTTGCAAAGCAGTGATTTTGCCGGCTTGACGGCGCTGGTCAGTTTGGATTTATCCGGCAACGATTTTGAATCGGGCGGTCTGCCCGCCGAGGTCTTTGACGACGTGTTCGACACCCTGGGCGAGATAGGAACCTCCTTCATTGTGGACAACACCGTCCGAGCCGCCCATTTTGTCTGCTCGCGGGATGACGCCGATGCCATTGTCGTGGTGACTGCCGGCGTCACCGACTGCCTGCGCATCAGCACCGCACAACTCAACCTCGCCATTCCGCTGGTGAGGAGGATGGACGCCACCTTGCGCGGCCTGACCATTTCCCCCGGCACCCTGGACCCGGTGTTCGCCGCCGACACCACGATCTATACCGTCTCGGTCGCCAGCAGCGTCGCCCGCGTGACCGTGACACCGACCGCCACCAATGCCGACGCCACAATTACCGTCAACGGCGGCAGCGCCAGCGACTCCATTGACCTGACGGCAGGCATACCGCTGGACATTGACATTGTCGTCACCGCCGCCGACACCACCACCACGATGACCTACACGGTCACCGCCACCCGTGCGGTGCCGCCGCCGACCGTCACCGTCACCCTGGATGCCGACATTGCCGACGACGATATCGTCAACATTGCCGAGCGGGAGGAGGGCTTTGACATCGCCGGGACGGTGCAGGCCGGCGCCGAGGTGAATGTGACCCTTGGCAGCAGAAGCATCGCCGCCACCGTGGACGGCACCACCTGGACAGTGACCATCCCGCCCGCTGCTGACGACGAGATTACCGGCACCAGCGTCACGGTGACGGCCACCGCCATGCTGGAGGGCAGCACCGGCGAGGCGACCCGGCTGCTGACCGTAGACCTGACGGCCCCGACGGCAACCTACGCGCCACCGACATCACTGACCGTCGGCACGCCCATCACCATCACGCCGGGCACCCCGTCTGCGGACATCAGCACCTATACCGTGCAAAGCGGCACCCTGCCGCCCGGCCTGATGCTGGCCGGTGACACCGGCGTCATCAGCGGCACCCCGACCACGGCGACCGAGCCCACGTCCACGACACCGGTAACCATCGGCCTGACCGACACTGCCGGCAACCCCGGGGACGTGCTGATTCGCTTCCCGGCGGTGAACCTGGGCAGCCAGACGCTGGCCGGCTTTGCCTACAGCGCCGCCACCGCCACGCTGGACCAGCCGGCCCCGACCGTGACCGCGCCCACCGGACAGCAGGCCGGCAGCAGCTTGAGCTATGCGAGCAGCACTACCAACATCTGCACGGTGGATCCCGCCACCGGCGCCCTGACACCGGTGGCCGCAGGGGACTGCGCCATTACCGTCACCGCCTCGGCGACCGCCAACTATCAGGCGGCCACCGCCACCTTCACCATCACGGTGTTTGAAGCCCCTGTGAGGCCGACCGTGCGCGATGCGACCTTCACCGTGTCGGAAAACGCCGCGTTCGGCACCGTCGTCGGCAGGCTGACGCCGATCGATTTCCCGCCGGGCGCGCAGCTCTGGAGCATCCTCGGTGACAACACCGGCGCGGTGTTCAGGCTCGCTCTCGCTCGGTCCGGTGGCGGCGGCGAGCTAACAGTAATCAACCCGCTCGCGCTCAATTCCGAGACCACGGCGAGCTACACATTGGAAGTGCAATTATTGGTGTTTTCAAGCCGCGGCACGGCGACGGATCAGGCCACCGTCACCATCATCGTCGATGGTGCGCCCATCGCGGTAGGCAACATTGCGCCACAGACGGTCACCGTCAGCCTGCCGCCGGTCACCGTTGATGTCGCCGACAACTTCAGCGACTCGGAAGGGGAGACCCTGACCTACCGTGCGACGTCGGCTGACGAGAACACCGCGACCGTCAGTGTGCAAGGCAGTGTCGTGACCATCAGCGCAGTGGCGGCGGGCAGCACGACGATAACGGTAACCGCAGCCGATTCGTTCGATACGGACAGTAATGAGTCAAGGGCAACGCAGCAGATTGCCGTCACGGTCAACCGTGTCAACCGTGCACCGACCGCCGAGGCCGGCCCCCCCCAGAGCGTCACCGAAGACGCCACAGTCACCCTGACCGGCAGCGGCACCGACCCGGATGAGGGCGACAGCATTGACACCTACAGCTGGACGCAAATCGACACCACCTCGCCGGTGACCTTGAGCACCACCGACGTGGCCGGGCGGTCGACCTTCACGGCGCCGTCCGTGACGATCGAAACCGAACTGACCTTTTCACTGGTGGTCAACGACGGCGATGCGGATTCAGAGCCCGACACCGTCATCATCACCGTCACCGACGCTGTGGTCAGCGCAACCCTGACCGCGACGGCGCCGCTGACCGAAGCCGCGCTGTTTGCGAGTACGTCGCCGACCGTCACGGTCACACTGGCAAACACCGAATACGAAGCCACGCTGACGCCGGCGGACTTCACCGTGAGTGATACCGTAGCCGGGGGCAACATCACACTGGACGACGTCAACCGCGGCGCTGACGGCACCACCGCCACGTTGACGCTGGGGTTTGACGGCGCGGACCTCACCGTCGCCGGCGACCTGTCGGTCACGGTCACGGCTGCCGGGCACACCGGCACCGGCGACCTGCCTGCCGGCAGTGTGTCAATCACCGCCAGCACCGGCGTCAATATCTGCGGCCGCACGCCACAGGTGCGGGATGCCATTGTCGTCGCCACCACGTCCACCGACTGCACCAGTGTGCCGACGTCGGGGCTGGAATCGGTGACGGCGCTTGATCTGGCCAATCAAAGGATCACCGCGTTGCAAAGCAGTGATTTTGCCGGCTTGACGGCGCTGGTCAGTTTGGATTTATCCGGCAACAATTTTGAATCGGGCGGTCTGCCCGCCGAGGTCTTTGACGATGTGCTCGACACCCTGGGCACCCTTGCAGGTCTAAACCCGGTCTTCATAGTAGACGCCGCCGTCCGAGCCGCCCATTTTGTCTGCTCCCGTGCCGACTTCGCGGCCATTGTCGCCGCCACCGACGACGTCACCGACTGCCTGCGCATCAGCACCGCAGAACTCAACACCGCCATTCCGCTGGTGAGGGACGCCACCTTGATCGGCCTGACCCTGTCCGGCGACGACGGCGACGACATCCCCCTCACCCCGGTGTTCGCCGCCGACACCACGGCCTATACCGTCTCGGTCGCCAGCAGCGTCGCCCGCGTGACCGTGACACCGACCGCCACCAATGCCGACGCCACGATTACCGTCAACGGCGGCAGCGCCAGCAACCCCATTGACCTGACGCCAGACATACCGAGGGTCATTCCCGTTATTGTCACCGCCGCCGACACCACCACCAGTCTGACCTACACGGTCACCGCCACCCGTGCGGTGCCGCCGCCGACCGTCACCGTCACCCTGAATGCCGACATTGCCGACGACGATATCGTCAACATTGCCGAGCGGGCGGAGGGCTTTGACATCGCCGGGACGGTGCAGGCCGGCGCCGCGGTGAATGTGACCCTTGGCAGCAGAAGCACCGCCGCCACCGTGGACGGCACCACCTGGACAGTGACCATCCCGCCCGATGACGACGAGATTGCCGGCACCAGCGTCACGGTGACGGCCATGGCCAGGCTGGATGGCAGCACCGACGGCGAGGCGACCCGGCTGCTGACCGTAGACCTGGTGGCCCCGACGGCGACCTACGCCGCGCCAGACACACTGACCGTCGGCACGCCCATCACCATCACGCCGGGCACCCCGTCTGCGGACATCAGCACCTATACCGTGCAAAGCGGCACCCTGCCGCCCGGCCTGATACTGGACGCCACCGGTGGCGGCATCAGCGGCACCCCGACCACGGCGACCGAGCCCACGTCCACGACACCGGTAACCATCCGCCTGACCGACACTGCCGGCAACCCCGGGGACGTGCCGATTCTCTTCCTGGCGGTGACCCCGGGCAGCCAGACGCTGACCGGCTTTGCCTACAACCCCGCCACGGTCACGCTGGGCCAGCCGGCCCCGACCGTGACCGTGCCCACCGGACAGCAGGCCGACAGCACCTTGAGCTATGCGAGCAGCACTATCAACATCTGCACGGTGGAGTCATCCACCGGCGCCCTGACACTGGTGGCCGCAGGAACCTGCGCCATTACCGTCACCGCCTCGGCGACCGACAACTATGAGCAGGCCACCGCCACCTTCACCATCACAGTGTTGTCGGTGCCGACCGTGAGCGATGTGACCTTCACCAGTACCGGCCCCTATATGCAGGGCGAGGAAATCCAGGTCACGGTCACCTTCAGCGAGGACGTCACCGTCACGGGCACCCCGGAGATTACGCTGAATGTCGGCGAAATCTCCCGCACGGCGGCCTACACCAGCGGCAGCCCCAGCACCGACCTGGTCTTCGCCTACACGGTGACCGCCGGGGAGACCGATGCGAACGGCGTGAGCATTGCCGCCAATGCCCTCACCACGCCCGACGGCAGCACCACCATTCAAGCCGGCGGCAACGATGCGAACCTTGCGCATGATGCCGTGGCCGCCAATACCGCCCATGCGGTGGACACCGCCGCGCCGACAGTCAGCGGCGCGGCCACCATCAACGGCGCTGCCCTGACGCTGACCTACAACGAGGAACTCAACGACACCTCGGTGCCGGCACCGTCAGACTACACGCTGACGCTGACGTCGGGCACTGCCCCAACGGTGAACACCGGCGGCGTGACGATCAACGGGACGAGAGTAACGCTGACACTGAGCCCAGCCGTAGTATCGACCGATGTCGTGACACTGGCCTACACCGCCAGGCTGACTCCGCTGCTCGATCTGGCCGGCAACCCGGCCGCCGATCTCACAGCCCAGGCGCTGGACAACACCACCGACGCACTGCCGAGCTTTGGCACTGCGGCAGTGGCGGCGCAGATTTACACAGTCGGCGTGGCCGTCGACCCGGTACTACAACTGCCGGCGGCGAGTGGTGGCAACGAGCCGCTGAGCTACACGCTGACGCCGGCGCTGCCGGACGGCCTGACATTCAATGCGGAGAACCGCCAGATCAGCGGCACGCCGACGGCGGCGACGCCGCCGACGACCTACACACTGACGGCGACCGATGCCGACGCCAGCGACCCGGACAGCGCCACACTCGAGTTCATGCTGACCGTCATCGACGCTGTGGCCAGCGCAACCCTGACCGCGACGGCGCCGCTGACCGAAGCCGCGCTGTTTGCGAGTACGGCGCCGACCGTCACGGTCACACTGGCAAACACCGAATACGAAGCCACGCTGACGCCGGCGGACTTCACCGTGAGTGATACCGTAGCCGGGGGCGACATCACACTGGACGACGTCAACCGCGGCGCTGACGGCACCACCGCCACGTTGACGCTGGGGTTTGACGGCGCGGACCTCACCGTCACCGGCGACCTGTCGGTCACGGTCACGGCTGCCGGGCACACCGGCACCGGCGACCTGCCTGCCGGCAGTGTGTCAATCACCGCCAGCACCGGCGTCAATATCTGCGGCCGCACGCCAGAGGTACGGGATGCCATTGTCGTCGCCACCACGTCCACCGACTGCACCAGTGTGCCGACGTCGGGGCTGGAATCGGTGACGGCGCTTGATCTGGCCAATCAAGGGATCACCGCGCTGCAAAACGGCGATTTTGCCGGCTTGACGGCGCTGGCCAGTTTGAATTTATCCAACAACATCGGTTTTATAGCGGACACCGGACTGCCCCCCGGCATCTTTGACGACGTGCTCGACACCCTGGGCGAGATAGGAACCTTCTTCCTTGTGGACGACCGCGTCCGAGCCGCCCATTTTGTCTGCTCGCGGGATGACGCCGATGCCATTGTCGTGGTGACTGCCGGCGTCACCGACTGCCTGCGCATCAGCACCGCACAACTCAACCTCGCCATTCCGCTGGTGAGGAGGATGGACGCCACCTTGCGCGGCCTGACCCTGTCCGCCGGCACCCTGGACCCGGTGTTCGCCGCCGACACCACGACCTATACCGTCTCGGTCGCCAGCAGCGTCGCCCGCGTGACCGTGACACCGACCGCCACCAATGCCGACGCCACAATTACCGTCAACGGCGGCAGCGCCAGCAACCCCATTGACCTGACGGCAGACATACCGCTGGACATTGACATTGTCGTCACCGCCGCCGACACCACCACCACGATGACCTACACGGTCACCGCCACCCGTGCGGTGCCGCCGCCGACCGTCACCGTCACCCTGGATGCCGACATTGCCGACGACGATATCGTCAACATTGCCGAGCGGGAGGAGGGCTTTGACATCGCCGGGACGGTGCAGGCCGGCGCCGAGGTGAATGTGACCCTTGGCAGCAGAAGCATCGCCGCCACCGTGGACGGCACCACCTGGACAGTGACCATCCCGCCCGCTGCTGACGACGAGATTACCGGCACCAGCGTCACGGTGACGGCCACCGCCACGCTGGAGGGCAGCACCGGCGAGGCGACCCGGCTGCTGACCGTAGACCTGACGGCCCCGACGGCAACCTACGCGCCACCGACATCACTGACCGTCGGCACGCCCATCACCATCACGCCGGGCACCCCGTCTGCGGACATCAGCACCTATACCGTGCAAAGCGGCACCCTGCCGCCCGGCCTGATACTGGACGCCACCGGCGGCGGCATCAGCGGCACCCCGACCACGGCGACCGAGCCCACGTCCACGACACCGGTAACCATCCGCCTGACCGACACTGCCGGCAACCCCGGGGACGTGCTGATTCGCTTCCCGGCGGTGAACCTGGGCAGCCAGACGCTGGCCGGCTTTGCCTACAGTGCCGCCACCGCCACGCTGGGCCAGCCGGCCCCGACCGTGACCGCGCCCACCGGACAGCAGGCCGGCAGCAGCTTGAGCTATGCGAGCAGCACTACCAACATCTGCACGGTGGATCCCGCCACCGGCGCCCTGACACCGGTGGCCGCAGGGGACTGCGCCATTACCGTCACCGCCTCGGCGACCGCCAACTATCGGGCGGTCACCGCCACCTTCACCATCACGGTGTTTGAAGCCGCTGTGGGGCCGACCGTGCGCGATGCGACCTTCACCGTGTCGAAAAACGCCGCGTTCGGCACCGTCGTCGGCAGGCTGACGCCGATCGATTTCCCGTCGGGCGCGCAGCTCTGGAGCATCCTCGGTGACAACACCGGCGCGGTGTTCAGGCTCGCTCTCGCTCGGTCCGGTGGCGGCGGCGAGCTAACAGTAATCAACCCGCTCGCGCTCAATTCCGAGACCACGGCGAGCTACACATTGGAAGTGCAATTATTGGTGTTTTCAAGCCGCGGCACGGCGACGGATCAGGCCACCGTCACCATCATCGTCGATGGTGCGCCCATCGCGGTAGGCAACATTGCGCCACAGACGGTCACCGTCAGCCTGCCGCCGGTCACCGTTGATGTCGCCGACAACTTCAGCGACTCGGAAGGGGAGACCCTGACCTACCGTGCGACGTCGGCTGACGAGAACACCGCGACCGTCAGTGTGCAAGGCAGTGTCGTGACCATCAGCGCAGTGGCGGCGGGCAGCACGACGATAACGGTAACCGCAGCCGATTCGTTCGATACGGACAGTAATGAGTCAAGGGCAACACAGGATTTTGCCGTCACGGTCAACCGTGTCAACCGTGCACCGACCGCCGAGGCCGGCCCCCCCCAGAGCGTCACCGAAGACGCCACAGTCACCCTGACCGGCAGCGGCACCGACCCGGATGAGGGCGACAGCATTGACACCTACAGCTGGACGCAAATCGACACCGGCACCACCTCGCCGGTGACCTTGAGCACCACCGACGTGGCCGGGCGGTCGACCTTCACGGCGCCGTCCGTGACGATCGAAACCGAACTGACCTTTTCACTGGTGGTCAACGACGGCGATGCGGATTCAGAGCCCGACACCGTCATCATCACCGTCACCGACGCTGTGGTCAGCGCAACCCTGACCGCGACGGCGCCGCTGACCGAAGCCGCGCTGTTTGCGAGTACGTCGCCGACCGTCACGGTCACACTGGCAAACACCGAATACGAAGCCACGCTGACGCCGGCGGACTTCACCGTGAGTGATACCGTAGCCGGGGGCAACATCACACTGGACGACGTCAACCGCGGCGATGACGGCACCACCGCCACGTTGACGCTGGGGTTTGACGGCGCGGACCTCACCGTCACCGGCGACCTGTCGGTCACGGTCACGGCTGCCGGGCACACCGGCACCGGCGACCTGCCTGCCGGCAGTGTGTCAATCACCGCCAGCACCGGCGTCAATATCTGCGGCCGCACGCCACAGGTGCGGGATGCCATTGTCGTCGCCACCACGTCCACCGACTGCACCAGTGTGCCGACGTCGGGGCTGGAATCGGTGAGGACGCTTGATCTGGCCAATCAAAGGATCACCGCGTTGCAAAGCAGTGATTTTGCCGGCTTGACGGCGCTGGAGACTTTGGATTTAAGAGGCAACAATTTTGAATCGGGCGGTCTGCCCGCCGAGGTCTTTGACGATGTGCTCGACACCCTGGGCACCATTGCAGAAACCGAAGACAGCGGCTTTGTGATTGACGACAGAGTCCGAGCCGCCCATTTTGTCTGCTCCCGTGCCGACTTCGCGGCCATTGTCGCCGCCACCGACACCGTGGAGGACTGCCTGCGCATCAGCACCGCACAACTCAACACCGCCATTCCGCTGGTGAGGGACGCCACCTTGATCGGCCTGACCCTGTCCGGCGACGACGGCGACGACATCCCCCTCACCCCGGTGTTCGCCGCCGACACCACGACCTATACCGTCTCGGTCGCCAGCAGCGTCGCCCGCGTGACCGTGACACCGACCGCCACCAATGCCGACGCCACGATTACCGTCAACGGCGGCAGCGCCAGCAACCCCATTGACCTGACGCCAGACATACCGAGGGTCATTCCCGTTATTGTCACCGCCGCCGACACCACCACCAGCCTGACCTACACGGTCACCGCCACCCGTGCGGTGCCGCCGCCGACCGTCACCGTCACCCTGAATGCCGACATTGCCGACGACGATATCGTCAACATTGCCGAGCGGGCGGAGGGCTTTGACATCGCCGGGACGGTGCAGGCCGGCGCCGCGGTGAATGTGACCCTTGGCAGCAGAAGCACCGCCGCCACCGTGGACGGCACCACCTGGACAGTGACCATCCCGCCCGATGACGCCGAGATTGCCGGCACCAGCGTCACGGTGACGGCCATGGCCAGGCTGGATGGCAGCACCCCCGGCGAGGCGACCCGGCTGCTGACCGTAGACCTGGTGGCCCCGACGGCGACCTACGCCGCGCCAGACACACTGACCGTCGGCACGCCCATCACCATCACGCCGGGCACCCCGTCTGCGGACATCAGCACCTATACCGTGCAAAGCGGCACCCTGCCGCCCGGCCTGATACTGGACGCCACCGGTGGCGTCATCAGCGGCACCCCGACCACGGCGACCGAGCCCACGTTCACGACACCGGTAACCATCCGCCTGACCGACACTGCCGGCAACCCCGGGGGCGTGCCGATTTTCTTCCCGGCGGTGACCCCGGGCAGCCAGACGCTGACCGGCTTTGCCTACAACCCCGCCACGGTCGCGCTGGGCCAGCCGGCCCCGACCGTGACCGTGCCCACCGGACAGCAGGCCGACAGCACCTTGAGCTATGCGAGCAGCACTATCAACATCTGCACGGTGGAGTCATCCACCGGCGCCCTGACACTGGTGGCCGCAGGAACCTGCGCCATTACCGTCACCGCCCCGGCGACCGACAACTATGAGCAGGCCACCGCAGAGTTTACCGTGACGGTCAACCCGGAGCCGTTGCTGCCCACGTTGAGCCAACTGACCATTGCCGGCGTCACCCTTGACCCGGTGTTTGACCCCGTCACCACCACCTATACCGCCACCGTCCTCAACAGCGTCGAAAGCGTGATCGTCACACCGATCGCCAGCCAGCCCGACGCCACCACCATTACCGTCAACGGCGACCTGCTGAGAGACTCCAATTCGCGCGTTCCCCTGATCGCAGGCGCGCCGGCGAACATTATGATTACAGTGACCGCCATCGACACGGCCATCACGCAGACCTACACGGTAACGGTGACCCGCGCGACCCTGCCGGGCACGGCGAGCATCACCGCCATTGAGTTGACCTCGAATGCCGACGATGGCATCTACACGATTGGCGACGTGATTGACGTGACGGTCACTTTCAGCGAGGCGCTTATCGTCAACAGCGAACCGCAGGTGGTGCTGAGTATCGGCCTGAATGAGCGCCGGGCGTTCTACGACCGCAACCACCGTAGTGGCACGTTGACAGAACTGGTATTCAGCTACACGGTAATCGTCGGCGACAACGACAATGATGGCGTGAGCATCGCCCCAAATAGGTTGTTCGATAATCGCACAATCTTCTTAGAGAACCCGGACGGCGTAGATGACCCGGATAATCTCTCCGAAGCTACGATTGTAGCCGCCGACACTGGCCGCACCGCGCTGGTCGCGCACGTTGCGGTGGCCGATAGCCTCGAACATAGAGTAGACGGCCTCGCCCCGACGGTGACCGATGTCGCCATCAGCAGCACCGGCCCGTACGCCGAGGGCGAGGTGATTGAGTTGACGGCGATCTTCAGCGAAACGGTCAGGGTAGACCTCGCCGTCGGCACACCGCAGATACCGATAATGATCGGCAGCCCCCTCGACAGCACCCCCCGCCAGGCAGTCTACACCGACGGCAGCGACACGGAGAATCTGGTATTCAGCTACACAGTGGTCGCTGGCGACCGCGATAACGACGGGGTCGAGGTGGAGCCTAACGTACTGACGGCCAACGCCGGCACCATCCGGGACGTTGTCGGCAACAACGCAGTAGTACTCGCTCACACTGCCATTGCCGCCACCGTCGCCAATCAAGTGGACACCGCCGCGCCGACGGTAAGCACCGCAATCATCAACGACACTGTCCTGATGCTGTTCTACAACGAGGCGCTTGACGGCAACTCGGTGCCGGCGCCGGCAGCCTACGTACGGACGCGGACGCTGGGGTCGGGCGATATTCTTACCTCGACGTTGAGCCCCGACCGCGTGACTATTGACGGGACGACGGTGGCGCTGGAGCTATCGACGCCGGTGGAGATCGGCGATGTCATCACGCTGGCCTACACCTCTGGCACGAATCCGTTGCGCGATCTGGCCGGCAACAGTGCAGCCAATCTCACGGACCAGACGGTGATCAACAACACGGCACGGCCGGGTGCCGTACTGACCGGCGCGCTGACCGAAGCCGACCTGTTTGCCACACCGGCGCCGACGGTCACCGTCACACTGACCAACACCACATACGTGCTCACCGATGATCTACTGTCAGCCGACTTCACGCCGACCGCCACCGTCAACGGTGCCGTGACCGTCACCGGCGTCACCCGTGTCGACGACACCACCGCCACGCTGACGCTGGCGTATGACAGCATAGACCTCACCACCCACGGCACCCTGTCCATCACCCTCGCCGCCGCTGCCCACACCGACAGCGACGACGGCCTGACCACCGGCACCGTCACGATTACCGCCAGCGCCGGCGTCAATATCTGCGGCCGCACGCCACAGGTGCGGAGTGCCATCCTCGCCGCCGTCGGCCTCAGCCTCAGCGACTGTACCAATGTGCCGGCGACGGGGCTGCGAGCGGTGACGGAGCTTGATCTGGAGAATGAAGGCATTGTTACGCTGGAAGCCGGTGATTTTGCCGGTTTGACATCGCTGACGGATTTGAATTTGTCCCAGAACCAGCTCTCTTCACTGCCCGAGCGTATTTTTGCCGGCTTGACGTCGCTGACGATTTTGAATTTGGGCTTGAACTCCCAACTCACCGAACTGGACGCCAAAATTTTTACCGGTTTGACGGAGCTGGAAATTTTGGATTTGCAATTCCTCGGACTCACCGAACTGGACGCCGACATTTTTGACGGCTTGACGATGCTGACAGACTTGAATTTGGAAAATTTGTCTTCAAGTAGAAACAGCACCCCGCCAGAGGGCAGATTCACCACATGGCCCGATGGTATTTTTGACGGCCTGGTTAGACTAAGGGTGTTGAATTTGAGAGACAACCGGTTCGTCGCCACATTGCCCGTCGGCATTTTTGTCGGCTTGAACGCACTGGTTGAATTGGATTTGCAGCGCAACAGATTTACAGAGGACACCGATCCAGAGGCCACCGGTCTGCCCATCGGGGTCTTTGACGATATAGTCGATACTCTGGGCGATATTGGAGAACCGGGCGTCACTGCAGCCGAATTCAATATAGACTTCCGCACCCGCCCAGCCCATTTTGTCTGCTCGCGGGGCGACGACTTCGTCACGGACATTCTTATAACCTTCCCCGACGCGGTCGACTGCCTCCGGATCACCGCGGAGCAATTCCGCTTCTACCTCAACCTGACTAACGCCACCCTGAGCGCCCTGACCATTTCCGCCGGTACCCTTGACCCGGTGTTTGCCTCCGGCATCACCGCCTATACCGTCACCGTCGCCAACAGCGTCGACAGCGTGACCGTGACGCCGACCCCCACTCAGTCTGCCACCTCCATTACCGTCAACGACAACCCGGTGAACAATGGCAGCCCCAGTGAGGCCATTGCCCTGAACGTAGGCACACAGGACATTGTGATTGAAGTGACCGCCTTACGAGACAGCAGGCAGACCTACACCATCACCGTCACCCGTGCGACGACACCGATCATCACCGGCATCGAGTTGACCTCGAATGCCGGCGATGATGGTGTCTACGCGATTGGCGACGCGATTGAGGCGAGGGTCACTTTCAGCGAGGCGGTCAGCGTCGCCGGCCTGCCGCAGCTGGCGCTGACCGTGGGCCCGCAGACGCGCCAGGCGGCCTACGACAGCGACAGCAGCACGGACACGATGCTGAGGTTCAGATACACGGTGGTCAACGGCGACCTTGATACTGACGGCGTGAGCATCGACCCCAATGTGCTGACCCATGTCACCGACAGTACGATTCGAGACGCCGCCACCGCCACCACCGACGCGCTGCTCGCGCACGCTGCGGTGGCCGATGACCCCGAACAGTTGGTAGACGGCATCATCCCGACGGTGGCCGGTGTCGCCATCAGCAGCACCACCGGCCCGTACGCCGCGGGCGAGGTGATTGAGTTGACGGCGGCCTTCAGCGAAGCGGTGACGGTGGACGTCAGTAGCGGCACGCCGCAGATACCGCTGACCGTGGGCGGCACCACCCGCCAGGCAGTCTACACCGGCGGCAGCGACACGGAGAATCTGGTATTCAGCTACACAGTGGTCGCCGCCGACCGCGATGACGACGGGGTCGAGGTGACGCTCAACACACTGACGGCCAACGACGGCACCATCCAGGACGCCGCCGGCAACGACGCGCAGCTCGATCACGCTGCCATTTTCGCCACCGCGGCCAATCGAGTGGACACCACCGTGCCGACGGTAAGCACGGCAATCATCCATCGCGATCTCCTGATGCTGGTCTACAACGAGCCGCTCGACGAAAGCTCGGTGCCGGCGCCGGCAGACTACATCCTGACGCGGACGCTGGCTTCGGACGGCACTGTCTCGACGGTGAACCCCAACCGCGTGACTATCGACGGGACGACGGTGACGCTGGAGCTACTGACGCCCGTGGAGGGCTTAGATACGGTCATGCTGGCCTATACCGCCGCCACGAATCCGGTGCGCGATCTGGCCGGCAACCAGGCCGCTGACCTCACCTCCCAGGAGGTGAACAACAACACCGGAATGTCGCCGGTGATCACCGCCATTGAGTTGACCTCGAATGGCGTCTATGCGATTGGCGACGTGATTCGCGCGACGGTGAGGTTCAGCCAGGAGCTGACTGTCGCTGGCCTGCCGCAACTGGCGCTGATCGTGGGCACGGAGACGCGCCAGGCGGTCTACGACAGCGGCAGCAGCACGACGCCAACGTCGACAGTGCTGGTATTCCTCTACACGGTGGTCGACGGCGACCTTGACGATGACGGCGTGAGCATCCGCGAAAATGCGCTGACCCACGTCCTTGACGATGAAGGCACCCTCAGCCTGATTCTAGCCGCCGCCGACGCCGTGGTGAGCGCGGAGATCACGCACCCTGCGGTGGCCGCTAACATCGCACAGCGGGTAGACGGCGTTACCCCGACGGTACGCCTTGTGCTCACCCCCGGCCCGTATGTGGCCGGCGATGCGATTACACTGACGGCGATCTTCAGCGAAACGGTCAGAGTAGACCTCACCACCGGCACGCCGCGGATACCGCTGATCGTGGGCGCGGAGACGCGCCAGGCAATCTACACCGGCGGCAGCGACACGAGTAATCTGGTATTCAGCTACACATTGGTCGCCGCCGACCGCGATGACGACGGGGTCGAGGTGGCGCTCAACACACTGACGACCGACGGCGGCACCATCCGGGACGCCGTCGGCAACGACGCGCTGCTCGATCACGCTGCCGTTGACGCGAACATCGCCAATCAAGTGGACGCCGGCGTGCCGACGGTAATGAGCCTTACACTCACCGCCGGCCCGTATACGACCGGCGATGCGATCACGCTGACGGCGATCTTCAGCGAAACGGTCGGGGTAGACCTCACCGGCGGCACGCCGCGGATACCGGTAATCATCGGCAGCAACACCCGCCAGGCAGTCTACACCGGCGGCAGCGACACGGATAATCTGGTATTCAGCTACACATTGGTCGCCGCCGACAGCGATGACGACGGGGTTGAGGTGGCGGAAAATACACTGACGGCCGACGGCAGCACCATCCGGGACGTCATCGGCAATGATGCGCTGCTCGATCACGCTGCCATCGCCGCCACCCCGGCCAATCGAGTGGACAACGCCGCGCCGACGGTCAGCACAGCAACCATCAACGCCAATATCCTGATAGTGACCTACAACGAGGCGCTTGATGCCACCGCGCCACCGGCATCGACAGCCTGGACGCTGATGCTGGCGGGGTCGCCCCCGCCCCCAGCCCCGACGGTGAATGCCGGCGGCGTGTCGATCAGCGGGACGACAGTGACCCTGATGCTGAGTGGGGAGGTGCAATTGAGCGATACGGTGACGCTGGCCTACACCGCCCCCGCCGCGAATCCGTTGCGCGACCTGGTCGGCAACGAGGCCGCCGATTTCACGAACCAGAATGTTGTCGTCAATGTCAATATCTGCGGCCGCACGCAACAGGTGCAGGATGCCATCCTCGACGCCATCAGCCCCCGCCCCGACTGCACCAATGTACCGGTGACGGGGCTGCAAGCGGTGTCTGGACTTATTCTGTCTAATCGAGGCATTAATGCGCTGCTAGACGGTGATCTTGCCGGCTTGACGGGGCTGACAACTTTCAATTTAGGGTTCGGAAACCCCGAACTCACGACATTGCCCGAGGGCATTTTTGCTGGCCTGGTTAGGCTGCGTACGTTGAATTTGAACGGCACCGACTTAGTGACATTGCCCGAGGGTATTTTTGCCGGCTTGACAGGTCTGCGTCTTTTAAGTTTGAGCGAAAACGCTGGCATTGCCGCATTGCCCGCCAACATTTTTGCCGGCTTGTCGAGGCTGAACACTTTGGAGTTGTTTGGCGCCAGCTTTACACCGGACACCGGTCTGCCCGTCGGGATCTTTGACGATCTGCTCACTGGAACACCAATAATGTTCGGACTGGACGGCATAGGCGGCTTCAACCCAGACACCGTCCGCCCAGCCCATTTTGTCTGCTCGCGTCCCGATGCCGCTGCCATTGTCGCCTTCGCCGGTGTGAGCGACTGCCTGCTGGTCAACTCGGAGCAATTCAACGCCTACCTCGCGCAGGACGCCACGTTGATCGGACTGACCATTTCCGACGGCACCCTCGAGCCGGTGTTCGACGCCGGCACCACCGCCTATACCGCCACCGTCCCCAACGGCGTCGACAGCGTGACCGTCACGCCGACCGCCACCCAGCCCGGCGCCACCATTACCGTCAACACCAACCCGCTGGACAGCAGCGGCAGTGCGCGCATTACCCTGGCCGCGCCCGCAGGCACGCCGGAGGCCATTGCGATTGAAGTGACCGCCACCAACACGATCACCACGCAGACCTATATCGTCACCGTCACCCGCGCGCCGCCGCCAACGGCCAGTCTGGCCGCCCCGGGCAGCGCCACGCTGACGGAACAAGGGGAAGGCTCGACTACGCTGGTGGTGAACCTGGATGCCGCCGCGCCGGCCGGCGACGTGCTGCTGGTGCAGTTGGACAGCCTGCAGACGGTGCCATCCACCACACCGGCCAACGTGACCTACGGGCTGGATTACCGTGTGACGCTTCAGGACACCACCGCCACCAACTCGGACTGCGCCATCGCCGGTTTCAGTTTTGACGCCGCCACCCCGACCACGCTGCTGTCCCGGCGGGTAGTGGTACCGTTCCCCGCCGGCTGCGACAGCCAGACGCTGGTGCTGACCGCGCTTGATGACGTGGACGGCCTGGACGAGACCCTGGCCTTCAGCCTGGTGGATGGCACCGGCTACACGGTCACGTCGGTGCCCACCGAGGCCAGCCGCACCCTGACGGTCACCGACAATGAGCCGGTGGTGACGCTGCGTCGGCTGCGCGATCCGTCTCCGATGGTTAGCGTTGAAGATGTCGTCGCAGAGCAAAACCGGATCACGGTAGACGCCCTTCTTCCGAACCATGTTGCGGGGACGAGGGTGACGGTCAATGTTACGGTCAGCGGCAGCATTGATAACGAGGATGTGATCCTGGAGAGCGGGACGGAAGCCACCCCGCTGACGCAATTGACCACGCTGCTCATTGACGGGACGCGCTCCCTGGACATCGGCGGCGTGACGACGTCGGCGTCTGTGGAACAGATCTTTTCCGTCGTGCACGATAACCTGGAAGAGCCCGAAGAGACGGCGACCGTGACGCTGCTGCCGGGCAACGGCTACCGGTTGCCGGACGCAGAAGCAAACCGCAGCCGCAGCGTCACGATATTGGACTCGCTGCGTATATCCATCCCGGACACCGACCCGCGCACCATCACCATCTTTGAGGGAGGCGGGGATACCGCGGTGGCCATGGTCACGCTGGAATTAAACCGGCCGATGCGGCCGGACCTGGCAGAGACCGCCGTGGCGTCTGTGAGTATCCGGCTGCCGACGTCGGATCCGCAGTTCCAGGATAGCGAGTACGACGTGGCCCTGGTCGGAAGCTCCACGGTGAAGTTCATCGGGCTTGAACCCGATCGCATCCCCCAGGTTGACGGTTTCTACACAGTGCAGTTCCCGACAGACGCGGGAAATGTGCAAAGGGTCACAATCACAATCACCGCGAATGAGGACGACAACACCGTCAACGAAGTGGTCACGCTAAGCCTGATTGAGTTGCGTGTAAATATCCTCGGCAGCGCCTACACCACCATACCGGCCCCGAGCCCCGTGACCATCACCCTGCAGGATAATGATCTCGGGGCGCGGCTGGCCGCCCCGGTGCCGCTGACCGAAGACACCCTGAACGGTGCGACGGTGACAGTGACACTGGAGAACACTGAATACGCGCCGGATGGCGGGCTGATGATGGACGACTTCACGCTGACCACCACTGACGTGCCCGGGGCGGTGGCGCCCGGGGCGGTGACGGTGAGCGCTGTCCGCCGCGACAGCGACACCCTGGCCACGTTGACGCTGGCATATAACGGCGAGGACATCACCGCCAACGACACGTTGTCCGTGACGGTACTGGATTCCGGGCACACCGGCAGCGGTGATCTGGTAACCAACAGCGTGCCGATTATGGCCATCGCCCCCGCTCTGGCCCTGACCGCGCCGGCCGATCAGCGCTATCCAATCAACCGGGCGATCCCCTCCTTAACCCTGCCGTTGGCCATTGGTGCCACCGGGACAGCCGCCTACACCCTGACCGGGCCGACCGGCGAATCGCTGGCGACCGCCGTGCCCGGGCTGGCCTTCACCCCGGCCGACCGCGTCCTGTCCGGCACGCCGACCGAGGCAGGCACCACCAGGCTGACCTACACCGTCACCGACAGCGCCACCCCCCCGGCCACCGCCAGTGCGAACTTTGACGTCGCCGTTGAGGTGGTGCCGCTGGTGGACAATCTGGCGATTACCAGTACCGGCCCCTATGCCATCGGTGAGACCATCGCGGTGACCGTGACCTTCAGCGAGGCAGTCACGGTGGACCTCACCAGCGGTACCCCACAGATAACCCTGGTGGTGGGCGCGACCCGCCACGAGGCGATCTACACCAGCGGCACCGGCAGCACCAGACTGGTGTTCACCTACGCCGTGCTGTCGAGTGATACGGACGGGGCGCAGGTGGGTATTGCGGCCAACAGTCTGACCGCGAACGGCGGCACCATTCAGGACACCGACAGCAACGATGCGTTACTTGACCATGCCGGCGTGCCCGCAGACCCCGCCCATCTGGTGGACACGCTCGTGCCGACCTTGAGCAGCGCGTCCGTCAACGCCGACAGCCTGGTCCTGACCTATAGTGAATCGTTGGACGCGGCCTCTGTTCCGGCCAATGGTGCCTACACGCTCACGGTGACTCCCGACCCGACGCCGGCAGTCATCGGTGTGGCCATCAACGGCGCCGAAGTGACGCTGACGCTGGATACAGCCATCGCCCGCGCCCAGGTCACGGTGAGCTACAACACGCCCGACAGCGACCCGTTGCGGGATGTGGCCGGCAACAATGCCGCCCCGTTGAGCGATGCGGCGGTGACCAACACCACGCTGGCGATTGACTCGCCGAGTGTGGCTGAGGGCGACATCGGGTCGGCGAGATTGACCTACACGGTGACGCTGACCGAGGCGACGGAGCAGACGGTGACGGTGGACTACGAGGTTACAGATGGCACGGCGACCACGGCCGACTACACCGCCGTGCCCACCTCCGGCACACTGACGTTTACACCGGGCACGCTGGGCGCGCTGACACAGACGATTGAGGTAGCGGTGACGGGTGACACAATTGACGAGACCGACGAGACGGTTATCGTCACCCTGTCAAACCCGGTCAACGCAACGATCACCACCGCCGTCGGCACCGGCACGATTACCAACGACGACGCGGACCCCGTGGTCACCCTGGTGCTGAACCCGACCGCGATCACCCAGAGCGACGGCGCGACCACCGTCACGGCCAGGCTGGACCGGGCCTCGTCCGCGTCAACCACGGTGACCGTCAGTGCGACCCCGGTCAGCCCGGCGGTTGCGGGTGATTACCGCTTGAGTGACTCGCCGGTGCTGACCATTGCCGCCGGGGAGCGCATCAGCACCGGGGCCGTCACCATCACCGCCGTGAACAATCGCGGCATCACGACTCCCCGGCTGGTGACGGTGTCGGCCGTGGCCGTCAACGACAACGACATCACGCAACCGCGGATCCAAACCCTGAGCATCGCCGCCGTGGTGCCGGGGGATGATGACGGCCCGCGTTTCATACCTGGCGGGTCGGTGAGTCTGTTCTATCCGCTGGGCGTGCCGATCACCGCCACGACATTGCCGCAGGCCACCGACGGCGACGGGGCGCTGGCCTACACCCTGGGTTATTTTGACCTGCCCTTGAGCGATCTGGGGCTGACGTATACCGCGGCCACCCGCACCCTGACCGGCACGCCGACCCTGGCCGGCGCCGGCCATGACGCGGATCAGTTCGGGTTTGAGTTTGACTATACGGTGACCGACGAGGCCGGGCGCACGGCTGATCTGGAAGTATTCATCACCATCTGCGAAGCGAGCGCGGAGCCGCCTGCGGTGCCGGCCGGCACCACCGTGTGCGACCCGCCGGCCTATGTGGACCTGGCGTTTACCGCCACCGTGGGGGCGCAGACCTATCCGGTCAACACGGCCATCCCCTCGCTGACCCTGCCGGATGCCACCGGCGGCACCGGCGCCAGCCCCCGCCGGGTCTATGAATTGGACCCGCTGCCCGCCGGGCTGGCCTTTGACTCGACCACCCGTATTCTGTCCGGCACGCCGACCGACCCCGGCGTCACCGGGCTGACGTATACCGTCACCGACGCTGCGAGCGACCGGAGCCTCACGCAGGCCTTCGACGTGACGGTGGCCGGGCCGACGCTGGGCAGTCAGCGCGATCTGACCTACCCTGTGTCCATCGCGATCCCCCCGGTGATCCTGCCATTAGCCACCGGCGGCACCCCGCCGCTGGTCTACACCCTGACCGGGCCGAACGGTCTACCGCTGGCGACCGCCGTGCCCGTGCTGGCCTTTGCCCCGGACGACCGCATCCTGTCCGGCACGCCGACCGTGGCGGGCCCGACCACGCTGACCTACACGGTCACCGACAGCGCCACCCCGCCGACCACCGACGTACAGACCTTTACCGTGACGGTGACCGGCGGGGCGACGCTGGCCCAGCCGAACGACATCATCACTCCGCCCGGCACGCTGTTCACCAGCAACCCGTTACCGGAGCTCATGAATGCCACCGGGCCGATCACCTACGCCGTGACCCGGCCGGACGGCCTCCTGTTGCCCACCGGCCTGACCTTTACCCCAACCACCCGCGTGCTGTCCGGCCAGGTGGCCGTGGGCGGCGTGATCCCGTTGGAATACAGCGCCACCTTCGGGGGCGGCAATCTCCGGCAGCCGTTTAACTTGCGAGTGACCGGGCCGGTGTTGCCGGTCGTCGACAGACAGCTCTACGTGGTGAACGTGGCCATTGAGCCGCTGACGCTGCCGCTGTCCACCGGCGGCATCGGCGCGGTGAGCTACGCCCTGACCGAGATGAACGCCGGGCCGGGCGACGCCAACCTGCCCGCCGGCCTGACCTATACGGCGGCCACCCGCGTCCTGTCCGGCACGCCGACCGAAACCGGCAGCACCATTTTGGCCTACACCGCCACCGACTCGGCCACGCCCCCGGCCGTCAGCACGCGGCTCTTTACCGTCTCGGTGAACGCCATCCCGCTTGGGGATGGCCCGATTCTGCCGCTGATTATCCCCCGGACCTATACGCTCGCCGAGCCGATTCCGCCGACGACGCTGCCGAGGGCCCTGGAGCGGAAAGCCGATGGCACCACTGTTGGGCCGTTGAGGTACACCCTGACCGGGCCAGACGACGCCGCCCTGCCCCCCGGCCTGACCTTTACAGCGGCCACCCGCGCACTATTCGGCACCCCGACCGCCCTGGGCGTCACCCCGCTGACCTACACGGTCACCGACCTTGACAATTCCACCACCACCACCCGCATCTTCAACGTCGTGGTGATTGAGCCGGTGCCGCCGGGGACGCTGCCCACGCCGGACAATCAGCGCTATGTCCTTGACGAGGCGCTCACGCCTCCCGTGACCCTGCCGGCCTCCCCGGACTTCGTCGGGACGCCCACCTACACCCTGACCGGGCCGGATGGCGAGCTGCTGGAGAACGCCGTGCCGGGCCTCGTCTTTACCCCGGCCACCCGCGAGATAGCCGGCACCCCGACCACCCTGGGCGTCACCAGGCTGACCTACACGGTCGCCGACGGCGCCAGTGTCACCAGCGCCACCCGTGTGACCTTCGACGTGGCGGTCGTCAGAGACGGCCTCCTGACCCTGCCCACCCCGGATGATCAGCGCTACGAGCTCAACCAGGCAATCACCCCGACGACCCTGCTGGCCGCCACCGACTTCACCGGCACGACGGTCAGCTACACCCTGACCGGGACGGACGGCACCCGGACCTTTGCCCTGCCCATCGGCCTGACCTTTAATCCGGTCGACCGCGTTCTGTCCGGCACGCCGAGGACCGGCTTCGACTTCGACTTCAGCTTCGTCAGTACTCTGGCCTACACCGCCACCGACGAGAACGGCTCCGTCACGGTGAACTTTGACGTCACCATCGCCGCGGTCGATGCGCCGGTCGCGATCGCGCCGCCCAATCAGAGCTATACGGTCGGCCGGCTGATCACCCCCCTGACTCTGGAGTCTGGCCCGTCGAGTCCGGCGGTGACGACCTACACCCTGACCGGGCCGACCGCCGGGCCGGGCGACGACCTGCCCGCCGGCCTGACCTTTAATCCGGCCACCCGCGTCCTGTCCGGCACGCCGACCACCGTCGCCGCCGCCGTCAGGCTGACCTACACGGTCACCGACACCGTAATCACCGAAACGGCGACCTTTGACGTCACCATCACCCCGGAGACGGCGCCGACCATCACCGCCATTGCGTTGACCTCGGACGCCGGCGACGGCGTCTATGCGCTTGACGACGAGATTGAAGCGACAGTCACCTTCAGCGAGGCGGTCGCCGTCGACGGCCAGCCGCCGCAGCTGGCGCTGACGGTGGGCACAGCGACGCGCCAGGCGGTCTACGCCAGCGACCGCAGCACGACCACGGAGCTGGTGTTCAGCTACACGGTGGCCGCCGGCGACCTTGACACTGACGGCGTGAGCATCGGCTCCAATGTGCTGACCCGCGTCGGCAGCACGATTCAAAGCGAGGCCGATAGCGAAGATGCGCGGCTCACGCATACCGCGGTGGCCGATGCCTCCGAACATACCGTCGACGGCATCGTCCCGACGGTCAGAACGGCCACCATCAACGGTGCTGCCCTGACGCTGACCTACACCGAGGCGCTCAACAACAACCCGCTGCCGGCGCCGACAGACTACACGCTGGCGCTGGAGTCGGGTACTGCCCCGACGGTGAACCCCGGCGGCGTGGCTATATCACCCGACAGGACGACGCTGACGCTGACGCTGAACGAGCCCGTGGCATCGAGCGACGTAGTGACACTGACCTACACCGTCGGCACCAATCCGGTGCAGGATGAGGCCGGCAACGCTGCCGCCGGTTTCATCCTCCCAATGGTGCCCAACACCACGCCCGGGGCACTACTGACCGGCACACTGACCGAAGCGAATCTGAACGGCGCGCCGGTGACGGTGACGCTGGAGAACACGGAATACGTGGGCACGCCGAGACCAGCCGACTTCAGCCTGACCACGGATGTGCCCGGGGTGACGGTGAGCGATGTCAGCCGCATCAGCGCCACCGAGGCCACGCTGACGCTGGCGTATGGCGGCGCGGACATCACCACCGTCGTCACGTTGTCCGTGACAGTACTGGAGTCCGGGCACACCGGCAGCGGCAATCTGGCAACCAACAGCGTGCCGATTATAACCATCACCGGCACCACGACCGGCGCGGTAACAGAAGACGATCCGCTGGCCGCCACTGCGAACGGCCAGTTGACCCTGGCTGGCGGCTTTGTGACCCAGACCGACGAGACGGGCACCTACGGCCGCTTTGAACTGGCCGCCGATGGCGCGTGGATCTATACGCTGGATAACACGCCGGGCGACGACCCGGGAGACGCCACCAACGCACTGGCCGCAGACGTCAGGATGACCGACGTCTTTACAGTGGTCTCCGCCACCGACAACAGCGTGACGCAAGCCGTCACCATCACCGTCACCGGTGCCGACGACCCGGCAATCATCGTCGGCCAGCTCACCTCCAGCGTGACGGAGGACGAGTTAGTAGACGGACGCAACAGAATCAGCGGCGAACTGGCTGTGCGGGACCCTGACAGCGCCATCCCCGCCGGCTCCTTCAGGCGCGAGGGCCCCGCCGATGGCACCTACGGCGAATTCGCCTTCCTGGACCCCAGTCTCCCCAACCGATGGTCCTACGATGTGAACAATGATCACACGGACCTGATCGCGGACGCTGTCGTCACCGACCAGTTCACCGTGGCGTTCGGAGACCTCAGGGCGACGGTCACCATCACCGTCACCGGCGCCAATGACGCGCCGGTCGCCAATGCCGGTGCTGCCCGGACCGTTGCCGAGGGCGTTCAGGTCACGCTGGACGGCACCGGTAGCGATGATCAGGATGCCGGCGACCAGGCGAACCTGACCTATCGGTGGACGCCGCCCGCCGACACGCCGACGGTGACACTCACCGCTGCCGACACCGCCACGCCCAGCTTCACCGCGCCCGCGGTAGCCGCGGACACGCCCCTGACGTTCACGCTGACCGTGACCGACCCGCAGCGCGCCACGGACACCGCCACGGTGGTCGTCACCGTCCGGTCTGTCGCGGCGATGCTGACCGGCACACTGACCGAAGACACCCTGAACGGTGCGACGGTGACGGTGACACTGGAGAACCTCGAATACGCGCCGGCTGCCGAGCTGATGGTGGACGACTTCAGCCTGACCACTGACGTTCCCGGGACGGTGACGGTGAGCGGTGTCAGCCGCGTCAGCGCCACCGAGGCCACGCTGACGCTGGCGTATGATGGCGAGGACATCACCGCCAATGGCACGTTGTCCGTAACGGTGCTGGATTCCGGGCACACCGGCAGCGGTAATCTGGCAACCAACGACGTGCCGATCATGGCCATCATTGACGAACTCACCGGCGTGGTCACGGAAGACGCTGTCGCCACCGCCACCGGCAGGTTGTTCCTGCCCGGTGGTTTTGTGCCCCAGACCGACGCCCTCGACCGTGCCAACGGGCAGGGCGCCTACGGCACCTTCACCCTGACCACCGCCGGCGTGTGGACCTATACGCTGAATAACGCCGACCCCGACACCAACGCGCTGGCGGGCAGCATCCGGGTAAACGACGTCTTTACGGCGGTCTCCGCCACCGACAACAGCGTGACGCAAGCCGTCACCATCACCGTTATCGGCGCCAATGATGCGCCCACGGCGAACGCCGGGCCGGATCAACCCGTCGTGACTGCTGGCGACACGGTCACGCTGGACGGCCGCGGCAGCACCGACCCGGATATCGGCGACCGCATTGACACCTACACCTGGACGCAGACCGGCGTCACGGACGAGAGCACCAGGGTCACCTTCACCGACGCCACCGTGGCCCGGCCGACCTTCACGGCGCCGGTCGTGCTGAGCGTCACCGATCTGACCTTTGCTCTGGTGGTCAACGACGGCGATGCGGATTCAGACCCCGTCGCGGATTCAGACCTCGTCGACACCGTCGACAACACCGTCACCATCACCGTCTACCCGGGCATCATCGGCGACACGACCGGCATGGTCACGGAAGACAGCGTCGCCACCGCTGAGGGCACATTGTCCCAGGCCACCGGCGGCTTTGTGGCCCAGACCGGCACCCCCGACCGCACCAACGGGCAGGGCGTCTACGGCAGCTTCACCCTGGCGGCCGACACCGGCGCGTGGGTCTATACGCTGAATGACGAGGCCCCCGCGACCGACGCGCTGGTCGCCGGCGCGACGAGGACCGACGTCTTTACGGCGGTGTCCAGCCTGAACGCGGGCGTGACGCAAGCCGTCACCATCACCGTCACCGGCGCCAATGACGATCCGACCGCCGATGCAGGCGCCGACCGGACCGTGCCCCGGGGCGCCACGGTGGATCTGATCGGCCGCGGCACCGACCCGGACACCGGCGAGCAGGCAGCACTGAGCTATACGTGGACGCAGACCGGTGGCACGCCGACCGTCGCGCTCACCCGCGAGGCCTCCAACACGGCCAGATTCACCGCACCCCCGGTCACCGACACGCCCCTGACGTTCACGCTGACCGTAACCGACGAGACGAATGCCGAGGACAATCCCGAGGGCACCGACACCGTGACGATCACCATTGATGAGAGCACGACCGCGTCCACCATCAGCGGCACCCTTTACGGTTTCGTCACCGAAGACGCGGAGACGGACACCGCCACCGGCACGCTGACCGTAACGGACGAGGACGGCAACGACGGCGGCAGGTTCACGGCACAGACAGACGTGGCCGGCATCTACGGCGCCTTCACGCTGGACGAGGACGGTGGCTGGACCTACACGCTGGACAACACGGAGGGCGGTGCCACCGACGTCCTGCCCCTGGGTTCCAATTCCATCCGGGAGACCTTCCCGGTGGTGGCCGACGCCGACAACACCCCGGCGACCGTGACCATCTTCATCGACGGCGCCAATGACCTCCCCACCGTTGAGGTCGATTCGACGCAGACCGTTGACGAAGAGAGCCTCGTGACCCTGATGGCCATGGGCAGTGACGTGGATACCGGCGAGCAGGCCCGCTTGCGCTATCGGTGGAGGCAGACCGCCGCTGGCTTTGCGCCCGGCACCCCCCTGCCGATAACGACGCCCCTGGTCACGCTGACCAACGCGGACACCGCCACAGCCACCTTCACCGCGCCCAATTTGCTCGAGGAAACGCGCCTGACCTTCACGCTGACGGTCACCGATCTGTATAGCCCCGGCGTCACCGCCACGGTGACCATCACCGTGCAGGCGGACGACGACCCGGGGTCCATCGGCGGTGATCGAATCGGCCATGTCACCGAAGACACCGCGGGGAGCTCGGACACGGGCAAGCTGACAGTGATAGATCCGGAGGGCATCAACCGCTTCCGGGCGCAGCCGACAGCGCCGCTGGAGTCGGTGGTCGGCGTCTACGGCGCGCTGACGATCCTGACCGTTGACGGCGAGTGGGCCTACGCGCTGAACAATTCGGCAGAGGCCACCCAGGCCCTGACGGCAACAGATCTCGGCACCGATGTATTCCCCGTGCTGGCCGAGGACGGCACCGTAGGGAACCTCACGATCCGGGTCACCGGCGTCAATGACGCACCGACCGCCACGGGCACGCTCCGGGTCGGCGGCACCTCCACCGGCCGCGTCACCGAGGGGGTTGAGGTGATGCTGGTCGGCACGGGCACCGACCGGGATAGCGGCGAGCAGGCGGCGTTGAGCTATGCATGGAGTCAGGTCAGCGGCGAGCCCACAGTCGTGCTGACCGACCAGACCACCGCCACCGCCACCTTCACCGCGCCGAGGTTGACCGCAGAGACGACGCTGGTGTTTGAGCTGACAGTGACCGACCCACAAGGCGCCACCGCCACCGCGCAGGTGCCCGTGCCCGTGCAGGCGGCGGACAACATCCCGGCGGTCTTTGGCGGGATACTCACCGGCGGCGTCACCGAAGACGCGGAGACGAACACGGCCACCGGCACGCTGTTCGTGACCGACGCGGATGGCGTTGATAGCGTCGAGGGTCAGACCGGCACCGCCGGCGCCTACGGCACGTTCACGCTGGCCGCCGACACCGGCGTGTGGACCTACACCCTGAACAACGCCGCCACGGCGACCCAGGGCCTGGCGGCGACCGAGCAGGTCACCGAGCGGTTTGCAGTGCAGGCCGCGGACGACACGCCGAGCGAGGTGGTCATCACCGTCACCGGCGTCAACGACGCGCCGACCGCAAGAGCCACCGGGTCGCCGCAGAGCATTATCGAGCCCGGGCCCGAGCTCGGGGCCATGACTGCGACCCTGACCGGCAGCGCCAGCAGCGACCCGGACAATAGAGACCGGTTGCGCTATCAGTGGACGCCGCCCGCCGACATCCCGGGCATCCGGTTCAGCCCCGCCGCGACCTCGGCCACCGTCACCTTTACGGCGCCGCAATTGACCGCAACCACGCCCCTGACCTTCACGCTGACGGTCACCGACCCGTCGGAGGTCACCTCCACCGCCACGGTCAGCGTCATGGTCACGGCGGATGACGATCCGGCGACCTTTGGCGGCACCCACACCGGCAGTGTCATCGAAGACGACGCAACGAACAAAGTGGCCGTGGGCCAGCTGACGGTCAGTGACCCGGACACCCCCCTCATCAGCTTCCAGGAGCAGACCGATGTGGCCGGCACCTACGGCAGGTTCACCCTGTTTGCCAACGGGCTCTGGCGCTACGTACTGGATAACGAGGACCCCGAGACCAACGCCCTGTCCCTGCCCGATGAGGGCACCGACCGCTTCACGGTGAAGGCCTCGGACGACACGCCGTTCCGGGTGGCGACCGCGGAGGACACGTTTGTGGACGCGGTGGTCATCACCATCACCGGCGTCAATGACGCGCCGGACGTAAACGCCGGGTCGGCGCAGACTGTGGTCGAAGGGGCGGAGGTGACGCTGACCGGCAGCGCCACCGACCCGGACAACGACCAGGCGGATCTGGCCTATGCGTGGACGCAGACCGGCACGCCGACCGTCATACTCACCGCTGCGACCACCCCCACGGCGACCTTCACGGCGCCGCAGTTGGCCGTGGACACGCCCCTGACCTTCACGCTGACGGTCACCGACCCAACCCCGGCCATGGCCACCGACACAGTGATTGTCACCGTCACGGCGACCAACGCCCCGGCGGACTTTGCCGGCAATCTCGGCGGCATCACCGAAGATGCGGACCCCAACACCACCACCGGCACGCTGATCGTGACCGACTCGGACAGCGACAACACCATCCAGGAGCAGACCACCCCCGTCACCGGCACCTACGGCAGCTTCATCCTGGCCGCCGACACCGGCGCGTGGATCTATATCCTGGACAACGCCGACCCGGTGACCCAGGCCCTGGCCGTAACCGACAGCGTCACCGAAGAGTTTGAAGTGCAGGCCGTGGACGACACAACACCGCCAGCCACCACCACGGGCGCAGTGGTCATCACCGTCGCCGGCGCCAACGACGCGCCGAGCGCGATCATTGACCAGCCGACGCAGAGCGTCAACGAGGGCACCCTCGTGACCCTGAGCGGCCGCGGCAGCGACCCGGACACGGCCGACCAGCTGACCTATGAGTGGACGCAGCTTGGCGTCACGGCCGCGACCAGAGTCGCGCTGAACGACGTCGAATCCGCCGACAACACGATGACCATGGTCAACTTCACCGCGCCCGCGATCACCGCAGCCACGACCCTGACCTTCGAGTTGACCGTCACCGACCCGACCGCCACCGACCCGGCCACGGCCACCGTGCTTGTGACCGTCAACCCGGTTCCGGACATCACCGCCATTACGTTGACCTCGGACGCCGGCGACGGCGTCTACGCGATTGACGACGAGATTGAAGCGACAGTCACCTTCGACGAGCCGGTCATCGTCACCGGCCAGCCGCAGCTGGCGCTGCGCGTGGGCCCGGTGACGCGCCAGGCGGTCTACACCAACACCATCGGCGACTCGATACTGGTCTTCCGCTACACGGTTCGCGTCAACGACGTTGACGATGACGGCGTGAGCATCGGCCGCAATGCGCTGCGCCACACCACCGACACCGCCACCGACACCGACAGCACGATACGACACGCGACCAATACCGCCGATGCGCTGATCACGCATACCCTGACGGTGGCCGCAGCCACCGAACATCGCGTAGACGGCATCGCCCCGACCGTGAGGACGGTGAGGGGTGTCACCATCAGCAGCACCACCGGCCCGTACGCCCTGGGCGAAACGATTGAACTGACAGCGACCTTCAGCGAAACGGTCCGGGTCAGCGGCACGCCGCAGATCCCGCTGATAGTGGACGCCGCCACCGGCACCGGCCAGGCCGCCGCCTACACCGACGGCAGCGACACGACGGTGCTGGCATTCAGCTACACGGTGGGCGTCGACGATCGCGATGACGATGGAGTTGAGGTGGCGCGCAACGCCCTGACTCTGAACGGCGGCACCATCCGGGATGTCGCCGGCAATGCCGCGGTGCTTGACCACGCGGCCATTGCCGCGGTCGCCGGCAATCAAGTGGACACGGCCGCGCCGACGGTCAGCACCGCCACCATCAATGACGCTGTCCTGATACTGACCTACAACGAGGCGCTTGACCGCAACCTGGCGCCGGCACCGACAGCCTGGACGCTGACCCTGGAGTCGGCGGAGCCCGCGCCGACGGTGACCGGTGTGGCCATCAGCGACACGACCGTGACGCTGACGCTGAGCGCGCCAGTGCAAATCTTCGACACCGTGACGCTGGCCTACACCGCCGGCGCGACGGCGCTGCGCGACCTGGCCGGCAACCGGGCCGACAACTTCAGTGGCCAGACGGTGAACAACATCACGCCCGATCTGGTTCCGGCTTTCGGAGCGCAAACCATTGCCGCCCAGGCCTACACCGTGGGCACCGCCGTCGGCGCCGTCACGCTGCCGACGGCCACCGGCGGCAACGGCGCATTGGCCTATACCCTCAGCCCGCCCCTGCCCAGCGGCCTGGTCTATACCGCCGCCGCGCGCACCATCAGCGGCACCCCGGCACAAGGCACCGAGCAGGCCGCCACCACGTACACCTACACCGTGCGCGACCGCGACGGCAGCAGCGCAGCCCTTGACTTCACCCTCGGCATCACCCCGGCGGTCATGACCGGCGCGGTGACCGAAGACGACCCCGCCGCCGCCACCACGAACGGCCTGTTGACCCTGACCGGCGGCTTTGCTGCCCAGACCGGCACGGAGGGCACCTACGGCACCTTCGACCTGGCTGCCACCGGCGCATGGACCTACACGCTGAACAACACCGACCCCGACACCGACGCGCTGGCCGCCGGCGACACGGTGACCGACGTCTTTACAGCGGTCTCCACCGCAGACAGCAATGTGACGCGCCTGGTCACCATCACCGTCACCGGCGCCGATGACCAGTCGGAGATCAACGGCAGGACCACCGGCGCCGTCACCGAAAACGATGCCACCACCACCGCCCGCGGCACGCTGACAATCAGCGACCCGGACAGTGTCACCACCTTCACGTCGCTTGACGAACAGTCCGGCACCTACGGCAGCTTCAGGCTGACCGCGCGCGGCGTGTGGATCTACACCCTGAACAACAGGGACGTGGACACCAACGCACTGGCCGCGGACGACGAGGGCGCCGACGAGGTCACCGACGTGTTCACCGTGGTGACGAGCGACGCCACCACGGAGTCCGTGACCCTCACCATCACCGGCGCCAATGACGCGCCGACCGCCCGGGCTGGCGACGACCGGACCGTCACCGAAGGCGACTCGGTCGCGCTGAGCGGCACGGGCACCGACCCGGACACCGGCGACCAGGCGAACCTGACCTATGCGTGGACGCAGACCGGCGGCACGACCGAGACCACGGTCATCCTGACCAATGACGACACCGCCCGCGCCAGCTTCACCGCGCCGCAGTTGACCGCGCCCGAGACCCTGACGTTCGCGCTGACCGTCACCGACCCGCAGCGCGCCACCCACACCGACACGGTGAGAGTCACCGTCCAGGCGACTCCGGTCACCATCGGCGGTGTGTTCAGCGGCAGCATCACCGAAGACGCGGACCCGAACACGGTCGCCGACAGGCTGACCGTGGACGGCTCGGACGGCGTCAACGACTTCAGGGCCCGGAGCACCACCAGTACCCACGGCAGCTTTGAACTGGCCGCCACCGGCGCGTGGACCTACACCCTGAACAACGCCGCCCCCGTGACCAACCGGCTGTCCGCCACCGACACCGTCCCCGAGACGTTCCCGGTGCAGGCCGCCGACGGCACCCCGGCGGCGATCGTTATCACCATCGCCGGCGCCAATGACGCGCCGACCGCCCTGCCCGGCGCCGCCCGCAACGTGCCCGAAGCCAGCGTGGTGACCCTGAACGGTCGTGGCACCGACCCGGAGACCGGCGACCCGGCGAGCCTGACCTATGCGTGGGCACAGCTCGACCACCCGGACGGGATCGTGGTCACCCTTGACCCCTTGAACGCTGCCCGCACCAGCTTCACCACGCCGCAGTTGACCGCGCCGACGACCCTGACGTTTGCGTTGACCGTGACCGACCCGCAGTTGGCCACGGGCACCGCCACCGTGGTGCTCACCGTCCAGGCCGACAACGACCCGGCGGTGATCACCGGCGTGCGTACCGGCACGGTCACCGAAGCCCCGGCCCCGGGCGAGACCACCGCCAGCGGCATACTGACCGCGACCGACCCGGACAGCCTTGACCCGGACAGCCCCGACACGTTCCAGGCGCGCTTGAACGTCCCCGGCACCTACGGCACGTTCAGTGTGACGTCGCAGGGCGCGTGGAGCTACATTCTGGACAATGAGATCGAGGCCACCAATGCGCTGGCGGCGAACCAACTCTCGGTGAAAGACAGCTTCACGATTGCAACCACGGACGGCACCGAGGACACAGTGGTCATCAGCGTCATCGGCGCCAATGACGCGCCCACCGCCATGGCCGGCGACGACCAGAGTGTAGGCGAGGGTGCCCCGGTCACGCTGACCGGCAGCGGCAGCAGCGACCCGGATATCGACCCGGAAACCGGCGAGGCGGAAGTGCCGACCTATGCGTGGACGCAGACCGGCGGCACGCCCAGGATTGCGCTGACCGACGCGAACACCGCCACGGTCAGCTTCACCGCGCCGCAGTTAGCCGCGCCCGAGTCCTTCGTGTTCACGCTGACCGTCACCGACTCGGCGCGCGCCACGGCCACCGACACAGTGACCGTGACCATCGGGGCGGAAAATGACCCGGCGATCATCACCGGCACGTTCACCGGCACCATCACCGAAGACGCGGTCCAGCCCGTCACGGGCAGCCTGTCCGCGCGCGATACCGACGGCCTCGACCGGTTCCAGCCGCAGACCACCCCCAACACCTACGGCATCTTCACGCTGGCCACCGGTGGCGCGTGGACCTATACCGTGAACAATGCGGTCGCCAACGCGCTGGCCGCGACCGCCACCGTCACCGAGACGTTCCCGGTGGTCGCCGCCGACGGCACCGACGTGCTGGCGGACACCACCGCAGCACAGGTGGACATCACCATCATCGGCGCCAATGACGCGCCGAGCGCCAATGCCGGCGACGACCGGAGCGTTGACGAGGGTGACCCGGTCACGCTGACCGGCACCGGCACCGACCCGGATATCGACCCGGACACCGGCGAGGCGGAAGTGCCGACCTATGCGTGGACGCAGACCGGCGGCACGCCCAGGATTGCGCTGACCGACGCGAACACCGCCACGGTCAGCTTCATCGCGCCGCAGTTAGTCGCGACCGCGTCCTTCGTGTTCACGCTGACGGTTACCGACCAGGCGGGCACCCTGGCCACCACGGACCAGGTGATCATCACCGTTGAGGCGGACAACGACGCGGCCACGATTACCGGCACAACCACCGGCACCGTGACCGAAGCCGGCACCGAAGCCGGCACCGAGACCGCAGGCACGCCGACGGCCACCGCCACGCTGACCGTAACCGACTCGGACGGCGCCGACAGCTTCCAGCCCCAGCCCGGCACCCCCGGCCGCTACGGCGCCTTTAGCCTGACCGATAACGGGGTGTGGGTCTACACGCTGGACAATGCGGACCGGGACACCAACGCCCTGGCCACGGGTAACACCGTCACCGAGACGTTCCCGGTGGCCGCCGCCGACGGCACCGCGGCGATGGTGGCGATCACGGTCAGCGGCACCAATGACGCGCCGAGCGCGAACGCCGGGCAGGATAAGGCCGCCATTACGGAAGGGCATTCGGTCGCTCTGTCCGGCAGCGGGAGCGACCCGGAGACCGCCCCGGCGGATTTGACCTATGTCTGGACGCAGACCGGCGGCAGTCCCACCGTCGAGCTCACCGTCACGGTCACCCCGCCCCCGCAGAGCCTCAGGCTGCCCAGGATCGTCCGCTTCACCGCGCCGGAGTTGTCCGCGGACACGATCCTGACGTTCACGCTGACCGTGACCGACCCGCAGTTGGCCACAAGCAGTGATATGGTGCAGGTCGCCATCGATGCGAACGACGACCCGTCGATCATCACCGGCCAGCGCACCGGGGAGGTCACCGAAGACGCGGACGAGAACACCGTCACCGGCACGCTGATCGCGACCGACCCGGACGGCCCCGGCGAGTTTCAGGTGCTCTCGAACGTCCCCGGCACTTACGGCCGCTTCACCCTGGCCGCCAATGGTGCGTGGGGCTATATTCTGGACAACACGGTGGGCGACGATCAGGGAGACGCGACCAACGCGCTGCCGGCGACCTCGCTGCCGTTTATAGACCGATTCCCGGTTCAGACCGATGACGGTGCCACGGACGTGGTGGTCATCCGCGTCTTTGGCGCCAATGACCCGGCGGTATTCAGCGGCACGACCACCGGCGCCGTGACCGCCGTGCCCGCAGCCACGGCTCCCACCATCGCCACCGGCACGCTGGTCGTGAATGACCCGGACACGGGCGACCCCGACACCGTCCGGGCGCGGACCAACACCCCCGGCACCTACGGTGTCTTCAGCGTGACCGAGCAGGGTGTCTGGACCTACACCCTGAACAACGAGGACCGGGACACCATCGCTCTGGCCCCGGGTGTCACCGAGACCGACGCGTTCACCGTAAGGGCGAGCGACGGCGCCACGACCACCGTCACCATCACCGTCACCGGCGCGGATGACCCGGTGACGATCACCGGCACGACCACCGGCGCCGTGACCGAAGGCAGGGGGCCGTTCATCGGCACGCTGACCGCGACCGACCCGGACAGCCCGTTGGCCATCGTCCTGTTCCAGGCACAGCCGGCTATCTCCGGCACCTACGGCACCTTCAGCGTGACCGAGGGCGGGGTCTGGACCTACACGCTGAACAATGAGGATGCGGACACCAACGCGCTGTTCGAGGGCTTTGTGGTCACCGAGACGTTCACGGTTGAGGCCGCCGACGGCACCGAGGAGAGCGTGCAGATCACCGTCACCGGCGCCGATGACCCGGCAGAGCTCATCGGCACGACAGGGTCGGTCACCGAAGACGCGGAGACGGACACCGCCACCGGCACGCTGAGCGTGATCGACCCGGACAGCATCCCGGGGGCCGTCACGTTCCAGGCGCCGACGGGCGCCGGCACCTACGGCGACTTTAGCCTGGCTGTGACCGGCGAGTGGCGCTACATCCTGAACAATGAGGCCGTCGCGACCAACGCGCTGGCCGCGGACGCCATTGCCACCGACGCATTCAGCGTAAGCGCGAGCGACGGCACCGAAGGTATCGCCGAAGGCATCGTCACCATCACCATCACCGGCGCCGACGACCCATCGGTCATCGGCGGCGACCTCACCAGAGTGGTGATAGAGAACCTGGGAGACATCAACACCGCCACCGGCTTCCTGACTGCGATGGACCCGGATGGCCCCGACAACCGCTTCAGAGTGAGAGCCGGCGCCGGCACCTACGGCGCCTTCAGCGTGACCAATGCAGGGGTTTGGAGATACTTCCTGGACAATGCCAACCCGGACACCGATGAACTGCCTGGGGGCGCCGTGCGCACCGAGACGTTCCCCGTGCAGACCGAGGACGGCGTCACGGCGACGCTCACCGTCACCATCCTCGGCGCTGATGACCCGCCGATAATCAGCGGCGAGTTCACCGGAGCGGTCACCGAAGACGGCGCTGATGTCAGGACCACCGCCACCGGCACGCTGACCGTGACCGACGTAGACGCGGGCGACCCCGAGACCGTCCAGGCGCAGTCGAACGCCCCCGGCACCTACGGCACCTTCACCCTGACCGCCGCCGGCGCGTGGGACTATGCGCTGGATAACGCCGACCCCGAGACCAACGCGCTGGCCGGGGACGTGAGGATGACCGATGTCTTTACGGCGGTCTCCGCCACCGACAACGATGTGACGCAAGCCGTCACCATCACGGTCACCGGGGCCAATGACGCGCCGACCGCCGATGCCGGCGCCGACCTGACCGTGCCCCAGGGCGCTGTGGTGCGCCTGAGCGGCACGGACAGTAATGATCCGGACACCGGTGACCAGCTGACCTATGCGTGGACGCAGAGCGGTACGCGAATCGTCACGCTGACCGACGCAGACACCGTCACGGCCCGCTTCACGGCCACCTTCGACCCCGACCTGACCGCGGACACGCCCCTGACGTTCACGCTGACCGTGACCGACCAGCAGGGTAGTGTCTCCGACCCCGACGACCCCGACGGCACCGTGACGGTCACCATCGAGGCGGGCAATACCCCGGCCGAGATCACCGGCGCTCTGACGGGCAGCGTCACAGAAGAAGTTGAGGTTGGTGACGGCATCGCCACCGCCACCGGCCTGCTGACCGCGGCCGAGACGGACGGTACCGTCCTTGTTCTGCAGTTCCTGGCGCAGTCGGACGCCCCCGGCACCTACGGCGCCTTCACGCTGACCGAAGCGGGCGTGTGGACCTATACCCTGAACAACGCCGACCCCGACACCAACGCGCTGGGCGTGACCACGACGGTCGACGCGGTCACCAATGCGGTCACGATTGTCCCCGACATGGTCACCGAGACCTTCCAGGTGCAGGCCAGCGACAACACCCCGGAGCACATCACCATCACCGTCACCGGCGCCAATGACGTGCCGATAGCGAACGCCGGCCCGGATCAGGCCAACGTGAGCGTCGACGACACGGTCACGCTGGACGGCAGCGGCAGCCGTGATCCGGAGGACGGCAACGCCCTGACCTATCGGTGGGTGCAGCTCGGGACCACAGCCGTGCTCAATGATGCCGACACCGCCACGCCCACCTTTGTCGTGATTGCGGCGGACGCGAACACAGTGCTGACGTTCGAGTTGACGGTCACCGACCCGGATGGCGCCACGGCCACCGA
Organism: Candidatus Poriferihabitaceae bacterium; assembly: GCA_965206445.1. Taxonomy (GTDB): domain Bacteria; phylum Pseudomonadota; class Gammaproteobacteria; order Arenicellales; family Poriferihabitantaceae; genus CBDBJR01. The sequence goes on from CBDBJR010000002.1 coordinate 94,843, forward strand.
CACGGTGACCATCGCCGTCCAGGCTCAGGAGGCGCTTCTGGTCGTCTCCATTGACGCCGGGACGTCCCCGGTGACCGAGGGGGATGACGCCACCTTCAGGCTGACGGTGGATTCTGCGCCGGCGACGGACCTGGTTGTCAGGGTTGAGGTCACCGAATCGGGCAACTTCATTGGCGGCGCCCAGTCGACGATGGTGACGATTGCCGCCAGCGCAACGACGGCCACGCTGACGATACCGACCATTGACGACGACGTCGACGAGGCGAACGGCACGATCACGGCCAGGGTGGCCATCGGCATCGGCGGCTACACGGCAGCCGTGGAGCCGGACGACAGGGCCACTGTTGATGTCCAGGATGACGACGACCCGCCGATGCTGGCCATTACCTCGCCGAGTGTGCCGGAAGGCGACAGCGGGACGGTGAGATTGACCTACACGGTGACGCTGACCGGGGCGACGGAGCAGAGGGTGACGGTGGACTACGCGGTGGATGCGGATAGCAGCACGGCGACCGTGGTCGACGACTACGCCGACTTGCTCGACGGCGCGCTGACGTTTGAGCCGGGCACGACGACACAGACGATGGAAATTGAAGTGGAGGTGAGGGGTGACACGATTGACGAGGATGACGAGACGATCCTCGTCCTCCTGTCGAACGCGACCGACGCGACGATTGCGACCGCCATTGGCACCGGCACAATTACCGACGATGACAGATTACCGACCATCTCAATCGCCGCCATGCCGCCCGCGGTGATCGAAGGGACGGCGGCAACCTTCATACTGACGGCAGACCCTGCTCCGGCGACGGAGTTGACGGTCATGGTGTCCGTCACCGACTCGGGCGATTTCATTGCCGGGCCGGCGCCGACGATGGTGACGATTGCCGCCGACGCCACGACCGCCACGCTGACGGTAGATACCACCGACGACGAGAACGACGAGCTGAATGGCGTGATCACAGCGACGGTGGAGGAGGACCCCGACACCGACGCCGACTACATGGTCGCCGCGTCGCCAGACAACACGGCCACTGTCGCGGTCGAGGATGACGACGCGGGTACGCTGGTGAACCCGGTCATCACCATCGCCGCCGGGACGTCTCCGGTGATTGAGGGGACAGCGGCAACCTTCACGCTGACGGCGACCCCCGCGCCGACGGCGGACCTGACGGTCACCGTGTCGGTGGACGACGGGCCGGGCAACTTCATTGCCGGGCCGGCGCCGACGACGGTGACGATTGCCGCCGCCGCCACGACCGCCACGCTAACGGTGCCGACCACCGCCGACAACGTTGACGAGGCGGACGGCATGATCACGGCCACAGTGAGCAATGGCGTTGGCTATACGCTCGGCGACCCGGCCACAGCCAGTGTCGCGATAAACGATGACGATGTCCTGACGCTGGCGATTGACTCGCCGAGTGTGGATGAGGGCGACAGCGGGTCGGCGAGATTGACCTACACGGTGACACTGACCGGGGCGACGGAGCAGACGGTGACGGTGAACTACGCGGTGGATGCGGACAGAAGCACGGCGACCGCGGAGGGCACCGACGCCGACTACATCGAGTCCTCCGGCGTGCTGGTATTTACGCCGGGCACGACGACCCGGACGATTGCAGTGGAGGTGACGGGTGACACGATTGACGAGGAGGACGAGACGATCATCGTCATCCTGTCGGGCGCGCTGCCGGGCGCGGACAACGTGACGATCACCACCACCGACGGCATCGGCACGATTATCAACGATGACATCCCGGTCGTCTCCATCACCACCACGTCGCCCTCGGTGATTGAGGGGACGGCGGCGACCTTCACGCTGACGGCGGCCCCTGCGCCGAGGGCAGAGCTGACGGTCAGTGTGACGGTCACCGACCCGGGCAACTTCATTGCCGGCGCCCGGCCGACGATGGTGACGATTGCCGCCGGCACCACGACGGCCACGCTGACAGTACCGACCATCGGCGACACCGACGAGGAGCCGACCAACGTGATCATGGCGACGGTGGAGACAGGCGACAACTACACGCCTGCCACACCGCCGGCCAACATAGCCGAAGTCGAGGTCCAGGATGACGATGGGGTGCCGGACCCGGCTATCTCAATCGTTGCCGTGACGCCCTCGGTGATTGAGGGGACGGCGGCGACCTTCACGCTGACGGCGAGTCCTGCACCGGCGACAGAACTGACGGTCAGCGTGACGGTCACCGACCCGGGCAACTTCATTGCCGACGCCCAGCCGACGATGGTGACGATTGCCGCCAGCGCAACGACCGCCACACTGACCGTGCCGACCACAGATGACACCGCCAACGAGGCCACCGGCACGATAACGGTGGAGGTGACGCCGAACGCCGGCTACACGGTCGGTACCCCGCGCACAGCCACAGCCAGTGTCACGGATGACGACCCTCTGCCGATGCTGGCGATTAGCCCGTCCTCGCCGCCGCGTGTGGTTGAGAGTAACAACGAGGCGGCGAACCGCTTGATCTACACGGTGACACTGACCGGGGAGAGGGAGCGGACGGTGGCAGTGGAGTACGTCACGCGTGGCACGGCGACCGATGGCACGGGGACTCAGGGCGGCGACTACATAGTGAACACGGGGCTCGGAATGCCCGCCGGCAGGCTGGAGTTTTCGCCGGGCACGACGAGCCAGACGCGGACGATTGAAGTGGTGGTGCGGGATGACACGATTGACGAGAATGACGAGACGGTCATCATCACCCTGTTGAGGCCGATCAATGCGGAGATCATAACAGCCGACGGCATAGGTACGATTGAAGACAATGACACCCTGAGCATCTCGATCGACGCCGTGACACCCTCGGTGACCGAAGGGACGGCGGCGACCTTCATGCTGACGGCAGATTCTGTTCTGGCGACGGCGTTGACAGTCATGCTGTCCGTCACCGAATCGGGCGATTTCATTGCCGAGCCGGCGCCGACGATGGTGACGATTGCCGCCGGCCAAACGACCGCCATGCTGACGGTGGAGACCGATGACGACAACGTCAGCGAGGCGAACGGCATGATCACGGCCACGGTGACCGACGGTATCGGCTATACAGTCGGCGACCCCCCGGCCACCGCCAGTGTCACGATCACCGATAACGACGTCCCGGCGCTGGCGATTGACTCGCTGAGTGTGGCTGAGGGCGACAGCGGGACGGCGAGATTGACCTACACGGTGACGCTGACCAGGGCGACGGAGCAGACGGTGACAGTGGACTACGCGGTGGATGCGAGCAGCACGGCGACCGCCGTCGCCGACTACACCATCGCCGTGCCCACCGGCACGCTGACGTTTACGCCGGGCACGCCGGGCGCGTTGATACAGACGATTGAGGTGGAGGTGACGGGTGACACGATTGACGAGGTCGACGAGACGATCATCATCACCCTGTCGAATCCGGCCAACGCGGCGATTACGACCGGCACCGGCACAATCACGATTACCAACGACGACGCGGACCCCGTGGCCACCCTGGTGCTGGACCCGACCACGATCACCCAGGTCGACGGCGCGACCACCGTCACGGCCACACTGGACCGGGCCTCGTCCGCGCTCACCACGGTGACCGTCAGTGCGGCCCCGGTCAGCCCGGCGGTCGCGGGTGATTACCGCTTGAGTGACTCGCCGGAGCTGACCATTGCCGCCGGGGAGACCAGCAGCACCGGTAGCGTCACCATCACCGCCGTGAACAATCGCGGCAACACGACTCCCCGGGAGGTGACGGTGTCGGCCACCGCCGTCAACGCCAACGGCGCCAACGGCATCATATCGGTGGACTCCCAAACCCTGATCATCGCCGCCCTGGTGCCGGAAGCGGTGCTGGTCGGCACACTGACCGAAGACAACCTGAACGGTGCGACGGTGACGGTGACGCTGGAGAACACCGAATACGCGCCGGATGCCGAGCTGATGATGGATGACTTCACACTGACGACCACTGATGTGCCCGGGGTGACGACGGTGAGCGGTGTCAGCCGCGTCAGCGCCACCGAGGCCACGCTGACGCTGGCGTATGGCGGCGAGGACATCACCGTCGCCGGCACGTTGTCCGTGACGGTACTGGATTCCGGGCACACCGGCAGCGGCGACCTGACCACCGACAGCGTGCCGATTACGGCCACCGCTCTGGCCCTGACCACGCCGGACAATCAGCGCTATCCAATCAACCAGGCGATCCTCGCCTTAACCCTGCTGGAAGCCAGTAATGCCACCGGGACAGCCACCTACACCCTGACCGGGCCGACCGGCGAGTCGCTGGCGACCGCCGTGCCCGGGCTGATCTTCACCCCGACCGACCGCATCCTGTCCGGCACGCCGACCGCGACGGGCACCACCACGCTGACCTACACGGTCACCGACAGCGCCACCCCCCCGGCCACCGCCAGTGCGACCTTTGACGTCGCCGTTGAGGTGGTGCCGCTGGTGGACAATCTGGCGATTACCAGTACCGGCCCCTATGCCATCGGTGAGACCATCGCGGTGACCGTGACCTTCAGCGAGGCAGTCACGGTGGACCTCACCAGCGGTACCCCACAGATAACCCTGGTGGTGGGCGCGACCCGCCACGAGGCGATCTACACCAGCGGCACCGGCAGCACCAGCCTGGTGTTCACCTACGCCGTGCTGGCGAGTGATACGAACGGGGCGCAGGTGGGTATTGAGGCCAACAGTCTGACCGCGAACGGCGGCACCATTCAGGACGCCGACAACAACGATGCGTTACTTGACCATGCCGGCGTGACCGCAGACCTCGCCCATGTGGTGGACACGCTCGTGCCGACCTTGAGCAGCGCGTCCGTCAACGCCGGCATCCTGGTCCTGACCTATAGCGAGCCGTTGGACGCGGTCGCTGTTCCGGCCAATGGGGCCTACGCAATAACGGCGACTCCCGGCTCGGCGCCGACGGTCACCGATGTGACCATCAGCGGCGACGAAGTGACGCTGATACTGAACGAGGCCGTCACCCACGCCCAGACCGTCATGGTGAGCTATAGGCCCGACACCCCCCCGTTGCGGGATGTGGCCGGCAACAATGCCGCCCTGTTGAGCGATGAGGCGGTGCCCAACACCACGCCCGGGGCGATACTGGTCGGCACACTGACCGAAGCGAATCTGAACGGCGCGACGGTGACGGTGGCGCTGGTGAACACGGAATACGTGGACACGCCGGAACCAGCCGACTTCCCGCTGACCACTGACGTTCCCGGGACGGTGACGGTGATCGGTGTCCGCCGCGTCAGCGACACCGAGGCCACGCTGACGCTGGCGTATGACGGCGAGGACATCACCGCCGACGGCAGTTTGTCCGTGACGGTACGGGAGTCCGGGCACACCGGCAGCGGCGATCTGACCACCGACAGCGTGCCGATTATGGCCACCGCTCTGGCCCTGACCGCGCCGGTCAATCAGAGCTATCCAATCAACCGGGCGATCCCCGCCTTAACCCTGCTGGAAGCCAGTAATGCCACCGGGACAGCCACCTACACCCTGACCGGGCCGGCCGGCGAGTCGCTGGCGACCGCTGTGCCCGGGCTGACCTTCACCCCGACCGACCGCATCCTGTCCGGCACGCCGACCGCGACGGGCACCACCACGCTGACCTACACGGTCACCGACAGCGCCACCCCCCCGGCCACCGCCAGTGCGACCTTTGACGTCACCATCACCCCGGAGACGGCGCCGACCATCACCGCCATTGCGTTGACCTCGAACGCCGGCGACAATGTCTATGCGCTTGACGACGAGATTGAAGCGACAGTCACCTTCAGCGAGGCGGTCATCGTCGCCGGCCAGCCGCAGCTGGCGCTGACCGTGGGCACGCGGACGCGCCAGGCGGTCTACGACGACAGTGGCAGCACGACCACGACGCTGGCGTTCCGCTACACAGTGGCCGACAACGATCTTGACACTGACGGCGTGAGCATCATCGGCCCCAATGCGCTGACCCACGTCGGCGGCAGCACGATTCAAAGCGAGGCCGATAGCGAAGATGCACGGCTCACGCATACCACGGTGGCCGATGACGCCGACCATACCGTTGACGGCATCGTCCCGACCGTGAGCGGCGTGGCCATCACCAGCACCACCGGCCCGTATGTCGAGGGCGAAGTGATTGCGCTGACGGCGACCTTCAGCGAAGCGGTCACGGTGGAGACCGCCGGCGGCACACCGCAGATACCGCTGGAGCTGGAGGTGAGCGACGGCACCCCCCAGGCGGTCTATGTCAGTGGCAGCGCAACCACAGAGCTGGTATTCAGCTACACAGTGGTCGCCGGCGACAATGATGACGACGGGGTTACGGTGTCGGTAAACACCCTGACGGCCAACGGCGGCACCATCCGGGATGCCGCCGGCAACAACGCGGTGCTTGCCCACGATGCCATTGCGGCAGATGTCGCCAATCGCGTGGACACCATCATCCCGTCTGTCGCCACGGCCACCATCAACGGCGTTGCCCTGACGCTGACCTACAGCGAGGTGCTTGACACCAGTTCGGTGCCGGCGTCGACAGACTACACGCTGGCGCTGGAGTCGGGCACTGCCCCGACGGTGAACCCCGGCGGCGTGGCTATATCACCCGACAGGACGACGCTGACGCTGACGCTGAACGAGCCCGTGGCATCGAGCGACGTAGTGACACTGACCTACACCGTCGGCACCAATCCGGTGCAGGATGAGGCCGGCAACGATGCCGCCGGTTTGATTGACCAGACGGTGCGCAACGACACGCCCGGGGCGATACTGACCGGCACACTGACCGAAGACACCCTGAACGGCGCGACGGTGACGGTAACGCTGGCGAACACCGAATACGCGCCGGATGCCGAGCTGATGATGGATGACTTCACACTGACGACCACTGATGTGCCCGGGGTGACGACGGTGATCGATGTCAGCCGCGTCAGCGCCACCGAGGCCACGCTGACGCTGGCGTATGGCGGCGAGGACATCACCGTCGCCGGCACGTTGTCCGTGACGGTACTGGATTCCGGGCACACCGGCAGCGGCGACCTGACCACCGACAGCGTGTCGATTATGGCCATCGTTCTGGCCCTGACCGCGCCGGCCAATCAGGGCTATCCAATCAACCGGGCGATCCCCTCCTTAACCCTGCCGGAGGCCATTGGTGCCACCGGGACAGCCACCTACACCCTGACCGGGCCGACCGGCGAGTCGCTGGCGACCGCCGTGCCCGGGCTGGCCTTCACCCCGGCCGACCGCATCCTGTCCGGCACGCCGACCGCGACGGGCACCACCACGCTGACCTACACGGTCACCGACAGCGCCACCCCCCCGGCCACCGCCAGTGCGACCTTTGACGTCACCATCGCGCCGACGCTGGCCATTACCTCGCCGAGTGTGCCGGAAGGCGACATCGGGCCGGCGACGTTGACCTACGCGGTGACACTGACCGGGGCGACGGATCAGACGGTGACGGTGCGCTACGCGGTGGATGCGAGCAGCACGGCGACCGTGCTCGACGACTACCCCGTCTTGCCTGACGGCACGCTGACGTTTACGTCGGGCACGACGACACAGACGATTGAAGTGGAGGTGACGGGTGACACGGATGTCGAGGAGAACGAGACGATCGTCGTCCTTCTGTTGGGCGCAACCAACGCGACGATTGTGACTGCCCTTGGCACCGGCACAATTATCGACGATGACGGATTACCGACCATCTCAATCGCCGCCATGCCGTCCTCGGTGCCCGAAGGGACGGCGGCGACCTTCACGCTGACGGCGGCCCCTGCTCCGGCGACGGAGTTGACGGTCATGGTGTCCGTCACCGACTCGGGCGATTTCATTGCCGGGCCGGCGCCGACGATGGTGACGATTGCCGCCGACGCCACGACCGCCACGCTGACGGTAGGTACCATTGACGACACGAACGACGAGTTCAATGGCGTGATCACGGCGACGGTAGAGGAGGACCCCGACACCGACGCCGACTACATAGTCGCCGCGTCGCCAGACAACACGGCCACTGTCGCGGTCGAGGATGACGACGATGACGCCGTGGATCCGCTGGTGGACCCGGTCATCACCATCGCCGCCGTGACGTCCTCGGTGCCTGAGGGGACGGCGGCAACCTTCACGCTGACGGCGACCCCCGCGCCGGCGACGGAGTTGACGGTCATGGTGTCCGTCACCGACTCGGGCAACTTCATTGACGGGTCGGCGCCGACGACGGTGACGATTGCCGCCGACGCCACGACTGCCACGCTGACGGTGCCGACCGAGGACGACGACGTCAACGAGGCGATCGGCATGATCACAGCCACAGTGGGCAACGGCGTTGGCTACACATTCGTCGCCCCGGCCAGAGCCGATGTCACGATAACCGATGACGACCCTCTGCCGACGCTGGCGATTAGCTCGTTCTCCTCGCCGCCGAGTGTGGATGAGGGCGACAACGAGGCGGCGACCCGCTTGCTCTACACGGTGACGCTGACCGGGGCGACGGAGCAGGCGGTGACAGTGGAGTACGAGACGGGTGGCACGGCGACCGAGGGCCAGACCGAGGGCCAGGGCGTCGACTACATTGTGACCAGGGAGCTCGGAATGCTCTCCGGCAGTCTGGTGTTTATTCCGGACACGACGAGCCGGACGATTGAAGTGGTGGTGCGGGATGACACGATTGACGAGGATGACGAGACGGTCATCATCACCCTGTCGGGGCCGACCAACGCGAGGATCACAACAGCCACCGGCACGGGTAGGATTATCGACGATGACACCCTGACCATCTCAATCGTCGCCGTGACGTCCCCGGTGACCGAAGGAACGGCGGCGACCTTCAGGCTGACGGCAGACCCTGCTCCGGCGACGGGGTTGACGGTGATGGTGTCCGTCACCGAATCGGGCGATTTCATTGCCGGGCCGGCGCCGACGATGGTGACGATTGCCGCCGGCGAAACGACCGCCCTGCTGACGGTGGAGACCGATGACGACAACCTCGGCGAGGCGAACGGCATAATCACGGCCACGGTGACCAACGGTATCGGCTATACAGCCGACGACCCCCCGGCCACCGCCGATGTCATGATCACCGATAACGATGCCCCGACGCTGGTGATTGACTCGCCGAGTGTGCTGGAAGGCACAGCGAGATTGACCTACACGGTGACGCTGGCCGGGGCGACGGAGCAGACGGTGACGGTGGACTACACAGTTACAGATGGCACGGCGACCACGGCCGACTACGCCGCCGTGCCCACCTCCGGCACACTGACGTTTACGCCGGCCAGCACGCTGACACAGACGATTGAGGTGACGGTGACGGATGACAGAATTGACGAGGCCGACGAGACGGTCATCGTCACCCTGTCGAACCCGGACAACGCAACGATCACCACCGCCGTCGGCACCGGCACGATTCGCAACGACGACGCGGACCCCGTGGTCACTCTGGTGCTGAACCCGACCACGATCACCCAGAGCGGCGGCGTGAGCATCGTCACGGCCATGCTGGACCGGGCCTCATCCGCGCTAACCACGGTGACCGTCAGTGCGGCCCCGGTCAGCCCGGCGGTCGCGGGTGATTACAACTTGAGTGACCCGTCGGTGCTGACCATTGCCGCCGGGGCGACCAGCAGCACCGAGCTCGTCACCATCACCGCCGTGAATCGCGGCAACACGACTCCCCGGCAGGTGACGGTGTCGGCCACGGCCGTCAACGACAATGGCATCACGGGGCCGGTGGTCTCCCAAACCCTGAGCATCGCCGCCGTGGTGCCGGGGGCGATACTGACCGGCACACTGACCGAAGACACCCTGAACGGCGCGACGGTGACGGTGACGCTGGTGAACACCGAATACGCGCCGGATGCCGAGCTGATGATGGATGACTTCACACTGACGACCACTGATGTGCCCGGGGTGACGACGGTGATCGATGTCAGCCGCGTCAGCGCCACCGAGGCCACGCTGACGCTGGCGTATGGCGGCGAGGACTTCACCACCGACGGCAGTTTGTCCGTGACGGTACGGGAGTCCGGGCACACCGGCAGCGGTGAGCTGGTAACCAACAGCGTGCAGATTATGGCCATCGCCCCCGCTCTGACCCTGACCGCGCCGGACAATCAGCGCTATCCAATCAACCGGGCGATCCTCGCCTTAACCCTGCTGGAAGCCAGTAATGCCACCGGGACAGCCACCTACACCCTGACCGGGCCGACCGGCGAGTCGCTGGCGACCGCCGTGCCCGGGCTGATCTTCACCCCGACCGACCGCATCCTGTCCGGCACGCCGACCGTGGCGGGCACCACCACGCTGACCTACACGGTCACCGACAGCGCCACCCCCCCGGCCACCGCCAGTGCGACCTTTGACGTCACCATCACCCCGGAGACGGCGCCGACCATCACCGCCATTGCGTTGACCTCGGACGCCGGCGACAATGTCTATGCGCTTGGCGACGAGATTGAAGCGACAGTCACCTTCAGCGAGGCGGTCATCGTCGACGGCCAGCCGCCGCAGCTGGCGCTGACCGTGGGCACGCAGACGCGCCAGGCGGTCTACGACGACAGTGGCAGCACGACCACGACGCTGGTGTTCCGCTACACAGTGGCCGACAACGATCTTGACACTGACGGCGTGAGCATCATCGGCCCCAATGCGCTGACCCGCGTCGGCAGCACGATTCAAAGCGAGGCCGATAGCGAAGATGCGCGGCTCACGCATACCACAGTGGCCGATGACGCCGCACATACCGTCGACGGCATCGTCCCGACGGTGAGTGGCGTGACCATCACCAGCACCGGCCCGTATGTCGAGGGCGAAGTGATTGCGCTGACGGCGACCTTCAGCGAAGCGGTCACGGTGGAGACCGCCGGCGGCACACCGCAGATACCGCTGGAGCTGGAGGTGAGCGACGGCACCCCCCAGGCGGTCTATGTCAGTGGCAGCACAACCACAGAGCTGGTATTCAGCTACACAGTGGTCGCCGGCGACAATGATGACGACGGGGTTGCGGTGTTGGAAGACGCCCTGACGGCCAACCCCGGCACCATCCGGGATGTCGCCGGCAACAACGCAGTGCTTGACCACGATGCCATTACGGCAGATGTCGCCAATCGCGTGGACACCATCATCCCGTCTGTCGCCACGGCCACCATCAACGGCGTTGCCCTGACGCTGACCTACAGCGAGGTGCTTGACGCCAGTTCGGTGCCGGCGTCGACAGCCTGGACGCTGGCGCTGGAGTCGGGCGCCACTGCCCCGACGGTCAACCTCGACGGCGTGGCTATCGCCGGGAGGACGGTGACACTGACGCTGAACGCAGCCGTGCCATCGGGCGCCGCAGTGAGGCTGACCTACACCGTCGGCACCAATCCGGTGCAGGATGAGGCCGGCAACGATGCCGCCGGTTTGATTGACCAGACGGTGCGCAACGACACGCCCGGGGCGATACTGACCGGCACACTGACCGAAGACACCCTGAACGGCGCGACGGTGACGGTAACGCTGGCGAACACCGAATACGCGCCGGATGCCGAGCTGATGATGGATGACTTCACACTGACGACCACTGATGTGCCCGGGGTGACGACGGTGATCGATGTCAGCCGCGTCAGCGCCACCGAGGCCACGCTGACGCTGGCGTATGGCGGCGAGGACATCACCGTCGCCGGCACGTTGTCCGTGACGGTACTGGATTCCGGGCACACCGGCAGCGGCGACCTGACCACCGACAGCGTGTCGATTATGGCCATCGTTCTGGCCCTGACCGCGCCGGACAATCAGGGCTATCCAATCAACCGGGCGATCCCCGCCTTAACCCTGCCGGAGGCCATTGGTGCCACCGGGACAGCCACCTACACCCTGACCGGGCCGACCGGCGAGTCGCTGGCGACCGCCGTGCCCGGGCTGGCCTTCACCCCGACCGACCGCATCCTGTCCGGCACGCCGACCGCGACGGGCACCACCACGCTGACCTACACGGTCACCGACAGCGCCACCCCCCCGGCCACCGCCAGTGCGACCTTTGACGTCACCATCGCGCCGACGCTGGCCATTACCTCGCCGAGTGTGCCGGAAGGCGACAGCGGGCCGGCGACGTTGACCTACGCGGTGACGCTGACCGGGGCGACGGATCAGACGGTGACGGTGCGCTACGCGGTGGATGCGAGCAGCACGGCGACCGTGCTCGACGACTACCCCGTCTTGCCTGACGGCACGCTGACGTTTACGTCGGGCACGACGACACAGACGATTGAAGTGGAGGTGACGGGTGACACGGATGTCGAGGAGAACGAGACGATCGTCGTCCTTCTGTTGGGCGCAACCAACGCGACGATTGTGACTGCCCTTGGCACCGGCACAATTATCGACGATGACGGATTACCGACCATCTCAATCGCCGCCATGCCGTCCTCGGTGCCCGAAGGGACGGCGGCGACCTTCACGCTGACGGCGGCCCCTGCTCCGGCGACGGAGTTGACGGTCATGGTGTCCGTCACCGACTCGGGCGATTTCATTGCCGGGCCGGCGCCGACGATGGTGACGATTGCCGCCGACGCCACGACCGCCACGCTGACGGTAGGTACCATTGACGACACGAACGACGAGTTCAATGGCGTGATCACGGCGACGGTAGAGGAGGACCCCGACACCGACGCCGACTACATAGTCGCCGCGTCGCCAGACAACAGGGCCACTGTCGCGGTCGAGGATGACGACGATGACGCCGTGGATCCGCTGGTGGACCCGGTCATCACCATCGCCGCCGTGACGTCCTCGGTGCCTGAGGGGACGGCGGCAACCTTCACGCTGACGGCGACCCCCGCGCCGGCGACGGAGTTGACGGTCATGGTGTCCGTCACCGACTCGGGCAACTTCATTGACGGGTCGGCGCCGACGACGGTGACGATTCCCGCCGACGCCACGACTGCCACGCTGACGGTGCTGACCGAGGACGACGACGTCAACGAGGCGATCGGCATGATCACAGCCACAGTGGGCAACGGCGTTGGCTACACATTCGTCGCCCCGGCCAGAGCCGATGTCACGATAACCGATGACGACCCTCTGCCGACGCTGGCGATTAGCTCGTTCTCCTCGCCGCCGAGTGTGGATGAGGGCGACAACGAGGCGGCGACCCGCTTGCTCTACACGGTGACGCTGACCGGGGCGACGGAGCAGGCGGTGACAGTGGAGTACGAGACGGGTGGCACGGCGACCGAGGGCCAGACCGAGGGCCAGGGCGTCGACTACATTGTGACCAGGGAGCTCGGAATGCCCTCCGGCAGTCTGGTGTTTATTCCGGGCACGACGAGCCGGACGATTGAAGTGGTGGTGCGGGATGACACGATTGACGAGGATGACGAGACGGTCATCATCACCCTGTCGGGGCCGACCAACGCGAGGATCACAACAGCCACCGGCACGGGTAGGATTATCGACGATGACACCCTGACCATCTCAATCGACGCCGTGACGTCCTCGGTGACCGAAGGGACGGCGGCGACCTTCAGGCTGACGGCAGACTCTGCTCCGGCGACGGGGTTGACGGTGATGGTGTCCGTCACCGACTCGGGCGATTTCATTGCCGGGCCGGCGCCGACGATGGTGACGATTGCCGCCGGCGAAACGACCGCCCTGCTGACGGTGGAGACCGATGACGACAACCTCGGTGAGGCGGACGGCATAATCACGGCCACGGTGACCGACGGTATCGGCTATACAGTCGGCGACCCCCCGGCCACCGCCGATGTCATGATCACCGATAACGATGCCCCGACGCTGGAGATTGACTCGCCGAGTGTGCTGGAAGGCACAGCGAGATTGACCTACACGGTGACGCTGACCGGGGCGACGGAGCAGACGGTGACGGTGGACTACGCGGTTACAGATGGCACGGCGACCACGGCCGACTACGCCGCCGTGCCCACCTTCGGCACACTCGGCACACTGACGTTTACGCCGAGCGACACGCTGACACAGACGATTGAGGTGGCGGTGACGGATGACAGAATTCACGAGGCCGACGAGACGGTCATCGTCACCCTGTCGAACCCGGACAACGCAACGATCACCACCGCCGTCGGCACCGGCACGATTACCAACGACGACGCGGACCCCGTGGTCACCCTGGTGCTGAACCCGCCCGCGATCATCCAGAGCGACGGCGCAACCACCGTCACGGCCAGGCTGGACCGGGCCTCGTCCGCGTCAACCACGGTGACCGTCAGTGCGGCCCCGGTCAGCCCGGCGGTCGCGAGTGATTACCGCTTGAGTGACTCGCCGGTGCTGACCATTGCCGCCGGGGCGACCAGCAGCACCGGGGCCGTCACCATCACCGCCGTGAATCGCGGCATCACGACTCCCCGGCGGGTGACGGTGTCGGCCACGGCCGTCAACGTCAACGGCATCACGAATCCGGCCTCCCAAACCCTGATCATCGCCGCCGCCGGTGACGGTGATGATGACCTGCGTTTCGTGCCGAGCAGTGCGGTGAGTCTGTTCTATCCGCTGGGCGTGCCGATCACCGCCACGACATTACCGCAGGCCACCGACGGCATCGGGGCGCTGGCCTACACCCTGAGTCATTTTGACCTGCCCTTGAGCGATCTGGGGCTGACGTACACCGCGGCCACCCGCACCCTGACCGGCACGCCGACCCTGGCCGGCGCCGGCAATGACGCGGATCAGTTCGGGTTTGAGTTTGCGTATACGGTGACCGACGAGGCCGGGGACACGGCTGATCTGGAAGTGTTCATCACCATCTGCGAAGTCGGTGCGGTGCCGGCCGGCACCACCGAGTGCACCCCGCCGGACTATGTAGATCTGGCGTTTACCGCCACCGTGGGGGCGCAGACCTATCCGGTCAACACGGCCATCCCCTCGCTGACCCTGCCGGATGCCACCGGCGGCACCGGCGCCAGCCCCCGCCGGGTCTATGAATTGGACCCGCTGCCCGCCGGGCTGGCCTTTGACTCGACCACCCGTATTCTGTCCGGCACGCCGACCGACCCCGGCGTCACCGGGCTGACGTATACCGTCACCGACGTTGCGAGCAACCGGAGCATCACGCAGGCCTTCGACGTGACGGTGACCGGGCCGACGCTGGGCAGTCAGCGCGATCTGACCTACCCTGCGTCCATCGCGATCACCCCGGTGACCCTGCCATCAGCCACCGGCGGCGCCGCGCCGCTGGACTACACCCTGACCGGGCCGAACGGCGAGTCGCTGGCGACCGCCGTGCCCGGGCTGACCTTTGCCCCGGACGACCGCATCCTGTCCGGCACGCCGACCACGGCGGGCCTGACCACGCTGACCTACACGGTCACCGACAGCGCCACCCCGCCGACCACCGACGTACAGACCTTTACCGTGACGGTGACCGGGGCGACGCTGGCCCAACCGGAAGACATCACCACTCCGCCCGGCACGCTGTTCACCAGCACCCCGTTACCGGAACTCATGAATGCCACCGGGCCGATCACCTACACCGTGACCCGGCCGAACGGCCTCCTGTTGCCCACCGGCCTGACCTTTACCCCGACCACCCGCGTGCTGTCCGGCCAGGTGGCCGTGGGCGGCGTGACCATCCCGTTGGAATACAGCGCCACCTTCGGGGGCGGCAATCTCCGGCAGCCGTTTAACTTGCGGGTGACCGGGCCGATGTTGCCGGTCGTCGACAACCAGGTCTACTTGGTGAACGTGGCCATTGAGCCGCTGACGCTGCCGCTGTCCACCGGCGGCGGCGACGGCGCAGTGAGCTACGCCCTGACCGAGATGAACGCCGGGCCGGACGACGCCAACCTGCCCGCCGGCCTGACCTATACGGCGGCCACCCGCGTCCTGTCCGGCACGCCGACCGAAACCGGCAGCACCATTTTGGCCTACACCGCCACCGACTCGGCCCCCACCCCGGCCGTCAGCACGCGGATCTTTGGCGTCTCGGTGAACGCCATCCCGCTTGGGGATGGCCCGATTCTGCCGCTGATTATCCCCCGAACCTATACGCTCAACGATCCGATTCCGCCGACGACGCTGCCGATGGCCCTGGAACAGAAAGCCGATGGCACCACTGTTGGGCCGTTGACGTACACCCTGACCGGGCCGACCGCCGGGCCAGACGACGACGCCCTGCCCGCCGGCCTGACCTTTACAGCGGCCACCCGCGCACTATTCGGCACCCCGACCGCCCTGGGCGTCACCCCGCTGACCTACACGGTCACCGACGACGACGATGGCACCACCACCACGCGCATCTTCAACGTCGTGGTGATTGAGCCGGTGCCGCCGGTGCTGGGCGGGACGCTGCCCACGCCGGGCAATCAGCGCTATGTCCTTGACGAGGCGCTCACGCCTCCCGTGACCCTGCCGGCCTCTCCGGACTTCGTCGGGACGCCCACCTACACCCTGACCGGGCCGAGCGACGCCGCCCTGCCCGCTGGCCTGACCTTTACGGCGGGCACCCGCACAATATCCGGCACGCCGACCACCCTGGGCGTCACCCCGCTGACCTACACGGTCGCCGACGCCACCAGCGCCACCAGTGCCACTAGTGTGACCTTCGACGTGGCGGTCGTCAGAGACGGCCTCCTGACCCTGCCCACCCCGGATGATCAGCGCTACGAGCTCAACCAGGCAATCACCCCGACGACCCTGCCGGCCGCCACCGACTTCACCGGCACGACGGTCAGCTACACCCTGACCGGGACGGACGGCACCCGGACCTTTGCCCTGCCCATCGGCCTGACCTTTAATCCGGTCGACCGCGTTCTGTCCGGCACGCCGAGGACCGGCTTCGACTTCGACTTCAGCTTCGTCAGTACTCTGGCCTACACCGCCACCGACGAGAACGGCTCCGTCACGGAGAACTTTGACGTCACCATCGCCACGGTCGATGCGCCGGTCGCGATCGCGCCGCCCAATCAGAGCTATACGGTCGGCCGATCGATCATCCCCCTGACTCTGGAGTCTGGCCCGTCGAGTCCGGAGGTGAGGACCTACACCCTGACCGGGCCGACCGCCGGGCCGGGCGACGCCGACCTGCCCGCCGGCCTGACCTTTAATCCGGCCAGCCGCGTCCTGTCCGGCACGCCGACCACCGAAGCCGACGCCGTCACGCTGACCTACACGGTCACCGACACCGTAATCACCGACACGGCGACCTTTACCGTCACCATCACCCCTGCGACGGCGGCGCCGACCATCACCTCCATTGCGTTGACCTCGGACGCCGGCGACGACGTCTACGCGATTGACGACGTGATTGACGCGACGGTCGCCTTCAGCGAGGCGGTCATCGTCGACGGCCAGCCGCCGCAGCTGGCGCTGATCGTGGGCACGCAGACGCGCCAGGCGGTCTACGCCAGTGACCGCAGCACGACCACGGAGCTGGTGTTCAGCTACACGGTGGCCGCCGACGACCTTGACACTGACGGCGTGAGCATCGGCTCCAATGCGCTGACCCGCGTCGGCAGCACGATTCGAAACGCGGCCGACACCGATGCGCAGATCACGCATACCACGGTGGCCGATAACGCCGCACATACCGTCGACGGCATCGTCCCGACGGTGAGTGGCGTAGCCATCACCAGCACCACCGGCCCGTATGTCGCGGGCGAAACGATTGCGCTGACGGCGACCTTCAGCGAAGCGGTCACGGTGGAGACCGCCGGTGGCACACCGCAGATACCGCTGGAGCTGGAGGTGAGCGACGGCACCCCCCAGGCGGTCTATGTCAGTGGCAGCACAACCACAGAGCTGGTATTCAGCTACACAGTGGTCGCCGGCGACAATGATGACGACGGGGTTGCGGTGTCGGTAAACACCCTGACGGCCAACGGCGGCACCATCCGGGACGCCGCCGGCAACACCGCGGTGCTTGCCCACAATGCCATTGCGGCAGATGTCGCCAATCGCGTGGACACCGTCGCGCCGACGGTCAGTGCGGCCGCCATCAACGGCTTTGCCCTGACACTGACCTACAGCGAGGCGCTTGACGCCAGCTCGGTGCCGGCGTCGACCGACTACACGCTGGCGCTGGAGTCGGGCACTGCCCCGACGGTGAACCCCGACGGCGTAGCTATCGCCGGGACGACGGTGACACTGACGCTGAACGCAGCCGTGGTATTGAGCGACGTAGTGACGCTGATCTACACCGTCGGCGCCAATCCGGTGCAGGATGAGGCCGGCAACGATGCCGCCGGTTTCATTGACCTGACGGTGCGCAACACCACGCCGCCGCCAACGGTCAGTCTGGCCGCCCCGGGCGGCACCGTGCTGATGGAAGGGGGCAGTGGGGTCGAGCTGGTGGTGAGTCTGGATGGTGTTGCGCCTGAGGGAGGCGTGCTGGTGCAGCTCAACAGCCTGCAGACGGTGCCGTTGGCCACGCCGAACAACGTGACCTACGGTTTGGATTACCGTGTGCTGCTTGCCAGTACCGCCGTCTGCGACACCACCGATTTCAGTTTTAACGACGCCACCCCGGCCATGCGGATACCCCGGGGGGTAATGGTACCGTTCCCCGCCGGTTGCGACAGCCAGACGCTGACAGTGAGGGCGCTTGAGGACGTGGACGGACTGGACGAGACCCTGGCCTTCAGCCTGAGCCCGGTAAGGCCAGAGGATGCCGGCTACACGGTCACGTCGGTGCCCACCGAGGCCAGCCGCACCCTGACGGTCACCGACAATGAGCCGGTGGTGACGTTGGGTCCGCTGGGCGATCCGTTTGTGGCCGACCGGAATTCGGGTTTCGTAACAGAGACAAATTATATAGCTGTAGATGTCCTTCTTCCTGCGACCCATACCCTGACGGAAGACGTGACGGTCAATCTTGCGGTCAGCGGCATTGATGCCGCGGATGTGGTGACTTATGGAGCAAACCCCACCCCGCCCACCCCGCTGACGGACTTGAGCTCGCTGCTCATTGACGGCAGCAGCCCAGTACCAGGCGAACCGTCGTCTCGGCGGGTGTTCTACATCACCGTAGCCGATAACGAGGTGGAAGAGCCCGATGAGGTGGCGACCGTGACGCTGCTGCCGGGCGACGGCTATCGGCTGCCGGCCACAGACGTCAGCCGCAGCGTCACGATACTGGACTCGTTGCGTATATCCTTCCAGGAGGACACCCCCACCGTGCTCACCGCCGTTGAGGGAGGCGCTTCGGCCACCGTCACGCTGGAACTGAGTCGGAGGACAAGGCCAAGCCTGGGGGGTGAGAGGGCCAATGTGTTTATAACTCTTCGGCCGAGCGGGGATTACACCGTGAGCGCCACAGATCTTGGCGGCAATGAGTACAGAGTGCAGTCCTCGTCCGGTCAGGACAGTATAACGGTCACCGTCACCGCGGCAGAAGACGACGACACCATCGACGAGGAGGTCACGCTAACCCTGACCAGTATGCGTGTAGCCAATGATAGCCTCCCCGGATACAGCTTCGTCCCGGAGGATCCACTGCCCACTGTGACCATCATCCTGGAAGATAACGATGCCGGGGCGCTGCTGGCGGCCGACACCTTGACCGAAGACACCCTGAACGGCTCGACGGTGACGGTGACGCTGGTGAACACTGAATACGTGGGCACGCCGAGTCCAGACGACTTCACGCCGATCACCACTGACGTTCCCGGGACGGTGACGGTGAGCGATGTCCGCCGCGACAGCGCCACCGAGGCCACGCTGACGCTGGCGTATGTGGGCACGAACCTCACCGCCGACGGCACGTTGTCCGTAACGGTGCTGGAGTCCAGGCACACCGGCAGCGGCGATCTGGCCACCAACAGCGTGCCGATTATGGCCATCATTGACGACCTCACCGGCGCGGTCACGGAAGACGCTGTCGCCACCGACACCGGCAGGTTGTTCCTGCCCGGCGGCTTTGTGGCCCAGACCGGCGCCACCGGGCAGGGCGCCTACGGCAGCTTCACCCTGGCCGGCGCCGGCGCGTGGACCTATACGCTGGATAACGCCGCCGACGTCACCAACGCGCTGGCGGCCGGCATCCAGGTCACCGACGTCTTTACGGCCGTTTCCGCCACCGACACCAGCGTGACGCGAGCCGTCACCATCACCGTCACCGGCGCCAATGATGCGCCCACGGCGAACGCCGGGCCGGATCAACCCGCCGTGATTGTCGGCGCCACGGTCACGCTGGACGGCAGCGGCACCGACCCGGATACCGGCGACAGCATTGACACCTACACCTGGACGCAAAGCGCCGGGCCGGCAGTGACCTTGAGTGACGCCACCGTGGCCCGGCCGACCTTCCCGGCGCCGAGCGTGACGAGCGCCACCGATCTGACCTTTGCTCTGGTGGTCAACGACGGCGAAGCAAATTCAGAAGCCCCCGACACCGTCACCATCACCGTCTCCCCGGGCATCACCGGCGACACGACCGGCATGGTCACAGAAGGCGGCGTTGATGCGACCATTGACACCGCTACCGGCCAGTTGAACAATCCCATCGGCGACTTTGCGACCCAGGCCGGCGCCACCGACCGGGCCAACGGGCAGGGCGTCTACGGCAGCTTCACCCTGACCATCGACGGGGCGTGGACCTATACGCTGGATAACGCCGACGTCGACACCGACGCGCTCCCCGACGGCGCCACGGTGACCGACGTCTTTACCGCCGTCTCCAGAGAGAACGATGGCGTGACGCGAGCCGTCACCATCACCGTCACCGGCGCCAATGACGCGCCGACCGTCGACGCGGGCGCCGACCAGACCGTGCCCCAGGCGGCCACGGTGCATCTGATCGGTAGCGGCACCGACCCGGACACCGGCGATCAGGCGGAGCTGGGCTATGTGTGGACGCAGACCGATGGCACGCCGACCGTCACGCTCGACCCCGGGGTGGCCTCCAACAGGGTCACCTTCACCGCGCCCAGGTTGACGGCTGACACGACCCTGACGTTCACGCTGACCGTGACCGACCGGCAGACTGTCGCGCGCACCGACACCGTGACGGTCACCATTGATATGGACAGCACGGCCTCCATCATCACCGGCAACATTTTCGGCGGCGTCACCGAAGACACGGATCTGACCGCCACCGGCATCCTGACCGTGACCACGCCGCAGGCCGGGGGCGCTGACGTCATCGGCACGTTCCATCCGCAGACCGCGGACGGCACCTACGGCACCTTCATGCTGGACGAGGACGGTGGCTGGACCTACACGCTGGACAACGAGGCGGCCGTCACCGATGCCCTGCCCCTGGATTCCGATTCCATCCAGGAGACCTTCCCGGTTCTGGCCAACGACATGGCCGACGGCCTGGCCGACACCCCGGCGACCGTGACCATCTTTATCGACGGCGCCAATGACCGCCCCACCGTTGAGGTCGATCCTCCGGCGCAGACCGTTGACGAAGAGAGCCTCGTGACCCTGACCGGCACGGGCGATGACGTGGATACCGGCGACCGGGACACCTTGCGCTATCGGTGGAGGCAGACCGCCGGCCTTGCGCCCGGCGTCCCCCTGCCGATAACGACGCCCCTGGTCACGCTGACCAACGCGGACACCGCCACGGCCACCTTCACCGCGCCCAATTTGCTCGTGAACACGCGCCTGACCTTCACGCTGACGGTCGCCGATCTGCATAGCCCCGGCGTCACCGCCACGGTGATCATCACCGTGGAAGCGGACGACGACGCGTCAGTCATCAGCGGCGATCAGACCGGCAGCGTCACCGAAGACGACATCACGCAGATCTCGGCCACGGGCCGGCTGACGGTGATGGATCCGGAGGGCAACAACCGCTTCCAGGCGCAGGTGGAAGAAGTGCCCGGCCGCTACGGCACGCTGGGGAGCCTGGCCGCCACCGGCGAGTGGGTTTACGGGCTGGACAATTCGGAAGCGGCCACCCAGGCCCTGGCGGCCGACACGACGGGCGAAGAGACGTTCAACGTGGTGGCCGCGGACGGCACCCTCGGGCTCCTCACCATCCTCGTCACCGGCGTCAATGACGCGCCGACCGCCACGGGCAGGTTCCAGATCGGCGATCTCCTCACCGGCAGCGCCACCGGGGGGGTTGAGGTGATGCTGGTTGGCACGGGCAGCGACCGGGATACCGGCGAGCAGGCGGCGTTGAGCTATGCATGGACGCAGGTCAGCGGCGAGCCCACAGTCACGCTGAGCGACGCGACCACCGCCACCGCCACCTTCACCGCGCCGCCGTTGACCGCAGCGACGACGCTGGAATTTGAGCTGACGGTGACCGACGGGCGCGCCACCGACACCGCGCGGGTGCGTGTGCTCGTGCGGGCAACGGACAACATCCCGGCGTTCATTGGCGGGATGCGCACCGGTGGCGTCACCGAAGACACGGAGTTGACCGCCACCGGCACGCTGGTCGTGGCCGACGAGGACGGCCCCGACCGCCTCGAGGTACAGGAGGACAACGCCGGCACCTACGGCACGTTCACTCTGGTCGTCGCCGCGACCGGCGCGACCGGCGTGTGGAGCTACACGCTGAATAACGACGCGGACGTGGTTCAGGCCCTGGCGGCGAACCAGCAGGTCACCGAGCGGTTTGCGGTGCGGGCGGCGGACAACACGCGGAGTGAGGTGGTGATCACCGTCACCGGCGCCAACGACGCGCCGACCGCGGACGCCGGGCTGGCGCAGACAGTTGAGGAGGGCACCACCGTGGTCCTGAGCGGTAGTGACAGCAGCGACCCGGACAGGAGAGACCAGCTGACCTATCAATGGACACCGCCCGCCAGCCCGCCCGCCATCCGGCTCGACAATGCGGCCGCTGTCCGCACCAGCTTTGAGGCGCCACAGTTGACTGCGCAAACGGACCTGACCTTCACGCTGACGGTCACCGACCCGTCGGGCGCCTCGTCCACCGGCAGAGTCATCGTCACCGTCACGGCGGATGACGATCCGGCGATCTTTGGCGGCATCCACACCGGTAGTGTCACCGAAAGCAGTGCCACCGAAAACAACGCGCTGGCGACCCAGGCCTTTGGCCGGCTGACGGTCACCGACCCGGACGGCCCCAATGACTTCGTGGCACAGGCGGACAACGCCGGCATCTACGGCACGTTCACCCTGTCCGCAGACGGGCGCTGGAGCTACGTACTGAATAACGCCGACCTCGACACCGACGCCCTGGGCGTGACCACGACGGTTGACGCGGTCACCAATGCGGTCACGATTGTCCCCGACCAGGTCACCGAGAGCTTTACGGTGCAGCAGGCCACCGAGGGCACCACCGAGGGCGCCGATGACCCGGAGAGTGTGGTCATCACCATTACCGGCGTCAATGACGCGACGGTCGTAGACGCCGGGTTGGCGCAGACTGTGGTCGAAGGGGCGGAGGTGATGCTGACCGGCCGCGCCACCGACCCGGACGACGACCAGGCGGAGCTGGACTATGAGTGGACGCAGACCGGCGGCACGCCGACTGTCACGCTCACCGATGAGACCACCCTCACGGCGACCTTCACGGCGCCGCAGTTGGTCGCGGACACGCTCCTGACCTTCACGCTGACGGTCACCGACCCGACCACGGCGACGGCCACCGACACGGTGATCGTTACCGTCACGGCGACCAACGCCCCGGCGGTCTTTGCCGGCAATCTCGGCGGCATCACCGAAAGTGCGGACAATACGGACCCCGCCACCACCACCGGCACGCTGAGTGTGACCGACCCGGACAGCGCCAACACCATCCAGGAGCAGACCACCCCCGTCACCGGCACCTACGGCAGCTTCACCCTGGCCGCGACCGGCGCGTGGACCTATACCCTGAACAACGCCGCCCCGGTGACCAACGCCCTGGCCGCGACCGACATCGTCACCGAAGAGTTTGCGGTGCAGGCCATGGACGACGCACCACCGCCAGCCACCACCACGGGCGCGGTGGTCATCACCGTCACTGGCGCCAACGACGCGCCGAGCGCGACGGTTGACGCGCCGACGCAGAGCGTCAACGAGGACGCCCTCGTGACCCTGAGCGGCAGCGGCAGCGACCCGGACGACGATCAGGCGGAGCTGACCTATGCGTGGACGCAGACCGCCGGCACGCCGACCGTCACGCTCACCGATGCGGCCACCGCCACGGCGACCTTCACGGCGCCGCAGTTGACCGCGAACACGGAGCTGACCTTCACGCTGACGGTCACCGATCCGACCCCGGCCACGGACTCCGCCACGGTGATCGTCACCATCCTGGCGGACAACGACGGGGCGGAATTTGCCGGCAATCTCGGTGGCATCACCGAAGACGCGGTGCCGAACACGGCCACCGGCACGCTGACCGTGACCGACCCGGACAGCGACAACACCATCCAGGCGCAGACCACCCCCGTCACCGGCACCTACGGCAGCTTCACCCTGGCCGCCAACGGCGAGTGGACCTATACCCTGAACAACGCCGCTCCAGTGATCCAGGCTCTGGCCACGACCGACAGCGTCACCGAAGAGTTTGCGGTGGTGGCCGTGGACGTGGACGACACAGCGGTCACCACCACGGGCGCAGTGGTTATCACCGTCACCGGCGCCAACGACGCGCCGACCGCGATGGCCGGCGACGACCAGACCATCACCACCGAAGGTGCCGAGGTCACGCTGATCGGCACGGACAGCAGCGACCCGGATGGTGATGTGCTGACCTACCGGTGGCTGCAGACCGGCGGCCCAGCCGTCGTGCTGACCAACGAGAACACGGCCCGTGCCACCTTCACCGCGCCCGTGGTGCGGCAGGACACAGACCTGACGTTTGAGTTGAAGGTCACCGACCGGCTGGCCATGGCCACCGACACGGTGACCGTCACCATTGAGGCGAGCGATAGGCCGACCAGCATCACCGGCACGTTAGCCGGCGATGTCACCGAAGACGCGCTTGAGACCATGGCCAGGGGCATCCTGACCGCGACCGACCCGGACGGTGACCTGGCCGTCCTTCGGGCGCAGGCCACCCCCGGCATCTATGGCACCTTCACCCTGGTCACCACTGGCGCGTGGGTCTACGAGCTGGACAACGATGACTCCGAGACCGACGCGCTGATCGAGGGCGCTGAGGTCATCGACATCGAGACGTTCACGGTCGAGGCCACCGACGCGGCGGACGCCACCACGGCCATGGAGACGGTCGACATCACCATCACCGGCGCCAACGATGATCCGACCGCGATGGCTGGCGACGACCGGATCGTCGACGAAGGCGACCGGGTCACGCTGGCCGGCACGGGCACCGACCCGGACACCGACCCGGACACCGGCGAGCAGGAAGCGCTGAGCTATGCGTGGACGCAGACCGGCGGCACGACCGAGACCACGGTCCCGCTGACCAATGCCGACACCGTCAGCGTCAGCTTCACCGCGCCGCAGTTGACAGCGAACGAGACCCTGACGTTCAGGCTGACGGTCACCGACCCGCAGCGCGCCGCCCACACCGACATGGTGATGGTCACCGTCCGGGCGGACAACGACGCGGCCACCATCAGCGGTGAGTTCATCGGTAACATCACCGAAGACGCAGACCCGAACACGGTCACCGGCATGCTGACCGTGGATGACCCGGACGGCGCCAACGACTTCAGGGCCCAGAGCACTACCAGTATCCACGGCAGCTTTGAACTGACCGCCACCGGCGCGTGGACCTACACCCTGAACAACGACACCCCCGTGACCAACCGGCTGTCCGCCACCGACACCATCACCGACGAGACGTTCCCGGTGCAGGCCGCCGACGACACCCCGGCGACGGTCGTTATCATCATCTTCGGCGCCAATGACCCGCCCGCCGCGCTTGCCGGCGCCGACCGGAACGTGCCCGAAGCCAGCGTGGTGACCCTGAACGGTGGCGGCACTGACCCGGAGGCCAACATCGACCCGGAGACCGGCGCCCCGGACCTGACGTATGCGTGGGCGCAGGTCAACATCACGCCCGGCGTCACCCCCATGGTCGACTTCGCCAGCAGGAACACCGCCCGCACCAGCTTCACCGCGCCGGACCAGGTGCTCGAGCCCACCGCCCTGACGTTCGAGCTGACGGTCACCGACCAGTCGAACGCCATGGGCACCGACACGGTAGTGATCACCGTCCTGCCCGTCAATGACCCGGCGGTCATCGCCGGCATGCGTACCGGCACCGTCACCGAAGACGCGGCTCCAGTCCGGACCACCGCCGTCGGCACGCTGAGCGCCAACGACCCGGACGACCCCCTGAACAACCCCGACGACACATTCCAGGTGCAGTCGAATGTCCCCGGCACCTACGGCACCTTCAGTGTGACGTCGCAGGGCGAGTGGACCTACATCCTGGACAATGCGCTCGATGCCACCAATGCACTGAACCGGTTAGCGGGTACAGAGCGATTCCCGGTTCAGACCGCGGACGGCACCCCGGACGTGGTGGTCATCACCGTCATCGGCGCCGATGACCCGGCGGAGATCACCGGCACGACCACCGGCGCCGTGACCGCCGTGCCCGCAGCCACGCAGCCCGTCATCGCCACCGGCACGCTGACCGTGACCGACCCGGACAGAGTGATCGACCCGGACAGCCCGGTGGTTACGGTCACGTTCCAGGCGCCGACGAGCGCCGGCACCTACGGCACCTTCAGCGTGACCGCGCAGGGTGTGTGGACCTACAGCCTGAACAATGAGGGCCGGGACACCATCGCCCTGGCCGCGGGTGTCACCGAGACCGACGAGTTCACCGTGACCGCGGACGGCGCCACGACGATCGTCACCATCACCGTCACCGGCGCGGATGACCCGGTGGTGATCACCGGCACGACCACCGGCGCCGTAACCGAAGACAGGGAGCCGGCCACCGCCACCGGCACGCTGGTCGCGACCGACCCGGACAGCCCGGGGGTCACCGTCCTGTTCCAGGTGCAGTTGGACGCCCCCGGCACCTACGGCACCTTCAGCGTGACCAATGCAGGGGTCTGGACTTACACGCTGAACAATGAGGATGCGGCCACCAACGCCCTGGCCGCGGGCGCCACCGGTAGCGACAGTTTCACCGCGACCGCGACCGCGGACGTCGCCACGACGACCGTCACCATCACCATCACCGGCGCCGATGACCCGTCGACCATCGGCGGTGATCTCACCGGTACCGTCACCGCCGTGCCCGCAGCCACGCAGCCCGTCACCGACACCGGCACGCTGACCGCGACCGACCCGGACGGCATAGCGGCCCCCATCACGTTCACGGCGCCGACGAGTGTCGGCACCTACGGCAGCCTGAGCCTGACCGAGGCCGGCGTTTGGACCTACACGCTGAACAATGAGGATGCGGCCACCATCGCCCTGGCCGCGGGCGTCACCGCCACCGACGCGTTCACCGTAAGGGCGAGCGACGGCGCTGACGATGCCGTCATCGCCATCACCGTCACCGGCGCCAATGACCCGGCGAATATCACCGGCATAACCACCGGCACCGTGACCGAAGACGCAGAGCAGGTCAGGACCACCGCCACCGGCACACTGAGCGCGACCGACCCGGACAGCCCGGGGGCTGTCACGTTCCGGGAGCAGTTGGACACCCCCGGCACCTACGGCAGCTTCAGCGTGACCGATGCAGGGGTCTGGATTTACACGCTGAACAATGGGGATGTGGACACCAACGCGCTGTTCGAGGGCCTTGAGGTCACCGACACGTTCACGGTTGAGACCGACGATGGCACCGGGGAGAGCGTGGAGATCACCGTCATCGGCGCCGATGACCCGGCGGAGCTCACCGGCACGACAGGGTCGGTCACCGAAGACGCGGCCCCGGTCAGCACCACCGCCATCGGCACGCTGCGCGTGATCGACCCGGACAGCATCCCGGGGGCCACCGTCACGTTCCAGGCGCCGACGAGCGCCGGCACCTACGGCAACTTTAGCCTGGCTGTGACCGGCGAGTGGATCTACATCCTGGACAATGAGGCCGACGCGACCAACGCGCTGACTGCGGACGCCACCGACGCGTTCAGCGTAAGGGCGAGCGACGGCACCGAGGGCATCGTCACCATCACCGTCATCGGCGCCGACGACCCGTCGGTCATCGGCGGCGACCTCACCAGAGTGGTGATAGAGAACCTGGGAGACATCAACACCGCCACCGGCTTCCTGACTGCGATGGACCCGGATGGCCCCGACAACCGCTTCAGAGCGAGCGGCGGCGCCGGCACCTACGGCATCTTCAGCCTCAACTCGGTCGGTGTCTGGAGATACTTCCTGGACAATGCCAACCCGGACACCGATGAACTGCCTGGGGGCGCCGTGCGCACCGAGACGTTCCCCGTGCAGACCGAGGACGGCACCATGGAGACGCTCACCGTCACCATCCTCGGCGCTGATGACCCGCCGACGATCAGCGGCGAGTTCACCGGGGCGGTCACCGAAGACGGCGCTGATGTCAGGACCACCGCCACCGGCACGCTGACCGTGACCGACGTGGACAACCGGGTGGATGCCGACACCGCGTTTGAAGCGCAGACGCAGACAGATGCTGTCGTCGGCACCTACGGCACCTTCACCCTGACCGCCGCCGGCGCGTGGAGCTATACACTGAATAACGCCGACCCCGAGACCAATGCGCTGGCCGGGGACGTGACGATGACCGATGTCTTTACGGCGGTCTCCGCCACCGACAACGATGTGACGCAAGCCGTCACCATCACGGTCACCGGCGCCAATGACGCACCCACCGCCGAGGCCGGCGAAGACCTGACCGTGCCCCAGGGCGCTGTGGTGCGCCTGAGCGGCACGCGCAGTAATGATCCGGACACCGGTGACCGGGCGACGCTGACCTATGCGTGGACGCAGAGCGGTACGCCAACCGTCACGCTGACCGACGAAGACACCGTCACGGCCCGCTTCACGGCCACCTTCGACCCCGACCTGACCGCGGACACGCCCCTGACGTTCACGCTGACCGTGACCGACCGGCGGGGTAGTGTCTCCGACCCCGACGACACCGTGACGGTCACCATCGAGGCGGACAATACCCCGGCCGTGATCACCGGCGCTCTGACGGGCAGCGTCATCGAAGACGCGGACGAGACCACCACCGGCCTGCTGACCGCGACGGACAGTCCCGCCCTTGTTCCGCAGTTCCTGGCGCAGTCGGACGCCCCCGGCACCTACGGCACCTTCACGCTGCGCGACGGGGGCGAGTGGACCTATACCCTGAACAACGCCGACCCCGACACCAACGCGCTGGGCGTGACCACGACGGTCGACGCGGTCACCAATGCGGTCACGATTGTCCCCGACATGGTCACCGAGACCTTCCAGGTGCAGGCCAGCGACAACACCCCGGAGATCATCACCATCACCGTCACCGGCGCCAATGACGTGCCGACGGCGAACGCCGGCCCGGATCAGGCCAACGTGAGCGTCGACGACACGGTCACGCTGGACGGCACCGGCAGCCGTGATCCGGAGGACGGCAACGCCCTGACCTATCAGTGGGTGCAGCTCGGGACCACAGCCTTGCTCAATGATGCCGCCACCGCCACGCCCACCTTTGTCGTGATTGCGGCGGACGCGAACACAGTGCTGACGTTCGAGTTGACGGTCACCGACCCGGATGGCGCCACGGCCACCGACACGGTGACCATCGCCGTCCAGGCTCAGGAGGCGCTTCTGGTCGTCTCCATTGACGCCGGGACGTCCCCGGTGACCGAGGGGGATGCCGCCACCTTCACGCTGACGGTGGATTCTGCGCCGGCGACGGACCTGGTTGTCAGGGTTGAGGTCACCGAATCGGGCAACTTCATTGGCGGTGCCCAGTCGACGATGGTGACGATTAACGCCAGCGAAACGACGGCCACGCTGACGGTACCGACCATTGACGACGTCGTCGACGAGGCGAACGGCACGATCACGGCCACGGTGGCCACCGGCATCGGCGGCTACACGGCAGCCGTGGCGCTGGAGGACAACACGGCCACTGTTGATGTCCGGGATAACGACGACCCGCCGATGCTGGCCATTACCTCGCCGAGTGTGCCGGAAGGCGACAGCGGGACGGCGAGGTTGACCTACACGGTGACGCTGACCGAGGCGACAGATCAGACAGTGACGGTGCGCTACGCGGTGGATGCGAGCATCAGCACGGCGACCGCGGTTGACGACTACACCGCCTTGCCCGACGGCACGCTGACGTTTACGCCGGGCATGACGACACAGCCGATTGAGGTGACGGTGACGGGTGACACGATTGACGAGGAGGACGAGACGATCCTCGTCCTCCTGTCGGACGCGATCAACGCGACGATTATGACCGCCCTTGGCACCGGCACAATTACCGACGATGACGGATTACCGATCATCTCAATCGCCGCCATGCCGTCCTCGGTGACCGAAGGAACGGCGGCAACCTTCATACTGACGGCAGACCCTGCTCCGGCGACGGAGTTGACGGTCATGGTGTCCGTCACCGACTCGGGCGATTTCATTGCCGGGCCGGCGCCGACGATGGTGACGATTGCCGCCGACGCCACGACCGCCACGCTGACGGTAGATACCACCGACGACGAGAACGACGAGCTGAATGGCGTGATCACGGCGACGGTGGAGGAGGACACCGACACCGACGCCGACTACATGGTCGCCGCGTCGCCCGCCAACACGGCCACTGTCGCAGTCGAGGATGACGACGATGACGCCGTGGCTCCGCTGGTGGACCCGGTCATCACCATCGCCGCCGTGACGTCCTCGGTGCCTGAGGGGACGGCGGCAACCTTCAGGCTGACGGCGACCCCCGCGCCGACGGCGGACCTGACAGTCACCGTGTCGGTGGACGACGGGCCGGGCAACTTCATTGCCGGGTCGGCGCCGACGACGGTGACGATTCCCGCCAGCGAAACGACCGCCACGCTAACGGTGCTGACCGAGGACGACGACGTCAACGAGGCGAACGGCATGATCACAGCCACAGTGGACAACGGCGTTGGCTACACATTCGTCGCCCCGGCCACAGCCAGTGTCGCGATAAACGATAACGACCTGCCGGGCGACCTGCCGACGCTGGCGATTAGTTTGGACCTGCCTCAGAGTGTGGTTGAGGGCGACGACGAGACGGCGATCTTCATCTACAGGGTGACGCTGAGCAGGGAGACGGAGCAGACGGTGACGGTGGAGTACGCCTTTACGGGTACGGCGATCGAGGGCGTCGACTACTCCGTATTGCCCTTCGGCGGCGGGCTGGTGTTTCCGTCGGGCACGACGAGCCGGACGATTCAAGTGTCGGTGAGAGATGACACGATTGACGAGGATGACGAGACGGTCGACATCACCCTGTCGAACCCGGTCAACGCGACTATCACCACCGCCGCCGCCGACACGGGTACGATTAGAGACAATGACACCCCGGTCATCTCAATCGTCGCCGTGACGCCTTCGGTGATCGAGGGAACGCCGGCGACCTTCAGGCTGACGGCGACCCTTGCGCCGAGAGTGGATCTGGCGGTCATGGTGACGTTGACCGATCTGGGCAGCTTCATTCAAGGTGCGGCGCCGACGATGATGAGGCTGGCCGCCGGCACCACGACGGCCACGCTGTCGGTGCCGACGGTCAACGACACCACCGACGAGCCGAACAACGTGATCACGGCGACGGTGACGCCGGGGACGGTGACGCCGGGCGGCGCCAACTACGCGGTCGCCGAGCCGCCCGCCAACAGGGCCGTTGTCGGAGTCGAGGATAACGATGGAGATGCGGACCCGGTCATCACCATCGCCGCCGGGACGTCCCCGGTGACCGAGGGGACGGCGGCGACCTTCAGGCTGACGGCGAGCCTTGCACCGGTGGCAGACCTGACGGTCATGGTGACGGTCACCGACCCGGGCAACTTCATTTTCGGCGCCCGGCCGACGATGGTGACGATTGCCGCCAGCGTAACGACAGCGACGCTGACCGTGCCGACCACCGACGACGAGGTCGGCGAGGCCGACGACACGATAACGGTGGTGGTGGCGTCGGGCGCCGACTACGCGGTCGGCACCCCGGACAGAGCCAGTGTCATGATAGACGACAACGACGCCCTGCCGATGCTGGCGATTGACTCGCCGAGTGTGGAAGAGGGCGACAGCGGGTCGGCGACCTTGACCTACACGGTGACGCTGAGCGGGGCGACGGAGCGGTCGGTGGCGGTGGAGTACGCCGTTACGGGTGGCACGGCGACCGCGGGCGACGACTACACCGTATTACCCTCCGGTAGCCTGGAGTTTACGCCGGACGGCGCGACGACGCAGACGATTGAAGTGACGGTGACGGGTGACAGGGTTGACGAGGATGACGAGACGGTCATCATCAGCCTGCAGAGGCCGATCAACGCGGGGATTACAACAGCCGACGGCACGGGTACGATTACCAACGATGACAACCCGAACATCTCAATCGTCGCCGTGACGTCCCCGGTGATCGAAGGAACGGTGGCGACCTTCAGGCTGACGGCGGACCCTGCTCCGGCAGAGGAGTTGACGGTTATGGTGACCGTCACCGACTCGGGCAACTTCATTGCCGGCGTCCGGCCGACGATGGTGACGATTGCCGCCAGCGAAACGACGGCCACGCTGACGGTGCCGACCGCTGACGACGGCGTCGACGAGGCGAACGGCATGATCACGGCCACAGTGGACAATGGCGTTGGCTATACGCCCGGCGACCCGGCCACCGCCAGTGTCGCGATAGACGATAACGACGACCTGCGGACGCTGGCGATTGACTCGCCGCCGAGTGTGGATGAGGGCGACATCGGGTCGGCGACATTGTCCTACACGGTGATGCTGACCGGGGCGACGGAGCAGAGGGTGACGGTGCGCTACGCCGTTACGGGTGGCACGGCGACCGAGGGCGTCGGCGCCGACTACGTTCTGCCCCCCGGCACGCTGACGTTTGCGCCGGGCACGCTGACACAGACGATTGAGGCGACGGTGACGGGTGACACAATTGACGAGACCGACGAGACGATCATCGTCACCCTGTCAGACCCGGACAACGCAACGATCACCACCGCCATCGGTACCGCCACGATTACCAACGACGACGCGGACCCCGTGGTCATCCTGGTGCTGACCCCGGCCACGATCACCCAGAGCGGCGGCCCGACCACCGTCACGGCCACGCTGGACCCGGCCTCGTCCGCCTCGTCTGCGTCGACCACGGTGACCGTCAGTGCGGCCCCGGTCAGCCCGGCGATCGAGGATGATTACGACTTGAGTGCCTCGTCGGTGCTGACCATTGACCCCGGGGCGACCAGCAGCACCGGGCTCGTCACCATCACCGCCGTGAATCGCGGTACCACGACTCTCCGGGAGGTGACGGTGTCGGCCACGGCCGTCAACGCCAATGGCATCGAGCCGGTGGCCTCCCAAACCCTGCGCATCGAGGCCAATCCGCCGGTCGCGACCGCGCCGGACGATCAGATCTATACGGTCGGCAGGCTGATCACGCCCCTGACCCTGGCGCTTAGCCCGTCGAGTCCGGATGCGACGACCTACACCCTGACCGGGCCGAACGCCGGGCCGGGCAACGCCGACCTGCCCGCCGGCCTGACCTTTAATCCGGCCACCCGCATCCTGACCGGCACGCCGACCACCGTGGCCGCCGCCGTCACGCTGACCTACACGGTCAGCGACGGCGTGCGTACCGTCATGCCGACCTTTGCCGTCACCATTATCCCGGAGACGGCGCCGGTCATCACCGCCATTGCGTTGACCTCGAACGCCGTCGACGACGTCTACGCACCTGACGAGGTGATTGACGCGACGGTGACGTTTAGCGAGGCGGTCACGGTCACCGGGACGCCGGAGTTGGCGCTGACGGTGGGCACGGCGACGCGCCAGGCGGTCTACGACGACAGTGACAGCACGACCACGACGCTGGTGTTCAGCTACACAGTGGTCGCCGGCGACCTTGACGTTGACGGCGTGAGCATCGGCTCCAATGCGCTGACCCACATCGCCAGCAGCACGATTCAAAGCGAGGCCGATAGCGAAGATGCGCAGACCACGCACAGTGCGGTGGCCGATGACCCCGAACATACCGTAGACAGCGTCGTCCCGACGGTGGCCGGTGTCGCCATCACCAGCACCACCGGCCCGTACGCCCTGGGCGAAACGATTGTGCTGACGGCGACCTTCAGCGAAGCGGTCACAGTCGTCGGCACGCCGCAGATACCGCTGGTGGTGGGCACGGCGACGCGCCAGGCGGTCTACGACAGCGACAGCAGCACAACCACGGAGCTGGCCTTCGGCTACACGGTGGTCGCCGGCGACAATGATGACAACGGGGTTGCGGTGGCGCAAAACACCCTGACGGCCGGCGGCACCATCCGGGACGCCGCCGGCAACGACGCGGTGCTTGCCCACAATGCCATTACGGAGGCTCTCGACAATCGCGTGGACACCATCATCCCGATGGTCGACACGGCCGCCATCAACGGCGCTGTCCTGACGCTGACCTACAGCGAGGCGCTTGACGCCAGCTCGGTGCCGGTGTCGACAGCCTGGACGCTGACGCTGGGGTCGGGCACTGTCCCGACGGTGAACCCCGACGGCGTGGCTATCGACGGAAGAACGGTGACACTGACGCTGAACGCAGCCGTGGTATTGAGCGACGTAGTGACGCTGACCTACACCGTCGGCGCCAATCCGGTGCAGGATGAGGCCGGCAACGCTGCCGCCGGTTTCACTCGCCCAATGGTGCCCAACACCACGCCGCCGCCAACGGTCAGTCTGGCCGCCCCGGGCAGTGCCGTACTGACGGAAGGGGACAGCACGACGCTGGTGGTGAACCTGAATGCTGCGGCGCCGGCCGGTGGCGTGCTGGTGCAGTTGGACAGCCTGCAGACGGTGCCGTCGGCGTTGGACACGCCGACCACCGTGACCTACGAGCTGGATTACCGTGTGACGCTTCAGGACACCACCGCCACCAACCCGGCCTGCGCCATCGCCGGTTTCAGTTTTGACAGCGCCACGACCCCGGGCATGCTGATACCCCGGCGGGTAGTGGTGCCGTTCCCCGCCGGTTGCACCAGCCAGACGCTGGAGTTGACCACGCTTGAGGACATGGACGGCCTGGACGAGACCCTGGCCTTCAGCCTGGTAGAGGTAGAGGTAGAGGATGCCGGCTACACGGTCACGTCGGTGCCCACCGAGCGCAGCCGCACCCTGACGGTCACCGACAATGAGCCGGTGGTGACGTTGGGTCTGCTGGGCGATCCGCTTCGGCCCGGTCGGGAGTTGGGTGTCGTAACAGAGCGGAATTATATAGCTGTAGATGTCCTTCTTCCTGCGACCTATGACCTGAATGTGAATCTGCCCGTGACGGTTAATCTTGGGGTCAGCGGCATTGATGCCGCGGATGTGGTGACTTTTGGAGCAGGCTTCACCCCGCTGACGGATTTGAGCTCGCTGCTCATTGACGGCAGGAGTGCAATATCAGCAGGCCAACCGTCGTCTCGACGGGTGTACTACAAGACCGTAGCCGATAACGTGGAAGAGGACGTTGAGGTGGCGACCGTGACGCTGCTGCCGGGCGACGGCTACCGGCTGCCGGCCACAGACGTCAGCCGCAGCGTCATGATACTGGACTCGCTGCGTATGACCATCCCGGACACCGCCGCGCGCACCGCCGTTGAGGGAGGCGCTCCGGCCACCGTGACGCTGCGACTAAGCCGGGGGATAAAAGGCACTCTGGGTGAGGGCGCCACGGCGTTTATGACTCTTATGCCGATGCCGGGCGAGGATTACACCGTGAGCGCCTCGGTGGTCGGCCGGTCTGGGAGGCTCGTGGTGCCGGTGAGAGAGACCTCTGCTGCCAATGAGTACGCAATGACGTTCCCGTTTGATCGGGACGACCTGGGGGAGGAGATAACGGTCACCATCACCGTGACAGAGGGCGCCGACCTCGACATGGTCACGCTGACCCTGACCGATTTGTTTGCAACCAGTGGCGGCTTCAACGGCCTCCCCGGATACAGCTCCGTCCCGAACCCGATGCCCATGGTGACCATCACCCTGGACACCCTGGAGGATAACGATGCCGAGGCGATGCTGGCCGGCACCTTGACCGAAGACACCCTGAACGACGCGACGGTGACGGTGACGCTGGTGAACACCGAATACGCGCCGGATGCCGAGCTGATGGCGGGCGACTTCACGCTGACCACCACTGACGTGCCCGGGGGGGCGGTGACGGTGAGCGGTGTCCGCCGCGACAGCGCCACCGAGGCCACGCTGACGCTGGCGTATGATGGCACGAACCTCACCGCCGACGGCACGTTGTCCGTGACGGTGCTGGAGTTCGGGCACACCGGCAGCGGCGATCTGGCCACCAACAGCGTGCCGATTATGGCCATCATTGACGACCTCACCGGCGCGGTCACGGAAGACGCTGTCGCCACCGATACCGGCAGGTTGTTCCTGCCCGGCGGCTTTGTGGCCCAGACCGGCGCCACCGACCGCGCCACCGGGCAGGGCGCCTACGGCACCTTCACCCTGACCACCGCCGGCGTGTGGACCTATACGCTGGATAACGCCGCCGACGTCACCAACGCGCTGGCGGCCGGCATCCAGGTCACCGACGTCTTTACGGCCGTCTCCGCCACCGACACCAGCGTGACGCAAGCCGTCACCATCACCGTCACCGGCGCCAATGATGCGCCCACGGCGAACGCCGGGCCGGATCAACCCGCCGTGATTGCCGGCGCCACGGTCACGCTGGACGGCAGCGGCACCGACCCGGATACCGGCGACAGCATTGTCGCCTACACCTGGACGCAAAGCGCCGGGCCGGCAGTGACCTTGAGTGACGCCGTGGCCCGGCCGACCTTCCCGGCGCCGAGCGTGACGAGCACCACCGATCTGACCTTTGCTCTGGTGGTCAACGACGGCGATGCGGATTCAGACCCCGTCGCGGATTCAAACCTCGACGACACCGTCGACAACACCGTCACCATCACCGTCTACCCGGGCATCACCGGCGACACGACCGGCATGGTCACAGAAGGCGGCGTTGATGGTGACGGCGTCGACACCGATACCGGCATGTTGGCCCAGCCCAGCAGTTTCGTCGCCCAGACCGGTGCCAACGGGCAGGGCGCCTACGGCAGCTTCACCCTGGCCACCGACGGCGCGTGGGGCTATACGCTGAATAACGCCGACGCCGACACCAACGCGCTCCCGGCCGACGTCACGGTGACCGACGTCTTTACCGCCGTCTCCAGCGAGAACGCGGGCGTGACGCAAGCCGTCACCATCACCGTCACCGGCGCCAATGACGCGCCGACCGCCGCCGCAGGCGCCGACCGGACCGTGCCCCAGGAGGCCACGGTGAATCTGGTCGGTAGCGGCAGCACCGACCCGGACACCGGCGACCAGGCGCTGCTGACCTATGTGTGGACACAGACCGGTGGCACGCCGGACGTCACCCTCGTCCCCGGGGTGGACGACACCACGCGCACCTTCACCGCGCCCACGGTGGCGACTGACACGCCCCTGACGTTCACGCTGACCGTGACCGACCGGCAGGGCGCCACGGACACCGCCACCGTGACGGTCACCATTGATGCGGGCAGCACGGTCTCCATCATCACCGGCAGCATTTTCGGCGGCGTCACCGAAGACGCGGTTCCGAACACCGCCACCGGCACGCTGACCGTAACGACCGGCGGCATCGTCGGCACGTTCCATCCGCAGACCGACGTGCCCGGCACCTACGGCGCCTTCACGCTGGACGAGAACGGTGGCTGGACCTACACGCTGGACAACGATGCGGACATCACCGACGCCCTGCCTCTGGGCAACAATTTCATCTTCATCCAGGAGACCTTCCCGGTTCTGGCCGACGACATGGCCGACGACCTCCTGGCCGACACCCCGGCGACCGTGACCATCATTATCGACGGCGCCAATGACCCCCCCACCGTAGCGATCGGGCCGGCGCAGACCGTTGAGGAAGAGACCCTCGTGACCCTGACCGGCACGGGCAACGACGTGGATGTCGACGAGCGGGACCCCACCTTGCGCTATCGGTGGACACAGACCGGCCGGGTGCCCGGCGGCCCCCTGGTCACGCTGACCAACGCGGACACCGCCACGGCCACCTTCATCGCGCCCAATTTGCTTGAGGAAACGCCCTTGACCTTCACGCTGACCGTCTCCGATGCGCACGTCGGCGTCAGCGACACGGTGATCATCACCGTGGAAGCGGACGACGACGCGTCACTCATCGGCGGCGATCAGATCGGCGGCGTCACCGAAGACGACAGCCTGCAGATCTCGGACTCGGGCCAGCTGACGGTGATGGATCCGGAGGGCAACAACCGCTTCCAGGCGCAGGTGGAAGAAGTGCCCGGCCGCTACGGCACGCTGGGGAGCCTGGCCGCCACCGGCGAGTGGGTTTACGGGCTGGACAATTCGGAAGCGGCCACCCAGGCCCTGGCGGCCGACACGACGGGCGAAGAGACGTTCAACGTGATGGCCGCGGACGGCACCCTCGGGCTCCTCACCATTGTCGTCACCGGCGTCAATGACGCGCCGACCGCCACGGGCAGGTTCCAGATCGGCGATCTCCTCAACGGCAGCGCCACCGGGGGGGTTGAGGTGATGCTGGTCGGCACGGGCAGCGACCGGGATACCGGCGAGCAGGCGGCGTTGCGCTATGCATGGAGTCAGGTCAGCGGCGAGCCCACAGTCGTGCTGACCGACCAGACCACCGCCACCGCCACCTTCACCGCGCCGCCGTTGACCGCAGCGACGACGCTGGAATTTGAGCTGACGGTGACCGACGGGCGCGCCACCGCCACCGCGCGGGTGCGTGTGCCCGTGCAGGCAACGGACAACATCCCGGCGTTCATTGGCGGGATGCGCGCCGGTGGCGTCACCGAAGACACAGAGCTGACCGCCACCGGCACGCTGGTCGTGGCCGACGAGGACGGCTCCGATACCCTCCGCCAGACGCCGCCCACCACCACCACCCCCGGCACCTACGGCACGTTCACTCTGGTCGTCGACGCGACCGGCGAGACCGGCGTGTGGAGCTACACGCTGAATAACGACGCGGACGCGGTCCAGGAACTGGCGGCGACCGACCGGGTCGTTGAGCGGTTTGCGGTGTATGCGGCGGACAACACGCGGAGTGAGGTGGTGATCACCGTCACCGGCGCCAACGACAGGCCGGTCGCGATGGCCGGCGACGCGCAGAGCGTCAACGAGGGCGACCCCGTGACCCTGGTCGGCATGGGCAGCGACCGAGACGCGACCGACCGGCTGTTCTATCGATGGACACCGCCCGCCGGCACCGGCATACCCGCCATTCGTCTCAACCCCACGACCTCGGCCAGCACCACCTTTGAGGCGCCGCAGTTGGCCGCGGAAACGGCCTTCACGTTCACATTGGCGGTCACCGACTCGGCGGAGGCCACGGCCACCGACACGGTCGTCGTCACCGTCACGGCGGCTAACGATGAGGCGACCTTTGCCGGCATCTACACCGGCAGTGTCACCGAAGACGACGTGGCGAGTAGTCTGGAGGACAGAGGTCAGGCCAGAGGCCGGCTGACGGTCACCGACACGGACGGCCCCGACCGCTTCCTGGCACAGGCGGACAACGCCGGCATCTACGGCACATTCACCCTGTCCGCAGACGGGCGCTGGCGCTACGTCCTGGATAACGCCGACCCCGACACCAACGCCCTGTCCCTGCCCGATGAGGGCACCGACCGCTTCACGGTGCAGCAGGCCGCCACCGTGACCACCGGCGGCAGCATAGACGGCCGCATAGACCCGATGAATGTGGTCATCACCATCACCGGCGCCAACGACGCGCCGACCGCTCTGGCGGGCGCCGACCGGTTTGCTGACGAGGGCAACGCGGTCACCCTGACCGGCGTGGGCAGCGACCCGGAGACCGGCGACCCGGATGACCTGGCCTATACGTGGACGCAGACCGACGACGGCACGGCCGAGACCACGGTCACGCTGACCAACGTCGCACCCTCCGACAACGCCATCGTCAGCTTCACCGCGCCCGATTTGACCGCGGACACGACCCTGACGTTCACGCTGACGGTCACCGAACCGGGCACCGACCCGCAGAGCAATACGGATACGGTGCAGGTCACCATCCGGGCGGACAACGACCCGGCGACCATCGCCGGCCTGCGTACCGGGGAGGTCACCGAAGATGCGGGGCAGGTCAGGACCACCGCCACCGGCACGCTGAGTGTGACCGACCCGGACAGCGACAACACCATCCAGGCCATCCAGGCGTCGACCGTCGCCGGCACCGGCACCTACGGCAGCTTCACCCTGGCCGCCACCGGCGCGTGGACCTATACCCTGAACAACGCCGACCTGGATACCCAGGCCCTGGCCGCGACCGACATCGTCACCGAAGAGTTTGCGGTGGTGGCCATGGACGACGCAACACCGCGAGCCACCACCACGGGCGCGGTGGTCATCACCGTCACTGGCGCCAACGACGCGCCGAGCGCGAACGCCGGCGATGCGCGGAGCGTCAACGAAGGCGCCGCCGTGACCCTGAGCGGCAGCGGCAGCGACCCGGACACGACCGACCAGCTGACCTATGCGTGGACGCCGACCGGCACGCCGACCGTCACGCTGACCGATGCGACCACCCCCACGGCGACCTTCACGGCGCCGCAGTTGGTCGCGGACACACCCCTGACCTTCACGCTGACGGTCACCGACCCGACCAACGACCCGATCACCGGCACGGCCACCGACATGGTGATTGTCACCGTCACGGCGATCAACGACCAGGCGGTTTTTGCCGGCAATCTCGGCGGCATCACCGAAGATGCGGTGCCGAACACGGCCACCGGCACGCTGACCGTGACCGACCCGGACAGCGCCAACACCATCCAGGCGCAGACCACCCCCGTCACCGGCACCTACGGCAGCTTCACCCTGGCCGCCACCGGCGAGTGGACCTATACCCTGAACAACGCCGCTCCAGTGATCCAGGCCCTGGCCACGACCGACAGCGTCACCGAAGAGTTTGAGGTGCAGGCCGTGGACGACGCAACACCGGCCGCCACCACCACGGGCGCAGTGGTTATCACCGTCACCGGCGCCAACGACGCGCCGACCGCGATGGCCGGCGACGACCAGACCATCACCACCGAAGGTGCCGAGGTCACGCTGATCGGCACAGGCAGCAGCGACCCGGATGGTGATGTGCTGACCTACCGGTGGCTGCAGACCAGCGGCCCAGCCGTCGTGCTGACCAACGAGAACACGGTCCGTGCCACCTTCACCGCGCCCGTGGTGCTGCAGGACACAGACCTGACGTTTGAGCTGAAGGTCACCGACCGGCTGGCCATGGCCACCGACACAGTGACCGTCACCATCCAGGCGAGCGATAGGCCGACCAGCATCACCGGCACGTTAGCCGGCGATGTCACCGAAGACGCGTTTGAGACCATGACCAGGGGCATCCTGACCGCGACCGACCCGAACGGTGACCTGGCCGTCCTTCGGGCGCAGGCCACCCCCGGCACCTATGGCACCTTCACCCTGGTCACCACTGGCGCGTGGGTCTATGAGCTGGACAACGATGACCTCGAGACCAACGCTCTGGGCGTGACCACGATGGTCGACCCGGTCACCAATGCGGTCACGATTGTCCCCGACACCGTCACCGAGACGTTCACGGTAGAGGCCGCCGACGCGGCGGACGCCACCACGGCCATGGAGACGGTCGACATCACCATCACCATCACCGGCGCCAACGACGCGCCGACCGCCATGGCTGGCGACGACCGGACCGTCGACGAAGGCGACCCGGTCACGCTGACCGGCACGGGCACCGACCCGGACACCGGCGAGCAGGCAGCGCTGACCTATGCGTGGACGCAGACCGGCGGCACGGCCGAGACCACGGTCACGCTGACCAATGCCGACACCGCCAGCGTCAGCTTCACCGCGCCGCAGTTGACAGCGGACGAGACCCTGACGTTCAGTCTGACGGTCACCGACCCGCAGAGCGCCGCCCACACCGACACGGTGATGGTCATCGTCGGGGCGGATAACGACGCGGCCGCCATCAGCGGTGTGTTCAG
The DNA here is from genome assembly GCA_965206445.1 of Candidatus Poriferihabitaceae bacterium. GTDB lineage: Bacteria > Pseudomonadota > Gammaproteobacteria > Arenicellales > Poriferihabitantaceae > CBDBJR01. The sequence continues at coordinate 136,873 of CBDBJR010000002.1, forward strand.
CGGCAGCATCACCGAAGACGCAGACCCGAACACGGTCACCGGCAGGCTGACGGTGAACGACCCGGACGGCGCCAACGACTTCAGGGCCCGGAGCGCCACCAGTATCCACGGCGGCTTTGAACTGGCCGCCACCGGCGCGTGGACCTACACCCTGAACAACGCCACCCCCGTGACCAACCGGCTGTCCGCGACCGACACCGTCACCGAGACGTTCCCGGTGCAGGCCGCCGACGACACCCCGGCGACGGTCGTTATCACCATCCTCGGCGCCAATGACGCGCCCGCCGCGCTTGCCGGCGCCGACCGGAACGTGCCCGAAGCCAGCGTGGTGACCCTGAACGGTGGCGGCACCGACCCGGAGACCAACATCGACCCGGATACCGGCGCCCCGGACCTGACGTATGCGTGGGCGCAGGTCAACATCACGCCCGGCACCCCCATGGTCGCCTTCGCCAGCAGCATGGACGCCGCTCGCACCAGCTTCACCGCGCCGGACCAGGTGCTCGAGCCCACCGCCCTGACGTTCGAGCTGACGGTCACCGACCTGGCGGGCGACACGGGCACCGACACGGTAGTGATCACCGTCCAGCCCGACAATGACCCGGCGGTCATCACCGGCATGCGTACCGGCACCGTCACCGAAGATGCGGATCTGGTCCAGACCACCGCCACCGGCACGCTGACCGCGACCGACCCGGACCGCCCGGGTGCCACCGACCTGTTCGATGCGCAGTCGGACGCCCCCGGCACCTACGGCACCTTCAGCGTGACCAATGCAGGGGTCTGGACTTACACGCTGGACAATGAGAATGCGGCCACCAACGCCCTGGCCGTGGGCGCCACCGAGACCGACAGTTTCACCGTGACCGCGGACGACGCCACGACGACCGTCACCATCACCATCACCGGCGCCGATGACCCGTCGACCATCGGCGGTGACTTCACCGGTACCGTCACCGCCAACGCGCCGACGACCACCGCCACCGGCACGCTGACCGCGACCGACCCGGACAGCTCGGTGGCTACGGTCACGTTCCAGGCGCCGACGAGCGCCGGCACCTACGGCACCTTCAGCGTAACCGCGCAGGGTGTGTGGACCTACAGCCTGAACAATGAGGACAGTGCCACCATCGCCCTGGCCGCGGGTGTCACCGAGACCGACGAGTTCACCGTGACCGCGGACGGCGCCACGACGACCGTCACCATCACCGTCACCGGCGCGGATGACCCGGTGGAGATCACCGGCATGACCACCGGCACCGTGACCGAAGACGCAGAGCCCACCACTACCGGCACACTGACCGCGACCGACCCGGACAACTCGGTGGCTACGGTCACGTTCCAGCCGACGACGAGCGTCGGCACCTACGGCACCTTCAGCATGACCAATGCAGGGGTCTGGACTTACACGCTGGACAATGAGAATGCGGCCACCAACGCCCTGGCCGAGGGCGCCACCGAGACCGACAGTTTCACCGTGACCGCGGGCGGCACCACGACGACCGTCACTATCACTATCTCCGGCGCCGATGACCCGGCAGAGCTCACCGGCACGACGACAGGGGCGGTCACCGAAGACGCGGCCGCGGTCAGCACCACCGCCACCGGCACGCTGCGCGTGATCGACCCGGACAGCATCCCGGGGGCCGTCACGTTCCGGGCGCCGACGAGCGCCGGCACCTACGGCAACTTTAGCCTGGCTGAGACCGGCGAGTGGAGCTACATCCTGGACAATGAGGCCGACGCGACCAACGCGCTGGCCGCGGACGCCATTGCCACCGACGCGTTCACCGTAAGGGCGAGCGACGGCCCCGAGGGCATCGTCACCGAGGGCATCGTCACCATCACCATCACCGGCACCGACGACCCGTCGGTCATCGGCGGCGACCTCACCAGAGTGGTGATAGAGAACCTGGAAGACATCAACACCGCCACCGGCTTCCTGACTGCGATGGACCCGGATGGCCCCGACAACCGCTTCAGAGCGAGCGGCGGCGTCGGCACCTACGGCATCTTCAGCCTCAACTCGGTCGGCGTCTGGAGATACTTCCTGGACAATGCCAACCCGGCCACCGATGAACTGCCTGGGGGCGCCGTGCGCACCGAGACGTTCCCCGTGCAGACCGAGGACGGCGTCACGGCGACGCTCACCGTCACCATCCTCGGCGCTGATGACCCGCCGATGATCACCGGCGGGCTCACCGGGGCGGTCACCGAAGACAGCGTCGAGGTCAGGACCACCGGCCTGCTGACCGTGACCGACGTGGACAGCGATGATCCCGACAATGTGCGATTTGTTGCGCAGACGACGGCTGTCGTCGGCACCTACGGCGCCTTCACGCTGACCGCCGCCGGCGCGTGGACCTACGAACTGAATAATGCTGACGCCGAGACCAACGCGCTGGCCGAGGGCATGACGATGAGCGACGACTTTACGGTAGTCTTCGCCGCCGACAGCAGCGTGACGCAAGCTGTCACCATCACGGTCACCGGGGCCAATGACACGCCGACCGCCATGACCGGGCCGGATCGGACCGAGCCTCAGGACGCGATGGTGCGCCTGAGCGGCACGGGCAGTAATGATCCGGACACCGGTGACACCCTGACCTATGAGTGGGTGCAGACCGGCGGCGTCGGCGGTAACGTCACGCTGACCGGCAGGAACACCGCCACGGCCACCTTCGCGGCCACCTTCACCCCGCGCCTGACCGTGAACACGCCCCTGGAGTTCACGCTGAGAGTGACTGACGGGCGAGTCGCCGACCCGCTCATCGATCCGACCATGGACCCGCGCACCGACACCGTGATGGTCACCATTGCTGCGAACAATATCGCGGCCGAGATCGGTGGCGGCGTGGACGACCGCGGTCTGATGGGCAGCGTCACCGAAGACGCGGACCCGGACACCGCCACCGGCAGGCTGACCGCGACTGAGACGGACGGCACCCTCCTTGATCCTCAGTTCTTTGCGCAGTCGGATGCCCCCGGCACCTACGGCGCCTTCACCCTGAGCGACGGGGGCGAGTGGACCTATACCCTGAACAACGCCGACCCCGACACCAACGCCCTGGGCGTGACCACGATGGTCGACGCGGTCACCAATGCGGTCACGATTGTCCCCGACATGGTCACCGAGATCTTCGAGGTGAGGGCCAGCGACACCACCCCGGGGATCGTCACCATCACCGTCACCGGCGCCAATGACGCGCCGACGGCGAACGCCGGCCCGGATCAGGCCAATGTAAGCGTCGGCGACACGGTCACGCTGGACGGCACCGGCAGTCGTGATCCGGAGGACGGCAACGCCCTGACCTATGATTGGAAGCAGGTCGGAACCCCCATCAGGCTGGCCGACACCGCCACGCCCACCTTTGCCGTGGTTGCAGCGGACGCGAACACGAGGCTGACGTTCGAGCTGACGGTCACCGACCCGGATGACGCCACGGCCACCGACCCGGATGGCGAGCCGATCACCGACACGGTGACCGTCGCCGTCCAGGCCCGGGAGGCGCTGCCGGTCGTCTCCATCGCTGCCGGGGATTCTCCGGTGACCGAGGGGGAGGACGCCACCTTCACGCTGACGGTGGCGCCGGCGCCGGCGACGGACCTGGTTGTCAGGGTTGACGTCATCGACTCGGGCACCTTCATTGGCGGCGCCCGGCCGACGATGGTGACGATTAACGCCAGCGAAACGACGGCCACGCTGACGGTGCCGACCGTCAACGACGCCACCGACGAGGACGACGGCATCATCACGGCCACGGTGGCCGTCGGCGTCGGCTACACGGCAGCCGTGGCGCTGGACGACAACACGGCCACTGTTGAGGTTCAGGATGACGACATGCCGGGCGTGCGCATCAGCACGCCGGCGTTGACGGTTGTCGAGGACCAAGAGGCCACCTACACCGTGCAGTTGGACACACAGCCGGTGGGCAATGTGGAGGTCACGGTGGGCGGGGCGAGCGGCGATGTCAGCGTGACCGGCTCCCCGTTGACCTTTACGCCCGACAACTGGAACATCGCGCAGCCCGTCACGGTACTGGCGGCCGATGATGCCGATGCCGTACCGGATGGCCCGGTCACCCTGACGCACACGGTCAGCGGCTACGGTGCCATCACCAGCGGGGCGAATGTGGTGGTGACGGTCGCCGAGAACGACCTGCTGGGCTTCACCTTCGATCCTGCCGCCGTGACTATGAATGAAGGCGGGTCCGACCAATACACGGTGGCGCTGCGCACCCAGCCGCCCGCCAACGTGACGGTCGCAATAATACCCGCAGTCGCAGTCGGGGGGGGCGTGACGGCCGCTCCGGCGTCGCTGACCTTCACCCCAGGCAACTGGAACACGGCGCAGACGGTCACCGTCACCGCGGCCTATGATAATAACGCTGACGATGACGTCGAGACGCTGACGCACACCGCCAGTGGCGGAGATTACGATGATGTGAGCGGCACGGTCACGGTCACGGTTCTGGATAACGAGCTCCGGGGCGCCCCGGGCGTCGTGGGCCCGGGCGTCGCGGGCGTGCGCATCAGCCAGCATAGGTTGCCGGTTGACGAAGGCGGCATGAACACCTACACCGTGCGCTTGAACACGGATCCGGAAGGCAATGTGAGGGTCACGGTGGGCGGGGCAAGCGGCGATGTCAGCGTGACCTCCCCGTTGACCTTGACCTTTACGACAATCAACTGGGACACGGAGCAGACGGTCAGAGTCACTGCGATGGATGATGCCGATGCCGTAGAGGATGTGGTCACCCTGACGCACACGGTCAGCGACTACGACATGGTCACCAGCGTGCCGAATGTGGTGGTGACGGTTGACGAAAACGACACCGCCGGCCTGACCCTGACTCCTGAGACCGTGGATGTGAACGAAGGTGGGCCCGCCGGCACCTACACGGTGGTACTGGACACCGAGCCGACCGCCAACGTGACGGTCGCCATACCCGCAGTCGGGGACGTGACGGCCGCACCGGCGTCGCTGACTTTCACCACCGGCAACTGGAACACAGCGCAGACGGTCACGGTCACCGCAGGCCAGGATGCTGACGGAAACGATGACAACCCGATGCTGGTGCACACCGCCAGCGGCGGAGATTACGGCTCTGTTACCGGCACTGTATCGGTCATGGTCACCGATGACGACCCCGCCGGCCTGACCCTGACTCCTGGGAGCGTGGATGTGAACGAAGGCGGGCCCGCCGGCACCTACACGGTGGTGCTGGACACCGAGCCGACCGCCAACGTGACGGTCGCCATACCCGCAGTCGGGGACGTGACGGCCGCACCGGCGTCGCTGACCTTCACCACAAGTAACTGGAACACAGCGCAGCCGGTCACGGTCACCGCGGGCGAGGATGCTGACTCAGTCGATGACGACGTGACGCTGACGCACACCGCCAGCGGCGGAGATTACGGCTCTGTTACCGGCACTGTATTGGTCACGGTCATGGATGACGACACCGCCGGCCTCATCCTGCCTCCTGGCGCCGTGAATGTGAATGAAGGCGGGTCCAGCCAATACACGGTGGCGCTGCGCACCCAGCCGACCGCCACCGTGACGGTGACGGTCGCAATACCCGCAGTCGTCGATGACGTGACGGCCGCTCCGGCGTCGCTGACCTTCACCACCAGCAACTGGAACACGGCGCAGACGGTCACGGTCACCGCGGACGAGGATGCTGACTCAGTCGATGACACCGTGACGCTGACGCACACCGCCAGCGGCGGAGATTACGGTTCGGTGAGCGGCACGGTCATGGTCACAGTCCTGGATAACGAGCGCCCGGGCGTGCGCATCAGCCCGCTGACGTTGATGGTTGACGAAGGCGGCACGAACACCTACACCGTGCGTTTGAACACGCAGCCGGTGGGCAATGTGGAGGTCACGGTGGTCGGGGCAAGCGGCGATGTCAGCGTGACCTCCCCGTTGACCCTGACCTTTACGACAACCAACTGGGCCGCGGATCAGACGGTCACAGTCACTGCGATGGATGATGCCGATGCCGTAGAGGATGTGGTCACCCTGACGCACACGGTCAGCGACTACGGGGCCATCACCAGCGGGCCAGACGTTGTCGTGACGGTCACCGAAAACGACACCGCCGCGGTCACCGTGACGGAAACCGGCGACGATACCACCGTGTCCGAACCGGACGGCACGGATACCTACACCGTGGTACTCGACACCCAGCCGACCGCCGATGTGACAATTACCCCGATCAGCGGCGCCCCCACGGTAGCCACCGTCTCGGCGGCGCTGACCTTCAGCACCGCCAACTGGAACACGCCGCAGGACGTCACCGTCACCGTGGTGGATGACAGCATAGATAATACGGATGACAGCACCACCACCGTGACCCACGCGATCACCGGCGGCGGCTATAACGGTGTGGGCGTGGCGGATGTGATGGTGACCGCCACCGCCACCGATGACGACACGGCGGGCGTGCGCATCAGCACGCCGACGGTGTCGGTTGTCGAAAACGGGCAGAACACCTACACCGTGCAGTTGGAGACGCAGCCGGTGGGCACTGTGACGGTCACGGTGGGCGGGGCGAGCGGCGATGTCAGCGTGACCGGCTCCCCGTTGACCTTTACGCCCGACAACTGGAACACCGCGCAGCCCGTCACGGTACTGGCGGCCGATGATGCCGATGCCGTACCGGATGGCCCGGTCACCCTGACGCACGAGGTCAGCGGCTACGGTGCCATCACCAGCGGGGCGAATGTGGTGGTGACGGTCACCGAGAACGACACCGCCGGCCTCACCCTGACTCCTGGCGCCGTGAATGTGAATGAAGGCGGGTCCAGCCAATACACGGTGGCGCTGCGCACCCAGCCGCCCGCCACCGTGACGGTCGCAATACCCGCAGTCGGGGACGTGACGGCCGCTCCGGCGTCGCTGACCTTCACCCCAGGCAACTGGAACACGGCGCAGACGGTCACCGTCACCGCGGCCTATGATGTTGACGGAGACGATGACGTCGTGACGCTGACGCACACCGCCAGAGACGGAGATTACGATACGGTGAGCGGCACGGTCACGGTCACGGTCCTGGATAACGAGCTCCGGGGCGCCCCGGGCGTCGTGGGCCCGGGCGTCGCGGGCGTGCGCATCAGCACGGATAGGTTGACGGTTGTCGAGGACCAAGAGGCCACCTACACCGTGCGCTTGAACACGGATCCGGAAGGTGATGTGAGGGTAACGGTGGGCGGGGCAAGCGGCGATGTCAGCGTGACCTCCCCGTTGACCCTGACCTTTACGACAATCAACTGGGACACGGAGCAGACGGTCAGAGTCACTGCGATGGATGATGCCGATGCCGTAGCGGATGTGGTCACCCTGACGCACGCGGTCAGCGGCTACGGGGCCATCACCAACGGGCCGGATGTGGTGGTGACGGTCGACGAAAACGACGAGGCGGATCTCGCCTTAACGCCTGGTGCCGTGAATGTGAACGAAGGCGGGTCCGGCCAATACACGGTGGCGCTGCGCACCGAGCCGACCGGCACCGTGACGGTCGACATCACCGCAGGTGGTGACGTGAGGACCAATCCGATGTCGCTGACCTTCACCACAAGCAACTGGAACACGCCGCAGGACGTTACCGTCACTGCGGAAGAGGATGCTGACGGGAACGATGACACGCAGGCGCTGACGCACACCGCCCGCGGCGGAGATTACGATACGCTGAGCGGCACGGTCACGGTCACCGTCATGGATAACGACACCCCGGGCGTGGGCATCAGCACGGCGGCGTTGGAGATTGACGAGGGCATGCAGAACACCTACACCGTGCAGTTGGACACGCAGCCGGTGGGCACTGTGACGGTCACGGTGGGCGGGGCGAGCGGCGATGTCAGTGTGACCGGCTCCCCGTTGACCTTTACGCCCGACAACTGGAACACCGCGCAGCCCGTCACGGTACTGGCGGCCGATGATGCCGATGCCGTACCGGATAGCCCGGTCACCCTGACGCACACGGTCAGCGGCTACGGTGCCATCACCAGCGGGGCGAATGTGGTGGTGACGGTCACCGAGAACGACACCGCCGGCCTCACCCTGACTCCTGGCGCCGTGAATGTGAATGAAGGCGGGTCCAGCCAATACACGGTGGTGCTGCGCACCCAGCCGACCGACACCGTGACAGTCGCAATACCCGCAGTTGATGACGTGACGGCCGCTCCGGCGTCGCTGACCTTCACCACAAGCAACTGGAACACGGCGCAGCCGGTCACGGTCACCGCGGGCGAGGATGCTGACTCAGTCGATGACGACGTGACGCTGACGCACACCGCCAGCGGCGGAGATTACGGTTCGGTGAGCGGCACGGTCACGGTCACAGTCCTGGATAACGAGCGCCCGGGCGTGCGCATCAGCCCGCTGACGTTGATGGTTGACGAAGGCGAAGAAGCCACCTACACCGTGCGCTTGAACACGGATCCGGGAGGCGATGTGATGGTCACGGTGGGCGGGGCAAGCGGCGATGTCAGCGTGACCTCCCCGTTGACCCTGACCTTTACGACAATCAACTGGGAGATGGAGCAGACGGTCAGAGTCACTGCGATGGATGATGCCGATGCCGTAGCGGATGTGGTCACCCTGACGCACACGGTCAGCGGCGGGGGCATCACCAGCGGGCCAGACGTTGTCGTGACGGTCACCGAAAACGACACCGCCGCGGTCACCGTGACGGAAACCGACGACGATACCACCGTGACCGAACCGGACGGCACGGACACCTACACCGTGGTGCTCAGAAGCCAGCCGACCGCCGATGTGACAATTACCCCGATGAGCGGCGCCCCCACGGTAGCCACCGTCTCGGCGGCGCTGACCTTCAGCACCGCCAACTGGAACACGCCGCAGGACGTCACCGTCACCGTGGTGGATGACAGCATAGATAATACGGATGACCGCACCACCACCGTGACCCACGCGATCACCGGCGGCGGCTATAACGGTGTGGGCGTGGCGGATGTGATGGTGACCGCTACCGCCACCGATGACGACACGGCGGGCGTGCGCATCAGCACGCCGACGGTGACGGTTGTCGAAAACGGGCAGAACACCTACACCGTGCAGTTGGAGACGCAGCCGGTGGGCAATGTGGAGGTCACGGTGGGCGGGGCGAGCGGCGATGTCCGCGTGACCGGCTCCCCGTTGACCTTTACGCCCGACAACTGGAACACCGCGCAGCCCGTCACGGTATTGGCGGACGATGATGCCGATGCCATACCGGATGGCCCGGTCACCCTGACGCACACGGTCAGCGGCTACGGTGCCATCACCAGCGGGGCGAATGTGGTGGTGACGGTCACCGAGAACGACACCGTCGGCCTCACCCTGACTCCTGGCGCCGTGAATGTGAATGAAGGCGGGTCCAGCCAATACACGGTGGCGCTGCGCACCCAGCCGACCGACACCGTAACGGTCGCAATACCCGCAGTTGATGACGTGACGGCCGCTCCGGCGTCGCTGACCTTCACCACAATCAACTGGAACACGGAGCAGACGGTCACCGTCACCGCGGCCTATGATGTTGACGGAGACGATGACGTCGTGACGCTGACGCACACCGCCAGAGACGGAGATTACGATACGGTGAGCGGCACGGTCACGGTCACGGTCCTGGATAACGAGCTCCGGGGCGCCCCGGGCGTCGTGGGCCCGGGCGTCGCGGGCGTGCGCATCAGCACGGATAGGTTGACGGTTGTCGAGGACCAAGAGGCCACCTACACCGTGCGCTTGAACACGCAGCCGGAAGGTGATGTGAGGGTAACGGTGGGCGGGGCAAGCGGCGATGTCAGCGTGACCTCCCCGTTGACCCTGACCTTTACGACAATCAACTGGGACACGGAGCAGACGGTCAGAGTCACTGCGATGGATGATGCCAATGCCGTACCGGATGCCAGGGTCACCCTGACCCACGCGGTCAGCGGCTACGGGGCCATCACCAGCGGGCCGGATGTGGAGGTGACGGTCACCGAGAACGACATCGTCGGCCTCACCCTGACTCCTGACGCCGTGAATATGAACGAAGGCGGGTCCGGCCAATACACGGTGGCGCTGCGCACCGAGCCGACCGCCACCGTGACGGTCGACATCACCGCAGGTGGTGACGTGAGGACCAATCCGATGTCGCTGACCTTCACCACAAGCAACTGGAACATGCCGCAGGACGTCACCGTCACTGCGGAAGAGGATGCTGACGGGAACGATGACACGCAGGCGCTGACGCACACCGCCCGCGGCGGAGATTACGATACGCTGAGCGACACGGTCACGGTCACCGTCATGGATAACGACACCCCGGGCGTGGGCATCAGCACGGCGGCGTTGGAGATTGTCGAGGGCATGCAGAACACCTACACCGTGCAGTTGGACACGCAGCCGGTGGGCACTGTGACGGTCACGGTGGGCGGGGCGAGCGGCGATGTCAGTGTGATCGGCTCCCCGTTGACCTTCACGACCGGCAACTGGAACACCGCGCAGCCCGTCACGGTACTGGCGGCCGATGATGCCGATGCCGTACCGGATAGCCTGGTCATCCTGACGCACACGGTCAGCGGCTACGGTGCCATCACCAGCGGGGCGAATGTGGTGGTGACGGTCACCGAGAACGACGCCGCCGGCCTCACCCTGGCTCCTGGCGACGTGAATGTGAATGAAGGCGGATCCAGCCAATACACGGTGGCACTGCGCACCCAGCCGCCCGCCACCGTGACGGTCGCAATACCCGCAGTCGGGGACGTGACGGCCGCTCCGGCGTCGCTGACCTTCACCACAAGCAACTGGAACACGGCGCAGACGGTCACCGTCACCGCGGCCGAGGATGCTGACGAAAACAATGACATCGTGACGCTGACGCACACCCCCAGCGGCGGAGATTACGATACGCTGACCGGCACGGTCACGGTCACGGTCCTGGATAACGATTCCCCGGGCGTGCGCATCAGCACGGATAGGTTGACGGTTGTCGAGGACCAAGAGGCCACCTACACCGTGCGCTTGAACACGCAGCCGGGAGGTGATGTGACGGTAACGGTGGGCGGGGCAAGCGGCGATGTCAGCGTGACCTCCCCGTTGACCCTGACTTTTACGACAATCAACTGGGACACGGAGCAGGCGGTCAGAGTCACTGCGATGGATGATGCCGATGCCGTAGAGGATGTGGTCACCCTGACCCACACGGTCAGCGGCTACGGGGCCATCACCAGCGGGCCGGATGTGGTGGTGACGATCACCGAAAACGACGAGGCGGGTCTCACCTTACCGCCTGACGCCGTGGATGTGAACGAAGGCGGGTCCGGCCAATACACGGTGGCGCTGCGCACCGAGCCGACCGACACCGTGACGATCGACATCACCGCAGGTGGTGACGTGAGGACCAATCCGATGTCGCTGACCTTCACCACAAGCAACTGGAACACGCCGCAGGACGTCACCGTCACTGCGGAAGAGGATGCTGACGGGAACGATGACACGCAGGCGCTGACGCACACCGCCCGTGGCGGAGATTACGATACGCTGAGCGGCACGGTCACGGTCACCGTCATGGATAACGACACCCCGGGCGTGCGCATCAGCACGGCGGAGTTGGAGATTGATGAGGGCATGCAGAACACCTACACCGTGCAGTTGGACACGCAGCCGGCGGGCACTGTGACGGTCACGGTGGGCGGGGCGAGCGGCGATGTCAGTGTGACCGGCTCCCCGTTGACCTTTACGCCCGACAACTGGAACACCGCGCAGCCCGTCACGGTACTGGCGGCCGATGATGCCGATGCCGTACCGGATAGCCCGGTCACCCTGACGCACACGGTCAGCGGCTACGGTGCCATCACCAGCGGGGCGAATGTGGTGGTGACGGTCACCGAGAACGACCTGGTCGGCCTCACCCTGACTCCTGTCGCCGTGAATGTGAATGAAGGCGGGTCCAGCCAATACACGGTGGTGCTGCGCACCGAGCCGACCGACACCGTGACGGTCGCAATACCCGCAGTCGGGGACGTGACGGCCAATCCGGCGTCGCTGACCTTCACCACAAGCAACTGGAACACGGCGCAGCCGGTCACGGTCACCGCGGGCGAGGATGCTGACTCAGTCGATGACGACGTGACGCTGACGCACACCGCCAGCGGCGGAGATTACGGTTCGGTGAGCGGCACGGTCACGGTCACAGTCCTGGATAACGAGCGCCCGGGCGTGCGCATCAGCCCGCTGACGTTGATGGTTGACGAAGGCGAAGAAGCCACCTACACCGTGCGCTTGAACACGGATCCGGGAGGCGATGTGATGGTCATGGTGGGCGGGGCAAGCGGCGATGTCAGCGTGACCTCCCCGTTGACCCTGACCTTTACGACAATCAACTGGGAGATGGAGCAGACGGTCAGAGTCACTGCGATGGATGATGCCGATGCCGTAGCGGATGTGGTCACCCTGACGCACACGGTCAGCGACTACGGCACGGTCACCAGCGTGCCGAATGTGGTGGTGACGGTCACCGAAAACGACACCGCCGCCGTCACCGTGACGGAAACCGACGGCGATACCACCGTGGCCGAACCGGACGGCACGGACACCTACACCGTGGTACTCGACACCGAGCCGACCGCCGATGTGACAATTACCCCGATCAGCGGCGCCCCCACGGTAGCCACCGTCTCGGCGGCGCTGACCTTCAGCACCGCCAACTGGAACACGCCGCAGGACGTCACCGTCACCGTGGTGGATGACAGCATAGATAATACGGATGACCGCACCACCACCGTGACCCACGCGATCACCGGCGGCGGCTATAACGGTGTGGGCGTGGCGGATGTGATGGTGACCGCCACCGCCACCGATGACGACACGGCGGGCGTGCGCATCAGCACGCCGACGGTGACGGTTGTCGAAAACGGGCAGAACACCTACACCGTGCAGTTGGAGACGCAGCCGGTGGGCAATGTGGAGGTCACGGTGGGCGGGGCGAGCGGCGATGTCAGCGTGACCGGCTCCCCGTTGACCTTTACGCCCGACAACTGGAACACCGCGCAGCCCGTCACGGTACTGGCGGACGATGATGCCGATGCCGTACCGGATGGCCCGGTCACCCTGACGCACACGGTCAGCGGCTACGGTGCCATCACCAGCGGGGCGAATGTGGTGGTGACGGTCACCGAGAACGACACCGCCGGCCTCACCCTGACTCCTGGCGCCGTGAATGTGAATGAAGGCGGGTCCAGCCAATACACGGTGGTGCTGCGCACCCAGCCGACCGACACCGTAACGGTCGCAATACCCGCAGTCGATGACGTGACGGCCGCTCCGGCGTCGCTGACCTTCACCACAAGCAACTGGAACACGGCGCAGACGGTCACCGTCACCGCGGCCTATGATGTTGACGGAGACGATGACGTCGTGACGCTGACGCACACCGCCAGAGACGGAGATTACGATACGGTGAGCGGCACGGTCACGGTCACGGTCCTGGATAACGAGCTCCGGGGCGCCCCGGGCGTCGTGGGCCCGGGCGTCGCGGGCGTGCGCATCAGCACGGATAGGTTGACGGTTGTCGAGGACCAAGAGGCCACCTACACCGTGCGCTTGAACACGGATCCGGGAGGTGATGTGAGGGTAACGGTGGGCGGGGCAAGCGGCGATGTCAGCGTGACCTCCCCGTTGACCCTGACCTTTACGACAATCAACTGGGAGATGGAGCAGACGGTCAGAGTCACTGCGATGGATGATGCCGATGCCGTAGCGGATATGGTCACCCTGATGCACGCGGTCAGCGGCTACGGGGCCATCACCAGCGGGCCGGATGTGGTGGTGACGGTCACCGAAAACGACAGGGCGGGTCTCACCTTACCGGTTGGCGCCGTGGATGTGAACGAAGGCGGGTCCGGCCAATACACGGTGGCATTGCGCACCGAGCCGACCGACACCGTGACGGTCGACATCATCGCAGGTGGTGACGTGAGGACCAATCCGATGTCGCTGACCTTCACCACAAGCAACTGGAACACGCCGCAGCCCGTCACCGTCACTGCGGAAGAGGATGCTGACGGGAACGATGACACGCAGGCACTGACGCACACCGCCCGCGGCGGAGATTACGGTGCGGTGACCGACACGGTCACGGTCACCGTCATGGATAACGACACCCCGGGCGTGCGCATCAGCACGCCGACGTTGACGGTTGCCGAGGGCATGCAGAATACCTACACCGTGCAGTTGGACACGCAGCCGGCGGGCACTGTGACGGTCACGGTGGGCGGGGCGAGCGGCGATGTCAGCGTGACCGGCTCCCCGTTGACCTTCACGACCGGCAACTGGAACACGGAGCAGACGGTCACCGTCAATGCGGCCGATGATGCCGATGCCGTACCGGATAGCCCGGTCACCCTGACGCACACGGTCAGCGGCTACGGTGCCATCACCAGCGGGGCGAATGTGGTGGTGACGGTCACCGAGAACGACCTGGTCGGCCTCACCCTGACTCCTGTCGCCGTGAATGTGAATGAAGGCGGGTCCAGCCAATACACGGTGGTGCTGCGCACCGAGCCGACCGACACCGTGACGGTCGCAATACCCGCAGTCGGGGACGTGACGGCCGCTCCGGCGTCGCTGACCTTCACCACAAGCAACTGGAACACGGCGCAGCCGGTCACGGTCACCGCGGACGAGGATGATCTTGACGTAAACAATGACATCGAGACGCTGACGCACACCGCCAGCGGCGGAGATTACGATGCGGTGAGCGACACGGTCACGGTCACGGTCCTGGATAACGAGCTCCCGGGCGTGCGCGTCAGTACGGATAGGTTGACGGTTATCGAAGACGAAGAAGCCACCTACACCGTGCGCTTGAACACGGATCCGGGAGGCGATGTGATGGTCACGGTGGGCGGGGCAAGCGGCGATGTCAGCGTGACCTCCCCGTTGACCCTGACCTTTACGACAATCAACTGGGCCGCGGAGCAGACGGTCAGAGTCACTGCGATGGATGATGCCGATGCCGTAGCGGATGTCATGGTCACCCTGACGCACACGGTCATCGGCTACGGGGCCATCATCGAGCCGACTGTGGTGGTGACGGTCACCGAAAACGACACCGCCGGCGTCACCGTGACGGAAACCGACGGCGATACCACCGTGACCGAACCGGACGGCACGGACACCTACACCGTGGTACTCGACACCGAGCCGACCGCCGATGTGACAATTACCCCGATCAGCGGCGCCCCCACGGTAGCCACCGTCTCGGCGGCGCTGACCTTCAGCACCGCCAACTGGAACACGCCGCAGGACGTCACCGTCACCGTGGTGGATGACAGCATAGATAATACGAATGACCGCACCACCACCGTGACCCACGCGATCACCGGCGGCGGCTATAACGGTGTGGGCGTGGCGGATGTGATGGTGACCGCCACCGCCACCGATGACGACACGGCGGGCGTGCGCATCAGCACGGCGGCGGTGACGGTTGTCGAAAACGGGCAGAACACCTACACCGTGCAGTTGGAGACGCAGCCGGTGGGCACTGTGACGGTCACGGTGGGCGGGGCGAGCGGCGATGTCCGCGTGACCGGCTCCCCGTTGACCTTTACGCCCGACAACTGGAACACCGTGCAGCCCGTCACGGTACTGGCGGACGATGATGCCGATGCCGTACCGGATAGCCCGGTCACCCTGACGCACACGGTCAGCGGCTACGGTGCCATCACCGGCGGGGCGAATGTGGTGGTGACGGTCACCGAGAACGACACCGCCGGCCTCACCCTGACTCCTGGCGCCGTGAATGTGAATGAAGGCGGGTCCAGCCAATACACGGTGGCGCTACGCACCCAGCCGCCCGCCACCGTGACGGTCGCAATACCCGCAGTCGATGACGTGACGGCCGCTCCGGCGTCGCTGACCTTCACCCCAGGCAACTGGAACACGGCGCAGACGGTCACCGTCACCGCGGCCTATGATGTTGACGGAGACGATGACGTCGTGACGCTGACGCACACCGCCAGAGACGGAGATTACGATACGGTGAGCGGCACGGTCACGGTCACGGTCCTGGATAACGAGCTCCGGGGCGCCCCGGGCGTCGTGGGCCCGGGCGTCGCGGGCGTGCGCATCAGCACGGATAGGTTGACGGTTGTCGAGGACCAAGAGGCCACCTACACCGTGCGCTTGAACACGGATCCGGGAGGTGATGTGAGGGTAACGGTGGGCGGGGCAAGCGGCGATGTCAGCGTGACCTCCCCGTTGACCCTGACCTTTACGACAATCAACTGGGAGATGGAGCAGACGGTCAGAGTCACTGCGATGGATGATGCCGATGCCGTAGCGGATATGGTCACCCTGATGCACGCGGTCAGCGGCTACGGGGCCATCACCAACGGGCCGGATGTGGTGGTGACGGTCACCGAAAACGACGAGGCGGATCTCGCCTTAACGCCTGGTGCCGTGAATGTGAACGAAGGCGGGTCCGGCCAATACACGGTGGCATTGCGCACCGAGCCGACCGCCACCGTGACGGTCGACATCACCGCAGGTGGTGACGTGAGGACCAATCCGATGTCGCTGACCTTCACCATAAGCAACTGGAATACGCCGCAGCCCGTCACCGTCACTGCGGAAGAGGATGCTGACGGGAACGATGACACGCAGGCGCTGACGCACACCGCCCGCGGCGGAGATTACGGTGCGGTGACCGGCACGGTCGCGGTCACCGTCATGGATAACGACACCCCGGGCGTGCGCATCAGCACGCCGACGTTGACGGTTGCCGAGGGCATGCGGAACACCTACACCGCGCGCCTGGACACGCAGCCGACGGGCACTGTGACGGTCACGGTGGGCGGGGAAAGCGGCGATGTCAGCGTGACCGGCTCCCCGTTGACCTTCACGACCGGCAACTGGAACATGGAGCAGACGGTCACCGTCAATGCGGCCGAGGATGCCGATGCCGTAGAGGATGTGGTCACCCTGATGCACACGGCCAGCGGCTACGGTGGTGCCATCACCAGCGAGGCGAATGTGGAGGTGACGGTCACCGAGAACGACACCGCCGGCTTCGCCCTGACTCCTGACGCCGTGAATGTGAATGAAGGCGGGTCCAGCCAATACACGGTGGCGCTGCGCACCCAGCCGACCGCCACCGTGACAGTCGCAATACCCGCAGTTGATGACGTGACGGCCGCTCCGGCGTCGCTGACCTTCACCCCAGGCAACTGGAACACGACGCAGACGGTCAGGGTCACCGCGGTCACGGATGCTGACGTAGACAATGACGTCGTGACGCTGATGCACACCGCCAGCGGCGGAGATTACGATGCGGTGAGCGACACGGTCACGGTCACGGTCCTGGATAACGAGCCCCCGAGCGCCCCGGGCGTGCGCGTCAGCACGGATAGGTTGACGGTTGCCGAAGGCGGCATGAACACCTACACCGTGCGCTTGAACACGGATCCGGGAGGCGATGTGATGGTCACGGTGGGCGGGGCAAGCGGCGATGTCAGCGTGACCTCCCCGTTGACCCTGACCTTTACGACAATCAACTGGGACACGGAGCAGACGGTCAGAGTCACTGCGATGGATGATGCCGATGCCGTAGCGGATGTGGTCACCCTGACGCACACGGTCAGCGACTACGACATGGTCACCAGCGTGCCGAATGTGGTGGTGACGGTCACCGAAAACGACACCGCCGCGGTCACCGTGACGGAAACCGACGGCGATACCACCGTGGCCGAACCGGACGGCACGGATACCTACACCGTGGTGCTCAGAAGCCAGCCGACCGCCGATGTGACAATTACCCCGATCAGCGGCGACTCCACGGTAGCCACCGTCTCGGCGGCGCTGACCTTCAGCACCGCCAACTGGAACACGCCGCAGGACGTCACCGTCACCGTGGTGGATGACAGCATAGATAATACGGATGACCGCACCACCACCGTGACCCACGCGATCACCGGCGGCGGCTATAACGGTGTGGGCGTGGCGGATGTGATGGTGACCGCCACCGCCACCGATGACGACACGGCGGGCGTGCGCATCAGCACGCCGACGGTGACGGTTGTCGAAAACGGGCAGAACACCTACACCGTGCAGTTGGAGACGCAGCCGGTGGGCAATGTGGAGGTCACGGTGGGCGGGGCGAGCGGCGATGTCAGCGTGACTGGCTCCCCGTTGACCTTTACGCCCGACAACTGGAACACCGCGCAGCCCGTCACGGTACTGGCGGCCGATGATGCCGATGCCGTACCGGATGGCCCGGTCACCCTGACGCACACGGTCAGCGGCTACGGTGCCATCACCAGCGGGGCGAATGTGGTGGTGACGGTCACCGAGAACGACCTGGCCGGCCTCACCCTGACTCCTGGCGCCGTGAATGTGAATGAAGGCGGGTCCAGCCAATACACGGTGGTGCTGCGCACCCAGCCGCCCGCCACCGTGACGGTCGCAATACCCGCAGTCGATGACGTGACGGCCGCTCCGGCGTCGCTGACCTTCACCCCAGGCAACTGGAACACGGCGCAGACGGTCAGGGTCACCGCGGTCAGTGATGCTGACGGAGCCGATGACGTCGTGACGCTGACGCACACCGCCAGCGGCGGAGATTACGATACGGTGAGCGACACGGTCACGGTCACGGTCCTGGATAACGCGCCCTCGAGCGCCCCGGGCGTGCGCGTCAGCATGGATAGGTTGACGGTTGTCGAAGGCGACATGAACACCTACACCGTGCGCTTGAACACGCAGCCGGGAGGCGATGTTATGGTCACGGTGGGCGGGGAAAGCGGCGATGTCAGCGTGATCGGCTCCCCGGTGGCTTTGACCTTCACGACCGGCAACTGGGACACGGAGCAGACGGTCATAGTCAATGCGGCCGAAGATGACAATGCCGTAGCGGATGCCATGGTCACCCTGACGCACACGGTCATCGGCTACGGGACCATCATCGAGCCGACTGTGGTGGTGACGGTCACCGAAAACGACACCGCCGCCCTCACCTTAACGCCTGGCGCCGTGAATGTGAACGAAGGCGGGTCCGGCCAATACACGGTGGCATTGCGCACCGAGCCGACCGACACCGTGACAGTCGACATCACCGCAGGTGGTGACGTGAGGACCAATCCGATGTCGCTGACCTTCACCATAAGCAACTGGAACACGCCGCAGCCCGTCACCGTCACTGCGGAAGAGGATGCTGACGGGAACAATGACACGCAGGCGCTGACGCACACTGCCAGCGGCGGAGATTACGGTGCGGTGACCGGCACGGTCGCGGTCACCGTCATGGATAACGACACCCCGGGCGTGCGCATCAGCACGCCGACGTTGACGGTTGCCGAGGGCATGCGGAACACCTACACCGTGCAGTTGGACACGCAGCCGGCGGGCACTGTGACGGTCACGGTGGGCGGGGCGAGCGATGATGTCAGCGTGACCGGCTCCCCGTTGACCTTCACGACCGGCAACTGGAACACGGAGCAGACGGTCACCGTCACTGCGGCCGAGGATGCCGATGCCGTAGCGGATGACATGGTCACCCTGACGCACACAGCCAGCGGCTACGGTGGTGCCATCACCAGCGAGGCGAATGTGGAGGTGACGGTCACCGAGAACGACACCGCCGGCCTCGCCCTGACTCCTGTCGCCGTGAATGTGAATGAAGGCGGGTCCAGCCAATACACGGTGGCGCTGCGCACCCAGCCGACCGACACCGTAACGGTCGCAATACCCGCAGTTGATGACGTGACGGCCGCTCCGGCGTCGCTGACCTTCACCCCAGGCAACTGGAACACGGCGCAGACGGTCAGGGTCACCGCGGTCGAGGATACTGACGTAAACAATGACGTCGTGACGCTGATGCACACCGCCAGCGGCGGAGATTACGATGCGGTGAGAGGCACGGTCACGGTTACGGTCCTGGATAACGTGCCCCCGAGCACCCCGGGCGTGCGCATCAGCATGGATAGGTTGACGATTGACGAAGGCGGCATGAACACCTACACCGTGCGCTTGAACACGGATCCGGGAGGCGATGTTACGGTCACGGTGGGCGGGGCAAGCGGCGATGTCAGCGTGACCTCCCCGTTGACCCTGACCTTTACGACAATCAACTGGGAGATGGAGCAGACGGTCAGAGTCACTGCGATGGATGATGCCGATGCCGTAGCGGATGTGGTCACCCTGACGCACACGGTCAGCGACTACGACATGGTCACCAGCGTGCCGAATGTGGTGGTGACGGTCACCGAAAACGACACCGCCGCGGTCACCGTGACGGAAACCGACGACGATACCACCGTGGCCGAACCGGACGGCACGGACACCTACACCGTGGTGCTCAGAAGCCAGCCGACCGCCGATGTGACAATTACCCCGATGAGCGGCGCCCCCACGGTAGCCACCGTCTCGGCGGCGCTGACCTTCAGCACCGCCAACTGGAACACGCCGCAGGACGTCACCGTCACCGTGGTGGATGACAGCATAGATAATACGGCTGACCGCACCACCACCGTGACCCACGCGATCACCGGCGGCGGCTATAACGGTGTGGGCGTGGCGGATGTGATGGTGACCGCCACCGATAACGACACGGCGGGCGTGCGCATCAGCACGCAGATAGTGATGGTTGCCGAAAACGGGCAGAACACCTACACCGTGCAGTTGGACACACAGCCGGCGGGCAATGTGGAGGTCACGGTGGGCGGGGCGAGCGGCGATGTCAGCGTGACCGGCTCCCCGTTGACCTTTACGCCCGACAACTGGAACACCGCGCAGCCCGTCACGGTACTGGCGGACGATGATGCCGATGCCGTACCGGATAGCCCGGTCACCCTGACGCACACGGTCAGCGGCTACGGTGCCATCACCGGCGGGGCGAATGTGGTGGTGACGGTCACCGAGAACGATAGGGCGGGTTTCACTTTCAATCCCGCCACCGCCACCGTGAATGTGAATGAAGGCGGGTCCAACCAATACACGGTGGCACTGCGCACTCAGCCGACCGACACCGTAACGGTCGCAATACCCGCAGTCGATGACGTGACGGCCGCTCCGGCGTCGCTGACCTTCACCCCAGGCAACTGGAACACGGCGCAGACGGTCAGGGTCACCGCAGTCACGGATACTGACGTAGACAATGACGTCGTGACGCTGAGGCACACCGCCAGCGGCGGAGATTACGATGCGGTGAGCGACACGGTCACGGTCACGGTCCTGGATAACGAGCCCCCGAGCGGCCGCCCGGGCGTGCGCATCAGCATGGATAGGTTGCCGGTTGACGAAGGCGGCACGAACACCTACACCGTGCGCTTGAACACGGATCCGGGAGGCAATGTTACGGTTACAGTGGGCGGGGCAAGCGGCGATGTCAGCGTGACCTCCTCGTTGACCTTGCTCTTTACGACAATCAACTGGGCCGCGGAGCAGACGGTCACAGTCACTGCGATGGATGATGCCGATGCCGTAGCGGATATGGTCACCCTGACGCACACGGTCATCGGCTACGGGGCCATCATCGAGCCGACTGTGGTGGTGACGGTCACCGAAAACGACACCGCCGCCCTCACCTTAACGCCTGACGCCGTGAATATGAACGAAGGCGGGTCCGGCCAATACACGGTGGCATTGCGCACCGAGCCGACCGACACCGTGACAGTCGACATCACCGCAGGTGGTGACGTGAGGACCAATCCGATGTCGCTGACCTTCACCACAAGCAACTGGAACATGCCGCAGGACGTCACCGTCACTGCGGAAGAGGATGCTGACGGGAACAATGACACGCAGGCGCTGACGCACACTGCCAGCGGCGGAGATTACGGTGCGGTGACTGGCACGGTCACAGTCACCGTCATGGATAACGACACCCCGGGCGTGGTCATCAGCACGGCGGAGTTGGAGATTGACGAAGGCATGCAGAACACCTACACCGTGCGCTTGAACACGCAGCCGGGAGACGATGTTATGGTCACGGTGGGCGGGGCGAGCGGCGATGTCAGCGTGACCGGCTCCCCGTTGACCTTTACGCCCGACAACTGGAACACCGCGCAGCCCGTCACGGTACTGGCGGCCGAGGATGCCGATGCCGTACCGGATAGCTCGGTCACCCTGACGCACACGGCCAGCGGCTACGGTGCCATCACCAGCGGGGCGAATGTGGTGGTGACGGTCACCGAGAACGACCTGGTCGGCCTCACCCTGACTCCTGACGCCGTGAATGTGAATGAAGGTGGGTCCAGCCAATACACGGTGGCGCTGCGCACCCAGCCGACCGACACCGTGACGGTCGCAATACCCGCAGTCGTCGGGGACGTGACGGCCGCTCCGGCGTCGCTGACCTTCACCACAAGCAACTGGAACACGGCGCAGACGGTCACGGTCATGGCGGTCGAGGATGATCTTGACGTAAACGATGACATCGAGACGCTGACGCACACCGCCAGCGGCGGAGATTACGGTTCGGTGAGCGGCACGGTCACGGTCACGGTCCTGGATGACGACACCCCGGGCGTGCGCATCAGCACGGATAGGTTGACGGTTGCCGAAGGCGGCACGAACACCTACACCGTGCGCTTGAACAGGCAGCCGGGAAGCAATGTGACGGTCATGGTGGACGGGGCAAGCGGCGATGTCAGCGTGACCTCCCCGTTGATCCTGACCTTTACGTCAGTCAACTGGGACACGGAGCAGACGGTCACGGTCAATGCGGCCGAGGATGACGACGCCGTAGCGGATGCCATGGTCACCCTGACCCACGCGGTCACCGGATACGACATGGTCACCAGCGTGCCGAATGTGGTGGTGACGGTCACCGAAAACGACACCGCCGCGGTCACCGTGACGGAAACCGACGGCGATACCACCGTGGCCGAACCGGACGGCACGGATACCTACACCGTGGTGCTCAGAACCCAGCCGACCGCCGATGTGACGATTACCCCGACAAGCGGCGACACCGCGATAGCCACCGTCTCGGCGGCACTGACCTTCACCACCGTCAACTGGGAGACGCCGCAGGAGGTCACCGTGACCGGCGTGAACGACAGCATAGATAATATGGATGACCGCCGCACCACCACCGTGACCCACGAGATCACCGGCGGCGGCTATAACGGTGTGAACGTGGAGGATATGGATGTGACGGTGACCGTCACCGATGACGACCTCGCGCCGACCGGCATTACCCTGGCACTGAGCCCGAACAGCGTCGCTGAAATCGGCAACGCCGAGATCACCGTCACCGCCACCCTTACCGGCGGCGGCACTCGAACCGACCCGACGGTTGTCAGCCTGAGCACGGCGGACGACGACCCCCCGGCGGCCAACTCAGCGGCCGCGGGCGCGGACTACACGGCGGTGACATCGGTGAACCTGACCATCCCGGCCGCCAGCGCCAGTGCTCAGATGACGCTGACCATTCCCGTCATGGAAGACGTGATTGATGAAGGGACGGGTGAGACCTTGCTCGTCATTGGCACGACCACGGTGAGCAGCATCACCAACATCACCGCGGCGACCCTGACCATCACCGACAATGACGCTGCCGACGTCACCGTCTCCGACTCGACCCTCACCGTCGCAGAAAATGACGGCACGGCCACCTACACTGTGGTACTCCGAACCCAGCCGACCGCCGACGTGACGATTACCCCGACAAGCGGCAACACCGCGATAGCCACCGTCTCGGCGGCACTGACCTTCACCACGTCCAACTGGGACATGGTGCAAACCGTCACCGTGACCGGCGTGAACGATAGCGTTGATAGCGCCAATCGTATGGCGACCGTGACCCACGAGATCACCGGCGGCGGCTATAACGATGTGAACGTGGAGGATGTGATGGTGACCGTCACCGATGACGACGACGCGCCGACCGGCATTACCCTGGCACTGAGCCCGAACATCGTCGCTGAAGATGTCGGCGACGCCGTGATCACCGTTACCGCCACCCTTACCGGCGGCGGCACTCGAACCGAGGATACGGTTGTCAGCCTGAGCACGGCGGACGTCACGGCGAGCGCGGGCGTGGACTACACGGCGCCAGCATCGGTAAACCTGACCATCCCGGCCACCATCGCCAGCGCTGCGGCGACGTTGACCATTCCCGTCACGAATGACGTGATTAACGAGGCGGATGAGACCTTGCGCGTCACGGGCACGACCACGGTGGGCACCCTCACCATCACCGAGGCGCTCCTGACCATCACCGACAATGACAACGCGCCGGCCGAGATTACCCTGGCACTGAGCCCGTCCAGCGTCGCTGAAGATGTCGGCAACGCCGCGATCACCGTCACCGCCACCCTTGTGGGCACCACCACCCGGAGCGAGGAGACGGTTGTCAGCCTGGGCACGGCGGACGGCACGGCGACCGCGGGCGCGGACTACACGGCGGTAACACCGGTAAACCTGACCATCCCGGTCGCCAGCGCCAGCGCTCAGATGACGCTGACCATTCCCGTCATGGATGACGTGATTGACGAGGGAGCGAGTGAGACCTTAAGTGTAATGGGTATGACCACAGTCGGCCTCACCGTCACCCCTGCCGACCTGACCATCATTGATGACGACGCACCAACCGGCATTACCCTGGCGCTAAACCCGGACAGCGTCGCTGAAGATGTCGGCAACGCCGAGATCACCGTCACCGCCACCCTTGAGGGTGGCACCACCCGGAGCGAGGAGACGGTTGTCAGCCTGAGCACGGCGGACAACACAGCGACCGCGGGCACGGACTACACGGCGGTAACATCGGTAAACCTGACCATCCCGGCCACCATCGCCAGCGCTGAGATGACGCTGACCATTCCCGTCACGAATGATCCGATTCACGAGGCGGATGAGACCTTGCGCGTCAGAGGCACGACCGCGGTCGGCCTCACCGTCACCGCGGCACCCCTGACCATCACCGACGACGACGATCCGACGGAGCGCACGGCGGCGTTGAATGAACAGATACTGCCACGGATAATCCCGGCGGTGCTGGACGGCAGCAATCAGTTGGTCATCGATCGGCTGCGCCGCCGCGACAATAGTGCCGGTCGCGGCAGCACGGCAATCGCCGGCAACAGCGTCGGCGATAGCGGTGAATCATCGCCCGCCGACCTGATGCAGCAGTTGGGACAATGGCTGTACAGCGATGCGGCTGAAGTCGCACTGAGTCGGCAGTTGCGGCAGTTGGACGAGTTTGAGCTGCGCAAGTTTATTGGCGACCTGTCGTTTGACGCCGACGGTGAACGGATTGGCATGGACGGCGCCGCGCTGTACGGCAGCGGCAGCTACCGCCAACTGTCGGGCGGCGAAGACGGGATAGATTGGGACGGCGACCTGATCGGCGGCTATGTCGGCATAGACAAGTGGCTGCAAGCGGATATGCTGGTGGGCGTATCGATATCGTATTTCAAGGGCGAGTTTGACTATGACGATGCGGATAGTCCCACGGACGACGACGGCAAGTACGATGTGAATCTCACCGGCGTGCACCCATACATTGGCTGGTCGGTGTCGGATGATCTGGATGTATGGGCGAGTATCGGCTACGGCGCAGGTGAGGTCGAGTTGGTGGACAGTGCCAGTCAGCGCAGCAGCGATCTGGAGTACAGCGCGGTGAGTGTGGGCGCGAACGGCCGCTTGTATGCGTCGGATGAATTGATCGCGGGTGGTCGCAGCGAGCTGCGGCTGCGCGGTGAGGTGTCGGTATGGCAGCTTGATTTTGATCGCAACGGCGGCGGCTTTAATGATTTGAGCAGCCAGCGAGCGCGCCTGGTGCTGGAGGCGAGCCATACCCGCAGTACGGCGTCGGGTAACAACCTGCGCAGCGGTTTGGAGCTGGGCGTGCGGCATGACGGCGGCGACGGTCAGAGCGGGCAGGGGATTGAGCTGGGCGGCAACGTGGAGTGGCGCGATGCGAAGCGGGGTCTGACGCTGTCGGGCAGGGGTCGGGTGCTGACGCTGGCGGAGTATAGCGACTGGGGATTGAGCGGGACGTTGCGCGTGGAATCGAAGTCGGACGGTCGCGGGTTGTCGCTCAGTCTGTCGCCGAGCTACGGACGCGACGGCAGCAGCATTGAGCGGCTGTGGTCTAACGGTGCGTCGGCGCTGTCGAGTGCCGGTCAGTCGGGGTCGGCGGACATGCGGATGGACGGCGAGGTGGGCTATGGAGTGTGGGCACTGGGCGGGACGGTGCGGCCGTATCTGGGCGCGTCGCTGCTGGGCGGCGGCGGCCATACGCAGCGACTGGGCGTGCGGTTTGAGTTTGGGCGCGGCGTGCAGATGGAGCTGGAAGGCGGCCGCCGCGCGGGCGCGAATGCCGAGGCCGAGCACAACATCCAGCTGCGGTGGAAGTGGGACTGGTAGTCGGCAGTCGGATAGCCTGTATCCCACCCTTGCCCACCCCGAAAAGCCAATAATCCGATCAGCCGGCCTAACGAAAGCCAGATCTGGCATTACATGGCCAATTTTCAGTCGGAACGAAAGATCAAACAGCGCTTACGGGAGTGGGCGTTCGGCAAGAAATCGCCGGTGGTGGAAGACCTCGGCGAAATGCACCGGCCGAAATCCTCCTGATTCGCCACGCACCGCGCACCGCCAACCGGGGGTGATGCGGCGCAATCATTCATCACCCGGCGGGTTCAATCACACCGGCAGTGGCATGACACTGCGAGACCTTCCAGCTCCCTGACGCCGGGAAGTGGGGACAATGACGGCCAGCGATGACCGCCCCTTACCCGGCTGCCGCCAGCGGCAACATAAGAATCGCGTTACGGTTAGTGGCGCCCGTCGCCGCTCACACCGCCTCCAGGTTGGCGTATGACGCCACCAGCCATTTCACGCCGACGCGCTCGAAATTCACCTGCACCCGGGTATGCTGGCCACGGCCTTCGAGCCCGACGACCACACCGTCGCCGAATTTCTTGTGCCGTACCTGTCCGCCGGGGCGCAGCTCGGCCGGCAATTCTGCGTCCGGCTGAGCAGCCGGGACGGTGCCCGTCGTTCGGCGGTAGCGGTGCACCGGGCGTATCGACGCGCCGTTGTGGCGGTGCGCTGGCCGGAAGGAGTGCGAGCGCACTTCGGTGACGGTTTCCGGCGGAATCTCCGCCAGGAAGCGCGACGGCCGGGCGTAATGCTCGCGCCCGTACAGGCGGCGTATCTCGGCATGACACAATACCAACTGCTGCATCGCTCGGGTCATGCCGACGTAGCACAGCCGGCGCTCCTCTTGCAGTTGGCCGGCTTCTTCCAGCGCGCGTTGATGCGGGAATAAGCCCTCTTCCATGCCGCACAAAAACACCAGCGGAAACTCCAATCCTTTGGCCGAGTGCAGGCTCATCAACTGCACGCAATCCTGCCACTCTTCGGCCTGACCCTCGCCGGCCTCCAGGGCGGCATGGGTGAGAAACAGCGACAGCGGGGTGTCGGCCGCGGTCGCATTGGCGTCCGCCTCGATGATGACGTCATCCGGGTCGAACTGCCGCGCCGCGTTGATCAATTCCTCGAGGTTTTCCACCTGCGTTTGCGCGCGCTCGCTGTTGCCGTCTTTGAAACAGGCCAGCAGCCCGCTGTGCTGCAGCATCTGATCGACGATGTCGGCCAGCTCGAGCGCGTGGCAATCGGCCGCCAGCCGCTCGATCAACTGCAAAAATCCGCTCAGCGCCGTCGCCCGCCCGCCCAGTACATCGCTGTCGAGGCATTGGGTTGCCGCCTGCCACAGGGAAACCCGCTCGCTGCGAGCCAGTTCGCGCACCGTTTCCAGTGTTTTGCTGCCGATGCCGCGCGTCGGCAGGTTGACCACCCGCTCGAAGGCCTGATCGGCGTGTCGATTGTTCAGCAGCCGCAGGTAGGCGAGGGCGTGCTTGATCTCGGCGCGTTCAAAAAAGCGCAGCCCGCCGTATACGCGATACGGCATGCGCGCCGCCGCCAGCTGGCCTTCGAATACCCGCGACTGCGCGTTGGAGCGGTACAGGATGGCAACGTGGGCGCGCTGTCGCCCGGCCTGCTCAAGCCAGGTTTGAACCTGCTCGACGACAAATTTCGCCTCGTCGATCTCGTTGCTGGCCGCATACACCCGAATCGGCGCCCCGTCGCCGGCCTCGGTCCACAGATTTTTCCCCATGCGCTGCCGGTTGTGCGCGATGATCGCGTTTGCCGCCTGCAGAATGTGCCCGCTCGAACGGTAATTCTGCTCCAGCCGCACGACCCCGGCGGCCGGGAAATCGCGTTCAAAACTGAGCAGGTTTTCGACCTTGGCGCCGCGCCAGCCGTAAATCGACTGATCGTCGTCGCCGACCGCAAACAACCGCTGATGCCCGGCGCACAGCAGCTTCAGCCACTGGTATTGCAGCAGGTTGGTGTCCTGAAACTCATCCACCAGAATATGCTCGAAGCGGGCCTGATAATGCGTGCGCAGCGGCTGGTTTTTGCGCAGCAGCTCCAGCCCGCGCAGCAGCAGTTCGGCAAAATCGACCGCGCCGGAACGCTGGCAGCGCGCCTCATACTCGGCATAGATGCGCTGTAGCGTCGGGCTGTGTGCATCCTGGCCGACGGCCACCTGGTGCGCCCGCAGGCCGGCTTCTTTGTACTGGTTAATCGTCCATTGCATCTGCCGCGGTGGCCAGCGCGCCTCATCCAGTTGCAGCTCGCGCAGCACCGCCCGCAGCAGCCGATACTGATCATCGCTATCCATAATCTCGAAGTTTTGCGGCAGCCCGGCGGCCTCGAAATGTTGCCGCAGCAGCCGGTGGCACAGGCCGTGGAAAGTGCCGAGCCAGAGGCCGCCGCAAGGCATTTGCAGCAGCGTTTCAATCCGCCCGCGCATCTCGCGTGCCGCCTTGTTGGTAAACGTCACCGCCAGCACCGCCGCCGGGTGCACCCGCAGTTGGTCGATCAGCCAGGCAACCCGGCTGGTCAGCACCCGCGTCTTGCCGCTGCCGGCGCCGGCCAGCACCAGCAGCGGCCCCGGCGTCGCCGTCACCGCCTCACGCTGGGCCGGGTTCAACCCGGCGAGCAGGTCGGCTAGTTCCATCCGTGAACGCTGCTGCCGATCGGTACCGGCGTCCGGGCGCCGGCGCGCTCGGTCGTGGATGGGGTGTCGGGGGTCGAATGGCTGTGGGTCATGCAGGTATCGCCGGGTAAGGATGGGGCTTGCGCCGCGCCGGCCGCGCCGACGATGTGCCGCCGGCGTCAGGCGCGTATTATACGCAATCGAGCGCTATAAAAAAAAAAGAAAAAGACAGAACCGCAGTGGGGGTGTCCGCGACCGGCCGGGTGATGCCGGCGCGGCTGCTCAGGCGGTGGCGGAGGAGGGGTGCAGCCGCTGCTGCAGATAACCGAGCAGCAGCCCGTAGGCGGGCAGAAAGAAGGCCGTGGAGATGATGATCTTGAACAGCATATCAAAGCCGGCAATCGCCGGCCAGTTGGCCGCCATATACGGGTCGCCGGAGCGATAAAAGGCGGCGGTGTAGAAAATACCGGTGTCGGTAATGTTGCTGCAGAACGTCGATACGCCGGGCGCAACCCACCAGCGGCGGCTGCGCTCACGCAGCGCTTGAAATACCGATATATCCAGCAGTTGGCCGAGCAGGTAGGCGGTGCCGCTGGCCAGCCCGATGCGCCAGTCCGCCAGCCAGGCGCTGATGGCAATTGCCGGCAGGTAGGCCAGGCCGATGATGGTGCGTGCGGTGTGTTGGCCGGACAGTCGGACGGTCAGGTCGGTGGCCAGAATCGCCAGCGGAAAGATGAACATGGCCCACGTGAACGGCTGACCGAATACGGTGGCGGTGAATTGCACCGTGTAGTTCGCCAGCGCAATGATGCCGATGTGCAGCGCCGCCAGCCGCACGACGACCGTCGCCCGCGGCCGGTTGCCGGGGGGTGGGGTCACTATGTGCTCGGGCTGCGGTAATGTTTGCGGCTCGGGGAGGCCGTTATGCTGCCGCCAGACTGTCCGGTCGAGGGTGTTTTGTCTGCATCTATCCGCCGGTTCGGGCGCTCGGGCTGCGGGCAAAAATCGGTGCCGGGCCGGTCGCTGCGGCCCGGCCTGATTGCGCCCGGCTTGATTGTGCCCGGTTTCATTGCGCCCGGTTTCATTGCGCCCGGTTTCATTGCGGGGTATACGCCTGAACGTGGATGAAGTCGACGTAGGCGCCACGGGCATAAACCGACACCACGGCCAGACCCTGATGCGATTGCCAGTGCATTCTGAACGGGTTGCGGACCAGCGGCGGGGCCGGTTGCAGGCCGATGTGCTCGAGTGCGCGGTGGTCGAACGCGACCTGCTGCAGCCCGCTTACCAGAATCCAATCGGCTTTGCCGTCGATATAGGTGATATCGATTTGCTGCGCGGCGTATTCACAGGCGACGCCGTGATAGGTTTGCCGGCAGCGTTCCGGAGCGCCGAGCCGGGCCTCGATGGCCGGCTGGGATTGGCCGACCAGTTCGAGCACCTCGAGGCGCGGTTGCACGGCGGCCAGGCTCGGCGGCAAGCCGAGCACGATGCCGGCCAGCAGACCGACTGCTGTGCGGCGAATTGAATGCCCGTTGCCCGGGTCCGGTTGGGGGCCGGCGCGTGGCGGGCGGTCAATGGCCAAAGAACCGTCCCAGCAGGGTGCGCAGGCACCAGATAAACCAGATCCCGAGCACGACCGATATGCCGATAGTGGCAAAAAAGATGAACAGAAACCCGCCCGGGCTGTCCTGCTCGATGATCGCGCGGCTCGGCCGGTCGGGGTCATAATAAACGGTGACCGCCTTGCCGGGGTGGTAGCTGTCTGCGATGTGCTGCGCCAGCAACAGACCGTTGCGGCCGGACGACAGCGACCCTCGCCAACTGGCCGTGTGTCGGATTGGATAGGTGTATTCACTGCCAAACCACGGGTAATTGCTGGTGTAGCGCTGGTCGTCAACGGTATATTCGTAGCGGATGTCCGGCCGGTGGGCGGTGCGGACAAAGAGGCGCCCTGTTTTGTGGGCCAGGGTGACCCCGGCCTGCTTGATCACCCCCTGGGTGGTCGGCCAGGTTTTCGCGCGTTTGGCCAGTTGTGCCAGCTGCCATTTGGCGGTCAGGTTTTCCGTGCTGTTGAAGCCGCTGTAGATGTTCACCAGCAGAAACGGACTCATTACCAGCCCGATCAACAAGTGCGCGGTGGAGGTGTATGAGCGGCGCATTTTTGCTGGGGCAGGGGTGTTTGCCGCGGGTCAGCGCGGCGTATCGGCGCCGGCGAAGCCGTTGGTCGGCTCAGGGGTCGGTATCGGTTGCCAGCCGGCTTGCGCCCGGGTTGGCTGGCCGGGCTGCGACTCGCTGCGTGACCATTTTATCGTACAGCTGGTTGATGGCCCGGCTGCCGGTTTTTTCGCAGACGAACGGCAGCAGGGCGTGCAGCAGGCAGGCCAGACCGGCGATAACCATCTGCAGGCCAAAACCGGCGGCTGTCCACAGGTGCTCAAAATAGCCTTCATCAACTTCTTTTAAGTGGGCTGTCAGGAATTTCATGGCTTATACTCGTCATTATCCGCTTAAATCAATTGTATCTCGATTGGGCAATTGGTTTTTGTTATAATTTTCTTTTATATCAATTGAAAGTAGTTTAATAAATTATTTTTTAATCAAAACACAAGAAATTATCCTGTGATTCCAGCCAGGTAATAGAACGGGGTACCCCGTTGCAGGTCTTTTTCAAGCGCCTGCACCCCACTATCAACGCCGACCAAAGCCGATGCTAAACAAACCGGAATACGATTACGTTATCCTCGGCGCCGGCTCGGCCGGTTGTGTTTTGTCCAACCGGTTATCCGCATCAGGCCGCTACACGGTGGCCGTGCTGGAGGCCGGGCCGATGGATCACAAGCTGCTGATTCATATCCCGGCGGGGGTGCATCGGGTTTACAAGGATCCGTCCATCAACTGGAATTATGCGAGCGAGGTGGAGCCGCACTGCGACCGGCGCACCATCGAGCTGCCGCGCGGCAAGGTGATCGGCGGTTCGTCCTCGATCAACTCGATGGTGTATATGCGCGGCCATCCGGCGGACTATGATCAATGGGCGGATGAATTTGCGCTGCCCGCGTGGCGCTTCGCGCGCTGCCTGCCATATTTCAAGCGCTGCGAGTCGTCCGACCGGGGCGAAAATCAGTGGCGCGGCGGCAGCGGCCCGCTCGGGGTCACCCGCGGACGCCTGCAAAACCCGCTGTTTGATGCGCTGATGCAGGCCGGGCTGCAATCCGGTCAGGGCAACTCGGACGACCTGAACGGCTATCGGCCGGAGGGGGTGGCGCGGCTGGATAGCACTACCCGCAATGGCCGGCGCAGCAGCGCCGCGGTCGCCCACCTGAAACCGGCGCTCCGGCGGCCCAATCTGTCGCTGCAAACCAACGCACTGGTCGAGCGCATTGTGTTCGAGCACGGGCGGGCGGTCGGGGTGCGCTATCAGTGTCGCGGCACCAGTCGGACGGTGCGCGCCGGGCGGGCGGTGATTGTGGCCTGCGGGGCGATCAAATCGCCGCAGTTGCTGATGTTGTCGGGTATCGGGCCGGCCGGGCAGTTGCGTCGGCATGGCCTCCCGCTGCAATTGGATTTGCCCGGGGTCGGGCAGAATTTGCAGGATCATCTGTCGATCGATACGGCATTTCATTGCCGCCGCCCGGTGACGCTGGATTATCTCGCCCGCCCGCTGCACCAATTGCGGGTCGGCGCGCGCTGGCTGCTCAGACGGGATGGCGTGGCGGCCTCGAATATCTGGGAGATGGGCGGCCTGGTCTACGGCAATCGACAGCACACCCGCCCGAATCTGCAATACCATTTCGCGCCGGTGTACCATGTGTATCAGGGCCGGCGCATACGGCTGTTTCAGGGGTATCAGCTCACTGTCGATCAACTCCGGCCGCACAGCCGCGGACAGGTCGAGCTGCGCTCCAATCACCCGGCCGACCGGCCGCTGGCGCGGTTTAACTATCTGTCAGCGCCCGCCGATGTGCAGGAATTGATCGAGGCGCATGCGGCCATGCAGACGCTGCTGACCCAGCCGGCGTTCGATGAATTTCGCGGTGCGCGCATTCATCCGGCTCCCGAGGTCGGCTCGCGCAGCGAGGTTGAGGCGTATGTGCGGGCGTCGGCGTCTACCGATTTTCACCCCTGCGGCACCTGCCGCATGGGCTCGGATGCCGCTGCGGTAGTGGATGAACAGCTGCGGGTGCACGGCGTGGACGGCCTGTATGTGGTTGATGCGTCGGTGATGCCGAACATTGTCAGCGGCAATCTCAACGCGCCGACCCAGATGATCGCCGAGCGCGCCGCCGACTTTATCCTCGGACAGCCGCAACTGCCGCCGCAGCAGGCGGAATTTCACTTTCAAGCGCCGGCGCAGTAGGCGCCCGGCGCGGTCGGGTCAGCGCTGGTCGGGCGGTTCTGGCGCGTCGGCACCGCCTGGGTCGGCCGGCCAGGCACGCCAGCCGTTGAGCAGTGGAAAATACAACCCCAGGCGGATTTGGCTGAGCGGGCGCTGCTCCAGTGCGGCGACGGCACGGGCATACTGCGCCATTTTTTCGGCGTAGCGCTGCTGCTCACGGTCGAGAAACTGCGCCGTATCCTTGCCGTCGTGGCGGCTGAATTTGAAATCGATAATCCAGCATTGCTGCTGTTGATCGATGAAGCTGCGGTCGATGACCAGATGGACAACCCGGCCGGCGAGTACCGCCGTGATCGGCCATTCGGTTTTAATCCGCTGCTGCGCGGGGGAGAAAATCCATTCGGCGCGCGCATCCTGCCGGGTGTTTGCCAGCGCCGTTTGCAGCTGTTCGAGCGCCCGGGTACGCTGCTGCGCCTCCAGGCCGCTCAGTTGGCCGGCCCAGGCGTGTTGGCGCCGGGCGTCGATCGGCTGGCTGCGCCAGTGCGTCCAGCCGACGGCATCGATCTGTTGGAACTCGGTATGCAGCAGGGTGCCAACCCGGCGGGCGGCTTCGCCGGCCCAGGAAAACTCGACCCGCTCGTCAATCGCCGTTCGGCCCGGCTGCCATGCCAGCGCCGGCGGCAGCCAGTGCAGCGGCAGCCGGGGAATGGTGAGCGGCGGCAACGGCGGCGTAAAAATCGACAATGCGCGCAATGGACGCTTCGTTGTCATTGCCTTCCGGCAACGGCACATCCCCCACATCGCATATGCGGCAGCATTCCCACGGCGAAAAACCGAACGCCAAATGCGCGCGGCGGGCGATGGCGGACACATGGCGCACGGCGCGGGGGCCCAGATGTTGGTCCCGTTCGGTTGTGCCGTTGCCGGTGCTGTGCGGCACGCCGACCAGCGCAATATCGGACGCCGCCGGGTCGGCGTTATGCGGACAACGCAACAACGTCGGCACGCCCCACCAATACAATCCTTCCATGACGGCGCGCTCGTCGCGTTTTATGTCGTTATTTTTTTGCCGCGCCATTGTTGAAAATCATCGCTGAAAATTCTTGTTGAAATTCTCTTCCCCATGCCGGGCTTAGTTTCGCTCGCCGCTCTTAAACCGCCCTTGCACGATGCGGTCAATCACCATCGCACAAAACAAAATTGCAAACCCCGCCAAAAGTCCCTGGCCTTTCGCCGCATATTGTAAGGCGACCAACACATCCTCCCCCAACCCTTTGGCGCCAATCAATGACGCGATGACCACCATGGACAGGCACATCAGTATCGTCTGATTAATGCCCGCCATAATGCTCGGCAGCGCCAGCGGCAATTCCACATCCCACAACAGTTTTCGTTTTGTGCAGCCAAACGCGACCGCCGCTTCTTTCACATCTTCCGGCACTTGCCGAATACCCAGCGCGGTCAACCGGGCGACGGGCGGCAAACCGAAAATAATTGTCGCAATAATCCCCGGCGGTTTGCCGGTGCCAAAAAACGCAATAACCGGAATCAAATAAACAAACGCCGGCATCGTCTGCATAAAATCCAACACCGGGCGAATGGCGGAATAGGCGCGGTCTTTTTTTCCGCACCACACGCCGACCGGAACGCCAATCAAAATACAAAGAATCGCCGCCGCGCCCAACAACGCCACGGTAACCATGCTTTTTTCCCAAAATCCGAGAACACCCAAATAGGAAAGCGCCGCCGCGGTAAAGATGGCGACGCGCGCGCCGGCAATGCGCCACGAAACGGCGACAATCACCAAAAACGTCGTGGGCCATGGCGTCCCCGCCAAAATGAGTTCCAAGCCGTCCAATAAAAAACGAATGCCGGCCGTCAACCCGTTAAAAAATCCCGCGCCTTTGTCGGCAATCGTGTCAAAACCGTTGTCCAGCCAGACGGCGATTTTTGCGTACGCTTCTTTGCTTTGCGGAAAGGTGGTTAAAAACGCGGCGGGATGAGACGCGGTAAAACGATAAAGAGTTGGCGGCAAAACGGCGGCGACAATAAACGTCGCAAAAGCGGCGTTGGACGCGCGAATGCCGCCGCCGATGCTTTTGTCCGTGCGCCAGCGGGCGTATTGTTGTTCGTAGGAAGTGTTCGCCAAAAAACCCTGCGCCAACCGCAACAAAACAAACGCCGCCGCGCCAAAAATAACCAACGACAGCGAACCCGTATTCGCGGCGTGCGCGGCTTGTTCCGCCTTGTCGGACGCGCGTTGCAAGTTGGCGGCGTTGCGCATGAGATTCTCCGCGTTGTCGCTTCCGGCGGCGGCCGCGGTTTGGGCTTTTTCCAACATTTCCCCAGATTTTTCCGCCAGCCGCCGCGCCCGCTCCATCTGCGCGCTTCCCAAATCCCCCCACAGACCGCGCCCAAACTGCACCAGCGCGAAGGTCTCCAAAAAAAGCGACAGCCAGAAAAATTCCCACAAGCCACGCCCGCCCGACCACAAAGGCCCCAACAACGCCGCCGCCGGATTAAACACAAATCGCGCCGCGTCGCTTTGAATTTTTGCGAAGACGCGCGCGTAATAATTACCGCGCGGCCCGGCGAATTCAAGCACCAAGTCGGCGTCGGCGGAGCGTTTTGTGTCGTCGTTTTGCGCGTTCATTCCGCCTCCGTTTTCATAAAGCGCAATAAAATATCCCCGTTAATAACGCCGACATCGCGTCCGGAATCGGTGACAATCACCGGCGAGTCGCGCAGGTGAATCAACCCAATCAGTTCGCTTAAATTCATCCCGCCATCAACGCGCGGGGCGTCCGCGGGAACGCCGTCGCGCCATTCTTCAATGGCGCACATCACGGTGCGGGCGCGGGCGATTTTCAGTTTGGATATGTCGCGCACAAACTCCGCGACATACTCGTCTTGCGGATTCATAATAATGTCTTCCGGCGCGCCGATTTGCACAACACGCCCGTCTTTCATAATCGCAATTCGGTCCCCCAAATGCGCCGCCTCCTCCAAATCGTGCGTGATAAAGACGGTCGTTTTTTTCAGGCGGCGGGAAATATCCAAAAACAACCCCTGCAACTGCCTGCGAATGAGCGGGTCCAGCGCGCTAAACGGCTCGTCCATTAACAAAAGTTCGGGGTCGGACGCCAAGGCGCGCGCCAAACCGACGCGTTGTCGCATACCGCCGGACAACTCATGCGGCATGCGGTCCTCAAACCCGTCCAAATTAACCATGGACAGCGCGTTTTGTGCGATTTTTCGCCGCCGCGCTTTTGATTCCCCCTGCACTTCCAGCGGAAACCCGACGTTCTCGCGCACGGGACGATGCGGAAACAACGCCATATGCTGAAACACCATGCCAATCCGGCGGGCGCGCAAGTCGCGCAATTCGTTGTTGGAAATTTCCATGATATTGCGCCCGAGGATAATCACTTCACCGGCGGTCGGTTCTAACAGCCGGTTTAAGTGGCGCACCAAAGTGGACTTGCCGCTGCCGGAAAGCCCCATCACGCAAAATATCTCGCCGGGAAAAATTTCCAGCGAAACATCCGCCATGCCTAAAATACAATTAAACTGGGCGAGCAGTTCGGTTTTTCCGTATCCGGAATTTTTCGCCGCCGCCAGCGCCTCGCCGTTGGCGTCGCCGAATATCTTCCAGACATTGCGAAGGACGACGGCACTTTCAGAACCGGATGAGGCAGGCGTTTTCATCCCGTCCATCAGTCAAGCGCCGCCCCCGTCGCCGGCAAATCCGTATAAGTTAGTTGCCGAGCCAGGATTCCACGCGCGCGCTGTTATTCGCCGCCCATTCCCTCGCCACTTCCAGCGGGTCCCGTCCCTTTTCGTCCACTTCATACATCATCGCCGACACCGCATCGGCGTCCAACTTGATGTTGGAGAGAAAAACCGCCGCGTCGGGATGCGTTTCTTCCAGCGATTTTGCAAAATGAATGTTGAGGTCGGTCGGCGGATACGCCATTTCCACATTGGATTTTTCCAGCCAATCCGGGTCTTCTTGTTGCGTAACGACTTTCCACCCCGCCTTGTTATACGGCGGCTCTTCTAAAACCACCAAATCATAAAGCGTGAACATGGAGTGCGGCGTATAGCAATAAAACACATAAGGTTTTTCCTGCTTGACGGCTTCGGCCAGCGCGGCATTGCCCAGCGATTCGTCCACTTCCAACAACTCAAAGGTGTCCGCATAGCCGTAACTTTTGGCGCGAATCTTCCCGATTTCCGTGGACGCCCAGCCCTTCGGCCCTATCCACATCTCGCCCAACCCGTCGCCGTTCGTGTCAAACAACGCCGCGTTGTCGGGGTCGGTCAGATCATAAATGGACTTGATGCCGTATTTGTCCGACGTGTATTTTGTCACGCACATCGCCTGCACGGACGCCACTGAATTCGGATTCATGGCGACCGCGCCCTTTTGGTTGACATATTGGTCGTGCAGATTTTGCTGGTTGGGCAGCCACACTTCCGGGTGGACATGCATGGAACCGCGCTCCATCGCCTCGAAAATAACCGAGTTGTTGCCGGTCTGCGTTTCCACCTCCAGCCCAAGATTGTCTTCCAATAAAACCTTGAGCAGTTGCCCGGTAACTTGCACCGACGTCCAGTTGGGAACGCCAACGACAATGTCGGCGGCGCGCGCCGACACGGCGACAGCCAGCATCGTCGCGCATAAGATAAGAGTTTTTTTAGTGTGTTTCATGATTTTCTCCTTGGAAATATGAAGTGAATAAAAATTATGCGGGGTCGCGGCGCAACGCCTGACACAGGCAATGCACGCCGCCGCCGCCAAGCGTAAACATGGACATGTCGGGTTCGAACACCTCCATCCCCTGCGCGCGCAACTGAGCATTAACATCCGACTCGCCTTTCATGGACAACACGCGCCCGTCGCCGAGAGACACCAAATTGACGCCCAAATCCTTCGCATGCCGATAAGGAACATCAATCAATTGAAACTTCCGCGCGCGCAACCAGTCCAACACCCAATTTTCCAGCACATCCTCGCAAGCCACCGCAAGTTTGGGCGCGGCGGGAACCAACAGCGCGTCCAAATGGACAAAATCGGACGGAATCGGCACAATTTCCGCCTCCCACCCCTGTCCGCGAAACCACTCCGCGACTTGTTGCGCGCCTTCGCGCTCGCTGCGCGTCCCGCCATATCCAACCAATGCGGCGCCGGGTTCAACGATGACCAAATCGCCGCCTTCAAAATATCCGGCGGTGGCAAAATGCCAAATGGGTATGCCGGCGCGCTGATAAAAATCGACCGCCGTCGCATAATCGGCGCGGCGGCATTTGAGTTGCATATGGGAAATAATAGGCCCCCACGGCGTCATCACGCTGGAATCGCGGGCAAAGAAATTGCGGTGCAAAACCTCGTCCGCGTCCAAAAAATGACAAGCAACCCCGGCGGATTCATAAATGGCGACCATTTCTTTATGTTGCGCCATGGCAAGCGCATGGTCAAATTTGACGCCGGTTTTTTCGGCGTTTTCCATCGTGCGCCGGATTATCGGCCCCGCCTCCACCCACCGATAATAATCGGGGCGTCCGAGCAGAACGTCGCGCAACATTCCGTATTCGGAATCCACGCCACATTCAATAGAGCCGGAATTCGGCATGCCAATATCATCTCCTATTTTGCGATTTTAGTGTAGCATATCATTCGCCAATTATTAGAAAAATCGCGGGGGAAATAATTTTTGTGGTAAAAATTACACAGGGGCGTCGCCACCCGCCCGACCCCGACCAGTGTGACCTTTGACGTCGCCGTTGAGGTGGTGCCGCTGGTGGACAGCCTGACGATTACCAGTACCGGCCCCTATGCCATCGGTGAGGCGATTGATGTGACCGTGACCTTCAGCGAGACGGTCACAGTGGACGACACCGGCGGCACCCCGCAGATAACCCTGATAGTGGGCACGAACAGCCCCGAGGCGACCTACACCAGCGGTACCGCCAGCGCCAACCTGGTGTTCCGCTACACCGTGCTGTCGAGTGATCCGGACGGGGCTGCGAGCGAGGTGGAGCCGCACTGCGACCGGCGCACCATCGAGCTGCCGCGCGGCAAGGTGATCGGCGGTTCGTCCTCGATCAACTCGATGGTGTATATGCGCGGCCATCCGGCGGACTATGATCAATGGGCGGATGAATTTGCGCTGCCCGCGTGGCGCTTCGCGCGTTGCCTGCCATATTTCAAGCGCTGCGAGTCGTCCGACCGGGGCGAAAATCAGTGGCGCGGCGGCAGCGGCCCGCTCGGGGTCACCCGCGGACGCCTGCAAAACCCGCTGTTTGATGCGCTGATGCAGGCCGGGCTGCAATCCGGTCAGGGCAACTCGGACGACCTGAACGGCTATCGGCCGGAGGGGGTGGCGCGGCTGGATAGCACTACCCGCAATGGTCGGCGCAGCAGCGCCGCGGTTGCCCACCTGAAACCGGCGCTCCGGCGGCCCAATCTGTCGCTGCAAACCAACGCACTGGTCGAGCGCATTGTGTTCGAGCGCGGACGGGCGGTCGGGGTGCGCTATCAGTGTCGCGGCGCCAGTCGGACGGTGCGCGCCGGGCGGGCGGTGATTGTGGCCTGCGGGGCGATCAAATCGCCGCAGTTGCTGATGTTGTCGGGTATCGGGCCGGCCGGGCAGTTGCGCCGGCATGGCCTCCCGCTGCAATTGGATTTGCCCGGGGTCGGGCAGAATTTGCAGGATCATCTGTCGATCGATACGGCATTTCATTGTCGCCGCCCGGTGACGCTGGATTATCTCGCCCGCCCGCTGCACCAATTGCGGGTCGGCGCGCGCTGGCTGCTCAGACGGGATGGCGTGGCGGCCTCGAATATCTGGGAGATGGGCGGCCTGGTCTACGGCAATCGGCAGCATACCCGCCCGAATCTGCAATACCATTTCGCGCCGGTGTACCATGTGTATCAGGGCCGGCGCATACGGCTGTTTCAGGGGTATCAGCTCACTGTCGATCAACTCCGGCCGCACAGCCGCGGACAGGTTGAGCTGCGCTCCAATCACCCGGCCGACCGGCCGCTGGCGCGGTTTAACTATCTGTCAGCGCCCGCCGATGTGCAGGAATTGATCGAGGCGCATGCGGCCATGCAGACGCTGCTGACCCAGCCGGCGTTCGATGAATTTCGCGGTGCGCGCATTCATCCGGCTCCCGAGGTCGGCTCGCGCAGCGAGGTTGAGGCCTATGTGCGGGCGTCGGCGTCTACCGATTTTCACCCCTGCGGCACCTGCCGCATGGGCTCGGATGCCGCTGCGGTGGTGGATGAACAGCTGCGGGTGCACGGCGTGGACGGCCTGTATGTGGTCGATGCGTCGGTGATGCCGAACATTGTCAGCGGCAATCTCAACGCGCCGACCCAGATGATCGCCGAGCGCGCCGCCGACTTTATCCTCGGACAGCCGCCACTGCCGCCGCAGCAGGCGGAATTTCACTTTCAAGCGCCGGCGCAGTAGGCGCCCGGCGCGGTCGGGTCAGCGCTGGTCGGGCGGTTCTGGCGCGTCGGTGTCGCCTGGGTCGGCCGACCAGGCACGCCAGCCGTTGAGCAGTGGAAAATACAACCCCAGGCGGATTTGGCTGAGCGGGCGCTGCTCCAGTGCGGCGACGGCACGGGCATACTGCGCCATTTTTTCGGCGTAGCGCTGCTGCTCACGGTCGAGAAACTGCGCCGTATCCTTGCCGTCGTGGCGGCTGAATTTGAAATCGATAATCCAGCATTGCTGCTGTTGATCGATGAAGCTGCGGTCGATGACCAGATGGACAACCCGGCCGGCGAGTACCGCCGTGATCGGCCATTCGGTTTTAATCCGCTGCTGCGCGGGGGAGAAAATCCATTCGGCGCGCGCATCCTGCCGGGTGTTTGCCAGCGCCGTTTGCAGCTGTTCGAGCGCCCGGGTACGCTGCTGCGCCTCCAGGCCGCTCAGTTGGCCGGCCCAGGCGTGTTGGCGCCGGGCGTCGATCGGCTGGCTGCGCCAGTGCGTCCAGCCGACGGCATCGATCTGTTGGAACTCGGTATGCAGCAGGGTGCCAACCCGGCGGGCGGCTTCGCCGGCCCAGGAAAACTCGACCCGCTCGTCAATCGCCGTTCGGCCCGGTTGCCATGCCAGCGCCGACGGCAGCGCCGGCGGCTGCCAGTGCAGCGGCAGCCGGGGAATGGTGAGCGGCTGGTCGGCCGGGTCGGCCGCTGGCCGCGCCGGCTGGGGTGCGCTCGCCGCCGCATACTGCGCTTCTGCCTGTGCGGCCAGCTCCGGCCAGCGCCAGAGCAGTTCCAGCAAGGTGTTCTGGGGCGGCGGCTTGAGCTCGTCCCGGTGGTCGGTTTTGAAGCCGGCAAACAGGTGCAGGTGTTTTTTTGCCCGCGTGCAGGCAACGTACAGCAAGCGGCCCAGCTCGTTCTGCTGCTGTGCGCGGTCGAGCTGCGCCAGACAGCGGTAGAATCGATCGTCGCGCTGGTCGCTGGAGAACAGCGGTGCGACCAGCAGCAGTTGCCGGGTGTCGTAAAACGGGTCGCCGTGAGCGGGTGTGTGCGCGCCGTCGGTGCCGTGGGTCAGCGGCGGCAGCCGCGTCCAGCGCAGCAGCGGCGCCTCCGAGCGGCCGCTGCTGCGCTCCAACTGCGGCAGGATAACGACGTCAAATTCCAGCCCTTTGGCGCCGTGTATCGTCAGCAGGCGAATCCGGGCGCTCAGATTCGGCTGTGCCCAGAGCTTTTGCAGCGCCTCATTCAGGCTGTCGGCGGTGATGTCGAGCTGCCGATCGTCCATATCGGTCAGCAGCTCGAGGTAGCAGCGGCAGTCGGTCAGCTGGTTTTCCTGCAGCGGCGCCGCCCCGCCGAGCATCAGCCAGGCGGCCTCGACGTTGCTGCGCAGGTCGATGCGCCGGTGGCGTGCCAGCGCCGGCTGCATGGCCTGCTGTAGCCGCAGCAATCGCTGCCGGCCGTCGCTCGACAAGTCGGCCAGCCGCGCCGGGTCGTGCCACAGCTCGGTTATGTTGCGCTGGTCGGCGGCGGCCAGCCGGGTAATATCGGCCAGCGTCATGCCGCACCAGGGCGCGCGCAGCAGGCCAAGCCAGGCGCTACGGTCGGCCGGCTGCAATAAGGCCATGGTCAGCGTCAGCAAGTCGCGGATGTGCCGGGCGTCGGCCAGCGGCTGCAAATCGATCGCCTGAAAGGCAATCCCGCGCTGCTGTAACTGCGCGGCCACCGGCAGCAGGTGGGCGCGCGTGCGGCCGAGTACGGCGATGCTGTGCGGCGCCGCGGTGCGCTCGTATTGTGCGACCAAATCGGCAATCTGTTCGGCCTGCTGCACCGCATCGTCGTTAAACCGGCTGTGCAGCTCCACGGTTTGCGGCCCGGGCGGCAGCACCGGGCTGGCCGATGAATAGCGCACCGCGCCGCTGCTGATGTCGTCGGCACTCGGCATTATCTCGGCAAATGCCCGGTTGAACCAGTCCACCAGCGTCGGCGCCGAGCGAAAATTGCTGGTCAGCGCCAGCGGCTCCAGCGCGATGCCGCCCAGCCCGTCGCGCTGCACGCTGAGGAAGTGGCTGACCTGGGCCTGCCGAAACAGATAAATCGACTGCATCGGGTCGCCGACCAAAAACACACTGCGCCCGTCGCCGTCCTGCCAGCCGGCGGTGAGTTTTTCAAACAGCCTGATCTGCGCCGCCGAGGTATCCTGAAATTCATCCACCAGCACATGCGCCAGTCGATAATCCAGCACCAGCGCCAGGTCGGTCGGCTGCTCGCTGTCGCCCAGGGCGGCGTCCGCCCGCTGGGCGAGCTCGATATAGTCGGCCTGGTTGGCGGCGGTGAACAGCAGGCGCAGCTGCGCAACCGCCAGCGGCAGCAGCAGCATCAGGGCCTCGAGCGTCTCCCACTGGTCGTCGGTGAACGCCGCGTCCGGCAGCACTCTCAGCTGCGCCAGCCCGGCCACCGTCACCGGTCGGGATTGCAGCTGGGCCAATAGTGCCTGCATGCGCCGTTTGGCGTCGGGTTGGCCGGGCGGGAAGCCGTTGCGTACATTGACCTGCCCGCGCAGTTGATTGCCTTGCGTCAGTACCAGCTCGGCGAGCCCCCGCCATTGCTCGATAGCGCGGTGTTCGGCCGCCGGGAACGCCGTCATCTGATCGCAGGCGTGTTCTGAGATCCTGCCGGCGGCGATGCGCTGTGCAGCCGAGTGGGCGGCCAGTTCGGTCAGCTCCGATTTGATCGCCGGTGGCAGCGCCGCAGCGATGGTGTGCAGCCGGTCGGTCACCATCGTCTGCCACATCGATTCGAGCTTCCGGCGGTCGTGGCCGTGCAGTAAAAACGGCAGCCAGCCGTCGCGCCGGGCCAGCATGTCCGCCAGCAGCCGGTGGGCGCGCGCGAGGTTGGCGTCCACCAGCGCCAGCAATCGCCGGCCGGCGTCGGCCCACTCGCTGTCGGGTTGATCCAACTGCTGCATCGTCAGCCTGGCGGCCTGCAAGTACAGGGGCTCGGGTGATTCGACGATGGTCGGCGGTGCGCCAAAACGGCTTGACCACGGCATGCGCTGTACCAGTTCGGCGCCCAGGCTGTCAATCGTCTGTATGCGCAGCCGCCGGTGGTGCCGGAGCAATTGCCAGCCGTGGCGGGTATCGTTGTCGAGCGCCGCCGTGGCCAGTGATACTAATTCCGGGCTCAGCGGCGACTCGCCGGGGTCGGCGCACTGCTTTAGCGCATCAATGATCCGCCGGCGCATTTCTGCGGCCGCCTTGCGGGTGAACGTGATTGCGAGAATTTCTTCCGG
Organism: Candidatus Poriferihabitaceae bacterium; assembly: GCA_965206445.1. Classification (GTDB taxonomy): domain Bacteria; phylum Pseudomonadota; class Gammaproteobacteria; order Arenicellales; family Poriferihabitantaceae; genus CBDBJR01. Next base: position 181,008 of record CBDBJR010000002.1, read on the forward strand.
CTGCCGGACGTGGCCAAGCAGCACCAGAAACCGCCGCACCAGCAGCTCGGTCTTGCCGGAGCCGGCCGGGGCCTGGACAATAAACGAGTGCTGCGGCGCCAGCGCACGCGCGCGCTGCGCCTGATCAGCAATCGGCGGCATGGTCGCGCTCTGTGGACGGGGCCGGGCGGTCGGCGATTTGCGCCCGGCAAAAGCCGGGCAGGCGGCAGGGCCGGCACCGACCGGCGCCGGTGGGGTTCTGCCGTGCATCACCGGCGCTGAATTCGGCCGCCAGCTGTTCGAGCTGCCGGCGCCATGTGGCCAGCATCCCGGCCCAGTCATCGTCTGCCGCCGACGGTGCGACCGAGGGTGACGGTTTGCCGTTGTGATCGAGTGCAAACGGCTGATCGCGTTGACTAACGCCGATAAAACGGCATTGGCCGGCCTTGACCTGCGCCAGTGCGATCAGCGCAATCGGCTGCGTCTGGGTCATCGCGTACAGCGGCAGTTGCGGCGCCTCCAGCCGCTCACCGAACCACTTCGACACGCTGTCCGGCAGCCCGGTTTTATAGTCGATCAGGCCCACCGAGCCGTCGGCAAACCGGTCGATGCGATCGACTTTGAGCCGCAGCGGCAGCGCGCCCAGTTGCAACTCATACAGCTGCTCGCAGGCCACCACGGTGAACGGCTCACAGCGCTGCCGCTCGACGGCAAACCACTCGGTCAGCGTCCGCACCAGCCACGCCTCCTGCACCTGAAAAAAGCCGTCGCCACAGCCGCTGATGGCACGGTAGCGCCGCGCCGCCTGCTCGGCGCTGTGCTGCAACAACCGCCGCAGTTGCGGTTCGTCCAGGCGGTGCAGACGGTCGGAATCCTGAATGTCCAGCCAGGCCAGCTCCAGCGCCTTGTGCAGCAGTGAGCCGCGCTCGGCGGCGTTCAGCCCCGGCGCGCGCGGCTGCAAGTCGGTGGCGCCCAGCCGATAAGTGGCGTAGGCATAGCACGGGCAGGTTGCCTGCGCTTGAATCAGCCCGGCGCTGCCGCTGATGTGCTGCCCGGCGCTCACGGCCAGGCCCTGTTGATCGGCAATCCATTCCAGCGTCGGGCGGGTGTCGGCATAGTGCTGATGCAGGTGGCGGGCGACCGGCAGGTCGGCGCTCGCATCCGGCTCGCCGAGCGGCAGCAGCGGGCTGTCTTCGCACGCCAGGTCGCCGTCAAATCGCGTCCGACTGAGCACCAGCTCGGCGCACGCGTGGCGCAGGGCGTGCTGCCGCTGCTCCGCCAGTTGGAAATGCTGCTCGAGATCGGCCTCGTGGAGGCCGGCAGCGCGCTGCAGCCGGGTCGGGATGAAGGGGTTGAGCTGCGCCCGGGGCGGCCAGCAGTCGGCCACCAGATCGCCAAACCAGATGCCGTCGAAGCGCAGTCCGGCGGCCTCCAGTACGCCCATAACCTGCACCGGCGCCTGTTTGTCTTCGGTCTGAAACGGTTGTTCGGCGGCCAGTTGGCGCAGCCGATTGAGCGCCTCGTCGGCAGTTGCCGACAGCTGGACCAGGTCCAATTCCGCCAGCTTCCACAGCAGGTCGTAAAAGGCCTGCACGAGCGGGAAAGTATCGCTGTCCGGCGGCGCTTCGCCCGGCCAGCCGAGCCGGTCGAGCCAGTGCTTGAAGCGGTTGGCCCAGTGCGAGAACGCCGCTGTTTTGCGGCGCTGGCCGAGTGCGTCGCCGAGTGTGCCCAGCAGCCGGGTTAGCTGCGGCGTATCGGGTCGCCCGGTGCGCTCGGCGGACAGTATGCTGTGCAGCTTGTCCAGGCGGATTTGATACGCCAGATGGCGCTGGCACCAGTACACCAGCCGACTGCGCGCGGCCTGTTCCTGCTGCGCTGCGTGCAGATACGGTGAGAGAATGAAATCGCTCAGCCGGGCGCCCTCCAGCGGCTCCAGCAGCGCGCCCAGCAACCCGAGCGCGTCGCGCACCGGCGCCAGGGCGACCAGGTTGTCGCCGAGCGAGACGTGCCAGCTGGTGGCGCGGGCATCCGGTTCCAGCAGGCTGCCCGGTTGCAGGGTCTGTTTCAGGGCATACACAATCGCGCGCCGCGAGCGCGGCATATCCGGGCAGACGATCGCCAGTTTGCCGGCCGGGTTTTGCTGCTGCTGTGCGCGCACCCAGTTGGCCGCCGCCAGCCACTGACTCGGCGCATCGTCGAAACAGGCGACGCGCACCTGCGCTACGGTTGGCGTCGGTGGGCGGCTGAGAATCACCTCGGCGTGGCGCGCCAGCGCGTCGATTATCGATTGATGCTGGGGCGTGACGCGGTCGAAACCGTGAAAGACAAATCGGGTTTGCGGCGGTGTGCCGGGCGCTTGCAGGCAGCGGAGTGTGGCGGCGCGCTGTATGTGCTGCGCGATGTGCTCGCCCAGCAGTGCGCTGTCCAGCCAGTGCTGGTCGGCGCAGTGCGCGCGGAAGCGGCGTGCCCAGCGCAGGAAGTGCCGGTGGTCAACGTGTTCGGAGGCCGCGCAGTGTTGCAGCTCGATTTGCCAGAGATGCAGCAGACGCCAGGCCTGCATGGCGGTTTTTGCGCTGCTGTAGGTGTTCCACAGCGGTTCGGTGTCGCTACTCTGCCGGGCAATGTCGCGCGCAATAATCTGCTGCCAGAGGCTGAGCGCCTGCGCGTCTTCGAGCAGCGTCGGCTGCGCTGAGGCAGAGCTGAAATATTGCCAGCAGCGCTTTAGCCAGGCCGGGTAATGCAAAATATCCGCACTGGGCCAGGCGACGCGATGCTGCTGCTGCCGGTGGTCGAAATCGGTGCGCAATTCGTGCGCCAGCCGCCGGGTGGCGGTGATGATGCCGGCGCCGGCGTGCAGTTGGTCGAATAGCGCCTGCCGGTCGAATGCGGATGGATCGACAGGCGATGGGGCCGTAGCGGCCGGCGCGGGCGACACCGGGGGCGGAGCGGCTAGTGCGCGCCCGCCGCCAGCTTTTCCATTTTGGCGGCGAGCTCGAAATCCAGCCGCGTCAGGCCGCCGGCATCGTGGGTGGTGAGTTCGATCGAGACGGTTTTGTAGCAGTTGCTCCAATCGGGATGATGGTTGAGTTTCTCCGCTTCGATCGCGCATTGCAGCATGAAGCCGATCGCCTGCACGAAACTGTCGAATCGATACGCGCGTTGCAGTCGGCCATCAACGATGTGCCAACGGTCGTGCGCGCCGTTCAGCCGGGCCAGTTGCTGCCGCTGTTGTTGGTCGCTGAGGAGGGGTTCAGGCATGCGCGTGACGCGGTCTAAGCCATCGGGGCGAGCCCGGCATCGGCCCAGAGCGGGCCGGAAAGCACCGGATTTTCGATCAGGGCGACCACCGCGGCGGCAATTTCAGCCGGTTGTATCAGGCGGCCCAGCGGCACCAGCGGCTTCAGTTTTTGCTCGAAGTGATCGGCCGGCAGTTGTGCGAACATCGGGGTAGCGACAAACCCGGGGTGTATGATGCGGGTTTGTACGCCGTGGTACAGCCCTTCCAGGTTGAGCGTTTTGCCGGCGGCGGCCAGCCCGGCTTTGGCCGAGGAATATGAGACTTGTCCGCGATTGCCGCGGCATGAGACCGAGCCTATCAATACGATTGAGGCCTGAATGCCTTCCTCGGGCTGCCATTTTTCCCGCCCGGCACGGTGGCGCTGTTCGGCTATGCCGGCCAGTGTTTGCAGCGCCCAGTAGACCGGGTGCAGCAGATTGACTTCCAGCACGCGGCGAAAGGTGTCAGCGCAATACAATTCGGCGCGCCCGGTTTGCCGGTCGATCTTTGCCGCCAGCGCGTCGCGCAATATGCCCGCCGCCGGGACGCAGATCTGTACCGGCGCCTGTTGCTGCATGCGGTCAAAGACCTGCTGTCTGAAATCGGCCTGGGTAACGTCGCCCTGCATTGCCAGCGCTACGGTGCGGCCGGCTTGTCGGTTGAGTTGTTCGGCTGCCTGATGGCACTGCGTGGACTGATCGACGACCGCTACCTGGCCGACTTGTCTGGCGACCAGCGCGTGGGCGACGGCCAGGCCGATGCCGCCGGCGGCGCCGGTGACGATGGCGGATGTGTTTTCAATCTGCATGTTGACGCAATAATCGACCTGAAGCCGGTTTGGGATATTGCCGCGTGTGTTTCAGGTTGCGGTGAGCGGCTACTGTACCGAATATTGACTTATATATCGATAACCCCAGCGAGCGATAACTACAGCGGGCGATAACCCCAGCGCTCCGTATGCGGGGCGATGGGGGCGTGTATACAGCGATTCCGGGCCGGTGGGCAGAAATTACCGTACCGCTGGCTGCATTGACGGTTGGTTTTGTTATAATCGGCTTTTCCGGCAGTCGGGTTTTCATGGTGATGCGAGGGCCGGTTGATGACGGGATGGGCCGGGTCAGTTGATGCCGGCGCTGAAGTGACATTCTATTTTTCGAGGTAAGCATGGTTGACAGTCTAAGCGATGACGCCGCGGTGGATCAACGTCGCCGCCGCGTACTCAGCATCGCCACCACCGGTATGGGGCTGGCGGGTGGCGTCGGGTTGCTGGTGCCGTTTGCCGGCAGTTTGAGCCCCAGCGAGAAGGCAAAAGCGGCCGGGGCGCCGATTGAGGTGGATATCAGCAAGATTGAGCCCGGGCAGCAGTTGACCTATGAATGGCGCGGCAAACCGGTCTGGATTATCAATCGCACGCCGGAGATGCTGGCCGCGCTGTCGGCGCGCAGAGAAGGTCTGTTGGACCCGGATTCGACCGCCGTACAGCAGCCGGAGTACGCCAGAAATGCCTACCGCTCAATCAAACAAAGCATTCTGGTGCTGGTGGGGATTTGCACGCATCTCGGTTGTTCGCCGAAATTTCTGCCCGCGGTGGAGGCCGACTGGGACGGCGGCTTCCTGTGCGCCTGCCACGGCTCCCGATTTGATCTGGCGGGCCGGGTTTTTGCCGGCGCCCCGGCGCCGCGAAACCTGGAGGTGCCGCCGCATAAATACGTATCCGATGACGTGATTTTGATCGGCTCCGACAAGGAGGCAGCATGAGCTTCATGGATTGGGTGGACCGTCGCTTCCCGGCGACCAAAGTGTTCAAAGAGCACTTCAGCGAATATTATGCGCCGAAAAACTTCAATTTCTGGTACTTCTTCGGCTCGTTGGCACTGGTGGTGCTGGTGCTGCAGATTGTCACCGGCGTGCTGTTGGCGATGAATTACAAACCCGATGCCACGCTGGCGTTTGCGTCGGTGGAATACATTATGCGCGATGTCTGGGGCGGGTGGTTTGTGCGCTATATGCATTCGGTCGGCGCGTCGATGTTTTTTGCCGTGATTTATCTGCATATGTTCCGCGGGTTGATCTACGGCTCATACAAGGAGCCGCGCGAGTTGATCTGGATTTTTGGCATGGTGATCTATCTCGCTATGATGGCCACCGCCTTTTTCGGTTATCTGCTGCCGTGGGGGCAGATGTCTTTCTGGGGCGCGCAAGTGATCGTCAACCTGTTTGAAACCCTGCCGATCGTCGGCACCGGGCTATCGCAATGGATTCGCGGTGATTATGTGATCTCGGATATTACGCTGAACCGGTTTTATGCCTTTCATTATCTGATCCCGTTTGTATTGGTCGGGCTGGTGTTCCTGCATATCGTGGCGCTGCACAAGGTGGGCTCGAATAATCCCGATGGCGTCGAGATCAAGCAGGGGCCGAAGGGCAATCGCTGGCGACCGGACGCGCCGGCGGACGGTATCCCGTTTCACCCCTACTACACGGTCAAGGACCTGATGGGGCTGACGGTGTTTATGGCCATTTTCTTTGCGATCGTGTTCTTTGCGCCGGAGATGGGCGGGTATTTCCTCGAGCAGCCCAATTTTGAGCCGGCGAATCCGCTGAAAACCCCGGAGCATATCGCGCCGGTTTGGTATTTCACGCCGTATTATGCGATTTTGCGCGCGATACCGAGTTTTGCCGGCACGCAGGTGTGGGGTGTGCTGGCGATGCTGGGCGCGGTGCTGGCGTTTTTCTTTTTGCCCTGGCTGGACCGCAGTGAAGTCAAGTCGATTCGGTATCGCGGTTGGCTGTACAAGAGTTTCCTGAGTATGTTTGTGGTGGCGTTCATCGCGCTGGGTTATCTGGGCACGCGCCCGCCGACCCCGGTCTCTACGTTGTTGTCGCAGATATTTACCGGGCTGTATTTCGCCTTCTTTTTGCTGATGCCGATCTATACCCGGTTCGATAAAACCCGGCCGGTGCCGACGAGGGTCAGCGGATGAGCGGTATCGCCGATCGGTTGCATCGAATATTGGCGGCTGCACTGCTGTTGGCGGCGGCCGGTTTGCCGGTGGCGGTACCGGCGGCCGGTGAGTCGGGCGTGATGATGGAGAATATCGAGATCAAACTGCATGACCAGCGGGCGATGCAACGGGGGGCCGGTCTGTTTGTCAACTATTGCCTGTCGTGCCATAGCGCCAAGTACATGCGCTACGGCCGCATGGCGCAGGATCTGCAACTGCCGGAGGAAATGGTCAAGGAGAACATGATTTTTTCCGGCGCCCGGATCAACGACGCGATGCTGACCACGATATCAGCCGAGGATGGCAAAGACTGGTTTGGCGTGGCGCCGCCCGACCTGAGTCTGGTGGCCCGGTTGAGGGGGCCGAAGTGGCTGTACAATTATTTGCGTAGTTTCTACGTCAAGGAAGACTCCGCCAGCGGCTGGAGCAACATCGTGTTTGAAAACGTGGCGATGCCGCATGTGCTATATGAATTGCAGGGAGTCCGGCACGCCGTGTTCGAAACCGTGATCGACGAGTATGGCAATTCGAACCGCGTGTTTACGCGTTTCGAGGAAATTCGCCCCGGCTCAATGAGTGGCGAGGAGTTTGATCAGGCGGTCGCCGACCTGACGCACTTTTTGGTGTACATGGGCGAGCCGTCGAAGCAGACGCGCATCCGGTACGGCATTTGGGTCATGCTGTTCATGGCGGTGTTTGGCCTGCTGGCCTGGCTGCTGAAAAGGGAATACTGGCGCGATGTGCATGCCTGAGCGGCGGTGTGTGGACAGGCGGATCAGGCGGCGGTACGGGTCTGTCCGGATGGGTCGGCGCGGGCCGCGATGATGCCGTTGTGCGCCGCGGTGCAGCGCGAATTATTGCCGGCGCATCGCGCCCCGGCAGAACGTGCGGCGCAGGCCGGATTGAACGCGCCGCCGACGCCGGGCTGACCGATGGCGCACGGCGGTACGGGCGGTGACGCGGGTGCGGGTGAGCCGCAGATTAAGCCCTATCTGGTGCGCGCCGTTTATCAGTGGATGCTGGATTGCGGGCGCACACCGCAAATCCGCGTGAATGCGGCGTTGCCGGAGGTACGGGTGCCGCCGGCGTTTGTCAGCGACGGCCAAATCGTTTTGAATCTGCACCCGCGCTCGATTCGCGATCTGGATATAGGCAATGCGTATGTGACCTTTTCGGCCCGGTTTGCCGGTCAGCCGTTTGCCGTTCGGGTGCCGATGGAGGCGGTGGTGGCGGTGTTTTGTCGTGAACGCGGAAGAGGGCTGGTGTTTCATGCGGCCGACCTCGATATGCCGTCGGATGCGACCGCCGATCGGCCAACCGACAAGCACCCGCAGCGCCGGCATTTGCGGCTGGTAGAATAATTCGCACGCCCTATCGCCGCCCGCATCGCCGGCGGTAATCGACCGGGCTACTCTGGGGAAAGAACACATGATGGCACAGTTTCATGGCACCACGATCCTGTCTGTTCGCCGCCCGGGCCAGGTGGTTATCGGCGGTGACGGACAGGTTTCGATGGGCGATACGATGATGAAGGGCAACGCCAAAAAAGTCCGGCGGCTGCATCAGGACCGGGTGCTGGCGGGCTTTGCCGGCGGGACGGCGGATGCGTTTACTTTGTTTGAACGGTTTGAAGGCCAGCTCGACAAACACCAGGGGCAGTTGGTGCGCGCCGCGGTCGAAATGGCGAAGGAATGGCGCACCGACCGCATGCTGCGCCGCCTCGAAGCGCTGCTGGCCGTTGCCGACCGCGACAGCTCGTTGATTATCACCGGCAACGGCGATGTAATCGAACCGGAAGAAGGCGTGATGGCGATCGGCTCCGGCGGCAACTATGCCAAGTCTGCGGCGCTGGCGCTGCTGTACAATACGGAATTATCCGCGCGCAACGTGGTGGAGAAAAGTCTGGTTATCGCCAGCCAGATCTGCATCTATACCAACGATCAGCTGGTGATCGAATCGCTCGATACCGAATCGCCCGATACCGAATAGGCACCGCCTGCTTTAGCGTACTCCCGATGACAGAAATGACCCCCAGAGAAATTGTCGAGGAGCTCGACAGGCATATCATCGGCCATAAAAATGCCAAGCGAGCGGTTGCCATTGCGCTGCGCAATCGCTGGCGCAGAAGCCAGGTCGATGCGGGTATGCGCACCGAAATCACGCCGAAGAATATCCTCATGATCGGCCCGACCGGGGTGGGCAAGACCGAAATTGCCCGGCGTCTGGCCAGGTTGGCGGATGCGCCGTTTATCAAGGTCGAGGCGACCAAATTTACCGAGGTCGGTTATGTCGGTCGGGAAGTGGATTCGATCATTCGTGACTTGATGGACATTGCGCTGAAAATGATGCGCGAGCAGGCGTTGAGCAAGGTCCAGGTGCGGGCGGAAGACGCGGCGGAAGAGCGGGTGCTGGATTTGCTGCTGCCACCGGCCCGCCACGTGTCACCGGAGGCCGGCGACGGCGCGGGCCGGCAGCGTTTTCGCAAGCTGCTGCGCGAGGGCAGGCTGGATGATAAGGAAGTCGAGATCGAGACCAATCTGGCTACGGTCGGGGTGGAGATTTTTGCGCCGCCGGGGATGGAGGAAATGACCAGCCAGCTGCAGGGCATGTTTCAGAATATGGGGGGCGGCCAAAAGAAAACCGCGCGCCGGGTCAAGGTGGCGGAGGCGTTGAAGCTGCTGACCGAGGATGAGGCGGCCAAGCTGGTCAATGATGACGAGATCAAAGCGCAGGCGCGTACCCGGGTCGAGCAGCACGGCATCGTATTTCTCGACGAGATAGACAAGATCGTAGGGCGTTCGGCGCAGCGTGACGGGGGCGCGGATGTCTCCCGCGAGGGCGTGCAGCGCGACCTGCTGCCATTGGTGGAGGGGACGACCGTGTCAACCAAATACGGCATGGTGAAAACCGACCACGTGCTGTTTATCGCCTCGGGGGCCTTTCAGCTTACCCGGCCGTCCGATTTGATCCCCGAATTGCAGGGCCGGCTGCCCATTCGAGTGGAGTTGCGGCCGCTTACCACGGAAGATTTTGTGCGCATATTGACCGAGCCGAGTGCCTCTTTGACCGAGCAATACACCGCTTTGCTGGAGACCGAGGGGGTTGAGCTGGTGTTCGAGCCCGAAGGCATCCGGCGGATTGCCGAGGTCGCCTGGCAGGTGAACGAGCAAACCGAAAACATCGGCGCCCGGCGGCTGCATACGGTGATGGAGCGCCTGCTGGAAGAGGTTTCATTTGCCGCCGCCGACCGCAGCGGTGATACCGAGGTTATCAATGCGGGTTATGTGAACGATTCATTGCAGGGTCTGGCGGAAAATCAGGATTTATCACGCTACATCCTCTAGCGCGCACCGTGCCCGCTTGGCCGGGAGGCGGGACGCCAAACAGGCCCAAATCAGCCCAAATCAGACGATACGCAGTGTCAAGCCGACTTTCTATTGTTTGATTGGCACTCTCACCCATAGAGTGCTAAAATCAGGCCGGGTTTATTGCATACATGAGGAAAATCAAATGACTCAGACTGTTGCCACTGCGTTGCAGCCCGTGCTCGGTGAGAGCCTGGCCAGCTATTTGCGAGCGGTGAACGCAGCACCGCTGTTGTCGGCCGAGCGTGAGCGTGAATTGGCCCTGCGGTATCACAATGACAATGATATCGACGCGGCCAGAGAGCTGGTGCTCAGCCATCTGCGCTATGTGGTCAAGGTGGCGCGTGGTTTTATGGGCTACGGCCTGCCGCTGCCGGACTTGATTCAGGAGGGCAGCATCGGCCTGATGAAAGCGGTCAAGCGCTTCGACCCCAGTCGTGAAATCCGGCTGGTTTCGTTTGCGGTGCACTGGATTCGTGCCGAGATTTATGACTATATCGTGCGCAACTGGCGCATCGTCAAGGTCGCCACGACCAAATCCCAGCGCAAGCTGTTTTTTAATCTGCGCAAGTCGCGCGCCCGGCTCGGCTGGATAAAGCAGCATGAAGTAGACAAGCTGGCCGACGAGCTGGCGGTCGATAAAGGCGTCGTCAGGGAAATGGAATCCCGCCTGAGCGGGCGCGATATTGCCTTCAATACCAGCTTCAATGGGGATGGCACTGAGGCCGAATTTTCACCGGAGCAGCATCTGGGGGATAGCACCTATGACCCGGCGGTGGTGGTCGACCGGGAGCAGCACACGGCGCAGGTCAGTGAGCAGCTCAAGGCGGCTTTTGCGCGCCTGGATAAGCGCAGCCGGGAGATCGTACAGCGGCGCTGGCTGGGCGACAAGCGCCCCACGTTGCATGCGCTGGCCGACGAGTACGGGGTGTCTGCGGAGCGCATTCGGCAGATTGAAAAGCGGGCGATGGAAAAGATGAAAGCGGCTATCGACGTTTGATCCTGTGCGTTTTTGATCCTGTGCGTTGCGGGGGCAACAACGCTGTCGCTGCCGGCCAAACCGGAATGGCGGCGTCGGTCGCCGCTTTCGCAACGCGCTAGAAAAGCGATTCCGAGACCGAGGTGGGGGCGACCGGGGCCGGCGACGCGTCGTTGTTGGCGTGGTCGCTCGGCAAGTATTCCCAGTAGCCGTTCGGGTCGTCGCTGGCCGTAACCTGGCCGGTGTCGCGGTTGACGAACCGGCTGGTAATCCCGGCCGGCGGTTCGGCGGGCGGCTGCTCGGGGAAGTCTTTCAGCACCTCACCCATGAACTCGACCCATATCGGCAGCGCAGCGCTGGCGCCGGATTCACGCCGCCCCAAATGCCGCGGCTTGTCGAAGCCGACATAGATCGTGGTGATCACATCGGGGCTAAAGCCCGAAAACCAGGCGTCTTTGAAATCATTGGTGGTGCCGGTTTTGCCGGCCAGATCGCTGCGATTCAACGCCAGCGCTTTACGCCCGGTGCCGGAAATGATGACCTGCTGCATCATGCTGCGTACCAGAAAGGCGTTTTGTTCGGAGATGGCGCGCCGGTCGGATGCGTCGGCCTGCTCGACCGCGTTCGGTTCGTCGAGGCCGGCAGCCTGCTCGTCGGCAATCAATGGATCGTCTGCCGTCCCGGGCGCGTCGGCAACCGGCGGCGTGTCTGGCACGCCGCCGTCGGCGGCGGCGGGGTCGGGCAAGGCGTCGAACGCAATCGGGTTATTGTCGGCGTCTTCAATTTTTTGTATCAGATAGGGCTGAACCGATTTGCCGCCGTTGGCCAGTACGGCATAGCCGGCGGCCAATTGCAGCGGCGTGGCGCCAATACTGCCCAGCGCCAACGACAGGCTGTGGGGCAATTTGTCGGCGTCGAAACCAAATCCGGCCAGATGCCGGACGGTTTTTTCAATCCCGATCGTCCTTACCAATCTGACCGAGACCAGGTTCAATGACAGGCTCAAAGCCTTTCTCAAGCGGGTTGGCCCAAAGAATTTCTGGCTGTAGTTTTGCGGCCTCCATACGCCCTCCAGATCGTCTTCGACGACAATCGGCGCGGCGCTCACCAGGCTGGCCGGAGAGAAGCCGTTATCCATTGCGGCGGAATAAATAAAGGGTTTGATATTCGAGCCGGGTTGTCGGACCGCCTGGGTGGCGCGGTTGAATTTACTCAGGTAGTAGTCGAAGCCGCCGACCAGAGCAAGTATGGCGCCGGTGTCCGGGTCAAGACAGACCAGCGCGCCGCCGACTTCCGGCAGTTGGGACAATTGCCACTCGGTTGGCGCGGCGTCGGTGGCGTCATCGGTGGCGCCGGTCGGCACCGGCTTGACGTAAACGACATCCCCGGGGCGCACGATGTCGGCCGCCCGCTGCGGTTCGGGGCCGATGCGGTTGGCCGATTTATACCGCCTGGCCCAGCGCATGTCAGGCCAGGTAATGTCGATATGCTGCTGTTGTGTTGCCGCCGAAAAAGTCTGCTCGCCGACCGTCGTCACCACCGCGGGCAGCAAATCGCCGCTACGCGGGTATTGGTCGAGCAGGTGCGCGCGCTGCTGCTCGGCATTATCGGCCGCCATCGCCGCGGCGTCCATGCGGCCGACCGGGCCGCGGTAGCCGTGGCGCACATCATAGGCATACAAGCCGTTGCGCAGCGCGATTGCCGCCTGCTTCTGATAGTCGCTGTGGATGCTGACGGTCAGGTTATAGCCGACTTCGTAGGCGGCCTGGCCAAACCGCTGATAGGCCCACTGTCTTGCCATTTCCGCAATATAGGGCGCCTCAAGCCCGATCCTGGTCGGCTGACGGCGGGCGGTAACCGGCGCCTGCCGAGCCACGGTATAGCTGAGCCGGTCGATTCGGCCGAGCTCATACATGCGTTTGAGCACATAGTCGCGGCGCGCTGTGGCGCGCTGTAGATTCGAGATCGGATTGTTGCGCGAGGGCGACTTCGGCAGGCCGGCCAGCATGGCTATTTCAGGCAAACTCAGGTCTTCGAGCGCCTGCCCGTAATAGACCTGCGCGGCGGCGGCGAAACCGTAAGCGCGGTGGCCGAGAAAGATTTTGTTCAAGTACAGCTCCAGAATCTCGTCCTTGGTCAGCGCGCGTTCCATGCTGAAGGCCAGCAGGACTTCTTTGAGTTTGCGCACATAGGTTTTTTCCGGGTTGAGAAAAAAGTTCCGCGCCACCTGCATCGTGATCGTGCTGGCGCCCTGGTTGTGTGACTGGCTGCGTAAATTGCTCAGCGCCGCCCGCGCGATGCCAAACAGATCGACGCCGGTGTGGTGGTAGAAATTATCATCTTCGGCAACTAAAATCGCATCCAGCAGCAGCGGGGGCGCCTCATCCAGGGCGATCGGGATGCGCCTTTCGTCACCGTATTCGGCAATCAGTTTTTGATCGCTGCTGTATATTCTCAGCGGTACATTCAGCGGCAGGTGCTGAATTTGTGTTACTGTGGGCAGTTGCGGCAGCAAGGTGGCCGCATACAGTGCCAGCCCCATCAGCATGGTGAAGATGGATATCAGGCCAAAGGAAATCAGTCTGGTAGCGGCTTTGAGCAGAAAAGTCATCTATACTGGCGGTGGTCTGGTTGCCATCCGGCGAGAAAGTCGGGCGAACTACCGGAATCTATTGTAACATAGTCAATTTGATTGGATTGCCAAGCTGATCGATGGTATGGAATAATTGCGCTTCGGGGCGGCGCTTGCCGGTTGGGGTGCTGCAATCGGCAGGACGCGCTTTGCCGTACGGCCCGGGTCAGGGGCAATAAACGAAGCGCGTTACGCGAATGACCGGCGAATGGCCGGTTGGACTGACAAGCAACGGGTGGAGTAATTGATTTTTTCTTCAAAACGCCGTACCAATGCACTTGGGGTCGATATTGGCGCCTCGTCGATCAAGGTGATTGAAATGACGAAAACCCGGCAGGCCTTTTCGGTTAACCGCTATGCCTATGAGCCGTTGGAGACCGGCGCCATTGTCGAGAATCAGATCAAGCAAGTCGAGCAGGTCGGGGCGGCGATCAGGCGGGCGGTCAAACGGGCGAACTCGCGTGAAAAGCAGGCAGCCATCTGTGTTTCCGCCAATAATGTGATTTCCAGAACCATTACGGTACAGGCGGGTCTGGATGACGACGAGCTCGAATCCGCGGTGCAATCGGAGGTGGATCAGTTTGTCCCCTATGCGCTGGATGAAGTGAACATCGATTTTCATCGTCTGGGCCGCTCTCAACCGGCGGCGCCCGGGGCCGAGGCGGGCGAGGAAGATGAAGATGTGCAGGTGGTGGTGTGCCGAAAAGAGGTGGTCAATGATTATGCCGCGGTGCTGGGCGAAGCCAATCTGGAACCGCTGGCCGTTGACGTGGATTCTTTTATCCTGTCGCGCATCTATTCGCTGGTGTGCGGCGAGTCCGCCGATCCGGATGAAAAACGCCTGCGTGCCCTGTTTGATTTTGGCTACAGCAATAGCCGTTTGATCGTGTTTGATGACAATAAAGTGGTGTATAGCCGAGATCTTCCCTGCGGTGGGCAGTTTTTGCTCGACAGTATCCAAAGTCGGTATGAGATGTCGCCGAAGGTGGCCATACAGTCACTGCGCAAAAGCGATTTTCCCGAAAACTTTAAAACCAAAGTGCTGAAACCGTTTGTCAAGCAGCTGATCCAGGAGCTGATTCGTGCACTGCATTTTTTTTATTCGTCGAGTACGTATAATCAGGTCGATGAGTTGATGATTACCGGCGGCTGCGTGTCGATCGGCAATCTGGAAAAAATCATTCAGCGGCGCGTCGATCTGCCAACTGTGATTATGAATCCGTTTGAGTTTATGCGCATCGGGCCGAAGATCAGAAGCAGCGATTTCCAGCGTGAAATCCCGTTTCTGACGATTGCCGCCGGCCTGGCGATAAGGGGGCTGCATGATTAATATCAACCTGTTGCCATGGCGGGAAGAATTGCGCCAGGAGCGCGACCGTCAAATGTTGTCGATCAGCGTCGGCATCTGGGTTCTGTGTGCGGCGATCATCTTTGCGGTCTACAACTACATCGGTTTGAAACAGGAGCATCAACAGAACCGGAACCGGTATTTAACCGAACAAATCATGCAACTGGATGAGAAAATCACTGAAATCCGGGGTCTACAGGCGCAGAAAACCATGCTGATCAATCGCATGGATGTGATACAAAACCTGCAGCGGGAGCGTACTCAGGTGGTGCATTTGTTCAATGATATTGTGCAGAAGCTGCCGGATGGCGTGTACTATCGCTCATTGGACAAAAAAGGCAAAACCTTCAGTTTGCAAGGCACGGCGCAGTCGAATGTACGGGTGTCGGATTTAATGAATCGGCTGGATTCATCGGATTGGTTTGCCAACCCGGACCTGACCGTGGTGACGACCACCCAGGACGAGGGGGCGAGTCTGAGCCAGTTCAGCCTCAAGGTGTCGGAAGAATACGCCGCCGAAACCCAGGAATAGGTGAATTAATTGCGTCTGTCTGACTTGCAGGAAGTCGAAATCGGGGATCTGTCCACCTGGCCGATCGCGCTGCGCTGGATTGCGATCGGCGTGTTGAGCGTGGGCTTGCTGTACGGCGGCTACTCTTTCTTCATCCTGCCCGAGCAGCAATTGTTAGTGCAGTTGCAGCGCGATGAAATTGATTTGCGGGACGCCTTCAAGATAAAAAAGGCGCGCGTAATCAACCTGCCGGCCTACCGTGAACAGGTGGTGCAGATTCAGGATCGGTTTGGCGTGATATTGAAACAATTACCGGATAAAACCGAGGTGCCGGCTCTGTTGACGGATATTTCGCAGGCGGGGCTGGGGCGCGGACTGGTTTTTCGTCAATTTAAACCCGCCCCCCCCGAAGCGAGTGAATTCTACATTACCCTGCCGATCTCCATCGACGTATCGGGGAGTTATCACCAATTGGCCGAGTTTATCAGTGATTTGGCGGCATTGCCCAGAATCGTCAAATTGGGCGATATGTCGATCAAAAGCGCCGGCGATGACGATGCGCCACTGACCATGTCGGCCGAGTTGCATACCTATCAGTATCTCGACGAGGATGTTGAATCGGCGACCAACTGAAGGCGGGTTGTTTCCGACCGGTATGGGCTCCGCCCACCTGCCGCCACTCCCGCGAGTATTGCCGTCGGCCCGGACACGCATCCGGTGTGGCGTCCGGTGTGGCCTGCTGATGTCGTTTGGCCTGCTGTTTTCCGGGTGTGGGGTGGATACCGATATCAGCGATTTGCGGGTGTTCGTCGAGGAAACCCATCGTGATGCGCAGCCCGAGGTGGAGCCGCTGCCATTGCTGAACCCGGATATATTCGCGAGACTTATTTACAGCGCTTCCGATCAGAAAGACCCGTTCAGCCCCGCTAATCTGCAGCAGGAAGAGGAAACGGCGGTGACGACGTTGGGCGACACCGCGGGGCCTGACCGCAGCCGGCCGAAGGAGCCGTTGGAGCAATTCGCGCTGGGTGAGCTGACGCTGGTCGGCATGCTGGAACAGGGGCGGCAAAACTGGGCGATTATCCGGGCCCCGGATCAATCCATCCATCGCGTGCAAGCGGGCAATTTTGTGGGGCAGTTTGACGGCCGCATCGTCACTGTCAATGCGCACTCAATGCGCATATCGGAGCTGAAACGCAACCCCGTCGGCGAATGGGAGACGCAGGAAACAGAGCTGTTTTTAATAGAATAATCACATGTTTATAGTGACAATAGATAACTTACTATAATAAAATTCAGTAAGATTGTGGTATAAGGGCTGACGCAACGGCATCAAATCGGCATTGTGGTCGGTATTGGTGCACTCGGTTTGCAAGATGTATCGGCTTTTATTTTGATTGGCTGGATGAATCCACCCGGTGAGCGACATGCAAAAAAACACGAACTCAAACATAGCTGGCATACCTGTATCCGCACGGCCTGGACCGGCGTGGCGGCGCGGCGCGGCGCGGCTGGCCCGGTATGCGGTGCTGTGCCTGTTGTGCGCACCCGGCAGTGGGCTGGCGGCGCAAATCAGTGCGATGACCTGGGTCGGCAACAGCGATGTATTGGCCCTGCATATCGATGAACACCCCGAATATGAGCTGCAAACCTCCGATCAGCAGACTATCCACCTGATTCTGAAAAATACCCGTGTGGTGGGCGCGATACCGGGTATCGAGGCGCGCAGCCTGGTGAAAAGCGGCGCGCTGGTTATCAGCGGCAATGATGTAATCCTGAAACTGAATTTGACGGTAGCCGGGCAGGCCACGCTGATACCGTCGCCGGACGGCTATAATCTGGCCGTCAAGCCCGTCGGGCAGGCGGCGGCTTCCGAGGAGGAGGAGAGCGTGCCCGCGCAGGCGGTTGGCAAGACGGCTTTGACGCAGGTGGCTTTTTCCCGGCTGCACGGTGATCAGGTTCAGATTGACCTGACGCTGGACGGCGCTGTGCCCGAGCCGTCGGCGTTTCGGACCCTGGATCCACCGCGTCTGGCGCTGGATTTTGTCGGCTTGACGAACCGCAGTGGGCGGCAGTTGCACCCGGTCAGAATCGCCGCGGTGGATAGCCTGGTGCTGGTCGAAGACGATACCCGACTGCGGCTGGTACTCAATCTGCAAAACCCGGTCGATTATCGACTGAAGAAAACGGCGCAGGGCATCGCGGTGACGGTCAGCCCGGTTGGCGGGCTGGTGGAGGCGCCGGCCGTCGCCACACCCGAACCGGTGGCGGCTCCCGACCGGGCCGAACCGGTGGAAACAGCGGCTCAGCCTGCGGTGCGCGCGCCGGTGGCGCAGTTGCCGTATAGCATAGAAGGGATTGATTTTCGTCGTACACCCGATGGTTCGGGCCGGGTAATTGTCAAGTTGTCGAGCGACGAGGTTGCAGTCGATTTGAGCCAACAGGGCGGTGATATTATCGTGCTGCTGCCCAATACCAGCCTGCCGCCGGAGCTTGAACAGCGGTTGGACGTGGTGGATTTTGCGACCCCGGTTTCGATCGTCGAGAGCTATGCGGACGGCAATAATGCCAAGCTGGTGATCACCCCCAGCGGGCGCTTCAAACAGTCGTCGATCCAATCGGGCGCGAGCCTGATTATCGATGTTGCACCGTTGACCGAGGTGGAGGAGCGGGCCGATAAACTCGATGAGTTTGGTTTTGCCGGTGAGCGCCTGTCGTTCAATTTTCAACGCATCAGTACCCGCGCGGCACTGCAGGTGATCGCCGACTTTACCGGTTTGAACTTTGTCACCAGCGATGCGGTTGACGGCGATCTGTCCTTGCGGCTAAATGACGTTCCCTGGGATCAGGCGCTGGATGTGATCTTGCAGACCAAAGGGCTGGCCATGCGCCAGAAAGGCAATGTGGTCTGGGTGGCGCCGGCGGAAGAAATTCAGGCCAAGGAAAAACTGGCATTGGAAGCGCGTCAGGAGGTCAGCGACATCGAGCCGCTGGTCAGCGAGTTGATCAAGATCAGCTATGCCGATGCCGAGGATATTGCCGATATTTTGAAATCGATCAAAGCGGTTGAAACCGGCATCAACACCGCGGCTTTCAGCACGGTGTCGGTAAATGAAATTAAAACCGAAGAAAACAACCTGTTGTCCGATCGCGGCAGTGTGTCGGTCGATACGCGCACCAATTCGCTGCTGATACAGGATACCCCGTCAAAATTGCGGGAAATTCGCGAGTTGATTACCAAGCTGGATATTCCGGTACGTCAAATTCAGATTGAAACCCGCATCGTGCAAGCGTCCGACAATTTTGGCAAAAGCCTCGGCGCGCGGCTGGGTTTTACCCGGGTGGCGCAAGAAGGTCGCCTCGGCGGCGTATTTGGCAGCGGCTCGGTGGAGAACACCAACCGGGTGCGTACCGACGGCGTGGATGAGTTCAACAATGATTCGCTGAGTGTGAACCTGGGTGCCGATTCGGTCGAGAGTCAGAACCCGGGGCGGTATGCCTTTACCCTGGCCAAACTGGGCTCCGGTTATCTCAACCTGCTGGATCTCGAAATCTCGGCGTTGCAGGCCGAGGGTGAAGGCCGCTTGCTGGCCAATCCCAAAATTCTGACGACGGATAAAAACCAGGCCAGCATCGAGCGTGGTCAGGAGCGCACGCAGATTCTGGCCGGCGGGTTGACCGGTGCCACCACGGGGACGCAAAAGGCGGTATTGAACCTGACGGTAACGCCGCAGATCACCCCGGACGACAGAGTGGTGCTGGACGTGCAGATTACCAATGACGAATTTGCCGATGCCTCCAACGGATTGCTCAATACCAACCGTATTTCAACCAAAATCCTGCTCGAGAATGGGGAAACGGTGGTCATCGGCGGCATCTACTCGCAGGATCAGGCGAAGGACGTGGCCAAAGTGCCGCTGCTTGGTGATTTGCCCGGGCTGGGGTATTTGTTCCGCAAGAAAACCTCGCGCAATAATCGTACCGAGTTGCTGGTATTTCTCACGCCGAAAATCATCAACCCGGCGCTGGCGGTACAGTAGCGGCGCCCTTGTTTTCCCGGTTTCAGCGGGCCCGGGTTGATCCGGCCCGGCCCATCAAGCAATGGCGGCGACCGCCGGAATGAGTCCGTGAGTACGAGCGAGCGTATTTTTCTGGTCGGCCTGATGGGGGCCGGCAAAACCACCGTAGGGCGAAAGCTGGCGCAACGCCTGCAGTACGATTTTGTCGATACGGATAAACTGCTCGAACACAGAACCGGCGTCACGGTGCGGCACATATTCGACCTGGAAGGCGAGCAGGGCTTTCGTGATCGGGAAGCAAAAATACTGGCCGAGATCAGTGCCTGGCATCAGGTGGTCATTGCTACCGGCGGTGGCATTGTCGAGCGTCAGGAAAATCGGCGCATACTGCGCTCCAGCGGCACCGTGGTTTACCTCAACGCCGACCTCGAATTATTATGGCAGCGGCTGGAAAACTGCCAGGATCGACCGCTGATTTCCCGGCCCAACCCGCGTCAAACGCTGGCCGCTTTGCTGCTCAAGCGGACGCCGCTGTATGCGGACGTGGCCGATATTGACTATCGGGTAGGGGCCGGTTCGCCGGCCAGGGCGGCGACGGCAATCCACGCCAGATTGTGCCATGACAGCGGGTAAACAGGCCGGCGACCCCGCCGCGCACTGGCGGCGGGTCGATATCGAGCTGGGCGCACGCAGCTACGCGATTCATATTGGTGCGGGCCTGTTGGAGCGCGCCGACCACCTGCTGCCCTGGGTCGGCGGCAAGCAGGTGTTTCTGGTCTCCAATGACGTCGTCGCGCCGCTTTACCTGCAGCGCGTCAAGGACAGCCTGTCAACCAAACAGCTGTTCGAGCTGATTCTGCCGGATGGCGAACACACCAAATCATGGGACACCGCCGGGCAGATTTTCGACCGGCTACTGGCCTGTCGCTGCGACCGCAATGTGACCCTGGTTGCGCTCGGCGGCGGCGTGATCGGCGACCTCACCGGCTTTGCGGCGGCCTGCTATCAGCGGGGTGTGGCCTTTTTGCAACTGCCCACGACGCTGTTGTCGCAAGTGGATTCTTCGGTCGGCGGCAAGACCGGGGTCAATCATGCCGGCGGCAAAAACATGATCGGCGCGTTTCACCAACCGGTGCACGTGCTGGCCGATACCGCCACGCTGATGAGCCTGCCGGAGCGTGAGTTTGCCGCCGGCATGGCCGAGGTGATCAAGTACGGCGTGATCAATGATTTGGCGTTTTTTGTCTGGCTGGAGCAGAACATGCAGGCGATTATGCGCCGCGACAGGGCGCTGCTGGCCGACCTGATCGAGCGCTGCTGCCGCAACAAAGCCCGCATTGTCGAGCAGGACGAACGGGAAACCGGCGTGCGCGCCTGGCTGAATCTGGGGCATACATTTGGCCATGCCCTCGAGGCCGGCAGCGGCTATGCCGACTGGCTGCACGGTGAAGCGGTTGCCACCGGTATCGTGATGGCGGCCAGGATGTCGCAGCGGCTGGGCTACCTCGAGGCGGCCGACTGTCGGCGTATCACGCAATTGCTGCAGCAGGCGCAACTACCGGTACGCCCGTTCACCGGCCTGACGGCGGCGGCGATGCTACAGCACATGCGCATCGACAAGAAAGTGCGGGACGGGCAATTGCGGCTGGTTTTGCTGCACCGGCTGGGCCGGGCAGCGATCGTCAGCGAGTACGACCCATCGCATCTGCAGGCCACATTGGCGGAGTTCTGCGTTGACGGCTGACGATTGACCGCCACACATGTCAAGCGCCCCGACTCCCTCTCCCTCTGGGAGAGGGCCGGGGTGAGGGTCTCCGCCAGCGGCGAAGTTGCACGGATACGTTGAATTCACAAGGCGGTTTTCTACCCGGCTGCAATCGGGTATCATGGGCGTCTATCAGCAGGTTTGAGGTGAAGGAGGATGACCACAGGAGTCTGGCCGTCGCGGCAGGGGTTATACGATCAGCGCAATGAGCACGACGCCTGCGGCGTTGGTTTCATTGTCGATATCAAGGGCCGCGCAAGCCATCAAATCGTCGCCGACGGGCTGAAAATTTTGCGCAACCTGAGCCACCGCGGCGCGGTGGGGGCGGACCCCAAAGCCGGCGACGGCGCCGGGATTTTGCTGCAGATCCCGCCGCAGTTTTTCCCCGGCCAGGTTGATTTCGAGCTGCCCGCACCCGGCCGCTATGCGGTCGGTATGGTCTTTATGCCGCCCGAGCGCGCCGGTCTGGTCGAGTCGCGCGGCGTGGTTGAGCGCTACCTGCTGGAGCAGGGCCAGCAGGTGCTCGGCTGGCGACGGGTGCCGGTGAACAATGCCTGTCTGGGCGCCAGTGTGCGCGCGTCCGAGCCGGCGGTGTGGCAGGTGTTTGTCGGCTCCGGTTTTGCGGACAGTGAGTCCGATCGATTTGAGCGCAAGCTGTTTGTGGCGCGCAAACAGATCGAGAAGCGCATCCGTGAGTCGGACATTATCGGGCGGGAGTATTTCTATATTGCCACGTTGTCCTGCCGGGTGATGACGTATAAGGGCATGCTGCTGGCCGACCGGATTGATGAATATTATCCCGACTTGACGGCGCCGGAGATGGAGTCCGCACTGGCGCTGGTGCATCAGCGGTTTTCCACCAATACATTCCCGACCTGGGAGCTGGCCCACCCGTTCAGGATGATTGCGCACAACGGCGAGATCAATACGCTGCGCGGCAATTTGAATTGGATGGCGGCGCGCCGCAGCAGTATGTCGTCGCGTGTGCTCGGCGATGATCTGGAAAAAATATGGCCGCTGATTGCCGAGGGGCAGTCGGATTCGGCGGCGTTCGATAATGCGCTCGAGCTGCTGGTCGCCGCCGGTTATCCGCTGGCGCATGCGATGATGATGCTGATCCCGGAGGCCTGGTCGGGCAATCCGCTGATGGAGCCGCGGCGGCGCGCTTTTTATGAATATCATGCCGCGTTGATGGAGCCGTGGGACGGGCCGGCGGTGGTGGCGTTTACCGACGGCCGGCAGATTGGCGCGACGCTGGACCGCAACGGCCTGCGCCCGGCGCGCTATGTGGTCACCACCGATGATACCGTCGTGATGGCGTCTGAAATGGGGGTGCTGGATATCGCCGAAAGCAAAATCAGCAAAAAGTGGCGCTTGCAGCCGGGGAAAATGCTGCTGATTGATGTGCAGCAGCAGCGAATCATCGACGACAACGAGCTGAAGCAGACACTGGCCTCGTCGCAGGAATATCAATTGTGGCTGGATCGCACCCAGATCGCGCTGGGCTCGCTGCGCCCGGCGGTCGGTGCGATGTCGCCGGATGGCGAGGCCCTGCTGCGCCGACAGCAGGTGTTTGGCTACACTCAGGAGGATTTGAAGTTTTTGCTGATGCCGATGATGAGCGCGTCGCAGGAGGCGGTCGGCTCGATGGGCACCGACGTCCCGCTGGCGGTGCTGTCGAGTCGCAGCAGGCCGCTGTCGGATTATTTCAAGCAGAACTTTGCCCAGGTCACCAACCCGCCGATCGATCCTATCCGCGAAGGGATTGTCATGTCGCTGTTGTCGCAAATTGGGCCGCGCCCCAATTTGCTCGGGCTGGATGACGGCGGGCACGACATGCGCCTGGTGGTGCCGCAGCCGGTGCTGACCAATAACGAGCTGGAGCGCGTGCGCCAGATTGAGGATCACACCAACCAGGCCTTTCGCACCAAAACCCTGAGCCTGTGCTACCCGCTGCGGCAGGGCGGCGAAGGCATGGAGTCGGCGCTCGACGCGCTGTGCGCCAAAGCCGAGCGCGCCATTCTTGAGCGCGGGTATAACATCCTGATTCTGTCCGACCGCAAGGTGGATGCGGACTCGCTTGCGATACCGGCGCTGCTGGCGACCTCGGCGGTGCATCACCATCTGATTGAGTGCGGCCTGCGCACCGAGTCGGGGCTGGTGGTGGAAACCGGCGCCTGTCTGGAAATCCAGCATTTCGCCACGCTGGCGGGCTACGGTGCGGAAGCGATCAACCCCTATCTGGCATTTGACAGCATCCACCAGCTGTTGGCCCGGCTGGGGCCGGAGTCAACCTTCGAGCAGGCCCAGAGCTGCTATATCGAGGCGGTATGCAAGGGGCTGAAGAAGGTCATGTCGAAAATGGGCATTTCCACCTATCAGTCGTATTGCGGCGCGCAGATATTCGATGCGGTCGGTTTGTCGCAGGCATTTGTCGATCGGTATTTTCGCGGTACCGTGACCACAATTGAGGGGGTCGGCCTGCTGCAAATTGCCCGCGAGGCCTGCCGGCGGCATGAGCGGGCGTACAGCCGCAATCCGCTGTCGCGACAGCTCGACCCCGGCGGCGAATATGCCTACCGCCTGCGCGGCGAAGCGCATGCGTGGTCACCGCACACGGTGGCCCAATTGCAGCATGCCACGCGCAGCAATAACGCCGACACCTTTGCCGCGTTTGCCCGGGCGGTCGACCAGCCACAGACGCCGTTGAACCTGCGCAGCCTGTTCGAGTTCAAATGGGCGGATTGCCCGCTGCCGATAGAGCAGGTCGAATCCGCCGCCAGCATTGTCAAGCGGTTTGCCACCGGCGCGATGTCGTTCGGCTCGATCTCGCAAGAGGCGCATACCACGCTGGCGCGCGCGATGAATCAGATTGGCGGCAAGTCCAACACCGGCGAAGGCGGCGAGCAGGCCGATCGGTTTCTGCCGTTGAGCGGCGGGCAGTTGAACCCAAAGCGCTCGGCGATCAAGCAGGTGGCGTCGGGCCGTTTCGGGGTGACGGTCGAGTATCTGGTGAATGCCGATGAGCTGCAAATCAAGATGGCCCAGGGCGCCAAGCCGGGCGAGGGCGGCCAGCTTCCGGGGCACAAGGTCAGCGAGCAAATTGCCCAGGTCAGGCACTCGACCCCCGGCGTGGGGCTGATCTCACCGCCGCCGCACCACGATATTTATTCGATCGAAGACCTGGCGCAGCTGATCTACGATTTGAAGAACGTCAATCCGCAGGCGCGCATTTCGGTCAAGCTGGTGTCGGAGGTCGGGGTGGGCACCGTCGCCGCCGGCGTGGCCAAAGCGCACGCCGACCACGTGACCATTTCCGGGTATGAAGGCGGCACCGGGGCCAGCCCGCTGACCTCGATTAAACACGCCGGCTCGCCGTGGGAAATCGGCCTGGCGGAAACCCACCAGACGCTGGTGTTGAATCGCCTGCGCGGGCGGATTGCGGTGCAGGTTGACGGCGGCTTGCGCACCGGTCGAGACGTGGCGATCGCCGCGTTGCTGGGCGCCGATGAGTTTGGTTTTGCCACGGCGCCCTTGATCGTTCAGGGCTGCATTATGATGCGCAAGTGCCATCTGAACACCTGCCCGGTGGGCGTCGCCACCCAGGACCCGCAGCTCAGAAAAAAATTCACCGGTCAGGCCGAGCACCTGATCAACTATTTTTTCTTCGTGGCCGAACAAGTGCGGCAGATTATGGCCGGCCTGGGGTTTCGCCGCCTGCAGGACCTGATCGGCCGGCTCGATCGGCTGGAGGTCCGACCGGCGATCGACCACTGGAAGGCGAAAGACCTGGATTACGCGCGCATTCTGTGCCAACCCGATGCCGCCGGCGGGCCGCTGCACCAATGCGAAGCCCAGGATCATGGTCTGGAGAGTGTGCTGGATCACGAGTTAATCACCCAGGCCAAAGCCGCGCTGGAAGAGCAAAAGCCGGTGAAAATTCAGGTGGTGTTGAGAAACACCAATCGGACTTTTGCCGGCATGCTGTCCGGTCGGGTCGCGCAGCGCTACGGCCACCGCGGCCTGCCTGACGACACGATCCGCATCCAGGCCACCGGCACCGCCGGGCAATCCCTGGCCGCCTGGCTGGCCAAAGGGATCACGATTGCCCTGCAGGGCGAGGCCAATGACTATGTCGGCAAGGGGTTGTCCGGCGGCAAGCTGGCGATTTATCCGCCGCCCGACAGCGCCATCGGCGACCCGGCCGACAACATCATTGTCGGCAACACCGTTTTGTACGGCGCCACCAGCGGCGAATGCTACTTCAATGGCGTCGCCGGCGAGCGCTTCTGTGTGCGCAATTCGGGCGCGATAGCGGTGGTGGAAGGGGTCGGCGATCACGGCTGCGAATATATGACCGGCGGCGTGGTCGTCTGCCTCGGCGTCACCGGCCGCAATTTTGCCGCCGGCATGTCCGGCGGGGTGGCCTATGTGTTTGACGTGGACGGCGAGTTTGCCGCCCGCTGCAATCAGGAAATGGTGCGGTTGCAGGCGGTCGAACCGGACCGCGGCGAGGTCGATATCGCCGATATGCGCACGGCGGACGAGACCCGCCTGCGCCGACTGCTGGAACGGCACCGGCAGTATACCCATAGCCGACTGGCCGCCACGATGCTGGAAAACTGGGCGGATTATCGGTCGAAATTCGTCAAGGTCATGCCGCTGGATTATCAGCGCGCACTGGAGCGCAAACCCCATCCGGGCGGCCGGCCGGTGGCGGTGGTCGGCGTGCAGAAGGCGGTGATGCATGGCTGACCCGACCGGTTTTATGCGCACGCCACGGCGCGAGCGGTCGTATCAGGCGGTCGAATTGCGCACCCGACATTTCAATGAATTTGTGCTGCCGCTGAGCGCACCCGAGCTGGCCGACCAGGCCGGCCGCTGTATGGATTGCGGCATCCCCTTCTGCCACAGCGGCTGTCCGGTGGACAACCTGATTCCCGATTGGAACGACTTGATCCATCGGCAGGATTGGCGGGTCGCCGCCGAGATGCTGCATGCGACCAATAATTTCCCGGAATTTACCGGCCGGGTGTGCCCGGCACCGTGCGAGGCCGCGTGTACGCTCAATATCGATGATGCGCCGGTGACGATAAAAACCGTCGAATACAGCATTATCGAGCGCGCCTGGGCCGAGGGCTGGGTGCGCCCGCAGATCCCGCAGCACCATAGCGGCTACCGGGTGGCGATTGTCGGGTCGGGGCCGGCCGGGCTGGCCTGCGCCCAGCAATTGGCGCGGCTGGGGCACGGCGTTTCCTTGTACGACAAACAGGATCGCAGCGGCGGCCTGCTGCGCTACGGTATCCCGGATTTCAAGCTGGATAAGCGGATTATCGATCGCCGCATGGCGCAGATGAAAACCGAAGGCGTGGAGTTTCATACCAATACCCACATCGGCGTGCATATTCCGATCAGCCATCTACAGCAAAAATTCGATGCGGTCGTGCTGGCCTGCGGCGCCGAAGCGCCGCGCGATCTGCCGGTTGCCGGGCGTGCACTGAACGGGGTGCATCTGGCGATGGATTTCCTGCGCAGCAACACCCGCCGGGTACAGGGCGGGATGGTGCCGGAGCCGGATTTTATTTCCGCCCGCGACAAGCACGTGGTGGTGATCGGCGGCGGCGATACCGGCTCGGATTGCATCGGCACGGCGATCCGGCAGGGCGCCCGGTCGGTGGTGCAGATTGAAATTTTATCGCAGCCGCCGGAGGCGGAAAACAAGGCGCTGACCTGGCCCGACTGGCCGCACCGGATGCGCACCTCGAGCTCGCAGGAAGAAGGCTGTGAGCGCCTCTGGGACCGGCTGACGACGGCTTTTATCGATGACGGGCACGGCAATCTGGCCGGGGTGAATTGCCGCAAGGTGGCGTGGGATCGGGTTGACGGCGACTGGCGGATGCGCGAAGAGGAGGGCTCCGATCAGGTGCTGAAAGCCGAGCTGGCGATGCTGGCGATGGGGTTTGTGCATCCGGTTGTTGCCGGCCTGCTGGAGCAGCTCGGGGCCGCACTGGATGCGCGCGGCAATGTGCTGGCGGCGACCGCTGGCGGCCAGGCGTACCAGACCAGTGTCGACGGTGTGTTTGCGGCCGGTGATATGCGCCGCGGACAATCCCTGGTGGTGTGGGCGATCCGCGAAGGGCGCCACTGCGCCCGGGCGGTCGATGCCTATTTGCAGGGGCAGGGCGCAGATGCCGGGCACGAGCGGGCCGGGCGACTGCCGGCGCGCTGACGGCGGCAGCGCGTGAGCGCCCCCGGCAGCGCCGATGGGTCGCGCTATCTGCGCGCGCTGCGGCGTCAGCCGGTGGATGCGACGCCGGTCTGGGTGATGCGTCAGGCCGGGCGGTATCTGCCCGAGTACCGGGCAGTGCGGGCGCGGGTGCGCGATTTTCTCACCCTGTGCAAAACGCCCGAGCTGGCCTGTGAGGTGACCTTGCAGCCGCTGCGCCGGTTTCCGCTGGATGCCGCGATTGTGTTTTCCGACATCCTGACGATACCGGACGCGATGGGGCTGGGCTTGCGTGTGCAGGAGGGTGTCGGGCCGACCTTTGCGCATCCGGTGCGCCGGCTGTCCGATATCCGGCGCCTCCCGGCCATCGACGTGCGTGAAGAGCTGCGCTATGTGATGCAGGCGGTGTCGCTGATCCGTGCCGAACTGGACAGCAGCATCCCGTTGATTGGTTTCAGCGGCAGCCCGTGGACGCTGGCGACCTATATGGTGGACGGCGGTGGCGGCAAGGATTTTCGCTATGCCAGAGGGCTGCTGCATGCGCAGCCGCAGGCCGCGCATCTGCTGCTGGAGAAAAATACGGCGGCGGTAATCGACTACTTAACCGCGCAGGTCGAGGCCGGCGTGCAGTCTTTGATGGTGTTCGATACCTGGGGCGGGCTGCTCAGCACGCCGGACTATCAGGCGTTTTCGTTGCATTATATGCGGCAAATCGTGGCCAGCCTCAAAGCCGACCCGACCTGTCGTGAGATTCCGATCACGCTGTTTACCAAGGGCGGCGGCGGCTGGCTGGAAATGATTGCCGACAGCGGTTGTGATGCGATTGGGCTCGATTGGACGGTGCCGCTGGACCAGGCACGCCGCCGCCTGGGCGACCGGGTCGCGCTGCAGGGCAATATGGACCCGGCGGTATTGTTTGCCGCCAACGACAAGGTGGCCGCCGAAGCGCGCCGGGTAGTGGATGAATTTGGCCCCGGCAGCGGGCATATTTTCAACCTGGGGCACGGCATCCACCCGCAGGTTGACCCGCAGCGGGTGGCGACCCTGGTGGACACCGTACATCACTATTCCGGCCGCTGACCGGCCAGGCCGCGCTATTCCGTGGCTTTGCGCTGACTATCGGCCAGCACCGCCAGTTGCGCCGCATCGGCCTGTTCCTGATGCTGCGCTTTGTATGCCGGGTAGGGCATGCCGTAGATAATTTCACGCACCCGGTCATCGTCGAGTTCAACCCCGTGCTGCTGCGCCGCGCTGCGATACCAGCGGGAAAAACAATTGCGGCAGAAATAGGCGAGATTCATCAGGTCGATGTTCTGCACCTCGGGATACTGTTGCAGATGCGCGATCATCTTGCGAAACACCGCGGCCTCGATTTCGGTTTGCTGCTGTCGGTTCATCGTATTGGCTGAGTGGGGGAAAAATACACCGCTTAGTATGCGATTGAACGGCCGTCAGATCAACCTCGCCGGCGCCGCCGGAGCGGGCGAACGGCATGGCGGCCTCGATTGGCCGCAGCCGCCGCGGTTGGATTTGTTATACTGGCCGGCCTGATGCACCGCTCCGGAAGTGCCGGCGATGTGACTATGACGAAACAAGCGTACCCTGCGAATCATTCGGACAGCCGGGCGCAGGCACGGCGGGTGATCGAGATCGAGCTCGCAGCGACCGAAAAACTGATCGACCGACTGGACGCGGATTTCGACCGTGCCTGTGCGCTGGTGCTGGCCTGTCAAGGCCGGGTGGTGGTCACCGGCATGGGCAAGTCCGGCCATATCGGCGGTAAAATTGCCGCCACGCTGGCGAGCACCGGGACGCCGGCATTTTTTGTCCACCCCGGCGAAGCCGGGCATGGCGATCTGGGCATGATTACGCCCGCTGATCTGGTGGTGGCGATCTCGAATTCGGGCGAAACCCCGGAGTTGCTGACGATATTGCCGATTGTCAAACGCCTGGGCTGCCGCCTGCTGACGCTGACCGGCAAGCGGGAATCGACGCTGACCCGGCAGGCCGATATCAGCCTCGATGTGAGTGTCGAAAACGAGGCCTGCCCGTATGATCTGGCGCCGACGGCCAGCACCACGGTGACGCTGGTGATGGGCGATGCGATTGCGATTGCGGTGCAGCATTTGCGCGGGTTTTCGGTCGAAAAATTCGCCCTGACGCATCCGGGCGGCGCGTTGGGGCGGCGCCTGCTGCTGTTCGTTGGCGACTTGATGCATACCGGCGACGCGCTGCCGCTGGTCGATCAGCAGGCCAGCATGCAGGAATTGCTGTTGGAGATGTCGAATAAATCACTGGGCATGGCGGGGGTCGTCGATGACCGGCGGCGGCTGGTGGGGATGTTTACCGATGGTGATCTGCGCCGCCGACTGGCGGAGATGGTGGATATTTATCACAGCCGGGCGGTTGACGTGATGAATCCGCAGCCGTTTACCATTCAATCGGATATATTGGCGGCGGAATTGGCTAAAATCATGCGCGACCATGCCCGCCACGGCCCGCATGCGCTGAACGGCGTATTTGTGGTTGACCCGGACGACGTGGTCATCGGCGCGTTGAATGCGCACGATCTGCTGCGTGCGGGCGTGATTTAACCTGCTCCGCACCCGTTCACCGTGGTTGAAGCGTGTTGAATAGCTGGCAGAACCGCATGCTGGTTGGCGTATTTGTGCTGCTGTCGGGGCTGTCGGCCTGGTTGCAGTTTGGCTTGCTGGAAGATCCGCCGGCCGCGCCGCCGGCGCTTGGACAACATGATTACGACTACTATGTGCTTGATTTTACCGCTGCCGGCCAAAATGCGGACGGCGCACGATATCGCATTATTGCCGACAAAATGACACATTATCCCTATGACAACCGGTCGCTGTTGGCGCGCCCGGAGATTGTGCAGTACCTGCCGGATGAGACGCCGCGGCATATCTATG
This sequence comes from Candidatus Poriferihabitaceae bacterium, assembly GCA_965206445.1. Lineage (GTDB taxonomy): Bacteria > Pseudomonadota > Gammaproteobacteria > Arenicellales > Poriferihabitantaceae > CBDBJR01. The sequence goes on from CBDBJR010000002.1 coordinate 211,038, forward strand.
CCGACTCGGGGTGGTTGGATAATGACAACGCGAGTGTCCTGCTGATCGGCAATGTGCGGGTGATCCAAAGCGGCGAACAGGCCGCGGGCGGCGTGAGCACCGTCAAGAGAATGGTCGTCCGCCTGTGACCGGCCGGCGACCGATGTCCGTCCGGCGACTGTACGGCATTGCGCTGGTCTGCGCCGTGGTTTCAGTGGGCGCGCCGGGGGCGGAGCCGGCGCAGTTGGCGACGCTGGATGCGGATGATTTTGAGCTGGATTTGAACACCGGGGTGCGCATCTACCGCGGCAATGTGGTGTTTCGCCAGGGTAGTATTCGCCTTGATTGCGACCGGTTGGAGACTTTTTTCAACCGTGACGATGAGCTCGACAAGGGGGTCTGCCATGGCAAACCGGGGCGGTTTCAACAGCGCCTGGAAGCGTCGGGCGAGGAGGTGATCGGGCTGGCGCACACCATTGTACTGGATCAGATCAAGGCGCTGATTACGCTGCAAGACCGGGCGGAAGTCATCCGCGGGCAGGATAAAATCAGCGGCGGGCGGATCACCTACGATCTGGAAACCGAAAAGATCCGGGTCACCTCAGGCGCCGCCGCCGATGGCGATGGTTCGAGCCCGGCTGCCACCGACGGGCGTGCCACCGAGCGCCCGCGGTTGATTATTCAGCCGCGCACGCGGCAACCCGACGAGTGAATCCGAAGGGCGCGCGATGAAAACCTTGTCGGCGCAGGGTTTGACCAAAAAATACAAGCGCTCGGTGATTGTAAACCGGGTCGATATGGTCGTGGCCGGCAATGAAGTGGTCGGGCTGCTGGGGGCGAACGGGGCCGGCAAGACCACGATTTTCAACCTGATTATCGGCCTGGTGCGCGCCGACTCCGGGCGGATCCTGCTGGCCGGGGAAGACATTACCCGGCTGCCGATGCATCGGCGGGCGCGCCGGGGTATCGGCTATCTGCCGCAGGAGCATTCGGTGTTTCGCAAATTGACCGCAGAGCAGAATCTGCTGGCCGTACTCGAGCTGTCGGGCCGGCATACGGCCGAGCAAAGACACCGGATTAGCCGGAATCTGCTCGAAGAATTCGGTATTTATCACCTCAAAGACAAGCCGACGATTCAGCTGTCCGGCGGTGAACAGCGGCGGGTTGAAATTGCCAGAGCGTTGGCGCTGCGGCCGGATTTTATTTTGCTGGATGAGCCGTTTGCCGGTGTTGACCCGATTGCGGTGCGGGATATTCAGCAGATTATCGGGCAGCTCAAACAGCGCGGCATCGGTGTATTGATTACCGACCACAATGTCAGAGAGGCGATGGGGATTTGTGACCGGGCGTATATATTGCATCACGGCGAGGTGCTGATTTCGGCCACGCCGGAGGTCATCATGCAGGACCCGCGGGTGCGCGGGGTGTATCTGGGCCAGGATTTCAGCTGGTGAATCGACGCGGGTAAGTCGGCCGACAGACGATGAAACAACGGCTGAATCTCAAGCAAAGCCAGCGTTTGGTCATGCTGCCGCAGTTGCTGCAGGCGGTCAGGCTGCTGCAAATGAGTGGCCTCGAGCTGCACGAGGAACTGCAACAGCTGCGCGCCGACAACCCGCTGCTGGAAGTCGCCGAGGACGACGGCGCGGCGGCCGATTTCGCGCTGTCGCCGCCGCCGGACGAACCGGCTGCCGCGGCGCCGTTGCCCGACAACCGCGCCGCGGACGGGGCGCAACCGCCGGTTGACCACGCGGTCGACCCGGATGGCGGGGCGCCGGAAATGATGCTCGACCGGCTGATGGAAACCGACGCGGCGCGGTTTGAGTATCCGCACCATACCGAGGCCGACGCGGACGCCGAGGCCGGTCCGGACTGGGATATTTCCGCGCCGTCGACCGAGTCGTCGGCGGGCGGCGGGGTGACGGATTGGGCGGCTACGCTGTCGATCGCCGAGGCGAGCTCGTTGAAACAGTCGCTGCAATCGCAATACCGCCTGCTGCCGGCCTCGTCGACGGAGCGCATCATTGCCGAGTACATTATCGATTGCCTGGACGAGGGCGGGTATCTCAGCCTCGAGCTGGAGGAAATACGCGGCTTTTTGCCGGAGCCGGTCGCGGCCGATCTGCCGCAAATGGAGGCGGTGCTGGCGCAGCTGCAAACCCTGTCACCGGCGGGGGTCGCGGCGCGCAATCCGCGCGAATGCCTGCTGCTGCAATTGCGCGCGCTGGAGCCGCCCGCCCCGGCGACGGCCAGCGCAGTGCAGATTGTGGCCGCCTGTCTGCCCCAGCTGGCAGCGCGTGATTATGCCGCGATTCGGCGCCGCTGCGGGCTGACGGTAGCGCAGCTCGAACAGGCGGTCGGGTTGATCAAGACGCTCGACCCGCACCCCGGATATCGCGTTGGCCGCGCGCGTATCGCCTACACGGTGCCGGATATTCTGGTGCGCAAATGGGACGGCCGCTGGCAGGCGACGCTCAACAGCCGTGCGCTGCCCAGGCTGCTGGTCAATCCGCACTATAAACGGCTGGTGCGGCAACACCGCAACGATGCGGCCTATGCCGATATCAAGCACCAATTGCAGCAGGCGCACTGTCTGATCGCCAATATTGAAAAACGGAATAAAACGATACTGGCGATTGCCAATGCCATCGTCGCCCGGCAGCAGCACTATTTTCACGCCGGCCCGAAACAGCTGCGCCCGCTGGTGCTGCGCGATATTGCCGCCGTCGTGGGGCTGCATGAATCGACGGTATCGCGGGCCACGATGGGGAAATATATGCTGGCCCCGAGGGGCATGGTGGAAATGAAATACTTTTTCTCCGGTCGGATCAGCAGCGGTCAAGGCGCCGTCGTGTCCTCCACCGCGGTGCGCACGCTGATTCGCGAAATGATTGAAAATGAGCCGGCCGATAAGCCGGTGAGCGACGATCGCATTTGCAGCAGCCTGAATCACCGCGGCTTCGAGCTCGCCCGCCGCACCGTGGCCAAGTATCGCCGGCAGATGAACATTCCGCCTTCAAGCAAGCGCAAGGCCTGCTAAAATACCGCTATCAGCGGTGGCGCCAGACAGCGACCCCGGCGATACGAGCAGTCCGCCGGTGGGTTGTCGTAGCGAGGCGGGGCCTGGGCGGGTTCAATCAATCGGAGTACACAGATGCAAATTGCGATTAGCGGACAGCATGTCGAGATCACGGAAGCGCTGCATGCGCACGTGTCGGACAAAGTGAAAAAAATCGAACGACGGCATGCTGACCGTCTGAGTGGCATTAGTGTCGTGCTGCAGGTCGAAAAAAATCGGCATACGGTGGAGGCCACCGTGAACACCAAGGGGGCCGCCCTGCACGTGTCGGCCACGTCGGACAATATGTATACTGCGATCGATATGCTGATGGAAAAACTCGCCCGACGGCTGATCAAGCACAAGGAAAAACACCGCGATCACCGCAAAGACGACCGCGGTGCAGTATTGAATGAACCGAATGAGTCGAATGAACCGAATGAACCGGATTGAGTCGTTGGCGGTCGGTGCCGTGCCGCGGGCGCAACCGATCGCGGTGGCCGATATTCTGCCGCCGGAAAACATCGAGCTGGACGTCTGTCTGGGCAGCCGCAAAAAAATGCTGCACTACCTATCGGAATTGATCAGCCGCTACCAGCCGCATCTCGACCAGGAGGTGGTGTTCAAAACCCTGAATGAACGTGAACGGCTGGGCAGCACCGCGGTGGGCAACGGCATTGCGCTGCCGCATGCGCGCCTGCAGGGGCTGGACTCGCTGATTCTGGCCATGCTGCGGCTGCAAAACGGCATCGAGTACGATGCGCCGGATAATCAGCCGATATGGCTGGTGGTGTGTCTGCTGGTGCCCGACAACGCCAATGATGCCCACCTGAATCTGCTGGCGCGCCTGGCGGCCCATTTTCAACGCAAACCGTTTCTGCAATTGATCCGGACTGCGGCCACGGTGCAGGATGTCTATCGGCATTTTTTGCACGTATAGGATCAGCCGGCGACCGGCCGGTCGCGGCTGCAACCCCCCTGGTTTGGAGCGAATACCCATCAATCGGCAATGGTCAATCGGCAATGACCCTCTCATCGGCACAGACCAGCATGGACCATGATTTGATCATTATCAGCGGCCTTTCCGGGTCGGGCAAGAGCGTTGCTTTGCAGTCGCTGGAAGATATCGGCTACTACTGCATTGATAATCTGCCGGCCATGCTGCTGCCCGAGTTTTGTCGCTCTTTCTCGACCACGGCGGTGAGCGATCCGACCGCCCCTCGACCGGGCGCGGCGGTCAGCATCGATGCGCGCAACCAGCATTTTTTATCCACTCTGGACCAGACCCTCGCGGCGCTGGAAGAAAATAATATCGTGTACCGGGTGCTGTATCTGGACGCCGAGGAAGCAAGTCTGGTGCAACGCTACAGCGAAACCCGGCGCAAGCACCCGCTGACCGGCGCCGCCACCCCGCTGCTGGAGTGCATTCGACGCGAGCGGCTGCTATTGCAGCCGCTGCTGCAGCGAGCGGAGCGCGTGGTCGATACCACCGACACGACGCCGCACGAGCTGCGCGCGTTGATTCGGGAGTTTTCCGGCGGCAGTTATGCGCCGCCGCTGTTTTTAATCGAGTCGTTCGGCTTCAAATACGGCTCGCCGCGCGAGGCGGATTTTGTCTTCGACGTGCGCTGCCTGCCCAATCCGCATTGGCAGCCCGAGTTGCAGCGGCTGACCGGCCTGGACCGGGCGGTGGTCGCCTTTTTTGAAAGCCACAAACCGGTGGCCACGATGACGAGCGAGATATTCGCTTTTTTGGAGCGCTGGCTGCCGGGGTTTGCGAATGAGAACCGCAGCTACATCACCGTCGGCATCGGCTGCACCGGCGGCCGGCATCGCTCGGTTTATATCAGCGCGCAATTGCAGCGGCGGTTTCTGGAGCGCGGTTTCAAGGTGCAACTGCGCCACCGGGAACTGGCCTGAGCGCTGCGACGCCGCCCGCCCGTGGTTGTGGAAAAAAAAATCACCGTCATCAACCGGCTCGGCCTGCACGCCAGAGCGGCCGCCAGGCTGGTTAAACTGAGTGCGACCTTCCACTCGACCATCACGCTCAGCCGCGCCGACGTCCAGGCGGACGCCAAGAGCATTATGGCGGTGCTGATGCTGGCCGCCTCGCAGGGCAGCGAGCTGCTGCTGTCGGCGGAAGGCCGCGACAGCCGCCGCGCGGTGGACGCCATCAGCGCGCTGTTTGCGGATTATTTTGGCGAAGGAGAATAGCGGGCGGCATGTTGAGTTTGTATGCAACCGGCGTTGGCAGCGGCATTGCGATTGGCAAGGCGCGGATTATTCGACGCCCCGACGATGCGCTGCCGGAATATTTTTTGCAGCCGGAGGAAGTCCAACCGGAGGTCGAGCGGCTGCGCACCGCCTGGCGTTCGGCGCGCAGCAGCCTGAAAAAGGCGCTGGACAGTCTGCCGGCCGATGCCGCCGACGAGGTCGCGGCGTTCCTGTCGGTGCAGCTATTGATGCTGGATGACCCGGTATTGATCCAGGCACCGATAGCGCACATCCGGACGCAGCAGATCAACGCCGAGTCGGCGCTGAATGCGCATGCCGAGAAACTGGCCGCCACCTTCGCGGCCATGGATGACCCGTATTTGTCGAGCAAGTCGCGTGACATCACACAGGTGATCGACCGCGTGCTGGGTGATCTGCTGGACGCGCAGGATGCGCTGAGCAGTCAGCCGGCGGGCCGGTTTGATGGCGAGATTATCGTCTCCCATGATCTGACGCCGGCGGATACGGTGGCGCTGAAACAGCATCGGATTGGGGCCTTTGTGACCAACCTGGGCGGGCCGATCTCGCATACGGCCATCCTCGCGCGCAGCATGGGCATCCCGGCGATTGTCGGGATGCATGATGCGATTCAGTATCTGCGTACCGGCGATCTGCTGGTGATCGACGGCAAGAACGGGACGATTCTGGTTGACCCGGATAAGGCGGCACTCGCGGCGTACGCGCGGCGGCGCGAGAAAATTGCACGCCGTACCGAGGTATTCGATGCGCTGCTCGAAGCGGAGGCGGTCACCCTTGACGGGCATAAGATCGAACTGCTGTCCAATATCGAATTGCCCGAAGACCTGCAGCAGAGCCTGGATAACCGGGCGCAGGGGGTGGGCTTGTACCGCACCGAGTTCTTGTTTATGAATCGCCCGGTGATGCCGGATGAGCAGGAGCAGTTCGAGGCGTATACGGAAATCGTCCGCCGGGCCGCGCAGCCGGTCACCATCCGCACCCTCGATCTGGGCGCCGACAAGCAGGTCGATGGCGGGCGGCCGGCCGCGGCGATGGCGACCAATCCGGCGCTCGGGCGGCGCGCCATTCGGCTGTGCCTGCATGAGCCGGGCTTGTTCAAGCCACAGCTGCGGGCGATCTACCGCGCCTCGGCATTTGGCCAGGTGCAGCTGATGATCCCGATGCTATCGAGCGTGGAAGAGCTGGGGCAGGTCTATAAACTGCTGGTCGAGGTGCGCCGGGAACTGGACGCCCGCCAGCTGAAATATGATCCGGAGCTGCCGGTGGGCGGCATGATCGAGGTGCCGGCGGCGGCGGTGAGCGCCGATTTGTTTGCCGGCAAGCTGGATTTTCTCTCGATCGGCACCAATGACCTGATCCAATACACGCTGGCGATTGACCGCATCGATGATGATGTCAACTACTTGTATGATCCGCTGCATCCGTCGGTGCTGCGCTTGATCAAGCACACCATCGAAGCCGGTCAACTGGCGCGTATTCCGGTGTCGCTGTGCGGCGAGATGGCCGGCGACCCGCGGTTTACCCGCATCCTGCTGGGGGTCGGGCTGCGACAATTCAGCATGGCGCCGGGCATGTTGCCGCTCATCAAGCAGCAGATTCGCCTGACCGACACCAGCCGCCATCAAGTGCAGGTCGATCGGCTATTGCACACCGTCGACCCGGAGCAGCAGCGTCAGTTGTTGGCCCGGATCAATGCGTGAGGCGCGATGCCATGGCAGCACAGAGGCAAGGCGAATGAAAGCAAGCAGTGGGTTCAAGCGATTGTGGCTGGCCTGCGGGTACTCCTGCAAAGGGCTTGCCGCCGGGTGGCGCAATGAAGCGGCTTTTCGACAGGAAGTCGTGCTGTGCGCGCTGTGTGTGCCGCTGGCGCTGTGGCTGGGCGAAACCGGGCTGGAGCGGGCGGTGTTGCTGTTCAGCGTACTGCTGGTGCCGCTGGTCGAATTGATCAATTCTGCGATTGAAGCCGCAGTCGATCGGGTCGGCGAAGAGCGGCATCAATTGAGCGCGCAGGCAAAAGACATGGGCTCGGCCGCGGTCAGCCTGGCGTTGATTATCGCCGTGCTGGTGTGGGCCTGCATCCTGCTGTCCGACTAGTGCACCGGGTGGATGGTGTCCAATTTGAATTCTCTCGCATATTTCTTGCTTGCAGGCATGTTCCATCTCCGGTTCAGGGCTATTGCTCCTTAACTGGGCTGTCACATCTGTTGAACCACTTCAGTCACAAAATGCTTGACCACTCCAGAGCAATATTTTAGCGTTAATTGAAACGGGAAGCAATTTGGATAGTATCGTAAGCGCTCATTTCCAATCCCAATGATATGATTCTCTGCATCAACAAAGGAGCAAACTAATGTATCTTGACCACGCAGTGTTGTGGGTAGAGAGTGCCAAACGCGCCCTCAGGTTCTATGTGGAAATTCTTGGGCTCGAACCAGTACGGGCGGAAGAATTTGAAAACGGAACAGCGCGTTTCCCAAGCGTTCGGCTAAATGAAACAACAATTTTCGACCTGATGGAGCGGAACGATCTGCTCTCGCTGGTTCAAGAGTTCACAGGCAGTGGGGACAACATTGGAGGTGCGCCCATCAATCACCTCTGCTTATCCATGAGTGCTTCGGAATACCGCGAGGTGTCAGGGCGGCTGGAAGCGCATGGAGTGAACCTCAAATCTGGAGGTGAAGGCGCATTCGGAGCACAAGGCCAGTGCGTTCAGTTTACTTCAGCGACCCGGATGAGAATGTCGTTGAGATACGTTACTACAAGGAAGCGAGGTAAAAGCGACCGCCGCCGCCAACTGCCGGAGTGCCAAAGGTACTGGACTGATACACTTGCTCTCGCACCAGATGGATCGCATCCAACTCGAATTCTCTCGAATATTTCTTTCTTGCAGGCATGTCTAATCTCCCGTTCAGGGCTATTATTCCTTAACTGGACTGCCACATCTATTGAACCACTTCAGGGCTAAACATATGAAGCATCTATTCTTTTTCCTTATAACGCTTACTGGCTGCTCCAGCATATCAGGCATTCCTGAACGTTCCGTTAGTTCAGATAACGGTACCGATGGAATAGTAGTAGACGGTACCGATAGCGATATCGATGGAGTAGTAGAACGCTATAAAAAATATAAGAATATATCAGTTTTTATATGTGGAACTAAAGCTAATGCTAAGCGAGCAAGAGATTTTTTTCAAAGCATAGTTGACGTTGCGAGAAACGAAAGAGCAGAATCACTTGCATTTCCAGAGAATACAGATTGTGGAAGTGCAACTGTGACTCTAGAAGTAATTGGGTATGCTGACGAGAGTCTCAATGGCGAGGGATTAGATGAAAAAGGAAACATAGTTAAAGATAGAGTTCTCATAGTAAATATTTCTGAGCCCTCTACTTTGAATGGAGTCTTTATAATGGTTCCTATCAGTACTACAATCAAAGGAATAGACCCACCTGAAAAAAGAGAATAGCGGGCAAACACCAGTCCGCCCAGCGTCTCGGCGACCGCCTGAGTCGATGCGCCGGCAATGGTCGCCAGGCTGGTTGCACCCGCTGGTCGGCGGAGATAATCTGCACCGGAAAACCGGCCCGGATTGCGGCCTCCAGCGAATGGCCGGCGTCGGTGGCGCAGCGCATCGGCGGCACAACAGGGCATCATGACGGTTAAAAACGGCGCCCGGCGGAACCGGCTTTCGCCGTCGGCAATCCGGCAGCAGCGGTCGGCTATGGTGGCGACACGGGATCGACCCATCTACGCCACCATCAGGACAGCCTGCTCCCTGGCGCCCTTTTCCTCGTAATATTACTTGCCGGATGAGTGACGCACAAAATCAGCCGGCGAAGGGCCGTCGAAAAAGACATCGGCTCGCCGGTGCGCCATCCGATCGGCACCTACTCGCGGATGCCGTAGCCGCGGTTCAGCAGCCGCAGATTGATTGCGAACAACGCCAGGATAAACAGCGCGATAATGCCGTATGAAACCGCCAGGCTGATATCGGAAATACCGAGAAAACCATATCGGAAGGCGTTGATCATGTAGAAAATCGGATTGACATGCGACACCTGATACCAGAACTCCGGCAGCAGTTTGATCGAGTAGAAAACACCGCCGAGGTAGATCAGCGGCGTCAGCACAAACGTCGGCACAATCGAAATATCATCGAATGTTTTCGCAAACATGCCGTTGAGCAGGCCGCCAAGTGAAAACAGCAACGCGGTCAGGCAAACGGTGCTGACGGCGACCGCGATATGGGGCACCGACAACCGGCTGAAAAACAACGACACCAGCGTGACCACCAGGCCGACCAGTATCCCGCGTACCATGCCGCCGCTGATGTAGCCCAGCAGGATGACCCAGTTGGGCGTCGGCGAAACCAGCAATTCTTCAATCGAATGCTGGAATTTGGCACTGAAAAACGACGACGAGGTGTTGGCGTATGCGCTGGTGATCACCGCCATCAGGATCAGGCCGGGGACGATGAAATCCATATACCGGTGGCCTTCCATGGTGCCGATTCGCTGCCCGATCAGATTGCCGAAGATCACGAAATACAGCGAGGTGGTGATGACCGGCGGCAGCAGCGTCTGCCGCCAGATGCGCAGGAACCGGTTGAGCTCTTTGCGCACAATGGTCACATAGGCAACCCGGTTCAGCGACCGGTTCATCCCGCCCCCCGCTGCTCTACCAGGTCCATAAACAACTGCTCCAGTCGATTGCTTTTAGTGCGCATACTGCCGACCGCAATGCCGGCCCCGGCCAGTTTTTCAAATACCCGGTTGAGGTCGTGATGGCGGCTGACCACGACCTCCAGCGTGGTGGCATTTTGCAGCTTGAATCGTTCAAACCCGCTGGCCGGCAAGGCCGTTATTTCGTGCTCGAGATCGAGGATGTAGATTTCCTGCTGCAAGGTTTGCAGCAGCCGTTTGGTGCTGGTGTTTTCCACCAGCCGACCGCGGTCGATAATCGCGATATTGCGGCACAGCCGCTCGGCCTCTTCCAGATAATGCGTGGTCAGAATGATGGTTTTGCCCTGTTGGTTGATGCGGCCGAGAAACGCCCACATCGAGTGGCGGATTTCAATATCGACGCCGGCGGTCGGCTCGTCCAGTATCAGCAGTTTCGGGTCGTGCATCAATGCACGCGCGATCATCAGGCGCCGTTTCATGCCGCCTGACAGCTCGCGGGAAATCCGGTTGCGCCGGTCCCACAGCTGCAATTGTTTGAGGTACTGCTCGGCCCGCTGCAGCGCCAGCCGGCGCGGGATGCCGTAGTAGCCGGCCTGATTGACCACCACCTGCAGCGGCGTTTCGAACACGCTGAAATTGATTTCCTGCGGCACCACGCCGAGACAGGCGCGGGCGCGGGGGAAATCCCGGTCGATATCGATGCCGAAGACGGACACCTTGCCGCCGGATTTGTTGACCAGCGAACAGATGATCCCGATAACGGTGGATTTGCCGGCGCCATTGGGCCCCAGCAGGCCGAAAAAATCCCCCTGTTCGACGCGCAGGTCGATCCGCTTGAGCGCGGTATGGCCGCTGCGGTAGGTCTTGACCAGGTCGTGAATCAGCAGCGCGGCGGGGGGTGACGACATAGGGTGATCGGGACAGTTGCAGTCGAAGCGGTGATTGAAAAACAGTTCTGGCGACGACCGGGCGCGCTGTGGCCGCGGTCGGCTCAGGCGGACAGACAGCGGTGCATCAGAATGTGCTCGATGCCGGCTTCGATAAACACGTCGCCCACCGGCACAAAGCCGAACTTTGCATAGAACTCCTGCGCCCGGATTTGCGCGGCCAGCGACACCCGCGCCAGCCCGAGGTCTTCGGCCTGCCGGGTGAGGCAGGCCAGTACCGCCTGCCCGACGCCCCGACCGCGCCAGGGTTGCAGCACCGCCATGCGCCCGATTTTACCTTCCGGCGTCAGCCGGCCGGTGGCAATCATCCGCGACTGCGCATCCATCGCGGCGGCATGCACCGAGTCGGGGTCGTACGCATCAAGCTCCAACTCCGGCGGCACGTTCAGCTCGGTGACGAAGACCAGATGCCGCAGCCGGGTGAGTGCGTCCCGATGCCCGGCCCAGCTGACAATGCGGGCGGTGAAGCGGTGCGCGTCGGGGCGGCTGATGGGCGTCACCGTCACGGAATCAATTGCAGCGTGACCCGCTGATTTTTTTTCGCCACGACAATTTTCACCGGCACCGGATTCTCCCCCGTGGCCAGCCAGAAAGTCGTATTGGAGTCGGGGCGGTCTTTGCGAAATCGGGTTATTTTCCACGTATCCTGCATCTCGTCGGCCAGCGGCAGCCGGTGTTTTTCCGGCGGCGTATGCACGTATTCACGCGCCCAGCGGGTACTGACGGCCAGCACATTCAGCGCGCCGACCTGCTCGATCGGGGTGTGCATGAGCACCAGCGGGAACGCGGCTGCCGCCAGGGTCTGTTGCGGTGTTATGCTGACCGGCGGGTGATCATCGAACCGGATCTGGCGTTGGTCGAAATCGACCCGGAACCGCTGCTCCTGGCTTTTCTCGGGCTGTCGTTTGTTCACCAGCAGCTCGCTGCCGCCGGTCAATCTGACGCCGCTGCCGTGTTGCTCGAAGGTGGTTTGATTGCGGTAATTTTTTAACAGCAGGGCGGTGAATGCGCTCAGCCGGCTGGTCGAGGTGACGGTATAGAGGCGGCCTTGCCGGGCGATATCGACGTCGAGCTGGCCGGCATTGATGCCGTTATAATCCACTTGGTAGTGCAGGGTTTGCGGTCGAATCCCGACCGCCCCGCCGACTATCGGCAGGCCGATCAGTACCGCCAGCACGGCGCCGCGCAGGGCAAGCGGTCGGCGTGTCCGGTTCATGCCGATGCCGGTACCGGCCGGTGATCGAGCAGCACCTGATTGTTGCGCACGTGCAGCCGCCGCTCGGCGAACCACTGCACCACCTGCGGCAGCATTTGATGCTCCTGCGCCTGCACCCTGCGGGCCAGCGACGGGGCGTCATCCTCCGGCCGGATGGTGATCCGGCGCTGATCGATCACCGGCCCGGCATCCAGCTCGGCGGTGACGAAATGGACGCTGGCGCCGTGCACCCGGCGGCCGCTGTCGATGGCCCGCTGGTGCGTATTCAGGCCGCGGTGGTGCGGCAGCAGCGACGGGTGGAGGTTGATGATGCACTGCCGATAGCGGTCGACCAACGCGGCGCTCAACACGCGCATGAAGCCGGCCAGCACAATCAGCTCGGCGCCCGACTGCTCCAGGTGCTGCGTCACGGCGGCTTCAAACGCCGCCCGCCCGGCGCGCCGCCAGGGCACGCACACCGCCTCAATGCCGGCCCGCCGGGCGCGCTGTAGTGCAAACGCCGCCGCGTTATCGCTGATAACACAGACAATTTCCGCCTGCAAAGACGCATCCGCAATGCGGTCGATCAATGCTTGCAGGTTGCTGCCGCCGCCTGAAGCCAGTACTGCAATCTTGAGCGTCATCGCGGGCGGTCAGGCGGGCTCCGGCGACGCCGGGGCGGCCAGAAATTCCACCCTGGCGGGGCCGCTGCCGGACTCGACCCAGCCCAGGCGGCACACCCGCTCGCCGTTGTCTTCGAGCAGCCGTGTGGCCGCTTCCACCTGCGCTTCGGCGACACACACCACCATGCCAATGCCGCAGTTAAAGGTGCGCAGCATGTCGTCGGTGCCGATCCGGCCGGTGCGGGCCAGCCATGCAAACACCGGCGGCCAGCGCCAGCCATGCAGGTCGATTTTCGCCCGTGTGCCGACCGGCAGCACCCGCGGCAGATTGTCGGTCAAGCCGCCGCCGGTGATGTGGCACAGCGCGGCGACGGGCAGGCGCCGCAGCAGCTCCAGGATTGGTTTGACGTAGATGCGCGTCGGCGTCAGCAGCGTCTCGCCCAACGTGGAATCGCCGAACGGGGCGTTCAAATCGGCGCCGCTGCATTCGAGCACGCGGCGAATCAGCGAATAGCCGTTTGCATGTGCGCCGCTGGAGGCCAGCCCCAGCAGCACGTCGCCCGGGCGGACGCGATCAGCCGACAGAATCCGGGATTTTTCCACGATGCCGACCGCGAAACCGGCCAGGTCGTATTCGCCCGTCGCATACATGCCCGGCATCTCTGCCGTCTCACCGCCGCTGAGGGCGCAGCCGGCCTCTATACAGCCGTCGACAACCCCGCCGATGACCGCTTCGGCCTGCGCCAGGTCGAGTTTGCCGCTGGCAAAATAGTCGAGAAAAAACAGTGGTTCCGCACCGGCGATCAGCGTATCATTGACGCACATAGCGACCAGGTCGATGCCCACGCTGTGGTGCCGATTCAACCGGTTTGCGAGCATGAGCTTGGTGCCGACGCCATCGGTCGCCGAGACCAGAACCGGCTGCCGGTAGTTTTCCAGCGGCAAGGCAAATAAACCGGCAAAGCCGCCAATGTCATTCAACACTTCTTTGCGATGGGTGCGCCGGACGGCCGGTTTGATGCGCTCGACCAATGCACTGCCAGCGTCGATATCGACGCCGCTGTCACGATAATTCAAGGATGAAGCCGGGTCGATCATTGGTGTATGGTTAAAGCAGTTGGTCATCAATGCCGCCGGCTGCGCAAGCAGGCACCGGAGGGGCGGTCGCAGCATAAAAAAACACTTGGTCCGGCGGCGGCACGGCGGCGATACTATATGCATCAAGCCGAATTGTAATAGATTCTGAACCCGCGTGCCATTTTCTGTTCGCACCGCCATGTCATACATCCCCAATATACTGACGCTGCTGCGCATCGCCGTCTGCCCGTTTATGGTCATACTGCTGAGCGCGCAAAACTATGCGGCGGCCCTGCTGCTGTTTCTGTCCGCCTGCATGACCGATGGCCTGGACGGCTATATCGCCAAACGCTATAACTGCGTTTCCGAGTTCGGCAGTTTTATCGACCCGCTGGCGGACAAGCTGCTGGTGATCAGCACCTGCATCATGCTGACGATTTTGCAGGACATCCCGTTGTATCTGCTGGTCGTGGTGGCGTCCCGCGACCTGTTGATTGTCGGCTTTATTCTGGTCTTGAGTGTGCTCGGCAAACAGCTGTTTATGCGCCCGCTGCCGATCAGCAAGCTCAACTCGTTTGTGCAGAGCGTGCTGCTGCTGACGGTGCTGCTGAAAGGCGCGACGCAGTGGCCGTTGGCGCTGCTGATCGAGCTGCTGATCGCCGGCGTAATCGTGACCACGATGGTCAGCGGGGTGCAATACGCGCGCCGCTGGAGAAGCTACCGAAAATACCAGCGAGCGAGCTGACCCGCGATGGCATCCCGACAAATGCTGCTGCCGCTCGAGCTGCCGCAGGCGCATGTATTCGACAGCTTCCACAGTGCGGACAATCGGCTGCTGGTGGATGAATTGCAGCGGCTGATTGCCGCTCAACGGCATACCGCCGTACTCTATCTCTACGGCCCGGGCGGCAGCGGCAAATCCCATTTGCTGCATGCCTGCTGTCACCAGGCCGGGTTGCTCGGTCGGCCCAGTTGCTATCTATCCCTGCATCAGCACCACGACGCACCGGCGTCGGTGCAGCAGTTGCAGCCGCCGGCGGTGGTGTGCATCGATAACTTTGAACAGCTGCGGCTGCGCTCCCGCCGCGCGGCGCTCGGCTGGCAGCATGCGGCGCTGTCGCTGTATGAGCGCCTGGTGCCGTCGGGCGGGGCGCTGGTGGTGGCGGCGGCGGCGCCGCCGCCGCAGCTCGACCTGCAACTCGCCGATCTGGCATCCCGCATCCGGGTCGGCGGGGTGTATCGGCTACAGCCGCTCAGCGACCCGGACAAGCGCCTCGCGCTGCAAGACAGTGCCCGGCGGCGCGGGTTTGCGCTCTCGGAAGCGGTATTGAATTTCATTATGACGCATTATCAGCGCGACACGGCGGCGTTATTTTCGCTGCTGGATAAGCTGGATTGCCTGTCGCTGGTCGAGCAGCGAAAAATCACCGTGCCGCTGGTCAAAACGCTGTTGTAGTGTCCCGCGTGCCGGGTCCGATCTGGCCGCGGTCTGGGCCGCGCTCGATCAGAGCGATTGCCCGGCCAGCGCCCGGGCGCATCCGGCCACCCGCCGGCCGAGCAGGTAGGCCAGCTTTTTTTCGTCATCGCTAATCGGCTGCGAATTATCGGCCCCGGCGACGTGGCTGGCGCCATACGGCGTGCCGCCGCTTTGCGTCTGCCCCAGACGGGTGCCACTGTACGGAATGCCGAGCAGCAGCATGCCGTGGTGCAGCAGCGGCAGCATCATGCCGAGCAGCGTGCTTTCCTGGCCGCCGTGCAGGCTGGCCGAAGAGGTGAACACCGCCGCCGGTTTGTCTTTCAACGCGCCCGACAGCCACTGCGGCGTGGTTTGCTCGAAAACGTATTTCAGCGGCGCCGCAATGCTGCCGAAGCGGGTCGGGCTGCCGAGGATCAACGCATCGCAATTTTCCAGGTCGGCGGTGCACACATACAGGTCGCCTGCTGCCGGGCTTATCCCCGCGCCTGTCCCCGCGCCGGTCGGCGCCGCTGCCGGCATCACCGGCGCGGCGGTCCGCATCACCGCTTCGGCATCGGCGATGCTCTCGACGCCGCGGGCAATTTCATTGGCCAGCGCCAGAATCGAGCCGTGGCGGCTGTAGTACAGGATGAGTATTTGTGACATCGAGGGCCGATTGGTTGTCGGGTTGACGGGGTTGAGGCGTGCCACCGTGCAGCCTGGCGGTGGCCGGCGCACGCGGGGCCTATCGGCTGGCCAGCAGGAATTCGATCAGGGCTTTTTGGCTGTGCAGCCGATTTTCGGCTTCGTCCCAGACCACGCTATGCGGCCCGTCGATGACGTCGGCGCTGACCTCGACCCCGCGGTAGGCCGGCAGGCAGTGCATAAACAGGGCGTCCGGGCGCGCGTTGGCCATCAGCGGTTGATCGACGCAAAAGCCGTCGAATTGCTCAAGCCGCTGCTGCTTTTCCGCTTCCTGCCCCATGCTCACCCAGCAGTCGGTGACCACCAGTGCCGCGTCCCGTGCCGCGCTCGGCGGGTCGGGCGACAGCGTCACGTACGGCCGACAGGCCTGCAACAGGTCGGCGTCCGGCGCATAGCCGGCCGGGGTGGCGACGTTCAGCGTGAACCGCAGTTGCCGCGCCGCGTTCATCCACGAATGGCACACATTGTTGCCATCCCCTATCCACGCGACCCGCTGCCCGGTCAGCTCGCCGCGGTGCTGTATGAACGTCTGGATGTCGGCCAACAGCTGGCACGGGTGGTTGAAGTCGGACAGGGCATTGATCACCGGCACGGAAGCGTACTGTGCCATGCGCTCGAGGCGGGCGTGGTCGCCGGTGCGCATGACGATCAAATCGACCATGCGCGACAGTACCCGGGCGGTGTCCGCTATCGGCTCCCCGCGCACCAGATGCGAATCCGCCGGTGCGAGAAAAATACTGCTGCCGCCCAATTGCGCGATACCCGCCTCAAACGAAACCCGCGTGCGGGTGGATGATTTCTCGAATACCAGCGCGACCGCCCGATGCTGCAGCGAGTGCCGGGCCGGCTGGCCCTGTTTCAGCGCCTCGGCACGCGCTACAATCTGTTTGATCTCATCGGTGCTGAGGTCGGTCAGGCTTAAAAAGTGGCGTACGCGCATAATCAACGGTCGGAAAGTGGCCGGACGCCGCAGGCGGCGATAGCGGTGCAGTTTTGCATAAAAAAGTATCGTTGTGCACCCCTGCGAACGCAACAGTGTAATCAAACCGACGGCACAGTGCCAAAGGTTTCTGAACTTATGCACGCCGGGCGTGCCCGGCGACAGCCCGGGCGGGCGGCAATGGTATACTTGCCGGTCGCCGGCGGCAGGCCGGTGCTCGCTGCCGTTGGCGCCGGGGTGGGCGGTTCCCATCCGCCGATACATTGAGGTACGCACGATATGTCGCACATACGCAAGGTGGTTCTGGCCTACTCCGGTGGGCTGGATACATCGATTATCTTGAAATGGTTGCAGCAGGTCTACGCCTGTGAGGTGATCACCTTTACCGCCGATATTGGCCAGGGCGAGGAGCTGGCGCCGGCGCAGCGACGCGCCGAGCAGTTTGGCATCCGGCAAATCCACGTTGCCGATTTGCAGCAGGAGTTCGCGGCCCACTATGTGTTTCCGATGCTGCGCAGCAATGCGCTGTACGAGGGCGAGTATATGCTGGGCACCGCCATCGCGCGGCCATTGATTGCCAGACATCTGGTGCAGCTGGCGCAGCAGACCGGCGCCGATGCGATTGCGCACGGGGCGACCGGCAAGGGCAACGATCAGGTGCGGTTCGAGCTGTCGGCGCTGGCGCTGGCGCCGGATATCCGGGTGATTGCGCCCTGGCGGGAGTGGCAGTTGACGTCGCGGGAAAAATTGCTGGCCTATGCAAAGCAGCATGGCATCGCCGTCGAGCAGCGCAAAGGCGGCGGCTCGCCGTATTCGGTCGATGCCAATTTGCTGCACGTGTCGCACGAAGGCGAGGAGCTGGAAGACCCGTGGCAGTCGCCGCGCAGCGATATGTGGAGCTGGACGGTATCGCCCGAGCAGGCGCCGGATGCGGTGCAGCAGTTGACGCTGCGGTATGCGCAGGGCGACATTGTCGCGATCGACGATCAGTCGATGACGCCGTGCGCGGTAATGAAGCATTTGAACACCGCCGGCGCGCGCAACGGCGTGGGGCGCGCCGACCTGGTGGAAAATCGCTTTGTCGGCATGAAATCGCGCGGCTGCTACGAAACCCCGGCCGGCACGATTATGCACAAGGCACACCGCGCGATCGAGTCGATTACGCTCGACCGTGAGGTGGCGCATTTGAAAGACGAGCTGATGCCGCGCTACGCGAGCCTGGTGTACAACGGCTATTGGTTCAGCCCCGAGCGGCGTCTGCTGCAACAGATGATCGATGCCTCGCAGGCGCATGTGAACGGCGAGGTGCGCCTGGGGTTATACAAAGGCAACGTGCAGATTCTGGGCCGGCGCTCGGACGATGACTCGCTGTTCGATCGGCGGATCGCGACCTTTGACGAGGATCAAGGGGCGTATGATCAGTCGGACGCGACCGGGTTTATTCGCTTGAATGCGTTGCGCCTGCGGATTGCCGCGTTGAAGGGGCGCCAACCCGGTGAGTGAGCCCGGCGCGGCGCCCGGATTGAGTCTGATTGTGCCGGTGTACAATGAGTTTGACGGCGTCAATCGGCTGTTGGCGCATGCCGTATCGCTGTCCGGGTTTGCCGACATCGTGCTGGTCGATGCGAGTGATAACGCCGCCTCGAAGGCGTGCTTTGCCGCGTTGACGGCGCAGTACGCCGGGCATGAGCGGGTGCGGTTTATCCGCACCGAGCGCCCGGGCCGGGCGCGGCAGATGAACCTGGGGGCGGCGCAGGCCGGCGGCAGCGTGCTGGTGTTTTTGCATTGCGATACGCGGCTGCCGGCCGCGGCCGGTGATTTGATCCGGCAGTCGGTGCGCCGCGGCTTTGCGTGGGGGCGGTTCGAGGTGCGGCTGGACAGCGAACGGCTGGGGATTCGCTGGATCCAGACGATGATCAACCTCCGCTCGCGGCTGCGCCGGCTGGCCACCGGCGATCAGGTGATGTTCGTTACCCGCGCGTGTTTTGCCCGGGTGGGCGGCTTTGCCGAGATTGCGCTGATGGAAGATATCGAGCTGAGCAAGCGCCTGCGCCGGCAGCCACCGGCGTTGATTCGACCGCCGGTGCACACCTCGGCCCGGCGCTGGCAGCAGGGCGGTTTGTGCCGCACCGTGCTGCTGATGTGGGCGCTGCGGCTGGCCTTCTGGCTCGGCGCCAACCCGGCGCGGCTGGCGCTGTGGTACCGGGATGCGCGCTGACCCGCCGCTGTATCTGTTTGCCAAAGAGCCGGTGCCGGGGCGGGTAAAAACCCGCCTGCAAGATCGCTTGTCGGCCGAACAATGCGCCGACCTGGCGCAGCAGATGCTGCTGCAATCGGTGCAGACCGCGACCCGGTTCTGGCCGGGGGAGCGGATCTTGTGCGTGCTGCCACGGCGCAATGCGGCGATTTTTCAATCGCTGGCGGCGCGCTATCGGCTGGCGGTGGTCGAGCAGTGCGGGGCCGACCTGGGTGCGCGCCTGCTGACCGCGCTGCAAGCCGGGATCGATGCGGCCGGGGCGGCTGCGGTTATGGGCTGCGATGTGCCGCATATCGACGGGGCGATTTTACAGGCCGGCTACCGGCGGCTGAGCGACGGTGAGGACGTGATTGGGCCGAGCATCGACGGCGGCTTTTATCTGCTCGGCCTGCATCGACTGCCGCCGACGCTGTTTGAGCGCATCGAGTGGGGCGGTAATACGGTCCGCACCCGGCTGGTGCGTCGGGCGCAGCAACTCGGCATTCGACTGCACCAGCTCGAGCGGCTGCGGGATATTGACCGCTGGGAGGATGTGCTCTGGCTGGCCGGGCGGGACCGCCGCTATGCCCGCTTTGTCGCCCAATCGACCGCCCCGACCGCGACCCCGAACCGATAAACGCCGCCACCGCTGCCGCCCGCCGGCGGCGTCAAGCGGCGGGCGAATATTGCGACATGCGATCGAACTCCAGCTGCGATTTTTCGGCCTCCTCCAGCAGCCAGGCCTTGAACGCCGCTATGCGCGGCTGATTCTGCTTGCCGGGCACGCAGACAAAATAATAGGACGTGCTCGAGCGGCTGCAGATCTCCGGGAATAACTGCACCAATCTGCCGGCTTTGATGTCGTCCAGCACCAGCGCGCTGCGCCCCAGAGCGACCCCCTGATCGTCTATCGCCGCCTGTATCGCCAGGCTGGTCTGCGGGAATTTGGTGCCGTTGGGCATTTCATGCAGCATCACCCCGGCGTCTTTGAACCAGTCACGCCACTTCGGCAGAATGTCGATAATCCCGCGCCGCAGCAGCGGCCACTCCAGCAGTTTTTCCGGTTTTTCCGGCCAGCCGTGCTGCTGTAAAAACCGCGGACTGCAAACCGGAAACAGATACTCGTTCAACAGTTGCTCTTCATACAAATTGCCCCAGGCGCCATACCCGAGCCGGATGCCGACGTCGGCGTTTTTGGCGTCGAAATCGACCAATTGATCCGACGTCGAGATCCACACGTCGACGCCCGGCGATTGCTGGTTAAAATGCCCCAGCCGCGGCACCAGCCACTTGAACGCGAACGATTGCATCAACGTGACCCGCAGCGCCGCCGGCCCGTGGCTGCGCTCGTTCAAGTCTTCCAGCGTGGAGGCAATAGAGCGGATGAAATCGTGCACGATCGGCGCCAGCGCACGGCCCGCTTCGGTCAACGCCAGCCCGCGCCCGTGGCGCTCGAACAGTTTGAACTCAAGCAGCGCTTCGGCCTGCTTGATTTGATGGCTGATGGCGCTTTGCGTGACAAACAATTCTTCCGCCGCCCGCGTATAGCTCAGGTGCCGGGCGGCGGCCTCAAACGCGCGCAGGGTCGCCATTGATGGCAGTTTAATGCTCATGCGCGGCTACGGAGCGGGTGTCGATATATGAATAAATACTCATGCTTTGTATGAAAATCTATCGTTTGTTTTATTCCCCGGGGAGGCCTATATTAAGCCCCGAAGGCAACAGCAAAAGCGTATCGATGACCATGCAAGTGAATGACGAAAGCAATTTGAACCACCGCACAGGTGCCGTGAATCATATGCTTTCCACCGCCCGTGATGCAATCCCGGCGGGCCACACATTCACCATCGGCGGGCAATTGCAACGCACTTGAATCGACACAATAGATGCAATCCAGACAAATGCTAAACCAGACAATCCATATTTTGCTTCAGACCGGCTGCGCCAGTGTCGTTGCGCTGATTCTGCTCAGCGGTATGATGGTCGTGGTGAGTGGGTAGCGCGATGATGCCAGCGAGCCGCATTGCCGTCACCCCGGTAACCCCGATAGCCATCAACGCCGTCACCCCGGTAACCCCGATAGCCATCAACGCCGGCGCCGCCGTGTCGTCGCATCGCAACCGCGCCGAGCGGGCAGTCCGACGCCTGATCGGCTGGCTCGACCGCCACCGCACGATCCGGCGGCTGCAAGCGATGTCTGACCGTATGCTAAGTGATATCGGTATCGAGCGCTATCAAATCGAATCGCTGGTCAATCGACGCGCCGTCTGTGCGCAGATTGGTCGCCAATCGCCACCGCCGGCAGCCCCGCTGACCGAGCCATTGGTGCGCGCCGCCTGAATCGCTTTAACCAGTTTCATTCCTCCATTGGTGTTTATTGTGGGGTGGCCGCCAGGCCACCCCTTTTTTTTGCTCGGCTCGACGGCCGGCACCGGCTCAACCGGGCGCGGCGCCGGCTATCGATTGACGCATTCCCGGTCGGCGCCGGTTTGATGCTAAAATGCCGGCCAGAAAATACCGCCGTCGCCGCGGTATCCGGTCGAGGCCGGTCGGCGCTTTGCCGGACGACCCGGGATCGACCCCGCACGCTGAGCGGACAATCTGAGCACAACCATCGTATGAAAAAACGCACACCGCCCAGAGGCTACAACCAGGAGCAGATGCAGGCGCGCCGGGTCTGGCTGGAGCAACGCACCGGCTGGAAACCGCCGGCCTTCGAGCTCGAATCTTCGGATTCGCTGCAAGGGCTGGTGGAAAACCATATCGGCCACATGGGCCTGCCGATGAGCATCGCCGGCCCGCTGAAAATCAGCGGCAGCCATGCCCGGGGCGAATTTTATGTGCCGCTGTGCACGCTCGAGGGCGCGCTGTCGCTGTCGGTTACCCGCGGCTGTTTCCTGACCCGGATGGCCGGCGGCATCAAGACGCAGCACATCCGCCAGGAGCTATCGCGCGCGCCGATCTTTATCTTCGAGAGCATCGAGCAATCGACCGCATTTCTGGCCTGGGTTGACGATCATTTTGCCGCACTGCAACAGCGCGCGCAGGCCGGCACCCGCCATGGGCGTTTACTGCGCATCGAAAAATATCCGGTGCAAAACCGCGTCATCCTCAATTTTGTCTACAACACCGCCGAAGCCGCCGGGCAGAACATGGTCACGTTCGCGACCGACAGCGCCTGCAAATTTATCCGCGAGACACTGTCGGCGGAAATGCCGGTTCGCTATCGCCTGGAGAGCAACTTTTGCAGCGACAAAAACCCGGCCTACCGCAGCCTGCTGCAAGGGCGCGGCCATTACGTGATCGCCTCGACCGAGATCAAAGAATCCCTGCTGCGCCGGGTTCTGCATGTGTCGGTCGACGAGATGCTCGATTCTTACGCCGACATGCACATCGGCTCGCAGCTGGCCGGCGTGCTGGGCTTTAATCTCAACGTCTCGAATGCACTCTCGGCGATCTACCTGTCTACCGGGCAGGACGTGGCCTGCGTAGCCGAAAACGCCATCGCGATACTGTCGCTGGAACGGCGCGGCAACAGCCTGTACGCCATGCTGAGCATGCCGTCGCTGACCGTCGGCACGGTGGGCGGCGCGACCCGCCTGCGGCAACAGAAATCCAACCTGCAATTGCTCGGATGCGAAGGCCCGAATTCGGCCGCCAAGCTGGCCGAGATCATCTGTGCCACCTGCCTGACGCTGGAGATCTCGCTGAGCGGCGCCGTGGTCAGCGACGAGTTTGCCCAGGCGCATAGCGATTTCGGCAGATAGCGCATGCCCTCTTTTCAAGCGCACCTGTCGCCGCAACCGCCCGCCACACCACTGTCCCGCCGGGCGCAATTCTGTCATCGCTGCTTCGAGCTGTTCTGCACGCTGGTGTTTCGCGGCTACTGCCCGCTGAGCGCGCACGGGCGCGCGCATTTGCCGTCGCCGCCGTTCATTTTTTGCAGCAACCACAGCAGCCACATGGACAGCCCGGCGCTGATGTATGCCTCCGGGCTCGGCTTCCGACGTTTTGGCATGATCGCCGCGCAGGATTATTTTTTCGACCACGGCCCGCGCAAGAGCCTGCTGCCGGCCTTGATGAACCTGATCCCAACCCGGCGCAAGGCCACCCGTCGGCAGTTGGCCCGCCTGCTGTCGGATTGCCGCCGGTTTGTCGGCGCCGAGTCTGCCGACGCCGCGGCGCGCTGCCTGATCCTCTACCCGGAGGGCACCCGCTCACGCAACGGCAAGATGCAGCCGTTGAAAAGAGGCGCGGCGCTGCTGTCCACCGAGCTCGGTTTGCCGATTGTGCCGGCCTACATACGCGGCACCTTCGAGGCGCTGCCGGCCGGGGTCAGCCTGCCGCGTCCGCGGCGCATCCGGGTGTATTTTGCCGCGCCGCTGCTGCCCGAGCCGGCGCAGCACCGGGCGCCGGGCTCGGCCTATGCCCGGCTGAATGAGCGGCTGGTGCACAGCATCCAACAGTTGCGGGAACATGCCGGCGATTGACCCGTCGGCGAGCGAGGCCGACCGCCTGCCGCGCCACATGAAATGGTGGGGCTGGGGCGACGAAGGCGAATCGTTCGATGCCGCCACCCGGCCCGGTCTGCTGCCGTACATGCGGCGCGTATTCGGCATTGAGGGCGAATTCCCGCGCACCCTGCCGGTCGCGTTCGACCGCATCCGCCTGCCCGAACAGCGCCCGCACCCCGCTTTTTTGCAGCAGTTGCGCCGCAGCCTGCCGGACGAATACATCCGCGACAGCAAACACGAGCGGCTGGTGCACAGCGCCGGCAAGAGTTTCCGCGAGCTCTGGTCGGTGCGCCATGGGCGCGTCGAGGCGGCGCCGGACTACGTGCTCTACCCGCAAAACGCCGAGCAGGTGAGCGCCGTCGTGCGCGCCTGCCACCGCCACGACGTGACCCTCATCCCGTTCGGCGGCGGCTCCAATATTGCCGGCTGCCTGAGCCCGCAGACCACCTCGCCGCGCACCGTCGTATCGCTCGACATGGGCTGCATGAACCGCGTGCTGGAAGTCGATCGCACCGCCCTGACCGCGCGCATACAGGCCGGCGTCTACGGCCCGCATCTGGAGCGCCAACTGGCGGCGCACGGCCTGACGCTGGGGCATTTCCCCGACTCCTTTTTGCACTCCACGCTGGGCGGCTGGCTGGCCACCCGCTCGGCCGGCATGCAAAGCGATCTCTACGGCAAGATCGAAGACATGCTGATCAGCCTGCGCATGATCACGCCGGTGGGCGAGCTGCACACCCGCACCGTGCCCAAGGCCTCCAACGGCATTGACATGCGGGCACTGTGCGCCGGCAGCGAAGGCACGCTGGGCGTGATCACCGAGGCCACCGTACAGGTGCATCCGCTGCCGGCGCACAAGCACTATTACGGCTATCTGTTCCCCTCGTTCGACAGCGGCATCACGGCCATCCGGCAATGCGTGCGCACCGCGACGATGCCGGTCATCTGCCGCCTGAACGACGTCAACAAAACCGCGCTGTCGTTTGCCTTCAAACAGCGCGGCAGCCGCCTGCAAGAGTGCGCCGCCGCCGCCTTCAAAGCCGGGTTGAAGCGCCTGCGGCGGGTCGATTTTGCCTCCTGCTGCCTGCTGATTGCGGCCTACGAAGGCGATGCCGCCCAGCTGCGCCGCCAGCGCCGGGCGGTCGAGCGCATCTACCGCGCCGCCGGCGGCATTGCGCTGGGCACGGCGCCGGGGCGCGGCTTCGAGCGCGCCAAATTCGACTTCCCCCACCTGCGCGACTACACGATGGACCGCAATATCATGGCCGACGTCAGCGAGACCGCGACCACCTGGAGCAACCTGCCGACGCTGTACCGCAGCACGCGCGATGCCATCGATGCCGCAATCACGGCGACCGGCTCCAACCCCTGGACCGGCTGCCACATCAGCCACAACTACCACACCGGCGCCAGCCTGTACTTCACGTTTGCCTGCCTGCAACAGCCGGGCCGCGAGCTGGCGCAATACCTGTACATCAAGCAGGCCGCCGAAGATGCGTTTCTGGCCGGCGGCGCGACGCTGTCGCATCACCACGCGGTCGGCACCGAGCACCTGCCGTGGATGCAGCAGGACATCTCGGCCACCGGCGTCCGCGCGCTGCAAGCGCTGAAACACGGCCTGGACCCGGCCGGCGTGATGAACCCCGGCAAGCTCATCCCCGACGAGCACGCGCTCGACCACTGGGGGCTGGCCGACGCCGACCGGCGCGCCTTCGATCAACGGCTGCGCACGCCGGGCGCAGCATAAGGACCGGCGTGTCCGCGCGCTTCGCCGGCAAGACCGTACTGGTCAGCGGCGCCTCGTCCGGGCTGGGGCGGTGTTTGAGCCTGCGGCTGGCGGCCGAGGGCGCGCGGCTGATCCTGTTCGCCCGCCGTGAACCGCAATTGCGCGCCACCGCGGCCGACTGCCTGCGGCTGGCGCCGCGCACCGGCCCGGCGGCCGCCGCGCCACAGGTCGTGGTCGGCGACCTCACCCGGCCGGCCGACTGCCGCCGCCTGGTCGCCGCGGCGGAGCACGACGGGCGGCTGGACACCCTGCTCAACTGCGCCGGCATCAGCATGTGGGCGCGCTTTGCCGAGCTGCCACAGCCGGACGCGCTGGACGCGCTCGAACGGCTGATGCAGACCAATTACCTGGGCGTCGCCCGGCTAATCCACGGCCTGCTGCCGCTACTGCAACGTCGGCACGGGCTGATCTGCGCCATCTCATCGCTGCAAGCGCGCCTGCCGATCCCGTACCACAGCGGCTATGCCGCCTCCAAACACGCGCTCGAAGGCTTCCTCAACACCCTGCGCCTGGAGCAGCCCGAGGTCGATATCCTGCTGGTCTACCCAGCCTGGCTGCGCGGCACCGAGCTGCGCGCCAACGCCATCGGCCAGCCGCCGCCGGTCAGCCGCGCGGGCAACCCGTCCGCAGTGCCGGTAGAACGCTGCGCCGCCCGGATACTGCACGCCATGCACCGCCGCCGGCGCGAGCTGACCGTCCCGGCCCGCTACCGCCTGCTGCCGCTGCTGTACCGCCTGCACCCGGCCTGGCTGGAGCGCATTATCCGCCGCCGGGTACAGCGCCAGCGCGCCGCGCGCCCCGCCGACCGCTGACCCGGTGCGCACCCCGCCCGGCGGCAACCCCGCGCCGGCATCAGCCCGCCGCGGTGTCAATTACCCGTTGCGCCGTCGGCTGCATACCCTCAGAAACGGTTGCCACCGGGGCGCCTGGATCCGGTTATAATCCGTGCCGGCCCATCAGCCGCACCAGCCACAGGGCGTATGCCGGGACAGGGTCGCAAACAAAAGTGCCCGATGTGCTAGACTCCGTCTTTCCGTCATTCCCGCGCCAGCGGGCATCCAGACGGTTGCAAACCAGAGTGACTGATGTATCAGGCTGCCACAACCCGTTCATTGTTTATATGCAGAGACTCCACAATGCCAAATCTGCCGAATCATCCCGCTGGTCGTCGTCAGCAACCCGCATCCGTGTTGCATTGCGGCGACGCCGGCACATCCGTAATCATCCCCCCACTCCCCCGAAAAAATCCGACCGTCCGCATCAATGGCGAGGTGACGTCATGCTGAAACCAAAACGCCTGGCCGCATGGCTGCTGTTGACGCTGGTCACGCTGGTCACGCTGGCCCCGGCGCCGGCAAGCGCACAGGCCAGCGCCGGCGTCAATGTCTGCGACCGCACGGCACAGGTGCGGGATGAGATTGTCAGACAGTCCTCTGCCACCGAATGCACGAGCATCACTGACCTGGCAACCATTACAAGGCTTGATTTGTTCAGGCAACGCATCGCTTCGCTGCAACCCGGCGATTTTGCCGGCTTGTCGGCGCTGCAAACTTTGAATTTGCGCGAAAACGCCCTGCAGGCACTGCCCGCCACCATTTTTGCCGGCTTGTCGGCGCTGCAGCAGTTGTTTTTGACCGACAACGCCCTGCAGGCACTGCCCGCCACCATTTTTGCCGGCTTGACGGCGCTGCAGGCTTTGCATTTGACCGACAACGCCCTGGAGGCACTGCCCGCCACCATCTTTGACGGTCTGGGTAGGCTTAGTGATTTGCGAATGGTCGACAACCCGTTCACGGCGGACACCGGACTGCCCGCCGGTATCTTTGACGACGTGCTGGATACCCTGGGCGCCATTACAACAAACAGACTCAGACTCGGCTTTGTGATTGACCAACCCGTCCGCGACGCCCATTTTGTCTGCTCCCATGCCGGCTCTGCGTCGATTGTCATGATGACCACCGGCGTGACCGACTGCCTGCGCATCAGCTCCGCACAATTCAACACCGCCATTCCGCTGGTGGACGCCACCTTGAGCGGCCTCACCCTGTCCGACGGCACCGACCCCTTCCCCCTCACCCCGGTGTTCGCCTCCGGCACCACGACCTATCCCGTCGCCGTCGCCAACAGCGTCGCCAGTGTGACGGTCACGCCGACCACCACCCGGAGCGGCGCCACCATTACCGTCAACAGCGCTGCCGTCACCAGCGGCAGCGCCAGCAACGCCATTAACCTGATGCCGGACGTGGCGGTGCCGATTACCATTGTCGTCACCGCCGCCGACGGCGCCACCACGGCAACCTACACGGTGATGGTCGCCCGCGCGGCGCCGGGGCTCGCTGCCACCCTGACCGGCTCGCTGACCGAAGCCACCCTGTTCGCCGCCACGGCGCCGACCGTCACCGTCACGCTGTTCAACACCGCATACGAGGCGGCCCCGGGCACCCTGATGCCAAGCCACTTCAGCGTGACGGATACCGTCGCCGGGACTGTGCGCGTGAGCGATGTCACCCGCGACAGCGACACCGTCGCCACGTTGACGCTGGCGTACAGCGGCGAGGACATCACCCCCCCCGGTACCCTGTCCGTCACCCTCGCCGCCGCCGGCCACACGGGCACCGACGACCTGATGACCAACACCATCGCTATTACCGCCAGCGCCGGCGCCAACATCTGCGGCCGCACGCCACAGGTGCGGGATGAGATTGTCAGACGGTCCCGTTCTGCCACCGAATGCACGAGCATTACCGACCTGGCAACCATTGTTCAGCTTGATTTGCACGGTCAAAGCATCGCTTCGCTGCAACCCGGCGATTTTGCCGGCTTGACGGCGCTGGAGGAGTTGTATTTGTTCAGCAACGACCTGGATGCACTGCCCGCCACCATTTTTGCCGGCTTGACGGCGTTGCGGCGGTTGGAGTTGGACAACAACGACCTGGATACACTGCCCGACACCATTTTTGCCGGCTTGACGGCGCTGCGGCGGTTGGAGCTGGACAACAACGCCCTGGATGCACTGCCCGCCACCATTTTTGCCGGCTTGACGGCGCTGCGGCGGTTGGAGCTGGACAACAACGCCCTGGATGCACTGCCCGCCACCATTTTTGCCGGCTTGACGGCGCTGCGGCGGTTGAGTTTGCACAACAACGCCCTGGAGTCCCTGCCCGCCACCATTTTTGTCGGCTTGACGGCGCTGGAGCTTTTGCTTTTGCAGAACAACGACCTGGAGTCCCTGCCCGCCACCATCTTTGACGGTCTGGATAGGCTTAATACTTTGTTGCTGTTCGGCAACCCGTTCACGGCGGACACCGGACTGCCCGCCGGCATCTTTGACGACGTGCTGGATACCCTGAATGCCATTACAACAACCTCACGCTTCGGCTTTGTGATTGACCAAACCGTCCGCGACGCCCATTTTGTCTGCTCCCGTGCCGACGTTGCGGCGATTGTCATGGCCACCGCCGGCGTGACCGACTGCCTGCGCATCAGCTCCGCACAACTCAACGCCTACCTCGCGTCGAGGGACGCCACCTTGAGCGGCCTGACCCTGTCCGACGGCACCGACCTCTTCCCCCTCACCCCGGTGTTCGCCTCCGGCACCACGACCTATACCGTCGCCGTCGCCAACAGCGTCACCAGTGTGACGGTCACGCCGACCGCCACCAATGCCGTCGCCACGATTACCGTCAACGGCGACACCGTCACCAGCGCCAGCGCCAGCAACGCCATTAACCTGACGGCAGGCACACCGATGGTCATTCCCGTTATTGTCACCGCCACCGACACCACCACCAGAATGACCTACATGGTGACCGCCACCCGCGCGCTGCCGACCGTGAGCCGTGTGGCCTTCAGCAGTACCGGTCCCTATGCACTGGGCGAGCAAATCCAGGTCACGGTCACCTTCAGCGAGAACGTCACCGTCACGGGCATCCCGGAGATTGCGCTGAATGTCGGCGAAACCCCCCGCCCGGCGGCCTACACCAGCGACAGCAGCACCCGCACCGACCTGGTCTTCACCTACACGGTGACCGCCGGAGAGACCGATGCGAATGGCGTGAGCATTGGCGCCAATGCCCTCACCACGCCCGATAGCAACGCCATTCAAGGCGTCGGCGGCGACGATGCGGACCTCACACATGATGCCGTGGCCGCCAATGCCGCCCATGCGGTGGACACCGCGGCGCCGACCCTGACCGACGCTACCGTCAACGGCAACAGCCTGGTCCTCACGTATAACGAGGCCCTGGACGCATCCTCCACCCCGGCCAATGAGGCCCACACGATAGCGGTCAGCGACGGCGGCACGGCGCCGACGGTCACCGGAACGACCATCAGCGACACCATGGCCACCCTGGCGTTGAGCGCCGCCGTCACACGAGGGGTGACGGTCACGGTGAGCTACACGCCCGGCACCAACCCGTTGCGGGATGTGGCCGGCAACAATGCCGCCCTGTTGAGCGGTGCGGAGGTGACCAACACCGCGCCGGTTGCGACTGCGCCGGTCAATCAGAGCTATACAGTCGGCAGTGCGCTCATCCCCCTGACTCTGGCGGCCGGCCCCTCCAATCCGGGGGAGACGACCTACGCCCTGACCGGGCCGAACGCCGGGCCGGGCAACGACGACTTGCCCGCCGGCCTGACCTTTGCCCCGGCCACCCGCATCCTGTCCGGCACGCCGACCACCGTCGCCGCCGCCGTCACGCTGACCTACACGGTCCGCGACAGCATGAGTGCCGACACGGCGACCTTTGACGTCACCATTGCCACCCCGCTCCCCGCCACCCTGGCCGGCACGCTGACCGAAGCCAATCTGTTCGCCACACCGGCGCCGACCGTCACCGTCACGCTGGCCAACACCGCATACGCGGCCCCGGGCACCCTGCTGCCAAGCCACTTCAGCGTGACGGATACCGTCGCCGGGACTGTGCGCGTGAGCGATTTCACCCGCGACAGCGCCACCGTCGCCACGCTGACGCTGGCGTACAGCGGCGAGGACATCACCACCGCCGGTACCCTGTCCGCCATCCTCGCCGCCGCCGGCCACACCGGCGCCGACGACCTGATGACCAACACCATCGCTATTACCGCCAGCGCCGGCGCCAATGTCTGCGGGCGGACGGCACAGGTGCGGGATGAGATTGTCAGACGGTCCTCTGCCACCGAATGCACGAGCATCACCGACCTGGCAAGCATTCGATTTCTTTTTTTGAACGGGCAAAGCATCGCTTCGCTGCAACCCGGCGATTTTGCCGGCTTGTCGGCGCTGCGGGTGTTGTATTTGACCAACAACGACCTGGATGCACTGCCCGCCACCATTTTTGCCGGCTTGTCGGCGCTGCAGGTGTTGTATTTGGACAACAACGACCTGGATGCACTGCCCGCCAACATCTTTGACGGTCTGGACAGGCTTGCTGGATTGCGAATGGTCGCCAACCCGTTCACGGCGGACACCGGACTGCCCACCGGCATCTTTGACGACGTGCTGGATACCCTGGGCCCCATTACAACACTCGGAAACGGCGGCTTTGTGATTGACCAAACCGTCCGCGACGCCCATTTTGTCTGCTCGCGTGCCGACGCTGCGGCGATTGTCATGGCGACCACCGGCGTGACCGACTGCCTGCGCATCAGCTCCGCACAACTCAACACCGCCATTCCACTGGTGGAGATGGACGCCACCTTGAGCGGCCTGACCCTGTCCGACGGCACCGACACCTTCCCCCTCACCCCGGTGTTCGCCTCCGGCACCACGACCTATACCGTCGCCGTCGCCAACAGCGTCACCAGTGTGACGGTCACGCCGACCGCCACCAATGCCGTCGCCACGATTACCGTCAACGGCGACACCGTCACCAGCGCCAGCGCCAGCAGCCCCATTGACCTGACGGCAGGCACACCGATGGCTATTCCCGTTATTGTCACCGCCGTCGACACCACCACGATGACCTACACGGTGACCGCCACCCGCGCACCGCCGCCCACCGCCACCCTGGCCGGCACGCTGACCGAAGCCACCCTGTTCGCCGCCACGGCGCCGACCGTCACCGTCACGCTGGCCAACACCGTATACGAGGCGGCCCCGGGCACCCTGATGCAAAGCCACTTCAGCGTGACGGATACCGTCGCCGGGACTGTGCGCGTGAGCGATTTCACCCGCGACAGCGCCACCGTCGCCACGCTGACGCTGGCGTACAGCGGCGAGGACATCACCACCACCGGTACCCTGTCCGTCACCCTCGCCGCCGCCGGCCACACGGGCACCGACGACCTGATGACCAATACCATCGCTATTACCGCCAGCGCCGGCGCCAATGTCTGCGGGCGGACGGCACAGGTGCGAGATGAGATTGTCAGACAGTCCTCTGCCACCGAATGCACGAGCATCACCGACCTGGCAACCATTACAAGGCTTTTTTTGTTCAGGTTGTTCGGGCAAAGCATCGCTTCGCTGCAAAACGGCGATTTTGCCGGCTTGTCGGCGCTGCGGTTTTTGGATTTGGCCAACAACGACCTGGATGCACTGCCCGTCACCATTTTTGCCGGCTTGTCGGCGCTGCAGGTGTTGCATTTGACCAACAACGACCTGGATGCACTGCCCGCCACCATTTTTGCCGGCTTGACGGCGCTGCGGCGGTTGGATTTGGCCAACAACGGCCTGGATGCACTGCCCGCCACCATTTTTGCCGGCTTGACGGCGCTGCAGGAGTTGTATTTGGACAACAACGACCTGGATGCACTGCCCGCCACCATCTTTGACGGTCTGGGGAGGCTTGAGGATTTGCGAATGTTGGCCAACCCGTTCACGGCGGACACCGGACTGCCCGCCGACATCTTTGACGACGTGCTGGATACTCTGGGCCCCATTGCAATAACCGGATTCCGCGGCTTTGTGATTGACCAAACCGTCCGCGACGCCCATTTTGTCTGCTCCCGTGCCGAAGCCAATGCCATTGTCGCCACCACCACCGGCGTGACCGACTGCCTGCGCATCAGCTCCGCACAACTCAACGCCGCCCTCCCGCTGCTGACGGACGCCACGTTGAGCGTCCTGGCCCTGTCCGGCGGCATCCTGAACCCGCCGTTCGCCGCCGGCACCACGACCTATGAGGCCTCGGTACTCATCGACGTCGACACGGTGACCGTGACGCCGATAGCCACGACCGTTGCCACGATTCGCGTGGACGGCACTGAAGTGGCCAGCGGCAGCCCCAGCGCCGCCATTGCCCTGACGGCAGGCACGCCGAGGGCCATTCCCATCATGGTCACCTCCGCCGACACCACCACCATGACGACCTACACGGTCACCTTCACCCGCGCAGCCTCTACCGTGCCCACCGCCACCCTGGCCGGCACGCTGACCGAAGCCAACCTGTTCGCCGCCACGGCACCGACCGTCACCGTCACGCTGGCCAACACCGCATACGAGGCGGCCCCGGGCACCCTGATGCAAAGCCACTTCAGCGTGACGGATACCGTCGCCGGGACTGTGCGCGTGAGCGATTTCACCCGTGACAGCGCCACCGTCGCCACACTGACGCTGGCGTACAGCGGCGACATCACCACCGCCGGTACCCTGTCCGTCATCCTCGCCGCCGCTGGCCACACTGTCGCCGACGACCTGATGACCAACACCATCGCTATTACCGCCAGCGCCGGCGCCAATATCTGCGGGCGGACGGCACAGGTGCGGGATGAGATTGTCAGACAGTCCGCTGCCACCGAATGCACGAGCATCACCGACCTGGCAACCATTACAAGGCTTTTTTTGAACGGGAAAGGCATCGCTTCGCTGCAAAACGGCGATTTTGCCGGCTTGACGGCGCTGCAGATATTGGATTTGTACAGCAACGACCTGGATGCACTACCCGCCACCATTTTTGCCGGCTTGACGGATCTGCGGGTATTGGCTTTGTTCAGCAACGACCTGGATGCACTGCCCGCCACCATTTTTGCCGGCTTGACGGCGCTTCAGAGTTTGGTTTTGCAGAACAACGACCTGGATGTACTGCCCGCCACCATTTTTGCCGGCTTGACGTCGCTGCTGTCTTTGAATTTGGTCAACAACGACCTGGATGCACTGCCCGCCACCATTTTTGCCGGCTTGACGTCGCTGCGGCGGTTGGAGTTGGACAACAACGACCTGGATCTGCCCGCCACCATTTTTGCCGGCTTGACGGCGCTGCAGGTGTTGAATTTGTCCAGCAACGACCTGGATGCACTGCCCGCCACCATTTTTGCCGGCTTGTCGGCGCTGCAGCGGTTGGATTTGCGCAGCAACGACCTGGATGTACTGCCCGCCACCATTTTTGCCGGCTTGTCGGCGCTGCAGTTTTTGGATTTGAGCAACAACGACCTGGATGCACTGCTCGCCACCATTTTTGCCGGCTTGACGGCGCTGCAGGAGTTGCGTTTGGACAACAACGACCTGGATGCACTGCCTGCCACCATTTTTGCCGGCTTGACGGCACTTCAGTTTTTGGATTTGGTCAACAACGACCTGAATGCACTGCCCGCCACCATCTTTGACGGTCTGGATAGGCTTGCTACTTTGCGAATGTTCGACAACCCGTTCACGGTGGACACCGGACTGCCCACCGGCATCTTTGACGACGTGCTGGATACCCTGGGCCCCATTGCAACAATCGGAAACAGCGACATTGTGATTGACCAAATCGTCCGCGACGCCCATTTTGTCTGCTCGCGTGCCGACTCTGCGGCGATTGTCATGGCGACCACCGGCGTGACCGACTGCCTGCGCATCAGCTCCGCACAACTCAACGCCTACCTCGCGGCGAGGGGCGCCACCCTGGCCGGCAGGCTGACCGAAGCCAACCTGTCCGCCGCCACGGCGCCGACCGTCACCGTCACGCTGGCCAACACCGCATACGAGGCGGCCCCGGGCACCCTGCTGCCAAGCCACTTCAGCGTGACGGATACCGTCGCCGGGACTGTGCGCGTGAGCGATTTCACCCGCGACAGCGCCACCGTCGCCACGCTGACGCTGGCGTACAGCGGCGAGGACATCACCACCGCCGGTACCCTGTCCGTCATCCTCGCCGCCGTCGGCCACACGGGCACCGACGACCTGATGACCAGCACCATCGCTATTACCGCTAGCACCGGCGCCAATGTCTGCGGGCGGACGGCACAGGTGCGGGATGCGATTGTCAGACAGTCCTCTGCCACCGAATGCACGAGCATCACCGACCTGGCAAACATGAGCTCTCTTGAGTTTGTCGGGCAAAACATCGCTTCGCTGCAAAACGGCGATTTTGCCGGCTTGACGTCGCTGCAGGAGTTGCGTTTGGACAACAACGACCTGGATGCACTGCCCGCCACCATTTTTGCCGGCTTGACGGCGTTGCAGGAGTTGCGTTTGGACAACAACGACCTGGATGCACTGCCCGCCACCATCTTTGACGGCTTGACGTCGCTGCAGGAGTTGCGTTTGGACAACAACGACCTGGATGCACTGCCCGCCACCATTTTTGCCGGCTTGACGTCGCTGCAGGAATTGCGTTTGGACAACAACGACCTGGATGCACTGCCCGCCACCATCTTTGACGGTCTGGACAGGCTTGCTACTTTGCGAATGTTCGACAACCCGTTCACGGCGGACACCGGACTGCCCACCGGCATCTTTGACGACGTGTTGGATACCCTGGGTCCCATTGCAACATTCGGATTCAGCGGCTTTGCGATTGACCAAACCGTCCGCGACGCCCATTTTGTCTGCTCGCGTGCCGACGCTGTGGCGATTGTCATGGCGCCCACCGACGTGATCGACTGCCTGCGCATCAGCGCCGCACAACTCAACGCCTACCTCGCGGCGAGGGGCGCCACCCTGGCCGGCACGCTGACCGAAGCCAACCTGTTCGCCACACCGGCGCCGACCGTCACCGTCACGCTGGCCAACACCGAATACGCGGCCCCGGGCACCCTGATGCAAAGCCACTTCAGCGTGACGGATACCGTCGCCGGGACTGTGCGCGTGAGCGATTTCACCCGCGACAGCGCCACCGTCGCCACGCTGACGCTGGCGTACAGCGGCGAGGACATCACCACCGCCGGTACCCTGTCCGTCATCCTCGCCGCCGCCGGCCACACGGGCACCGACGACCTGATGACCAGCACCATCGCTATTACCGCCAGCACCGTCGTCAATGTCTGCGGGCGGACGGCACAGGTGCGGGATGAGATTGTCAGACAGTCCTCTGCCACCGAATGCACGAGCATCACCGACCTGGCAACCATTACAAATCTTGGTTTGGGCGGGCAAAACATCGCTTCGCTACAAAACGGCGATTTTGCCGGCTTGACGGCGCTGCGGGGGCTGGATTTGGGCGCAAACCGCCTCTCTTCACTTGATGCCACCATTTTTGCCGGCTTGTCGGCGCTTCAGTTTTTGTATTTGTACAACAATGACCTGGATGCACTGCCCGCCACCATTTTTGCCGGCTTGTCGGCGCTGGTGCGGTTGGATTTGGACGACAACGACCTGGATGCACTGCCCGCCACCATCTTTGACGGTCTGGACAGGCTTGCTACTTTGCAAATGTTCGACAACCCGTTCACGGCGGACACCGGACTGCCCGCCGGCATCTTTGACGACGTGCTGGATACCCTGGGCCCCATTGCAACAACCGGAAACAGCGGCTTTGTGATTGACCAAACCGTCCGCCGCGCCCATTTTGTCTGCTCGCGTGCCGACGCTGCGGCGATTGTCATGGTGACCACCGGCGTGACCGACTGCCTGCGCATCAGCTCCGCACAACTCAACGCGGCGAGGGGCGCCACCTTGAGTGGCCTGACTCTGTCCGACGGCACCGACACCTTCCCCCTCACCCCGGTGTTCGCCTCCGGCACCACGACCTATACCGTCTCGGTCGCCAACAGCGTCACCAGCGTGACCGTGACACCGACCGCCATCAATGCCGTCGCCACGATTACCGTCAACGGCGACACCGTCACCAGCGGCAGCGCCAGCGACCCGATTCCCCTGACCGCAGGCGGGACCACGACAATGACCACGCTCGTCACCGCCGCCACCGGGGGCGCCGTGATGACCTACACCGTCACCTTCACCCGCGCAGCCTCTACCGCGCTCACCGCCACTCTGGTCGGCACGCTGACCGAAGCCAACCTGTTTGCCGCCACGGCACCGACCGTCACCGTCACGCTGTTCAACACCGCATACGAGGCGGCCCCGGGCACCCTGATGCAAAGCCACTTCAGTGTGACGGATACCGTCGCCGGGACTGTGCGCGTGAGCGATTTCACCCGCGACAGCGCCACCGTCGCCACGCTGACGCTGGCGTACAGCGGCGAGGACATCACCACCGCCGGTACCCTGTCCGTCACCCTCGCCGCCGCCGGCCACACCGGCGCTGACGACCTGATGACCAACACCATCGCTATTACCGCCAGCGCCGGCGCCAACATCTGCGGCCGCACGCCACAGGTGCGGGATGCCATTCTCGCCAGCATCAGTCCCCGCCCCAGCGGCTGCACGAGCATCACCGATCTGGCAAACATTCCAAGGCTTTCTTTGAACGGGAAAGGCATCGCTTCGCTGCAAAACGGCGATTTTGCCGGCTTGTCGGCGCTGCGGCAGTTGTATTTGTTCGACAACGACCTGGATGCACTGCCCGCCACCATTTTTGCCGGCTTGACGGCGCTGCAGGTGTTGGAGTTGTTCAACAATGACCTGGATGCACTGCCCGCCACCATCTTTGACGGTCTGGATAGGCTTGCTACTTTGCGAATGTTCGACAACCCGTTCACGGCGGACACCGGACTGCCCGCCGGCATCTTTGACGACGTGCTGGATATCCTGGGCCCCATTGCAACAACCGGAAACAGCGACTTTGTGATTGACCAAACCGTCCGCCGCGCCCATTTTGTCTGCTCGCGTGCCGACTTTGCGGCGATTGTCATGGCGACCACCGGCGTGACCGACTGCCTGCGCATCAGCTCCGCACAACTCAACGCCTACCTCGCGGCGAGGGACGCCACCTTGAGCGGTCTGACCCTGTCCGACGGCACCGACACCTTCTCCCTCACCCCGGTGTTCGCCTTCGGTACCACGGGCTATACCGTCTCGGTCGCCAACAGCGTCACCAGCGTGACCGTGACACCGACCGCCACCAATGCCGTCGCCACGATTACCGTCAACGGCGACACTGTCACCAGCGGCAGCGCCAGCGACCCGATTCCCCTGGCCGCAGGCGGGACCACGACAATTACCACACTCGTCACCGTCGCCACCGGGGGCGCCGTGATGACCTATACCATCACCGTCACCCGCGCAGCCTTTACCGCGCCCGCCACCCTGACCGGCACGCTGACCGAAGCCAACCTGTTCGCCGCCACGGCGCCGACCGTCACCGTCACGCTGGCCAACACCGCATACGAGGCGGCCCCGGGCACCCTGATGCCAAGCCACTTCAGCCTGACGGATAGCGTCGCCGGGACTGTGCGCGTGAGCGATTTCACCCGCGACAGCGCCACCGTCGCCACGCTGACGCTGGCGTACAGTGGCGAGGACATCACCACCACCGGTACCCTGTCCGTCATCCTCGCCGCCGCCGGCCACTCTGGCACCGACGACCTGATGACCAGCACCATCGCTATTACCGCCAGCGCCGGCGCCAATGTCTGCGGGCGCACGGCACAGGTGCGAGATGAGATTGTCAGACAGTCCTTTGCCACCGAATGCACGAGCGTGACCGACTTGGCAATCATTACAAGGCTTTTTTTGTTCAATCAAGACATCGCTTCGCTGCAAAACGGCGATTTTGCCGGCTTGACGGCGCTGCAGAGGTTGTGGTTGTACAACAACGACCTGGAGGCACTGCCCGCCACCATTTTTGCCGGCTTGACGTCGCTGCGGTCGTTGCTTTTGCAGAACAACGACCTGGAGGCACTGCCCGCCACCATTTTTGCCGGCTTGACGTCGCTGCAGACTTTGTTTTTGCAGAACAACGCCCTGGCACTGCCCGCCACCATTTTTGCCGGCTTGACGTCGCTGCGGGAGTTGCGTTTGGACAGCAACGACCTGGAGGCACTGCCCGCCACCATTTTTGCCGACTTATCGGCGCTGCAGTTTTTGGGTTTGGACAACAACGACCTGGAGGCACTGCCCGCCACCATTTTTGCCGGCTTGACGTCGCTGCGGTCGTTGCTTTTGCAGAACAACGCCCTGGAGGCACTGCCCGCCACCATTTTTGCCGGTCTGGATAGGCTTGCTACTTTGCGACTGCTCGGCAACCCGTTCACGGCGGACACCGGACTGCCCGCCGGCATCTTTGACGACGTGCTGGATACCCTGGGCCCCATTGAAACAACCGGATTCTTCGACTTTGTGATTGACCAAACCGTCCGCGACGCCCATTTTGTCTGCTCGCGTTCCGACGTCGATGCCATTGTCGCCGCCACCGCCGGTGTGGATGACTGCCTCCGGGTCACCTCGGCGCAATTCAACGCCTACCTCGCGGCGAGTGGCGCCACGTTGAGCAACCTGGCCATTTCCGACGGTGCCCTCACCCCGGTGTTCGACCCCGCCGTCGCCGACTATACGGTCACCGTCTTCAACCGCGTCACCGCCGTGACCGTCACGCCGACCGCCGCAGGGGCTGGCGCCACCATTACCGTCAACACCGTCCCCGTAGTCAGCGGCGCCCCCAGTGAAGACATTGTCCTGCCGACGCCGGGCATGGCGGTGCCGATTACCATTGAGGTCACCAGCGCCGGCATCACGGGGACCTACAGGTTGATGGTGACCCGCGCCGCACTGCCGGGCATCACCGGTATTGCGTTGACCTCAAACGCCGGCGACGACAATGTCTACGTGAATGGCGACGCGATTGAAGCGACAGTCACCTTCAGCAAGGCGGTCACCGTCACCGGCCAGCCGCAACTGGCGCTGACCGTGGGCACGGCGGCGCGCCAGGCCGTCTATGCCAGAGGCAGCATGACCCCGGAACTGGTGTTCAGCTACACGGTGGCCGGCAACGACGAGGACGATGATGGCGTGAGCATCGGCATCAATGCGCTGACCCACACCACCGGCGCCGGCGGCAGTGCGATTCTGGACGCGGACGACGCCACCGTCGACGCGCTGATCACGCATAGTGTGACGGTGGACGCTCCCAACGCACATGCAGTAGACGGCAGCATCGTCGTCCCGAGGGTGGACCGTGTCGTCATCAGCAGCGTCACCGGCCCGTATGCCCTGGGCGGAACGATTGCGTTGACGGTGACCTTCAGCGAAGCGGTCACGGTGGACACCGCCGCCGGCCTGCCGCGGATACCGCTGATGGTGGGCACGGCGACGCGCCAGGCGGTCTACGACAGCGGCCGCAGCACGACCACGGCGCTGGTATTCCGCTACACGGTGGTCGACGACGACAGCGACCCCAATGGGTTTGAAGTGGCGGGCAGCGCACTGGAGCTGAACAACAGCGCCATCCGGGACGCCGACGGCAACGCCGCGATACTCGCTCACGCTGCCATTGCCGCTGCCGCCGCCAATCGGGTGGACACCGCCGCGCCGACGGTGCGCAGCGCATCCGTCAACGCCGACAGCCTGACGCTGAATTATAACGAGCCGTTGGACCAGGCCTCTGTTCCGGCCGATGGCGCCTACGCGCTCACGGCCACTTCCGGCCCGGCGCCGGCGGTCACCGATGTGGCCATCAACGGCGACGTTGTGACGCTGACGCTGAATGCGGCCGTCACCCGCGCCGATACCGTCACGGTGCGCTACACGCCCGGCGGCGCCCCGGTGCGGGACGTGGCCGGCAACAATGCCGCCCTGTTGAGCGGTGGGGCTGTGACCAACGCCACGCCGGCGCCGGTCGCGACCGCACCGGCCAATCAGAGCTATGCAGTCGGCAGCGCGATCATCCCCCTGACCCTGGCGGCCGGCCCCTCCAATCCGGGGGAGACGACCTACGCCCTGACCGGGCCGAACGCCGGGCCGGGTGACGACGACTTGCCCGCCGGTCTGACCTTTGCCCCGGCCACCCGCATCCTGTCCGGCACGCCGACCACCACCGCCGGCGCCGTCAGGCTGACCTACACGGTCAGCGACAGCGTGAGTAGCGACACGGCGACCTTTGACGTCACCATCACCCTCCTGCCCCCTGTGGCCATGTTGACCGGCCCGCTGACCGAAGCCGGCCTGTTCGCCACACCGGCGCCGACGGTCACCATCGCACTGACCCACACCGCATACATGCCCCCCGAAGCTCTGCTGCCGAGCCACTTCACGCCGACCGACACCGTTGACGGCACGGTGACGGTCATCGGTGTCACCCGCACCACTGACACCACCGCCACGCTGACGCTCGGCTATGACAATGTGGACATCACCACCGGCGCCCTGTCCTTCACTGTCGCCGACGCCGCTCACATCGGCCGCGGCGACCTGCCGACCGGCGACATCCCGATTACCGCCAGCGCCGGCGTCAACATCTGCGGCCGCACGGCACAGGTGCGGGATGAGATTGTCGCGGAGTCCACCGCCACCGAATGCACGAGCATCACCGACCTGGCAAACATTCGATTTCTTTTTTTGGGCGGGCAAGGCATCGCTTCGCTGCAAAACGGCGACTTTGCCGGCTTGACGGCGCTGCAGGTGTTGCATTTGTTCACCAACGACCTGGATGCACTGCCGGCCACCATTTTTGCCGGCTTGACGGCGCTGCAGTTTTTGGATTTGGCCAACAACGACCTGGATGCACTGCCCGCCACCATCTTTGACGGTCTGGACAGGCTTGCTACTTTGCGAATGGTCGACAACCCGTTCACGGCGGACACCGGACTGCTCGCCGGCATCTTTGACGACGTGCTGGATACCCTGGGCCCCATTGCAACAACCGGGTCCATCGGCTTTGTGATTGACCAAACCGTCCGCGACGCCCATTTTGTCTGCTCGCGTGCCGACGCTGCGGCGATTGTCATGGCGACCACCGGCGTGACCGACTGCCTGCGTATCAGCGCCGCACAACTCAACGCCGACCTCGCGGCGAGGGGCGCCACCCTGGCCGGCACGCTGACCGAAGCCACCCTGTTCGCCGCCACGGCGCCGACCGTCACCGTCACGCTGGCCAACACCGCATACGAGGCGGCCCCGGGCACCCTGATGCCAAGCCACTTCAGCGTGACGGATACCGTCGCCGGGACTGTGCGCGTGAGCGATTTCACCCGCGACAGCGCCACCGTCGCCACGCTGACGCTGGCGTACAGCGGCGAGGACATCACCACCGCCGGTACCCTGTCCGTCATCCTCGCCGCCGCCGGCCACACGGGCACCGACGACCTGATGACCGGCACCATCGCTATTACCGCCAGCACCGGCGCCAATGTCTGCGGGCGGACGGTACAGGTGCGGGATGCGATTGTCAGACAGTCCTCTGCCACCGAATGCACGAGCATCACCGACCTGGCAAACATTCGATTTCTTGAGTTTGTCGGGCAAAGCATTGCTTCGCTGCAAAACGGCGATTTTGCCGGCTTGTCGGCGCTGCAGGTGTTGGTTTTGAACAACAACGACCTGGATGCACTGCCGGCCACCATTTTTGCCGGCTTGACGGCGCTGCAGGGGCTGGATTTGGGCGCAAACCGCCTCTCTTCACTTGATGCCACCATTTTTGCCGGCTTGTCGGCGCTGGAGGAGTTGGTTTTGAACACCAACGACCTGGATGCACTGCCGGCCACCATTTTTGCCGGCTTGTCGGCGCTGCGGGGGCTGGATTTGGGCGCAAACCGCCTCTCTTCACTTGATGCCACCATTTTTGCCGGCTTGACGGCGCTGCAGGTGTTGGATTTGGCCAACAACGACCTGGATACACTGCCCGCCACCATCTTTGACGGTCTGGACAGGCTTGCTACTTTGCGAATGGTCGCCAACCCGTTCACGGCGGACACCGGACTGCCCGCCGGCATCTTTGACGACGTGCTGGATACCCTGGGCCCCATTGCAACAACCGGATTCAGCGGCTTTGTGATTGACGACACCGTCCGCGACGCCCATTTTGTCTGCTCGCGTGCCGACGCTGCGGCGATTGTCATGGCGACCACCGGCGTGACCAACTGCCTGCGCATCAGCGCCGCACAACGCAACGCCGCCCTCCCGCTGGTGACGGACGCCACGTTGAGCGGCCTGGCCCTGTCTGGCGGCATCCTGAACCCGCCGTTCGCCGCCGGCACCACGACCTATGAGGCCTCGGTACTCATCGACGTCGCCACGGTGACTGTGACGCCGATCGCCACGACCGGCGCCACGATTCGCGTGGACGGCACTGCAGTGGCCAGCGGCAACCCCAGCGCCGCCATTGCCCTGACGGCAGGCACGCCGAGGGACATTCCCATCATGGTCACCGCCGCCGACACCACCACCAGGATGACCTA
The DNA here is from genome assembly GCA_965206445.1 of Candidatus Poriferihabitaceae bacterium. GTDB lineage: Bacteria > Pseudomonadota > Gammaproteobacteria > Arenicellales > Poriferihabitantaceae > CBDBJR01. The sequence continues at coordinate 253,902 of CBDBJR010000002.1, forward strand.
CACGGTCACCTTCACCCGCGCAGCCTCGACCGCGCCCACCGCCACCCTGGCCGGCACGCTGACCGAAGCAAACCTGTTCGACGCCACGGCGACCGTCACCGTCATGCTGGCCAACACCGCATACGCGGCCCCGGGCACCCTGATGCCAAGCCACTTCAGCGTGACGGATACCGTCGCCGGGACTGTGCGCGTGAGCGATTTCACCCGCGACAGCGCCACCGTCGCCACGCTGACGCTGGCGTACAGCGGCGAGGACATCACCACCGCCGGCACCCTGTCCGTCACCCTCGCCGCCGCCGGCCACACTGTCGCCGACGACCTGATGACCAACACCATCGCTATTACCGCCAGCGCCGGCGCCAACATCTGCGACCGCACGCCACAGGTGCGGGATGCCATTCTCGCCAGCATCAGCCCCCGCCCCAGCGACTGCACCAATGTGCCGACGACGGAGCCGGGGCTGCTATCTGTGACGCGCCTTAGTCTGACTGGTCAAGGCATCACGGCGCTGCGAAGCGGCGACTTTGCCGGCTTGTCGGCACTTCAGTTTTTGGACCTGCGCGGCAACACCCTCGACACATTTGATGCCGGTCTGTTTAACGGCCTGGCGGCGCTTGATGATTTGCTTTTGAGTGGCAACAGATTCAGGGCGGGAACCGGACTGCCCGCCGGCGTCTTTGACGACGTGCTGGACACCCTGGACGCCATTGCAACAACCGGAAACGGCGACTTTTTGATTGACGCCACCGTCCGCGAGGCCCATTTTGTCTGCTCGCGTGCCGACGCTGCGGCGATTGTCATGGCGACCACCGGCGTGACCGACTGCCTGCGCATCAGCGCCGCACAACTCAACACCGCCATTCCGCTGGTGAGGGACGCCACCTTGAGCGGCCTGACCCTGTCCGACGGCACCGACACCTTCCCCCTCACCCCGGTGTTCGCCTCCGGCACCACGACCTATACCGTCGCCGTCGCCAACAGCGTCACCAGTGTGACGGTCACGCCGACCGCCACCCGGAGCGGCGCCACGATTACCGTCAACGGCGCCGCCGTCACCAGCGGCAGCGCCAGCAACGCCATTGACCTGATGCCGGGCGTGGCGATGCCGATTACCATTGTCGTCACCGCCGTCAACGGCGCCACCACGGCAACCTACACGGTGATGGTCACCCGCGCGGCGCCGCCCACCGCCACCCTGGCCGGCACGCTGACCGAAGCCAACCTGTTCGCCGCCACGGCGCCGACCGTCACCGTCACGCTGGCCAACACCGAATACGCGGCCCCGGGCACCCTGATGCAAAGCCACTTCAGCGTGACGGATACCGTCGCCGGGATTGTGCGCGTGCGCGATGTCACCCGCGACAGCGCCACCGTCGCCACGCTGACGCTGGCGTACAGCGGCGAGGACATCACCACCGCCGGTACCCTGTCCGTCATCCTCGCCGCCGCCGGCCACACGGGCACCGACGACCTGATGACCAGCCCCATCGCTATTACCGCCAGCGCCGGCGCCAATGTCTGCGGGCGGACGGCACAGGTGCGGGATGAGATTGTCAGACAATCCTCTGCCACCGAATGCACGAGCATCACCGACCTGGCAGACATTACAGGGCTTTTTTTGTTCGGATTGTTCGGGCAAAGCATCGCTTCGCTGCAACCCGGCGATTTTGCCGGCTTGACGGCGCTGCAGGTGTTGGAGTTGTTCAACAACGACCTGGATGCACTGCCCGCCACCATCTTTGTCGGCTTGACGGCGCTGCGGGAGTTGGGTTTGGCCAACAACGACCTGGATGCACTGCCCGCCACCATCTTTGACGGTCTGGACAGGCTTGCTACTTTGCGCATGTTCAACAACCCGTTCACGGCGGACACCGGGCTGCCCGCCGGCATCTTTGACGACGTGCTGGATACCCTGGGCCCCATTACAACAACCGGATCCAACGGCTTTGCGATTGACCAAACCGTCCGCGACGCCCATTTTGCCTGCTCCCGTTCCGACTTCCTGGCCATTGCCGCCGCCGCCGGTGTGAATGACTGCCTCCGGGTCACCTCGGCGCAATTCAACGCCTACCGCGCGGCGAATGACGCCACCCTGGCCGGCACGCTGACCGAAGCCACCCTGTTCGCCGCCACGGCGCCGACCGTCAGCGTCACGCTGGCCAACACCGCATACGAGGCGGCCCCGGGCACCCTGATGCCAAGCCACTTCAGCCTGACGGATAGCGTCGCCGGGACTGTGCGCGTGAGCGATTTCACCCGCGACAGCGCCACCGTCGCCACGCTGACGCTGGCGTACAGCGGCGAGGACATCACCACCGCCGGTACCCTGTCCGTCACCCTCGCCGCCGCCGGCCACACGGGCACCGACGACCTGATGACCAGCACCATCGCTATTACCGCCAGCACCGGCGCCAATGTCTGCGGGCGGACGGCACAGGTACGGGATGCGATTGTCAGACAGTCCTCTGCCACCGAATGCACGAGCATCACCGACCTGGCAAACATTCCAAGTCTTTTTTTGGACGGGCGAAACATCGCTTCGCTGCAAAACGGCGATTTTGCCGGCTTGACGGCGCTGCAGGTGTTGTATTTGGACAACAACGACCTGGATGCACTGCCCGCCACCATTTTTGACGGTCTGGACAGGCTTGTTACTTTGCGAATGGTCGACAACCCGTTCACGGCGGACACCGGTCTGCCCGTCGGCATCTTTGACGACGTGCTGGATACCCTGGGCCCCATTACAACACCCGGATTCAACGGCTTTGCGATTGACCAAACCGTCCGCGACGCCCATTTTGCCTGCTCCCGTTCCGACTTCCTGGCCATTGCCGCCGCCGCCGGTGTGAATGACTGCCTCCGGGTCACCTCGGCGCAATTCAACGCCTACCTCGCGGCGAATGACGCCACCCTGGCCGGCACGCTGACCGAAGCCACCCTGTTCGCCGCCACGGCGCCGACCGTCACCGTCACGCTGGCCAACACCGCATACGAGGCGGCTCCGGGCACCCTGATGCAAAGCCACTTCAGCGTGACGGATACCGTCGCCGGGACTGTGAGTGTGAGCGATTTCACCCGCGACAGCGCCACCGTCGCCACGCTGACGCTGGCGTACAGCGGCGAGGACATCACCACCACCGGTACCCTGTCCGTCATCCTCGCCGCCGCCGGCCACACGGGCACCGACGACCTGATGACCAGCACCATCGCTATTACCGCCAGCACCGGCGCCAACATCTGCGGGCGGACGGCACAGGTGCGGGATGCGATTGTCAGACGGTCCTCTGCCACCGAATGCACGAGCATCACCGACCTGGCAGACATTACAGTGCTTCCTTTGTTCGGGCGAAACATCGCTTCGCTGCAAAACGGCGATTTTGCCGGCTTGTCGGCGCTGGAGGTTTTGTTTTTGCACCGCAACGCCCTGGAGGCACTGCCCGCCACCATTTTTGCCGGCTTGACGTCGCTGCGGCGGTTGGAGTTGCGCAACAACGACCTGGATGCACTGCCCGCCACCATTTTTGCCGGCTTGACGTCGCTGCACGAGTTGGATTTGCGCTACAACGACCTGGATGCACTGCCCGCCACCATTTTTGCCGGCTTGACGTCGCTGCGGCGGTTGGATTTGGACAACAACGGCCTGGATGCACTGCCCGCCACCATTTTTGCCGGCTTGACGTCGCTGCACGAGTTGGATTTGCGTAACAACGACCTGGATGCACTGCCCGCCACCATTTTTGACGGCCTGGATAGGCTTGTTACTTTGCGAATGCTCGGCAACCCGTTCACGGCGGACACCGGACTGCCCGCCGGCATCTTTGACGACGTGCTGGATACCCTGGGCCTCATTCCAACAACCACATCCAGCGACCTCGGCTTTTTGATTGACCAAACCGTCCGCGACGCCCATTTTGTCTGCTCGCGTTCCGACTTCCTGGCCATTGCCGCCACTGCCGGTGTGAATGACTGCCTCCGGGTCACCTCCGCACAATTCAACACCTACCTCGCGACGAATGGCGCCACGTTGGGCAATCTGGCCATTTCCGACGGCGCCCTCACCCCGGTGTTTACCCCCGCCGTCGCCGACTATACCGTCACCGTCCTCAACCGCGTCACCGCTGTGACCGTCACGCCGACCGCCGCAGGGGCTGGCGCCACCATTACCGTCAACACCGTGCCCGTAGTCAGCGGCGCCCCCAGTGGAGACATTGTCCTGCCGACGCCGGGCATGGCGGTGCCGATTACCATTGAGGTCACCAGCGCCGGCGTCACGGGGGCCTACAGGTTGATGGTGACCCGCGCCGCACCGCCGGGCATCACCGGTATTGCGTTGACCTCAAACGCCGGCGACGACAATGTCTACGCGAATGGCGACGCGATTGAAGCGACAGTCACCTTCAGCAAGGCGGTCACCGTCACCGGCCAGCCGCAACTGGCGCTGACCGTGGGCACGGTGGTGCGCCAGGCCGTCTACGCCAGAGGCAGCATGACCCCGGAACTGGTGTTCAGCTACACGGTGGCTGGCAACGACGAGGACGATGATGGCGTGAGCATCGGCATCAATGCGCTGACCCACACCACCGGCGCCGGCGGCAGTGCGATTCTGGACGCGGACGACGCCACCGTCGACGCGCTGATCACGCACAATGTGACGGTGGACGCTCCCAACGCACATGCAGTAGACGGCATCGTCCCGAGGGTGGACCGTGTCGTCATCAGCAGCGTCACCGGCCCGTATGCCCTGGGCGAAACGATTGAGTTGACGGCGACCTTCAGCGAAGCGGTCACGGTGGACACCGCCGCCGGCCTGCCGCGGATACCGCTGACGGTGGGCACGGCGACGCGCCAGGCGGTCTACGACAGCGACAGCAGCACGGCCATGGCGCTGGCATTCCGCTACACGGTGGTCGACGACGACAGCGACCCCAATGGGTTTGAAGTGGCGGGCAGCGCACTGGAGCTGAACAACAGCGCCATCCGGGACGCCGACGGCAACGCCGCGATACTCGCTCACGCTGCCATTGCCGCCGCCGACGTCAATCGGGTGGACACCGCCGCGCCGACGGTGCGCAGCGCATCCGTCAACGCCGACAGCCTGACGCTGAATTATACTGAGCCGTTGGACCAGGCCTCTGTTCCGGCCGATGGTGCCTACGCGCTCACGGCCACTTCCGGCCCGGCGCCGGCGGTCAACGATGTGGCCATCAACGGCAACGTTGTGACGCTGACGCTGAATGCGGCCGTCACCCGCGCCGATACCGTCACGGTGAGCTACACGCCCGGCGACGCCCCGGTGCGGGACGTGGCCGGCAACAATGCCGCCCTGTTGAGCGGTGGGGCTGTGACCACCGCCGCGCCGGCGCCGGTCGCGACCGTACCGGTCAATCAGAGCTATACAGTCGGCAGCGCGATCACCCCCCTGACCCTGGCGGCCGGCCCCTCCAATCCGGGGGAGACGACCTACACCCTGACCGGGCCGAACGCCGGGCCGGGCGACGACGACTTGCCCGCCGGTCTGACCTTTGCCCCGGCCACCCGCGTCCTGTCCGGCACGCCGACCACCGCCGGCGCCGTCAGGCTGACCTACACGGTCCGCGACAGCGTGAGTAGCGACACGGCGACCTTTGACGTCACCATCACCCTCTCGACCCTCGTGGCCATGTTGACCGGCACGCTGACCGAAGCCGGCCTGTTCGCGACACCGGCGCCGACGGTCACCATCGCACTGACCCACACCGCATACATGCCCCCCGACGCTCTGCTGCCGAGCCACTTCACGCCGACCGACACCGTCGACGGCACGGTGACGGTCATCAGTGTCACCCGCGCCACTGACACCACCGCCACGCTGACGCTCGGCTATGACAACGTGGACATCACCACCACGGGCGCCCTGTCCTTCACCGTTGCCGACGCCGCTCACATTGACCGCGGCGTTCTGACGACCGGCCCCATCCCGATTACCGCCAGCGCCGGCGTCAACATCTGCGGTCGCACGGCACAGGTGCGGGATGCCATCCTCGCCGCCATCATGCCCACCCCCACCGATTGCACCAATGTGCCGCCGGCGGGGCTGCAAGCGGTGACAGTCCTTAATTTGGTCGGTCGAAGCATCGGTGAGCTGCAAAACGGTGATTTTGCCGGCTTGACGGCGCTGGGGAGTTTGAATTTGACCAACAACGACCTGGATGCACTGCCCACCACCATCTTTGACGGCTTGTCGGCGCTGTTGCGGTTGGATTTGGCCAACAACGACCTGGATGCACTGCCCGCCACCATTTTTGCCGGCTTGACGGCGCTGCTGCGGTTGGATTTGGCCAACAACGACCTGGATGCACTGCCCGCCACCATCTTTGACGGTCTGGATAGGCTTAGTACTTTGCGAATGTTGGCCAACCCGTTCACGGCGGACACCGGACTGCCCGCCGGCATCTTTGACGACGTGCTGGATACCCTGGGCCCCATTGCAACAACCGGGTCCATCGGCTTTGTGATTGACCAAACCGTCCGCGACGCCCATTTTGTCTGCTCGCGTTCCGACTTCCTGGCCATTGCCGCCGCCGGTGTGAATGACTGCCTCCGGGTCACCTCGGCGCAATTCAACGCCTACCTCGCGCGCCTCGTGGGGAATGGCGCCACGTTGAGCAATCTGGCCATTTCCGACGGCGCCCTCACCCCGGTGTTTGCCTCCGCCGTCGCCGACTATGCCGTCACCGTCCTCAACCGCGTCACCGCCGTGACCGTCACGCCGACCGCCGCACGGGCTGGCGCCACCATTACCGTCAACACCGTGCCCGTAGTCAGCGGCGCCCCCAGTGGAGACATTGTCCTGCCGACGCCGGGCAGGGCGGTGCCGATTACCATTGAGGTCACCAGCGCCGGCGTCACGGGGGCCTACAGGTTGATGGTGACCCGCGCCGCACCGCCGGGCATCACCGGTATTGCGTTGACCTCAAACGCTGGCGACGACAATGTCTACGCGAATGGCGACGCGATTGAAGCGACAGTCACCTTCAGCAAGGCGGTCACCGTCACCGGCCAGCCGCAACTGGCGCTGACCGTGGGCACGGCGGCGCGCCAGGCCGTCTACGCCAGAGGCAGCATGACCCCGGAACTGGTGTTCAGCTACACGGTGGCCGGCAACGACGAGGACGATGATGGCGTGAGCATCGGCATCAATGCGCTGACCCACACCACCGGCGCCGGCGGCAGTGCGATTCTGGACGCGGACGACGCCACCACCGACGCGCTGATCACGCACAATGTGACGGTGGACGCTCCCAACGCACATGCAGTAGACGGCATCGTCCCGAGGGTGGAGCGTGTCGTCATCAGCAGCGTCACCGGCCCGTATGCCCTGGGCGAAACGATTGCGTTGACGGCGACCTTCAGCGAAGCGGTCACGGTGGACACCGCCGCCGGCCTGCCGCGGATACCGCTGACGGTGGGCACGGCGACGCGCCAGGCGGTCTACGACAGCGGCCGTAGCACGACCACGGCGCTGGCATTCCGCTACACGGTGGTCGACGACGACAGCGACCCCAATGGGTTTGAAGTGGCGGGTAGCGCACTGGAGCTGAACAACAGCGCCATCCGGGACGCCGCCGGCAACGACGCGATACTCGCTCACGCTGCCATTGCTGCCGCCGACGCCAATCGGGTGGACACCGCCGCGCCGACGGTGCGCAGCGCATCCGTCAACGCCGACAGCCTGGTCCTGAACTATAACGAGCCGTTGGACCAGGCCTCTGTTCCGGCCAATGGCGCCTACGCGCTCACGGCCACTCCCGGCCCGGCGCCGGCGGTCACCGATGTGGCCATCAACGGCGACGTTGTGACGCTGACGCTGAATGCGGCCGTCACCCACGCCCAGACCGTCATGGTGAGCTACACGCCCGGCGGCGCCCCGGTGCGGGACGTGGCCGGCAACAATGCCGCCCTGTTGGACGGTGGGGCTATGACCACCGCCGCGCCGGCGCCGGTCGCGACCGCACCGGTCAATCAGAGCTATGCAGTCGGCAGCGCGATCATCCCCCTGACCCTGGCGGCCGGCCCCTCCAATCCGGGGGAGACGACCTACACCCTGACCGGGCCGAACGCCGGGCCGGGCGACGACGACTTGCCCGCCGGCCTGACCTTTACCCCGGCCACCCGCATCCTGTCCGGCACGCCGACCACCGTCGGTGCCGTCACGCTGACCTACACGGTCAGCGACGGCGTGAGTACCGACACGGCGACCTTTGTCACCATCACCACCCTGCCCCCCGTGGCCATGTTGACCGGCACGCTGACCGAAGCCAACCTGTTCGCCGCCACGGCGCCGACCGTCACCGTCACGCTGGCCAACACCGAATACGCGGCCCCGGGCACCCTGATGCAAAGCCACTTCAGCGTGACGGATACCGTCGCCGGGACTGTGCGCGTGAGCGATTTCACCCGTGACAGCGCCACCGTCGCCACGCTGACGCTGGCGTACAGCGGCGAGGACATCACCACCACCGGTACCCTGTCCGTCACCCTCGCCGCCGCCGGCCACACTGTCGCCGACGACCTGATGACCGGCAGCATCGCTATTACCGCCAGCGCCGGCGCCAACATCTGCGGCCGCACGGCACAGGTGCGGACCGCTATCCTCGCGACGTCCTCGGCCACCGAATGCACGAGCGTGGATAATCTGGCGATGATTACGGTGCTTGATCTGAACAACATGGGCATCACGGCATTGCGAAGCGGCGACTTTGCCGGCTTGTCGGCACTTCAGACTTTGAATTTGTACGAAAACGCTCTCGTCACACTTGATGCCGGTCTGTTTGCCGGCTTGTCGATGCTTGAGACTTTGAATTTGTACGAAAACGCTCTCGTCACACTTGATGCCGACCTGTTTGCCGGCTTGTCGGCGCTTCAGACTTTGAATTTGTACCACAACGCTCTCGACACACTTGATGCCGATCTGTTTGCCGACTTGTCGGCGCTTCAGACTTTGAATTTGGGCCGAAACAACCTTTCCCCCGATGCCGATCTGTTTGACGGTTTGACGGCGCTTGAGACTTTGAATTTGTCCTACAACGCTCTCGTCACACTTGATGCCGATCTGTTTGCCGGCTTGACGAGGCTGACGGGTTTGAGGTTGGACAACAACAACTTGCGCACCCTGCCCGCCGATCTGTTTGCCGGTTTGACGGCGCTTGAGACTTTGAGTTTAAGCTTCAACAGACTCAACAGCCTTGAGGCCAACCTCTTTGACGGCCTGGACTCGCTTGAGAATCTGGGACTGGTCCACAATCCGTTCACGGCGGGAACCGGTCTGCCCGCCGGCATCTTTGACGATGTGCTGGATACCCTGGGCCCCGACACCTTTGACGATGTGTTTATTTCCCTGCTGGGCCCCGGTAACGACATCAGCCCCACTGATCTCGAAATTGACCGCTTCGGCCGTAACGCCTATTTTGTCTGCTCGCGTGCCGACGCTGCGGCGATTGTCATGGCGACCACCGGTGTGACCGACTGCCTGCGCATCAGCTCCGCACAACTCAACACCGCCATTCCGCTGGTGGAGATGGACGCCACCTTGAGCGGCCTGACCCTGTCCGATGGCACCGACCTCTTTCCCCTCACCCCGGTGTTTGCCTCTGGTACCACGGCCTATACCGTCGCCGTCGCCAACAGTGTCACCAGCGTGACCGTGACACCGACCGCCACCAATGCCGTCGCCACGATTACCGTCAACGGCGACACCGTCACCCGCGGCAGCGCCAGCAACCCCATTGACCTGACGGCAGGCACACCGATGGTCATTCCCGTTATTGTCACCGCCGCCGACACCACCACTACGATGACCTACAGGGTGACCGCCACCCGCGCGGCGCCGCCGACCGTGAGCAATGTGGCCTTCACCAGCACCGGCCCCTATGCGCTGGGCGAGGCAATCCGGGTCGCGGTCACCTTCAGCGAGGATGTCACCGTCACGGAGATCCCGGAGATTGCGCTGAATGTCGGCGGAAATACCCGCACGGCGGCCTACACCAGCGACAGCAGCACCCGCACCGCCCTGGTCTTCACCTACACGGTGGCCGCCGGGGAGACCGATGCGAACGGCGTGAGCATTGGCGCCAATGCCCTCACCACGCCCGATAGCAGCGCCATTCAAGGCGTCGGCGGCGACGATGCGGACCTCACACATGATGCCGTGGCCGCCAATGATGTCCATGCGGTGGACACCGCAGCGCCGACCCTGGACGACGCCACCGTCAACGGCAGCAGCCTGGTCCTCACGTATAACGAGGCCCTGGACGCATCCTCCACCCCGGCCAATGAGGCCTACACGATAGCGGTCAGCGACGGCGGCACGGCGCCGACGGTCACCGGAACGACCATCAGCGACACCATGGCCACCCTGGCGTTGAGCGCCGCCGTCACACGAGGGGTGACGGTCACGGTGAGCTATATGCCCGGCACCAACCCGTTGCGGGATGTGGCCGGCAACAATGCCGCCCTGTTGAGCGGTGCGGAGGTGACCAACACCGCGCCGGTTGCGACTGCGCCGGTCAATCAGAGCTATACAGTCGGCAGCGCGATCATCCCCCTGACCCTGGCGGCCGGCCCTTCTAATCCAGGGGAGACGACCTACACCCTGACCGGGCCGAACGCCGTGCCGGGCGACGACGACTTGCCCGCCGGCCTGACCTTTGCCCCGGTCACCCGCATCCTGTCCGGCACGCCGACCGCCGTCGCCGCCAGCACGCTGACCTACACAGTCAGCGACGGCGTGAGTACCGACACGGCGAACTTTGACGTCACCATCGTCGCGGCGGTCAGCGCCACCCTGGCGGCGCCGGTGCCGCTGACCGAAGCCGCGCTGTTTACGTTTGCGAATCGGACGCCGGGTCCGCCGCCGACGGTCACGGTCACACTGGCAAACACCCAATACGCGGCCTCGCTGACGACGGCGCACTTCACCGCGAGTGATACCGTGGCCGGCGGGAACGTCACGGTGAACGACGTGGCCCGCACCAGCAACACGATCGCTACGTTGACGCTGGGGTTTGACGGTGCGGACCTCACCGCCGCCGGCGACCTGGCGGTCACGGTGACGGCTGCCGGGCACACCGGGACCGGTGACCTGCCTGCCGGCAGTGTGTCAATCACCGCCAGCACCGGCGTCAATATCTGCGGCCGCACGGCGCAGGTGCAGTATTACATCACCGCGCGCTTTGCCAGCGAATGTACGAGTGTGGAGAATCTGGCGACAATTACGAGTATTGATTTGTATCTGGAAGGCCTCACGGTGCTGGCAAGCGGCGACTTTGACGGCTTGACGGCGCTTGACGATTTGGATTTGCACGGCAACAGCCTCGAGACACTGCCCGCTGATCTGTTTGACGGCTTGACGGCGCTTGAGTTTTTGAATTTGGCCGAGAACAGACTCAACACACTTGATGCCGATCTGTTTGACGGTTTGACGGCGCTTGAGACTTTGTTTTTGTCCACCAACAGACTTGAGACACTGCCCGCCGATCTGTTTGACGGTTTGACGGCGCTGACGCGGTTGGTTTTGGACGACAACAGCCTCACCAGCCTTGAGGCCAACCTCTTTGACGGCCTGGACTCGCTTGAGAGGTTGAGACTGGGCGGCAATCAGTTCACGGTGGGAACCGGTCTGCCCGCCGGGGTGTTTGACGACGTGTTTACTACCATCTCCACTATTGACCGTTTCTCCGGTCTCGGCGTTGACGCCAATGTCCGCGCTGCCCATTTTGTCTGCTCACGCCCCGACTTCTTTGCCATTGCCGCCTTCGCCGGTGTGAATGACTGCCTTCGGGTCCGCGCGGCGCAATTCAACGTCTACGTCGCGCGCCTCGTGGAGGATGGCGCCACGTTGAGCAACCTGACCATTTCCGCCGGTGCCCTCGACCCGGTGTTTGCCCCCGACGTCGTCGACTATACCGTCACCGTCCTCAACAGTGTCAGCGCCGTGACCGTCACGCCGACCGCCGCACGGGCTGGCGCCTTCATTGCAGTCTTAAACGTCCCCGTAACCAGCAGCAGCCCCAGTGAATCCATTGCCCTGCCGACGCCGGGCAGGGCGGTGCCGATTACCATTGAGGTCACCAGCATCCCCGGCATCACGGGGATCTACAGGCTGATGGTGACCCGCACCGCACCGCCGGGCATCACCGGTATTGCGTTGACCTCAAACGCCGGCGACGACAATGTCTACGCGAATGGCGACGCGATTGAAGCGACAGTCACCTTCAGCAAGGCGGTCACCGTCACCGGCCAGCCGCAACTGGCGCTGACCGTGGGCACGACGACGCGCCAGGCAGTTTACGTCAGGGGCAGCACGACCTCGGAACTGGTGTTCAGCTACACGGTGGCCGGCGCCGACGAGGACGATGATGGCGTGAGCATCGGCATCAATGCGCTGACCCACACCACCGGCGCCGGCGGCAGTACGATTCTGGACGCGGACGACGCCACCACCGCCGCGCTGATCACGCATAGTGTGACGGTGGACGCTCCCAACGCACATGCAGTAGACGGCATCGTCCCGAGGGTGAACCGTGTCGTCATCAGCAGCGTCACCGGCCCGTATGCCCTGGGCGAAACGATTGAGTTGACGGCGACCTTCAGCGAAGCGGTCACGGTGGACACCGCCGCCGGCCTGCCGCGGATACCGCTGATGGTGGGCACGGCGACGCGCCAGGCGGTCTACGACAGCGACAGCAGCACGGCCATGGCGCTGGCATTCCACTACACGGTGGTCGACGACGACAGCGATCCCAATGGGTTTGCAGTGGCGGGCAGCGCACTGGAGCTGAACAACAGCGCCATCCGGGACGCCGCCGGCAACGACGCGATACTCGCTCACGCTGCCATTGCCGCCGCCGACGTCAATCGTGTGGACACCGCCGCGCCGACGGTGCGCAGCGCATCCGTCAACGCCGACAGCCTGACGCTGAATTATAACGAGCCGTTGGACGAGGCCTCTGTTCCGGCCAATGGCGCCTACGCGCTCACGGCCACTCCCGGCCCGGCGCCGGCAGTCACCGGTGTGGCCATCAACGGCGCCGTTGTGACGCTGACGCTGAATGAGGCCGTGGTATTGAGCAATGCAGTGATGCTGACCTACACCGTCGGCGCCAGTCCGGTGCAGGATGAGGCGGGCAACGATGCCGCCGGTTTCATCCGCTCAATGGTGCCCAACACCACGCCGTCGCCGGTTGCGACCGCGCCGCTCAATCAGAGCTATACAGTCGGCAGCGCGATCACCCCCCTGACTCTGGCGGCCGGCCCTTCTAATCCAGGGGAGACGACCTACGCCCTGACCGGGCCGACCGCCGTGCCGGGCGACGACGACTTGCCCGCCGGCCTGACTTTTGCCCCGGCCACCCGCATCCTGTCCGGCACGCCGACCGCCGTCGGCACCGTCAGGCTGACCTACACGGTCAGCGACGGCGTGAGTATCGACACGGCGACCTTTGACGTCACCATTACCACCCCACCCCCCGCTGCCATGTTGGCCGGCACGCTGACTGAAGCCAGCCTGTTCGCCGCCACGGCGCCGACCGTCACCGTCACGCTGGCCAACACCGCATACGAGGCGGCCCCGGGCACCCTGATGCCAAGCCACTTCAGCGTGACGGATACCGTCGCCGGGACTGTGCGCGTGAGCGATGTCACCCGCGACAGCGCCACCGTCGCCACGCTGACGCTGGCGTACAGCGGCGAGGACATCACCACCACCGGTACCCTGTCCGTCACCCTCGCCGCCGCCGGCCACACCGGCACCGACGACCTGATGACCAGCACCATCGCTATTACCGCCAGCGCCGGCGCCAATGTCTGCGACCGCACGGCACAGGTGCGGGATGGGATTGTCGGACGGTCCTCTGCCACCGAATGCACGAGCATCACCGACCTGGCAAGCATTCGCTTTCTTTTTTTGAACGGGCAAAGCATCGCTTCGCTGCAACCCGGCGATTTTGTCGGCTTGTCGGCGCTGGAGGATTTGTTTTTGCACAACAACGCCCTGGAGGCACTGCCCGACAACATCTTTGCCGGCTTGTCGGCGCTGGAGGTGTTGGATTTGGACGGAAATGCACTGGAGGCACTGCCCGCCACCATTTTTGACGGCTTGCCGGCGTTGCAGGTGTTGGATTTGAGGAACAACGCCCTGGAGACACTGCCCGCCACCATCTTTGAAGGTCTGGATAGTCTTGAGATGTTGGTAATGTTCGGCAACCCGTTCATGGCGTTCACGGCGGACACCGGACTGCCCGTCGGCATCTTTGACGACGTGCTGGATACCCTGGGCCCCATTACAACAACAACAAACACATTCGGCCTCAGCTTTGTGATTGACCAAACCGTCCGCGACGCCCATTTTGTCTGCTCGCGTGCCGACGCTGCGGCGATTGTCATGGCGACACCCGGCGTGACCAACTGCCTGCGCATCAGCGCCGCACAACTCGACACCGCCATCCCGCTGGTGATGGACGCCACCTTGAGCGGCCTGGCCCTGTCCAGCGGCATCCTGAACCCGCCGTTCGCCTCCGACGCCACGACCTATGAGGCCTCGGTACTCATTGATGTCGACACGGTGATCGTGACGCCGATAGCCACCACGACCGGCGCCACGATTCGCGTGGACGGCACTGCAGTGGCCAGCGGCAGCGCCAGCGCCGCCATTGCCCTGACGGCAGACACGCCGAGGGACATTCCCGTCATAGTCACCTCCGCCGACACCACCGCCGTGACGACCTACACGGTCACCGTCACCCGCGCAGCCTCTGCCGCGCCCACCGCCACCCTGGCCGGCACGCTGACCGAAGCCAGCCTGTTCGCCGCCACGGCGCCGACCGTCACCGTCACGCTGGCCAACACCGCATACGAGGCGGCCCCGGGCACCCTGCTGCCAAGCCACTTCAGCGTGACGGATACCGTCGCCGGGACTGTGCGCGTGAGCGATGTCACCCGCGACAGCGACACCGAGGCCACACTGACGCTGGCGTACAGCGGCGAGGACATCACCACCGTCGGTACCCTGTCCGTCACCCTCGCCGCCGCCGGCCACACGGGCACCGACGACCTGATGACCAACACCATCGCTATTACCGCCAGCACCGGCGTCAATGTCTGCGGGCGGACGGCACAGGTGCGGGATGCGATTGTCGGACGGCCCTCTGCCACCGAATGCACGAGCATCACCGACCTGGCAAGCATTGATCAGCTTGATTTGTTCAATCAAAACATCGCTTCGCTGCAACCCGGCGATTTTGCCGGCTTGTCGGCGCTGCGGTTTTTGAATTTGAACGACAACGACCTGGAGGCACTGCCCTCCAACATCTTTGCCGGCTTGTCGGCGCTGTCGATATTGCGTTTGGACGACAACGACCTGGCTACACTGCCCCCCAACATCTTTGCCGACTTGGCGGCGCTGTTGGCATTGCGTTTGAACAACAACGCCCTGGCTGCACTGCCCGCCGACATCTTTGACGGTCTGAATAGGCTTGGTACTTTGTACCTGTCCGTCAACCGGTTCACGGCGGACACCGGACTGCCCGCCGGCATCTTTGACGACGTGCTGGATACTCTGGGCGCCTTTACAACAATCGGAAACGTCGGCTTTGTGATTGACCAAACCGTCCGCGACGCCCATTTTGTCTGCTCCCGTGCCGACTTTGCGGCGATTGTCATGGCGACCGCCGACGTGACCGACTGCCTGCGCATCAGCACCGCACAACTCAATGCCGCCATCCCGCTGGTGGACGCCACCTTGAGCGGCCTGACCCTGTCCGACGGCACCGACCTCTTCCCCCTCACCCCGGTGTTCGCCTCCGGCACCACGACCTATACCGTCGCTGTCGCCAACAGCGTCACCAGTGTGACGGTGACACCGACCGCCACCAATGCCGTCGCCACGATTACCGTCAACGACGCCACCGTCGCCAGTGACAGCGCCAGCGGCCCGATTGACCTGACGCCCGACGAGACCACGACAATTACCACGATCGTCACCGCCGCCACCGGGGGCGCCATGATGACCTACACCGTCACCGTCACCAGCTCGGCGGTAATGCCGCCCACCGCCACTCTGGCCGGCACGCTGACCGAAGCCAGCCTGTTCGCCACACCGGCGCCGACCGTCACCGTCACGCTGGCCAACACCGCATACGAGGCGGCTCCAGGCACCCTGATGCAAAGCCACTTCAGCGTGACGGATACCGTCGACGGGACTGTGAGCGTGAGCGATTTCACCCGCGACAGCGCCACCGTCGCCACGCTGACGCTGGCGTACAGCGGCGAGGACATCACCACCGCCGGTACCCTGTCCGTCACCCTCGCCGCCGCCGGCCACACCGGCACCGCCGACCTGACCACCAACACCATCAATATTACCGCCAGCGCCGGCGACAATATCTGCGGGCGGACGACACAGGTGCGGGATGGGATTGTCGGACAGTCCTCGGCCACCGAATGCACGAGCGTGGGTAATCTGGCGACGATTGCGAGGCTTGATCTGAGGAACATGAGCATCCCGGCATTGCGAAGCGGCGACTTTGCCGGCTTGTCGGCGCTTACCAGGTTGTTCCTGAACGGCAACAGCTTCACGTCACTTGATGCCGACATTTTTGCCGGATTGTCGGCGCTTCAGATATTGCGTCTGGACCAAAACAACTTCTCTTCATCTTCACTTGAAGCCAGCATTTTTACCGGCTTGTCGGCGCTGCAGAGATTGAACCTGGGCAACAGCCTCCTCTCTTCACTTGATGCCAACGTTTTTGCCGGCTTGACGTCGCTTCAGTTTGTGGACCTGCGCGGCAACCCCTTCCAAACATTTGAAGTCGGTCTGTTTAACGGCCTGACGGCGCTGAATAGTTTGGTTTTGATTGGCAACCAATTCACGCCGGGAACCGGACTGCCCGCCGGCGTCTTTGACGATGTGCTGGATACCCTGGGCACCCTTGCAGGTCCAAACCCGGTCTTCATAGTAGACGCCCGCGTCCGCGCCGCCCATTTTGTCTGCTCCCGTCCCGACTTCGCGGCCATTGTCGCCACCACCGACGGCGTCACCGACTGCCTGCGCATCACCTCCGCACAACTCACCGCCGCCATTCCGCTGGTGGCGGTGGACGCCACCTTGAGCGGCCTGACCCTGTCCGACGGCACCCTGGACCCGGTGTTCGTCCCCGGCACCACGATCTATACCGTCTCGGTCGCCAGCAGCGTCACCAGCGTGACCGTGACACCGACCGCCGCCAATGCCGTCGCCACGATTACCGTCAACACCAACACCGTAGCCAGTGGCAGCCCCAGTGAGGCCATTTCCCTGACCCCAGGCACGCCGGAGGACATTGTGATTGAAGTGACCGCCGCCGACGGGACCACCACGCAGATCTACACAGTGACGGTGACCAGCGAAGCACCGCCGATCACCGGAGTCACGATCGGCACAGTGACGGAAGACGATCTTGTGGACACCGCGAGCGGCCAGTTGATCCTGGACGGCGGCTTTGTCGCCCAGACCGGCACCACCGACCGCGCCAACGGGCTGGGCACGTACGGCATCTTTGTACTGGCCGCCGATGGCGCGTGGACCTATACGCTGACGAACATGCCGGCCAACATCCCCCAGTCTGATCAGGGAAGCGCCACCAATGCCCTGGCCGCAGACGTCACGGAGACCGACGTCTTTACGGCGCTATCCACCACCGACAACAGCGTGACGCAAGAGGTCACCATCACCATCACCGGCGCCGACGATCCGACATACATCACCGGCAATACTGGCAGGGTAACGGAGGATGAGCTCGTCGACGGATTCAACACATTCAGCCTCTCCTTGGGGCTGGCGGACCCTGACAATACCCCGCCCCGCCCCTCATTCCGCAGAGTTGGGAGCGGGGACGGTACCTATGGCCAATTCTTCATCCCCGGACGCCCCCCCTTCAACCAAGGACGTTACACACTGGACAATACCAGGCCGATCACCAACGAGCTGGCCGCGGGTGAGATCGTCTTCGACGTGTTCACTGTGAAGTCCGGAAGCATCACCGGTATGGTCACCATCACCATCACCGGCGCTGATGACCCGGCGGTCGTCACCGGCGAGCGCACCGGCACCGTCACCGAAGACGCAGAGTCGGTCAGTACCACCGCCACCGGCACGCTGAGCGCCAACGACCCGGACGGCTCCGACAACACGTTCCGGGTGCAGTCGAATGTCCCCAGCACCTACGGCGCTTTCACCGTGACCGCCGTCGGCGGATGGACCTATACATTGGACAACACGCCGGGCGACGACGGCCCGGGAGACGCCACCAATGCCCTGGCTGAGGGCGACGAGGAAACCGACGTGTTCACCGTGACGGTGTCCGACGGCACCCCGGCGACGGTCACCATCACGGTCACCGGGGCCAATGACGCGCCCACCGCCGATGCCGGCGACACCCTGACCGTGCCTCCGGCCGCTGTGGTGAACCTGAACGGCACGGGCAGTAGCGATCCGGACACCGGCGACACCCTGACCTATCGCTGGGTCGAGGTTGCCGACCCGCCGACCGTCACACTAACCGATGAGACCACCGCCACGGCCACCTTCACCGCGCCCGCGGTCACCGAGGACACGGTCCTGATGTTTCAGTTGACCGTGACCGACTCGCAGGTTGTCTCCGACACCGACACCGTGGCGGTCACCATCCAGGCGGACAATACCGCGGCCATCATCACCGGCGATCTGGCGGGCAGCGTCACCGAAGACGCAGACGAGAACACCGCCACCGGCGTGCTGACCGCGACCGACCCGACCGAACCCGATATCGAGTTCAATGAGCAGTTGAACACCGCCGGCACCTACGGCGCCTTCGCCCTGACCGACGAGGGCGCGTGGATCTATACTCTGGACAACGACGCCTCCGTCACCAACGCCCTGGGCGTGACCACGATTATCCCCGACATGGTCACCGAGACCTTCCAGGTGCAGGCCAGCGACAACACCCCGGCGGTCGTCACCATCACCATCACCGGCGCCAATGACGCGCCCGCCGCCGAGGCCGGCGACGCCCAGATCGTCGTCGTAAACGCCGAAGTCACGCTGGACGGCAGCGGCAGCCATGATCCGGAGGACGACAGCCCCCAGACCTATCGGTGGGTGCAGATCGATTCTCGCGAAGTTTTGCCCAACGCGGTCGACACCGCCAGGTTCACCTTCACGGCGTTCTCTGTCTCCGGGAACACGGTGCTGACGTTCGAGCTGACGGTCACCGACCAGAATGGCGCCACGGACACCGACAGAGTGACCGTGACCGTCCACCCGATATCGGGTGGCATCAGCGGCATTGAGTTGACCTCAGACGCCGGCGCCGATGGCGTTTATGTGACTGGCAACGAGATTGTAGCAACGGTGATGTTCAGTGCGGCGGTCACAGTGGACACCGCCGCCGGTAGCCCGCAGTTGGCGCTGACAGTGGGCCCGCAGACGCGCCAGGCGGTCTACGACCGTGCCCGTAGCATGGCGACGGCGCTGGTATTCAGCTATACGGTGGCCGCAGACGATCAGGACGGTGACGGCGTGAGCATCGGCTCCAATGCGTTGAACCTGGCCGGTGGCACGATTCAAGGGAGCGTAAGCAATACCCCCACGGTAATTACGCATAGCGAAGTAGCCGCCGCCCGCCAACACCGGGTTGACCTGGCCGGCACCCCGACGGTGGTCGGTGTCACCATCAGCACCGGTCCGTACGCCGTGGGTGAAGCGATTGAGTTGACGGCGACCTTCAACCAAGCGGTCATGGTGGACACCGCCGCCGGCACACCGCAGATACCGCTGACGGTGGGCACGGAGACGCGCCAGGCGGTCTACGCCAGCGACAGCAGCACAATCACGGCGCTGGTATTCAGCTACACGGTGGCCGCCGACGACAGCGATGACGATGGGGTTACGGTGGCGTCCGATGCACTGGAGCTAAACAGCGGCACCATCCAGGATCTTGTCGGCAACGACGCGGTGCTTGCCCACGCTGCCATTGCCGCCGATGAGGCCAATCAAGTGGACGCCGTCGCCCCGACGGTGGAGCGTGTCACCATCAGCAGCACCACCATCGGCCCGTACGTCGAGGGCGAAGCGATTGAGTTGACGGCAACCTTCAGCGAAGCCGTCACGGTCGCCGGCACGCCGCAGATACCGCTGACGGTGGGCACGGAGACGCGCCAGGCGGTCTACGCCAGCGGCAGTACAACCACGGCGCTGGTCTTCATCTACACGGTGGTCGCCGGCGACAACGATGGCGATGGGGTTGAGGTGGCGCAAGACGCACTGGAGCTAAACAACGGCACCATCCGGGACGCCGCCGGCAACAACGCGGTGCTTGGCCACGCTGCCATTGCTGCGGTCAACGCCAATCAAGTGGACGCCGCCGCGCCGACAGTCAGCGCGGCCACCATCAACGGCGCTGCCCTGACACTGACCTACAACGAGGAACTCGACGCCACCTCGGTGCCGGCGCCGGCAGACTACAGGCTGACACTGGAGTCGGGCACTGCCCTGACGGTCAACCCCGGCGGCGTGGCTATCGACAGAACGACCGTGACGCTGACGCTGAGCGCAGCCGTGGTATCGACCGATGTCGTGACGCTGACCTACACTGCCGACGCGAATCCGCTGCTGGACCTGGCCGGCAACCGAGCCGCCGATCTCACGGCCCAGGCGGTGGACAACACCCCCGATGCACTGCCGAGCTTTGGCACTGCGGTAGTGGATGCGCAGATTTACACAGTCGGCATGGCCGTCGGCGCGGTGCAACTGCCGACGGCGAGCGGCGGCGACGGGGCGCTGAGCTACACGCTGGCGCCGGCGCTGCCGAACGGCCTGACATTCAATGCGGAGAATCTCCAGATCAGCGGCACGCCGACGGCGCCGACGCCGCTGACGACCTACACGCTGACGGCGACCGATGCCGACGCCAGCGACCCGGACAGCGTGTCGTTCACCATCACCATCACCATCACCGGCGCGTCGGTGCCGACCGTGAGCGGTGTGGCCTTCACCAGTACTGGCCCCTATATGCAGGGCGATGCCATCCAGGTCACGGTCACCTTCAGCGAGAGAGTCACCGTCACGGGCACCCCGCAGATTGCGCTGGATGTCGGCGGAAACACCCGCACGGCGGCCTACACCAGCGGCAGCCCCAGCACCGATCTGGTATTCGTCTACACGGTGGCCGCCGAGGAGAACGATGCGGACGGCGTGAGCATTGACGCCAATGCCCTCACCGTCCTCACCACGCCCAGCAGCACCATTCAAAACGCCGGCGGCAACGATGCGGACCTCGCGCATGATGCCGTGGTCGCAAACCCCGCCCATGCAGTGGACACGACCGCGCCGGAGTTGGTCAGCGCATCCGTCAGCGGCGCCGATCTGGTACTGACCTATAGTGAGACATTGGACAATACCTCTACGCCGGGCAATTTTGACTACACAATAACGGTGACCAATCCGTCGCTGTCGGAAGTGCCGGTCGCCGCTGTTGAAATCAATGCGGCCAATGTGATGCTGACGCTAAGCAGGGCCATCACCGACACCGAGACAGTCGAGGTGAGCTACGTGTCCGGCGGCGCCCCGTTGCGGGATGTTGCCGGCAACAGTGCCGACGACTTCGACAACCAGGCTGTGACCACACCGGAGTCTGCCGGCGTCACCATCTCCGAGGCGACACGCACCGTTGACTCGGAAGCCGACGGCACGGCCACCTACACCGTGGTCCTCGACACCCAGCCGACCGCTGATGTGGTGATTACGCCTGTGAGCGCCGACACCACGGTGGCGATGGTATCGTCACCGCTGACCTTCACCACCGCCAACTGGGACGCGGCGCAGACCGTCACCGTGACCGGCGTGGACGACGATATTGATAATCCCGGTGACGCCCGTACGGCGACCGTAAGCCACACCGCGGATAGCACGGACACCAACTACGAAGCCAGCAGCACGGCCGGCAGCAACATCGCGAGTGTCACCGTCACCGTCACCGATGACGACGACGCGCCGACCGGCATTACCTTGGCACTGAGCCCGAACAGCGTCGCTGAAGGTGTCGGCAACGCCTCGATCACCGTCACCGCCACCCTTACGGGTGGCACCACCCGGAGCGAGGAGACGGTTATCAGCCTGGACACGGCACCCGACACGGCGACCGCGGGCGCGGACTACACGGCGCCGGCATCGGCAAACCTGACCATCCCGGCCGCCAGCGCCAGCGCTGAGATGATGCTGACCATTCCCGTCATGGATGACGTGATTGATGAGGGAACGGGTGAGACCTTGAGTGTAATGGGCACGACCACGGTGGGCCTCACCGTCACCCCTGTCGACCTGACCATCACCGACAATGACAACGCGCCGACCGTCATTACTCTGGCACTGAGCCAGAACAGCGTCGCTGAAGGTGTCGGCAACGCCTCGATCACCGTCACCGCCACCCTTGAGGGCACCACCCGGAGCGAGGATACGGTTGTCAGCCTGAGCACGGCGAACGGCACGGCGACCGCGGGCGTGGACTACACGGCGGTGGCATCGGTAAACCTGACCATCCCGGCCGCCAGCGCCAGCGCTGAGATGACGCTGACCATTCCCGTCACGGATGACGTGATTGACGAGGCGGATGAGACCTTGCGCGTCACGGGCACGACCACGGTGGGCACCCTCACCGTCACCGAGGCGCCCCTGACCATCACCGACAATGACAACGCGCCGACCGACATTACCCTGGCACTGAGCCAGAACAGCGTCGCTGAAGATGTCGGCAATGCCTCGATCACCGTCACCGCTACCCTTGTGGGCACTACCCGGACCGAGGATACGGTTGTCAGCCTGAGCACGGCGAACGGCACGGCGACCGCGGGCGTGGACTACACGGCGGTGGCATCGATAGACCTGACCATCCCGGCCGCCAGCGCCAGCGCTCAGATGACGCTGACCATTCCCGTCACGGATGACGTGATTGACGAGGCGGATGAGACCTTGCGCGTCACGGGCACGACCACGGTGGGCACCCTCACCGTCACCGAGGCGCCCCTGACCATCACCGACAATGACAACGCGCCGACCGAGATTACCCTGGCACTGAGCCAGAACAGCGTCGCTGAAGATGTCGGCAACGCCGCGATCACCGTCACCGCCACCCTTGAGGGCACCACCACCCGGAGCGAGGATACGGTTGTCAGCCTGAGCACGGCGGACGGCACGGCAACCGCGGGCGTGGACTACACGGCGGTGGTATCGATAGACCTGACCATCCCGGCTGCCAGCGCCAGCGCTGAGATGACGCTGACCATTCCCGTCACGGATGACGTGATTGACGAGGCGGATGAGACCTTGCGCGTCACGGGCACGACCACGGTGGGCACCCTCACCGTCACCGAGGCGCCCCTGACCATCACCGACAATGACAACGCGCCGACCGAGATTACCCTGGCACTGAGCCAGAACAGCGTCGCTGAAGATGTCGGCAACGCCGCGATCACCGTCACCGCCACCCTTGAGGGCACCGCCACCCGGAGCGAGGAGACGGTTGTCAGCCTGAGCACGGCGGACGGCACGGCGACTGCGGGCGTGGACTACACGGCGGTGGCATCGGTAAACCTGACCATCCCGGCCGCCAGCGCCAGCGCTGAGATGACGCTGACCATTCCCGTCACGGATGACGTGATTGACGAGGCGGATGAGACCTTGAGTGTAATGGGCACGACCACGGTGGTCGGCCTCGACGTCACTCCGCAAACCCTGACCATCACCGACAATGACGACGCGCCGACCGACATTACCCTGACACTGAGCCCGAACAGCGTCGCTGAAGATGTCGGCGACGCCTCGATCACCGTCACCGCCACCCTTGAGGGCACCACCACCCGGAGCGAGGAGACGGTTGTCAGCCTGAGCACGGCGAACGGCACGGCAACCGCGGGCGTGGACTACACGGCGGTGGTATCGATAGACCTGACCATCCCGGCCGCCAGCGCCAACGCTGAGATGACGCTGACCATTCCCGTCACGAATGACGTGATTGACGAGGCGGATGAGACCTTGAGTGTAATGGGCACGACCACGGTGGTCGGCCTTGATGTCACTCCGCAAACCCTGACCATCACCGACAATGACGACGCGCCGACCGACATTACCCTGGCACTGAGCCCGAACAGCGTCGCTGAAGATGTCGGCAATGCCTCGATCACCGTCACCGCTACCCTTGTGGGCACTACCCGGAGCGAGGAGACGGTTGTCAGCCTGAGCACGGCGGACGGCACGGCAACCGCGGGCGTGGACTACACGGCGGTGGCATCGATAGACCTGACCATCCCGGCCGCCAGCGCCAGCGCTGAGATGACGCTGACCATTCCCGTCACGAATGACGTGATTGACGAGGCGGATGAGACCTTGAGTGTAATGGGCACGACCACGGTGGTCGGCCTCGACGTCACTCCGCAAACCCTGACCATCACCGACAATGACGACGCGCCGACCGACATTACCCTGGCACTGAGCCCGAACAGCGTCGCTGAAGATGTCGGCAACGCCTCGATCACCGTCACCGCTACCCTTGTGGGCACTACCCGGAGCGAGGAGACGGTTGTCAGCCTGAGCACGGCGGACGTCACGGCGACCGCGGGCGTGGACTACACGGCGGTGGCATCGATAGACCTGACCATCCCGGCCGCCAGCGCCAGTGCTCAGATGACGCTGACCATTCCCGTCACGAATGACGTGATTGACGAGGCGGATGAGACCTTGAGGGTAATGGGCACGACCACGGTGGTCGGCCTCGACGTCACTCCGCAAACCCTGACCATCACCGACAATGACGACGCGCCGACCGACATTACCCTGGCACTGAGCCAGAACAGCGTCGCTGAAGATGTCGGCAACGCCTCGATCACCGTCACCGCTACTCTTGTGGGCACTACCCGGACCGAGGAGACGGTTGTCAGCCTGAGCACGGCGGACGGCACGGCGACTGCGGGCGTGGACTACACGGCGGTGGCATCGGTAAACCTGACCATCCCGGCCGCCAGCGCCAGCGCTGAGATGACGCTGACCATTCCCGTCACGAATGACGTGATTGACGAGGCGGATGAGACCTTGAGTGTAATGGGCACGACCACGGTGGTCGGCCTCACCGTCACCGAGGCGCCCCTGACCATCACCGACAACGACGACGCGCCGACCGACATTACCCTGGCACTGAGCCCGAACAGCGTCGCTGAAGGTGTCGGCAACGCCTCGATCACCGTCACCGCCACCCTTACGGGTGGCACCCGGAGCGAGGATACGGTTGTCAGCCTGGGCACGGCGGACGGCACGGCGACCGCGGGCGCGGACTACACGGCGGTGGCATCGGTAAACCTGACCATCCCGGCCGCCAGCGCCAGCGCTGAGATGACGCTGACCATTCCGATTATGGATGACGTGATTGACGAGGGAACGGGTGAGACCTTGAGTGTAATGGGCACGACCACAGTCGGCCTCACCGTCACCCCTGCCGACCTGGCCATCACCGACAATGACGACGCGCCGACCGACATTACCCTGGCACTGAGCCCGAACAGCGTCGCTGAAGATGTCGGCGACGCCTCGATCACCGTCACCGCCACCCTTGAGGGCACCACCACCCGGAGCGAGGAGACGGTTGTCAGCCTGAGCACGGCGGACGGCACGGCGACTGCGGGCGTGGACTACACGGCGGTGGCATCGGTAAACCTGACCATCCCGGCCGCCAGCGCCAGCGCTGAGATGACGCTGACCATTCCCGTCACGAATGACGTGATTGACGAGGCGGATGAGACCTTGAGTGTAATGGGCACGACCACGGTGGTCGGCCTTGATGTCACTCCGCAAACCCTGACCATCACCGACAATGACAACGCGCCGACCGACATTACTCTGGCGCTGAACCCGAACAGCGTCGCTGAAGGTGTCGGCGACGCCTCGATCACCGTCACCGCCACCCTTGAGGGCACCACCCGGAGCGAGGATACGGTTGTCAGCCTGAGCACGGCGGACGTCACGGCGACCGCGGGCGTGGACTACACGGCGGTGGCATCGATAGACCTGACCATCCCGGCCGCCAGCGCCAGTGCTCAGATGACGCTGACCATTCCCGTCACGGATGACGTGATTGACGAGGCGGATGAGACCTTGAGTGTAATGGGCACGACCACGGTGGTCGGCCTCACCGTCACCGAGGCGCCCCTGACCATCACCGACAACGACGACGCGCCGACCGGCATTACCCTGGCACTGAGCCCGAACAGCGTCGCTGAAGATGTCGGCGACGCCTCGATCACCGTCACCGCCACCCTTGAGGGCACCACCACCCGGAGCGAGGAGACGGTTGTCAGCCTGAGCACGGCGGACGGCACGGCGACTGCGGGCGTGGACTACACGGCGGTGGCATCGGTAAACCTGACCATCCCGGCCGCCAGCGCCAGCGCTGAGATGACGCTGACCATTCCGATTATGGATGACGGGATTGACGAGGGAACGAGTGAGACCTTGAGTGTAATGGGTACGACCACAGCCGGCCTCACCGTCACCCCTGTCGACCTGGCCATCACCGACAATGACAACATGCCGACTGGCATTACCCTGGCGCTGAGCCCGAACAGCGTCGCTGAAGGTGTCGGCAACGCCTCGATCACCGTCACCGCCACCCTTACGGGTGGCACCCGGAGCGAGGATACGGTTGTCAGCCTGGGCACGGCGGACGGCACGGCGACCGCGGGCGCGGACTACACGGCGGTGGCATCGATAGACCTGACCATCCCGGCCGCCAGCGCCAGCGCTGAGATGACGCTGACCATTCCGATTATGGATGACGTGATTGACGAGGGAACGGGTGAGACCTTGAGTGTAATGGGCACGACCACAGTCGGCCTCACCGTCACCCCTGCCGACCTGGCCATCACCGACAATGACGACGCGCCGACCGACATTACCCTGGCACTGAGCCCGAACAGCGTCGCTGAAGATGTCGGCGACGCCTCGATCACCGTCACCGCCACCCTTGAGGGCACCACCACCCGGAGCGAGGAGACGGTTGTCAGCCTGAGCACGGCGGACGGCACGGCGACTGCGGGCGTGGACTACACGGCGGTGGCATCGGTAAACCTGACCATCCCGGCCGCCAGCGCCAGCGCTGAGATGACGCTGACCATTCCCGTCACGAATGACGTGATTGACGAGGCGGATGAGACCTTGAGTGTAATGGGCACGACCACGGTGGTCGGCCTTGATGTCACTCCGCAAACCCTGACCATCACCGACAATGACAACGCGCCGACCGACATTACCCTGGCACTGAGCCAGAACAGCGTCGCTGAAGATGTCGGCAATGCCTCGATCACCGTCACCGCTACCCTTGTGGGCACTACCCGGACCGAGGATACGGTTGTCAGCCTGAGCACGGCGAACGGCACGGCGACCGCGGGCGTGGACTACACGGCGGTGGCATCGATAGACCTGACCATCCCGGCCGCCAGCGCCAGCGCTCAGATGACGCTGACCATTCCCGTCACGGATGACGTGATTGACGAGGCGGATGAGACCTTGAGGGTAATGGGCACGACCACGGTGGGCACCCTCACCGTCACCGAGGCGCCCCTGACCATCACCGACAATGACAACGCGCCGACCGAGATTACCCTGGCACTGAGCCAGAACAGCGTCGCTGAAGATGTCGGCAACGCCTCGATCACCGTCACCGCCACCCTTGAGGGCACCACCACCCGGAGCGAGGAGACGGTTGTCAGCCTGAGCACGGCGGACGGCACGGCAACCGCGGGCGTGGACTACACGGCGGTGGTATCGATAGACCTGACCATCCCGGCCGCCAGCGCCAACGCTGAGATGACGCTGACCATTCCCGTCACGAATGACGTGATTGACGAGGCGGATGAGACCTTGAGTGTAATGGGCACGACCACGGTGGGCACCCTCACCGTCACCGAGGCGCCCCTGACCATCACCGACAATGACGACGCGCCGACCGACATTACCCTGGCACTGAGCCAGAACAGCGTCGCTGAAGATGTCGGCAACGCCTCGATCACCGTCACCGCTACTCTTGTGGGCACTACCCGGACCGAGGAGACGGTTGTCAGCCTGAGCACGGCGAACGGCACGGCAACCGCGGGCGCGGACTACACGGCGGTGGCATCGATAGACCTGACCATCCCGGCCGCCAGCGCCAGCGCTGAGATGACGCTGACCATTCCCGTCACGGATGACGTGATTGACGAGGCGGATGAGACCTTGAGTGTAATGGGCACGACCACGGTGGGCACCCTCACCGTCACCGAGGCGCCCCTGACCATCACCGACAACGACGACGCGCCGACCGACATTACCCTGGCACTGAGCCCGAACAGCGTCGCTGAAGATGTCGGCAACGCCTCGATCACCGTCACCGCTACTCTTGTGGGCACTACCCGGACCGAGGATACGGTTGTCAGCCTGAGCACGGCGGACGGCACGGCAACCGCGAGCGTGGACTACACGGCGGTGGCATCGATAGACCTGACCATCCCGGCCGCCAGCGCCAGCGCTGAGATGACGCTGACCATTCCGATTATGGATGACGTGATTGACGAGGGAGCGAGTGAGACCTTGAGTGTAATGGGCACGACCACAGTCGGCCTCACCGTCACCCCTGCCGACCTGACCATCACCGATGACGACGCGCCGACCGGCATTACCCTGACGCTGAACCTGCCCAGCGTCGCTGAAGGTGTCGGCAACGCCTCGATCACCGTCACCGCCACCCTTGATGGTGGCACCACCCGGAGCGAGGAGACGGTTGTCAGCCTGGGCACGGCGGATGGCACGGCGACCGCGGGCGCGGACTACACGGCGGTGGCATCGGTAAACCTGACCATCCCGACCGCCAGCGCCAGCGCTGAGATGACGCTGACCATTCCGATTATGGATGACGTGATTGACGAGGGAACGGGTGAGACCTTGAGTGTAGTGGGCATGACCACAGTCGGCCTCACCGTCACCCCTGCCGACCTGACCATCACCGACGATGACAACGTGCCGACCGGCATTACCCTGACGCTGAACCCGCCCAGCGTCGCTGAAGGTGTCGGCAACGCCTCGATCACCGTCACCGCCACCCTCGAGGGCACCACCACCCGGAGCGAGGAGACGGTTGTCAGCTTGGGCACGGCGGACGGCACGGCGACCGCGGGCGCGGACTACACGGCGGTGGCATCGGTAAACCTGACCATCCCGGCCGCCAGCGCCAGCGCTGAGATGACGCTGACCATTCCCGTCACGGATGACGTGATTGACGAGGCGGATGAGACCTTGAGTGTAATGGGCACGACCACGGTGGTCGGCCTCACCGTCACCGGGGCGCCCCTGACCATCACCGACAATGACGACGCGCCGACCGGCATTACCCTGGCACTGAGCCCGAACAGCGTCGCTGAAGGTGTCGGCAACGCCTCGATCACCGTCACCGCCACCCTTGATGGCACCACCACCCGGAGCGAGGATACGGTTGTCAGCCTGGGCACGGCGGACGGCACGGCGACCGCGGGCGCGGACTACACGGCGGTGGCATCGATAGACCTGACCATCCCGGCCGCCAGCGCCAGTGCTGAGATGACGCTGACCATTCCCGTCACGAATGACGTGATTGACGAGGCGGATGAGACCTTGAGTGTAATGGGCACGACCACGGTGGTCGGCCTTGACGTCACTCCGCAAACCTTGACCATCACCGACAATGACGACGCGCCGACCGACATTACCCTGGCACTGAGCCAGAACAGCGTCGCTGAAGATGTCGGCAACGCCTCGATCACCGTCACCGCTACTCTTGTGGGCACTACCCGGAGCGAGGAGACGGTTGTCAGCCTGAGCACGGCGAACGGCACGGCAACCGCGGGCGTGGACTACACGGCGGTGGCATCGATAGACCTGACCATCCCGGCCGCCAGCGCCAGCGCTGAGATGACGCTGACCATTCCCGTCACGGATGACGTGATTGACGAGGCGGATGAGACCTTGCGCGTCACGGGCACGACCACGGTGGGCACCCTCACCGTCACCGAGGCGCCCCTGACCATCACCGACAATGACAACGCGCCGACCGAGATTACCCTGGCACTGAGCCAGAACAGCGTCGCTGAAGATGTCGGCGACGCCTCGATCACCGTCACCGCCACCCTTATGGGCACTACCCGGAGCGAGGAGACGGTTGTCAGCCTGAGCACGGCGGACGTCACGGCAACCGCGGGCGTGGACTACACGGCGGTGGCATCGATAGACCTGACCATCCCGGCCGCCAGCGCCAGCGCTCAGGTGACGCTGACCATTCCCGTCACGAATGACGTGATTGACGAGGCGGATGAGACCTTGCGCGTCACGGGCACGACCACGGTGGGCACCCTCACCGTCACCGAGGCGCCCCTGACCATCACCGACAATGACAACGCGCCGACCGGCATTACCCTGGCACTGAGCCCGAACAGCGTCGCTGAAGATGTCGGCGACGCCTCGATCACCGTCACCGCCACCCTTGATGGTGGCACCACCCGGAGCGAGGAGACGGTTGTCAGCCTGAGCACGGCGAACGGCACGGCAACCGCGGGCGCGGACTACACGGCGGTGGCATCGATAGACCTGACCATCCCGGCCGCCAGCGCCAGCGCTGAGATGACGCTGACCATTCCCGTCACGGATGACGTGATTGACGAGGCGGATGAGACCTTGAGTGTAATGGGCACGACCACGGTGGGCACCCTCACCGTCACCGAGGCGCCCCTGACCATCACCGACAACGACGACGCGCCGACCGACATTACCCTGGCACTGAGCCCGAACAGCGTCGCTGAAGATGTCGGCAACGCCTCGATCACCGTCACCGCTACTCTTGTGGGCACTACCCGGACCGAGGATACGGTTGTCAGCCTGAGCACGGCGGACGGCACGGCAACCGCGAGCGTGGACTACACGGCGGTGGCATCGATAGACCTGACCATCCCGGCCGCCAGCGCCAGCGCTGAGATGACGCTGACCATTCCGATTATGGATGACGTGATTGACGAGGGAGCGAGTGAGACCTTGAGTGTAATGGGCACGACCACAGTCGGCCTCACCGTCACCCCTGCCGACCTGACCATCACCGATGACGACGCGCCGACCGGCATTACCCTGACGCTGAACCTGCCCAGCGTCGCTGAAGGTGTCGGCAACGCCTCGATCACCGTCACCGCCACCCTTGATGGTGGCACCACCCGGAGCGAGGAGACGGTTGTCAGCCTGGGCACGGCGGATGGCACGGCGACCGCGGGCGCGGACTACACGGCGGTGGCATCGGTAAACCTGACCATCCCGACCGCCAGCGCCAGCGCTGAGATGACGCTGACCATTCCGATTATGGATGACGTGATTGACGAGGGAACGGGTGAGACCTTGAGTGTAGTGGGCATGACCACAGTCGGCCTCACCGTCACCCCTGCCGACCTGACCATCACCGACGATGACAACGTGCCGACCGGCATTACCCTGACGCTGAACCCGCCCAGCGTCGCTGAAGGTGTCGGCAACGCCTCGATCACCGTCACCGCCACCCTCGAGGGCACCACCACCCGGAGCGAGGAGACGGTTGTCAGCTTGGGCACGGCGGACGTCACGGCGACCGCGGGCGCGGACTACACGGCGGTGGCATCGGTAAACCTGACCATCCCGGCCGCCAGCGCCAGCGCTGAGATGACGCTGACCATTCCCGTCACGAATGACGTGATTGACGAGGCGGATGAGACCTTGAGTGTAATGGGCACGACCACGGTGGTCGGCCTCACCGTCACCGGGGCGCCCCTGACCATCACCGACAATGACGACGCGCCGACCGGCATTACCCTGGCACTGAGCCCGAACAGCGTCGCTGAAGGTGTCGGCAACGCCTCGATCACCGTCACCGCCACCCTTGATGGCACCACCACCCGGAGCGAGGAGACGGTTGTCAGCCTGGGCACGGCGGACGTCACGGCGACCGCGGGCGCGGACTACACGGCGGTGGCATCGATAGACCTGACCATCCCGGCCGCCAGCGCCAGTGCTGAGATGACGCTGACCATTCCCGTCACGAATGACGTGATTGACGAGGCGGATGAGACCTTGAGTGTAATGGGCACGACCACGGTGGTCGGCCTTGACGTCACTCCGCAAACCTTGACCATCACCGACAATGACGACGCGCCGACCGACATTACCCTGGCACTGAGCCAGAACAGCGTCGCTGAAGATGTCGGCAACGCCTCGATCACCGTCACCGCTACTCTTGTGGGTACTACCCGGAGCGAGGAGACGGTTGTCAGCCTGAGCACGGCGAACGGCACGGCAACCGCGGGCGTGGACTACACGGCGGTGGCATCGATAGACCTGACCATCCCGGCCGCCAGCGCCAGCGCTGAGATGACGCTGACCATTCCCGTCACGAATGACGTGATTGACGAGGCGGATGAGACCTTGAGTGTAATGGGCACGACCACGGTGGTCGGCCTCACCGTCACCGAGGCGCCCCTGACCATCACCGACAATGACAACGCGCCGACTGGCATTACCCTGGCGCTGAACCCGAACAGCGTCGCTGAAGATGTCGGCAACGCCTCGATCACCGTCACCGCCACCCTTGAGGGCACCACCACCCGGAGCGAGGATACGGTTGTCAGCCTGAGCACGGCGGACGGCACGGCAACCGCGGGCGTGGACTACACGGCGGTGGCATCGATAGACCTGACCATCCCGGCCGCCAGCGCCAGCGCTGAGATGACGCTGACCATTCCCGTCACGAATGACGTGATTGACGAGGGAGCGAGTGAGACCTTGAGGGTAATGGGCACGACCACGGTGGTCGGCCTCACCGTCACCCCTGCCGACCTGACCATCACCGACGATGACGACGCGCCGACCGGCATTACCCTGGCACTGAGCCCGAACAGCGTCGCTGAAGATGTCGGCGACGCCTCGATCACCGTCACCGCCACCCTTGATGGTGGCACCACCCGGAGCGAGGAGACGGTTGTCAGCCTGGGCACGGCGGATGGCACGGCGACTGCGGGCGCGGACTACACGGCGGTGGCATCGGTAAACCTGACCATCCCGGTCGCCAGCGCCAGTGCTGTGATGACGCTGACCATTCCTGTTATGGATGACGTGATTGACGAGGGAGCGAGTGAGACCTTGAGTGTAATGGGCACGACCACAGTCGGCCTCACCGTCACCCCTGCCGACCTGACCATCACCGATGACGACGCGCCGACCGGCATTACCCTGGCACTGAGCCCGAACAGCGTCGCTGAAGATGTCGGCGACGCCTCGATCACCGTCACCGCCACCCTTGATGGTGGCACCACCCGGAGCGAGGAGACGGTTGTCAGCCTGGGCACGGCGGATGGCACGGCGACCGCGGGCGCGGACTACACGGCGGTGGCATCGGTAAACCTGACCATCCCGGTCGCCAGCGCCAGTGCTGTGATGACGCTGACCATTCCCGTCATGGATGACGTGATTGACGAGGGAGCGAGTGAGACCTTGAGTGTAATGGGCACGACCACAGTCGGCCTCACCGTCACCCCTGCCGACCTGACCATCACCGATGACGACGCGCCGACCGGCATTACCCTGGCGCTGAGCCCGAACAGCGTCGCTGAAGATGTCGGCGACGCCTCGATCACCGTCACCGCCACCCTTGATGGTGGCACCACCCGGAGCGAGGAGACGGTTGTCAGCCTGGGCACGGCGGATGGCACGGCGACCGCGGGCGCGGACTACACGGCGGTGGCATCGGTAAACCTGACCATCCCGGTCGCCAGCGCCAGTGCTGTGATGACGCTGACCATTCCCGTCATGGATGACGTGATTGACGAGGGAGCGAGTGAGACCTTGAGTGTAATGGGCACGACCACAGTCGGCCTCACCGTCACCCCTGCCGACCTGACCATCACCGATGACGACGCGCCGACCGGCATTACCCTGACACTGAGCCCGAACAGCGTCGCTGAAGATGTCGGCGACGCCTCGATCACCGTCACCGCCACCCTTGATGGTGGCACCACCCGGAGCGAGGAGACGGTTGTCAGCCTGGGCACGGCGGATGGCACGGCGACCGCGGGCGCGGACTACACGGCGGTGGCATCGGTAAACCTGACCATCCCGGTCGCCAGCGCCAGTGCTGTGATGACGCTGACCATTCCCGTCATGGATGACGTGATTGACGAGGGAGCGAGTGAGACCTTGAGTGTAATGGGCACGACCACAGTCGGCCTCACCGTCACCCCTGCCGACCTGACCATCACCGATGACGACGCGCCGACCGGCATTACCCTGGCACTGAGCCCGAACAGCGTCGCTGAAGATGTCGGCGACGCCTCGATCACCGTCACCGCCACCCTTGATGGTGGCACCACCCGGAGCGAGGAGACGGTTGTCAGCCTGGGCACGGCGGACGGCACGGCAACCGCGGGCGCGGACTACACGGCGGTGGCATCGGTAAACCTGACCATCCCGGCCGCCAGCGCCAGTGCTGTGATGACGCTGACCATTCCCGTCATGGATGACGTGATTGACGAGGGAGCGAGTGAGACCTTGAGTGTAATGGGCACGACCACAGTCGGCCTCACCGTCACCCCTGCCGACCTGACCATCACCGATGACGACGCGCCGACCGGCATTACCCTGGCACTGAGCCCGAACAGCGTCGCTGAAGATGTCGGCGACGCCTCGATCACCGTCACCGCCACCCTTGATGGTGGCACCACCCGGAGCGAGGAGACGGTTGTCAGCCTGGGCACGGCGGATGGCACGGCGACCGCGGGCGCGGACTACACGGCGGTGGCATCGGTAAACCTGACCATCCCGGTCGCCAGCGCCAGTGCTGTGATGACGCTGACCATTCCCGTCATGGATGACGTGATTGACGAGGGAGCGAGTGAGACCTTGAGTGTAATGGGCATGACCACAGTCGGCCTCACCGTCACCCCTGCCGACCTGACCATCACCGACAATGACAACGCGCCGACCGGCATTACCCTGGCACTGAGCCCGAACAGCGTCGCTGAAGATGTCGGCGACGCCTCGATCACCGTCACCGCCACCCTTGATGGTGGCACCACCCGGAGCGAGGAGACGGTTGTCAGCCTGGGCACGGCGGATGGCACGGCGACCGCGGGCGCGGACTACACGGCGGTGGCATCGGTAAACCTGACCATCCCGGTCGCCAGCGCCAGTGCTGTGATGACGCTGACCATTCCCGTCATGGATGACGTGATTGACGAGGGAGCGAGTGAGACCTTGAGTGTAATGGGCACGACCACAGTCGGCCTCACCGTCACCCCTGCCGACCTGACCATCACCGACGACGACGCGCCGACCGGCATTACCCTGGCACTGAGCCCGAACAGCGTCGCTGAAGATGTCGGCGACGCCTCGATCACCGTCACCGCCACCCTTGATGGTGGCACCACCCGGAGCGAGGAGACGGTTGTCAGCCTGGGCACGGCGGACGGCACGGCAACCGCGGGCGCGGACTACACGGCGGTGGCATCGGTAAACCTGACCATCCCGGTCGCCAGCGCCAGTGCTGTGATGACGCTGACCATTCCCGTCATGGATGACGTGATTGACGAGGGGGCGAGTGAGACCTTGAGTGTAATGGGCACGACCACAGTCGGCCTCACCGTCACCCCTGCCGACCTGACCATCACCGATGACGACGCGCCGACCGGCATTACCCTGACACTGAGCCCGAACAGCGTCGCTGAAGATGTCGGCGACGCCTCGATCACCGTCACCGCTACCCTTGATGGTGGCACCACCCGGAGCGAGGAGACGGTTGTCAGCCTGGGCACGGCGGACGGCACGGCGACCGTGGGCGCGGACTACACGGCGGTGGCATCGGTAAACCTGACCATCCCGGCCGCCAGCGCCAGTGCTGTGATGACGCTGACCATTCCCGTCATGGATGACGTGATTGACGAGGGAGCGAGTGAGACCTTGAGTGTAATGGGCACGACCACAGTCGGCCTCACCGTCACCCCTGCCGACCTGACCATCACCGATGACGACGCGCCGACCGGCATTACCCTGGCACTGAGCCCGAACAGCGTCGCTGAAGATGTCGGCGACGCCTCGATCACCGTCACCGCCACCCTTGATGGTGGCACCACCCGGAGCGAGGAGACGGTTGTCAGCCTGGGCACGGCGGATGGCACGGCGACCGCGGGCGCGGACTACACGGCGGTGGCATCGGTAAACCTGACCATCCCGGCCGCCAGCGCCAGTGCTGTGATGACGCTGACCATTCCCGTCATGGATGACGTGATTGACGAGGGAGCGAGTGAGACCTTGAGTGTAATGGGCACGACCACAGTCGGCCTCACCGTCACCCCTGCCGACCTGACCATCACCGATGACGACGCGCCGACCGGCATTACCCTGGCACTGAGCCCGAACAGCGTCGCTGAAGATGTCGGCGACGCCTCGATCACCGTCACCGCCACCCTTGATGGTGGCACCACCCGGAGCGAGGAGACGGTTGTCAGCCTGGGCACGGCGGACGGCACGGCAACCGCGGGCGCGGACTACACGGCGGTGGCATCGGTAAACCTGACCATCCCGGTCGCCAGCGCCAGTGCTGTGATGACGCTGACCATTCCCGTCATGGATGACGTGATTGACGAGGGGGATGAGACCTTGCGCGTCACGGGCACGACCACGGTGGGCAGCCTCACCGTCGCCGAGGCGACCCTGACCATCACCGACAATGACGATGCCGGCGTCACCGTCACCCCGCCGGCCCTCACGGTCCCGGAAAATGGCGGCACCGCCACCTACACCGTGGTCCTCAACACCCAACCGGCGGCCAATGTGGTGATTGCCGTTGCCGTTGCCCCCGCCACGGTGGCCACGGCCTCGCCGGCCTCCCTGACCTTCACCATGGCCAACTGGAACACGGCGCAGACCGTCACCGTGACCGGCGTCAACGACAGCATGGACAACCCCGGCGACCGCCGCACGGCGACCGTCACCCATACGGCGACGAGCGCGGACGCCCGCTATAGTACGGTCAACATCGTCAGTGTGACCGTCACCGTCACCGATGACGACGACCTGCCGACGGTGCCGTCGATTGCCAATCCAACCTGGCCGATTGACATCCCGATCGACCCCCTGACACTGCCGACAGTCACCCGCACCACCGGCACACCGTCCTACGCCCTGACCGGCACCCTGCCCGCCGGGCTGACCTATGACGACAGTACCCGCACCATATCCGGCACGCCGACCGCCGCCGGTGTCGCCCGGCTGACCTACACCGTCACCGACAACATCGGCATCACCACCGTCATCTTTACCGTCACCATCAGCTCCCCGACGGAGGAGCTCACCGAGGAGTTGAACGAGCAGATCCTGCCGCAGGTATTCCTGAAGCTGGCAGACGTGGGCAGTCGCCTGATTGCCGACCGGCTGAGTGCCGGCGCCATTGTCGGCGGCGGCACCATCAGCAGCCAGGCGCACGGCGGTGAAGCCGGGTCGTCGGGCCTGATGGCGCAATTAGGCCAATGGCTGTCCGGCGATGCGGTCGAAGTCGAGCTCAGCCGCCAGTTGCGGAACCTGGATGATTTCGAGTTGCGCGATTTTATAGACGGCCTGTCGTTTGCCGCCGCCGGTGAGCAGGTTGGCATGGCCGGCGGCTCGCTGTACGGCATCGGCAACTATACCCGGCTATCGGGCGACGAGGACGGGGTGGACTGGGACGGCGACCTGTACAGCGGCTACGTCGGCCTCGACACACGACTGCGCAATGGCGCCCTGGCGGGGGTGCTGCTATCGTACTCGAAAGGCGAATTTGAGTATGCCAATACGGTCGGCGGCAAGGGCGAGTACGACCTGGATATCAGCAGCGTGAACCCATATATCGGCTGGTCGCTGTCGGAAGATCTGGATATATGGGCGAGTGTCGGCTATGGCGTCGGCGAGGTCGAGTTAAATGACAACGGCGAGCCGCGCAGCAGCGATCTCTCGGTCGGCTCGGTGAGTGTGGGCGCGAGCGGTCTCCTGGCTGTGTCGGATGAGTTGATAGCGGGCGGTCGCAGCGAGCTGCGCCTGCGCGGTGACGGCTCGGCATCGCAGGTAGATTTTGACCGTTCGGACGCCGGGTTTACGGATGTATCGAGCCATCGGCTGCGCTTGATAGTGGAAGCGAGCCATCTACGCAGCGGCGCGTCAGGCAGTGTG
This sequence comes from Candidatus Poriferihabitaceae bacterium, assembly GCA_965206445.1. Taxonomy (GTDB): domain Bacteria; phylum Pseudomonadota; class Gammaproteobacteria; order Arenicellales; family Poriferihabitantaceae; genus CBDBJR01. The sequence goes on from CBDBJR010000002.1 coordinate 292,201, forward strand.
CGCAGCGGGTTGGAGGTGGGCGTGCGACACGACGGCGGCGACGGTCAGGACGGTCAGGGTCTGGAGCTGGGCGGCAGCCTCGAGTGGAGCAATACGCGCGGGTTGACGCTGTCGGGCCGAGGCCGGGTGCTGACGCTGGCGGATTATGATGAATGGGGCGTCAGCGGCATACTGCGGCTGGCGCCGGGGCAGGGCGGTCGCGGGCTGTCGTTCAGCCTGTCGCCGGGCTATGGTCGGGATGACAGCGGCACAGAGCAGCTATGGCAGCGGGGCGCGTCGGCGGTGTCGAGTGCGCAGACGGCACGGCTGCGGATGGACGGCGAGGTTGGCTATGGCCTGTGGCTGCTGGGCGGCACGGTGCAGCCATATCTGGGCGCGTCGCTGCTGCAAGGCGGCGGCAGCACGCAACGAATGGGCGCACGGCTGGAGCTTGGGCGCGGTGTACAGCTGGGGCTGGAAGGCAGCCGCCACGAGCGCACGAGTGCCGATGCCGAGCACCGCATCGAACTGCAATGGCGGTGGAGCTGGTAGCCGCCTACGGCGGGAGATCCGCCTACGGCGGGAATTAGGAATTAGGAATTAGGAATTAGGAATTAGGAATTAGGAATTGGGAATTGGGAATTGGGAATTGGGAATTGGGAATTGGGAATTGGGAATTGGGAATTGGGAATTGGGAATTGGGAATTGGGAATTGGGAATTGGGAATTGGGAATTGGGAATGGTCAGGAAGTTTGCTGACTGAGGCGACAGCCCGGTTTGACGGGGTTACCGCCTCTCCCCTGATAAAAGGAGCACCGGCATTTCTGCCGGTGTTTATTTTTTTATTTCGTGGGTTAGGAAACCCACGCTCCGTCTGGAAGCGCCGGTTCGACGCCGATCACCCCCCTAACATGTCAGGGGGGAGCGAAACCGGGGCCGCATTTGGCCTTAATACCGCATATCTGAATAACATAAGGCACGTTTCTCATTGACCACACAGTTTTCGTGTATTAATCAGATTTCCATTAAGTATGTATAAGCTCAGAAACGGTTGGCACTCCGCCCCAGGAGGAGAGCCATGCAAATTCACCATGCCGGATACCACATCCGGGGGTTTTACCGAGTAGCCCATTCAGGGCATGTTTGGGGGATGACTTCCAAACATGCCCAACACCGCCTTGCGATCGGGGCGTTTTCCGATCGGCACGGCAAAATCGCTGCCAGCGAGGCCTTTAAGGTCAGCATCCGCACGCTCTATCGCTGGCGTCAGACCCTCAAACACAACGCCGGCAACGCCGCCGCGCTCACGCCTGAATCCTGTGCTCCGCACCGGCGCCGGCGACCGGCCACGCCACCGCTCCTGAGCGAGCAAATCCGGCAATTGCGCCGACAATACCCCAACCTCGGCAAGGCCAGACTCCATGTGTTATTACGTGACTGGTGCGCACAGCGGCGACTGGCGCTGCCGAGCGTCTCCACCATCGGGCGCATCATTGCCAAAGACCCGCATAAAATGCGCCACGCTCCCGCGCGTATCTCACCCACCGGGCGCCTCAAACCGTTGCTGCGTACCCGCAAAACACGCAAACCCAGACACTGCCGGCCGCCGCCACTGGCCCTGTTTGCCTGCGATACCGTGATGCGCCTGCGCGACGGCATCCGCCGCTACCTGTTCACCTTTATCGACCCCAACAGCCGCTTTGCCATTGCCTTTGCGGCCAATTCCGCTACCAGCCGCAACACCACCATCGGCCTGGAGGCGCTCACCGACCTGCTGCCCGTGCAACCGCAATTCCTGCTCTCCGATAACGGTTCTGAGTTCATGGGCGATTTCCACCAACGCCTTAATCAGCTCGGTATTGTCCACTGGTGGACTTACCCCAGGTCACCCAAAATGAATGCCCATTGTGAGCGCTTCAACCGCACCATACAGGAGCAGTTCGTGGATTATCACGCCGACTTGCTGTTCACGGACCTGGCCTTGTTTAACCGCAAAATGGCCGCCTGGCTGGTCGAATATAACACCGTCATTCCCCACCATAGCCTCGGTCTGCAAACTCCGATACAATTCGGCTTCCAACAACTGCCGCAGTGCCAAAGGTATTGGACCCATACAAAGTATTGACATCAGGTTTTTAGCTGCCGATAATCTATCCCGAGAATATCCAATGTCAAATCCTCTTGAAAACAGCCGACCGGCGTCGGTGGGGCACCCTCCCACTTCCCCCATTTCCCCGTTGGGCACAGCGCCCAATGAGCCTATAACCACATATAACGGACATACAGCTACATATAACGGACATATAAATACATCATATTGGTAACCATATAGCTGATATGGCTATCCCCGTACCGTTTCCGCAGCAACCCCGTTGCCGCTTCCGTCCCGGCCTCTTCGTCCCCGGGCTGGCGCAGGGGGCCATGGCGCCGGATGCTGACGGCCCGTTGTTACCGGGCGGGCTCAATGAGGCGGTGCATCTGCGCGATTCGCTGAACGAGTCGGTCACCTCCACGTCGTTTCCGGAGGCCGTCAACAGCATCATACCGTCATGCTGAAACGGCTGATTACACTCTTCCTGCTGTTATCAGCCCTCGCCCCGGCGTCGGCCAGCGCCCAGAGTTGCGACGGCGCACTCACCTGGACCGGCATCATCCCCGACTGCCTCTCGATCGGCGACACCTACCGCATCCTGTTCATCAGCGACAGCACAAGGGACGCTAGAAGCGACAACGTTGACGCCTACAACAACTTCATCCGGGCTGATGCCAGAACGAACGACGATTTCGTGAATGCCGGCATCGCCGACGGCTTCAAAGCCCTGGGTACCGTCAGCAGAAAAACAACCCCGGGCACCGCAACAGGCCCGGACGACGTCGAAATCACGCATGCCCGCGACAACACGGACACGAACCCGGACACCGACGGCACCGGCGAAATGATTTTCTACTTCCTGGGTCGCAAGGCCGCGGACAACTATCGCGACTTCTACGACGGCAGCTGGGACACTACGGAGGGGAGGAACCCGGCCGGAGCGGCCATCGCTGCAGGCAACATGAACGTCTGGACAGGCAGCGTCTTGGATGGACAAGCGGCATTTTCGCGTTTAGTAGACGTCAGACGTGGAATAGACTTCGGACAAGTATTCCGCCCGGAGATGGCGCTTGGCGGCGTAACTTTTGCGAACCGCCAGGCTGGCGGTGCCTGGTTTGGTCGCCCGGGGGTTTCGGGTCAACCATTAAATACCTCCTCCAGCTCCCGGAGTGGTTTCAGTAGCGAGTCGACGAATAGAGGGCTTCCCTTCCCCCTCTATGGCCTTTCCGGCGTTCTGACGGTGCCCCCGACAGTCAGCCTGGGTGTGCCGTCCCGGCGCACGCTGGTTGAAGGCACCACCGATGTGTCGACGCTGACGGTGAGTCTGAATGAAACCCTCACCACCGACCTGACGGTGCTGATTGAGATTACCCAGACCACCCCGTCCTCAACACCGCCCGGAGTCACCTACGGACTGGATTACGGCGTCGCCATTGACGGCGATACCGCCGGCTTCAGCTTTAACAGCGCCGACCCCGCCACCCTGCGCCCGCGGCGAGTGGCAGTGCCGTTTGCCGCCCGCCAGCGCAGTCGCACGCTGGAGTTGACGGCGCTGAATGACGAGGACGGGCTAGACGAGATGTTGTCTATCAGGCTGGTAGACGGCGACAACTACGTCATTGACGACACCGCCCGCACACTGACGCTGGAGGACAGCGCGCTGGAAGCCAGTCTGCCAGCACTGGCTTCGTCCACTGTGCCCGAAGGAAGTAATACGGATCTGGTGGTGAATCTGGATGCAAACGCCCCCACCGACCTGACGGTGCTGATTGAGATTACCCAGACCACCCCATCCTCAACACCGCCCGGAGTCACCTACGGACTGGATTACCGCGTCGCCATTGACGGCGATACCGCCGGCTTCAGCTTTGACAGCGCCAACCCCGCCACCCGGCGCACGCGACGGGTGGCGGTGCCGTTTGCCGAAGGCCAGAGCAGTCGCACGCTGCGGTTGACGGCGCTGGAGGACGTGGACGGGCTAAGCGAGGTGTTGTCTATCAGGCTGGTAGACGGCGACAACTACTTCATTGACGACACCGCCCGCACACTGATGCTGGATGACAGTGCGCCGGAAGCCAATCTGCTACTGGCTTCGTCCACTGTGTCCGAAGGACGTAATACGAATCTGGTGGTGAGCCTGAATGCAAACGCCCCCACCGACTTGACGGTGCTGGTTGATATTACCCAGACCACCCCGTCCTCAACACCGCCCGGAGTCACCTACGGACTGGATTACGGCGTCGCCATTGACGGCGATGCCGCCGGCTTCACCTTTAACAACGCCGACCCCGCCACCCGGCGCACGCGGCGGGTGGCGGTGCCGTTTGCCGAAGGCCAGAGCAGTCGCACGCTGCGGTTGACGGCGCTGGAGGACGTGGACGGGCTAAGCGAGGTGTTGTCTATCAGTCTGGTAGACGGCGACAACTACTCCGTTGACCCCGCGGCCCGCCCCCGCAGTCTGACGCTGACAGACAACGAGCCGGTGGTGAGTCTGGCATTCGTTGCCAAATCAGGTACCCGCATAGAAAATGGGAGGGTAACGGAGCGGGGGCCGGGGGCAGCCCTGCGCACTGTAGCCTTCAATGGGGCGGAATTCGACATAGAGGTCAGATCAACAAGACCCATTCCGGCGAGTGTTGCGCGGGTGAATCTGGTGGTCGCCAGCGATGGAAACAGCATTGATCGTGGAGATGTGCGTGTCAGTCCCAGAAGCGGCACAGCTGGTAATGCGGACCTGCTTGACCTGGGATTTATCGATATTCTCCGAGGTAACACTGTCGCAAGAGCCCAATATCAGGTCGCCGCAGAAACCGGCGACGAGGTTGAGGGTACTGAAATACTCCGGATGAGTGTGGTGCCGGGCAACAACTACCGGGTGTCGCCGGACACGAGTGCGTCCACGCAACAGCTTGAGATACTCGACGATATACGGGTCACCATAAACAGCACTGCCGCCCGCACCGTGGCTGAGAACAGAACGTCATCCCCGGTGGTGCTGGACTTTGGCCGTGCGCCGGGTCCGGGTGAGACGGTCACGGCGACAGTGACAATCACTCCGGCTCCGGATGAGCACGATTACAGTGTGTTGGTGGGCGGCACGGTCGTGCCTGCGCCAGGCAACGGCACGTATGAGCTTACGCTGCCGCAGGGGGAACAACAAATCAGACTGGCCGTCAGGGCGGAGGAGGACGCTGATGCTACGAATGAGATAATCACGCTAACGCCGAGGCGTGTGGTGGTGTCTGGGCCAGAGGGGGTAGCTGGGCCAATATATGAGTATGCACCCACCCTGCCGTCCGGCAACATTGTCATCACGCTGAACGACAACGACGTCGAGAGGACGCCGGGGGTGGATATTTTCAGTACCCAACCCAGCACACTGACCGAAGCGAACCTGAATGATGCGAGTCTGATTCTGCGCCTGAGCGAAAGAGAGGGGAGCCTTTTCCATAAAGTCCGGGGCTTGATCATCAGCAACTACGAGCTGGGCGGCACACCCCTGCCGGGTTTGAGCATCGAGAGGGTGGTTCATCTCGACCCGGATACTCTGCTGGAGATAGATCCTTTCCCTACCAAGAATGTCAGGGTGTTTCTGAAGTACGACGACGCCAACAATGATTTTGATCAAGTGGCGCGCATCAGCGTCACAATGCTCAGTGCTGCCAACTCCGGGTCTGGTCGGCCGTCGCTGACCACGACGACGGTGCCAATCACCCCGAGAGCTGTTGACCCGGGGGAGCCGGAGCCGCCGCCGGAGTCGGTGGAGGGGGAGGTGAGTATTACTGGCTCAAGACCGTCGAACCCACTGACCGAAGGGGGCCTGGGTGGTACGAGTACAGAGGGGGATGCGGCTCTGTTTCTGGAAATGAGCGGCGCGCTCACGTTCCATGGCAGTGGCGTCGTCACGCACAACGGCGGCTACAGGCTGAGCGGCATGCCCCCGCCGGGGTTAGAAGTCTCGTCGTCAGTGCGAGTCACCAGCCCGACGGAAGTCCAGGTGCTTCTGGTGTACAACGACGGCAAAAATGATTTTGATCAAGATACGAGCATCAGCGTCACAATTCTCCCCAGGCTCCACTCCGGTACGCAGACGCTGATCACGCAGACAGTGCCAATCCATGCGAGGTCTCTTGCTGATGAGCCGCTGACGACGATCACCAGCGTCAGGTTGACGTCGCGTGCCTTGACGCCGCGTGCCGGAGGCCGCACCTATGGGCGTGGCGAGATCATTGAGGTGACGGTCGCGTTCGACGGCGATGTGGACGTGGTTCCCTCCGATGGCGGGGACCTCCCGACGATACCCCTGACCATCGGCACCGCGACGCGTCAGGCGACCTATAACGACATCACCGCCGACCACAGGCAGTTGAGATTTCGCTACCGGGTGCGTGACGGCGACCTGGATGCGGACGGCGTGGGTATTCCTGCGAATGCGCTTGAACAAAGTCTACAAAGCCCCAGTGGCCCCAGGATAAACGACAACGATGGTCAGCGCGTAAGTAGCGAGAGTCGGGCGGTGACTAGCAACAGGAATCACGCCGTGAACGCCGTTGCGCCGACGGTGACCGGCGTCGCCATCACCAGCACCGGCCCGTACGTCCTGGACGATGTGATTGAGCTGACCGCGACCTTCAGCGAAGTGGTGACGGTGTTTAATCAATCCGGCGAAGTGGTGGCGGTGCCTGATCAATCCGACAATGTGCCACAGATCGGTATAGTGTTCGGCGGCGCCTCCAGCTCCGGGCGCCTGGGCCAGGCGGCCTACACCAGTGGCAGTGGCTCGACGGCGCTGGTATTCAGCTACACGGTGGGCTCCTCCTTCGACAACGATGATGATGGGGTGTCGGTGGAGCGTAACGCGCTGAGGCTCAACGGCGGCGAGATACAAAGCGCCTTCGGCAGCCCTGCGACGCCTGCGACGCTCTTGCACGCTGCGATTTCCGCGGACCGGGTGCATCGAGTGGATGCCATCGTGCCGCGGATTCTCACGGCAACCGTTGATGGCGATACGCTGATACTGACCTACAGTGAGGCGCTCAACGAGGGTTCGGTGCCGGCGTCGACAGACTGGGGGCTGGTGCTGTCGGGCGCGAGCCGCACAGTGAATGCCGGCAGCGTGGCTGTCAGTGGGACGACGGTGACGATGAAGTTGAGCGAGCCGGTGCGCCCGGGCGACAGTGGCGTGAGTCTGTCCTACGCCCCCGGCACGAATCCGCTGCTTGATCTGACGGGCAACCGGGCCCCCGATTTGGACGACCAAATGGTGGACAACGCCACGCTGGTGCTGGCGATCAACTCGCCGGGAGTCGACGAGGGCAACGTCGGCTCAACGACGATGCTGACCTACACGGTGACGCTGGACAGCGCGCGGCCGTTAGAGGTGACAGTGCGCTACGACATTGCGGGGAACAGCACGGCGACCAGGGACAGCGACTACGTGGCCGCCAACACCGGGACGTTTATCTTTACGCCGACCGTGACCACGCAGAACATTATTGTCACGGTGCTCGGCGACACGCTGCACGAGCCAACCGAGACCATCATCATCAGAGCAGAGGTCACTTCGTTGCGCGCGCTTGACGGAGAGGTTATCGACGCCACCGGTATCGGCGGGATTATCAACGACGACCCCGTCCCCGTCGTCAGTCTGGTGCTGACCCCGAACAGTATCGCCAGCAGGGGCGGTGTGACGAGAGTCACGGCAAGGCTTGACCGGATCTCGTCCGAGCCGACCACGCTGACCGTCAGCGCGGCCCCGGTCAGCCCGGCGGTGGCGGGCGATTACAGGTTGAGTGATCTGCCGGTGCTGACCATTGCCGCCGGGGCGTTGGGCAGCACCGGGGACGTCACCATCACCGCTGTTGACACTGGCGCCACTGTTCCCGGAGAGGTGACGGTGTCGGCCACGGTCGCCAACATCAGCAACGACCTCACGGACCCGCTGGCCGCAACCCTCACCATCACTCCGCCCATCCCCGGCGCCAATATATGCACCACTCGCACACCGGCGGTGCTGGCCGCGATTCTCACTGCAGCGGGGGCCACCGACTGTACGGATGTGAATCTGGCGTCGGTTACCGAGCTTAATCTGAGCAACAGGCTCGGCACCACGGCGTTGCAAAGCGGTGATTTTGCCGGCCTGACGAGGCTTAAGACATTGGATCTGGGCCGCAACAGCGCCGCTTTCGCCGGCTCCTTGCCGCCCAGCCTTTTTAGCGATTTGCAGTCGCTGACGAGGTTGGTGCTGAGCTTCAACGGCCTGACGGCGTTGCCGGCCGACATTTTTACCGGGTTGTCGGCGCTCGAGAGTCTGTTTTTGAGGAGCAACGCCCTCGCCTCGATTGATGTTGACGCGTTCAACGGCCTGGATGCGCTGAAGGAGTTGGACTTGGAAAACAATGTCAAGGTCATTGGCGGTGAGCTTTCTTCTTCCTTCAGGCCGGGCGGTCTGCCGGCCGGTGTGTTTGACGAGGTGCTCGATACGCTGGGCGCGATTGGATCTGAGTTCCAGGTTGACTCGAGCGTCCGCGCCGCTCATTTTGTCTGCTCGCGTTCCGACTTCGCGGCCATTGCCGCCTTTGTCGGTACGGCTGACTGCCTCCGGGTCCGCTCGGCGCAATTCAACATCTACCGCAGCACCAGGTTGAGCGGTTTGGTGCTTTCCGCCGGCACCCTCACCCCGGCCCTCACCCCGGTGTTTGCCCCCGACACCACCGCCTATACCGTCCCCGTCCCCAACAGCGTCGCCACCGTGACCGTCACGCCGAGCGCCAGCCAGGCCGACTCCACCATTACCGTCAGCGGCCGTACTGTAAACAGCGGCGACACCAGTAACCCGATTGACCTGACAGCGGGCACGACGACGCCGATTGCCATTGTTGTGACCGCCGCCGAAGCGGCCGGCGCGCAGACCTACACCGTCACCGTCACCCGTGCGCCGTTGCCGATGATCACCGCTATTGAGTTGACCTCGGTCGCCGGCGACGATGGGATCTATGCGGTGGGCGACACGATTGACGCGACGGTGACGTTCGATGTGCCGGTCATCGTTTCCGGTCAGGTTTCCGGTCAGCTACAACTGGCACTGACCGTGGGCACGCAGACGCGCCAGGCCGTCTACACCAGCGGCAGCACAACCCCGGCGCTGGTATTCCGCTACACAGTGCGCGACGGCGACAGCGATAGTGACGGCGTGACCATCGGCGAAAATTCGCTGAGCCACACCGGCAGCAGTACGATTCGGGACGCGCTCACCGAGACCACCAACGCGGCGGTCACGCATCAGGTGACGGTCCTGCCCAACCCGGAACATCGTGTAGACGGCGTCGTCCCAACGGTGACCCGTGTCGCCATCAGCACCGGCCCGTACGCCGCGGACGAGGTGATTGAGTTGACGGCGACCTTCAGCGAAGCAGTCAGGGTAGTCGGTACGCCGCAGATACCGCTGACGGTGGGCACCGCCATCCGCCAGGCAGTCTACACCGATGGCAGCGACTCGTCGGTGCTGACATTCAGCTACACGGTGGTCGCCAACGAGATCGATGACGATGGGGTTGAGGTGGCGCAAAATGCACTGACGGCCAACGGCGGCAGCATCCGGGACATCGGCGGCAACGCCGCAGTGCTCGCACACGCTGCCATTGCCGCCGACACGGTCAATCGGGTAGAGGCCGTCGCGCCGACGCTGATGACGGCAACCATTGTTGGCAATATCCTGACGCTGACCTACACCGAGTCACTCGACGCCAGCTCGGCACCGGCAACGGCAGACTACACGTTGATGGTGTTGAACCGCTTCCGCAACCCCGCGGGCCGTCGCATCGCCAGGGTGACTGTCAACGGGTCGACGGTGCGGCTGGTGCTGGAGGATGTACCGGGCGATAACCGGGGCGTGGATGGTGACTTCACTGTGCGACTGGCCTACGCCGCCCCCGCCGCGAATCCGCTGCGTGATCTGGCCGGCAACCGGGCCGCCGGTTTCCCGCTCCAAAATGTGGAAAACAAAACCGGGAGCAATACGCGCCCGAGTTTCGGCTCGCAGACCATTGACCCCCTGATCTACTTTATGGGCAGAGCCATCCCCACCCTCACGCTGCCGACGGCCACCGGCGGCAACGGCATACTGAACTACAGACTCACCCCGCAGTTGCCGAACGGCTTGAGATTCAATTCGGCGCTGCGCCAAATCACCGGCGCACCGACGAGGGCGCAAAACCCGGTGACCTACACCTACATCGTAAGCGACAGTGACTCGAGTCGCAGCACCGGCGACATCAACACTCTGACGTTCACGATCGCCATCATAAACCTCAACGGCGCGATCACCGGCTCCGTCACCGAAGACGGGGCGGTGCGCTCTGTGGGTAGTATAGTGACATTGGACGGTACCCGTACAGCAGACTTCATAGCGCAGCCAGCTCCCGGTACGCTCAGTGATTATGGCATGTTCACCATAGACGCTACTGGCGCATGGAGCTACGTCTTGACCAACGACGCCGACGCCGTCCAGTCTCTGGCCGCGGGCGAGACTGTCGACGATCGGTTCATCGTGCAGACCATCGACGCCTTCGACTTCAACATCACCATCACCATCACCATCACCATCACCGGCACCAACGACCCGCCCGAGGCCGAGGCCGGCCCCCCCCAGAGCGTCCCCGAAGGCGACACAGTCACCCTGGCCGGCAGCAGCACCGACCCGGATGAGGGCGACAGCCTCACCTACAGCTGGACGCAAATCGGCGGCCCGACAGTGACCTTGAGCGCCACCGACGTGGCCGGGCCGACCTTCACGGCGCCGCTCGTGACGACCGACACCGAACTGACCTTTTCACTGGTGGTCAACGACGGCGATGCGGATTCAGCGCCCGACACCGTCATCATCACCGTCGTCAATGTCAACCAGGCGCCAATTGCGGTGGGCGCCATTGACCCACAGACGTTCACCATCGGCGGCGTAGTGTCGGCCACCGTTGATGTCGCCGACCACTTCAGCGACCCGAACGGTGACAGCCTGACCTACCAGGCATCGTCGGCTGACGAGGCCATCGCGACCGTCAGTGTGCAAGGCAGTGACGTGACCATCAACGCAGTGGCGGCGGGCAGCACGACGATAACGGTAACCGCAGCCGATGCGTCCGATACGGACAGTAATCAGTCAAGGGCAACACAGGAGATTGCCGTCAGAGTCAACCGTGTACCGGTCGCCGAGGCCGGCGACGACCAGAGCGTCCCCGAAGGCGACACAGTCACCCTGGTCGGCAGCGGCACCGACCCGGATGCGGGCGACAGCATTGCCACCTACACCTGGACGCAAATCGGCGACCTGTCGGTAGACCCGACAGTGACCTTGAGCGCCACCGACGTGGCCGCCGAGCGGACCTTCACGGCGCCGCTCGTGACGACCGACACCAGACTGACCTTTTCACTGGTGGTCAACGACGGCGATGCGGATTCAGCGCCCGACACCGTCATCATCACCGTCGGCAATGTCAACCAGGCGCCAATTGCGGTGGGCAGCATCGACTCGCAGACGTTCACCATCGGCGGCGTGGTGTCGGCCACCGTTGATGTCGCCGGCCACTTCAGCGACCCGGACGGTGACAGGCTGACCTACCAGGCATCGTCGGCTGACGAGGCCATTGCGACCGTCAGTGTGCAAGGCAGTGACGTGACCATCAACGCAGTGGCGGCGGGCAGCACGACCATACGGGTAACGGCGACCGATGCGTCCGATACGGACAGTAATCAGTCAAGGGCAACGCAGAATATTGCCGTCAGAGTCAACCGTGTACCGGTCGCCGAGGCCGGCGACGACCAGAGCGTCCCCGAAGGCGACAGAGTCACCCTGGCCGGCAGCGGCACCGACCCGGATGCGGGCGACAGCATTGCCACCTACACCTGGACGCAAATCGGCGACCTGTCGGTAGACCCGACAGTGACCTTGAGCGCCACCGACGTGGCCGCCGATCGGACCTTCACGGCGCCGCTCGTGACGACCGACACCAGACTGACCTTTTCACTGGTGGTCAACGACGGCGATGCGGATTCAGCGCCCGACACCGTCATCATCACCGTCGGCAATGTCAACCAGGCGCCAATTGCGGTGGGCAGCATCGACCCGCAGACGTTCACCATCGGCGGCGTGGTGTCGGCCACCGTTGATGTCGCCGACCACTTCAGCGACCCGGACGGTGACAGCCTGACCTACCAGGCATCGTCGGCTGACGAGGCCATCGCGACCGTCAGTGTGCAAGGCAGTGACGTGACCATCAACGCAGTGGCGGCGGGCAGCACGACCATACGGGTAACGGCGACCGATGCGTCCGATACGGACAGTAATCAGTCAAGGGCAACGCAGGAGATTACCGTCAGAGTCAACCGTGTACCGGTCGCCGTGGCCGGCGACGACCAGAGCGTCCCCGAAGGCGACAGAGTCACCCTGGCCGGCAGCGGCACCGACCCGGATCAGGGCGACAGCATTGCCACCTACACCTGGACGCAAATCGGCGGCCCGACAGTGACCTTGAGCGCCACCGACGTGGCCGGGCCGACCTTCACGGCGCCGCTCGTGACGACCGACACCAGACTGACCTTTTCACTGGTGGTCAACGACGGCGATGCGGATTCAGCGCCCGACACCGTCATCATCACCGTCACCGACGTTGTGGCCAGCGCAGCCCTGACCGCGACCTCGCCGCTGACCCAGGCCGACCTGCTCGCCACACCGGCGTCGACAGTCACCGTCACACTGTCCGGCACCGAATACGTGGCCGAGTTGTTGCCGAGCCACTTCACGCCGACCGACAACGTCGCCGGCACCGTGACCGTGATTGACGTCAACCGCGCCGACGCCACCACCGCCACGCTGACGCTGGGATATGACAACGAGGACATCATCAGCGACGGCACCCTGTACATCACCGTCGCCGCCGCCGCCCACACCGGCAGCAATGATCTGGACACCAACCGCATCCCAATTGAGGCCAGCACCAGCGTCAATATCTGTGGCCGCACGCCACAGGTGCAGGCTGCCATTCTCGCCAGCATCACCCCCCGCCCCAGCGACTGCACCAATGTGCCGACGACGGGGCTGCTGTCTGTGACGAGCCTTGATCTGCGTGGTCAAGGCATCACGGCGCTGCAAAGCGGTGATTTTGCCGGCTTGTCGAGGCTGACGAGTTTGAATCTTAACTCCAACCCATTCACGCCGGAAACCGGACTGCCCCCCGGCATTTTTGACGATGTGCTGGCCCCCGATGGCACCATAACCGCCGCAAGCTTCGGAGTGGTGGACGCAGCCGTCCGCCAGGCCCATTTTGTTTGCTCGCGTCCCGACTTCGCTGCCATTGCAACCGCCGCCAGTGTAAGCGACTGCCTCGTGGTCAGTTCGGCGCAACTCTACGCCTACCTCACGGAAAATGGCGCCACGTTGAGCGGCCTGAGCATTTCCGACGGCACCCTTGCCCCGGTGTTTGCCCCCGGCACCCCCGCCTATACCGTCACCGTCCCCAACAGCGTCACCGCCGTGACCGTCACGCCGACCGCCGCTCAGGCCGGCGCCACGATTACCGTCAACACTGCCCCCGTAACCAGCAGCAGCCCCAGTGTCGACATTCCGCTGCCGACGCCGGCGGTGCCGGTGCCGATTACCATTGTGGTCACCGCCGCCGACGGCAACACCACGGCAACCTACAGGTTGATGGTGACCCGTATGGCACCGTTGAGCATCACCGCCATCGAGTTGACCTCGACCGCCGGCGACGACAATGTCTACGCGATTGGCGACACGATTGAGGCGACGGTCACCTTCAGCGAAGCGGTCACCGTCACCGGTGTGCCGGAGTTGACGCTGATGGTGGGCACCGGGACGAGCCAGGCAGTCTACGACAGCGGCGACATGACCGCGGCGCTGGTCTTCAGATACACAGTGGCCGCCGGCGACAGCGCCGATGAGGGCGTGAGCATCGGTGAAAATGCGCTGGCCCTTGCCGACGGCAGTACGATTCGAGACACGGCCGACACCACCGACGCGCTGATCACGCACAGTGTGACAGTCGCCGCTGACACTCAGCACAGGGTAGACGGCGTCGCCCCAACGATCGTCAACGGCGTTGTCGCCATCAGCAGCACCACCGGCCCGTACGCCGAGGGCGAAGTGATTGAGTTGACGGCGATCTTCAGCGAAGCGGTCACGGTAGTCGGTACGCCGCAGATACCGCTGACGGTGGGCACCGCCACCCGCCAGGCCGTCAACACCGGCGGTAGCGACTCGTCGGCGCTGGTCTTCAGCTACACGGTGGTCGCCGGCGACAACGATGCCGATGGGGTTGAGGTGGCGGAAGGCGCACTGATGGTCAACGACGACACCACCATCCGGGACGCCGCCGGCAACGACGCGGTGCTTGACCACGTTGCCATTGCCGGGGACGACGCCAATCGAGTGGACACCGCCGCGCCGACGGTCAGCGCGACCACCATCGACGGCACTGCCCTGACGCTGACCTACAACGAGGCACTCGACGCCAGCTCGGTGCCGGCGCCGGCAGACTACACGCTGGCACTGGAATCGGGCACTGCCCCGACGGTGAACGCCGGCGGCGTGACGATCAGCGAGACGACAGTAACGCTGGCGCTGAGCGCCGCCGTGGTATCAACCGACGTCGTGACGCTGGCCTACACCGCCGCCGCGAACCCGCTGCGCGATCTGGCCGGCAACCAGGCCGCCGATCTCACGGCCCGGGAGGTGAGCAACACCACCGATGCACCGCTGAGCTTTGGCAATGCGGCAGTGGAGCCGCAGATTTACATAGTCAGCGTGGCCGTCGACCCGGCACTACAATTGCCGGCGGCGAGCGGCGGCAACGGGGTGCTGAGCTACACGCTGACGCCGGCGCTGCCGGACGGCCTGACATTCAATGCGGAGGACCGCCAGATCAGCGGCACGCCGACAGCGGAGACGACGACGACGACCTACACGCTGACGGCGACCGATGCCGACGCCAGCGACCCGGACAGCGCCACACTCACGTTTATGCTGACGGTCAACCCGGCGCCGCCGCTCCCGACAGTCAGCCTGGGCGTGCCGTCCCGGGGCACGCTGGTTGAAGGCGCCACCGAGGTGTCGACGCTGACGGTGAGTCTGGATGCAGACGCCTTCACCAACCTGACGGTGCTGATTGAGATTGCCCAGGACACCCCGTCCTCAACACCGCCCGAAGTCACCTACGGACTGGATTACGGCGTCGCCATTGACGGCAATACCGCCGGCTTCAGCGTTGACAGAGCCGCCCCCGCCGACCTGCGCGCGCGGCGGGTGGCGGTGCCGTTTGCCGCCGGCCAGAGCTCACGCGTGCTGCGGTTGACGGCGCTGGAGGACGTGGACGGGCTGGACGAGGTGTTGTCTGTCAGCCTGGTAGACGGCGCTGGTTACTTCGTTGACCCCGCGGCCCGCCGCCGCAGTCTGGCGCTGACAGACAACGAGCCGGTGGTGAGTCTGGCATTCGTTCCCAAATCAGGTACCCGCATAGAAGATGGGAGGGTAACGGAGCGGGGGCCGGGGGCAGCCCGGGGGGCGGAATTCGACATAGAGGTCAGATCAACAATACCCATTCCGGCGAGTGTTGCGCGGGTGAATCTGATGGTCGCCAGCGATGGAAACAGCATTGATCGTGGAGATGTGCGTGTCAGTCCCAGAAGCGGCACAGCTGGTAATGCGGACCTGTTTGACCTGGGATTTATCGATATTCTCCGAGGTAACACTGTCGCAAGAGCCCAATATCAGGTCGCCGCAGAAACCGGCGACGAGGTTGAGGGTACTGAAATACTCCGGATGAGTGTGGTGCCGGGCGACAACTACCGGGTGTCGCCTGACCCGAGTGCGTCCACGCAACAGCTTGAGATACTCGACGATATACGGGTCACCATAAACAGCACTGCCGCCCGCACCGTGGCTGAGAACAGAACGTCATCCGCGGTGGTGCTGGACTTTGGCCGTGCGCCGGGTCCGGGTGAGACGGTCACGGCGACAGTGACAATCACTCCGGCTCCGGATGCGCACGATTACAGTGTGTTGGTGGGCGGCACGGTTGTACCTGCGCCGGGCAACGGCACGTATGAGGTTACGCTGCCGCAGGGGGAACAACAAATCAGACTGGCCGTCAGGGCGGAGGAGGACGCTGATGCTACGGATGAGATAATCACGCTAACGCCGAGGAATGTGGTGGTGTCTGGGCCAGAGGGGGTAGCTGGGCCAATATATGAGTATGCACCCACCCTGCCGTCCGGCAACATTGTCATCACGCTGAACGACAACGACGTCGAGAGGACGCCGGGGGTGGATATTTTCAGTACCCAACCCAGCACACTGACCGAAGCGAACCTGAATGATGCGAGTCTGATTCTGCGCCTGAGCGACAGAGAGGGAAGCCTTTTCCATCGAGTCCGGGGCTTGATCATCAGCAACTACGAGCTGGGCGGCACACCCCTGCCGGGTTTGAGCATCGAGAGGGTGGTTCATCTCGACCCGGATACTCTGCAGGAGATAGATCCTTTCCCTGCCAAGAATGTCAGGGTGTTTCTGAAGTACGACGACGCCAACAATGATTTTGATCAAGTGGCGCGCATCAGCGTCACAATGCTCAGTGCTGCCAACTCCGGGTTTGATCGGCCGTCGCTGACCACGACGACGGTGCCAATCACCCCGAGAGCTGTTGACCCGGGGGACCCGGTGGAGGGGGAGGTGAGTATTCGTTCCTCAAGACCGTCGGACCCACTGACCGAAGGGGGCCTGGGTGGTACGAGTACAGAGGGGGATGCGGCTCTGTTTCTGGAAATGAGCGGCGCGCTCACGTTCCATGGTAGTGGTGTCGTCCGGCACGAGGACGGCTACAGGCTGAGCGGCATGCCCCCGCCGGGGTTGAGAGTCTCGTCGTCAGTGCGAGTCACCAGCCGGACGGAAGTCCAGGTGCTTCTGGATTACAGGGACGCCAGAAATGATTTTGATCAAGATACGCGCATCAGCGTCACAATTCTCCCCAGGCTCCACTCCGGTACGGAGCCGCTGATCACGCAGACAGTGCCAATCCTTGCGAGGTCTCTTGCTGATGAGCCGCTGACGAAGATCACCAGCGTCAGGTTGACGTCGCGTGGCACCTATGGGCGTGGCGAGATCATTGAGGTGACGGTCGCGTTCGACGGCGATGTGGACGTGGTTCCCTCCGATGCCGGGGGCCTCCCGACGATAGCCCTGACCATAGGCACCGAGACGCGCCAGGCGACCTATAACGACATCTCCGCCGACCACAGGCGGTTGATATTTCGCTACCGGGTGCGTGACGGCGACCTGGATGCGGACGGCGTGGGTATTCCTGCGGATGCGCTTCAACAAGACATCAGGGGCGCCAAGGTAAACGACAACGATGGTCGGCTCGTAAGTAGCAAGAGTTCGGCGGTGACCAGCAACAGGAATCACGCCGTGGACGGCGTTGTGCCGACGGTGACCGGCGTCGCCATCACCAGCACCGGCCCGTACGTCCTGGACGATGTGATTGAGCTGACCGCGACCTTCAGCGAAAATGTGACGGTGTTTGATCAATCCGGCGAAGTGGTGGCGGCGCCTGATCAATCCGGCGAAGTGCCACAGATCCCTATAGTGTTCGACGACGCCTCCAGCTCCGAGCGCCTGCGCCGGGCGGACTACACCAGTGGCAGTGGCTCAAGGGCGCTGGTCTTCAGCTACACGGTGCGCTCCTCCATCGACAACGATGATGATGGGGTGTCGGTGGAGCGTAACGCGCTGAGGCCCAACGGCGGCGGGATACGAGACGCCTTCGGCAACCCTGCGACGCTCTTGCACGCTGCGATTCCCGCGGCCACGGCGCATCGAGTGGATGCCATCGTGCCGCAGCTTCTCACGGCAACCGTTGATGGCGATACGCTGATACTGACCTACAGTGAGGCGCTCAACGAGGGCTCGGTGCCGGCGTCGACAGACTGGAGGCTGGTGCTGTCGGGCGCGAGCCGCACAGTGAATGCCGGCAGCGTGGCTGTCAGTGGGACGACGGTGACGATGAAGTTGAGCGAGCCGGTGCGCCCGGGCGACAGTGGCGTGAGTCTGTCCTACGCCCCCGGCACGAATCCGCTGCTTGATCTGACGGGCAACCGGGCCCCCAATTTGAACGAGCGGTCGGTGGTCAACGCCACGCTGGTGCTGGCGATCAACTCGCCGGAAGTCGACGAGGGCAACCTCGGCGCGACGACGACGCTGCGCTACGTGGTGACGCTGAACAGCGCGCGGTCGTTAGATGTGATAGTGCGCTACAACATTGCGGGGAACAGCACGGCGACCAGGGACAGCGACTACGTCGTGGCCGCCAACACCGGGACGTTGACCTTTACGCCGACCGTGACCACGCAGAACATTGATGTCACGGTGAACGGCGACACGCTGCACGAGCTAACCGAGACCATCATCATCAGAGTACAGGTCACTTCGCTACTCGCGCTTGACGGAGAGGTGATCGACGCCACCGGTATCGGCGGGATTATCAACGACGACCCCGCCCCCGTCGTCAGTCTGGTGCTGACCCCGAACAGTATCGCCAGCAGGGGCGGTGTGACGGAAGTCACGGCAAGGCTTGACCGGATCTCGTCCGTGCCGACCACGCTGACCGTCAGCGCGGCCCCGGTCAGCCCGGCGGTGGCGGGCGATTACAGGTTGAGTGATCCGTCGGTGCTGACCATTGCCGCCGAGGCGTTGAGCAGCACCGGGGACGTCACCATCACCGCTGTTGACACTGGCGCCACTGTTCCCGGAGAGGTGACGGTGTCGGCCACGGTCGCCAACATCAGCAACGACCTCACGGACCCGCCGACCGCAACCCTCACCATCACTCCGCCCATCCCCGGCGCCAATATATGCAACGACCGCACACAGGTGGTGGAGGACGCGATTGTCGCTGCAGCGGGGGCCACCGACTGTACGGATGTGAATCTGGCGTCGGTTACCATGCTTGATCTGGAGAGCCAGCTTACCGAGCTGCTGCAAAGCGGTGATTTTGCCGGCCTGACGAGGCTTGAGACATTGGATCTGGGCCGCAACAGCGCCGCTTTCGCCGGCTCCTTGCCGCCCAGCCTTTTTAGCGATTTGCAGTCGCTGACGAGGTTGGTGCTGAGCTTCAACGGCCTGACGGCGTTGCCGGCCGACATTTTTACCGGGTTGTCGGTGCTCGAGAGTCTGTTGTTGAGGAGCAACGCCCTCGCCTCAATTGATGTTGACGCGTTCAACGGCCTGGATGCGCTGAAGGAGTTGGACCTGGAAAACAATCTCAATATCATTGGCGGTTTGATTTCTCCTTCCTTCAGGCCGGGCGGCCTGCCGGCCGGTGTGTTTGACGAGGTGCTCGATACGCTGGGCGCGATTGGACCTGAGTTCCAGGTTGACCCGAGCGTCCGCGCCGCTCATTTTGTCTGCTCGCGTTCCGACTTCGCGGCCATTGCCGCCTTTGTCGGTGCGGCTGACTGCCTCCGGGTCCGCTCGGCGCAATTCGACATCTACCGCAACACCAGGTTGAGCGGCCTGGTCATTTCCGCCGGCACCATCACCCCGGCCCTCACCCCGGTGTTTGCCCCCGACATCACCGCCTATACCGCCGCCGGCCCCGCCACCGTGACCGTCACGCCGACAGCCAGCCAGACCGACTCCACCATTACCGTCAACGGCCGTACTGTAAACAGCGGCGACACCAGTAACCCGATTGACCTGACAGCGGGCACGACGACGCCGATTGCCATTGTCGTGACCGCCGCCGAAGCGGCCGGCGCGCAGACCTACACCGTCACCGTCACCGGTGTGCCGTTGCCGGTGATCACCGCTATTGAGTTGACCTCGGACGCCGGCGACGATGGGATCTATGCGGTGGGCGACACGATTGACGCGACGGTGACGTTTGATGTGCCGGTCATCGTTTCCGGCCGGCCACAACTGGCATTGACCGTGGGCACGCAGACGCGCCAGGCCGTCTACACCAGCGGCACCACACCCTCGGAAACCCCGGCGCTGGTATTCCGCTACACAGTGCGCGTCGGCGACAGCGATAGTGACGGCGTGACCATCGGCGAAAATTCGCTGAGCCACACCGACGGCAGTACGATTCGGGACGCGCGCACCGCCGTCGCCGACGCGGTGGTGGCGCATCAGGTGACGGTGGGCCTGCCCAACCCGGAACATCGTGTAGACGGCGTCGTCCCAACGGTGACCCGTGTCGCCATCAGCAGCACCACCGGCCCGTACGCCGCGGACGAGGTGATTGAGTTGACGGCGACCTTCAGCAGAGCAGTCAGGGTAGTCGGTACGCCGCAGATACCGCTGACGGTGGGCACCGCCACCCGCCAGGCAGTCTATACCGGCGGCAGCGACTCGTCGGTGCTGGCATTCAGCTACACGGTGGTCGCCGACGACACTGATGACGATGGGGTTGAGGTGGCGGAAAACACCCTGACGGCCAACGGCGGCACCATCCGGGACATCGTCGGCAACGCCGCAGTGCTCGCACACGCTGCCGTTGCCGCCGACACGGTCAATCGGGTGGATAACGCCGCGCCGACGCTCATGACGGCAACCGTTGAGAACAGTATCCTGACGCTGACCTACGACGAGCTACTTGACGCCAGCTCGGCACCGGCACCGGAAGACTACACGCTGGCGTTGACGGCGGTGAATGTTTCCGCACCCGACCGGATGCGTCGCGTCACCGCTGTGACTGTCAGCGGGACGACGGTGCGGATGGTGCTGGTGAACCGCAGTGGCATAATCCAGGGCGTGAACTCAAACTACAGAGTGAAACTGGCTTATGCCGCCACCGCCGCGAATCCGCTGCGTGATCCGGCCGGCAACCGGGCCGCCGGTTTCCCGCTCCGGGATGTGGAAAACAACACCGGGGACAATACCAGACCTGAATTCGGCTCGCAGACCATTGGCCCCCTGATCTACGTTGTGGGCAGAGCCATCCCCACCCTCACGCTGCCGACGCCCACCGGCGGCAACGGCGCGCTCATCTACACACTCACTCCGCGGTTGCCGAACGGCCTGACCTTCAATGCGGCGCAGCGCCAAATCACCGGCACACCGACGGCGACGCAAAACCCGGCGACCTACAACTACAACGTAGTCGACAGTGACGCGAATATCGGCTCCGACGACGCAGGCAGTCTGACGTTCACGATCGCCATCAGCGTCAACCAGGCGCCAATTGCGGTGGGCACCATTGACCCACGGACGGTCACCGTTGGCCTGCCGCCGGTCGCCGTTGATGTCGCCGGTCACTTCAGCGATCCGAACGGTGACAGCCTGACCTACCAGGCATCGTCGGCTGACGAGAACACCGCCACCGTCAGTGTGCAAGGCAGTATAGTGACCATCAACGCAGAGGCGGCGGGCAGCACGACGATAACGGTCACCGCAGCCGATGTGTCCGATACGGACAGCAATCAGTCAAGGGCAACACAGGAGATTGCGGTCACCGTCCATCCGGTCAACACGCCGTCGCTGCCGGAGATAACCCACATGGTGCTCGAAAACGCCGACAACAACGGCGAAGTCGGCAGCCCGCTGACGCCGATCAATTTCCCGGATGGCACGCAGGTCTGGAGCATCACCGGCGGCAACGACGACGGGGTGTTTGCGATCAATCCGACCACCGGTCAGCTAACGGTAATCAAGCCGCTTGATTTCGAGACCATGCTGACGACCTACACATTGACAGTGCAACTGACCGTCGGCGCGGCGATGGCGCAGGCCACCGTCATCATCACCGTCGAGAATGTCAACGAAGCGCCCATCACGGTAGGCCGCATTGACCCGCAGACGGTCACCATCGGCGGCGTGGCGTCGGTCACAGTCAATGTCGCCAATCACTTCAGCGACCCGGAAGGGGGCAGCCTGACCTACGAGGCGGAGTCGGTTGACGAGACCATCGCGACCGTCAGTGTGGACACCGGTATGGTGACCATTGAGGCAGTGGCAGTGGGCAGCACGACAATACAGGTAACCGCGCTTGATACGGCCGGCAACCGGTCAACGGCAACACAGGATATTGACGTCCTGGTCAACAGTGTACCGACCGCCGTGGCCGGCGACGACCAGCGCGTCCCCGAAGGCGACACAGTCACCCTGTTCGGCAGCGGCACCGACCCGGATGGCGACAGCATTGCCACCTACACCTGGACGCAAACCCGCGGCCCGTCGGTGACCTTGCGCGACACCGACGTGGCCGGGCGGCTGACCTTCACGGCGCCGGACGTGACGAGAGCCACCGAACTGATCTTTTCACTGGTGGTCACCGCCGGCGGTACGGATTCAGCGCCCGACACCGTCACCATCACCGTCGCCCAGGCCAGCGCAACCCTGCCCAGGTTCTTGCGGCTGACCGAATCCGAGCTGTTTGCCGACATGGCGCCGACTATCACCGTCACGCTGGAGCACACCGCATACGAGGCGGCCCCGGGCGCCCTGCTGCCAAGCCACTTCAGCGTGACGGATACCGTCGACGGGACTGTGAGCGTGAGCGGTGTCACCCGCGACAGCGCCACCGTCGCCACGCTGACGCTGGCATACAGCGGTGAGGACATCACCGCCAATGGCACCCTGTCCGTCACCGTCGCCGCCGCCGGCCACACCGGAGTCGGCGACCTGACCACCAGCACCATCAATATTACCGCCAGCTTCGGCGTCAATGTCTGCGGGCGCACGCTACAGGTGCGGGATGGGATTGTCGCAGCGGCCCATGCCCTCGATTGCACGAGTGTGAACAGCCTGGCAACCATTACAAGACTTCGTTTGCGCAGGGTGGGGGAGCAACCAAGCATCGCTTCGCTGCAACCCGGCGATTTTGCCGGCTTGTCGGCACTGACGTCATTGACTTTGCAAGACCACGACGAGCTGGAGGCTCTGCCCCCCAACATCTTTGCCGGCTTGACGGCACTGACGTCATTGGCTTTGCAAGACCACGACGAGCTGGAGGCTCTGCCCCCCAACATCTTTGCCGGCTTGACGGCACTGACGTCATTGAATTTGATCAACAACAACCTGAAGGCCCTGCCCGCCAACATCTTTGCCGGCTTGCCGGCGCTGGAGACATTGTTTTTGAGCAACAACAACCTGAAGGCCCTGCCCGCCAACATCTTTGAGGGTCTGCATAGTCTTAATACTTTGTGGTTGTTCGGCAACGATTTCACGGTGTACACCGGACTGCCCGCCGGCATCTTTGACGACGTGCTGGATCGCCTGGGCGCCATTACAATATTCCAAACCGCCGGCTTTGTGATTGACGATACCGTCCGCAACGCCCATTTTGTCTGCTCGCAACCCGACGCCGCTGCCATTGCCGTCTTCGCCGGTATCGTCGTCGCCGATATCCGCTTCGCTGTGAATGCCTGCCTCCGGGTCCGCGCGGCACGATTCAACGCCTACATCGCGCAGAATAGCGCCACGTTGAGCAACCTGACCATTTCCGACGGCGTCCTCAATCCGGTGTTTGCCCCCGCCACCGCCGACTATACCGTCACCGTCCTCAACAGCGTCACCGCCGTGACCGTCACGCCGACCGCAGGGGATGGCGCCACCATTACCGTCAACGGCGCTCCCGTAGTCAGCGGCACCTCCAGTGAAGACATTGCCCTGCCGACGCCGGGCATGGCGGTGCCGATTACCATTGAGGTCACCAGCGCCGGCATCATGAGGCCCTACAGGTTGATGGTGACCCGCACCGCACCGCCGGGCATCACCGGTATTGCGTTGACCTCAAACGCCGGCGACGACAATGTCTACGCGAATGGCGACGTGATTGAAGCGACAGTCACCTTCAGCAAGGCGGTCACCGTCACCGGCCAGCCGCAACTGGCGCTGACCGTGGGCGCGGCGACGCGCCAGGCGGTCTACGACAGCGACAGCAGCACAACCACGGCGCTGGTATTCAGCTACACGGTGGCCGGCGATGACGAAGACGATGATGGCGTGAGCATCGGCAGCAATGCACTGAACCACCCCACCGGCGCCGGCGGCAGTACGATTCTGGACGCGGACGACGCCACCACCGACGCGCTGATCACGCACAGTGTGACGGTGGACGCTCCCAACGCACATGCAGTAGACGGCATCGTCCCGAGGGTGAACAGTGTCGTCATCAGCAGCGTCACCGGCCCGTATGCCAGGGGCGAAGCGATTGCGTTGACGGCAACCTTCAGCGAAGCAGTCACGGTGGTCGGCACGCCGCAGATAGCGCTGGCGGTGGGCACGGCGACGCGCCAGGCGGTCTACGACAGCGGCAGCAGCACAACCACGGCGCTGGTATTCAGCTACACGGTGATAACCAACGACAGCGATGACGATGGGGTTGAGGTAGAGGAAGACGCCCTGACGGCCAACAGCGGCCTCATCGGGGACGCCGCCGGCAACGAAGCGGTACTCGCTCACGCCCCCATTGTCGCCGCCACCGTCAATCAAGTGGACACCGCCGCGCCGACGTTCAGCGCGGCCACCATCAACGGAGCGACCCTGACGCTGACCTACAACGAGGCACTCGACGACAACCTGGTATCGGTGCCGGCGCCGTCAGACTACACGCTGACGCTGGAGTCGGGCGCTGCCCCGACGGTGAACCCCGACGGCGTGGCTATCAACGGGGCGACCGTGACGCTGACGCTGAGCCCAGCCGTGGTATCGACCGATGTCGTGACGCTGGCCTACACCGCCGGCCTGACCCCGCTGCGCGATCTGGTCGGCAACCGGGCCGCCGATTTCACGGCCCAGGCGCTGGACAACACCACCGATGCACTGCCGAGCTTTGGCGCTGCGGCAGTGGCGGCGCAGATTTACACAGTCGGCGTAGCCGTTGACCCGGTACTCCAACTGCCGGCGGCGAGCGGCGGCAACGGGGCGCTGCGCTACACGCTGGCACCGGCGTTGCCGGATGGCCTGACATTCAATGCGGAGAACCGCCAGATCAGCGGCACGCCGACGGCGGCGACGCCGCTGACGACCTACACGCTGACGGCGACCGACGCCGACGCCATTGACCCGGACAGCGCCACACTCACGTTGATGCTGACGGTCACG
Source organism: Candidatus Poriferihabitaceae bacterium (assembly GCA_965206445.1). Taxonomy (GTDB): domain Bacteria; phylum Pseudomonadota; class Gammaproteobacteria; order Arenicellales; family Poriferihabitantaceae; genus CBDBJR01. The sequence goes on from CBDBJR010000002.1 coordinate 317,385, forward strand.
TCGCTGCCGGACACAACCTTCACGGTGCCCGAAGACGCCGCCGCCGACACCGAAGTCGGCAGCCCGCTGACGCCGAGCCATTTCCCGGATGGCACGCAGGTCTGGCGCATCACCGCCGGCAACATCGGCACGGTGTTTGCGATCAATTCGACCAGCGGCCAGCTAACGGTAATCGAACCGCTCGATTTCGAGACCACGGCGAGCTACACATTGACAGTGCAATTAACCGTCGACGTGGCGACGGCGCAGGCCACCGTCACCATCACCGTCGAGGATGTCAACGAAGCGCCCATCACGGTAGGCCGCATTGACCCGCAGATGGTCACCATCGGCGGCGTGGCGTCGGTCACAGTCAATGTCGCCAATCACTTCAGCGACCCGGACGACGATGACAGCCTGACCTACCATGCGATATCGGCTGACGAGAACACCGCCACCGTCAGTGTACAAGGCAGTATAGTGACCATCAGCGCGGTGGCGGTGGGCGATACGACAATACGGGTAACTGCGTCCGATTCGTCCGATACGGACAGTAATCAGTCAAGGGCAACACAGGAGATTGCCGTCACAGTCAACCTGGCACCGTCGCTGTCGGCGATAACCTTCACAGTGCCCGAAGACGCCGCCGCCGATGACTCTGTCGGCAGCCCGCTGACACCGAGCAATTTCCCGGCAGGCGCGCAGGACTGGAGCATCACCGCCGGCAACGACGACGGGGTGTTTGCCATCAATCCGACCAGCGGCCAGCTAACGGTAATCGAGCCGCTCGATTTCGAGACCACGGCGAGCTACACATTGACAGTGCAACTGACCGTCGGCGTGGCGACGGCGCAGGCCACCGTCACCATCACCGTCGAGGATGTCAACGAAGCGCCCATCACGGTAGGCAGCATTGACCGGCAGACGGTCACCATCGGCGGCGTGGCGTCGGTCACAGTCAATGTCGCCGATCACTTCAGCGACCCGGACGGTGACAGCCTGACCTACCATGCGATATCGGCTGACGAGAACACCGCCACCGTCAGTGTACAAGGCAGTATAGTGACCATCAGCGCAGTGGCGGTGGGCGATACGACAATACGGGTAACCGCAGCCGATGCGTCCGAAAGGGCAACGCAGGATATTGCGGTCACCGTCCAGACTGTCGAGGCAGTGCTGACCGGCACGCTGACCGAAGAGATCCTGAACGGCGCGACGGTGACGGTGACGCTGGCGAACACCGAATACGCGCCGGATGCCGAGCTGGCGGACGACGACTTCCGCCTGACCACCACTGAAAACGTGCCCGGGGTGACGGTGAGCGGTGTCCGCCGCGACAGCGCCACCGAGGCCACGCTGACGCTGGCGTATGGCGGCGCGGACTTCACCGCCGACGGCAGGTTGTCCGTGACGGTACTGGATTCCGGGCACATCGGCAGCGGCGATCTGGATGCCGGCAGCATACTGGTGACCGCCATCAACCCCGCTCTGGTCCTGACCGCGCCGACCAATCAGCGCTATCCAATCAATCAGGCGATCCCCTCCTTAACCCTGTCGGAGGCCATTGATATCATCGGCACCGCCACCTACACCCTGACCGGGCCGGGCGCCGGGCCGGGCGACGACGACTTGCCCGCCGGGCTGGCCTTCACCCCGGCCGACCGCGTCCTGTCCGGCACGCCGACCGCGGAGGGCGTCACCACGCTGACCTACACGGTCACCGACAGCGCCATCCGCCCGACCACCAGTGTGACCTTTGACGTCACCATCGCGCCCCTGCCGCCCGCCCCCACTCTGGCCGGCACGCTGACCGAAGCCAACCTGTTCGCCGCCACCGCCACGGCGCCGACCGTCACCGTCACGCTGGAGAACACCGAATACGCCGCCCCGGGCACCCTGCTGCCAAGCCACTTCAGCCTGACGGATACCGTCGCCGGGACTGTGAGCGTGAGCAGTGTCACCCGTGACAGCAACAACACCGTCGCCACGTTGACGCTGGCGTACAGCGGCGAGGACATCACCGCCGATGGCACCCTGTCCGTCACCCTCGCCGCCGCCGGCCACACCGGCGTCGGCGCCCTGATGACCAACACCATAGATATTACCGCCAGCGCCGGCGCCAATGTCTGCGGGCGGACGGCACAGGTGCGGGATGGGATTGTCGGAGTGTCCTCTGCCACCGAATGCACGAGCATCACCGACCTGGCAACCATTACAAGTCTTCCTTTGGGCGATCAAGGCATCGCTTCGCTGCAAAACGGCGATTTTGCCGGCTTGACGGGGCTGACAGAGTTGCTGTTGTTCAATAACGCCCTCACGACACTGCCTGCCGATATCTTTGCCGGCTTGTCCGCGCTTGTGGAGTTGAATTTGTTCAACAGCAACCTCAACACACTGCCCCCCACCGTGTTTGCCGGCTTAACATCAGTGGAGAATTTGTTCATAAATCGTAACAACCTCGCATCCCTGCCCGTCGGCATCTTTGACGGACTGGACGCACTTGAGAATTTAGCCCTGGCCTTCAACCCGTTCACAGCGGGCACCGGACTGCCCACCGGCATCTTTGACGACGTGCTTGATACTCTGGGTCCCGTTGCACCCAGTGGAACTGGAGGCGTAGGACTTGCCGTTAACGCCCGCGGCCGCGACGCCCATTTTGTCTGCTCCCGTGACGACGCTGCGGCGATTGTCCTGGCGACCACCGGCGTGACCGACTGCCTGCGCATCAACACCGCACAACTCAACACCCACCTCGCAGCGAGGGGCGCCACCCTGGCCGGCACGCTGACCGAAGCCACCCTGTTCGACACACCGGCGCCGACCGTCACCGTCACGCTGGCCAACACCGCATACGCGGTTGAGGGCACACTGGCGCAAAGCCACTTCAGCGTGACGGATACCGTTGACGGGACTGTGAGCGTGAGCGATTTCACCCGCGACAGCGCCACCGTCGCCACGCTGACGCTGGCGTACAGCGGCGAGGACATCACCACCACCGGTACCCTGTCCGTCACCCTCGCCGCCGCCGGCCACTCTGGCACCGACGACCTGGTGACCGGCACCATCGATATTACCGCCAGCGCCGGCGCCAATGTCTGCGGGCGGACGGCACAGGTGCGGGATGAGATTCTCTTCCAGTCCTCTGCCACCGAATGCACGAGCATCACCGACCTGGCAAGCATTACAAGGCTTGATTTGGTCTTTCGAAGCATCACTTCGCTGCAACCCGGCGATTTTGCCGGCTTGACGGCGCTGGAGTTTTTGTTTTTGAGCATCAACGCCCTGGAGGCACTGCCCGACAACATCTTTGCCGGCTTGTCGGCGCTGCAGCGTTTGGATTTGTCCGGCAACGACCTGGAGGCCCTGCCCGCCATCATTTTTGACGACTTGACGGCGCTGCAGCGTTTGGATTTGCTCGGCAACGACCTGGAGGCCCTGCCCGCCATCATCTTTGACGGCTTGACGGCGCTGCAGTCGTTGGGTTTGGGCAGCAACGCCCTGAAGGCACTGCCCGCCACCGTGTTTGACGACTTGACGGCGCTGCAGGATTTGGGTTTGGACGACAACGACTTGGATGTACTGCCCGCCACCATCTTTGACGGTCTGGAGAGGCTTAGTACTTTGCGAATGTACGCCAACCCGTTCACGGCGGGCACCGGACTGCCCGCCGGCATCTTTGACGACGTGCTGGATACCCTGGGCCCCATTACAACAAACATATTCGGTAGCGGCTTTGTGATTGACCAAACCGTCCGCGATGCCCATTTTGTCTGCTCCCGTGCCGACTTCACGGCGATTGTCACCGCCATCGACGGTGTCACCGACTGCCTCCGCATCACCACCGCCCAACTCAACGCCTACAATCTGGCCGATGCCACATTGAGCGATCTGACCCTGTCCCCTGGCCCCCTGGACCCGGCGTTTGACTCGGCGATCACCACCTACAACGTCAGCGTAGCCGCCGACGTGGAGAGTGTCACCGTCACGCCCATCGCCAACCAGAGCAGCGCCACGATTACCGTCAACGGCGACAGCGTCGACAGCGGCAGCGACAGCGCCCCCATTGCCCTGTCGGCCGGCATGGAGCTGGACATTGACATTGAAGTCACCGCCGCCGACACCACCACCACGATGACCTACACGGTCACCGCCACCCGTGCGGCTGCAGTGGTGTCCATCATCTCCATCGCCGCCGGGCCTTCCCCGGTGACCGAGGGCGCGACGGCCACCTTCACGCTGACGGCGACCCCGGCTCCGGCGAGCGACCTGACCGTCCAGGTGACGGTGACTGATTCGGGCGCCTTCATTGAAGGCACCGCGCCGCCGTCGGTCACCATCACCGCCGCCACCACCACCGCCACCCTGACGGTGCGAACCACCGACGACAGCACTGACGAGGTGGACGGCACCATCACCGCGACCGTGGACCCCGACCCCGGCTACACGGTGGACGCCACCGCCGACAACGCCAGTGTCGCGATCCAGGATAACGACGCCGCGTCGGACGCCACGTTGAGCGCCCTGACCGTGTCCCCCGGCACCTTGACCCCGGCGTTTGATCCCGCAGTCGACACCTATACCGTCACGGTCGCCAACAGCGTCGAAAGTGTCACCGTGAGGCCGACCGCCACCGATGCCGGCGCCACGATTACCGTCAACGGCACCCCCGTCAATAGCGACAGCGACAGCGCCCCCATTGACCTGGGGATCGACACGCCGGTGGACATTGAGATTGAAGTCACCGCCGCCGACACCACCACCGCGATGACCTACACGGTCACCGCCACCCGTGAGGCGGCGCCCGCCGCCGCCGTGCTGACCGGTACGCTAACCGAAGCCAACCTGTTCGCCGCCACGGCGCCGACCGTCACCGTCACGCTGGCCAACACCGCATACGAGGCGGCCCCGGGCACCCTGCTGCAAAGCCACTTCAGCGTGACGGATACCGTCGACGGGACTGTGAGCGTGAGCGATTTCACCCGCGACAGCGCCACCGAGGCCACGCTGACGCTGGCGTACAGCGGCGAGGACATCACCACCACCGGTACCCTGTCCGTCACCCTCGCCGCCGCCGGCCACACGGGCGCCGACGACCTGATGACCAGCCCCATCGATATTACCGCCAGCACCGGCGCCAATATCTGCGGGCGGACGTCACAGGTGCGGGATGAGATTGTCAGCGAGTCCTCTGCCACCGAATGCACGAGCATCACCGACCTGGCAACCATTACAAGGCTTGCTTTGGACAGGCAAAGCATCGCTTCGCTGCAACCCGGCGATTTTGCCGGCTTGACGGCGCTGCAGGATTTGGATTTGCAATTCAACGACCTGGAGGCACTGCCCGCCACTATTTTTGCCGGCTTGACGGCGCTGCAGATTTTGAGTTTGAGCGCCAACGACCTGGAGGCACTGCCCGCCAACATTTTTGCCGGCTTGACGGCGCTGCAGTTTTTGGGTTTGGACGACAACGACCTGGATGTACTGCCCGCCACCATCTTTGACGGTCTGGAGAGGCTTAGTACTTTGCGAATGTACGCCAACTCGTTCACGGCGGACACCGGACTGCCCGCCGGCATCTTTGACGACGTGCTGGATACCCTGAGCGCCATTACAACAGACACAAACCTCAGCGGCTTTGTGATTGACCAAACCGTCCGCGCCGCCCATTTTGTCTGCTCCCGTCCCTACTTCGCGGCCATTGTCGCCGTCACCGACGACGTCACCGACTGCCTGCGCATCAGCTCCGCACAATTCAATACCGCCAGTCCGCTGGTGAGGATGGACGCCACCTTGAGCGGCCTGACCCTGTCCGACGGCACCCTGGACCCGGTGTTCGTTCCCGGCACCACGACCTATACCGTCTCGGTCGACAACAGCGTCACCAGCGTGACCGTGACACCGACCGCCACCGTTGCCGTCGCCACGATTACCGTCAACGGCGACACCGTCACCAGCGGCAGCGCCAGCGACGCCATTGACCTGACGGCAGGCGCACCGATGGTCATTCCCATTGTCGTCACCGCCGCCGACACCACCACCACGCAGGCCTACACCGTCACCGTCAACCGTGCACCGAGCGCCGAGGCCGGCGAGGACCAGAGCATCCCCGAAGGCGACAGAGTCACCCTGGCCGGCAGTGGCACCGACCCGGATGAGGGCGACAGCCTCACCTACAGCTGGACGCAAATCGGCGGCCCGTCGGTGACCTTGAGCGCCACCAACGAGGTCGATCCGACCTTCACGGCGCCGTTCGTGACGACCGACACCGGACTGACCTTTTCACTGGTGGTCAGCGATGGCAATGCGGATTCAGCGCCCGACGACGTCATCATCACCGTCACCGACGTTGTGGTCAGCGCAACCCTGACCGCGACCTCGCCGCTGACCGAAGCCGCGCTGTTTGCGAGTACGCCGCCGACCGTCACGGTCACACTGGTAAACACCGAATACGAGGCCACGCTGACGCCGGCGGACTTCACCGTGAGTGATACCGTAGCCGGGGGCGACATCACACTGGACGACGTCAACCGCGGCGCTGACGGCACCACCGCCACGTTGACGCTGGGGTTTGACGGCGCGGACCTCACCGGTGACGGCGACCTGTCGGTCACGGTCACGGCTGCCGGGCACACCGGCACCGGCGACCTGTCTGCCGGCAGTGTGTCAATCACCGCCAGCACCGGCGTCAATGTCTGCGGCCGCACGGCACAGGTGCGGGATGCGATTGTCGGACAGGATGCGATTGTCAGAGATTCCTCTGCCACCGAATGCACGAGCATCACCGAACTGGCAAGCATTACAGTGCTTGATTTGGGCGGGCAAAACATCGTTTCGCTGCAACCCGGCGATTTTGCCGGCTTGACGTCGCTGCAGGCGTTGGATTTGTTCAACAACAACCTGAAGACACTGCCCGCCACCATTTTTGCCGGCTTGGCGGCGCTGGAGGGTTTGGGTTTGGGCAACAACGACCTGGAGGCACTGCCCGCCACCATCTTTGACGACTTGAGGGCGCTGGAGATTTTAGGTTTGGGCAACAACGCCCTGAAGCTCCTGCCCGCCACCATCTTTGACGATCTGGATAGGCTTAGTACTTTGGGAATATTCGGCAACCAGTTCACGCGGAACACCGGACTGCCCGCCGGCACCTTTGACGACGTGCTGGATACCCTGGGCCCCATTACAACACCCGGACCCCCCCCGCTTTGAGATTGACCAAACCGTCCGCGACGCCCATTTTGTCTGCTCCCGTGCCGACGCTGCGGCGATTGTCATAGCGACCACCGACGTCACCGACTGCCTGCGCATCAGCGCCGCACAACTCAACGCCTGCCCCGCGGCGTGTCAGGTACCGTATGATCACCCCCCTGACAAGGGGGGATGGGGGGTTAAAACCAATGAGACCGCACTCCCATTCAATCCAATCCCTTAACCCCCCCACCCCCCTTGTCAGGGGGGAGTAAAATCGGGGTCGCATTTCCCCCCTCCCCCTGACAAGGGGCTGACTTTCAGTTCGCAGTACAATAATTGATTGATTGTTTTTTGCCTTGCAGCCGTCATTCCCGCGCAAGCGGGAATCCAGCGGGGCCTCCAAAAGGAGCGTGGGCATTCCTGCCCACGAAGCAAATAAACACAGGCAGGAATGCCTGTGCCCCTTTTTGCCTGCATCATCCCCCATCCCATGTGGAATCAGGGCAGGCTCGCCAACGACAACAACGACAAACTCGACCGCCCCCTGCACAAGTCGCTGACTTCCAGTCCGGAGGGCAACCATCGGAAGTGAGGGCAGAGGGCGTTAAAACCGGTGTGGTATAAAACCGGCTGCAATTGATTGATTGTTTTTTGCTTTGCAGCCGTCATTCCCGCGCAAGCGGGAATCCAGCGGGGCCTCCAAAAGGAGCGTGGGCATTCCTGCCCACGAAGCAAATAAACACAGGCAGAAATGCCTGTGCTCCTTTTTGCCTGCATCATCCCCCATCCCATGTGGAATCAGGGCAGGCTCGCCAACGACAACGACGACAAACTCGACCGCCCCCTGCACAAGTCGCTGACTTCCAGTCCGGAGGGCAACCATCGGAAGTGAGGGCAGAGGGCGTTAAAACCGGTGTGGTATAAAACCGGCTGCAATTGGTTGATTGTTTTTTGCTTTGCAGCCGTCATTCCCGCGCAAGCGGGAATCCAGCGGGGCCTCCAAAAGGAGCGTGGGCATTCCTGCCCACGAAGCAAATAAACACAGGCAGGAATGCCGGTGCTCCTTTTTGCCTGCATCATCCCCCATCCCATGTGGAATCAGGGCAGGCTCGCCAACGACAACAACGACAAACTCGACCGCCCCCTGCACAAGTCGCTGACTTCCAGTCCGGAGGGCAACCATCGGAAGTGAGGGCAGAGGGCGTTAAAACCGGTGTGGTATAAAACCGGCTGCAATTGATTGATTGTTTTTTGCTTTGCAGCCGTCATTCCCGCGCAAGCGGGAATCCAGCGGGGCCTCCAAAAGGAGCGTGGGCATTCCTGCCCACGAAGCAAATAAACACAGACAGGAATGCCTGTGCTCCTTTTTGCCTGCATCATCCCCCATCCCATGTGGAATCAGGGCAGGCTCGCCAACGACAACAACGACAAACTCGACCGCCCCCTGCACAAGTCGCTGACTTCCAGTCCGGAGGGCAACCATCGGAAGTGAGGGCAGAGGGCGTTAAAACCGGTGTGGTATAAAACCGGCTGCAATTTTGATTGTTTTTTGCCTTGCAGCCGCCTTTCCCACGCAAGCGGGAATCCAGCGGGGCCTCCAAAAGGAGCGTGGGCATTCCTGCCCACGAAGCAAATAAACACAGGCAGGAATGCCGGTGCTCCTTTTTGCCTGCATCATCCCCCATCCCATGTGGAATCAGGGCAGGCTCGCCAACGACAACAACGACAAACTCGACCGCCCCCTGCACAAGTCGCTGACTTCCAGTCCGGAGGGCAACCATCGGAAGTGAGGGCAGAGGGCGTTAAAACCGGTGTGGTATAAAACCGGCTGCAATTGGTTGATTGTTTTTTGCCTTGCAGCCGCCTTTCCCGCGCAAGCGGGAATCCAGCGGGGCCTCCAAAAGGAGCGTGGGCATTCCTGCCCACGAAGCAAATAAACACAGGCAGGAATGCCGGTGCTCCTTTTCGGCGTATCAAGCCCCATCACGTTGTTTTTCCAGACTGGATTCCCGCTTGCGCGGGAATGACGGGGCTGGGTTGCACTGCAAACTGAAAGTCAGCGGCCGCAGTTCGGGGAGTGTCGCGCGAACTTGCCGTTCACCGACCGCTCCCGATTCAACCGTAACATGCCCACATGGCCGATCGCCAATAACCCCATCAAACCCAACCATCACCCCGGCCTGCACCCCCCAACCATCCCCAATTCCTAATTCCTAATTCCTAATTCCTAATTCCCGCCGTAGGCGGATTCCCTAATTCCTAATTCCCGCCGTAGGCGGCTCTCCAGGCTGTATAAGTTCAGAAACGGTTGGCACTCCGCCCCAAGAGGAGAGCCATGCAAATTCACCATGCCGGATACCACATCCGGGGGTTTTACCGAGTAGCCCATTCAGGGCATGTTTGGGGGATGACTTCCAAACATGCCCAACACCGCCTTGCGATCGGGGAATTTTCCGACCGGCACGGCAAAATCGCTGCCAGCGAGGCCCTTAAGGTCAGCATTCGTACGCTCTATCGCTGGCGTCAGACCCTCAAACACAACGCCGGCAACACCGCCGCGCTCACGCCTGAATCCTGTGCTCCGCACCGGCGCCGACGACCGGCCACGCCACCGCTCCTGAGCGAGCAAATCCGGCAATTGCGCCGACAATACCCCAACCTCGGCAAGGCCAGACTCCATGTATTATTACGCGACTGGTGCGCACAGCGGCGACTGGCGCTGCCGAGCGTCTCCACCATCGGGCGCATCATTGCCAAAGACCCGCATAAAATGCGCCACGCTCCCGCGCGTATCTCACCCACCGGGCGCCTCAAACCGCTGCTGCGTACCCGCAAAACACGCAAACCCAAACACTGCCGGCCGCCGCCACTGGCCCTGTTTGCCTGCGATACCGTGGTGCGAATGCGCGACGGCATCCGCCGCTACCTGTTCACCTTTATCGACCCCAACAGCCGCTTTGCCATTGCCTTTGCGGCCAATTCCGCTACCAGCCGCAACACCACCATCGGCCTGGAGGCGCTCACCGACCTGCTGCCCGTGCAACCGCAATTCCTGCTCTCCGATAACGGTTCTGAGTTCATGGGCGATTTCCACCAACGCCTTAATCAGCTCGGCATTGTCCACTGGTGGACTTACCCCAGGTCACCCAAAATGAATGCCCATTGTGAGCGCTTCAACCGCACCATACAGGAGCAGTTCGTGGATTATCACGCCGACTTGCTGTTCACGGACCTGGCCTTGTTTAACCGCAAAATGGCCGCCTGGCTGGTCGAATATAACACCGTCATTCCCCACCATAGCCGCGGTCTGCAAACTCCGATACCATTCGGCTTCCAGCAACTGCCACAGTGCCAAAGGTATTGGACCCATACAAGAGGTTGACAGGTTAATATTTAATGAATTACACTAAGTATTGACACCAGGTTTTTAGCTGCCGATAATCTATCCCGAGAATATCCAATGTCAAATCCTCTTGAAAACAGCCGACCGGCGTCGGTGGGGCACCCTCCCACTTCCCCCATTTCCCCGTTGGGCACAGCGCCCAATGAGCCTATAACCACATATAACGGACATACAGCTACATATAACGGACCTATAGATACATCATATTGGTAACCATATAGCTGATATGGCTATCCCCGCACCGTTTCCGCAGCAACCCCGTTGCCGCCTCCGTCCCGGCCTTTTCGTCCCCGGGCTGGTGCAGGGGGCCATGGCGCCGGATGCTGACGGCCCGTTGTTACCGGGCGGTCGCAATGGGGCTGTGCATCTGCGCGATTCGCTGAACGAGCCGGTCACCTCCACGCCGTTGCCGGAGGCCGTCAACAGCATCATACCGCCATGCTGAAACGGCTGATTACACTCTTCCTGCTGTTATCAGCCCTCGCCCCGGCGTCGGCCAGCGCCCAGAGTTGCGACGGCGCACTCGAGTGGACCGGCATCGTCCCCGACTGCCTCTTGGGCAGTGCCACCTACCACGTCATGTTCATCACCACAGGTACTAGGACCGCTAGGAGCACCGACATCAACAACTACAACACCTACGTCCAGGAACAAGCCGCCGGGGCGGCCCTTTTTAGGGATACGCTCATCGGGGATACGCGCGTCGCCGACACCTTCAGAGCCATAGGTTCCACCCGGGCCAGGTTTGCACGCGACAACACGCGCATCAGAGGTAGAGTTTTCTACTTCAACGGCCGCAAGGTCGCGGACAACTTTAACGACTTCTGGGATGGCAGCTGGGATAGTCTGGAGGGGAGAAACCAGAACGGAGTGACCACCGGGAACGTGAGGGTCTGGACGGGCGGGGACAACAGAGGAATAAGACTGGCAAATGGCTTTTGGCTTGGTGCAGGTAACGTCCTGCAGGCTGATTCGGGCAGCCGTACCAATTACTTGGGCGGTGGTTTTAGTGCAGCAGCCAACGGCAATCGTAGACCGTTCTATGCCGTTTCCGGCCTCCTGAGGGTGCCCCCGGGAGTCAGCTTGAGCGAGCCGTCCTCGGCCACGCTGCCCGAAGGGTCGACCGATAGGTCGGCGACGCTGACGGTGAACCTGCCGGCCCCCGCCACCACCGCCCTGACGGTGCTGATTGATATTACCCAGACCACCCCGTCCGAGACACCGCCCGGAGTCACCTACGCACTGGATTACAACGTCGCCATTGACGGTGATGCAGCCAATTTCAGCTTTGACAGTGCCGACCCCGACGTCCTGCGCACGCGGCGGGTGGTGGTGCCGTTTGCCAGAGGCCAGAGCAGTCGCACGCTGAAGTTGACGGCACTGAGTGACGCGGACACGCTAAACGAGGAATTGTCCATCAAGTTGGCAGACGGCGACAACTACAGAATCGACACCACAGCCGTCGCCCGCACACTGACGCTGGCCGACAAGCCGACGGTGACCGGCGTCACCATCACCAGCACCGGCCCGTACGCCCTGGGCGAGGTGATTGAGCTGACCGCGACCTTCAGCGAAGAGGTGACGGTGTTTGATCAATCCGGCAATGTGGTAGCGGTGCCTGATCAATCCGGCAATCTGCCACAGATCCGTATAGTGTTCGACGACGCCTCCAGCTCCGAGCGCCTGCGCCAGGCGGACTACACCAGTGGCAGTGGCTCGACGGCGCTGGTATTCAGCTACACGGTGCTCTCCAGCGACAACGATGATGATGGGGTGTTGGTGGAGCGTAACGCGCTGAGGCTCAACGGCGGCGGGATACAAAGCGCCCTCGGCGGCCCTGCGACGCTCTCGCACGCTGCGATTCCCGCGGACCCGGCGCATCGAGTGGATGTCATCGAGTCGCAGTTTCTCGGGGCAATCGTTGATGGCGATACGCTGACGCTGACCTACACTGAGGCGCTCAACGAGGACTCGGTGCCGGCGTCGACAGACTGGAGGCTGTTTCTGAGAGTGGGCGCAGCCCCGACAGTGACGGCCGACAGCGTGATTGTCAGTGGGATGACGGTGACGATGACGTTGAAGCCACCGGTGGAGCCAGGCGCTATCGTGGGGCTGATCTACACCCCCGGCACGAATCCGCTGCTTGATCTGGCGGGCAACCGGGCCACCAATTTGGGCCGGGAGGTGGTCAACACCACGCTGGGGCTGGCGATCAACTCGCCGGCAGTCGACGAGGGCAACATCGGCTCGACGACGACGCTGACTTACGTGGTGACGCTGGCCGGCTTGCTGCAGCCAGTGGTGGATGCCGACTTGCTGCCACCAGAGGTGATAGTGCGCTACAACATTGAGGGGAACAGCACGGCGACCAGGGACACCGACTACGAGGTGGACGCCAGCGAAGGGACGTTTACCTTTACGCCGACCGTGACCACGCAGAACATTGTTGTCACGGTGCTCGGCGACACGCTGCACGAGCCAACCGAGACCATCATCGTCAGAGCAGCGATCACATCGCCGCGCGCGCTCGACGCCACCGGTACCGGCAGGATTACCAACGACGACCTCATCCCCGTAGTCAGTCTGGTGCTGACCCCGAACAGTATCGCCAGGGATGACAGTGACGGGAGGGAAGGTAGGACGAGAGTCACGGCAAGGCTTGACCGGATCTCGTCCGCGCCGACCAGGGTGACCGTCAGAGTGACCCCGGTCAGCCCGGCGGTGACGGGCGATTACAGGTTGAATACTAATAGGTCGGTTCTGAACATTGCCGCCGGGGAGTTGAGCAGCACCGGGTTCATCACCATCACCGCTGTTAACAATGGCGTCACTGATCCCAGAGAGGTGACGGTGTCGGCCACGGTCGCCAACATCAGCAACGACATCACGAACCCGTCGGCCGTAACCCTCACCATCACTCCGACCATCCCCGGCGTCAATATATGCGATCGCACGCCGGAGGTGCGGGACGCGATTCTCGCTGCAGCGAGGACCAGCGACTGTACGGATGTGGCTCTGGCGTCGATTACCGGTAGGCTTAACCTGGCCGGCCAGCTTCGCGAGCAGCCGCAAAGCGGTGATTTTGACGGCTTGTTTAGGCTTGAGGAGTTGAGGCTGGAGCGCAACAGCGCCGTTTTCGGCGATGGCTTGCCGACCGGTCTTTTTCGCGACTTGCAGTCGCTGGAGACGTTGAGGCTGTTCCTAAACGGCCTGAAGACGCTGCCGGCCAACATTTTTAACGGCTTGCCGGCGCTCGAGGATCTGGCTTTGCATAGCAACGCCCTCACCTCGATCGATGTCGACGCGTTCAACGGCCTGCATGCGCTGGAGGAGTTGCGCTTGCTGGGCAATGATTTCACGGAGGACACCGGCCTGCCGGACGGCGTGTTTGACGAGGTGCTCGGTAATCTGGGCGTGATTGGCGAGGGCTTCACAGGTTCATTCTCAATTGACTCTCGCGTCCGCGCCGCCCATTTTGTCTGCTCCCGCGACGACGACGCCGCGGCCATTGTCGCCTTTGTCGGTGCGACTGACTGCCTCCGGGTCACCTCGGCGCAATTCAACGTCTACCGCAACACCAGGTTGAGCGGCCTGGTCATTTCCGCCGGTGCCCTCACCCCGGTGTTTGCCCCCGACACCACCGCCTATACCACCGCCATCGTCCCCAACAACGTCGCCACCGTGACCGTCACGCCGACAGCCAGCCAGACCGGCTCCACCATTACCATCAGCGGTAGTAATGTAAACAGCGGCAACACCAGTGACCCGATTGATCTGACAGCGGGCACGGCGACGCCGATTGACATTGTCGTGACCGCCGCCGAAGCGGCCGGCGCGCAGACCTACACCGTCACCATCACCCGTGCGTCGTTGCCGATCATCACCGCTATTGAGTTGACCTCGGGCGCCGGCGACGATGGGATCTACACGGTGGACGACACGATTGACGCGACAGTCACGTTCAGCGAGCCGGTCATCGTCACCGACCTGCCGCAACTGGCACTGACCGTGGGCACGCAGACGCGCCAGGCCGTCTACGTCAGCGGCACCACAACCTCGGCGCTGGTATTCCGCTACACAGTGCGCGTCGGCGACAGCGATAGTGACGGCGTGACCATCGGCGAAAATTCGCTGCGCCACACCGGCAGCAGTACGATTCGGGACGCGCTCACCGCCACCACCGACGCGATGGTCAGGCATCAGGTGACGGTCCTGCCCAACCGGGAACATAAAGTAGACGGCGTCGCCCCAACGGTCACCGGTGTCGCCATCACCGCCGGCCCGCACGGCGAGGGCACAGCGATTGAGGTGACGGCGACCTTCAGCGAAGCAGTCACGGTAGTCGGTACGCCGCAGATACCGCTGACGGTGGGCACCGCCATCCGCCAGGCAGTCTACACCGGCGGCAGCGACTCGCCGGTGCTGGCATTCCGCTACACGGTGGTCGCCCGCGAGAGCGATGACGATGGGGTTGAGGTGGCGCAAAATGCACTGACGGCCAACGGCGGCACCATCCGGGACATCGTCGGCCACGACGCAGTGCTCGCACACGCTGCCGTTGCCGCCGACACGGTCAATCGGGTAGAGACCATCGCGCCGACGCTATTTACGGCAACCATTGATTTCGATATCCTGACGCTGACCTACAACGAGCGACTCGACGCCAGCTCGGCACCGGCACCGGCAGACTACACGTTGGAGGTGAATAACGCCGACGGGGTCAACGAGGATCGTAGCATCGGCGCTGTGACTGTCAGCGGGCCGATGACGGTGCGGCTGGTGCTGATGGACGACCGGGGCGTGGATTCAGGCTTCACTGTGCGACTGGCCTACGCCGCCACCGCCGCGAATCCGCTGCGTGATCTGGCCGGCAACCGGGCCGCCGGTTTCCCGCTCCAGGATGTGAAAAACAACACCGAGGACAATACGCCTCCGGATTTCGGCTCGCAGACCATTGGCGACCTGACCTACTTTGTAGGCAGAGCCATCCCCATCCTCACGCTGCCGACGCCCACCGGCGGCAACGGCGCACTGAGCTACACACTCGACCCGCAGCGGTTGCCGAACGGCTTGACACACGATACGGCGCTGCGCCAAATCACCGGCGCACCGAGGGATGTGACGCGAAACCCGGCGACCTACACCTACACCGTAAGCGACAGTGACTCGGATATCAGCAGCGACGACACCGACAGTCTGACGTTCACGATCGCCACCAGAACCCTCCTCGGCGCGATCACTGGCTCCGTCACCGAAGACGGGGACGAGGTGAGCTCTGCGGTGAGTAGTATATTGAGATTGGACGGTACCCGTACAGCAGACTTCACAGCGCAGTCAGTTGACAGTGCGTATGGCACGTTCACCATAGGCTCTACTGGCGACTGGAGCTACGTCCTGAACAACGCCGCCGACGCCGTCCAGTCTCTGGCCGCGGGCGAGACTGTCGCCGATCAGTTCATCGTGGAGACCACCCAGAACTTCACCATCACCATCACCATCACCATCACCGGCACCAACGACCTGCCCAACGCCGAGGCCGGCGCCCGGCAAACCGTGACTGAAAACGACGAGGTCACGCTGGTGGGCACAGGCACCGACCCGGATGTCAGCGACGTGCTGACCTATCAATGGGCGCAGACCGGCACGCCCACGGTCGAACTCATCAGCCCGACGAGCGCCACCGCCGGCTTCACCGCACCCATTTTGAACTTGAACGCGGGCGAGACCGAGGACCTGACGTTCACCCTGACCGTCACCGACTCGCAGGTCAGCGCCACCGACACAGTGATCATCACCGTCATGCCGCCACCAGCGCCTGCTGCCACACTGCGCGGCACGCTGACCGAAGCCGATCTGTTCGCCGCAACGACACCGACAGTCACCGTCACACTGGCCAGAACGGAATACGTGACCGCCGATGATCTGCTGCCGAGCCACTTCACGCCGACCGACAACGTCGCCGGTGAGGTGACGGTCACCGGTGTCACCCGCGACACCGCCACCACCGCCACGTTGGCGCTGGCGTATAACAACGTGGACATCATCACCGCCACCGGCACCCTGTCCATCACCGTCGCCGCCGCCGGCCACACCAACGACGACGCCCTGACCACTGGCACCATCCCGATTACCGCCAGTGCCGGCGTCAATATCTGCGGCCGCACGTCACAGGTGCAGGATGCCATTCTCGCCGCCATCACGCCCCCCACCGACTGCAGCAATGTGCCGACGTTGGGGCTGGAATCGGTGACGGTGCTTGATCTGGCCAATCAAAGGATCACCGCGTTGCAAAGCAGTGATTTTGCCGGCTTGACGGAGCTGGTGACTTTGGATTTGAGCACCACCGAACTCACTACATTGCCCGCCGACATTTTTGCCGGCTTGACGGCGCTGGCGACTTTGGATTTATCCGACAACGAGTTTATAGCAGGCGGTCTGCCCACCGGGGTCTTTGACGACGTGCTCAATGCCCCGGGCGAGACGGAACCCGACATCACTGTGGACCTCGCCGCCCGCCAGGCCCATTTTGTCTGCTCCCGTGACGACGCCGATGCCATTGTCACGGCGACCGGCGTGACCGACTGCCTCCAGATCTCCTCGGCGCAATTGAACACCGCTCTGTCGCTGTTGAGCGATGCCACGTTGAGCCAACTGACCATTTCCGACGGCGCTGCCCTCGACCCGGTGTTTGCCCCCGGCACCACCACCTATACCGCCACCGTCCTCAACCGCGTCGTCAGCGTGACCGTCACGCCGGTCGCCGCCCAGACCCGCACCACCATTCGCGCCACCATTACCGTCAACGCCAACCCGGTGGACAGCGGCAGCGGCAGTGCGCGCATTACCCTGATCGAAGGCACGCCGGAGGACATTGTGATTGCAGTGACCGCCGCCGACACGACCACCACACAGACCTATACCGTCACCGTCACCCGCGCGCCGGTGCCGAGCATCACCGCCATTGAGTTGACCTCGAATGGCGTCTACGCGATTGGCGACGCGATTGAGGCGACAGTCACCTTCAGCCCGCCGGTCACCGTCACCGGCCGGCCGCAGTTGGCGCTGACCGTAGGCCCGCAGACGCGCCAGGCGGTCTACGCCAGCGGCAGCAGCACGGACACGGCCACGGCGCTGGTATTCCGCTACACAGTGGCCGCCGCCGCCGAGGACGAGGACAATGATGGCGTGAGCATCGGTGAAAATGCGCTGGCCCACACCACCGACACCAACGGCAGTACGAGTACGATTCGAGCCACGGACGACGCCACCACCGACGCACTGATCACGCACAGCGTGACAGTCGCCGCTGACACCCAGCACAGTGTAGACGGCGTCGCCCCAACGATCGTCGACAGCGATGTCGCCATCAGCAGCACCGGCCCGTACGTCGAGGGCAACGCGATTGAGTTGACGGCGACCTTCAGCGAAGCCGTCACGGTGGACACCACCGATGGCACGCCGCAGATACCGCTGACGGTGGGCCCGGCGGTCTACGCCAGCGGCAGCAGCACGGCCACGGTGCTGGTATTCCGCCACATAGTGGCCGCCGGCGACAATGATGACGATGGGGTTGAGGTGGCGGAAAACACCCTGACGGCCAACGGCGGCACCATCCGGGACGCCGCCGGCAACAATGCAGTACTCGCTCACAACCGCATTGACGCCGCCGCCGCCAATCGAGTGGACACCGCCACGCCGACGGTCAGCACGGCCACCATCAACGGCGCCACCCTGACACTGACTTACAACGAGGTGCTTGACACCAACTCGGTGCCGGCGCTGACAGACTACACGCTGAGGCTGGAGTCGGGCACTGCCCCGACGGTGAACGCCGGCGGCGTGACTATCGACGGGGCGACCGTGACGCTGGCGCTGAGTGCGACTGTGTTATCGACCGATGTCGTGACGCTGGCCTACACCGCCGCCGCGAACCCGCTGCGCGATCTGGTCGGCAACCAGGCCGCCGATCTCACGACCCAGGCGGTGGAGAACACCACCCCCGGCGCCGATATATGCGACCGCACACCGAGGGTGCGGGACGCGATTAGAATTGCAGCGGGGGCCACCGACTGTGCGGATGTGGATCTGGTGTTGGTTACCGGCACGCTTAATCTGGCTGGTCAGCTTGAGGAGCGGCCGGAAAGCGGTGATTTTGACGGCTTGTCGGCGCTTCAGGAATTGCGGCTGGGCGGCAACAGCGGCGTTTTTGGCGGCAGCTTGCCGGCCAATCTTTTTCTCGGCTTGCAGTCGCTGGAGAGGTTGTTGCTGCGCTTTAACGGCCTGACGGCGCTGCCGGCCGACATTTTTGCCGGGTTGCCGGCGCTCGAGAATCTGGATTTAAGGAACAACGCCCTCGCCTCGATCGGGGTCGGCGCGTTCAACGGCCTGGATGCGCTGAATATGCTGCGCTTGGAAACCAATACCATTGGCGAGCCGCCTTCTCCTTCCTTCAGGCCGGGCACCGGCCTGCCGGACGGTGTGTTTGACGCCGTGCTCAATACCCTGGGCGTGATTGGCACTGACTTCACAGTTGACCAGAGCGTCCGCGACGCCCATTTTGTCTGCTCCCGTGACGACAGAGATGCCATTGTCACCGCCACCGACGGCGTGACCGACTGCCTCCGGATCTCCTCGGCGCAACTCACCGCCGCTCTGCCGTTGAGCGATGCCACGTTGAGCCAACTGATCATTTCCCCCGGCACCCTCGACCCGGTGTTTGCCGCCGGCACCACCGCCTATACCGCCACCGTCCTCAACAGCGTCGACATCGTGACCGTCACGCCGGTCGCCGCCCAGACCCGCACCACCATTACCGTCAACGCCAACCCGGTGGACAGCGGCAGTGCGCGCATTACCCTGACCGCGCCCGCAGGCACGCCGGAGGACATTGTGATTGCAGTGACCGCCGCCGACGCAACCACCACGCAGACCTATACCGTCACCGTCACCCGCGCGTCGGCGCCGAGCATCACCGCCATCGCGTTGACCTCAAATGCCGGCGATGGCGTCTACGCGATTGGCGACGCGATTGAGGCGACAGTCACCTTCAGCCAGCCGGTCACCGTCACCAACCTGCCGCAGTTGGCGCTGACCGTAGGCACGCAGACGCGCCAGGCGGTCTACGCCAGCGACAGCAGCACAGCCACGGCGCTGGCATTCCGCTACACAGTGGCTGCCGCCGACGAGGACGATGACGGCGTGAGCATCGATGCAGATGCGCTGACCCACATCACTGGCACCAACGCCAGTACGATTCGAGCCGTAGCCGACACCACCACCGACGCGCTGATCACGCACAGCGCGGTCGCCGCTGACACCCAGCACAGAGTAGACGGCGTCGCCCCAACAATCGTCAACAACGGCGATGTCGCCATCAGCACCGGCCCGTACATTGAGGGCGAAGCGATTGAGTTAACGGCAACCTTCAGCGAAGCAGTCACGGTGGACACCACCGTCGGCACGCCGCAGATAGAGCTGACGGTGGACGCGACGCCGCGCCAGGCGGTCTACGCCAGCGGCAGTACAACCACGGCGCTGGTATTCAGCTACACAGTGGTCGCCGGCGAAAACGATGCCGATGGGGTCGAGGTAGCGCAAAACGCACTGGAGCCAAACAACGGCACCATCCGGGACGCCGCCGGCAACAATGCAGTACTCGATCACAACCTCATTGCCGCCACCCCCGCCAATCGAGTGGACACCGCCGCGCCGACAATCAGCACGGCAACAATTGATGGCAGGACACTGACACTGACCTACGATGAGGAACTCGACGCCATCTCGGTGCCGGCACCGTCAGACTACACGCTGAGGCTGACGTCGGGCACTGCCCCAACGGTGAACACCGGCGGCGTGACGATCAGCGGGACGAGAGTAACGCTGGCGCTGAGCGCAGCCGTAGTATCGACCGATGACGTGACGCTGACCTACACTGCCGACGCGAATCCGCTGCTGGATCTGGCCGGCAACCGGGCCGCCGATCTCTCGGCCCAGACGGTAGACAACACCACCGACGCACTGCCGAGCTTTGGCACTGCGGCAGTGGCGGCGCAGATTTACACAGTCGGCGTGGCCGTCGACCCGGTACTACAACTACCGGCGGCGAGCGGTGGCAACGAGCCGCTGAGCTACACGCTGGCGCCGGCGCTGCCGAACGGCCTGACATTCAATGCGGAGAACCGCCAGATCAGCGGCACGCCGACGGCGTCGGCGCCGCCGACGACCTACACACTGACGGCGACCGATGCCGACGCCAGCGACCCGGACAGCGCCACACTTGAGTTCATGCTGACCGTCATCGACGCTGTGGTCAGCGCAACCCTGACCGCGACGGCGCCGCTGACCGAAGCCGCGCTGTTTGCGAGTACGTCGCCGACCGTCACGGTCACACTGGTAAACACCGAATACGAGGCCACGCTGACGCCGGCGAGCTTCACCGTGAGTGATACCGTAGCCGGGGGCGACATCACACTGGACGACGTCAACCGCGGCGCTGACGGCACCACCGCCACGTTGACGCTGGGGTTTGACGGCGCGGACCTCACCGGTGACGGCGACCTGTCGGTCACGGTCACGGCTGCCGGGCACACCGGCCCCGGCGACCTGTCTGCCGGCAGTGTGTCAATCACCGCCAGCACCGGCGTCAATGTCTGCGGCCGCACGGCACAGGTGCGGGATGCGATTGTCGGACAGGATGCGATTGTCAGAGAGTCCTCTGCCACCGAATGCACGAGCATCACCGAACTGGCAAGCATTACAGTGCTTGATTTGGGCGGGCAAAGCATCGTTTCGCTGCAACCCGGCGATTTTGCCGGCTTGACGGCGCTGCAGGCGTTGGATTTGTTCAACAACCACCTGGAGGCACTGCCCGCCACCATTTTTGCCGGCTTGACGGCGCTGCAGGGTTTGGGTTTGGGCAACAACGCTCTGGCGGCACTGCCCGCCACCATTTTTGACGGCTTGACGGCGCTGGAGATTTTAGGTTTGGGCAACAACGCCCTGAAGCTCCTGCCCGCCACCATCTTTAACGGTCTGGAGAAGCTTAATACTTTGGGAATATTCGGCAACGATTTCACGGCGAACACCGGACTGCCCGCCGGCACCTTTGACGACGTGCTGGATACCCTGGGCCCCATTACAACACCCGGACCCCCCCCGCTTTGAGATTGACCAAACCGTCCGCGACGCCCATTTTGTCTGCTCCCGTGCCGACGCTGCGGCGATTGTCATAGCGACCACCGACGTCACCGACTGCCTGCGCATCAGCGCCGCACAACTCAACGCCTGCCTCGCGGCGTGTCAGGTACCGTATGATCACCCCCCTGACAAGGGGGGATGGGGGGTTAAAACCAATGAGACCGCACTCCCATTCAATCCAATCCCTTAACCCCCCCACCCCCTTGTCAGGGGGGAGTAAAATCGGGGTCGCATTTCCCCCCCTCCCCCTGACAAGGGGCTGACTTTCAGTTCGCAGTACAATAATTGGTTGATTGTTTTTTGCTTTGCAGCCGTCTTTCCCGCGCAAGCGGGAATCCAGCGGGGCCTCCAAAAGGAGCGTGGGCATTCCTGCCCACGAAGCAAATAAACACAGGCAGGAATGCCGGTGCTCCTTTTTGCCTGCAGTTTGCCTGCATCATCCCCCATCCCATGTGGAATCAGGGCAGGCTCGCCAACGACAACAACGACAAACTCGACCGCCCCCTGCACAAGTCGCTGACTTCCAGTCCGGAGGGCAACCATCGGAAGTGAGGGCAGAGGGCGTTAAAACCGGTGTGGTATAAAACCGGCTGCAATTGATTGATTGTTTTTTGCCTTGCAGCCGTCATTCCCGCGCAAGCGGGAATCCAGCGGGGCCTCCAAAAGGAGCGTGGGCATTCCTGCCCACGAAGCAAATAAACACAGGCAGGAATGCCTGTGCTCCTTTTTGCCTGCATCATCCCCCATCCCATGTGGAATCAGGGCAGGCTCGCCAACGACAACAACGACAAACTCGACCGCCCCCTGCACAAGTCGCTGACTTCCAGTCCGGAGGGCAACCATCGGAAGTGAGGGCAGAGGGCGTTAAAACCGGTGTGGTATAAAACCGGCTGCAATTGGTTGATTGTTTTTTGCCTTGCAGCCGCCTTTCCCACGCAAGCGGGAATCCAGCGGGGCCTCCAAAAGGAGCGTGGGCATTCCTGCCCACGAAGCAAATAAACACAGGCAGGAATGCCTGTGCTCCTTTTTGCCTGCATCATCCCCCATCCCATGTGGAATCAGGGCAGGCTCGCCAACGACAACAACGACAAACTCGACCGCCCCCTGCACAAGTCGCTGACTTCCAGTCCGGAGGGCAACCATCGGAAGTGAGGGCAGAGGGCGTTAAAACCGGTGTGGTATAAAACCGGCTGCAATTGGTTGATTGTTTTTTGCCTTGCAGCCGCCTTTCCCGCGCAAGCGGGAATCCAGCGGGGCCTCCAAAAGGAGCGTGGGCATTCCTGCCCACGAAGCAAATAAACACAGGCAGGAATGCCTGTGCTCCTTTTTGCCTGCATCATCCCCCATCCCATGTGGAATCAGGGCAGGCTCGCCAACGACAACAACGACAAACTCGACCGCCCCCTGCACAAGTCGCTGACTTCCAGTCCGGAGGGCAACCATCGGAAGTGAGGGCAGAGGGCGTTAAAACCGGTTGTGGTATAAAACCGGCTGCAATTGGTTGATTGTTTTTTGCTTTGCAGCCGTCATTCCCGCGCAAGCGGGAATCCAGCGGGACCTCCAAAAGGAGCGTGGGCATTCCTGCCCACGAAGCAAATAAACACAGACAGGAATGCCTGTGCTCCTTTTTGTGCTCCTTTTCGGCGTATCAAGCCCCATCACGTTGTTTTTCCAGACTGGATTCCCGCTTGCGCGGGAATGACGGGGCTGGGTTGCACTTCAAACTGAAAGTCAGCGGCCGCAGTTCGGGGAGTGTCGCGCGAACTTGCCGTTCACCGATCGCTCCCGATTCAACCGAACATGCCCACATGGCCGATCGCCAATAACCCCGTCAAACCCAACCATCACCTCGGCCTGCACCCCCAACCATTCCTAATTCCTAATTCCTAATTCCTAATTCCCGCCGAAGGCGGATTTCCTAATTCCTAATTCCTAATTCCTAATTCCTAATTCCCGCCGTAGGCGGTTCTCCCGCCGTAGGCGGATCCCCAGGCTGGATTGGCCGCGGTTTGCACTGTAAACTTCGCCGTTGATTGGCACCGCCGCTACGGCTTTGACGCATGCTTTGGATTAAATCGCTGCACATTATTTTCATGGTCAGCTGGATGGCGGCGATGCTGTATCTGCCGCGGCTCTTCGTTTACCACGCGCAGGCGGCCGACCCGGTCGGCATCGAGCGCTTTAAGCTGATGCAGCGCAAGTTGTTTTTTGGCATCATGACGCCCGCTGCGGTGCTGACGCTGGTCTCCGGGGTCTGGCTGTGGCTGGGGTACGGCTTCGCCGGCGGCTGGTTGACCGCCAAACTCGGTTGCGTCGGCCTGCTGCTGGCGTACCACGGCTGGTGTTTCCGTGTGTTGCTGGCATTCAAACACGACCGCAATCGGCGCAGTCATCGGTTCTATCGCTGGATGAACGAGCTGCCGGCGGTGCTGCTGGCGGTGACCGTTATCCTGGTCGTGGTCAAGCCGTTTTAATGCGTCGCCCGGCGCGGTGCGTGCCGCCGCTGAACTGGACTATCCCCCGGCGCTCTATTTTGCTACTATTGTCCATCGTGCCGTCGGCGCGCGGCGCACTGTCCGGTGCGGTGTATTCGGCGGCGCCGGAGGTAATCGGCTTCAACCCCAGGACTTAACGCCCTGCTCAACCTGACGCGATGAACGCACCACATGCGATGTTGAATCTGCCGGCGATCCGCCGTGAATTTCCGCTGTTGCAGCGCGAGGTCAACGGCCATCCGCTGGTGTATCTGGACAATGCGGCGTCGTCGCAGAAACCCCAGTGCGTGATCGACGCGCTGGCGCACTACTACACGCAGCAAAATTCCAACGTTCATCGCGGCGTGCACACGCTCAGCCAGGCGGCGACCGAGGCCTACGAGCAGGCCAGAACCCGCATCGCCGGGTTCATCAATGCGGCGCATAGCCACGAAGTGCTGTTCACCAAAGGCACCACCGATGCGATCAATCTGGTCGCCAGCGCGTTTGGCCGGCGGTTTGTCGGTCGGGGCGATGAAATCATCGTCTCCACGCTGGAGCACCACTCGAATATCGTGCCGTGGCAGATGCTGTGTGAACAGGTCGGCGCGGTGCTCAAAGTGGCGCCGATCAATCCAGCGGGCGAGCTCGATCTCGCGGCCTTCACCGCGCTGCTCAATCGGCGCACCCGGCTGGTGGCGCTGGCCCATGTATCGAATGCGCTGGGCAGCGTCAACCCGGTGCGCGAGGTGATCGAGCTGGCGCACGGCAACCCCGGCAATGTGGTGCCGGTATTGCTGGACGGCGCGCAGGCGGTGCCGCATATGCCGGTTGATGTGCAGGCGCTGGAGGTCGATTTCTATGCGTTTTCCGGCCATAAAGTGTTCGGCCCGACCGGCGTCGGCGTGCTGTACGGCAAACAGGCCCTGCTGAACGAGATGCCGCCGTACCAAGGCGGCGGTGAAATGATTGAGCGGGTGACGTTTGAGCACACCAGCTACAACACCCTGCCGCACAAATTTGAAGCCGGCACGCCAAACATTGCCGGCAGCATCGGGCTCGGCGTGGGCCTCGACTATTTCAGCCGATTCGACCCGGCGGCGCTGCGGGCGCACGAACAGGACCTGCTCGACGACGCGACCCGGCAGTTGCTGGCCATCGACGGCATCAAGATCATCGGCACCGCGCGGCACAAGGTCGGCGTGCTCTCTTTTGTGCTCGCCGACAGCCACCCGTTTGATGTCGGCACGCTGCTCGATCAACAGGGCGTTGCGGTGCGCACCGGCCACCATTGCACCCAGCCGCTGATGGATTTTTATCAGCTGTCCGGCACCGTGCGCGCGTCGTTTGCGCTGTACAACAACCGCGCCGACGTCGAGGCGCTGGTGCGGGCGGTCGGCAACGCCGCCGGCATGTTGCGCCGGTGAGCGGCCCGGCGGTGCCGACCGACGACGCGCCCGCGGCGATCGACGAGATCCAGCGCGACATCATTGATGAGTTCGCGCTGTTCGATCAATGGCTGGATAGATACGAATACATTATCGAGCTCGGCAGCAAGCTGCCGCCGATGGCGGCCGATTATAAAACCGCCGATCGCCTGATCCCCGGCTGCCAGAGTCAGGTATGGCTGCACGCCGAAGTGGAGGCCGACTGCATCCGCTTTAGCGCCGACAGCGACGCGGTGATTACCAAGGGCATTATTGCGCTGTTGATCCGGGTGCTGAGCCGACAGCCGGCGGCGGCGGTCGCGTCCGCCGAGCTGTTTTTCATCGACGCCATCGGCCTGCGGCAGCACCTCTCGCCTGGCCGCTCCAATGGCCTGGTCAGTATGCTGCGGCAAATGCAGGGCATGGCCCGCATGCTGCAACCGGCGCCGGTGCCTTCCTGTCGCGCCTGATGCGCGGTGTCGCCTCTGCGGCTGCAGGTGTTGGCGGGTTGGCGCGGGTCGGTGACGCGGATGGTCGATAGTCAAACCTGCTAGCCACAATACGGCGGCTAATGTGGTATTTAATGAATATTATCGCCAAAACAATAATCGCCTGACATGCTATAAATAACCCCGTTGGTAATCTGGCTTTTATGGAGGAAGGCCGAATGCAAAATTGTCTCGCTGGTGCCCGTCGGCTGTGCGTCGATGCCGGTTCGCAGCCCACCCCGAAAAATCCGACTGTCGTGCCTGATGCGCACGTGCCGTCCGCTTCTGCGGCGGCACGTGTTGGTCGGCTGGCGCGGGTTGGTGACGCTTGAGCGTCGATAGTCAAACCTGCGATCAGCAATACTGCGTGTAATGTGGCTTTTAATGGACAATATAGCCAAAATCATCATAGCCCGGCATGCTATAAATAATACCGTTGGTAATCTGGCTTTTATGGAGGAAGGCCGAATGCAAAATTGTCTCGCTGGTGCCCGTCGGCTGTGCGTCGATGCCGGTTCGCCGCATACCCTGAAAAATTCGACTGTCGTGTCTGATGCACGTGCCGCCCGCCTCTGCGAAGAGGGGAGGGGGGGAGCGTTATCCGGCTGGCGGCGGAGCGGCGACAACGGGTCGTCGATAGTCAAATCGGCTGTAAATAATTCGTATTGGTAATCTGGCTTGTATGGATGAGATAGCCAAAAGAGTATAGCCCGGAGGCTATACGTCATATCGTTGGTAGTCTGGCTTTTATGGAGGAAGGCCTAATGCAAAATTATCTTGCTAGTGCCCGTCGGCTGTGCGCCGATGCAGGTCCGCAGCATACCCCGAAACATCCGAACGTCTACGCCCGGCGACATGGTACTGCCAGGCTGAAACAGCTGGCCGCGCTGCTGCTGCTATCGGCCGCCCTTGCCCCGGCACCGACAATCGCCCAAACCACCTGCGACGGCCCGGTCATCTGGCCCAGAACCGTCAAAGGCCTGCTCACCTTCATCGGCATCGTTCCCGACTGCCTCTCCTTTGACGCTCCCTACCGCATCCTGTTTGTCACCAACACCAACAGGAGTGGTACGAGCGGCAACATTGACGACTACAACGCCTTCGTCCGGGGTCAGGCCTACCGTACCCATTTCAGGAATGCGGGCATCAACAACACTTTTACGGCACTGGTCTCCACCGTCGCCGTGCATGCACGCGACAACACCAACACCAACCCCAATACAGACGGTCCCGGCGTGCCGATTTTCTACTTCAACGGTCGTAAGGTGGCGGACGATTACAACGACTTCTACGACGGCAGTTGGGACACGCAAGAGACGAGGAGCCCGACCGGATTCACCATCGGCAATCTGCAGGTTTTTACCGGCTCCACTTCCAGGGGAGTCGGAACAGTGTCGCGGCTGGGGGAGAATTTCGTCAAGTTTGGTCGATCGGGTGAAGCGAGGGCAGAAATTGACAATAGCCGTCTGGTTCTACACAGTGACTCCACCGCCCGTTTATACGGGCTCTCCGCCGTCCTGACGGTGCCCCGGCCCGCCGACACCGGCCCACCGGTGTTCGACGACGCGACCAGCATTGACAAGCAGATGTACGTGGCTCAGCTTGAGATGCCCGGGCTGACCCTGCCGGCGGCCACCGGCGGCGACGGCCCGCTATCCTATACCATCACCCCGGCATTGCCCGCGGGCCTGACCTTGACCGGGCGCACCCTGTCCGGCACCCCGAGCGGAACCGCGGAAGGCCCCACGACCTACACCTATACTGTGAGCGACAGCGACACGAATACCGCCACCACCGACACCGGCACGCTGGCCTTCACGATTGAGATTTTCGGTTATCTTGGCCGGTTCACACCCATGTTCAGCAGCGTGTCCAGCATCCCCGCCCAGGTCTACAGGGTGGACAGGGACATCGGCGCCGTCATCCTGCCGGAGGCATTCGGTACCGCCCCGCCGCTGCGGTATTCCATTAAGCCGCCGCTGCCAGACGGCTTGCACTTCGACTCGGTGACGCGCACCCTCTCCGGCACCCCGGCGGCCGGAAGCGTGCAGGCCGCCATCGAGTACGAATACATTGTGCACGACTCCGACACCAACCTTACCGATTTCAGCACGCTTGATTTCACCATCCAGATTCACCGCCCGACGCCGACGGCCACGCTGTTCGGCAGGCTGACCGAAGCCAACCTGTTCACCACCACGGTGCCGACGGTAACGGTGACGCTGGTCAACGCCGAATACGTGTCCGGGCTGCTTCCGGCCCACTTCGTGCTGACCGAGGACGTCGCCGGCACCGTGAGCGTGGTCGACGTCAACCGCGCCAGCGATACCGAGGCCACACTGACGCTGGCGTACACCAACCGGGACATCACCACCAACGGCGAATGGTCCGTGACCGTAGCGACCGCCGGGCACAATAGACCCGATATCGGCGCCCTGGCAACCAACACGCTGCCGATTGTCGCCAGCTTCGGCACGAATATCTGCGGCCGCACGGCGCAGGTGCGGGAGGCGATTCTCGCTGTATCCGCTGCCGGCGAATGTACCAGTGTGGGTGATTTGGGTACGATTCCGCGCCTTGATCTGACCGGTCAGGTCACCAATGGATTGCGGCGCGGCGATTTTGCCGGCTTGTCGGGGCTTCAATCCCTGGATTTGTCGGCAAACAGCCTCGAGACGCTGCCTGACGCCATTTTTAGCGACCTGGCGGCGCTTCAGTTGTTGCATTTGCAGGGCAATCGGCTCGCCTTCTTCCAGACCGACCTGTTTAACAGCCTGACCGGGCTGCTGGAGTTGAATTTGCAAAACAACCGGCTCACCGCACTGCCCGCCACCATTTTTGACGGCCTGACGGCGCTTCAGGGGTTGAATTTGACCGGCAACCTGTTCGCGGCGCGCACCGGTCTGCCCGCCGGTATTTTTGCCGGGGTGCTCGCCACCCTGAGGCGCATTGGCCCCGTCAACTTCACGGTTGACGACACCGTCCGCCGAGCCCATTTTGTCTGCTCACGGCCCGACTTCATGCGGATTGTGGAGGCCACCGCCGAGGTGGACGACTGCCTGAGAATCAGCGTCGCGCAATTAAACACCGCCCTCGCGCCGATGGATGCCACGTTGAGCGACCTGATGATTTCCGCCGGCAGCCTGGAGCCGGCGTTTGACCGCGACACCAGCGCCTATGCCGTTGCGGTAGCCTTCGGCGTCGATAGCGTGATGGTGACGCCGACCGCCAGCCAGAGCGACGCGAGCATTACCGTCAACGGCAGTACTGTGGACAGCGGCAGCACGAGTAACGCGATTGCCCTGACGCTGGGCACGGAGGTGTTGATTACCATGGTGGTAACCGCCGCCGACACCGTCACCACGGCAACCTACACCGTCACCGTCACCCACGCGCTGCCGGTGGCCACGCTGGCCGCCTCGACCACCCTGACCGAGGCCAACCTGCTCGCCGACCCGGCGCCGACGGTGACGGTGACGCTGGTGGACAGCGAATATGCCGCCGCTGACGCACTGAAGCCGGGCGACTTCACGCTGACGGACACCCTGCCCGGGAGCGTGAGCGTGACCGATTTCACCCGTAACGACGACACGATGGTCACGCTGACGCTGGCGTATACCACCGATGACATCCTGGTCGATGGCACATTGTCCGTGACGGTGGCGGCCTCCGGGCACAATAGACCCGATACCGGCACCTTGACGACCAACACCGTGTCAATTACCGCCAGCCCCGGCACGAACATCTGCGACCGCACGCCGCGGGTGCGGGATGAGATTCTCCGGCAGTCCACTGCCAGCGAATGTACGAGTGTGGGTGATTTGGGTACGATTACGCACATTGATATACTCGGTCAGGAGGTCATCTCGTTGCAACGCGGCGATTTTGCCGGTTTGTCGAGGCTGGACTTTCTGGGTTTAGGGTCAAGCCGCCTCGAAACACTGCCTGACGGCATTTTTAACGGCCTGACGGCGCTTCGGATGTTGCATTTGGAGTTCAACCGCCTGGTCACACTGCCGGTCGACATTTTTAACGGCCTGTCGGCGCTGAAGGGTTTGCGGTTGCTTAACAACCCCCTCGAAATACTGCCGATCAACATTTTTAACGGCTTGTCGGCGCTTGAGCAGTTGTGGCTATACAACACCCCCCTCGGCTCCATTGAGTCCGGACTCTTTGACGGCCTGTCGGCGCTTCAAGAGTTGTATTTGAACAACAACCGCTTCGAAACACTGCCGTCCGATATTTTTGCTGGCTTGTCGGCGCTGCGGGAGTTGCGGTTGGGAGGCAACCGCTTCGCAACACTGCCGTCCGACATTTTTGCTGGCTTGTCGGCGCTTGAGCAGTTGGAGTTGAACAACAACTTATTCGAAACACTGCCAACCGGCATTTTTGATGGCTTGTCGGCGCTTGGGAGTTTGTTTTTGACCAGGAACCGCCTCTCCTCCCTTGAGGCCGAACTCTTTGACGACTCGACGGGGCTTGCCGGGTTGCTGTTGGGAAAGAACCGACTCACCACCCTGCCCGTCAATATTTTTAACGGCCTGAATATGCTAAGCACGTTGGCATTGGACGGTAACCCGTTCACGCCGGAAACCGGACTGCCCGCCGGTGTCTTTGACGATGTACTCGATACTCTGGGCAAGATTAACGACCCCGAAGACGACTTCTTTAATATTGACCAGGCCGTCCGTGACGCCCATTTTGTCTGCTCACGGCCCGACTTCATGCGGATTGTGGAGGCCACCGCCGCCGTGGACGATTGCGTAAGAATGACCTCGACACAATTAAGCACCGCCCTCCCGCTGATTGCTGCCGCCACGCTGAGCGAGCTGATGATTTCCGCCGGCGACCTGGAGCCGGCGTTTGACCCCGACCTGTTCGACTATGCCGTCACCGTGGCCAGACATATCGACACCGTGACCGTCACCCCGACCGCCAGCCAGAGCAGAGCGACCATTACCGTCAACGGTGACAGCGTAGCCAGCAACAGCGCGAGTAACGCGATTGCCCTGGCGCCGGGCACTGCGCTGCCGATTGCCATTGTGGTAACCGCCGCCGACACCGGCCTCACGACAACCTACACCGTCACCGTCACCCGCCCGATGCCGGTGGCCACGCTGGCCGCCTCGACGCCCCTGACCGAGGCCAGCCTGTTTGCCGACCCGGCGCCGACGGTGACCGTGATGCTGGCGGACACCGAATATGCAGCCGATGGCGACCTGAAGCTGGACGACTTCAGCGTGACGGACAGCCTGGCCGGGAGCGTGAGCGTGAGCGGTTTCACCCGCAACCACGACACGCTGGCCACGTTGACGCTGGCGTATACCACCACTGACATCCTGGTCAACGGCACATTGTCCGTGACGGTGGCGGCCAGCGGGCACACCGACACCGGCGTCTTGCCGACCAATACCGTGCCGATTACCGTCAGCACCGGCACGAATATCTGCGCTCGCACGGCGCAGGTGCGGGCGGCGATTCTCGCCATGTCCGCTGCCGGCGAATGCACCAGCGTGGGGGATCTGGGTACGATTACGCGCCTTGATTTGACCGGTCAGAGTGGCTTGCAAAGCGGCGATTTTGCCGGCCTGTCGGCGCTTGAGACGTTGGAGTTGCGATTCAACAGCTTCACCACCCTGCCCACCAACATTTTTGCCGGCCTGTCGGCGCTGACGGTTTTGGATTTGTCCGGCAACTACAACCTCGAACTGGAGGCCGGTATTTTTGCCGGCCTGTCGGCGCTTACCCGGTTGCAATTGCCCGGCAACCGACACGCCACGTTTGATGCCGGCATTTTTGCCGACTTGTCGATGCTGCGCGTGCTGGATTTGCGCAGCAACCTTTTCACGCCGGGCAGCGGTCTGCCGGCCGGTATTTTTGACGACGTGTTGGATACCCTGGGCGAGATTGGAGCCGACTTTCTGGTTGACGAGGTCGTCCGCGATGCCCATTTTATCTGCTCGCGGGACGACGTCGCCGCCATTGTCGCCGCCACCGCCGGCGTCAGCGACTGCCTGAGAATCAGCGTCGCGCAATTAAACATCGCCATCGCGCCGATGGATGCCACGTTGAGCGACCTGATGATTTCCGCCGGCAGCCTGGAGCCGGCGTTTGACCCCGCCATCACCCACTATGCCGTCACCGTGGCCGGCAGCGTCGAAACCGTGACCGTCACCCCGACCGCCAGCCAGAGCGGCGCCACCATTGCCGTCAACGGTGACCGCGTAGCCAGCAACAGCGCGAGTAACGCGATTGCCCTGACGCTGGGCACGGCGGTGCCGATTACCATGGCGGTAACCGCCACAGACACCGTCACCACGGCAACCTACACCGTCACCGTCACCCACGCGATGCCGGTGGCCACGCTGGCCACCTCGACCACCCTGACCGAGGCCAACCTGCTCGCCGACCCGGCGCCGACGGTGACGGTGACGCTGGCGGACAGCGAATATGCCGCCGCTGACGACCTGAAGCCGGGCGACTTCACGCTGACGGACACCCTGCCCGGGAGCGTGAGCGTGACCGGTTTCACCCGCAACAATGACACGCTGGTCACGCTGACGCTGGCGTATACCACCGATGACATCACCATCAACGGCACATTGTCCGTGACGGTGGCGGCCTCCGGGCACACCGACATCGGCGCGCTGCCGACCAACACCGTGCCGATTATCGCCAGCCCCGGCACGAATATCTGCGACCGCACGGCGCAGGTGCAGGAGGCGATTCTCGCTGCGTCCGTTGCCGGCGAATGTACGCGTGTGGGTGATTTGGGTACGATTACGCAGCTTGATCTGTTCAGGAAGCGCATCGCCGTGTTGCAACGCGGCGATTTTGCCGGTTTGTCGCGGCTTGACACGCTGAATTTGTCCTCAAACCGCATCGAAACACTGCCGGCCGACATTTTTAACGGTCTGACGGCGCTTCAGGTGTTGGGTTTGAGCGGCAACGCACTCACCTCCCTCAAGCCCGAACTCTTTAACGGCCTGACGGCGCTTCAGATGTTGGATTTGAGCGACAACACATTCACCCTCCTCGAGCCCGAACTGTTTGACGGTCCGACGAGGCTGCTTGAGTTGCGTTTGGATTACAACCGCCTCACCACGTTGCCCGCCAATATTTTTAATCGTCTGGACAAGCTACAGAAGTTGCATTTGGTCGGCAACCTGTTCACGCCGGGCACCGGTCTGCCGACCGGTATTTTTGACCGCGCATTGCATGTCCTGGGCGAGATTGGAGTCGACTTTCTGGTTGACGATGTCGTCCGCGACGCCCATTTTGTCTGCTCGCGGGACGACGCTGACGCCATTGTCGCCATCACCGCCGGCGTGACCGACTGCCTGAGCATCAGCGCCGCGCAATTAACCCCTGCCCTCCCGCTGGTTGACGCCACCCTGAGCGCCCTGATGGTTTCCGTCGGTGAGCTGAAGCCGGCGTTTGACCCCGACCTGTTCGACTATGCCGTCAGCGTGGCTGGCAGCGTCGACACCGTGGCCGTCACCCCAACCGCCACCCAGAGCGGCGCCACCATTGCCGTCAACGGCAGTAATGTGAACAGCGGCAGCGCGAGTAACGCGATTGCCCTGACGCCGGGCATCGGGGTGCCGATTACCATGGTGGTAACCGCCGAAGACTCCGTCACCATGGCAACCTACACCGTCACCGTCACCCGCGAGATACTTGCGGCCACGCTGATCGCCTCGACGGCCCTGACCGAGGCCAACCTGCTCGCCGACCCGGTGCCGACGGTGACGGTGGCGCTGGCGGACAGCGAATATGCCGCCGATGGCGACCTGAAGCTGGGCGACTTCACGCTGACGGACACCCTGCCCGGGAGCGTGAGCGTGATCGATTTCACCCGCAACAACGACACGCTGGTCACGTTGACGCTGGCGTATACCACCACTGACATCCTGGTCGACGGCACATTGTCCGTGACGGTGGCGGCCACCGGGTACAATGGCTCCGATAGCGACGCCCTGACGACCAACACCGTGCCGATTACCGCCAGCCCCGGCACGAATATCTGCGACCGCACGCCAGAGGTGCGGGATAAGATTCTCATTGCGTCCTCTGCCAGCGGCTGCACCAATGTGGGTGATTTGGGTACGATTGTGCACCTTAAGTTGTTCGGTCGGGGCATCACTGCGTTGCACCGAGGCGATTTTGCCGGCTTGTCCAGGCTGAACTGGCTGGGTTTGGCTTCAAACCGCCTCGAAGTACTGCCTGACGGCATTTTTAACGGCCTGTCGGCGCTTCAGACGCTGCAGATGGATTTCAACCGCCTGGTCACACTGCCGGCCAACCTGTTTAACGGCCTGACGGCGCTTCAGGTTTTGCAGTTGTACGCCAACCCGCTCGAAACACTGCCGGCCAACATTTTTAACGGCTTGTCGGCGCTGACGAAGTTGGAGTTGCAAGACACCTCCCTCGGCTCCCTTGAGTCCGGGCTCTTTAACGGCCTGACGGCGCTTCAGATGTTGTATTTGGAAAGAAACGACCTGGAAACACTGCCACCCAACATTTTTAACGGCTTGTCGGCGTTGCAGGAGTTGCGGTTGAATGGCAACCGCTTCGCAACCCTGCCGCCCGGCATTTTTGCTGGCCTGTCGGCGCTTGGGCGGTTGCAGTTGAACAGAAACCGCCTCACCACCCTGCCCGCCAATATTTTTAACGGCTTGAATAAGCTAACGAGTTTGACTGTGCACGACAACCCGTTCACGCCGGGCACCGGCCTGCCGGCCGGACTCTTTGACGACGTGCTCGATACCCTGGGCGACATTGGAGACGACTTCCTGGTTGACGACACCGTCCGTGACGCCCATTTTGTCTGCTCACGGCCCGACTTCATGCGGATTGTGGAGGCCACCGCCGCCGTGGACGATTGCGTAAGAATGACCTCGGCGCAATTAAGCACCGCCCTCCCGCTGATTGCTGCCGCCACGCTGAGCGAGCTGATGATTTCCGCCGGCGACCTGGAGCCGGCGTTTGACCCCGCTATTCCCGACTATGCCGTCACCGTGGCCAGCCATATCGACACCGTGACCGTCACCCCGACCGCCAGCCAGAGCGGCGCCACCATTACCGTCAACGATGACAGCGTAGCCAGCAACAGCGCGAGTAACGCGATTGCCCTGGCGCCGGGCACTGCGCTGCCGATTGCCATTGTGGTAACCGCCGCCGACACCGGCATCACGGCAACCTACACCGTCACCGTCACCCGCCCGATGCCGGTGGCCACGCTGGTCGCCTCGACGGCCCTGACCGAGGCCAACCTGCTCGCCGACCCGGCGCCGACGGTGACGGTGACGCTGGCGGACAGCGAATATGCAGCCGATGACGCCCTGATGCTGGGCGACTTCAGCGTGACGGACACCCTGCCCGGGAGCGTGAGCGTGACCGGTTTCACCCGCAACAACGACACGCTGGTCACGTTGACGCTGGCGTATACCACCACTGACATCCTGGTCGACGGCACATTGTCCGTGACGGTAGCGGCCAGCGGGCACACCGACACCGGCGTCTTGCCGACCAACACCGTGCCGATTACCGCCAGCCCCGGCACGAATATCTGCGCCCGCACGGAGTCGGTGCAGTACGCGATTCTCGCTGTGTCCGCTGCCAGCGAATGTGCGCGTGTGGGTGATTTGGGTACGATCACACGCCTTGATTTCGTTGCTCAAAACCTTGACCTCGCTGGCGGATTGCAACGCGGCGATTTTGCCGGCTTGTCGCGGCTTGACTTTCTGGGTTTGAATTCAAACCGCCTCGAAACACTGCCGGACAATATTTTTGATGACTTGTCGGCGCTGCGGGAGTTGCGGTTGGATATGAGCCGCTTCGAAACACTGCCTGACAACATTTTTGATAACTTGTCGGCGCTGACGATTTTGCAGTTGAATGGCAACCGCTTCGCCACCCTGCCGGCCGACATGTTTAATGGTTTGCCGAAGCTGAAGCAGTTGTATTTGAGCGACAATCTTTTCACCACCCTTGAGGCCGGCCTGTTTGACAATACGACGGCGCTGGTTGAGTTGTATTTGGAGCGCAACCGACTCACCACACTGCCCGCCAATATTTTTAACGGCCTGGATAAGCTGGCGGCTTTGTTTTTGGAGGACAACCCGTTCACGCCGGGTATCGGACTGCCCACCGGTATCTTTGATGATGTGCTCGATACCCTGGGCCCGATTGGTGCCCTGAGCAGCTTCTTTGTTGACGGCACTGGTCGCCAGGCCCATTTTGTCTGCTCACGGCCCGACTTCATGTGGATTGTGGAGGCCACCGCCGACGTGGACGATTGCTTAAGAGTGACCTCGACGCAATTAAGCACCGCCATCCCGCTGATTGCTGCCGCCACGCTGAGCGAGTTGATGATGTCCGCCGGCGACCTGGAGCCGGCGTTTGACCCCGACCTGTTCGACTATGCCGTCACCGTGGCCAACCGTGTCGACACCGTGACCGTCACCCCGACCGCCAGCCAGAGCGACGCGACCATTACCGTCAACGACAGTAATGTGGACAGCGCCAGCGCAAGTAACGCGATTGCCCTGACGCGGGGCACGGCGGTGCCGATACCCATTGTGGTAACCGCCGCCGCCACCGGCCTCACGACAACCTACACCGTCACCGTCACCCATGCGCCGCCGCCAACGGCCACGCTGACCGCCTCGCCGGCCCTGACCGAGGCCAGCCTGTTTGCCGCCACGGCGCCGACGGTGACCGTGACGCTGGCGCACAGCGAATATGCCGCCGATGGCGACCTGAGGCCGGGCGACTTCAGCGTGACGGGCACTCTGGCCGGGGCAGTGAGCGTGGCCGGCGTTACCCGCACCAGCGACACGACGGTCGCGTTGACGCTGGCCGCCACCGAGGACATCCTCGCCGCCGGCGAATTGTCCGTGACGGTAGCGGCCAGCGGGCACCTCGACATCGGCGCGCTGACGACCAATACGGTGCCGATTACCGTCAGCACCGGCACGAATATCTGCGGTCGCACGGCGCAGGTGCGGGAGACGATTCTCGCCATGTCCGCTGCCGACGAATGCACGAGCGTGGGGGATCTGGGTACGATTACGCGCCTTGATTTGACCGGTCAGAGTCGCTTGCAAAGCGGCGATTTTGCCGGCCTGTCGGCGCTGGAGACGTTGGAATTGCAATTCAACCGCTTCACCACCCTGCCCACCGACATTTTTGCCGGCCTGTCGGCACTGACGGTTTTGGATTTGTCCGGCAACTACAACCTCGAACTGGGGGCCGGTATTTTTGCCGGCCTGTCGGCGCTTACCCGGTTGCAATTGCTCGGCAACCGACACGCCACATTTGATGCCGGTATTTTTGCCGACTTGTCGATGCTGCGCGTGCTGGATTTGCGCAGCAACCTGTTCACGGCGGGCAGCGGTCTGCCGGCCGGTATTTTTGACGACGTGTTGGATACCCTGGGCGAGATTGGAGCCGACTTTCTGGTTGACGAGGTCGTCCGCGATGCCCATTTTATCTGCTCGCGGGACGACGTCGCCGCCATTGTCGCCGCCACCGCCGGCGTCAGCGACTGCCTGAGAATCAGCGTCGCGCAATTAAACATCGCCATCGCGCCGATGGATGCCACGTTGAGCGACCTGATGATTTCCGCCGGCACTCTGGAGCCGGCGTTTGACCGCGACACCAGCGCCTATGCCGTTGCGGTCGCCTTCGGCGTCGACAGCGTGATGGTGACGCCGACCGCCAGCCAGAGCGGCGCGACCATTACCGTCAACGGCAGTACTGTGGACAACGGCAGCGCGAGTCACGCGATTGCCCTGACGCTGGGCACGGCGGTGCCGATTACCCTGGTGGTAACCGCCGCCGACGCCGTCACCACGGCAACCTACACCGTCACGGTCACCCACGCGCTGCCGGTGGCCACGCTGGCCGCCTCGACCACCCTGACCGAGGCCAGCCTGCTCGCCGACCCGGCGCCGACGGTGACGGTGACACTGGTGGACAGCGAATATGCCGCCGCTGACGCACTGAAGCCGGGCGACTTCAGGCTGACGGACACCCTGCCCGGGAGCGTGAGCGTGACCGGTTTCACCCGCAGCAACGACACCATGGTCACGCTGACGCTGGCGTATACCACCAATGACATCCTGGTCGACGGCACCTTGTCCGTGACGGTGGCGGCCGCCGGGCACAATAGACCCGATACCGGTGCCCTGACGACCAACACCGTGTCGATTACCGCCAGCCCCGGCACGAATATCTGCGACCGCACGGCGCAGGTGCAGGAGGCGATTCTCGCTGAGTCGGTTGCCGACGAATGTGCGAGCGTGGGTGATCTGGGTACGATTACGCAGCTTGATCTGTTCAGGAAGCGCATCGTCGCGTTGCAACCCGACGATTTTGCCGGTTTGTCGCGGCTTGACCTTCTGGGTTTGTCCTCAAACCGCATTGCAACACTGCCGGCCGGCATTTTTAACCGCCTGACGGCGCTTCAGACGTTGGACTTGAACGACAACGAACTCACCCTCCTCGAGCCCGAACACTTTGACGACCTGACGGCGCTTCAGGTGTTGGATCTGGGCGTCAACGCATTCACCGCCCTCGATCCCGAACTCTTTGACGGCCTGACGAAGCTGCTTACGTTGCGTTTGGATTTCAACGGCCTCACCGCGCTGCCGGCCGACATTTTTGCTGGCTTGTCGGCGTTGAAACAGGTGTATTTGAACGGCAACCGCCTCACCACACTGCCGGCCAATATTTTTAACGGCCTGGGCAGGCTACAGGTGTTGCGTTTGGCCGACAACGGGTTCACGTCGAGCACCGGTCTGCCGGTCGGTATTTTTGACGATGTGTTGAATACCCTGGGCGAGATTGGAGTCGATTTCCTGATTGACGATGTCGTCCGCGGCGCCCATTTTGTCTGCTCGCGGGACGACGCCGCTGCCATTGCCGCCGTCGTCGGCGTGACCGACTGCCTGAAAGTCAGCGCCGCGCAATTAACCCCTGCCATCCCGCTGGTTGACGCCACCCTGAGCGCCCTGATGATTTCCGTCGGCGACCTGGAGCCGGCGTTTGACCCCGCTATTCCCGACTATGCCGTCACCGTGGCCGGCCGCGTCGACACCGTGACCGTCACCCCGACCGCCACCCGGAGCGGCGCCACCATTGCCGTCAACGGCGACAACGTAGCCAGCAACAGCGCGAGTAACGCGATTGCCCTGACGCCGGGCACGGCGGTGCCGATTACCGTGGTGGTAACCGCCGCCGACGCCGTCACCATGGCAACCTACACCGTCACCGTCACCCGCGTGGTGCCTGCGGCCACGCTGGCCGCCTCGACGGCCCTGACCGAGGCCAGCCTGCTCGCCGGCCCGGCGCCGACGGTGGT
The DNA here is from genome assembly GCA_965206445.1 of Candidatus Poriferihabitaceae bacterium. Classification (GTDB taxonomy): domain Bacteria; phylum Pseudomonadota; class Gammaproteobacteria; order Arenicellales; family Poriferihabitantaceae; genus CBDBJR01. Next base: position 356,909 of record CBDBJR010000002.1, read on the forward strand.
GGTGACGCTGGCAGACACCGAATATGCCGCCAATGGCGACTTGAAGCTGGGCGACTTCAGCGTGACGGACACCTTGCCCGGGAGCGTGAGCGTGACCGGTTTCACCCGCAGCAACGACACGATGGTCACGCTGATGCTGGCGTATACCACCAATGACATCATCGTCAACGGCGAATTGTCCGTGACGGTAGCGGCCGCCGGGCATACCGACACCGGCGCGCTGACGACCAACACCGTGCCGATTACCGCCAGCCCCGGCACGAATATCTGCGGTCGCACGCCGCAGGTGCGGGATGCGATTCTCGCGGTGTCCTCTGCCAGCGACTGTACGAGTGTGGGTGATCTGGGTACGATTACGCGCCTTAATCTGCGTAAGCAGCGCATCACCGCGTTGCAACGCGGCGATTTTGCCGGCTTGCCCAGACTGGACTTTCTGAATTTGAGTTCAAACCGCATCGAAACATTGCCTGACGGCATTTTTAACGGCCTGACGGCGCTTCAGGATTTGAATGTGAGTGGCAACGACCTCACCTCTTTTGAGCCTGAATTCCTTGATGGCCTGACGGCGCTTCAGATATTGGATTTGGGCGGCAGCTACATCACCTCCCTCGATCCCGAACTCTTTGACGGCCTGACGAAGCTTGTTGATTTGCGTTTGGATTACAACGCACTCACCACACTGCCCGTCGACATTTTTGATGGCTTGTCGGAGCTCAATCAGTTGCGTTTGACCGGCAACTACTTCACCTCCCTTGATGCCGAACTCTTTGACGGCCTGACGGAGCTTGTTAAGTTGACTTTGAGTTACAGCCAACTCGCCACACTGCCCGCCAATATTTTTAACGGCCTGGGGGCGCTTCGTAAGTTGCGTATGAACGGCAACGTGTTCACGCCGGGCACCGGCCTGCCGGCCGGTATCTTTGACGATGTGCTCGCTACCCTGGGCGAGATTGGAAACGACTTCTTTGTTGACGACACCGTCCGCCGGGCCCATTTTGTCTGCTCCCGAAACGACGTTGCGGCTATTCTCGTCGTCACCGCCGGCGTGAGCGACTGCCTGAGAATCAGCGCTGCGCAATTGACCGCCGCCATCGCGCAGATAGATCCCACCCGGGCCCTGCTGACCGGCCCGCTGACCGAAGCCGACCTGTTCGCCTCAACGCCGACCGTTACCGTCACACTGGTCAACACCCAATACGTGACCGGGCTGGCGGCGGCCCATTTCGGGCTGACCGAGGACATTGACGGCACCGTGACCATCACCGGCGCCACCCGCGACGCCGCCACAACGGCCACGCTGACGCTGGCGTATGACGACGTGGACATCATCGGTGACGGCACGCTGTCGGTCACCGTGCTGGCCGCCGGCCACACCGGCACCGACGAGCTGCCAACCGCCACCATCCCGATTACCGCCAGCGCCGCGATGAACATCTGCGGCCGCACGCCGTGGGTGCGGGATGCCATCCTCATCTCCGTCAACCCCCCTGCCAGCGACTGTACCAATGTGACGGCGGCGCAACTGCTGTCGATAAGGTTCCTTGATCTGTCGGGTAGAAAACCCTCTCCGCAGGGAAGCGGCGGTGCTGCCGGCGTGTCGGGGCAGGCGGAGACGACCCTTGATCTGTCAGGTCAGGGCCTCTCTATGCTGGCAAGCAGCGATCTGGCCGGCTTGTCGGACCTGACGGGGTTGAATGTGAGCAACAACAACCTCAGCACACTGCCCGCCGACGTGTTTGCCAGCCTGGGGGCGCTGCGTACGTTGCATTTGGGCGGCAACGTGTTCACGCCGCGCACCGGCCTGCCGGCCGGTGTCTTTGACGCGGTGCTCGCTACCCTGGGCGAGATTGGAACCGGCTTCCTGGTTGACGACACCGTCCGCCGCGCCCATTTTGTCTGCTCCCGGGACGACGCTGCGGCTATTGTCGCCGTCACCGCCGGCGTGAGCGACTGCCTGAGAATCAGCGCCGCGCAATTGACCACCGCCATCGCGCAGATAGACTCCGCCTTGGCCCGGCTGACCGGCACGCTGACCGAAGCCAGCCTGTTCGCCCTACCGCTGCCGACGGTCACCGTCACGCTGCCCAAAACCCAATACGTGACTGCCGGGCTGGCGGCGGCCCACTTCAGACTGGTCGAGGACATTGACGGCGCCGTGACCATCGCCGACGTCACCCGCGACGACGCCACCACCGCCACGCTGACGCTGGCGTATGACAACGTGGACATCACCGACGACGGCACGCTGTCGGTCACCGTGCTGGCCGCCGGCCACACCGGCACCGACGAGCTGCCAACCGCCACCATCCCGATTACCGCCAGTGCCGGCATGAATATATGCGACCGCACGCCGCAGGTGCGGGGTGTCATCCTCGCCGCCATCCGCCCCCCTGCCAGCGACTGTACCAATGTGACGGCGGCGCAACTGCAATCGGTGACGACCCTGGATCTGTCAGGGCAAAGCGCCGCCGGGCAGCACAGCGGCGGTGTTGCCGGCGCGTCGGGGCAAACAGAGACGACCCTGGATCTGTCGGCTCAAGGCCTCTCCGTGCTGCGCAAAAGCGATCTGGTCGGCTTGTCGTATCTGACCGGGTTGAATTTGAGCAACAACAACTTCAGCACACTGCCCGCCGGCAGTTTTACCAGCCTGACGGCGCTTGAGACGTTGAATTTGAGCGGCAACGACCTCGTCGCACTGCCCGCCGGCGTGTTTGCCGGCCTGGGGGTGCTGCGTACGTTGCGTCTGGACGGCAACGCGTTCACGCCGGGCACCGGCCTGCCCGCCGGTGTCTTTGACGCGGTGCTCGATACCCTGGGCGAGATTGGCAACGACTTCCTGGTTGACGCCACCGTCCGCCGCGCCCATTTTGTCTGCTTCCGGGATGACGTTGATGCCATTGTCGCCGCCGCCGGCGTGAGCGACTGCCTCCGCATCTCCGCCGCACCATTGACCACCGCGCGCGCGCAGCTCAACCCCACCGCAGCCATCCTGGTCGGCCCGCTGACCGAAGCCGGCCTGTTCGCCTCACCGTCGCCGACGGTCACCGTCACGCTGTCCAACACCCAATACGTGATTGCCGCACCGGCGGCGACCCACTTCAGGCTGACCGAGGACATTGACGGCGCCGTGACCATCGTCGCCGTCACCCGCGACAACGCCACCACCGCCACGCTGACGCTGGCGTATGACAACGTGGACATCACCGACGACGGCACGCTGTCGGTCACCGTGCTGGCCGCCGGCCACACCGGCACCGACGACCTGCCAGCCGCCACCATCCCGATTACCGCCAGCGCCGGCATGAATCTATGCGCCCGCACGCCGTGGGTACGGGACGCCATCCTCGTCACCATCCGCCCCGTTGCCAGCGACTGTACCAATGTGACGGTGGCGCAACTGCGGTCGATAAAGCGCCTTGATCTGTCGGGTAAAAGACCCTCTCCGCAGGGCAGCGGCGATGTTGCCGGCGTGTCGGGGCAGACAGGGACGACCCTTGATCTGTCAGGCCAGGGCCTCTCCGTGCTGCGCAAAAGCGATCTGGCCGGCTTGCCGGATCTGACGGCGTTAAATTTAAGCGACAACGACTTCAGCACACTGCCGGCCGACGTGTTTGCCGACTTGACGGAGCTTGAGATTTTGAATTTGAGCGACAACGATATCGTCGAGCTGCCCGCCGGCGTGTTTGCCGGCCTGAGGGCGCTGCGCAGTTTGCGTTTGGATGACAACGATCTCGGCACGTTGCCAACCGGCGTGTTTACCGGCCTGGGGGTGCTGCGCACGTTGCGCCTGGACGGCAACCCGTTGACGGCGCGCACCGGCCTGCCGGCCGGTATCTTTGACGGGGTGCTCGATACCCTGGGCGTTATTGGAGCCGCCTTCGTGGTTGACACCACCGCCCGCCGCGCCCATTTTGTCTGCTCCCGTAACGCCGCTGATGCCATTGTCGCCGCCACCGCCGCCGTCACCGACTGCCTGAGAATCACCGCCGCACAATACAACGCCGCCCTCCCGGAGGTTGACGCCACGTTGCGCACCCTGGGTCTCGGCTCCGGCCTGAGCAACGGCCACGGCCACGGCCCCGGTCACGGCCACGACGATGACGACGACGACGATGACGACAACGACGATGACGACAACGACGATGACGACGATGACGACGACGACGACCACGGCCATGGCCCCGGCCACGGTCCCGGCCCCGGTCACGGCCACGGCCCCGGCCACGGCCACGGCCACCTGCAACCGCGGTTTAACTCCGCCATCACCTCCTATGCCATCAGCACCCGCAGCTCGACCAAAACCACCTACGTCAAGCCGACCGTCACCCGGAGCGGTGCCACCATTACCGTCAACGGCGTCTCGGTGGACAGCGGTCGCAACAGCCAGAGGATTGCACTGGCCCCGGACATGACGACGACCATTACCATCGTCGTCACCGCCGCCGACACCCGCACCACGAAGACCTATACCCTCGACGTCACCCGTGGGCAGGAGTCGTCGGCGACCGCCCGGCTGGCCGCCCCGATGCCGCTGACCGAAGCGAACCTGGACGGTGCCACGGTGACAGTGATGCTGTCGGGCGGAGAATACGTAGACGACGGGCTGGAGGTGGGCGACTTCGTGCCGGTCGATACCGTGCCCGGAGAGGTGACGGTGAGCCGGGCGACCCGCACCAAAAAAAATCGCGCCACGCTGACGCTGGCATATGATGGCACGGCCTTTAACGGCGACGCCACGCTGTCCGTACGCATACTGGCATCCGGGTACAACGGTGATGCCGCGCTGACGACCCGCTACGCGGTGGGGATTACCGCCACCGCCGCCGTCGCCGTCAATATATGCGCCCGCACGGCGGCGGTGCGGGACGCGATTCTCGACGCCCTGGATGGCCGCGACTGCATGCGTGTGACCGGCCTCGGCAGGGTGACGACCCTTGACCTGGAGAAGGCGCGCATCACGTCGCTGCAAAGCGGCGATTTTGCCGGCTTGTCGGGGCTGCGGACGTTGAATTTGAAAGACAACGCGCTGTCCACACTGCCCGCCAAGGTGTTTGCCGGCTTGACGGCGCTCGACAGTCTGGATCTGGAATCAAACGCGCTCACCAGACTCGATGCCGGCATGTTTGCCGGCTTGCGGCTGCAGGTTTTGCGTTTGTCCCGCAGTCCTTTCAAGTCGAATGACGGACTGCCCACCGGTATCTTTGACGCCATACTGCCGACCCTGGACCCCGGTCAAAGGAGAGACATGGTTGACGCGGTTGGCCGCCGCGCCCATTTTGTCTGCTCGCGGCGCGACGCTGACGCCATTGTCGCGGTCACTGCCGGCGTGAAAGACTGTATCTCGGTCACCGCGGCGCAATTCAACGCCGCCCTGCCGCGGATTGACGCCAGGTTGATCGCCCTGAAGCTTTCCATCGGCGACCTGAAGCCGGCGTTTAACCCCGCCATCACCGACTATACCGTCAACGTAGACGACAGCGTCGACAGCGTGACCGTCACACCGACCGCCACCCAGAGCGACGCCACCATTGTCGTCGCTGTCAACGGCGAAGTCGCCAGCGACACCGTTATGCAAGCGATTGTCCTGCCGACGGCCACGCCGGTGCCGATTACCTTTGTGGTGACTGCCCCGGGCGGCGGCGCAACCGAGGTCTACACGGTGAGTGTCGCCAGCGGGGAGCCGCTGGTGCCCGCAGCCACACTGACCGGCCCGCTGACCGAAGCCGGCCTGTTCGCCTCACCGTCACCGACGGTCACCGTCACGCTGACCAACACGCTGTACGTGTCGTCCGGGCTGGCTGCGGCCCACTTCAGGCTGGCCGAGGACATCGACGGCGCCGTGGCCATAGTCGACGTCAACCGCGACGACGCCGTAACGGCCACGCTGACGCTGGCGTATGACAACGTGGACTTCGCCGCCGACGGCACCCTGTCAATAACCGTCCTGGCCGACGGCCACATCAGCGCCGGCGACCTGCCAACCGTCACCATCCCGATTACCGCCAGCGCCGGCGTGAATCTATGCGGTCGCACGCCGGAGGTGCGGGATGCAATCCTCGACGCCATCCACCCCCCTGCCAGCGACTGTACCAATGTGACGACGGCGGAGCTGCAATCGGTGACGGCCCTTGATCTGGAAGGTCAAAACATCTCCATGCTGGGGAGCAGCGATTTTTCCGGCTTGTCCGGGCTGACGCTTTTGGATTTGAACCGCAACGAACTTAACGCATTGCCCGCCGACATTTTTGCCGGCCTGTCGTCGCTTGCCGAGTTGCGATTGGACAAAAACCGATTCACCACCTTCGATGCCGATATTTTTGCCGGCTTATCCATGCTTGGAGCTTTGAAGTTGCGCAACAACCATTTCACGGCGGGCAGCGGTCTGCCGGCCGGTATCTTTGACGCCGTGTTGAATACCCTGGGCGCCATTGGCACTGGCTTCCTGGTTGACCGTAATGTCCGCGACGCCCATTTTGTCTGCTCGCGGGACGACGCCGATGCCATTGTTGCCGTCACCGTCGGCGTCAGCGACTGCCTGAGAATCAGCGCCGCGCAATTGACCGCCGCCATCCCGCTGACGGCTGACGCCACGTTGCACGACCTGATGATTTCCGCCGGCACCCTGAACACGGCGTTTGACCCCGCCACCACCGACTATGCCGTTGCCGTCGCCGGCAGCGTCGACAGTGTAACCGTCACGCCGACCGCCCAGACCGGCGCCACCATTACCGTCAACGACGCCCCAGTGGTCAGCGGCAACGACAGCGCCCCCATTGACCTGACCGCCGACATGGTGGAGACGATTGGCATTGTCGTCACCGCCGCCGACCGCCGCACAATCAAGACCTACAGGTTGATGGTCACCCGAGCGGCGGCACCGCTGAGCATCACCGGTATCGAGTTGACGTCGCAGGCCCGCAATGACGTCTATGCGATTGGCGACACCATTGAGGCGACGGTCACCTTCAACCAGGCGGTGGTGGTTACCGGCCTGCCGCAGCTGGCGCTGACGGTGGGCACGCAGACGCGCCCGGCGGTCTACGCCAGCGGCAGCACGACCACGGCGCTGGTATTCAGCTACCCGGTGGTTGCCGACGACCGCGACGATGACGGCGTGAGCATCGGCACCGATGCGCTGACGCTGGCCGGTGGCATGATTCGAGACGTGACCGACACCATCGACGCGCTGATCACGCACAGTGTGGAAGTGGACGCCACCGTCGCACACAAGGTAGACGGCATTGCCCCGATGGTCACCGACCTTGTGCTCACCGCCGGCCCGTACATGGCCGGCGATGCGATCACCCTGACGGCGACCTTCAGCGAAGCGGTGACGGTGGACACCGGTGGCGGTACACCGCAGATACCGATACTCGTCGGCAGTGCCTCCCGCCCGGCAGTCTACGCCGGCGGCAGCGATTCAATGGCGCTGGTATTCACCTACACGGTGGTCGCCGCCGACCACGATGACGATGGCGTAGCAGTGGCGATCAACGCCCTGACGGCCAACAGCGACACCATCCAGGACGCCGCCGGCAACGACGCCGTGTTTAATCACGCTGCGATTGAAGCGGCCGTCGCCAATCGAGTGGACACCACCGTGCCGATGCTGAGCACGGCAATAATTGATGGCAGGATACTGACACTGACCTACGATGAGGCACTTGACGACAGCTCGGTGCCGGCGCCGTCAGCCTGGACGCTGACCCTGGAGTCGGGCACTGCGCCGACAGTGAACCCCGGCGGCGTGGCGATCAACGGGACGACGGTGACACTGACGCTGAGCGCGGCCGTGGTATCGACGGATGTCGTGACGCTGGACTATACCGCCGGGACGGATCCGTTGCGCGATCAAGCCGGCAACGCCGCCGCCGGGCTAACAACCCGGACGGTGAACAACACCACCGATGCACTGCCGAGCTTTGTCGGCGAGTCGGTGGCGGCGCAGATTTACACAGTCGGCGTGGCCGTCGGCGCGGTGCAACTGCCGGCGGCGAGCGGCGGCAACGGGGTGCTGAGCTACACGCTGGCGCCGGCGCTGCCGAACGGACTGACATTCAATGCGGAGAATCGCCAACTCAGCGGCACGCCGCTGCTGGCGATGGCGCCGACGACCTACACGCTGACGGCGACCGATGCCGATGCGGTCGAGCCGGACGGCGCGACACTCGAGTTCATGCTGTCCGTCACGGAGCTGTTGTCGGCCACCTTCGCGGTGCCGGAAACCGCCGCTGACAATACCCCTGTCGGCAGCCCGCTGGTGCCGAGCCACTTCCCGAATGGTATACAGGTCTGGAGCATCACCGCCGGCAACGCCGACGGGGTGTTTGCCATCGGCCCGACCGACGGGCAGCTAACGGTCGCGATGACCGCGTTGCTCGACTTCGAGACCGCGGATAGCCACACGCTGACGGTGCAACTGACGGTCGGCGCGGCGACGGCGGAGGCCACCGTCACAATCAACGTCGGCCCGGTCAACGAGGCGCCCATCGGGGTAGGCAGCATTGCACCGCAGACGGTCACCCTCGGCGGCGTGGCGTCGGTCACGGTTGATGTCGCCGGCCACTTCAGCGACCCGGAAGGGGACAGCCTGACCTACCATGCGGCGTCGGCTGCCGATGATATCGCCACCGTCCGTGTGCAAGGCAGTGTCGTGACCATCAGCGCAGTGTCGGTGGGCGATACGACCATCAGGGTGACCGCGGCCGATGCGTCCGATACGGACAGTAATCCGTCCAGGACGACGCAGCAGATTGCGGTCACGGTCAATGCGGTGCCGACCATCACCGCCATCGAGTTGACGTCGCAGGCCCGCAATGACGTCTATGCGATTGGCGACACCATTGAGGCGACGGTCACCTTCAGCCAGGCGGTGGTGGTCACCGGTCTGCCGCAGCTGGCGCTGACGGTGGGCACGCAGACGCGCCCGGCGGTCTACGCCGGCGGCAGCACGACCACGGCGCTGGTATTCAGCTACCCGGTGGCCGTCGGCGACCGCGACGATGACGGCGTGAGCATCGGCGCCGATGCGCTGACCCTGGTCGACGACAGCATGATTCGAGACGTGACCGACACCATCGACGCGCTGCTCACGCACAGTGTGGAAGTGGACGCTACCGTCGCGCACAAGGTAGACGGCATTGCCCCCATGGTCACCGACCTTGTGCTCACCGCCGGCCCGTACATGGCCGGCGATGCGATCACCCTGACGGCGACCTTCAGCGAAACGGTCACAGTAACCCCCGCCGGCACGCCGCAGATACCGATAATCGTCGGCAGCACCCCCCGCCCGGCAGTCTACGCCGGCGGCAGCGACTCAATGGCGCTGGTATTCACCTACACGGTGGTCGCCGCCGACAGCGATGCCGATGGCGTGGCAGTGGCGCTCAACGCCCTGACGGCCAACAGCGACACCATCCAGGACGCCGCCGGCAACGATGCGGTGCTCGCTCACGCTGCGATTGAAGCGGCATTCGCCAATCGTGTGGACACCGCCGTGCCGATGCTGAACACGGCAACAGTCGATGGCAGGATACTGACGCTGACCTACGATGAGGCACTTGACGACAGCTCGGTGCCGACGCCGGCAGACTACACGCTGACACTGGGGGCGGGTGTCGCCCCGACGGTGGACACCGGCGGCGTGACGATCAGCGGGACGACGGTGAGGCTGATGCTCAGTGCGATCGTGGTATCGACCGATGCGGTCACGTTGGCCTACAGCGCCGGCCCGGCCCCGGTGCGCGATCAGGCCGGCAACGCCGCCGCCGGGCTGATAACGCAGGCGGTGGGCAACAACACCGGGGCGCCTGCTGCTGCGCTGACTGGCCCGCTGACCGAAGCCGGCCTGTTCGCCACGCCGGCGCCGACAGTGACCGTCACACTGACCAACGCCGAATACGTGGCCACCGATGATCTGCTGCCGAGCCGCTTCACGCCGACCGACACCATCGTCGGCACCGTGACGGTCACCGGCGTCACCCGCGACACCGCCACCACCGCCACGCTGACGCTGGGCTATGACAACGTGGACATCACCATCGTCGGCGCGCTGGACATCACCGTCGCCGCCGTCGCCCACACCGGCGCCGGTGCCCTGACCACCGACTCCATCCCGATTACCGTCAGCGCCGGCGTCAATATCTGCGACCGCACGCCACTGGTGCGAGATGCCATCCTCGGCGCCATCAACCCCCGCCCCAGCGACTGCACCAATGTGCCGACGACCGGGCTGCAAGCGGTGAAGCGTCTTGATCTGCGCAATCAAAGCATCCCTGCGCTGCAAAGCGGTGATTTTGCCGGCTTGACGACGCTGGAGGAGTTGTTTTTGTTCGACAACCGCCTCACCACATTGCCGCCCGGCATTTTTGCCGGCTTGACGACGCTGAGGAAGTTGTATTTGTACAGCAACCGCCTCTCCGCATTGCCCCCCGCCATTTTTGCCGGCTTGTCGGGGCTGACGGTTTTGCAGTTGGACGACAACCAGTTCACCACCTTGCCCGCTGACATTTTTGTCGGCTTGACGGCGCTGGACACGTTGTATTTGCACGACAATCAACTCTCTACCTTGCCCGCCGCCATTTTTAACGGCTTGACGGCGCTGACGGTTTTGAATTTGGAAAACAACCGCCTCCCCACATTGTCCCCCGGTATTTTTGACGACTTGACGGCGCTGACGCTTTTGGGTTTGACCGGCAACCAACTCGCCACCTTGCCCGCCCGCATTTTTGCCGGCTTGACGGTGCTGGAAGATTTGTATTTGCCCAACAACCTGTTCACCACCTTGCCCGCCGACATTTTTAACGGCCTGGCGGTGCTTGAGAATTTACGGTTGCACAACAACCTTTTCACGCCGGGAACCGGCCTGCCCGCCGGCATCTTTGACGATGTACTGGATACCCTGGGGGCCATTGAAACTACAGAAGAGCAGGGCTTCCGGGTGGACAATATCGTTCGCGAGGCCCATTTTGTCTGCTCGCAGGACGACGCCGCTGCCATTGCCGTCTTCGCCGGTGTGAGTGACTGCCTGCTGGTCAGCTCGGCGCAATTCAACGACTACCTCACGCAGATTGGCGCCACCCTGAGTGCCCTGACCATTTCCGCCGGCACCCTCGACCCGGTGTTTGCCTCCGACACCGCCGACTATACCGTCACCGTCCTCAACAACGTCACCGCCGTGACCGTCACGCCGACCGCCGCCCGGGTCGGCGCCACCATTACCGTCAACACCGCCACCGTCGCCAGCGGCACCCCCAGTGAGGCCATTGACCTGCCGACGCCGGGCACAGCGGTGCCGATTACCATTGAGGTCACCAGCACCGGCATCACGGTGACCTACAGGTTGATGGTGACCCGCGCAGCGCCGCCGGGCATCACCGCCATCGCGTTGACCTCGAATGCCGGCGACGACGTCTATGCGATTGGCGACGCGATTGAAGCGACGGTCACCTTCAGCGCGGCGGTCACGGTCACCGGCCTGCCGCAGCTGGCGCTGACAGTGGGCACGCAGACGCGCCCGGCGGTCTACGTCAGTGGCAGCACGACCACGGCGCTGGTGTTCAGCTACTCGGTGGTTGCCGACGACCGCGACGATGACGGCGTGAGTATCGGTACCGATGCGCTGACCCTGGTCGGTGGCATGATTCGAGACGTGGCCGACACCACCGACGCGGTGATCACGCACAGTGTGGCGGTGGACGCTACCGTCGCACACAAGGTAGACGGCGTCGCCCCAATGGTCACCGACCTTGTGCTCACTGCCGGCCCGTACATGGTCGGCGATGCGATCACCCTGACGGCGACCTTCAGCGAAGCGGTGACGGTGGACACCGGTAGCGGTACACCGCAGATACCGATACTCGTCGGCAGTGCCTCCCGCCCGGCAGTCTACGCCGGTGGCAGCGACGCAATGGCGCTGGTATTCACCTACACGGTGGTCGCCGCCGACAGCGATGACGACGGCGTGGCAGTGGCGATCAACGCCCTGACGGCCAACAGCGACACAATCCAGGACGCCGCCGGCAACGACGCGCTGCTTGATCACGTTGCGATAGCCGCGACCGAAGCCAATCGAGTGGACACCACTCTGCCGACGCTGAGCACGGCAATAATCGATGGCAGGATACTGACGCTGACCTACGATGAGGCACTCGACGACAGCTCGGTGCCGGCGCCGGCAGCCTGGACGCTGACACTGGGGGCGGGCACTGCGCCGACGGTGAACCCCGGCGGCGTGACGATCAGCGGGACGACCGTGACGCTGACGCTCAGTGTGGCCGTGGTATCGACCGACGTAGTGACGCTGGCCTACAGTGCCGGCCCGACCCCGGTGCGCGATCAAGCCGGCAACGCCGCCGCCGGGCTAACGACTCAGGCGGTGGACAACACCACCGATGCGCTGCCGAGCTTTATCGGCGAGTCGGTGGAGGCGCAGATTTACACGGTCGGTGTGGCCGTTGGCGCGCTGCAACTGCCGACGGCGAGCGGCGGCAACGGGGTGCTGAGCTACACGCTGGCGCCGGCGCTGCCGAACGGCCTGACATTCAATGCGGAGAATCGCCAACTCAGCGGCACGCCGCTGCTGGCGCTGGCGCCGACGACCTACACGCTGACGGCGACCGATGCCGATGCGGTCGAGCCGGACAGCGCGACACTCGCGTTCATGCTGACCGTCACGGAGCTGTTGTCGGCCACCTTCACGGTGCCGGAAACCGCCGCTGACAACACCCCTGTCGGCAGCCCGCTGACACCGACCAACTTCCCGAATGGCGTACAGGACTGGAGCATCACCGCCGGCAACACCGGCACGGTGTTTGCCATCAACCCGACTGACGGCCAGCTAACGGTGGCCGCGGCGCTCGATTTCGAGACCACCGTTCGCTACACGCTGACGGTGCAACTGACGGTCGGCGCGGCGACGGCGGAGGCCACCGTCACGATCAACGTCGGCCCGATCAACGAGGCGCCAACGGCGACAGGCAACATTGCGCCGCAGACGGTCACCGTCAGCCTGCCGGCGGTCACCGTCGATGTCGCCGGTCACTTCAGCGACCCGGAAGAGGACAGCTTGACCTACCATGCAGTGTCGGCTGCCGAAGACACCGCCACCGTCAGTGTGCAAGGCAGTGTCGTGACCATCAGCGCAGTGTCGGCGGGCGTGACGACGATAACGGTAACCGCAGCCGACCCGTCCGATACGGAACTCAGCCCGTCGAGGGCAACACAGGAGATTGCCGTGACGGTCAACCCGGCGCCGTCGCTGCCGACGATGAGCTTCACGGTGCCCGAAGACGCCGCTGCCGACACCGCCGTCGGCAACCCGCTGGTGCCGAGCAATTTCCCGGCGGGCGTGCAGGTCTGGCGTATCACCGGCGGCAACGTCGGCACGGTGTTCGAGATCGACTCGCTGAGCGGGCAGCTAACGGTAATCGAACCGCTCGACTTTGAGACCGTGTTGAGCTACACGCTGACGGTGCAATTGACCGTCGGCCCCGCCACGGCGGAGGCCACCGTCACGATCAACGTCGGCCCGGTCAACGAGGCGCCCATCGCGGTAGACAGCATTGCACCGCAGACGGTCACCATCGGCGGCGTGGCGTCGGTCACGGTTGATGTCGCCGGCTATTTCAGCGACCCGGAAAGGGATGTTTTGACCTACCATGCGGCGTCGGCTGCCGAAGGCACCGCCACCGTCAGTGTGCAAGGCAGTATCGTGACCATCAGCGCAGTGTCGGTGGGCGATACGACCATCAGGGTAACCGCAGCCGATGCGTCCGATACAGACAGTAATCAGTCCAGGGTAACGCAGCAGATTGCCGTGACGGTCAATGCGGTGCCGACCATCACCGCCATCGAGTTGACGTCGCAGGCCCGCAATGACGTCTATGCGATTGGCGACACCATTGAGGCGACGGTCACCTTCAGCGCGGCGGTCACGGTCACCGGTCTGCCGCAACTGGCGCTGACGGTGGGCACGCAGACGCGCCCGGCGGTCTACGCCAGCGGCAGCACGACCACGGCGCTGGTATTCAGCTACCCGGTGGTCGCCGACGACCGCGACGATGACGGCGTGAGCATCGGCACCGATGCGCTGACCCACGCCGACGGCAGCATGATTCGAGACGCGACCGACACCATCGACGCGCTGATCACGCACAGTGTGGCGGTGGACGCCACCGTCGCGCACAAGGTAGACGGCATTGCCCCCATGGTCACCGACCTTGTGCTCACCGCCGGCCCGTACATGGCTGGCGATGCGATCACCCTGACGGCAACCTTCAGCGAAGCGGTGACGGTGGACACCGGTGGCGGCACGCCGCAGATACCGATACTCGTCGGCAGCACCCTCCGCCCGGCAGTCTACGCCGGCGGCAGCGACGCAATGGCGCTGGTATTCACCTACACGGTGGTCGCCGCCGACCACGATGCCGATGGCGTGGCAGTGGCGATCAATGCCCTGACGGCCAACAGCGACACAATCCAGGACGCCGCCGGCAACGACGCCGTGCTTGATCACGCTGCGATTGAGGCGGCATTCGCCAATCGAGTGGACACCACCGTGCCGACACTGAGCACGGCAACAATCAATGGCAGGATACTGACGCTGACCTACGATGAGGCGCTTGACGACAGCTCGGTGCCGGTGCCGGCAGACTACACGCTGACACTGGGGGCGGGCGTTGCCCCGACGGTGGACAACGGCGGCGTGGCTATCCGCGGGCAGACGGTGACGCTGACGCTCAGTGTGGCCGTCGAATCAACCGACGTAGTGACGCTGGCCTACAGCGCCGGCCCGACCCCGGTGCGCGATCAGGCCGGCAACGCCGCCGCCGAACTAACGACCCAGACGGTAGACAACGCCACCGATACACTGCCGAGCTTTGGCAATGCGGCAGTGGAGGCGCAGATTTACACAGTCGGTGTGGCCGTCGGCACGCTGCAACTGCCGGCGGCGAACGGCGGCAGCGGAGTGCTGAACTACACGCTGGCGCCGGCGCTGCCGAACGGTCTGACATTCAATGCGGAGGATCGCCAACTCAGCGGCACGCCGCTGGTGGCGATGGCGCCGACGACCTACACGCTGACGGCGACCGATGCGGTCGAGCCGGACAGCGCGACACTTGAGTTCATGCTGACCGTCACGGAGCTGTTGTCGGCCACCTTCGCGGTGCCGGAAACCGCCGCTGACCATACCCCTGTCGGCAGTCCGCTGACACCGAGCCACTTCCCGAATGGCGTACAGGACTGGAGCATCACCGCCGGCAACGCCGACGGGGTGTTTGCCATCGGCCCGACCGACGGGCAGCTAACGGTCGCGATGGCCGAGTTGCTCGACTTCGAGACCGCGGATAGCCACACGCTGACGGTGCAACTGACGGTCGGCGCGGCGACGGCGGAGGCCACCGTCACGATCAACGTCGGCCCGGTCAACGAGGCGCCAACGGCGACAGGCAACATTGCACCGCAGACGGTCACCGTCAGCCTGCCGGCGGTCACGGTTGATGTCGCCGGCCACTTCAGCGACCCGGAAGAGGACAGCTTGACCTACCATGCGATGTCGGCTGCCGAAGACACCGCCACCGTCCGTGTGCAAGGCAGTGTCGTCACCATCAGCGCAGTGGCGGCAGGCGTGACGACCATCAGGGTAACCGCGGCCGATTCGGCCGATACGGAACTCAGCCCGTCGAGGGCGATACAGGAGATTGCCGTGACGGTCAACCCGGCGCCGTCGCTGCTGACGATGACCTTCACGGTGCCCGAAGACGCCGCCGTCGACACTGCCGTCGGCAGCCCGCTGGTGCCGAGCAATTTCCCGGAAGGCGCGCAGGTCTGGCGTATCACTGGCGGCAACGTCGGCACGGTGTTCGGGATCGACTCGCTGAGCGGGCAGCTAACGGTAATCGAACCGCTCGACTTTGAGACCGTGTCGATCTACACGTTGACGGTGCAACTGACCGTCGGCCCCGCCACGGCAGAGACCACCGTCACAATCAACGTCGGCCCGGTCAACGAGGCGCCAACGGCGACAGGCAACATTGCGCCGCAGACAGTCACCGTCAGCCTGCCGGCAGTCACCGTCGATGTCGCCGGCCACTTCAGCGACCCGGAAGAGGGCGCCCTGACCTACCACGCGGAGTCGGCTGCCGATGACACCGCGACCGTCAGTATACAAGGCAGTGTCGTGACCATCAGCGCAGTGGCGGCGGGCGATACGACAATACGGGTAACCGCAGCCGATTCATCCGATACGGACAGTAATCAGTCCAGGGTAACGCAGCAGATTGCCGTGACGGTCAACCCGGCGCCGTCGCTGCCGGCGATGACCTTCACGCTGCCCGAAGACGCCGCCGCCAACACCAACGTCGGCAGCCCGCTGGTGCCGAGCAACTTTCCGGCGGGCACGCAGGCCTGGCGTATCACCGACGGCAACCCCGGCACGCTGTTCGCCATCCATCCGACCACCGGGCAGCTAACGGTAATCGAGCCGCTCGATTTCGAGACCACGGCGAGCTACACGTTGACAGTGCAATTGACCGTCGGCCCCGCCACGGCGGAGACCACCGTCACCATCAACGTCGGCCCGGTCAACGAGGCACCAATTGTGGTGGGCAACATTGCACCGCAGACGGTCACCATCGGTGGCGTGGAGTCGGTCACGGTTGATGTCGCCGGCCACTTCAGCGACCCGGAAGGGGGCGCCTTGACCTACCGTGCGGCGTCGGCTGCCGATGACACCGCCACTGTCAGTGTACAAGGCAGTGTCGTGACCATCAGCGCAGTGTCAGCAGGCGATACGACCATCAGGGTAACCGCGGCCGATGCGTCCGATACAGACAGTAATCAGTCCAGGACGACGCAGCAGATTGCCGTGACGGTCAATGCGGTGCCGACCATCACCGCCATCGAGCTGACGTCGCAGGCCCGCAATGACGTCTATGCGATTGGCGACACCATTGAGGCGACGGTCACCTTCAGCCAGGCGGTCACGGTCACCGGTCTGCCACAACTGGCGCTGACGGTGGGCACGCAGACGCGCCCGGCGGTCTACGCCGGCGGCAGCACGACCACGGCGCTGGTATTCAGCTACCCGGTGGCCGCCGCCGACCGCGACGATGACGGCGTGAGCATCGGCGCCGATGCGCTGACCCACGCCGACGGCAGCATGATTCGAGACGCGACCGACACCATCGACGCGCTGATCACGCACAGTGTGGCGGTGGACGCTACCGTCGCACACAAGGTAGACGGCATTGCCCCGATGGTCACCGACCTTGTGCTCACCGCCGGCCCGTACATGGCCGGCGATGCGATCACCCTGACAGCGACCTTCAGCGAACCGGTCACAGTAGACCCCGCCGGCACGCCGCAGATACCGATACTCGTCGGCAGCACCCTCCGTCCGGCAGTCTACGCCGGCGGCAGCGACGCAATGGCGCTGGTATTCACCTACACGGTGGTCGCCGCCGACAGCGATGCCGATGGCGTGACAGTGGCGATCAACGCCCTGACGGCCAACAGCGACACCATCCAGGACGCCGCCGGCAACGACGCGCTGCTTGATCACGTTGCGATAGCCGCGGTCGAGGCCAATCGAGTGGACACCACTGTGCCGACGCTGAGCACGGCAACAGTCAATGGCAGGATACTGACACTGACCTACGATGAGGCACTCGACGACAGCTCGGTGCCGGCGCCGACAGCCTGGACGCTGACACTGGGGGCGGGCGTCGCCCCGACGGTGGACACCGGCGGCGTGGCTATCAGCGGGACGACGGTGACGCTGACGCTGAACGCCGCCGTCGAACCAACCGACGTAGTGACGCTGGTCTACACCGCCGCCGCGAATCCGGTGCGCGATCGGGCCGGCAACCATGCCGCTAATCTCACGTCCCAGGCGCCCCGGATGGTGAGCAACGACACGCTACCGCCGCCTGTTGCGATGTTGACCGGCGCGCTGACCGAAGCCGACCTGTTCGCCACACCGGCGCCGATAGTCACCGTCACACTGACCAACACCGAATACGTGCTTGCGGCCCGGCTGCTGGCGAACGACTTCAGCCTGACCACTGACGTGCCCGGGGAGGTGACGGTCATCGATGTCAACCGCGACGACGCCACCACCGCCATGCTGACGCTGGCGTATAACGACGTGGACATCACCGCCAACGGCACCCTGTCCGTCACCGTCGCCGCCGCCGCCCACACCGGCATCGTCGACCTGCCGACCGGCAGCATCCCGATTACCGTCAGCGTCGGCGTCAATATCTGCGGCCGCACGCCACTGGTGCGGGATACCCTCCTCGCCGTCATCACGCCCACCCCCAGCGACTGCACCAATGTGCCGACAGCGGGGTTGCAAGCGGTGGAGGTCCTTGATCTGTCCGGGCAAACGTTAACGGAACTGCAACGCGGTGATTTTGCCGGCTTGTCGGGGCTGATGACGTTGAATCTGGAGAGCAAGCAACTCTCCGTATTGCCGCCCGGCGTTTTTGCCGGCTTGACGGCGCTGGAGACGTTGACTTTGGCCAACAACGCCTTCTCCACACTGCCCGCCGGCATTTTTGACGGCTTGACGGCGCTGGAGGTGTTGTTTTTGTCCGGCAGCCGCCTCGCCACGTTGCCCCCCGGCATTTTTGCCGACTTGACGGCGCTGACGAACCTGTCTTTGATCAACAACCAACTCGACACCTTGCCCGCCGGTGTTTTTGCCGGCTTGACGGCGCTGACGAGCTTGTCTTTGGGAGGCAACGACCTCGCCACGTTGCCCCCCGGCATTTTTGCCGGCTTGTCGAGGGTGTCGCTGTTGGATTTGTCCTTCAATGACCTCACCGCTTTGCCCGCCGACATTTTTAACGGCCTGGCGGCGCTTCAGAGCTTGTATTTGCAAAGAAACGACTTCACGCTGGGAACCGGACTGCCGGTCGGCATCTTTGACGATGTGCTGGATACCCTGGGCTCCATTCCAGCTTCACTCTTCAGGGTAGACAACACCGTCCGCAACGCCCATTTTGTCTGCTCGCGTCCCGACTTCGCTGACATTGCAATCGCCGCCGGTGTGCGCGACTGCCTCCGGGTCAGCGCGGCGCAATTCTACGCCTACCTGGTGGAGAATGGCGCCACGTTGAGCAACCTGACCCTGTCCGTCGGCGCCCTCACCCCGGTGTTTGCCGCCGACGTCGCCGACTATACCGTCACCGTCCCCAGCGACGTCACCGCCGTGGCGGTCATACCGACCGCCAACCGGGACGGCGCCACCATTACCGTCAACACCGCCCCCGTCCTCAGCGGCAGCCCCAGTGAGGCCATTGCCCTGCCGCCGCCGGGCAGCATGGCGGTGCCGATTACCATTGAGGTCACCAACGTCGGCATCACGGCGACCTACAGGTTGATGGCGACCCGCATCGTACCGCCGGGCATCACCGGTATTGAGTTGACTTCAAGCGCCGGCGACGACAATGTCTACACGATTGGCGACGCGATTGAGGCGACGGTCACCTTCAGTACGGCGGTGACGGTCACCGGTATGCCACGGCTGGCGCTGACCGTGGGCACGCAGACGCGCCAGGCGGTCTACACCAGGGGCAGCACGACCCCGGAGCTGGTGTTCAGCTACCCGGTGGTCGCCGGCGACCGCGATGACGATGGGGTCGCGGTGGCGCAAGACGCACTGACGGCCAACAACGGCACGATCCGGGACGCCGCCGGCAACGACGCGCGGCTCGCTCACACGGCGATTGCCGCGAACAGCGCCCATCGAGTGGATACCGCCGCCCCGACGGTCGGTACGGTAATCATCAATGGCAATCGCCTGACGCTGGCCTACAACGAGGCGCTCGACGACCGCCCGGTACCGGCGCCGACCGCCTGGACGCTGACACTGGGGTCGGGCGCCCCCGCCCCGGCGGTGCGCGCCGGTGGCGTGACGATCGGCGGGACGACAGTGACGCTGACGCTGGACGCAGCCGTTGAATTACCCGCCGTAGTGACGCTGGACTACACCGCCGCGACGAATCCGGTGCGCGATCTGGCCGGCAACCATGCCGCCAGTTTCCAGCGCCGGGTGGTGCAAAACGACACGCCACCGGTTGCCACGTTGACCGGTACGCTGACCGAAGCCGGCCTGTTCGCCGCAACAGCGTCGACGGTTACCGTCGCACTGACCCACGCCGAGTACGTGCCCACCGAGCTGCGGTCGGAGCACTTTACGCCGACCGTCAACGGCATCGGCGCCGGCGTCGTGACCGTCAACAGCGTCACCCGCGTCAACGACACCACCGCCACGCTGACGCTCGGCTATGACAACGCAGACATCACCACCGGCACCCTGTCCATCACCGTCGCCACCGCCACCCACACCGGCATCGTCGACCTGCCCACCGGCACCATCCCGATTACCGCCAGCGCCGGCGTCAATATCTGCGGCCGCACGCCACCGGTGCGGGATGCCCTCCTCGCCGTCATCACGCCCACCCCCAGCGACTGCACCAATGTGCCGACGACCGGGCTGCAAGCGGTGGGGAGCCTTAATCTGTCTAATCAAACGTTCGCTCGGCTGCAACGCGGTGATTTTGCCGGCTTGACGGGGATGATGACGTTGAATCTGGAGAGCAAGCGACTCTCCGTATTGCCGCTCGGCGTTTTTGACGGCTTGACGGCGCTGACGACGTTGAGTTTGTCGGGCAACGCCTTCTCCACAGTGCCGGCCGGCATTTTTGACGGCTTGACGGCGCTGAGGATTTTGTTTTTGGCCGGCAAGGGCCTCACCACATTGCCCCCCGGCGTTTTTGCCGGTTTGTCGGGGTTGACGCAGTTGTCTTTGGTCAAGAACCAGATCAGCACATTGCCCACCGGCATTTTTGCCGGCTTGACGGCGCTGGAGGTGTTGATTTTGTCCGAAAATTTCCTCGCCACCTTGCCCGCCGACGTTTTTAACGGCTTGCCGGTGCTTCGGGGGTTGCATTTGCAAGCAAACCGCTTCACGTCGGCAACCGGACTGCCGGCCGGCATCTTTGACGATGTGCTGGATACGCTGGGCCCCATTGAAACTTTAGGATTCGGAGTCCTCAGGGTAGACGCCAACGGTCGCGATGCCCATTTTGTCTGCTCGCGTCCCGACTTCGCTGCCATTGTTGCCTTCGCCGGTGTGCGCGACTGCCTGCTGGTCAGCGCGGCGCAATTCAATGACTACCTCGAGCAAAATGGCGTCACGTTGAGCGCCCTGACCCTTTCCGCCGGCACTCTGGACCCGGTGTTCGCCGCCGACACCGCCGACTATACCGTCACCGTCCCCAACACCGTCACCGCCGTGATTGTCACGCCGACCGCCGCCCGGGTCGGCGCCACGATTACCGTCAACACCGCCACCGTGGCCAGCGGTACCCCCAGTGTCGCCATTGATCTGCCGACGCCGGGCACAGCGGTGCCGATTACCATTGAGGTCACCAACACCATTGAAGCCACCAGCACCACGGGGACCTACAGGTTGGTGGTCACCCGTACGGCACTGCCGGGCATCACCGCCATCGAGTTGACCTCGAATGCCGACGACGACGTCTATGCGATTGGCGACGCGATTGACGCGACGGTCACCTTCAGCGAAGCGGTCACGGTCACCGGCCTGCCGCAGCTGGCGCTGACGGTGGGCACGCAGACGCGCCAGGCGGTCTACACCGCCAGCGGCAGCACGGCCACGACGCTGGTGTTCAGCTACACGGTGGTCGCCGACGACCGCGATGATGACGGCGTGAGCATCGGCACCGATGCGCTGACCCACGCCGCCGACAGCATGATTCGAGACGCGACCGACACCACCGACATAGCGATCACGCATAGTGTGACGGTGGACCATCCCAACGCACATAGAGTAGACGGCATCGTCCCGACGGTGGACGGGGTCGCCATCACCAGCACCACCGGCCCGTACGCCAGGGACGAAGCGATTGAGTTGACAGCGACCTTCAGCGAAACGGTCAGGGTCAGCGGCACGCCGCGGATACCGCTGACGGTGGGTACGCAGACGCGCCAGGCAGTCTACACCGGCGGCAGCGACTCGTCGGCGCTGGTATTCAGCTACACGGTGACAGCCGACGACCGCGATGACGATGGGGTTGAGGTGGCGATCAACGCCCTGACGGCCAACAGCGACACCATCCAGGACATCGCCGGCAACGACGCAGTGCTTGATCACGTTGCGATAGCCGCGGTCGAGGCCAATCGAGTGGACACCACCGTGCCGACGCTGAGCACGGCAACAGTCAATGGCAGGATACTGACACTGACCTACGATGAGGCACTCGATGACAGCTCGGTGCCGGCGCCGACAGCCTGGACGCTGACACTGGGGGCGGGCGTCGCCCCGACGGTGAACGCCGACGGCGTGACGATCAACGGGACGACGGTGACGCTGATGCTGAACGCCGCTGTCGAGTCAACCGACGTAGTGACGCTGGTCTACACCGCCGCCGCGAATCCGGTGCGCGATCGGGCCGGCAACAATGCCGCTAATCTCACGTCCCAGGCGCCCCGGATGGTGAGCAACGACACGCTACCGCCTGCTGCCATGTTGACCGGCGCGCTGACCGAGGCCGACCTGTTCGCCGCAACGGCGCCAACAGTCACCGTCACCCTGACCAACACCGAATACGTGACCGCCGATGATCTGCTGCCGAGCCACTTTGCGCTGGCCGACAACGTCGCCGGCGACGTGACGGTCACCGGTGTCACCCGTGACGACGCCACCACCGCCACGCTGACGCTCGACTATGACAACAGGGACATCACCATTACCGACGGCACCCTGTCCATCACCATCACCGCCGCCGCCCACACCGACAGCGGCGACCTGATCACCAACTCCATCCCGATCACCGCCAGTGACGGCGTCAATATCTGCGGCCGCACACCACAGGTGCGGGATGCCATTCTCAGCGCCATCACGCCCACCCCCGGCGACTGCACCAATGTGCCGACGGCAGGGCTGCAATCTGTGACCAGCCTTGGTCTGGCTAATCAAGGCATCCCTGCGCTGCAAAGCAGCGATTTTGCCGACTTGTCGGAACTGATGATTTTGGAGTTGCCGAACAACCGGTTCACCACATTGCCGGCCGGTATTTTTGCCGGCTTGACGGCGCTGACGACGTTGGATTTGTCCAACGAACTCACCCCGGGCCTCACCGAATTGTCCTTCGACATTTTTGCCGGCTTGACGGCGCTGAAGAGTTTGAGTTTGAACCAAAATCGGCTCGCCACGTTGCCCGCCGGCCTTTTTACCGGCTTGACGGCGCTGGAGGGTCTGTCTTTGAACGACAACCAACTTACCAACAGCCCCGAATTGCCCGCCGACATTTTTGCCGGCTTGACGGCGCTGGATTCTGTGGATTTGGACCACAACCAATTCGCCACGTTGCCCGCCGGCCTTTTTACCGGCTTGACGGCGCTGAGGTATGTGTATTTGAACGACAACCAACTCACCACATTGCCCGCCGGCCTTTTTGCCGGCTTGACGAAGCTGGGGGCGTTGACGTTGAACGAAAACCGACTCGCCACGTTGCCCGCCGGCCTGTTTGCCGACTTGACGGCGCTGACGAACCTGCGTTTCGACCACAACCAACTCACCACATTGCGCGCCGACATTTTTGTCGGCTTGACGGCGCTGGAGGTTATGTATATGGGCAATAACCAGCTCGCCACGTTGCGCGCCGACATTTTTGTCGGCTTGACGGCGCTGCGTACTTTGAGTCTGGGCGGCAACCCTTTCACGCCGGCAACCGGGTTGCCCGTCGGCGTCTTTGACGATGTGCTCGATACGCTGAGCCGGATTGCCACCAGCGGCGACAACGGTTTTGTTATTGACGACACCGTCCGCGCCGCCCATTTTGTCTGCCCGCGGGACGACGCCGCACAGATTGTAGATACCTACCGCACCGCCGGGGTCACCGATTGCCTCCGGATCAGTGCGGCGCAATTCAACGCCTACTTCGACGCCACCCTGATCGGCCTGACCGTTTCTGACGGTGCCCTCGCTCCGGGGTTTGCTCCCGCCGCCGCCACCTATACCGTCACCGTCCCCAACACCGTCGACGCCGTGACCGTCACGCCGACCGCCGCCCAGCCCGGCGCCACGATTACCGTCAATGCCGTCACCGTAGACAGTGGCAGCCCCAGTGCGGCCATTTCGCTGCCGCTGTCGGACCCGACGGTGCCGATTACCATTGCAGTGACCGCCACCGACACGACCACCATGCAGACCTACACGGTGACGGTGACCCGCGCGGCCCCGCCGAGCATCACCGGCATCGAGTTGACCTCGAATGCCGTCATTGGCGTCTACGCGATTGGCGAGGCGATTGAAGCAACGGTCACCTTCAGCGAAGCGGTCACCGTCACTGGCCTGCCGCAACTGGCGCTGACCGTGGGTACGGAAACGCGCCAGGCGATCTACGCCAGCGGCAACACGACCGTGGCGCTGGTGTTCAGCTACCCGGTGGCTGTCGGCGACCTCGACCTTGACGGTGTGAGCATCGGCACCGATGCGCTGACCCACGCCGGCGACAGCATGATTCGAGACGCGACCGACACCATCGACGCGGTGATCACGCACAGTGTGGAGGTGGATGCCGGCGTTGCACACAGGGTAGACGGCGTTGCCCCAACGGTCACCGACCTTGTGCTCACCGCCGGCCCGTACATGATCGGTGATGCGATTACCCTGACGGCGACCTTCAGCGAACCGGTAGTGGTAGACGCCGCTGGCAGGCCGCAGATACCGATACTCGTCGGCAGTACCTCCCGCCTGGCAGTCTACGCCAGCGGCAGTGAATCGTCGGCGCTGGTATTCACCTACACGGTGGCCGACGACCGCGATGGCGATGAGGTCGCGGTGGCGCGCAACGCACTGACGGCCAACGGCGGCACCATCCGGGACGTCGTCGGCTACGATGCGGTGCTCGACCACGATCCGATTGCCGCGGGCGCTGCCAATCGAGTGGACACCGTCGTGCCGATGCTGGACACGGCAAGCATTGATGGCAGGATACTGACGCTGACCTACGATGAGGCGCTCGACGACAGCTCGGCACCGGCGCCGGCAGACTACACGCTGACACTGGGGGCGGGCGTCGCCCCGACGGTGAACGCCGACGGCGTGGCGATCAGCGGGACGACGGTGACACTGACGCTGAGCACGGCCGTGGTATCGACGGATGTCGTGACGCTGGACTATACCGCCGGGACGGATCCGCTGCGCGATCTGGCCGGTAACCGGGCCGCCGGTCTCACGACTCAGGCGGTGGACAACACCACCGATGCGCTGCCGAGCTTTGTCGGCGAGTCGGTGGAGGCGCAGAGGTACACGGTCGGCGTGGCCGTAGGCGCGCTGCAACTGCCGGCGGCGAGCGGTGGCAACGGGGTGCTGAGCTACACGCTGGCGCCGGCGCTGCCGAACGGCCTGACGTTCAATGCGGAGAATCGCCAGATCAGCGGCACGCCGCTGGAGATGATGGCGCCGACGACCTACACGCTGACGGCGACCGATGCCGATGTGGTTGAGCCGGACAGCACGACACTCGAGTTCACGCTGACCGTCACGGAGCTGTTGTCGGCCACCTTCATGCTGCCGGAAGACGCAGCCGACAATAGCAATGTCGGTATACCACTGACGCCGAACAACTTCCCGGATGGCGTGCAGGCCTGGCGTATCATCGGCGGCAACGACGACGGGGTGTTTGCGATCGGCGTGACCGACGGACAACTAACGGTAATCGAACCGCTTGATTTCGAGACGACGGTGAGCTACACGTTGACGGTGCAACTGACCGTCGGCGCGGCGACGGCGCAGGCCACCGTCACCATCAACGTCGAGAATGTCAACGAAGCGCCGGTCGTGGAGCGCCCCATTCTGTCGCAGACGGTCACCGTTAGTCTGCCGGCGGTCACGGTTGATGTCGCCGGCAGTTTCAGTGACCCGGAAGGGGGTGCCTTGACCTATCATGCGGAGTCGGCTGCCGATGACACCGCGACCGTCAATGTGCAAGGCAGTGTGGTGACCATCAGCGCAGTGGCGGCGGGTGATACGACAATCAGGGTAACCGCAGCCGATTCGTTCGATACGGACAGTAATCAGTCAAGGGTAACGCAGGAGATTGCCGTCACGGTCAACCCGGCACCGTCGCTGCCGGCGATGGTCTTCACGGTGCCTGAAGACGCTACCGACAATACCAACGTCGGTAGCCCGCTGGTGCCGAGCAACTTCCCGGAAGGCGCGCAGGCCTGGCGCATCACCGACGGCAACACCGGCACGGTGTTTGCCATCCATCCGACCACCGGTCAGCTAACGGTAATCGAACCGCTCGATTTCGAGACCACGGTGATCTACACGCTGACAGTGCAATTAACCGTCGGCCCAGCTACGGCGGAGACCACCGTCACGATCACCGTCGACCCGGTCAACGAGGCGCCAATCACGGTAGGCAACATTGCGCCGCAGACGGTCACCGTCAGCCTGCCGTCGGTCACAGTCGATGTCGCCGGCCACTTCAGCGACCCGGAAGAGGGCGCCCTGACCTACCATGCGGAGTCGGCTGCCGATGACACCGCGACCGTCAGTGTACAAGGCAGTGTGGTGACCATCAGCGCAGTGTCGGCGGGCGATACGACAATACGGGTAACCGCAGCCGATTCGTCCGATACGGACAGTAATCAGTCAAGGGCAACACAGGAGATTGCCGTGACGGTCAACCCGGCACCGTCACTGCCGGCGATGACCTTCACGGTGCCCGAAGACGCCGCCGCCGATACCGCCGTCGGCAGCCCGCTGGTGCCGAGCAACTTCCCGGAGGGCGTGCAATCCTGGAGCATCACCGACGGCAACACTGGCACGGTGTTTGCCATCAACCCGACTGGAGGCCAGCTAACAGTGGCTGCGGCACTCGATTTCGAGACCACGGTGATCTACACGCTGACGGTGCAACTGACGGTCGGCGCCGCCACTGCAGAGACCACCGTCACGATCAATGTCGGTCCGGTCAACGAGGCACCAACGGCGACAGGCAACATTGCGCCGCAGACGGTCACCGTCAGCCTGCCGTCGGTCACCGTTGATGTCGCCAGCCACTTCAGCGACCCGGAAGGGGGTGCCTTGACCTACCATGCGATATCGGCTGCCGAAGACACCGCCACCGTCCGTGTGCAAGGCAGTATCGTGACCATCAGCGCAGTGTCGGCGGGCGATACGACCATCAGGGTAACCGCAGCCGATTCGTCCGATACGGACAGTAATCAGTCAAGGGCAACGCAGGAGATTGCCGTCACGGTCAACCCGGCACCGTCGTTGCCGGCGATGACCTTCACGGTGCCCGAAGACGCTGCCGACAATACCAACGTCGGCAGCCCGCTGGTGCCGAGCAATTTCCCGGAGGGCGTACAGGCCTGGCGCATCACCGACGGCAACACCGGCACGGTGTTTGCCATCAACCCGACTGGAGGCCAGCTAACGGTGGCCGCGGCACTCGATTTCGAGACCACGGAGATATACACGCTGACGGTGCAACTGACGGTCGGCGCCGCCACCGCAACGACCACCGTCACGATCAATGTCGGTCCGGTCAACGAGGCGCCAACGGCGGTGGGCAACATTGCACCGCAGACGGTCACCGTCAGCCTGCCGTCGGTCACCGTTGATGTCGCCAGCCACTTCAGCGACCCGGAAGGGGGTGCCTTGACCTACCATGCGATGTCGGCTGCCGAAGACACCGCCACCGTCCGTGTGCAAGGCAGTATCGTGACCATCAGCGCAGTGTCGGCGGGCGATACGACCATCAGAGTAACCGCAGCCGATTCGTCCGATACGGACAGTAATCAGTCAAGGGCAACGCAGGAGATTGCCGTGACGGTCAACCCGGCGCCGTCGCTGCCGGCGATGACCTTCACGGTGCCCGAAGACGCCGCCGCCGATACCGCCGTCGGCAGCCCGCTGGTGCCGAGCAACTTCCCGGAGGGCGTGCAATCCTGGCGCATCACCGACGGCAACACTGGCACGGTGTTTGCCATCAACCCGACTGGAGGCCAGCTAACGGTGGCCGCGGCACTCGATTTCGAGACCACGGAGATATACACGCTGACGGTGCAACTGACGGTCGGCGCCGCCACCGCAACGACCACCGTCACGATCGACGTCGGTCCGGTCAACGAGGCGCCAACGGCGACAGGCAACATTGCGCCGCAGACGGTCACCGTCAGTCTGCCGTCGGTCACAGTTGATGTCGCCAGCTACTTCAGCGACCCGGAAGGGGGCGCCCTGACCTACCATGCGGAGTCGGCTGCCGATGACACCGCTACCGTCAGTGTGCAAGGCAGTGTCGTGACCATCAGCGCAGTGTCGGCGGGCGATACGATCATCAGGGTAACCGCAGCCGATTCGTCCGATACGGACAGTAATCAGTCAAGGGTAACGCAGGAGATTGCCGTGACGGTCAACTCGGCACCGTCACTGCCGGCGATGACCTTCACGGTGCCCGAAGACGCTGCCGCCGACACCAACGTCGGTAGCCCGCTGGTGCCGAGCAATTTCCCGGCGGGCGTGCAGTCCTGGAGCATCACCGCCGGCAACCCCGGCACGGTGTTCGAGATCGACTCACTCAGCGGCCAGCTAACGGTAATCGAACCGCTCGATTTCGAGACCACGGAGAGCTACACATTGACAGTGCAATTAACCGTTGGCGCGGCGACGGCGCAGGCCACCGTCACCATCAACGTCGAGAATGTCAACGAAGCGCCGGTCGTGGAGCGCCCCATCCCGTCGCAGACGGTCACCGTCAGCCTGCCGTCGGTCACCGTCGATGTCGCCGGCAGCTTCAGCGACCCGGAAGGGGGCGCCCTGACCTACCGTGCGATGTCGGCTGACGAGAACACCGCGACCGTCAGTGTGCAAGGCAGTGTCGTGACCATCAGCGCAGTGGCGGCGGGCGATACGACCATCAGGGTAACCGCAGCCGATTCGTCCGATACGGACAGTAATCAGTCAAGGGTAACGCAGGAGATTGCCGTGACGGTCAACCCGGCGCCGTCGCTGCCGTCGCTGCCGACGATGACCTTCACGGTACCCGAAGACGCCGCCGCCGACACCAGCGTGGGTAGCCCGCTGGTGCCGAGCAATTTCCCGGCGGGCGTGCAGTCCTGGAGCATCACCGCCGGCAACCCCGGCACGGTGTTCGAGATCGACCCACTCAGCGGCCAGCTAACGGTAATCGAACCGCTCGATTTCGAGACCACGGAGAGCTACACGCTGACAGTGCAATTGATCATCGGCCCCGCCACGGCAGAGACCACCGTCACGATCGACGTCGGTCAGGTCAACGAGGCGCCAACGGCGACAGGCAGCATTGCCCCGCAGACGGTCACCGTCAGCCTGCCGCCGGTCACCGTCGATGTCGCCGACCATTTCAGCGACCCGGAAGAGGGCGCCCTGACCTACCATGCGGAGTCGGCTGACGATGACACCGCGACCATCCGTGTGCAAGGCAGTGTCGTGACCATCAGCGCAGTGTCGGCGGGCGATACGACCATCAGGGTAACCGCAGCCGATTCGTCCGATACGGACAGTAATCAGTCAAGGGTAACGCAGGAGATTGCCGTGACGGTCAACCCGGCGCCGTCGCTGCCGACGATAACCTTCACGGTGTCCGAAGACGCCGTCGCCGACACCAGCGTCGGCAGCCCGCTGGTGCCGAGCAATTTCCCGGCGGGCGTGCAATCCTGGAGCATCACCGGCGGCAACCTCGGCACGGTGTTTGCCATCCATCCGACCACCGGGCAGCTAACGGTAATCGAGCCGCTCGATTTCGAGACCACGGCGATCTACACATTGACAGTGCAATTAACCGTTGGCGCGGCGACGGCGCAGGCCACCGTCACCATCAACGTCGAGAATGTCAACGAAGCGCCGGTCGTGGAGCGCCCCATCCCGCCGCAGACGGTCACCGTCAGCCTGCCGTCGGTTGCAGTCGATGTCGCCAGCCACTTCAGCGACCCGGAAGATGACAGCTTAACCTACCGTGCGATGTCGGCTGACGAGAACACCGCGACCGTCCGTGTGCAAGGCAGTGTCGTGACCATCAGCGCAGTGGCGGAAGGCAGCACGACGATAACGGTAACCGCCGCCGATCCGTCCGATGCGGAACTCAGCCCGTCAAGGGTAACGAAGGAGATTGCCGTGACGGTCAACCCGGCGCCGTCGCTGCCGACGATAACCTTCACGGTGCCCGAAGATGCCGCCGCCGACGCCAGCGTGGGCAGCCCGCTGGTGCCGAGCAATTTCCCGGCGGGCGTGCAGTCCTGGAGCATCACCGGCGGCAACACCGGCACGGTGTTCGAGATCGACCCACTCAGCGGCCAGCTAACGGTAATTGAGCCGCTCGATTTCGAGACCACGGAGATATACACGCTGACGGTGCAACTGACGGTCGGCGCCGCCACCGCAACGACCACCGTCACGATCGACGTCGGTCAGGTCAACGAGGCGCCAATCACGGTAGGCAACATTGCCCCGCAGACGGTCACCGTCAGCCTGCCGTCGGTCACAGTCGATGTCGCCGGCAGCTTCAGCGACCCGGAAGAGGATGTCTTGACCTACCATGCGGAGTCGGCTGACGATGACACCGCCACCGTCAGTGTACAAGGCAGTGTTGTGACCATCAGCGCAGTGTCGGCGGGCGATACGATCATCAGGGTAACCGCCGCCGATTCGTCCGATACGGACAGTAATCAGTCAAGGGCAACACAGGAGATTGCCGTCACGGTCAACCCGGCGCCGTCGCTGCCGACGATGACCTTCACGGTGCCCGAAGACGCTACCGACAACACCAACGTTGGCAGCCCGCTGGTGCCGAGCAACTTCCCGGCGGGCACGCAGGCCTGGCGCGTCACCGACGGCAACCCCGGCACGGTGTTTGCCATCCATCCGACCACCGGGCAGCTAACGGTAATCGAGCCACTCGATTTCGAGACCACGGCGAGCTACACATTGACAGTGCAATTGACCGTTGGCGCGGCGACGGCGCAGGCCACCGTCACCATCAACGTCGAGAATGTCAACGAAGCGCCGGTCGTGGAGCGCCCCATTCCGTCGCAGACGGTCACCGTCAGCCTGCCGCCGGTCACAGTTGATGTCGCCGGCCACTTCAGCGATCCGGAAGAGGGCGCCCTGACCTATCATGCGGAGTCGGCTGCTGAAGACACCGCCACCGTCAGTGTACAAGGTAGTGTGGTGACCATCAGTGCAGTGTCGGCGGGTGATACGACCATCAGGGTAACCGCAGCCGATTCGTCGGATACGGACAGTAATCAGTCAAGGGTAACGCAGGAGATTGCCGTGACGGTCAACCCGGCGTCGTCGCTGCCGTCGCTGCCGACGATAACCTTCACGGTGCCCGAAGATGCCGCCGCCGACACCAGCGTGGGTAGCCCGCTGGTGCCGAGCAATTTCCCGGCGGGTGTGCAGTCCTGGAGCATCACCGCCGGCAACCTCGGCACGGTGTTCGAGATCGACCCACTCAGCGGCCAGCTAACGGTAATTGAGCCGCTCGATTTCGAGACCACGGAGATATACACGCTGACAGTGCAATTGATCATCGGCCCCGCCACGGCAGAGACCACCGTCACGATCGACGTCGGTCAGGTCAACGAGGCACCAACGGCGACAGGCAACATTGCCCCACAAACGGTCACCGTCAGCCTGCCAGCGGTCACAGTCGATGTCGCCAGCCACTTTAGCGACCCGGAAGGGGGCGCCCTGACCTACCATGCGGAGTCGGCTGCCGATGACACCGCGACTGTCAGTGTGCAAGGCAGTGTCGTGACCATCAGCGCAGTGTCGGCGGGTGATACGACCATAAGGGTAACCGCAGCCGATTCGTCCGATACGGACAGTAATCAGTCAAGGGTAACGCAGGAGATTGCCGTGACGGTCAACTCGGCACCGTCACTGCCGACGATGACCTTTACAGTGCCCGAAGACGCCGCCGCCGACACCAGCGTCGGCATCCCGCTGGTACCGAGCAATTTCCCGGAGGGCGTGCAATCCTGGCGCATCACCGCCGGTAACCCCGGCACGGTGTTTGCCATCCATCCGACCACCGGGCAGCTAACGGTAATCGAGCCGCTCGATTTCGAGACCACGGCGAGCTACACATTGACAGTGCAATTAACCGTTGGCGCGGCGACGGCGCAGGCCACCGTCACCATCAACGTCGAGAATGTCAACGAAGCGCCAGTCGTGGAGCGGCCCATCCCGTCGCAGACGGTGACCGTCAGCCTGCCGTCGGTTGCAGTCGATGTCGCCAGCCACTTCAGCGACCCGGACAGTGACAGCTTAACCTACCGTGCGATGTCGGCTGACGAGAACACCGCGACCGTCCGTGTGCAAGGCAGTGTCGTGACCATCAGCGCAGTGGCGGAAGGCAGCACGACGATAACGGTAACCGCCGCCGATCCGTCCGATGCGGAACTCAGCCCGTCAAGGGTAACGAAGGAGATTGCCGTGACGGTCAACCCGGCGCCGTCGCTGCCGACGATAACCTTCACGGTGCCCGAAGATGCCGCCGCCGACGCCAGCGTGGGCAGCCCGCTGGTGCCGAGCAATTTCCCGGCGGGCGTGCAGTCCTGGAGCATCACCGCCGGCAACCCCGGCACGGTGTTCGAGATCGACCCACTCAGCGGGCAGCTAACGGTAATTGAGCCGCTCGATTTCGAGACCACGGAGAGCTACACGCTGACAGTGCAATTGATCATCGGCCCCGCCACGGCAGAGACCACCGTCACGATCGACGTCGGTCAGGTCAACGAGGCGCCAATCACGGTAGGCAACATTGCCCCGCAGACGGTCACCGTCAGCCTGCCGCCGATCACAGTCGATGTTGCCAGCCACTTCAGCGACCCGGACAGTGACAGCTTAACCTACCGTGCGATGTCGACTGACGAGAACACCGCGACCGTCCGTGTGCAAGGCAGTGTCGTGACCATCAGCGCAGTGGCGGAGGGCAGCACGACGATAACGGTAACGGCAACCGATCCGTCCGATACGGAACTCAGTCCGTCAAGGGCAACGCAGCAGATTGTCGTGACGGTCAACCCGGCGCCGTCGCTGCCGTCGCTGCCGGCGATGGCCTTCACGGTGCCCGAAGACGCCGCCGCCGACACCAGCGTCGGCAGCCCGCTGGTGCCGAGCAACTTCCCGGCGGGCGTGCAATCCTGGAGCATCACCGGCGGCAACCTCGGCACGGTGTTCGAGATCGACCCACTCAGCGGGCAGCTAACGGTAATTGAACCACTCGACTTCGAGACCGTGTTGATCTACACGCTGACAGTGCAATTGAGCATCGGCCCCGCCACGGCAGAGGCCACCGTCACGATCGACGTCGGTCCGGTCAACGAGGCGCCAACGGCGACAGGCAACATTGCACCGCAGACGGTCACCGTCAGCCTGCCGCCGGTCACAGTCGATGTCGCCGACCATTTCAGCGATCCGGAAGGGGGCGCCCTGACCTACCATGCGGAGTCGGCTGCCGATGACACCGCGACTGTCAGTGTGCAAGGCAGTGTCGTGACCATCAGCGCAGTGTCGGCGGGCGATACGACCATCAGGGTAACCGCCGCCGATTCGTCCGATACGGACAGTAATCAGTCAAGGGTAACGCAGGAGATTGTCGTGACGGTCAACCCGGCGTCGGCGCTGCCGACGCTGCCGGCGATGACCTTCACGGTGCCCGAAGACGCCGCCGCCGACACCAGCGTCGGCATCCCGCTGGTACCGAGCAATTTCCCGGCGGGCGTGCAATCCTGGAGCATCACCGGCGGCAACCTCGGCACGGTGTTTGCCATCCATCCGACCACCGGGCAGCTAACGGTAATCGAGCCGCTCGATTTCGAGACCACGGCGAGCTACACATTGACAGTGCAATTAACCGTTGGCGCGGCGACGGCGCAGGCCACCGTCACCATCAACGTCGAGAATGTCAACGAAGCGCCGGTCGTGGAGCGCCCCATCCCGTCGCAGACGGTCACCGTCAGCCTGCCGTCGGTTGCAGTCGATGTCGCCAGCCACTTCAGCGACCCGGACAGTGACAGCTTAACCTACCGTGCGATGTCGGCTGACGAGAACACCGCGACCGTCCGTGTGCAAGACAGTGTCGTGACCATCACCGCAGTGGCGGAGGGCAGCACGACGATAACGGTAACCGCCGCCGACCCGTCCGATGCGGAACTCAGCCCGTCAAGGGTAACGAAGGAGATTGCCGTGACGGTCAACCCGGCGCCGTCGCTGCCGGCGATGACCTTCACGGTGCCCGAAGACGCCGCCGACAATACCAACGTCGGCAGCCCGCTGGTGCCGAGCAACTTCCCGGTGGGCACGCAGACTTGGAGCATCACCGACGGCAACACCGGCACGGTGTTCGAGATCGACCCACTCAGCGGGCAGCTAACGGTAATTGAACCACTCGACTTCGAGACCACGGAGAGCTACACGCTGACAGTGCAATTGATCATCGGCCCCGCCACGGCAGAGACCACCGTCACGATCGACGTCGAGAATGTCAACGAAGCGCCGGTCGTGGAGCGCCCCATCCCGTCGCAGACGGTCACCGTCAGCCTGCCGACGGTCACAGTCGATGTCGCCAGCCACTTCAACGACCCGGAAGGGGGTGCCTTGACCTACCATGCAGAGTCGGCTGACGATGACACCGCGACCGTCAGTGTGCAAGGCAGTGTCGTGACCATCAGCGCAGTGTCGGAGGGTGATACGACCATCAGGGTAACCGCCGCCGATTCGTCCGATACGGACAGTAATCAGTCAAGGGTAACGCAGGAGATTGCCGTGACGGTCAACCCGGCACCGTCGCTGCCGACGATAACCTTCACGGTGTCCGAAGACGCCGCCGCCGACACCAGCGTCGGCATCCCGCTGGTACCGAGCAATTTCCCGGCGGGCGTGCAATCCTGGAGCATCACCGCCGGCAACACCGGCACGGTGTTTGCCATCAATCCGACTGGAGGCCAGCTAACGGTGGCCGCGGCACTCGATTTCGAGACCACGGAGATATACACGCTGACGGTGCAACTGACGGTCGGCGCCGCCACCGCAACGACCACCGTCACGATCAACGTCGGTCAGGTCAACGAGGCACCAACGGCGACAGGCAACATTGCGCCGCAGACGGTCACCGTCAGCCTGCCGTCGGTCACAGTCGATGTCGCTGGCCACTTCAGCGACCCGGAAGGGGGCGCCCTGACCTACCATGCGGAGTCGGCTGCCGATGACACCGCGACCGTCAGTGTGCAAGGCAGTGTGGTGACCATCAGCGCAGTGTCGGCGGGCGATACGACCATCAGGGTAACCGCAGCCGATTCGTCCGATACGGACAGTAATCAGTCAAGGGTAACGCAGGAGATTGCCGTGACGGTCAACCCGGCGCCGTCGCTGCCGACGATAACCTTCACGGTACCCGAAGACGCCGCCGCCGACACCAGCGTCGGCAGCCCGCTGGTGCCGAACAACTTCCCGGCAGGCGTGCAATCCTGGAGTATCACCGACGGCAACCCCGGCACGGTGTTCGAGATCGACCCACTCAGCGGGCAGCTAACGGTAATTGAACCACTCGATTTCGAGACCACGGAGAGCTACACGCTGACAGTGCAATTGATCATCGGCCCCGCCACGGCAGAGGCCACCGTCACGATCGACGTCGGTCCGGTCAACGAGGCGCCAACGGCGACAGGCAGCATTGCACCGCAGACGGTCACCGTCAGTCTGCCGCCGGTCACCGTTGATGTCGCCGGCCACTTCAGCGATCCGGAAGAGGGCGCCCTGACCTACCATGCGGAGTCGGCTGCCGATGACACCGCGACCGTCAGTGTACAAGGTAGTGTGGTGACCATCAGCGCAGTATCGGCGGGCGATACGACCATCAGGGTAACCGCAGCCGATTCGTCCGATACGGACAGTAATCAGTCAAGGGCAACGCAGGAGATTGCCGTGACGGTCAACCCGGCACCGTCGCTGCCGGCGATGACCTTCACGGTACCCGAAGACGCCGCCGACAACAGTCCCGTCGGCAGCCCGCTGGTGCCGAGCAACTTTCCGGAGGGCGTGCAATCCTGGCGCATCACCGCCGGCAACCTCGGCACGGTGTTTGCCATCAATCCGACCACCGGGCAGCTAACGGTAATCGAGCCGCTCGATTTCGAGACCACAGCGATCTACACATTGACAGTGCAATTAACCGTTGGCGCGGGGACGGCGCAGGCCACCGTCACCATCAACGTCGAGAATGTCAACGAAGCGCCGGTCGTGGAGCGCCCCATCCCGTCGCAGACGGTCACCGTCAGCCTGCCGTCGGTCACCGTCGATGTCGCCGGCAGCTTCAGCGACCCGGAAGGGGGCGCCCTGACCTACCATGCGGAGTCGGCTGCCGAGAACACCGCGACCGTCAGTGTACAAGGCAGTGTCGTGACCATCACCGCAGTGTCGGAGGGCGATACGACCATCAGGGTAACCGCAACCGATCCGTCCGATACGGAACTCAGCCCATCAAGGGCAACACAGGAGATTGCCGTGACGGTCAACCCGGTGCCGTCACTGCCGGCGATGACCTTCACGGTGCCCGAAGACGCTACCGACAACACCAACGTCGGCAGCCCGCTGGTGCCGAGCAACTTCCCGGCGGGCGCGCAGACCTGGAGTATCACCGACGGCAACCTCGGCACGGTGTTCGAGATCGACCCACTCAGCGGGCAGCTAACGGTAATCGAACCACTCGACTTCGAGACCGTGTCGATCTACACGTTGACAGTGCAATTGATCATCGGCCCCGCCACGGCAGAGACCACCGTCACGATCGACGTCGGTCCGGTCAACGAGGCGCCAATCACGGTAGGCAACATTGCGCCGCAGACGGTCACTGTCAGCCTGTCGTCGGCCACAGTCGATGTTGCCGGCCACTTCCGCGACCCGGAAGATGACAGCTTAACCTACCGTGCGATGTCGGCTGACGATGACACCGCCACCGTCAGTGTGCAAGGCAGTGTCGTGACCATCAGCGCAGTGTCGGCGGGCGATACGATCATCAGGGTAACCGCAGCCGATTCGTCCGATACAGACAGTAATCAGTCAAGGGCAACACAGGAGATTGCCGTGACGGTCAACCCGGCACCGTCGCTGCCGGCGATGACCTTCATGGTGCCCGAAGATACTGCCGTCAACACCGCTGTCGGCAGCCCGCTGGTGCCGAGCAACTTTCTGGAGGGCGTGCAGTCCTGGCGCATCACCGCCGGCAACACCGGCACGGTGTTTGCCATCAACCCGACTGGCGGCCAGCTAACGGTGGCCGCGGCACTCGATTTCGAGACCACGGAGATATACACGCTGACGGTGCAACTGACGGTCGGCCCCGCCACCGCAACGACCACCGTCACGATCGACGTCGGTCCGGTCAACGAGGCGCCAACGGCGGTAGGCAACGTTGCACCGCAGACGGTCACCATCGGCGGCGTGGCATCGGTCATGGTTGATGTTGCCGGCTACTTCAGCGACCCGGAAAGGGGCGCCTTGATCTATCATGTGAAGTCGGCTAACGAGGACATCGCCACCGTTAGTGTACAAGGCAGTGTGGTGACCATCAGCGCAGTGGCGAAGGGCGATACGAGAATATGGGTAACCGCGACCGACCCGCTCGATACGAACAGTAATCCGTCCAGGACAACGCAGCAGGTTGCCGTCATGGTCAACGTGGTGCCGAGCATCACCGCCATCGAGTTGACGTCGCAGGCCCTCAATGACGTTTATGCGATTGGCGACACCATTGAGGCGACGGTCACCTTCAGCGAAGCGGTGGCGGTCATCGGTCTGCCGCAACTGGCGATGACGGTGGGCACGGAGACGCGCCAGGCAGTCTACGCCAAAGGCAGCAGCACGGCCACGGCGCTGGTATTCAGCTACCCGGTGGCCGTCGGCGACCGCGACGCGGACGGCATGAGTGTCGGCAGCAATGCGCTGACCCTGGCCGGCGGCAGGATTCGAGACGCGGCTAACACCATCGACGCACTGATCACGCATAGTGTGACGCTGCCCAATGCGGCCAAGCATAAGGTAGACGGCGTCGCCCCAATGGTCACCGACCTTGTGCTCACCGCCGGCCCGTACACGACCGGCGATGCGATCACACTGACGGCGACCTTCAGCGAACCGGTCACAGTAGACACCGGTAGCGGTACACCGCAGATACCGATACTCGTCGGCAGCACCTCCCGCCCGGCAGTCTACGTCGGCGGCAGCGATTCAATGGCGTTGGTATTCACCTACACGGTGATGACCACCGACAACGATGACGATGGTGTAACAGTGGCGATCAATACCCTGACGGCCAACAGCGACACAATCCAGGACGCCGCCGGTAACGACGCGTTGCTTGATCACGATGCAATAGCCGCGACCGTCGCCAATCGAGTGGACACCACCGTGCCGATGCTGAGCACGGCAATAATTGATGGCAGGATACTGACACTGACCTACGATGAGGCGCTTGACGACAGCTCGGTGCCGGCGTCGGCAGCCTGGACGCTGACACTGGGGGCGGGCATCGCCCCGACGGTGGACAACGGCGGCGTGATTATCCGCGGGCAGACGGTGACGCTGACGCTCAGTACAGCCGTGGTATCAACCGACATAGTGACGCTGGCCTACAGCGCCGGCCCGACCCCGGTGCGCGATCAAGTCGGCAACGCCGCCGCCGAGCTAACGACCCAGGCGGTAGACAACACCACCGATGCACTGCCGAGCTTTATCGGCGAGTCGGTGGAGTCGCAGATTTACACAGTCGGCGTGGCCGTGGGCGCGCTGCAACTGCCGGCGGCGAGCGGTGGCAACGGGGTGCTGAGCTACACACTGGCGCCGGCGCTGCCGAACGGCCTGACGTTCAATGCGGGGAATCGCCAGATCAGCGGCGCGCCGATGGTGGCGATGGCGCCGACGACCTACACGCTGACGGCGACCGATGCCGATGCGGTCGAGCCGGACAGCACGACACTCGAGTTCACGCTGACCGTCACGGAGCTGTTGCCGGCCACCTTCACGGTGCCGGAAGACGCCGCTGACAACACCCCTGTCGGCAGCCCGCTGACGCCGAGCCACTTCCCGGATGGTGTGCAGGCCTGGAGTATCACCGGCGGCAACACTGGCACGGTGTTCGAGATCGACCCGCTGAGCGGGCAGCTAACGGTAATCGAACCGCTCGACTTCGAGACCGTGTCGATCTACACGCTGACAGTGCAATTGATCATCGGCCCCGCCACGGCAGAGACCACCGTCATGATCGACGTCGGTCCGGTCAACGAGGCGCCAATCACGGTAGGCAGCATTGCACCGCAGGCGGTCA
This sequence comes from Candidatus Poriferihabitaceae bacterium, assembly GCA_965206445.1. Classification (GTDB taxonomy): domain Bacteria; phylum Pseudomonadota; class Gammaproteobacteria; order Arenicellales; family Poriferihabitantaceae; genus CBDBJR01. The sequence goes on from CBDBJR010000002.1 coordinate 396,328, forward strand.
CCGTCAGCCTGCCGGCGGTCACCGTCGATGTCGCCGGCCACTTCAACGACCCGGAAGGGGATGTCTTGACCTATCATGCGGAGTCGGCTGCCGATGACACCGCGACCGTCAGTGTGCAAGGTAGTGTGGTGACCATCAGCGCAGTATCGGCGGGCGATACGACCATAAGGGTAACCGCCGCCGATTCGTCCGATACGGACAGTAATCAGTCAAGGACGACACAGCAGATTGCTGTCACGGTCAACCCGGCGCCGTCGCTGCCGGTGATGACCTTCACGGTGCCCGAAGACGCCGCCGTCGACACCGCCGTTGGCAGCCCGCTGGTGCCGAGCAACTTCCCGGCGGGCGCGCAGACCTGGAGTATCACCGACGGCAACACCGGCACGGTGTTTGCCATCCATCCGACTGACGGGCAGCTAACGGTAATCGAGCCGCTCGATTTCGAGACCACGGTGATCTACACGTTGACAGTGCAATTGATTGTCGGCCCCGCTACGGCGGAGACTACCGTCACCATCACCGTCGAGAATGTCAACGAAGCGCCGGTCGTGGAGCGCCCCATCCCGTCGCAGACGGTCACCGTCAGCCTGCCGGCGGTCACCGTCGATGTCGCCGGCCACTTCAGCGACCCGGAAGGGGGCGCCCTGACCTATCATGCGGAGTCGGCTGCCGATGACACCGCGACCGTCCGTGTACAAGGCAGTGTCGTGACCATCAGCGCAGTGTCGGCGGGCGATACGACCATAAGGGTAACCGCAGCCGATTCGTCCGATACGGACAGTAATCAGTCAAGGGCAACACAGGAGATTGCCGTGACGGTCAACCCGGTGCCGTCGCTGCCGGCGATGACCTTCACGGTGCCCGAAGACGCCACTGACAATACCAACGTCGGTAGCCCGCTGGTGCCGAGCAACTTCCCGGTGGGCGTGCAGGCCTGGAGTATCATCGGCGGCAACACCGGCACGGTGTTTGCCATCCATCCGACTGACGGGCAGCTAACGGTAATCGAGCCGCTCGATTTCGAGACCACCGTGATCTACACGTTGACAGTGCAATTGATTGTCGGCCCCGCTACGGCGGAGACCACCGTCACGATTGATGTCGGTCCGGTCAACGAGGCGCCAATCACGGTAGGCAGCATTGCACCGCAGACGGTCACCGTCAGCCTGCCGGCGGTCACAGTCGATATCGCCGGCCACTTCAGCGACCCGGAAGGGGGTGCCCTGACCTATCATGCGGAGTCGGCTGACGATGACACCGCGACCGTCCGTGTCCAAGGCAGTGTGGTGACCATCAGCGCAGTGTCGGCGGGCGATACAACCATAAGGGTAACCGCAGCCGATTCGTCCGATACGGACAGTAATCAGTCAAGGGTAACGCAGGAGATTGCCGTGACGGTCAACCCGGCACCGTCGCTGCCGACGATAACCTTCACGGTGCCCGAAGACGCCGCCACCGACACCAGCGTCGGCAGCCCGCTGGTGCCGAGCAATTTCCCGGTGGGCGTGCAGTCCTGGAGCATCACCGGCGGTAACCCCGGCACGGTGTTTGCCATCCATCCGACCACCGGGCAGCTAACGGTAATCGAGCCGCTCGATTTCGAGACCACGGCGAGCTACACATTGACAGTGCAATTGACCGTTGGCGCGGCGACGGCGCAGGCCACCGTCACCATCAACGTCGAGAATGTCAACGAAGCGCCGGTCGTGGAGCGCCCCATCCCGTCGCAGACGGTCACCGTCAGCCTGCCGTCGGTTGCAGTCGATGTCGCCAGCCACTTCAGCGACCCGGACAGTGACAGCTTAACCTACCGTGCGATGTCGGCTGACGAGAACACCGCGACCGTCCGTGTGCAAGGCAGTGTCGTGACCATCAGCGCAGTGGCGGAAGGCAGCACGACGATAACGGTAACCGCCGCCGATCCGTCCGATGCGGAACTCAGCCCGTCAAGGGTAACGAAGGAGATTGCCGTGACGGTCAACCCGGCGCCGTCGCTGCCGACGATAACCTTCACGGTGCCCGAAGATGCCGCCGCCGACACCAGCGTGGGCAGCCCGCTGGTGCCGAGCAATTTCCCGGCGGGCGTGCAATCCTGGAGCATCACCGGCGGCAACCTCGGCACGGTGTTTGCCATCCATCCGACCACCGGGCAGCTAACGGTAATCGAGCCGCTCGATTTCGAGACCACGGCGATCTACACATTGACAGTGCAATTGACCGTTGGCGCGGCGACGGCGCAGGCCACCGTCACCATCAACGTCGAGAATGTCAACGAAGCGCCGGTCGTGGAGCGCCCCATCCCGTCGCAGACGGTCACCGTCAGCCTGCCGTCGGTTGCAGTCGATGTCGCCAGCCACTTCAGCGACCCGGACAGTGACAGCTTAACCTACCGTGCGATGTCGGCTGACGAGAACACCGCGACCGTCCGTGTGCAAGGCAGTGTCGTGACCATCAGCGCAGTGGCGGAAGGCAGCACGACGATAACGGTAACCGCCGCCGATCCGTCCGATGCGGAACTCAGCCCGTCAAGGGTAACGAAGGAGATTGCCGTGACGGTCAACCCGGCGCCGTCGTTGCCGACGATAACCTTCACGGTGCCCGAAGATGCCGCCGCCGACACCAGCGTGGGCAGCCCGCTGGTGCCGAGCAATTTCCCGGCGGGCGTGCAGTCCTGGAGCATCACCGCCGGCAACCCCGGCACGGTGTTCGAGATCGACTCACTCAGCGGCCAGCTAACGGTAATTGAACTACTCGACTTCGAGACCGTGTCGATCTACACACTGACAGTGCAATTGATCATCGGCCCCGCCACGGCAGAGGCCACCGTCACGATCGACGTCGGTCAGGTCAACGAGGCGCCAACGGCGACAGGCAGCATTGCCCCGCAGACGGTCACCGTCAGCCTGCCGCCGGTCACCGTCGATGTCGCCAGCCACTTCAGCGACCCGGAAGGGGGCGCCCTGACCTACCATGCGGAGTCGGCTGCCGATGACACCGCGACCGTCAGTGTCCAAGGCAGTGTCGTGACCATCAGCGCAGTGTCAGCGGGCGATACGACCATACGGGTAACCGCAGCCGATTCGTCCGATACGGACAGTAATCAGTCAAGGGTAACGCAGGAGATTGCCGTGACGGTCAACCCGGCGCCGTCGCTACCGTCGCTGCCAGCGATAACCTTCACGGTGCCCGAAGACGCCGCCGACAATACCAGCGTCGGCAGCCCGCTGGTGCCGAGCAGTTTCCCGGTGGGCACGCAGGCCTGGAGCATCACCACCGGCAACACCGGCACGGTGTTTGCCATCAATCCGACCACCGGGCAGCTAACGGTAATCGAGCCGCTCGATTTCGAGGCCACGGAGAGCTACACATTGACAGTGCAATTAACCGTTGGCGCGGCGACGGCGCAGGCCACCGTCACCATCAACGTCGAGAATGTCAACGAAGCGCCGGTCGTGGAGCGCCCCATCCCGTCGCAGACGGTCACCGTCAGCCTGCCGTCGGTCACCGTCGATCTCGCCAGCCACTTCAGCGACCCGGAAGGGGGCGCCCTGACCTACCGTGCGATGTCGGCTGACGAGAACACCGCGACCGTCCGTGTGCAAGGCAGTGTCGTGACCATCAGCGCAGTGTCGGCGGGCGATACGACCATAAGGGTAACCGCAGCCGATTCGTCCGATACGGACAGTAATCAGTCAAGAGTAACGCAGGAGATTGCCGTGACGGTCAACCCGGCGCCGTCGCTGCCGTCGCTGCCGGCGATGACCTTCACGGTGCCCGAAGACGCCGCCGACAACACCAGCGTCGGCAGCCCGCTGGTGCCGAGCAATTTTCCGGCGGGCGCGCAGTCCTGGAGCATTACCGACGGCAACACCGGCACGGTGTTTGCCATCAATCCGACCACCGGCCAGCTAACGGTAATCGAGCCGCTCGATTTCGAGACCACGGCGATATACACGCTGACGGTGCAACTGACAGTCGGCGCCGCCACGGCAGAGGCCACCGTCACGATCGACGTCGGCCAGGTCAACGAGGCGCCAACGGCGACAGGCAACATTGCACCGCAGACGGTCACCGTCAGCCTGCCGCCGGTCACAGTCGATGTCGCCGACCACTTCAGCGACCCGGAAGGGGGCGTCCTGACCTATCATGCGGAGTCGGCTGACGAGAACACCGCGACCGTCCGTGTGCAGGGTAGTGTCGTGACCATCACCGCAGTGTCGGCGGGCGATACGACCATCAGGGTAACCGCAGCCGATTCGTCGGATACGGACAGTAATCAGTCAAGAGTAACGCAGGAGATTGCCGTGACGGTCAACCCGGCGCCGTCGCTGCCGTCGCTGCCGGCGATGACCTTCACGGTGCCCGAAGACGCCGTCGCCGCCACCAGCGTCGGCAGCCCGCTGGTGCCGAGCAGTTTCCCGGCGGGCGTGCAGTCCTGGAGCATCACCGGCGGCAACACCGGCACGGTGTTCGCGATCAATCCGACCACCGGGCAGCTAACAGTAATCGAGCCGCTCGATTTCGAGACCACGGAGATATACACGCTGACGGTGCAACTGACAGTCGGCGCCGCCACCGCAACGACCACCGTCACGATCAACGTCGGTCAGGTCAACGAGGCGCCAACGGCGACAGGCAACATTGCCCCACAAACGGTCACCGTCAGCCTGCCAGCGGTCACAGTCGATGTCGCCAGCCACTTCAGCGACCCGGAAGAGGGCGCCCTGACCTATCATGCGATGTCGGCTGACGAGAACACCGCGACCGTCAGTGTACAAGGCAGTGTCGTGACCATCAGCGCAGTGTCGGCGGGCGATACGACAATCAGAGTAACCGCCGCCGATTCGTCCGATACGGACAGTAATCAGTCAAGGGCAACACAGGAGATTGCCGTGACGGTCAACCCGGCACCGTCACTGCCGTCGCTGCCGACGATGACCTTCACGATGCCCGAAGACGCCGCCGACAACACCAACGTCGGCAGCCCGCTGGTACCGAGCAACTTCCCGGCGGGCACGCAGACCTGGCGCATCACCGCCGGCAACACCGGCACGGTGTTCGAGATCGACCCACTCAGCGGCCAGCTAACAGTGGCCGCGGCACTCGATTTCGAGACTACCGTTCGCTACACGCTGACGGTGCAACTGACGGTCGGTGCCGCCACCGCAACGACCACCGTCACGATCAACGTCGACCCGGTCAACGAGGCGCCAACGGCGGTGGGCAACATTGCGCCGCAGACGATCACCATCGGCAGCGTGGCGTCGGTCACGGTTGATGTTGCCAGCCACTTCAGCGACCCGGAAGATGACAGCTTGACCTACCATGCGGAGTCGGCTGACGATGACACCGCCACTGTCAGTGTACAAGGCAGCATAGTGACCATCAGCGCAGTGTCGGCGGGCGATACGACCATCAGGGTAACCGCGACCGACCCGTCCGATACGACAGTCAACCCGTCCAGGGCGACGCAGCAGATTGCCGTCACGGTCAATGCGGTGCCGGGCATCACCGCCATCGAGTTGACGTCGCAGGCCCGCAATGACGTTTATGCGATTGGCGACACCATTGAGGCGACGGTCACCTTCAGCGAAGCGGTGGCGGTCACCGGCCTGCCACAACTGGCGCTGACGGTGGGCACGGAAACGCGCCAGGCGATCTACGCCAGCGGCAACACGACCGCGGCGCTGGTGTTCAGCTACCCGGTGGCCGTCGGCGACCTCGACATTGACGGTGTGAGCATCGGAGCCGATGCGCTGACCCTGGCCGGCGGCATGATTCGAGCCGCGGCCGACACCACCGACGCACTGATCACGCACAGTGTGACGCTGCCCAATGCCGCCAAACATAAGGTAGACGGCGTCGCCCCAATGGTCACCGACCTTGTGCTCGCCGCCGGCCCGTACACGACCGGCGATGCGATCACCCTGACGGCGACCTTCAGCGAACCGGTCACAGTAGACACCGGTAGCGGTACACCGCAGATACCGATACTCGTCGGCAGCACCTCCCGCCCGGCAATCTACGCCGGCGGCAGCGATTCAATGACGCTGGTATTCACCTACACGGTGATGACCGCCGACCACGATGACGATGGTGTGACAGTGGCGATCAACGCCCTGACGGCCAACAGCGACACAATCCAGGACGCCGCCGGCAACGACGCGCTGCTCGATCACGATGCAATAGCCGCGGCCGTCGCCAATCGAGTGGACACCACCGTGCCGATGCTGAGCACGGCAACAATTGATGGCAGGATACTGACACTGACCTACGATGAGGCACTCGACGACAGCTCGGTGCCGGCGCCGGCAGACTACACACTGACACTGGAGGCGGGCGTCGCCCCGACGGTGGACACCGGCGGCGTGACTATCCGCGGAACGACGCTGACGCTGACGCTCAGTACAGCCGTGGTATCAACCGACGTAGTGACGCTGGCCTACAGCGCCGGCCCGACCCCGGTGCGCGATCAAGCCGGCAACGCCGCCGCCGGGCTAACGACCCAGACGGTAGACAACACCACCGACCCACTGCCGAGCTTTGTCGGCGAGTCGGTGGAGGCGCAGATTTACACAGTCGGCGTGGCCGTCGGCCCAGTGCAACTGCCGCTGGCGAGCGGCGGCAACGGAGCGCTGAGCTACACGCTGGCACCAGCGCTGCCGAACGGCCTGACATTCAATGCGGAGAATCGCCAACTCAGCGGCACGCCGATGGTGGCGCAAAATGCCATCACCTACACCTACACCGTGCGCGACCGCCACGGCAACACCGATACCATCGACTTCTCGATAGCCATCAACACCAATGCCAATATCATCATCGGCGACACAACCGGTATGGTGGCGGAAGACGATCCGACGGCCACCACCGCCACCGGCAAGATGACCCTGGCCGGCGGCTTTGTCGCCCACACCGGTGCCGACGCCACGATCGGCACCTACGGCAGCTTTGACCTGACCGCCACCGGCAATTGGACCTATACAATGAATAACGGCAACTCCAAAACCCAGGCCCTGGGCGCCGGCGAGCTGGGCACCGATGTCTTTATTGTCGTGTCCGCCACCAACCCCGACGTGACGCAGGCCGTCACCATCACCGTCACCGGCGTCAATGACGCCCCGATGGCGAACGCCGGGCCGGACCAGCCCGGCGTGACCGCCACCGCCACCGTCACGCTGGACGGCAGCGGCTCCACCGACCGGGATACCGGCGATACGATTGCCACCTACCTCTGGACGCAAGTCGGCACGCCGGTTGTGGTCCTGAGCGGCAACGACGTGGTCAGGCCGACCTTCACCGCGCCGGACGTGGCCACCGCCACCGATCTGACCTTCAGGCTGGTGGTCAACGACGGCACTGCGGATTCCGACGCTGCCGACGTTATCATTACCGTCAACCCGGCCACCTCCGGCCCGACGCTGCCCGCGCTCGACAATCAAATCTATGCCGTCAACATGCTGATCAACCGCCTGCAGCTGGCGTCGGGTATGAGCAGCAGAGCGATAGCCTACACCCTGACCGGGCCGGGTGGCGTGCCGGTGGCGGACGCCGTGCCCGGGCTGACCTTTACACCGGGCAACCGCACCCTGTTCGGCACCCCGACCATGGCCGGCCCCGCGGTCACGCTGACCTACACCGCCACCGAAACCGTCGGCATCGGGATCTTTACCGCCACCGGCACCGCGACCGCGACCTTTACCGTCACCATCATCGAGCCGATTCTGACCGCGCCGGCCAATCAGCGCTATCCGGCCGCCACGGCGATCACGCCCCTGTTCCTGCCGGAAGTCACGACCGTCGTCGGCACGCCAACCTACACCCTGACCGGGCCGGGTGGCGTGCCGGTGGCGGACGTCGTGCCCGGGCTGACCTTTACACCGGGCAGCCGCGCCCTGTTCGGCACCCCGACCATGGCCGGCTCCGCGGTCACGCTGACCTACACCGCCACCGACACCGTCGGCACCGCGACCGCGACCTTTACCGTCACCATCATCGAGCCGATTCTGACCGCGCCGGCCAATCAGCGCTATCCGGCCGCCACGGCGATCGCGCCCCTGTTCCTGCCGGAAGTCACGACCGTTGTCGGCACGCCGACCTACACCCTGACCGGCCCGAACGGTGTGGATTTAAGCGAAGTGCCCGGCCTGGCCTTTGCCGCCAACACCCACACCCTGTACGGCATGCCAACCATCCCCGCCGCCGCCGTCACGCTGACCTACACCGTCAGCGACAACATCGGTGCCAGCACAGCGACCTTCACCGTCACCATCACCGACCCGAGGTTGACCGCGCCGGCCAATCAGAGCTATCCGGCCCACCAGACGATTGCCGACCTGCCCCTGCCGGCCGCCACGACCACCGCCGGCCAAACGGTCTACACCCTGACCGGCCAGAACGGCGCGGATTTAAGCGCAGTGCCCGGGTTGCGCTTTGAACCGGGCAGCCGCACCCTGTCCGGCACCCCGACCACGGTCGGCGCCACCGTGCTGACCTACACCGTCAGCGACGACATTGGCGCCAGCACAACGACCTTCACCGTCACCATCACCGACCATGCATCGGCGGCGATGGATGCAATCACGGAGCAACTGAACGCGCAGATACTGCCGCAGGTGATTGCGACCGTGCTGGACGACAGCAACCGCCTGATTATCGAGCGGCTACGCAGCGGTGGCGGAGGTAGTGCCGTTGGCGGCGTCAGCGGCGGCATTGAAGCCGGCGCGACGCCCACCGGCAGCGGTGCATCATCGCCCGTGAGTCTGATGCAGCAGTTGGAGCAATGGCTGTCCGGCGATGCGGCCGAGCTCGAGCTGAGCCGGCGGTTGCAGCAACTGGACAAGTTTGAGCTGCGCGACTTTATTGATGACCTGTCGTTCGCCGTCGACGGCGAGCGCATCGGCATGGGCGGCGGCTCGCTGTACGGCAGCGGCAGCTACAGCCGGCTGTCCGGTGATGAAGACGCGCCGGACTGGGACGGCGACCTGATTGGCGGGCATATCGGGTTAGACAAGCGTCTGCGGGCTGACCTGCTGGCCGGGGTATCGGTGTCGTATTTCCAGGGCCGGTTCGACTATAACGAGAGCGACGCGAGCGAGTACGAGGTCGATGTCAGCAGCGTGCACCCGTACATCGCCTGGTCGCTGTCGGATGGCCTCGATTTGTGGGCGAGTGTGAGCTACGGCGTCGGCGAGGTTGAGCTGAATGACAGCCACGGGCCGCGCAGCAGTGATCTGACGTATGGCGCATTGAGTGTGGGGGCGAGCGGGCGGTTGTATGCGTCGGATGAGTTGATCGCGGGCGGTCGCAGCGAGCTGCGGCTGCGCGGTGAGGCGTCGGCGTGGCGGGCGGATTTTGATCGCGACGGCAGCGGCTTTGCGGGCGTGGACAGCCGTCGAGCGCGCCTGATATTGGAAGCGAATCATCTGCGCAGCGGCGTATCGAGCAGCATGCGCAGCGGGCTGGAGGTGGGCGTACGGCATGACGGCGGCGACGGTCAGAGCGGCCAGGGGTTGGAGCTGGGCGGCAGTGTCGAGTGGAGCAATACGCGCGGACTGACGCTGTCGGGCCGCGGTCGGGTGCTGACGCTGGCGGGTTACGACGAATGGGGCGTCAGCGGTGCGCTACGGCTGGCGCCGGGGCAGGGCGGTCGCGGACTGTCGTTCAGCCTGTCGCCGAGCTACGGTCGTGACGGCAGCAGCATCAAGCAGTTGTGGGACCACGGTGCGCCCGGGCTATCGAGCACCAATCAGGCGGCGACGCTGCGGATGGACGGTGAGGTCGGCTACGGTCTGTGGGCGCTGGGCGGCACGGTGCAGCCGTATCTGGGCGCGTCGCTGCTGCAAGGCGGTGGCAGCACGCAGCGAGTGGGCACGCGGTTGGAGCTTGGGCGCGGCATGCGGCTGTCGTTGGAGGGCATCCGCCAGGCGCACACGAGCGCCGATGCCGAGCACCGCATCGAGTTGCAATGGCAGTGGAGCTGGTAGCCGGACAGGAGCACGGGTTTTCCAACCCGTGAAATACCCGTGCAATACCAACAAAAACACAGGCAGGAATGCCTGTGCTCCTTTCGCTCTTATTGCTGGCTCTCGTTGGTCATCGACTCAAAAATCTGCTTGCGATCGTTACGTATCAGCTCCAGATTCTCCAGATTCCGGCCCAACGCCAATGCGCGGTCATAATGGCGCAGCGCGTCGGCCTTGCGGTTGAGGTAAAACAGCCCGATGCCTGCCAGATGGTGAGCTTTCGCGTCATCGGGATAGTGCGCAATCACCTTTTGCGCCGCTGCCGCCCCCTCCGCATACCGCCCCTGGTTGATCAGCATCGCGGCAATGTTCCGCATCGCGATTTGGTGCTTCGAGTTAAGCCGCAGTACCTCGCGGTAGCGCGCGAGCGCCTCCTCATAGTGGCCCTGCTTTGACAGCAGCGTGCCGATACCGACGAGCAGTTCAGGGTCATCCGGTCGCAACTCAAAGGCGGTTTGGTAGGCGGCATGCGCTTCCTCGTGGCGCCCTTTGGCCTGCAGGTAGTTCGCAAGATTGTGGTGAGCGCCGCGGGCCTGCGGGTTGTGGGCGATGACGTGGGTGAAGAAGGTACCGTTGTCGCGGTAGAGGCCGGCATGGTTCCAGGTGAGCAGGCCGGCAACCGCCAGTATCGCCGCCCCGACCGCCCCGATGGCCAGCCGCGCCGGCCGCGTGCGGGGCGCCGGCAACATGCCGAGACCCCATTGACAGGCACGACCCGCGGCGGCGACCACGACGGCAATCAATCCGATGCCGGCGAGGTATTGATAGCGGTCGGCGACAAACGAGAACTGCATATAGCCGAAGTCCACGAAGCTCAGCACCGGCGACAACGCCACCGCAAAGAACAGCAGGCCGGCCAGCGGTCCGCGACCCAACTGCCGGCGCCGGTGCCACAACACCGCCACCACCGCCGCGCCGCCAACCGCGCAGCCCCACGCCAGCAGGTCGCCGATGCCGGGCTCCCAGCGCGGATAGACCCCGGTCAGCCCCGCCGGCCACAGCAGTTTGCCGGCGTAAAATACCAGCGCGCGCGCCGCAATCAGCCCGCGCTCCAGCAGCGTATACGCGAATGCGATTTGTTCGTTGTTGGCGTAATAGCTATAGTCGGCCAACGTGATGCCAAGCCCGACCAGAAAGAACGGCAGCGTGTAGTTGAAATCGGCCAGGGTCACGCGCCCGTGCCGCCACCAGTGCCACAGCAACAGCGCCACCGGCAGCGTGATGGTGACGGATTTGCTGAGCAGGCCGAGCACGAACAACGCCATCGCCAGCAGGTACTGCCCCCCGCGCCGCCCCCCGCGCGGCATTTCCGCGAAGCGGACATAGGCGAGCACGGAGGAAAGATAGAACAACGTCACCAGGATATCCTTGCGCCCGATAACCCAGGCCACCGACTCCACGTGCAGTGGATGCACTGCAAACACCGCCGCCGCGAACCACGCGCCGGGCACCCCCAGCCGCCACAGCAACCGCCACAGCAGCAACACGACCCCGGAATGCAGCAGCAGATTGACCAGGTGATAGCCGAGCGGTGCCAGGCCCCACAGTTTATGCTCCAGCCAGAAGGTGGTATACAGCAGCGGCCAGTAATGACCTTCGTATTGCCGCAGCGCACTCGGGGTAAACCAGATCTGCGCCAGCCCCGACCAGGTGTGAAGCGGCGCGGCCTTGGTCAGTATCACGTCATCCCAGACGAATCCGGCCGCCAGCGCCGGAAAGTAACTGACCGCCACCAACAGACACAGCGCCGCGACCGCCAATGCGCTATGGGCATCAGGGGCACCAGGGAACATGCCGGGCGCGGGGGATGCTGCCGGCATCGGCGGCTTGCGCGGCGCGCCATTCCCATTCGGTGGCGTTGGCGTCCGGGCGCGGGGGGGTTGCTTTCTCGCCGCGCGGGGGTTTCGCTTTCTTGCCATATTATGCTGCCGTTGAGCGCGACGGCGGGTGTCGCCGACACGGAGCAGGCATGGGTTGCCTTGCCATTTTTATTGCCGGCTCTCGTTGGTCGTGGACTCAAAGAATCGCTTGCGCTCTTCGCGTGCCGTTTTCATATTCGGCTCCAACGCCAATGCGCGATCGTAATGTTGCAGCGCTTCGGCTTTGCGGTTGAGGTAAAACAGCCCGAAGCCCGCCAGATGGTGGGCCGTCGCACTATTGGGATAACGCGCAATCATCTTTTGCGCCGCCGTCAACCCCTCCGCATACCGCCCCTGGTTCATCAGCACTACGGCAATGTTACTCATCGCGTTTTGTTGCTGCGGGTCAAGCTGCAACGCTTCGCGGTAGCGCGCGATCGCTTCCTCATGGCGGCCCTGCTTTTCCAGCAGCACGCCGAGATTGACGAGCAGTAAAGGGTTATCCGGTCGCAACGCAAGGGCGGTTTGGAAGGCGGCCTGCGCTTCCGCGTAGCGCCCCTCGACCAACAGGTAGCTCCCAAGATTGTTGTGGGCGCTGCGCGCCTGCGGGTTGTGGGCGATAACGTGGGTGAAGAAGGTACCGGCGTCGCGGTAGAGCCCGGCCTGGTTCCAGGTGAGCAGGCCGGCAACCGCCAGTATGGCCGCCCCGGCCACCCCGATGGCCAGCCGCGCCGGCCGCGTGCGGTGCGCCGGCAGGGCGCCGAGACTCCGTTGACAGGCACGGCCCGCGGCGCCGGCCGCAACGGCAATCAGGCCGATGCCGGCGAGGTACTGATAACGGTCGGCGACAAACGAGAACTGCATATAGCCGAAGTCCACCAAGCCCAGCACCGGCGACAACGCCACCGCAAAGAACAGCACACCGGCCAGCGGTCCGCGACCAAGCTGCCGGCGCCAGTGCCACAACACCGCCACTACCGCCGCGCCGCCGGTCGCGCTGCCCCAGGCCAGCACATCACCGATGCCGGGCTCCCAGCGCGGATAGATCCCGGTCAGCCCCGCCGGCCACAGCAATTTGCCGGCGTAAAATGCCAGCGCGCGCGCCGCAATCAGCCCGCGCTCCAGCAGCGTATACGCGAATGAGATTGGTTCGTTGTTGGCGTAATAGACATAGTCGGCCAGCCCGATGCCAAGCCCGACCAGGAAGAACGGCAGCGCGTGGTTGAAATCGGCCAGGGTCACGCGCCCGTGCCGCCACCAGTGCCACAGCAACAGCGCCACCGGCAGCGTGATGATGGTGGATTTGCTGAGCAGGCCGAGTACGAACAGCGCCACCGCCAGGAAGTAATACCCTCTTCTCCGCCCCCTTCGCCGCATTTCCGCGAAGCGGATATAGGCGAGCACGGCGGCGAGATAGAACACCGTTGCCAGCATGTCCTTGCGCCCGATGACCCAGGCCACCGACTCGACATGCAGCGGATGCACCGCGAACACCGCCGCCGCGAACCACGCGCCGGGCACCTCCAGCCGCCGCAGCAGCCGCCACAGCAGCAATACAACCCCGGTATGCAGCAGTAGATTGACCAGATGATAGCCGAGCGGCGTCAGCCCCCACAGTTTGTGCTCCAGCCAGAAGGTGGTATAGAGCAGCGGCCAGTAATGGACTTCGTATGGCAGCAGCCCACGCGGGGCAAACCAGATCTGCGCCAGCCCCGACCAGGTGTGAAGTGGCGTGGAACTGGTCAGTATCACGTCATCCCAGACGAATCCCGCCGCCAGCGCCGGAAAGTAACTGACCGCCACCAACAGGCACAGCGCCGCGACCGCTAATGCTACAGAGGCACCAGAGGCACCAGAGAAAATATCAGGCGCCGGCATCGGCGGCTTGCGCGGCGCACCGTTCCCATTCGGTGGCGTTGGCGTCCGGGCGCGGGGGGGTTGCTTTCTCGCCGCGCGGGGGTTTCGCTTTCTTGCCATATTATGCCGCCGTTGAGCGCGACGGCGGGTGTTGCCGACACGGAGCAGGCATGGGTTGCCTTGCCATTCTTATTGCCGCTCCTCGTTGGTCATGGACTCAAGGAGTTGCTGGCGCTGTTCGCGTACCGCTTTCAGACGCTCCGGGTTGGTGTACAACGCCAATGCGCGGTCGTAATGGCGCAGCGCGTCGGCCTTGCGGTTGAAGCGAAACAGCTCGAAGCCTACCAGATGGTGGGCTTGTGCGTCATCGGGATAGTGCGCAATCACCTGTTGCGCCGCCGCCAACCCCTCCGCATACCGTCCCTGGTTTATCAGCACCACGGCAATGTTCCGCATCGCGATTTGGTACTGCGGGTTCAGCCGCAGCGCCTCACGGTAGCGCGCGAGCGCCTCCTCCTTGTGGCCCTGCTTTGACAGCAGCCGACCGATACTGGTGAGCAGGCTGGGGCTGTCCGGTTGCCGCTCAAGGGCGGCTTGGAAGGCGGCCAGCGCTTCCCGGTCGTGTCCCTCGGCCTCCAGGTGGATTGCAAGATTGTTGTGGGCGCCTTTCAGATTCGGGTCCAACGCCAATGCGCGGTCGTAGTATCGTAGCGCTTCGGCCTTGCGGTTGAGGTGAAACAGCCCGTAGCCCGCCAGCTGGTGGGCGCTCGCGTTATCGGGATAGCGCGCAATCACCTTTTGCGCCACCGCCAACCCCTCCGCATGCCGCCCCTGGTTCATCAGCACCTCGGCAATGTTCCGCATCGCGATTTGGTGTTTCGGGTTAAGCCGCAGCGCCTCGCGGTAGCGCGCGAGCGCCTCCTCATAGTGGCCCTGCTTTGACAGCAGCGTGCCGATACCGACGAGCAGTTCAGGGTTATCCGGTCGCAACTCAAGGGCGGTTTGGTAGGCGGCATGCGCTTCCTCGTGGCGCCCCTCGGCCAACAGGTGGTTCGCAAGATTGTGGTGAGCGCCGCGGGCCTGCGGGTTGTGGGCGATGACGTGGGTGAAGAAGGTACCGTTGTCGCGGTAGAGGCCGGCATGGTTCCAGGTAAGCAGGCCGGCAACCGCCAGTATCGCCGCCCCGACCGCCCCGATGGCCAGCCGCGCCGGCCGCGTGCGGGGCGCCGGCAACATGCCGAGACCCCATTGACAGGCCCGACCCGCGGCGGCGACCATGACGGCAATCAATCCGATGCCGGCGAGGTATTGATAGCGGTCGGCGACAAACGAGAATTGCATATAGCCGAAGTCTACGAAGCCCAGCACCGGCGACAACGCCACCGCAAAGAACAGCAGGCCGGCCAGCGGTCCGCGACCCAGCTGTCGACGACGGTGCCACAACACCGCCACCACCGCCGCGCCGCCGACCGCGCAGCCCCAGGCCAGCAGGTCGCCGATGCCGGGCTCCCAGTGCGGATAGACCCCGATCAGCCCCGCCGGCCACAGCAGTTTGCCGGCGTAAAATACCAGCGCGCGCGCCGCAATCAGCCCGCGCTCCAGCAGCGTATACGCGAATGAGATTTGTTCGTTGTTGGCGTAATAGCTATAGTCGGCCAACGTGATGCCAAGCCCGACCAGAAAGAACGGCAGCGTGCGGCTGAAATCAGCCAGGGTCACGCGCCCGTGCCGCCACCAGTGCCACAGCAACAGCGCCACCGGCAGCGTGATGGTGACGGATTTGCTGAGCAGGCCGAGCACGAACAACGCCATCGCCAGCAGGTACTGCCCCCCGCGCCGCCCCCCGCGCGGCATTTCCGCGAAGCGGACATAGGCGAGCACAGAGGAAAGATAAAACAACGTCACCAGGATATCCTTGCGCCCGATGACCCAGGCCACCGACTCCACATGCAACGGATGCACCGCAAACACCGCCGCCGCGAACCACGCGCCGGGCACCCCCAGCTGCCGTAGCAGCCGCCACAGCAGCAACACGGCCCCGGTATGCAGCAGCAGATTGACCAGGTGATAGCCGAGCGGTGTCAACCCCCACAGTTTATGCTCCAGCCAGAAAGTGGTATACAGCAGCGGCCAGTAGTGGCCTTCGTATTGCCGCAGCGCACTCGGGGTAAACCAGATCTGCGCCAGCCCCGACCAGGTATGAATCGGCATGGCCCTGATCAGTATCTCGTCATCCCAGACGAATCCGGCCGCCAGCGCCGGAAAGTAACTGACCGCCACCAACAGGCACAGCGCCGCGGACGCCAATGCAATATGGGCACCAGGGACACCGGGGAACATGCCGGGCGCGGGGAAGGCCGCCGGCATCGGCGGCTTGCGCGGCGCGCCGTTGCCGTGCGGTGGCGGTGGCGTCCGGACGCGGGGGTTTTGCTTTCTCGCCGCGCGCGGGTTTTGCTTTCTCGCCATCTTATGCTGCCGTTGAGCGCGCCGGCGGCTGCGTTACGCTCTTTTTAGTGCCGGCGTCCATTCGGGGTCATACAACGCGTTGGGTGGTTCATACAGGTTGGTGATCAAGGTGGCGGTCATCAGGGAGAGATGGCTGGGTGCACTGTACAGCCCATCTATTCACATGCAGCGCACACAGCAGCGGCAGCGGAGCAATGCGGATGGAAATGATACAGAACAGGCGGCAATCCCTGATTGACACAGGCCAATATAATAAGCCGCCGACGCGACAGAATCAAGGCGTTGTATGGGTCCAATACCTTTGGCACTGTGGCAGTTGTTGGAAGAGGAATTGTATCGGAGTTTGCAGACCGAGGCTATGGTGAGGAATGACGGTGTTATATTCAACCAGCCAAGCGGCCATTTTGCGGTTAAACAGGGCCAGGTCAGTGAACAGCAAATCCTCGTGATAATCCACAAACTGCTCCTGTATGGTGCGGTTGAAGCGCTCACAATGGGCATTCATTTTGGGTGACCTGGGGTAAGTCCACCAGTGGACAATACCGAGCTGATTAAGGCGTTGGTGGAAATCACCCATGAACTCAGAACCGTTATCGGAGAGCAGGAATTGCGGTTGCACGGGCAGCAGGTCGGTGAGCGCCTCCAGGGCGATGGTGGTGTTGCGGCTGGTAGGGGAATTGGCCGCAAAGGCAATGGCAAAGCGGCTGTTGGGGTCGATAAAGGTGAACAGGTAGCGGCGGATGCCGTCGCGCAGGCGCACCACGGTATCGCAGGCAAACAGGGCCAGTGGCGGCGGTCGGCAGTGTTTGGGTTTGCGTGTTTTGCGGGTACGCAGCAGCGGTTTGAGGCGCCCGGTGGGTGAGATACGCGCGGGAGCGTGGCGCATTTTATGCGGGTCTTTGGCAATGATGCGCCCGATGGTAGAGACGCTCGGCAGCGCCAGTCGCCGCTGTGCGCACCAGTCGCGTAATAATACATGGAGTTTGGCCTTGCCGAGGTTGGGGTATTGTCGGCGCAATTGCCGGATTTGCTCGCTCAGGCCCGGTGGCGTGACTGGTCGCCTGCGCCGGTGCGGTACACAGGATTTAGGCGTGAGCGCGGCGGCGTTGCCGGCGTGACGGTTGAGGGTCTGACGCCAGCGATAGAGCGTGCGGATGCTGACCTTAAAGGCCTCGCTGGCAGCGATTTTGCCGTGCCGATCGGAAAACGCCAGGATCGCAAGGCGGTGTTGGGCATGTTTGGAAGTCATCCCCCAAACATGCCCTAAATGGGCTACTCGGTAAAACCCCCGGATGCGGTATCCGGCATGGTGAATTTGCATGGCTCTCCTCTTGGGGCGGAGTGCCAAAGGTTTCTGAGCTTATACAGGCGTCCTTAATCGGTCTGGTGCGCCTGTGGTGGGGCCGAAAAATAGGTCTGTAAAATCAGCTCGGCGGCCAGACTGTGGTGCATCTGCTGTGGTTTTTTCCCGAATGGTTTGCCGCTACGCTGCCGCAATACCAGCGCTGCATGGTGGGAGCTCAGCCGCTCGTCTACATAGGCTACGCCGAGGTGGAAGCGCTGCGTTAAATGCCGCCCAAATGCCCGGGCGTGGACCGCCATGTCGCTGCTGCTGCCGTCCATATTCAACGGCAGGCCGACGACGAATTTTTCCGGGCGCCATTCATCGAGCAGTTGCGTCAGTTGCGCCATTGCCGCGGCGCGATTGCCCCAGTTCAGCGTGGCAACGGCTTGCGTGGTGCGGGTTTCGCTGCTGCCGACGGCGACGCCAACCCAGCGCAGCCCGAAATCGAACGCCATCAGCCGCCGGTTTGCGCGTCGCCGGCCCGGCATCACGGCAAAACCGGCCGGGTTGCCGCCGCCGGGCGATGCGACGACCGCTCAGGCGTGGCCAACCTGGGTGGAGATATTGGCCGCATCGATGCCAAGCAGCATCGCGGCCTGCTGCCATTTGGCGTCGATGTCGAGACCAAAAATAATGTTTTCATCCGCCGGCACGCTGAGCCAGGCATTTTGCTGTAGCTCGGCCTCCAGCTGCCCCGCCGTCCAGCCGGCATAGCCCAGGCTTATGCAGGCGCGTTTCGGCCCCTGCCCCTGAGCCAGAGCCCGGAGAATATCCTGCGAGCTGGTCACACTCAGCTGTTGACTGATGGCGATGCTGGATTCCCACTGCTGCCCCGGCGTCGGCGTGTGCAGTACCAGGCCGAGCTCGGGCGAGACCGGGCCGCCGCAAAGTACCGGATTATTCGACCAGACCAGGCTGCTGATCGGCAGCGATAGCTGTTCGAATATCTCGCCCATGCGGTGGTGTGTGACGCGGTTCACGGTGATGCCCATCGCGCCGTCGGCATCGTGCCGGCACAACAGGATAACCGAGCGGGTGAAATTGGGATCGTCCAACTGCGGCATGGAAATCAGCAGTTGATTCCGCAGTGAGGTGGATTCGTCCCGGGTCGGTGTTGTCATGGTGCGAATGGGTTCGGGCGTGTCTGCATCGGGTGGCTGTATCGGGCCGATTAATTGGCCGGCTCAATCGCGTCGACCGGCGTGCTGTAGAGCACGTGGTCTTTGCCAAACCGCCAGGTGCGAATAATGTGCAGCTTGTCGGTCGTTTGACGCATTTCCCGGCTGAATGTTGCGAACGGAGCGGATAAATAGACGATGCGCCGGGCACTGTCATCGAGTATTTTATGCCCCGAACTGCGCAGCAGCTTGATCGCGTCGATGTTGCCGTTGGATAGCAGCGTGACGTCGAGTATCAGGGCGCCTTCCAGATTGCTTTGCTTGGCCGCATCCGGGTAGTTGAGGTTGCCGGTTGTTTCTACTTTCAGGCGCCATGTTTCGATGTAGGCGGTGAATATCGATGCCTGCGCCTCGGAGCTGACGAATTTTTCTCTCGGCTGCTGCCGGGCATCGAGATAGGCCAGATCGATCGCGTCGGTCAGCTGTTGTCGATCCGGCAGCGGCGGTCTGCTGTGGGCTTGATAGGCCGATTCGACCTGCGTCAGCGACGCCTGGCTTTGCGGCTGGTGCGGGCGGCTTTGCGACTGCCGGAGTTGCATCTGCTGCTGCTGTGACTGGCTGTCCGATTCGCCCCGGCTGTTGATTTGCGCCAGCGTGCGGGCATTGGGGTTCGGTTGATCCTGATTGAGGTTGGGGGCCACCAGGGTGATTTTCAGCGGTGGTAAAAACGCCGACCGGTCGTTTTTCGGCATCACGAACGAAATCCCGAGCACCAGAAACAGGTGCGCAATGACCGAGGCGGTCAGCGCCCATCGAAGTGAGTCGAGAGTGGCCAAAGCAGTGGTGGTGGGCATCGCCATGGTGTCGGTTCGCTTGCTAACGCGTGGTCTTTGAGTCGTACGATAGCAATTATACTAGCATGTGCGCGCCGATGTTGCGCGCCGATGTGTTCGGGCCGATGTGTTCAGGCCGATGTGTTCAGGGTAATCGCGCGCCACCGAATGCCGGAAATCATGCATGGTCGATAACGGATTGCGTTATACTGCGCGCTGCTCGTTGAGCAGCGGCCGATTCACACCCTCAGTTTTGTATGATGACCAATACTTCGACTCAAGGTTCTCTGTTTGACGAGATCGAAGAGATAAGCGAGCGTCGGCAGGACGCAGAGGCCGGCGGCCAACCGCGCGGTGGGGCCGCCGCTGCGGTCTGGAGCGCGGCTGCGGCCGCCAAAGCGCGCCGCACAGAGGTGTTTTTTGGCCTGCTGCTGGTGGCGGGGTTTGCCGGCTGGCTGCTGCTGCAATATCTGGAAGATCGGCTTGATCGGCAGCGCATCAACCTGTTCACAGCGGTGTCGAAGGTCGAGGCCAATATCAATGCAATCGGCCATCGAGCGCAGTCGGCGGTCGGCGGCCGACAGGAAGCATTGGCCGATCTTCGCCGGTTGCAGTCAGACACCGGGCAGGCGATTGAGCGGCTGCAATCGGCGGCGCAGGAGAGCGCACTGCCGACGGCGCTGGGCGCGTATGCCGATGCGTTGCCGTTGGCCGATGAGTTGCCGTTGATGGTTGACGGCTGGCGGCAGATGCAAATGGAGCTCGACCGACTGTTGACCAATTGGCCGGTTATCCGGGAAATGCACGCGCAGGCGGCCACGGTCGACGCGCTGGCGCCGCCACTGCTGGCGGCCTCCAACCAGCTGGTGCGTACGCTGATTGACGATGCCGCCAGCCTGGAGTTGATTGAGCTCGCCGGTCGCCAACGATTTCTGGTGCAGCAAATCGGGGCGGGTATGCAGGCACTGGTCGCCGGCCGGCGCGACGGGCAAGCCGCCGTCAAACAGCTCGACCACGATGTCAAGCTGTTTGACTGGGTAACCCGGACGATTGAACGCATCGGCGGCCCGGGCGTGCAACGCGGCATCGAGCAGGCCAGCCCGCGGTATGCCGAGCTCATAGACAGCGCCGTCGGTGCGCTGGCCCAGGCGAACCACTACGCAGCCTTGCACCGCGCGTCTGATGCGATCGACGCCGCCGGCGGTGAAATCAACCGCCTGGCGGAGAATATGCACGCGGCGCTGCTGCGCGATGAGCGCTCGCTGTTGCTAAAACGGCTGCCGATGGTGTTGTTCGGCCTGTTGTTGTGTGTGCTGTGGGTGCTGCTGCGGTCGACTGTCTCCGGGCTGCGCCGGCGCGCTGACGCAGACCGGCAGCAGGTCGCCCACGCGGTGCGTGCGACGACCGGACTGCTGCACCAGACGGGCGTCTGGTCCGCGGCGGATGCGCGCGCCGGCGGCGACCTGTCGCGTTCAACCGTCAAGGCCGTCAACCTCGCGGCCGGCCGGCTGCGCCGGCAGTTGCGCGACATTCGACGCATCAGCAAAAGAATGATCCTGCTCGCCGAGAGTACCGTACAGTTGCTCGAGCTGTACGTGGATGGCGGTCGGCACAGCCGCCGCTCGGCGGCGGTGCTGGCGCTGGCGGCGGAAGTGCAGGGCCTGACCGGGATGGTCGACGGTATGCAGGCGCTGGTGTCGAAATCGGCCACCTGCGCGCATGAAACCGCCGTCGCGGCGACCGGCGGGGTCGATGCGGTGCGCGATACGCGCCACGGCCTGGCCACCGGGCGCGGCCGGGTTCAGGCCGCCGGTCAATGCCTGCAAGACCTGCGCACGCGCGCGCAGCAGGCCGCCGCGGCGGCGGAGGCGATGCGCACTGCCGGCGAGCAGATCAACGCGCTGTCGATTAATGCGCCCCTCCAGACGTCCGAGGGGGGCGAGTCGGCGGCGGTTACCGCGGAGGCGCAGCGGCTGGCGCAGCAGGCCGCCGACCACGCCGCCGAGCTGGCCGGCAATCTGCGCGGCGATGCCGATCAGGCAAAGGGCGCGCTGGCGGAGGCGCTGGCGGAGCTGGCGGCGGGGGTGGATGCGGCCGACCGGGCCGGCCGGGCGACGGATCAAATCAAGCGCATCAATCAGCGGTTATTGACGGCGACCAAACAGTCGGCAGTCGAGGCCGTGCGCGGCTCAAAGGCGGTCAGTCGGGTCAAAAAGCACGCCGCCGCGCTCAAGACGGCAGCCGAAAAATCGGACCTGCGGGTGGGTCAGACGCTGATGTCGCTGGAGCAGATCAAACGCATCGCCACTGTGCTGGAGCGATCGATTGCCGGCTTCATGCCGTCGAACAAGCCGTCGGACAGGCCCGCGGATGCGCCGGGCGAGGGCACGAGATAAGTGTCGTCATTGCGCTGTCGCCGGCTATTGCCAGTCGGCTGTTATCGTCGGCGGTTATCTGTCGTGCGCTTTTTATCGCGGCGCACCGGGGCCGGATGCGACGGCGCGCCGGGGACGGAAAATGGCGGGTTGATGGCAATGGCAGATGGATAGCGTGAGCACCCCGGATTATCAGGCCGCACCCGACGCCGGTCGGATCGATGCTGGCGCTGATGGCCGAATCGACGCCGCCCAGCTCGACGATGCGGTCAAAACCCGGCTGAATCAATCCATAGACGGCCTCGTGGAGGCGGTCGGGCGGGGGGAGAACGGCGCCGACTTTCAGCAGCGGGTGCGGGTGGTGCCGGAGCTGCGGCAGTTGCGCGTGGCGCTCAAGCGCGCCGAGCTGGGGGCGGCGAGTATGTTTGCCCATGCTATCGAATTGCTGCACTTGAAAGCGGCCGCCGAATCTGCGGCTCGAAGGCGGCGGCTGTTTGACGCCGTGCGTCAGGCGCTGAGCGTGCTGCAGCACTATCTGCGCGCACTGCAAAGCCGGCAGCCGCTTTCCCCGCTTGCCCTGCTTGACCAGATGAATGTGGTCAGGCGCCGGGTGGGGTTGCCGGCGATGCGGGAATATGACGTGTTTACCCCGGCGCTGCCGCTGCCGATCGCGCCGGCCCGGGGGCCGCGGATGGCGCCCGCCGCGCGCATCCAACGCATCGATACGCTGCACCGGCGCTTTCGGCTGCAATTGCTGGGCTGGCTGGCCGGCGATAGCGACGATAGCCGGCTCGAGACCCTGTTTGCGCTATGCGATCAACTGCAACAGCTTGGCGATGCGGGCACGCAGCGGCAGCTGTGGTGGGTGGCGGGCGGCTTTATGGAGGTCGCGGTTGCATCAGGCCGGCTGGATGATAACGCGGTAAAGGCGCAGTTCGCCCGGCTGGAGGCCGAGATCCGGCGGATGAAAAAGCCCGAGCGGGTGCCGGGCACCGATGCGGCGGTGCATCGGTCGATGCGGTGCATGCTGTATTACATCGGGATTAACCCGCAGGTGGCGTCAACCCGGGTGGCGCAGATTCGCCACCAATGCGGGCTGCCGTTCTGGTTTGCCAGGCCGCCGGCGCGCCAGCGCGTCAATCCGGCGTTGCTGGCCCGGCTGCAAGCGGTGGCAACCGCGCTGGATGACCTGCGCAGCGCGCCGGTGCAGCCGGATGTGATCGCGTCGATCGGCAAAAAACTGCGCGCGGCTGCCGGTGCGTTTGCACTGCTGGAATGCGCCGAGGCGGCGGCGCTGGCGCAGTCGCTGCCGCCGGTGCTGGAACGGCTGCGGCAGCAGGCGGCGCCGACCGAGGCCGATTGGGCGCCTGTGGCGGGCATGGTGGCCGAGCTGATTGCGGCCGCTCGGCAGCGGGCGGGCGCGGACGACAACACGGGCGACGACGCTGACCGGCACGCCGAGGCGGCCGGGATGCGGGCTGGGATGGACACGTCGGCGGCCGATAGCGCGGCGCCGGTCGAGGCCGTGCAGCCGGATGCAACGGCGTCCGGCGAGCAGAGCGGGGCCGCGGCGCGTGCGCTCTTTCTGCTGGAAGCGGAAGCGACGCTCGGCGCTATCCACGCGCAGTTGCAGCACTGGCGGAAAACCGGCCTGGACGAGCAGCTACAGGCGCAGTTGGGGCGTTGTTTCCATACGCTTATCGACAGTGCGACAGCGGTCGCCGACGATACGATTGTCCAGCTTGGCCGGGGCATGGAAATGCTGCTGGGTGAGCACAGCGGCGCGGTTGACGAGGCGATCGATCGGTTGAATTTACTGGAAGAGATGCACGACGGGCTGGCGGCCCACCTGGGCCTGGTTGCCGGCGGCGGCCCGGATGTGTCGGCATTGCAAAAAATGCTGGCGGTACTGCTCGCCGGGGTGGACGCGCCCGGGCCGCTGCCGGCGTCATCGGCGGGGCCGGTCGCTGCGGGCGGCGCCGGCCACAAGACGGCGGCTGACGCACCGCCGGATGACGCGGCTGAGCGGGCCGCGGGCGCAGTGAAGCCGGGCGATCTGCCGGCATTGGCGGACGTCTGCAACCTGGTGCGCGCAGTCGCCGGTCGGCACCGCTCGCTGGCCGTCGGCAGCGCCGCGGCGGTGCTGAAAAGTGACGGCAGCCTGGTGACGCAAACCGATATTGCGCTGCAAGAGCAGCTGCAGCGGGAGCTGCAACAGCGCTGGCCGCAATACGGATTTGTCGGCGAAGAGATGCGCTACGAGCAACAACTGGCCGCGATAACGCAAAGTCGGGACGGGTATTGGGTGCTCGACCCGCTCGACGGGACGACCAATTTCTCCTCCGGGTTTTTGTTTTACGGGATTTCGCTGGCGCTGGTGATCGACGGTACGGCGCATTTGGGCGTGGTGTTCGACCCGGTGCGCAGCGAGTGCTTCAGCGCCGAGCGTGGCCGGGGCGCGCTGCTGAACGGGCGGCCGCTGGTGAGCAGCAAGCCGACCATTCTGGCCGAGTGCATTGCCAATGTCGATTACAAGCGGCTGGTGGCGAGTCTGGCGGAGCGGTTGGTGCGCGCGCCGCCGTATCGCTCGCAGCGCAATCTGGGCGCCTCGGTGCTGGAGTGGTGCTGGCTGGCGTCCGGACGGATTCAGCTGTATCTGCACGGCGGCCAGAAACTCTGGGATTTTGCCGCCGGGTATTTGATCCTGCTCGAGGCCGGCGGCGCGGCGACCAGCCTGTCCGGGCTGCCGCTTGACTATGCCGAATTGAGAAAACGCGCGATTGTGGCCGCCTCGAATGCCGATTTATTGCGTCAGTGGCTGGCCTGGATCAAAGAAAATTCGGTGCATTCATACGATTTTAACGCGGCATAATTGGCCGCTGTCGATCCGGTGTGTCGGCAGCAATCAACCATCCGACCAAACCGACGCGGCGGCCGGCCTGCCGGCCGATAAGCGGGTTTGATTTCACTCATCTGTGGTCAGGGGAAAACAGGCGTATGACTTCAATCAGCCGTTACGACAAAGCCAATGCCATCAGGGCGCTCAGTATGGATGCGGTGCAGCGGGCGGCGTGCGGCCATCCGGGTGCGCCGATGGGCATGGCGGACCTGGCCGAGGTGCTGTGGAGCGATTTCCTGCGGCACAATCCGAACAACCCGGCGTGGCCGGACCGGGATCGGTTTGTGCTGTCGAACGGGCATGCGTCGATGCTGCTGTATGCGCTGCTGCATCTGACCGGCTATGCGGTCGGCATCGACGATCTGAAGGCGTTTCGCCAACTGCATTCGATCACGCCCGGCCATCCCGAGTACGGGCAGACCGCCGGGGTGGAAGCCACGACCGGGCCGCTGGGGCAGGGGCTGGCCAATGCCGTGGGCATGGCGATCGGTGAAAAAACGCTGGCCGCGCAGTTCAATCGTCCCGGCCACGCCATCGTTGACCACGACACCTATGTGTTGTTGGGCGACGGCTGCCTGATGGAGGGGATTTCGCATGAAGCCGGCTCTTTGGCCGGGACGCTGAAGCTCGGCAAGCTGATCGCGTTGTACGACGACAACGGCATTTCCATAGACGGCCGGGTTGACGGCTGGTTTACCGACGACACCGCCGGGCGGTTTCGGGCCTACGGCTGGCACGTGATCGGCGCGGTTGACGGGCACGATGCCGCGGCGGTGGCCGCCGCGATACGGGCCGCCCGCGCGGAGACCGCCAGGCCGACGCTGATATGCTGTAAAACCACCATCGGCTTTGGCGCACCGAACAAGGCCGGCACCGCCGCCAGCCACGGCGCGCCGCTGGGGGCGGATGAAATCGAGCAGGCGCGCGCGCAGCTGGGCTGGCCGCATGCGCCGTTCGAGGTTCCCGAGCCGGTGTACCGGGCCTGGGATGCGCGCCAGTCCGGTGCGCAGCAGGAGGCGCAATGGCAGGAGAAAATGCGGCATTATCGTCAGCAGGAGCCGCTGCTGGCGGCCGAGTTGGAGCGCCGATACGCGGGTGATTTGCCGGCTGACTGGTCGGCCTGCTGCGACCGGCAACTGCACGAGATCGATCAACAGCAGGCCGCGATGGCATCGCGCAAGGCCTCGCAACAGGCGCTGGAATGCCTGGCGCCGATATTGCCCGAGCTGATCGGCGGCTCGGCTGACCTGACCGACTCGAATCTGACCCGGTGGTCGCGCTCGGTGGCGATACACGAGCAGGACGACGGCAACTATATTCACTTCGGGGTGCGCGAATTTGCGATGGCGGCGATCCTGAACGGGCTGGCGCTGCACCGCGGGTTCAAGCCGTACGGCGCGACTTTTCTGATGTTTTCGGACTACGCCCGCAATGCGCTGCGCATGTCGGCGCTGATGCGGCAGGCGTGCATCTACGTGTTGACGCATGATTCGGTCGGGCTGGGTGAAGATGGCCCGACCCATCAGCCAATCGAGCAGTTGGCGACGCTGCGCCTGATTCCGAATATGTCGGTCTGGCGGCCGTGCGATGCGGTCGAAACGGTGGCCGCCTGGCAGCAGGCGTGCGCCGCGAGCGCGCAGCCGGTGGCGCTGATATTGTCGCGTCAATCGCTGACGCATCAGCCGCGCGCAGCGGAGCAGATTGACGCAATTCGCCGCGGCGGCTACGTGTTGTATCAGCACGGCGATGCGCCGCAGGTGCTGGTGATGGCCACCGGCTCCGAGGTCGAGCTGGCGGTGCAGGCGGCGCGGCGGCTGACCGGGTATGCCGTGCGCGTGGTGTCGATGCCGTCAACCGATCGATACGATGCACAGCCGCCGGCGTACCGGCAGTCGGTGCTGCCCGAGGAGATCGACTGCCGCATCTCGATCGAAGCCGGCGCGACCGCCGGCTGGGCACGGTATGTCGGTCGCCGCGGACTGTCGATCGGCATCGACAGGTTCGGCGAGTCGGCGCCGGGCGGGGAGGCGCTGGCGTATCTGGGGTTGAGTGTGGAGGCCGTTACGGTGCGCCTGCGGGAGTATCTCGGGCGGTTCTTTGGTTGAGTCGGGTGTGGGGTTAATCCGCCGTGCGGCGAGCGCAGTCTAATATTGTGCCCGGTCAATAACGCCGCTGCCGGTTATCAGTGCAACATTACCGATGATGGGCGGGTGAGATGCGGTCGCATCCCGATTTTCTCATCCATCAATACCGCATATCGGAATAAGACAAAGCGCGTTCGCATTGACCACACCGTTTTCGCGTATTAATCAGATTTTCCTCAACTTATTATCAGGAGCAATAGTATGAAACCAGATATCGGATTTATCGGGCTGGGCCAAATGGGCGCAGCCATGGTCAAGCATTTGCAAGCCGGCGGTTACTCGCTGACCCTGCTGGCAAATCGATCCCGCACGGCAATTGACGCAGCGCTGTCCCGGGGCGCCGTCGAAGCATCCTGCGCGCGCGAGCTCGCCGCCCACAGCGACATCATCATGCTGTGCATGGATACATCGGCCTCGGTCGAGAGCCGCATGCGGGGCGACGACGGTGTTATCGCCGGGCTTGGCGCCGACAAGGTCGTGATCGATTTCGGCACCTCCCTGCCCGACTCGACCCGGTCACTCGGCGCCGAGGTGGCCGCGACCGGCAGCCGGATGCTGGACGCACCCCTTGGCAGAACCCCCGTACATGCGCTGGAAGGCAAGCTCAATATCATGGCTTCGGGGGACCAGGCCGCCTTCAATCGGGTTAAAGACGTGCTCGAGGTGCTTGGCGAAAATGTTTTCTACCTCGGCGCGCTCGGCACCGGCCACACCATCAAGCTGATCAACAATTTTTTCGGCATGACCTGTGCGAACGCGATGGCGGAAGCCTTTGCCACGGCCGAGAAAGCGGGCATCGATTGCCGGCAGCTGTATGACGTCATGTCGTCGGGGCCGCTGCATTCCGGCATGATGGATTTCATCGCCGCTTACGCCGTGCGTAACGACGCGGAACAACTACAATTCTCGATTCGCAACGCGCGTAAAGATGTCACCTATTATGCGTCGATGGCAGACCAGCTCGGCGTCGCTTCGGTCATGTCCGCCGGCACCAAACAGGCCTTTGGGGTCGCAACCAACACCGGGTTTGGCGATAAAAACGTGTCACAAATGGTCGATTTCTTCCGCCAGCTGGCAAGCGAATAGCCGGCGTACCGGGCCATGACAGGTTTGGCGCCCAGGGCCACGGAAGATCGCGCACTGTACGGCATTGGCCTGGTATTGTTTGCCTACCTGCTGTTTTCGGTCGTCGATGCCAGCGCCAAGTGGCTGGCGGTGCTCGGCTACCCGGCAATGCAGCTGGCGTTTATGCGTTACCTGACGCATTTCCTGATCGCCGGTGGCAGGGTCGCGCGCAACGGCTGGTGCTGGCAACACTACCGTACCGGGCATGCCGGGCTGGTGGTGTTGCGTAGCCTGCTGCTGCTCGGCACGACGGTACTCAACTTCATTGCGCTCAAATATCTGCCGCTGACCCTGACCTCTACCATCCTGTTTTCCGCGCCCATCATCGTCTGCCTGTTATCGGGCGCCGTGCTGGGCGAGGTTGTCGGCCGGTGGCGCTGGTCTGCAATTATGCTCGGTTTTGTGGGCGTACTGATCGCCATCCGGCCTTTCGATGCCGGTTTTCACTGGGCCGCCATGCTGTCCTTGCTGAGTGTCTTCTGTTTTTCACTGTATCTGCTGATGACGCGGCGACTGGCTGGCGTCGTCGCATCGGATACGCTGCAATTTTATACCGGCCTGGTGGGCAGTGCGCTGCTGTTGCCATTGGCGCTGTATCATTGGCAGACACCCCAGAGCCTGCAACATTGGATGCTGTTGGTTGGACTCGGTGCATTTGGCTGGCTCGGGCACGAGTTCCTGACCCGGGCCCACGGCTATGCCGACGCCGGGGTACTGACACCCTATACCTATTCGCTCATGATCTACCTGTCGCTATGGAGCATTGTCCTGTTCAATCAATACCCGGACAACTGGACCATCGTCGGCGCCATGATTATTGTGGTTTCCGGGCTGATAATATGGCTTCGCGAAAAACGCCACGCGCAACGCAAACCCGTTAATCCACAACCGGTGTCGGTTACGGAAAACAGCTGATTTTTCCCGGTCGGGCATGGACATCTGTCGCAACCAGGCGCCGCGGTCTTTCAACCCGGGATCAGGTATCGGCTACCTCGATGCGACGCTGCTGTAACCGGCGCTGGCGCATTAAACCGGTTAATAGATGAAATGCATGCTGCAAGGCATTGATTTTTTCTGGTTACTGCCAATGGGCAGTCATTTGAAATGGTGTCCATCGGATTATATGTATGATGCAAAATGTACTGGACCCATACAATTACTGTCTTTAGGTGGCGAATAGCGGTTATGCTTCCTGTATCCCCGTCGGCGCAACGGCGGACAGGCGGCACCGCGCCGATGCTCGTCGTGCAGGGCATGCAAGATCGCATCGCGCCGAACGAACATACGGCGGTGCTGCTCAAAGATGCGTTGGGCACGCGCGCGCATCGCTGAGATTGAAAATGCCGGTCATGCGTCCCTGCCGGAGCAGAGGCGGAAGATCAGTGCTGCGATCATTGACTTTTTGCAGGAGTAAAGAATGAAAATTTTGCTGATCACGATTTTTATGATTTTCACAGCGTTGGTGGTGGCGGCTGCGGGTTGGTTTTTTTATCAGCGCGGGCAGCTCAAACCGCTCGACGATGAAGCGCGCCGTCAAGCGCCTGGTCAGTTTATTTCTCTTTTGCATGGGCTGGTGCATTATCAGCTGCACGGCGAGGGTGATGACAAGCCGCTGATTGTCTTTGTGCATGGGTTTTCGACGCCGAGTTTTGTGTGGAACGGCCTGTTGCCACCTTTGTTGGCTGCAGGATTTCGCGTGCTGACTTACGATCTGTACGGACGCGGCTGGAGTGCGCGTCCTGATGTCCGCTATGATGCGCGGCTGTATGAGGAGCAGCTTGTAGAATTGCTTGCGGCCTTGCATTTGGAGGGCAAGATGAGTTTTGTCGGCTATTCCATGGGCGGCGCGATTGTCACGCATTTTGCGGCGCGTTATTGGCAGCGGGTCAGCAATCTTGTTTTGATTGCGCCGGCGGGTCTTTCGGTCAGCTTGGGCGGCGGCAGCAGGGCAGCGCTTTTTCAGCTTCCGGTGATCGGCGACTGGCTGATGGCTGTGCGGGGGCGGCAGTTTATGCTCGACGTGATGCAGCAGCCGGAGAATCAGGGCAAAGCTGTGCCGGACATTGTCGCGCGTTATCAGCAGCAGATGGATTATGCGGGCTATTTACCTGCGATTTTATCAACGCTGCGCCATTTTCCGATGGCCGCGATGCAGAACGAATATGATGCGGTGGGTAAGCAGGATTTCCCGGTGCTTGCGGTGTGGGGTGCCCAGGACAATGTTGTGCCGGTCACGAATGTTGAGCGCATCAAAACACTGGTTCCGCGCGCGCACTTTGCGATTCTCGACCACGCGCATCATGCGATCACGTATAGCGAGCCCGAATTTGTGTCACAGGCGATGATAGAATTTCTGCGCACACCTTAATCACTTAAACGCGCAATAACGCGCCAGGGAAAGCCTGATTATATTCGAAAGGAGAACGGGTTTTCCAACCCGTTTATTTTAAATAACACGGACAGGAATGTCCGTGCTCCTGTTTCAGGCAGCCGAAACCACCATCGGCCCGGCGAGCCGGGAACATCACTGAATTCTATATGTATGGGGTCAAAACATATCTACCAACAACCGTGCGCTTTGTTCCAGGTGCTTTCTTGACGAGCAGGCAAAACCCAGTACCAGGGCGTTGCGCTGTTCGTTTCTGGGGCGCTTGTCGAGATAGTAATCTGATATCGAGTGCGCAATCACACGGTGTTGGGCAAGCGTAGTGCTCAACGTTTTATCGGCAATGCCGGCCGGTAGATTCAGCAGGATATTCGAAGCGCCACCTATGCCGCCGATGGTAACTGTATCTCCCAGATTCTGTTCAAGAAATTCAACCAGAAATTTTTCCCGGCGATGGTAAATTTTGCGCACTTTTCGTATGTGCGCGACATAATGACCATCAGCGATAAATTCCGCTAAAGCGGGTTGCAATACCGTTGCTACCGCCAGTTCTGATTGTGCTATTTTTTTCATCGCCGCTACCAGTGATTCAGGCACTATAATGTAAGCCAGCCTGAGCGCTGGAAATAAGGTCAGGCTGAACCCGCCCATATAGAGTACGCGTTGATCGACGTCCAGCGATTGAATCGGCGGAGAAGCGTTGCCGATAAAGTTCAATTCGCTCCCAAAGTCGTCTTCCAGTATCCATGCATCGTTTTCCGACGCCCATGTCAGCAGCTCCAATTTCCGGGAGAGTGACATGGATATGCCAAGCGGATAATGCCGCCATGGAAGCACATAAGCCAGTTTTGCCCTGCCCCCGAACTCCCGAATCTTTTCCACCACGATGCCCTGATCATCGACCGGCACAGTCAGTGTGTTTGCACCGGCAATGCGAAAAACATGGCGGCGCGCATAAATCCCCGGATCTCCAAACCACACGCCATCATGGTGGTCGAGCAGTAGAAAGACCGTTCTTTTAATGGCTTGTTCGGAGCTGGCAACGATGACAATTTGTTCCGGCTTGCAGCGGACGCCGCGTGACAAGCGCAGGCTATGCGCCAGCACCTCTTTTAGCGGCGGATGTCCGGTGGAATCTCCGTAATCCATAGCATCATAATTGCGATTGTGGAAGGTTTGTTTTACGATGCGATTCCATTTAGGAAAAGGGAAAAGATTAAAGTCCGGCAATGCGGGGTTGAAAGGCCTGGGTTGTAGGGCGGCTTGCCCAGGTGTGATCGATAAAAAATATTTTGCCCGGTTGGAAATCGTGATTTTGGGTTGCGATTCATTGATCTCAAGTGTATTGCCGGTTGCGTTGCGGGATCGATCTGCCACGGTTTCCGGCAATGTTGGATGATCATTAACAAAAGTGCCTTTGCCCACGGCCGACCTGAGATAACCCTCGGCCACGAGTTGATCGTACACCTCCCGAACCGTTATGCGTGACACCGCCATTTCGGTGGCAAACATCCGTGTAGATGGCAAGCGCGTCCCGGCGGATAAATCCCCACGGAGTATCATCTGCCGCAATTGTGCACAAATCTGGCTGTATATCGTGCCTGACCCCCCTCTTTGGACCGAAATGCAACTTAAACTTACACCGGTGAGTTCCGCCATAATTCGAGGTTCAATGGATATTGGGCTTATGGTTTTACACGATAAATGGGCTTAATGTCCAGCCCTTTTTTAGGTCACAGTTTATCGCCCGATAATTTACTTGCCAGTACAGGTTAATGAAGGCTGTCACTTACAACATCCGTTACGGGCTGGGTCTCGATAATCGCTACGACCTTGAACGCATTGCAAACGTGGTGCGCGATGCGGATATTATCAGCTTGCAAGAAGTAGAACGGTTCTGGCGTCGCAGCGGCATGACCGACCAACCCAAACGACTCGGTGAATTGTTACCCGATTACTACTGGGTGTACTGCCCATCATTGGATGTGGACGCCAGTACGCGCGATGCGAATGGCGGAATAATCAATCGGCGCCGTCAGTTTGGCCTGATGCTGTTATCGAAGCGGCCTGTTATTTCCGCGCGAATGATCGCGCTGCCGCAACTTGAAACCGTTGATTTTTTCAGTCGGGTCAACCTGTCGATCAGCGGCGCGATTGAAGTCGTCACCGCCACGCCTGCCGGAGTATTGCGCGTATATTCGCTCCACCTGTCTTCGGTTTCATCGCGTGAGCGTCTGCTACAGATTGACACCTTGCTCAACATGTTTGCGTATTCTAAGCGAAATAGAGCTACAGTGAGCCGTAATGATATGCCCACTGACCCGATTGAAGCGAAAAACTTTGTGCGTATGAATTGGAGCAATGATGAATCCAACCCGCCCGCGCCTGAACATACGCTGTTTATGGGTGATTTCAACAGCCTTGAAGAAAGCCCGGAATATATTCGCTTTGCCGGCGAAATCGATCCTGTTTATGGGCGTGGTATGCACAGCGATGATTTGGTCGATAGCTGGCGTGTTGCCAAAGAAACAATCGGTCACCCCACTTCCTGGTGGCCGGACCCGCCCGACCGGGCTCCCGGCAAAGCGTTGCGTCTGGACTACTGCTTTGTCAGCACGGGTCTTGCATCAAAAGTTTCGCGAGCCTGGGTCGATGTGGACGCAGACGGCTCAGATCACAAACCATACTGGGTCGAATTTAATGTCTAGCCCCGGTTTGGGGTTGGCCATGCGTATAATTGCCCGGATTAAAATCAGGAACCAATCAGCGTGAATGCCCGTTAATTCAAGAACAGGCATTCTATGACGGCGGGGATACATCCAGCCGGAAACTGACGCCATGCGTTATGCCGATTTTTATTTTTGTTTATGCAACTACACAAATGAGGAGGATTCCAACATGAGTAAATCTGATGCAGAATTGTTTAGAAAATTAATGGCTGATAGCCATATCAGTCGCCGCGATTTTTTGCGTACCGGTCTCGCCACTGGAGTGAGTCTGTCCGTTGCCACCAGCATGTGGTCTGGCAGTGCCGCCGCCGCCACACCGCAACGGGGCGGACACTTCGTGCAGGCCATGTCCGGATCAAGTGCCACCAGCAGTATGGATCCGATTACCTATACAAACGTCTTCGATGCCAACCTCGGTTACGTGTTCGCTCAACGCCTGTTTGGCAACGATCCTGTGACCGGTAACTACACCTACGAGCTGGCAACCGCTATCGATTCCCCCGACGGTGGTAAAACCTGGGTGATAAAATTACGCAAAGGCATCACTTTCCATAACGGTAAAACCATGACGCCTGCGGATGTCGTGTATTCCCTGAATCGTCATCGTGGTGAAAATTCAAAGTCCGGTGCGGCCGGCTCGCTAACGGCTATACAGCAAGTAACCGCCAGTGGCCCTGACGAGGTGACTATCAGCCTCGATACGATCAATGCCGATTTGCCATTCATTCTCACCGACTATCACTTATTGATTCAGCCGGAAGGCTCTACCGACGACGGTATCGGTACCGGTGGTTATATCATTACGGATTACCGCCCGGGTGAAGCCGGAATACTTGAGCGCAATCCGGATTACTGGGGCGAAGATTGTTGGTTCGATTCGGTTGAATGCCTGGCGATCAACGATGCGACCGCGCGTACCACCGCACTGGTTACCGGAAAGGCGCATCTGATTGATCGTGTCGATCCCAAGACCACTGATTTGTTGAAAAAGAACCCTAAAGTGGTTATCGAAAACACCACCGGCCGCGGTCACTATGTGCTTCCCATGCACGCTAACACCGCACCGTTTGACAATAGCCACCTGCGCCTGGCACTTAAATACGCCGTTGATCGTCAAGAACTGGTTGATAAGATTCTCCAGGGCTACGGTGCCGTCGGTAACGACTTTCCGATTAATATCGCCTACCCCTATTTCTCCGCACTGGAACAGCGCGAGTACGACCCGGACAAGGCGCGCCACCATTACAAGAAATCGGGGCACTCGGGCAGGATATTATTGCAGGTGTCCAATGCCGCGTTCAGCAGTGCAGAAGATGCAGCCGTGCTGTATCAACAGCACGCCAAACGCGCCGGCATTGATATTAACGTCAAACGCGAACCCGCCGACGGCTACTGGGACAACATCTGGAACAAACAACCGTTCTGCACTTCCTATTGGTCGGGTCGCCCAACGCAGGATCAAATGTATTCGGTGGCCTACAAGTCGGATGCGGCCTGGAATGATACGCGCTTCTTCAACGACAAGTTCGATAAGTTATTGCTCTCCGCGCGTGGTGAACTGGATGCCACCAAACGCACGGAAATCTACCGCGATATGGCCGTCATTCTGCGCAATGAAGGTGGTTTGATCTGCCCGATGTTCAATGACTTTATCGATGCCCGCGCGGAAAACATCGCCGGCTATGTCCGCGACCCGATCGGTGCTATCTCCAATGGCCTTGCACCCTACCGCTGTTGGTTTGTCGCGTAGCATAAGAGTAGAGTCCGGCAAGAGTAGAGTCTGGTGTTTAAGATGATTGCCCAGCGCATTGCGCTGGGCTTTGCTACCCTGGGCGTCGTATCGGTGCTTATCTTCGCGGGCACCGAAATTTTACCCGGTGACGTTGCCACTGCCATTCTTGGGCAGTCGGCAACGCCTGAAGCTGTGGCCAATATCCGGCGTGACCTCGGCCTCGATGAGCCGGCCGCTTTACGTTACCTGAAATGGCTCGCCGCGTTCGCACAAGGCGATATGGGCACCTCATTGAGCAACGGGCAGGATATCGCCGAATCCATTGTGCGGCGCCTCAAAAACACGCTGTTTCTGGCGTCAGTCGCGGCCATCATCGCCATCCCGCTGGCGTTGGCGCTGGGCATGGTGGCGGTACATTTTAAAGACGGCTGGATCGACAAAGGCATCTCGATGGGCACGCTGGCGGCGATATCGCTGCCGGAGTTTTTTATCGGCTACCTGCTGATACTGTTCTTTGGCATAAACCTCGGCTGGTTTGACCCTATCGTCAACGTCAACGACCGCATGGGTTTGCTGGAACGATTGAACGCAATCGTGCTGCCGGTGATGACGCTGACGCTAGTGGTGCTGGCACACATGATGCGCATGACGCGCGCTGCGATTCTCAATGTAATGAGCTCGAGTTACATCGAAACCGCCGAATTAAAGGGGCTGAAACGTACCACCATTATTTTTCATCATGCTTTTCCCAACGCCATTTCGCCAATCATCAACGTGGTGGTGCTAAACATGGCCTATTTGATTGTCGGCGTGGTGGTGGTTGAAGTGATCTACGTTTATCCCGGTATGGGGCAATACATGGTCGACCATGTCGCCAAGCGCGATGTGCCGGTAGTGCAGGCATGTGGTTTGATTTTCGCGGCGACCTACATCTTTTTTAACCTTGCCGCCGACATTGTTTCGGTTATTTCGAACCCGCGTTTAAGGCACCCGCGATGAACTGGCGCGAAGTTCCGTGGAGCGCCCGGTTTGGGCTGTTTGCCATTGTCGTGATTGTGATGATGAGCGTTTTTGCACCGCTTATCACCCCCTACACAGGCGCCGATATTGTCGGTGACGTCTGGGAGTCTGCGTCTGACAGATTCCTGTTTGGCACCGATAATCTCGGTCGTGATATTTATAGCCGCGTCGTGTATGGTGGGCGGGCAACGTTGCTGATCGCCTTCGCGGCGTCGGTGATTTCCTTCACTATCGGGGCGGTGCTCGGGTTTCTTGCCGCGGTGCAAAAAGGCTGGCTGGATCAACTATTGTCGCGCGGAAACGACACCTTGATGTCACTGCCGACACTGATTTTCGCGCTGGTCGTACTATCGGTGCTACCTGCCAATATCATCACCTTGATATTGGTGATGGCCATCCTCGATGCCACCCGTGTGTATCGCCTCGGGCGTGCAATTGCGGTTGATATCGAGGCACAGGATTATGTGGAAATGGCACGGCTGCGTGGCGAAAAACGTCTGTGGATTATTCTGTTTGAGATTCTGCCGAATGCGTTAGTGCCGTTGATCGCCGAGTTTGGACTGCGGTTTTCCTTTGCCATTTTATTCCTTAGTTCGCTATCGTTTCTCGGGCTCGGCGTGCAACCGCCCGATGCCGACTGGGGGGCGCTGGTGAAAGAAAACAAGGACGGTATCGCCTTTGGTATATCCGCGGCACTGGTGCCGGCAACCGCTATTGCAATACTGACTATCTCGGTTAATCTGGTAGCCGATTGGTTGCTGAGCAAAACATCAGATCTGCAAGGTGAGTGAGGGTGGATAATGTCGTTGGTTAAAGTCCGCAATCTGCGAATTGAAACCCGCCCGAGAGACAAACGCACCCCGGTCACAGCACTGGTAGACGATGTATCGTTCGACCTCGAAAAAGGCAAAGTGCTCGGCTTGATCGGTGAATCCGGCGCCGGCAAATCAACCATTGGCTTGTCAATGCTGGTCTATGCGCGCAACGGTTGCGCAATTACCGGCGGCGAGATTTTTGTCGACGGACGTGACCTGATGAAAGTCAGCGATGCCGCCATCCGCGCGTTTCGCGGCATCAATATCACGTACGTAGCCCAGTCCGCAGCGGCCGGGTTTAATCCGGCACACCGCCTTAACGAGCAGATAATTGAGGCGTCAGTTCGCCACGGCATCCATAACCGTCGTGATGCGCTCAAATATGCGCAGGAATTGTTTACTCAGCTGGGTTTGCCCGACCCCGCCAACTTCGGCAATCGCTTCCCCCATCAGGTTTCAGGCGGGCAGCTACAACGCGCAATGACAGCAATGGCGCTGTGCAGTAAACCGGATTTAATTGTTTTCGATGAACCGACTACCGCACTGGACGTCACCACGCAGATTGACGTACTCGCAGCGATAAAACGCGCCATCCACTTTGCCAACACGACGGCACTCTATATTACCCACGACCTCGCCGTGGTGGCGCAAGTGGCCGACGAGATCATGGTGTTGCGACACGGTAAAATGATCGAGTACGGCAGCACCGGGAAAATCCTTCACGCACCACAGGAAGAATACACCAGCCGATTGGTATCCGTGCGCAAGATTCAATCCGATGAAAAAACCGCTACTGAAAATTCGGTGCTTGAGATGTGCAATGTCACTGCGGCATATCGCGGCGGCGTGAAAGTTCTGCTCAATGTATCGATGTCCGTCAGCGCAGGCCAAACCCTGGCGGTAGTGGGAGAATCGGGCTCGGGTAAATCGACAGCTGCACGGGTAATGACCGGATTGTTACCGCCGTTGAGCGGTGAGATTCTGTTTAACCAGGCCTCCCTGCCACCTGCAACCGAACAACGTTCACGCGAACAACTGCGCGATATGCAGATGATTTCTCAAATTCCCGATGTGGCACTTAACCCGCGTCAACGTATCGGCAAC
The DNA here is from genome assembly GCA_965206445.1 of Candidatus Poriferihabitaceae bacterium. Classification (GTDB taxonomy): domain Bacteria; phylum Pseudomonadota; class Gammaproteobacteria; order Arenicellales; family Poriferihabitantaceae; genus CBDBJR01. The sequence goes on from CBDBJR010000002.1 coordinate 434,160, forward strand.
ATTATTGGCCGCCCGCTGAAATTTTATTTCGAGATGAAACAGAGCGAACGGCGCACGCGCGTCATCGAATTGTTGCAGGCGGTTGAGCTTGATGAGAGCTATCTGCAAAGACTGCCGGGCCAGCTATCCGGCGGACAAAAACAACGCGTCTGCATTGCGCGCGCACTCGCGGCAAAACCCAGTGTAATTATTTGTGACGAAGTTACTTCGGCCCTTGATCCACTGGTAGCAGACGACATATTAAAATTGCTGCTTAAATTACAACGCGAAACCAAGGTCGCCTACATTTTTATTACCCACGACATTGCCACGGTACGCGCCATTGCCGACAGTATCGTGGTCATGTATCAAGGCCGGGTGGTTGAAACAGGCGGAAAAGACGAAGTGCTTAACCCACCGCACCACGATTATACGCACTTGCTTTTGTCGTCTGTTCCGGAAATGAAATTGGGCTGGATGGAAGAAGTTATCGAGCAGCGGCGCATGCAATCTGCCGACAATTAAGCGAGATGCTGCCGGTGGAAATGATGCAACCATGCAACCCTCGACAGCTGGGCTTTGACCCGGCCAGATTGAACCGCATCAATGCGATGATGGATAGATATGTGGCAACGGGAAAAAGTGCCGGCATGTTAAGTCTGGTCAGTCGAAAAGGACAGATCGCACATCTCGCCGCCAATGGCTATATGGACATAGCGGCTCAAACGCCGATGCGACTCGATACCATCTTTCGTATCTATTCGATGACCAAGGCGATCACCAGCGTTGCGCTGATGACGCTCCTCGAGCAGGGAAAATTCCAGCTCGACGATGTTGCCCATCGCTGGATTCCGGCGCTTAAAATGCTACGCGTTTACGGCGATGGCGGAGAGCTGGAAGAACTGCAACGCGCCATCACGATGAGACATTTGCTGACCCATACTGCGGGTTTTAGTTATGGTTTTGAACCCGAAACGCACCCCATCGATAAAATGTATGACCAGGTATGGCGTGCCATGGATTCGGAAAAAACGCTGTCTGATCTGATGCAAGCCATGCTCCAGCTTCCGCTCATTGCGCAACCGGGCAGCTTGTGGCATTACAGCATCGCCACTGACATTTGTGGTTATCTGGTGGAGCTGATGAGCGACATGCCGTTCGGTGATTATCTTCAGCGCACTGTTTTTCAACCCCTTGACATGGTCGATACGGCATTTGAAGTGCCACCAGAGAAACGGGAACGTTTCGCCACGCTCTATGGCTGGACAGAAAAAGACCCCCTGGCGGTGTTGGAAACGCCGATGTCTTCGCCATACATTCCCCCTGCCACCACGCAATCCGTCAACCTGCAATCCGGCGGTGGCGGACTCGTCTCCACCGCAGGCGATTATTGGCGTTTCTCTCAGATGATGCTCAATGGCGGCGAGCTGGCCGGTGCTCGAATCATCGGGCGTAAAACAGTCGACTGGATGACCATGAACCACCTGCCCTCCAAACTGCTACCGATAGCATTTAATGGCATCGTGCCCGAGCCTTTAACCGCGTACGGTTTCAGTCTGGGTTATTGCGTCAACATCGACCCGGCAAATGCAGGTACGCTTGGCTCGTACGGTGATTATGGCTGGGGCGGGATGGCCGATACGCACTGCTGGATTGATCCACAAGAGGATTTGATTGGCATTCTGATGCAGCAATATTCGCCATCACTCACCCACGCCAGCTATCCGGATTTCCGTAATGCGGTATATCAGGCGTTGTGTTAAGCCGTATGGGCCCGTGGCCAGGCGTTATATTTTCACGCACGCAGTAACGATAATCAGCCACCCCAATAATTTATTATTGGTTCAGAATATCATTCAGACACGCGATATTAAGGCCCAATGCGGCCCTGATTTTACTCCCCCCTGACACACCACCATGCCGCCCGTTTCGTCGCACCGGTCAAACAGGCATTCCCGCCCCCATCCGCCAGCCGACCGACAACGGCCGCGAGTTAGCCGGCACCTTCCATCAACACGCCAGCCAACAGCAATGGCGACACTGCTATACTTACCCGCGCAGCCCCCAAAAGAACACCTTGTTGCGCGCGTTTCAACCGCACCGTACAGGAGGACTGCGCAAACTACCACGAGGACCTGTGATTGGACGACCCTGCCGCCTTCAACCCCATGCCGGCCTGCCCTGACCGCCACAACGGCAAACGACCGCACCCCGGATGTGGCCACCTCACCCCCCGCCCGATCATTGCCCGGCATAAAACCGATTTGCCCGGTATATGGTGGCCATATACCAGCCGGCATCGCCGCGGTCGATGAAGCTCGCGGAGCTAGACTACCACTCGGTGGCGGGCAAACGGCTGCTGATTCGCCAGGATCTGAATGTCCCGCTGGCGCAGGGCGCGGTGGCCTCCGAGGCGCGCATTCGGGCCGCGCTGCCGACCATTCAACAGGCGCAGCAGGCGGGCGCTAGGACGATGCTGATGTCGCATCTTGGCCGTCCGGACGAAGGGCGGGCCGACCCGGCGGCGTCGCTGGCCCCGGTCGCGCGCTGTTTGTCGGCGGCGCTGGGCCGACCGGTGCGGCTGATTGCGGATTATTTGCAGCGCCGCCCCGAGCTGGCCGCCGGCGACGTCGTGCTGCTGGAAAACGTCCGCTTTAACCGCGGTGAACGCGGCAATGATGCGGCGCTGGCGCAGCGCTACGGCAAATTGTGCGACCTGTACGTCATGGATGCGTTTGCCGTCGCCCATCGCGCGCAGGCCTCGACACACGGGGTCATGCAATACGCCCCGGCGAGCTGCGCCGGGCCGCTGTTGATCGCCGAACTCGACGCGCTGGCCAGCGTGCTGCACCGCCCGGCGCGCCCGCTGGTCGCGATCGTTGGCGGCGCCAAGGTGTCGACCAAGCTCGTGCTGCTGGAAGCGCTGGATGCGTTCGCCGATCAATTGCTGCTGGGCGGCGGGCTTGCCAATACCTTCATCGCCGCCGCCGGCCATGCGGTTGGCCGCTCGCTGTATGAGCCGGATTTACGCGCCACCGCGGCCCGGCTGATGCAGCGGGCGCGCGCTCAGGGCAAGCCGATTCCACTGCCGCAGCAGGTCGTTGTCGGCACCGCGTTCGACCGGCAAACCGCCGCGGTGGTCAAACCGTCGGATGCGGTACAGCCGGATGAATTGATCCTGGACCTGGGGCCGGCGACGATCAGGCAATATGCGCACATCGTGTCGCAGGCCGGGACGATTATCTGGAACGGCCCGCTAGGCGCCTGCGAGCTGCCGCAATTTTCGACCGGCACCCACGAAATCGGCCGGGCGATTGCGCAGTCGCCGGCCTTTTCGATGGCCGGCGGCGGCGACACCCTGGCGGTGCTGGAGCAGCTCAACCTCAGTTCGGCGATGTCCCGGATATCGACCGGCGGCGGCGCCTTCCTCACGGCATTGCAAGGCACCCCGCTGCCGGCGGTGGCGATACTGGAGCAGCAGGCAAGGGCCTGATGCAGCCAAAATAGCGTCACCCCCCTGATAAGGGGGGTTGGGGGGGTTAAAAAGCCGCCAACACAGCCGCAACAATTTCAACCATAAATATCACTCCAACAAAACCAACCCAGCAAGCCAGGAAACCGACACCACAGCCGCCACAGCCCCAACCCCCCCAACCCCCCTTGTCAGGGGGGAGCAAAACCGGGCGTTTGATTTCACCCACAAAATAAGGGAATTATACCCTTGACTCCCCACTTGTAAATTTTCATTGACAATTCCGGGATTTACTGTCAGTATTTCAAGCGTGAACGTTAGTATTTAGTCGGGTTACCTGCTGAATACAATAGCCTATTGTAGAGCCTATTTTAGGGAATTATACTCTTAACTCCCCATTTGCAACCCTTAACTCCCCATTTTCAAGTATTCATTGACAATACGGGGCTGAACTGTCAGCATTTTGAGCGTGAACGTCGGTATTTTGTCGGGTTACCTGCTGAATACCCGTTTTCCGACAACCTGATAGCCAGCTTGCGTGTTGAGTACGCGGATTACGGTAGCGAAGAGATTGATCTTGGTGGGGTTGTCGGCGATATTGAAACCGCCAGAACCGGTATCAAATTCGGTCTTGCGTATCACTTTTGATTTTTCGAGTGGTGGGCGGTCGCGTTACGGCTGCCACGTCATAAATTTACTACCTTAGGAGGGTATCAAAATGAGCAAAAGCGGACTCAACGGAAGCGCTGAATTGCTTGCCGAGGGAATACGCGGCTTGTTTCAGGAGTCTGAAAAGTCTTTTGAGGACAAGCTCGACGTCCATGAAGGAAAAATGGCCGATTTTCGACTAGAAATGAAGCGCGACAATCAAAACATGCGCGAAAATGTGCAATCGCAGCTTGCCGAAACGCGGAAAGAGGCGGCAGAATCTCAAGCTGTAATGAGAGGCGATATACAGAGCATCAAGGATAGCATTGCCAATCTCAAACGCGCCTGATTTTTCCGTTCATCGAATTTTCGATTTCCGCCGCCCTTTTCCGGGCGGCGTTTTTTTGGCCTTCGCATTAGCTTATAACATTTCCGGGGAGTAAAGCATATAATTCCCAAAACAAACCCAATCACCCCATCAACGCCTCTTCCCACGGCGAGGGCGTCATCAGATCATACCCATCCTCAGTAATCAGCACCTGCTGCTCCAGCTTTACCCCCTCGCGCTCGCCCTGCGCGCCCATGTAGCTTTCAATGCACACCACCATGCCGGCCTGCAATACATCATCATACGGGTTGACCTCGCGGTGCAGATACTTCACCTGCGGATATTCATCGCACATGCCGACCGCATGCAGCACACAGGTGTAGGCGTTGTCCTTGAACGCATCATCCGGCACAAACGCCCGCCGCTGAAACTCGCGCAGGGTCATGCCGGGTCGCACCAGCTTCAGATTATGCTCGATCTCCGCCACCGCCAGCCGATACAACGCCTTCTGCCGCCGCGTCGGCCGCGCCGGCCCGCAATGCAAAGTGCGCGACAAATCGGCAAAATACCCGCCCGGCCCCACCATATCGGTATCAAAGCCGACCAGATCCCCCGACTCCACCCGGCGCTCGCCGGCGCCCTGCAACCACGGGTTGGTGCGCGGGCCGGAGGCCAGCATCCGGCCCTCGTGCCAGTCGCCGTCGTTGGCCAGGTTGACATAATTCAACAGCGCCCACAGCCGGTTCTCGCTCACCCCCGGCACCAGCGCCCGTTGCAGCACCCCGACGCCGTGCTCGGCAACCGCACAGGCCCAGCGCATGCAGGCGACCTCGTCCGCCGATTTGATCAGCCGCGCCTGCTCGGCAACGCGCACACCGTCCATCACCTCGAAACCGCGCGCCTCCAGCGCCTGGGTCACACTCGGGTTGACATACTCCACCGCCACCCGCCGGTTATCACTGCCGACCTCGGCCAGAAAATGCACCGCATCGTCGGCCAGCGCCAGCGCCGCCGCACCGATACACGGGCCGCCCTCGAAAAACGCCTGCGGCCGCCCCGGGCGGCTGTCGTCGGCCAGCGGAACAGCGCCATAGGCCCCGTAGACCACCGTCGGGCCGTCCTGCGGCACAAACAAATACGTCGTCGGGATATGCGACTGGAGCAGCAGATAACTGCGATAATCCACCGCATAGCGCAAACTGATCGGGTTCACCAGAATGCAAAAAGCCGCATCATGCAGCACCAACTGCTGTTTCAGCCGCGCCATCCGATAGCCGGCCATGCGCTCGAAATCAATCACCGGTGGGCTGCGCCAGCGCCGCAGATCGCTCCACTGCTCGCTCAAAACCGGGTCGGCGGTCGGCGGCGGCATCATCGGCGGTGGTGGCTATCCGGCCATGCGGCGGCGCTGACCCGACCGCAACCCGGGCGCCGCACCCGGCGCCGCGCCGCCGGCGGCAACCCACCGCCAGCGGCAAACCCGCCGCCGTCGTAGCGCCACCCGCTGCGCGGCAGCACGCAATCAAACCGACCGCTGACCGGCGCCGCGACAGAAACCGGAACGGCGCCGGCACCGACCCACTGCGCCAGGCCGCCACCGGCGCCGCCAAAACCCCACCCGGCGACCCGTCCGCACCCGGGCCACCCGCCCGGCAGGATAGGGCAGGGCGGCCTCCGGTGGCCACCGGCGCCGCCAAAACCCCACCCGGCGCCCCGTCCGCACCCGGGCCACCCGCCCGGCGGGATAGAGCAGGGCGGCCTCCGGTGGCCACCGGCGCCGCCAAAACCCCACCCGGCGACCCGTCCGCACCCGGGCCACCCGCCCGGCAGGATAGGGCAGGGCGGCCTCCGGTGGCCACCGGCGCCGTCAAAACCCCGCCCGGCGACCCGTCCGCACCCGGGCCACCCGCCCGGCAGGATAGGGCAGGGCGGCCTCCGGTGGCCACCGGCGCCGCCAAAACCCCACCCGGCGACCCGTCCGCACCCGGGCCACCCGCCCGGCGGGATAGGGCAGGGCGGCCTCCGGGGGCCGGCGGGGCCGGTGGCGAACCGGTCGGTTGCCGCCGCGCGGGCCGCGTGCCGGGCCGGCCAATTCGCGTGGAAACCGCCGCCCGCAGGCCTGGCTGGCCGCGCTGTAACGGCTAAATCAGGTGGTCGCATGGCGCCCGATTTGGTTGAATATCATAATTAACCTGCTATAATACCGCGGCATTTGGCATGGCATTGGGTTATACTCCGTCTTGCTTCTGGGGTTAAATGCCATGAAAATCGGCTATAATATTACGGCATTGGGTTGCACGCCGTCGTGCTTTTTGGGTCAAATACCATGAAAATCGGCTATAATATTACGGCAGCACACAACCGAATTACAGGAAAAATGCATATCCAATCGTCTCGTCAGTGGTCGTCCGTATCTCGTAATCATACCTCCCTCCTTCCCCCCGAATTTCCGACTGGCGCCAGTCAGTACGCGGATGCCGGGGCGGGTGGGCGGCACGTGGCCGGTCTGGCGGGCCGGCAGGCGTTTCACACTATCAATTTGTCAAGGGCGTTACCTGCCATGAAGAAAACGCTACTGCTCGCACTGGCTCCGGTCGGGTGCTTTGCCTTTGGCCCGTCTCCGGCATTGGCGGCTCATTTAACGGTCACAGACCCAGGTTTGATTTTGAAATGACTATAATTCCCCTTGAATCCGCGCAAGACAGAGTAGCCAAACATAGAAGAGGCCAAACCATGAATTATATCTACTCCCCCCGAAAATCCGACGGTTCGCACCGGTGGCGGGGTGACATCATGCTGAAACTAAAACATCTGGCCGTGCTGCTGCTGTTGGCCGCCCTCGCCCCGGCCCCCGCATGGGCAGGGCATTCGATCTCCGCGCCCACTACCGGCTTTACTGAGAGATCTGGCGGCTTTGTCGGCCCCACAGTGAACGTGGGGCAGGCATTGGAATTTCTATTTCCACTCGGTCCTGGTGCTTCTGGTATTGGTGGGGGTGCATCGGGCAACTGTCGTCTGGAATCAGGCGGCAACGTTGTTAGTACCGTAGTCCAACGAGTGGAGCTTTCAGGTTCATTTGATGAAATACGCTGGCGATGGACGCCACCTGCTTCAGTGGCCGGCAGGACATGTACTTTTTTCGTTCTAAATGCACGCCACGGTGAAGAATTACGCATTAATTTTGACATCATCGTCCGCCCCGCCGACACCGCCGTGCCGGCCTTCAACAGCAACGCCCGCATTGACGACCAGGTGTATATTTCCGAGCGGGAAATTGGCAGCATCACCCTGCCGACCGCCACCGGCGGCGACGGCGCGCTGGCCTACAGCATCAGCCCGACATTGCCCACCGGCCTGACCCTGACCGGCAATGTCCTCACCGGCGAGGTCGACACATCCGCAACCGGCCCCACCACCTACACCTACAGGGTGGGGGACAGCGACCCCAATACCGCCGACACCGACACCGACACGCTGACGTTCACCATTGAATTCCTTGGCTCGAATGGCCAATCCACCCCCATGTTCAGCAGCACGGCCAACATCCCCGCCCAGAGCTACGCCGTGGGCGGAAACATCGGCGCCGTCACGCTGCCGCAGGGATACGGCGGCAGTGACGGCTCGTTTGTCTACAGCATCAGCCCGGCATTGCCCACCGGCCTGACCTTGACCGGACGCATCCTCACCGGCACCCCGGCCGCCGTGCAGGATTCCGCCACCTACACCTATGTGGTGAACGACGGCGACGGGGACGTCGGCGGCTCAGACGCCAGCACCCTCCCGTTCACCATTGAGATTGCAGGAAATCAGCCCCCTAGACTCATAGTGCCAGACAATGTCATTTTCAATCCCCTTGTAGGTGAACTAGTAGAATTTGATTTTGATGCTGATGATCCTAACGATGATGACCTGTCATGGCTCATCTTTGCTGGTCGTTACCGCCTGAACGAGATTGGATTGCTTGGTGAGACAATTGATCAAGACGGAGTATTCAGATGGACTCCTGATCCAGACCATGCAGGTGTCCTTCGGCCAGTTACTATTACTGTTATAGAAACTAATCGAATAGTATATGCAGACCCCCAGGTAAGGAACGTTATAACTTTTCCCGCTATAGGCACGTCTCCTGATCAGCTCGTTCAATACCGATTCGACTTTAGGGTACGAAACCTGCCGCCTGACATTGAAAGGTATGCTCCAACTGTCAATGAAGGTACTACAATTCCCAGTCTTGACACGGCAGTCACAGCACCGGCGGCTTCGACTCCGGTATACACATACTCAATCGCACCCGACCCGAGTGATACTCCGCCTACTGAGCGGACGACTGTCCCTCAACAGATTTTAGACTCTCTGGATTCAGCCACGGGCGCTTTTGCATTACAGTTTCCATGTGATACGAACTCAGGGAACAACCAAGCACAATTTCGTTTCAGGTGGCGCGTTCAGGAAGGTGATGAAATCTCCGACATCCAGGTAGGCTTTCTATTGCTTTCAAACAACGACAACTGTGAGACACAAGTAACAGCCCGGCTGACCGGCCCGCTGACCGAAGCCAGTCTGTACGCCATACCGGCGACGACTGTCTCCCTGACGCTGCTCGCTTCCGAATACGGGGACTCCCTGGAGGCAAGCGACTTCACCGTGATGGAAACCATCCCCGGGACCGTGACCGTGAGCGGTGTCACCCGCATCAGCAACACCGTCGCCCAGCTGACGCTGGCGTACAGCGGAGAGGACGTCATCACCAACGGCGTGCTGTCAATCACCGTCGACAGCTTTGACCACACCGGTCTGGGCCCAGCGCTCTCCAACAACATCCTGGTTGCCATCAGCGCCGGCGTGAATGTCTGCGGCCGCACGCCGGGAGTGCGCGATGCCATCGTCGCCGCATCGGCTGACAGCAGCTGTGCGGGCGTGACCGATCTGGCGACGATTACGACCGTGAATCTGGCTAGTCAGCAGGGTCCCGTCTCGGTGGCAAGAAGCGATTTTGCCGGCCTGGATGCGCTGAGAAGTTTGGGTTTGAGAAACGCCGGCTTGACCACGTTGCCTTCCGACCTCTTTGCCGACCTGTCGACGCTTCAGACGTTGAGCCTGGGCCCCAATGCGCTGGGCACGCTGCCCGCCGGCCTTTTTGACGGCTTGAGTGTGCTCGGTCGGTTGGATTTGAACTCCGCCGGACTCACCACCCTCAATGCCAACGTCTTTGATGATCTTGATGCGCTGGGGAGTTTGGATCTGACAGGCAACCCGTTCGTGGTGGGCACCGGCCTGCCTGCTGGCATCTTTGACGAAGTGTTTGATACTCTGGGCGCCATTACCTCAGACAGCGCCGACACGGGCAGTAGGCTCCGCGTCGACGACGCCGTCCGCGACGGCCATTTTGTCTGCTCCCATCCCGCCGCCGACGTCATTGTCGCCGCTGTCGCCATGGCCGACGCCGCCGTCACCGACTGCCTGCTCGTCAGCTCCACACAATTCAACACGGCCACCCCGCCGGTAGACCCCACATTGAGCAGCCTGACCTTTTCCGCCGGCGTCCTGACACCGACGTTCAACTCCCGCACCATAGACTATGCCGTCTCGGTACCCAGCAACATCGAAACCGTGATCGTGACGCCGATCGCCAGCCAGCCCGGCGCCACGATTACCGTCAACGGCGGCTTCGGGCGTACCTTCAGTCTGGAGCGGGGCGTGCCGCAGTCGATTCGCATTGAAGTCACTGCCCCCGATGGCACCACCAGGGTGACCTACACAGTGTTTGCCACCCGTGTCCTGGTATTGGCCAATATCTGCGACCGCACGGACGAGGTGGAGGAGGCCATTCTCAATGAAATTAATAGCCAGAATGGAGCGGCCCCCAGACCCGCCTGCGAGAGTGCTGACTTGTCGGTGATTCGGCAACTTTCGCTGGTTGGTAGGAGCGCATCGCCTAGTCGGGACATCACTGCGCTGCAAGAAGGCGATTTTGACGGCCTGATTGAGCTGAGGGGTCTGTTCTTGAATGGCAACAGTTTGACCACGCTGCCCGTCGACATCTTTGACGGCCTGGATAATCTTACCCGGATAGAATTGCACAACAACGACCTCACCATGCTGCCCGCCACCGTCTTTGATGGCCTTGCTCTGGGGAATTTGACGTTGGACAACAACCCACTCACGGCGAACACCGGCCTACCCGCTGGCATCTTTGACAATGTGCTGAATACGCTGGGCGCCATTGCACCACCCGGATCCGCCAGCGGCTTTGTGGTTGACGCCGCCGTCCGCGCCGCCCATTTTGTCTGCTCCCATCCCGCCGCCGACGGCATTGTCGCCATCATCGCCGGCGTGGACGACTGCCTCCACATCACCACCGCACAATTCAACCAGGCCCTCCGGTACGCAGACCCCACATTGCGCGGCCTGACCCTGACCGACGGCACCGACCTCTTCCCCCTCACCCCGGTGTTCGCCTCCGGCACCACGGCCTATACCGTCTCGGTCCCCATCAACGTCTCCAGTGTGACCGTGAGGCCGGTCGCCAGCCAGTCCGGCGCCGCGATTACCATTGACGGCGACCCCGCCCCCAGCAGCCAATTCAGCGCCCCCTTCAATCTGACGCTGGACGTGACGCAGAGGATTCCCATTGTCGTCACTTCCCCCGACGCCGGCACCATGCTGACCTACACAGTGGATGTCACCCCTGCCCGGGCATTGATCAATATCTGCAACCGCACGATGGTGGTGCGGCAGGCCATTATCCTCGACATTGATAACCGCAATGGAGATGACGGCCCACCCAGCTGCCAGGGTGTTGACTTGTTGGAGGTTCGGCAACTTTCGCTGAGTGGTAGGAGCGACATCACTACGCTGCAAGAAGACGATTTTGACGGCCTGACCGCGATGACGAATCTGTCATTGAATGGCAACAGTTTGACCACGCTGCCCGCCGACATCTTTGACGGCCTGTCCGCGCTGCAGACTTTGACGTTGCACAACAACCCACTCACGGCGGGCACCGGCCTGCCCGATGGCATCTTTGACGATGTGCTGAATACGCTGGGCGCCATTGCAGCACCCGGATCCGCCAGCGGCTTTGTGGTTGACGACGCCGTCCGCGCCGCCCATTTTGTCTGCTCCCTTTCCGACGCCGACGCCGTGGTCGCCGCCACAACAGGAGTGAGCGACTGCCTGCGTATTACCTCCGCACAATTCGCCGCCTACAACGACGACAACCAGCTTTCCTATATCTGCGACCGCACGCTGGAGGTGCGGGATGCCATTCTCGACCAACTCGATTTCCGCAATGGAAATGCCCCCAGACCCGACTGCGCGAGGGCTGACTTGTCGGAGATTCAGCAGACACTGTCGCTGGTTGGTAGGAGCGCATCGCCTAGTAGGGACATCACTGCGCTGCAAGAAGGCGATTTTGACGGCCTGATTGAGATGAGGGGTCTGTTCTTGAATGGCAACAGTTTGACCACGCTGCCCGTCGGCATCTTTGACGGCCTGGATAGTCTTGCCCGGATAGAATTGCACGACAACGACCTCACCACGCTGCCCGCCGACATCTTTGACGGCCTGGATATGCTTACGAGTTTGTTTTTGCAGGATAATGCGTTCACGCCGGGAACTGGCCTGCCCGATGGCATCTTTGACGATGTGCTTGATAGTCTGCTCGCCATCCCCGATACCCCGGATACCGCCCTCAGCGGTTTTGTGGCTGACGAAGCTGTCCGCGCCGCCCATTTTGTCTGCTCCCGTGACGACGCCGACGCCGTGGTCGCCGCCACAGCAGGAGTGGGCGACTGCCTGCGTATTACCTCCGCACAACTCACCGCCTACGCGGCCAGCACCGGAACGAACCGTATCTGCGGCCGCACGCCAGCGGTGCGGGATGCCATCCTCGGACGATCCTCGTCCAGCGACTGCGGGAACGTGCCCGATTTGGCGACGATTACCGTGCTTAACCTGAATGACAGCGGTATCACCGTGCTGGAACCCGGCGATTTTGCCGGCCTGGATGCGCTGACCAATTTGAGTTTGGCCAACAACGGCGGCTTGACCACGTTGCCCGCCGGCATCTTTGCCGGCCTGACGATGCTGGACACGTTGAATTTGGGCACGAATAGGCTGGCATCGCTGCGAAGCGACGCTTTTGCCGGCCTGGATGCGCTGGAAACGTTGGTGTTGTCCGGCAACGACTTGACCAGGTTGCCCGCCGGCATCTTTGCCGGCCTGACGGGGCTGGACACGTTGAATTTGGGCACGAATAGGCTGGCATCGCTGCGAAGCGACGCTTTTGCCGGCCTGGATGCGCTGGAAACGTTGGTGTTGTCCGGCAACGCCTTGACCGCGTTGCCCCCCGGCATCTTTGCCGGCCTGCCGCGGCTTGTAAGTTTGTTGCTGACCGGAAACAGTTTCACGGCGGACACCGGCCTGCCCAGTGGCATCTTTGACGATGTGGTTGATACTCTGGGCAGCATTGTCACAACAGTCATCACGGGGAACATCTTCCTCGTCGACGACACCGTCCGCGACGCCCATTTTGTCTGCTCCCGTGACGACGCCGATGCCATTGTCGCCGCCACCGACGGCGTGTCCAACTGTTTGAGAATCACCTCGGCACAGTTCGACGCCTACAATCTGACCGATGCCACATTGAGCGTCCTGACCGTGGACCCCGGCACCCTGAACCCGGTGTTCGCCCCCGGCACCACGAACTATGCCGTTGTGGTCTCCAACTCCGTCGAAAGTGTCACCGTGAGTGCAAACGCCACCAATTCCTCTGGTGCCACCATTGCCCTCAACGACGTCTCCTTCGTCACCGACCCCGCCAGCGCCGACATTCCCCTGACGGTCGGCATGCCGCGGGCCATTCCCATTGTCGTCACCGCCGCCGACGGCGCCACCACGATGACCTACACGGTCACCGCCACCCGTCGTGCGGGTCTCAATATCTGCTCGCGCACGGCAGGGGTGCGGGCTGCCATCCTCGCAGCATCCTCGTCCACCTCCTGTACGAGCGTGACCAGGGACGCTTTGGCGGCGATTGAAGAGCTTGAAGTGGATGACAGCGGTATCACCGTGTTGCAGCGAGGTGATTTTGCCGGCCTGACGGCGCTGACAAGTTTGACGTTGTCCAACAACAGCGCCTTGGCCACGTTGCCCGAAGGCATCTTTGACGGTCTGACGGCGCTTGAGACGTTGAATCTGAGCTTAAATGGTCTGGCATCGCTGCGAAGCGACGCTTTTGCCGGCCTGACGGCGCTTACAGAGCTGTTCCTCGGAAACAACGCACTCACCGCCCTTGATGCCGACGTCTTTGATGGTCTTCGTCTACGGTCGTTGTCGCTGAACGGAAACAGTTTCACGGCGGACACCGGCCTGCCCGATGGCATCTTTGACGCTGTGCTTCCTGGTCTGGGCAGAGTTACCGATTCCATCACCGCCATAGGCAACTTCTTCCTCGTTGACGACAACGTCCGCGCCGCCCATTTTGTCTGCTCCCGTGACGACGCCGCCGCCATTCTCGCCAGCACAGCAGGAGTGACCGACTGCCTGCGCGTCACCTCCGCACAACTCGCCCCCTTCCTGGTGAGGGCAGACACCACGTTGAGCGGCCTGGCCGTGTCCGGCGGCGGCACCCTGGACCCGGTGTTTGACTCCGCCACCACGACCTATGCCGTTTCAATCGACAACAGCGTTGCCAGTGTGACCGTGACGCCGACCGCCACCAATGACGGCGGCGCCACCATTACCGTCAACGGCGCCCCCGTCACCAGCCGCGTTGCCAGCAGCCCCATTGGCCTGACGGAAGGCACGACGCGGACCATTTCCATTATCGTCACCGCCGAAGTCGGCATGACCACGATGACCTACACGGTCAACGCCATCCGTGAGATTCGCCTGGGCAATATCTGCTCGCGGACAGACGAGGTGGAAGCGGCCATCCTCGACGCCATCACGCCCCGCCCCGCCGACTGTATGAACGTGGACGTGAACGATTTGGCGACGATTACCGCGCTTACCTTTAATGGCGGCGGCACCGGTATCACCGAGCTGCGGCGACGAGATTTTGCCGGCTTGACGGGGCTGACAAGTTTGACGTTGTCCGACCACTCCTTGACCACGTTGCCCCCCGACATCTTTGACGGCCTGAATGCGCTGACAAGTTTGACGGTGACCCAAAACGACAACTTGGCCACGTTGCCCGAAGGCATCTTTGACGGCCTGACGGCGCTTGAGACGTTGGATCTGGGCTTAAATAGTCTGACCGCGCTGCGAAGCGACGCTTTTGCCGGCCTGCGTACTCTGACAACGTTGACGTTGGACAGCAACCGCTTGACCATGTTGCCCGAAGGCATCTTTGACGGCCTGACGGCGCTTGAGACGTTGGGTCTGAGCGTAAATGGTCTGACCGCGCTGCGAAGCGACGCTTTTGCCGGCCTGCGTACTCTGACAACGTTGACGTTGACCGGCAACAGCTTGGACACGTTGCCCACCGGCGTCTTTGCCGACCTGGGTGCGCTGACAACGTTGATATTGAACCGCAACAGCTTGGACACGTTGCCCACCGGCGTCTTTGCCGACCTGGGTGCGCTGACAATGTTGTCGTTGAACGGCAACAGCTTGACCACGTTGCCCACCGGCGTCTTTGTCGGCCTGGGTGCGCTGGCAACGTTGTCGTTGAGCGACAACAGCTTGACCACGTTGCCCCGCGACATCTTTAGCGGCCTGACGGGGCTTGGAGTGTTGTCTCTGGAAAACAACCCACTCACCTTCCTTAATGCCGGCATCTTTGATGGTCTTCGTCTACGGTCGTTGTCGCTGAACGGAAACAGTTTCACGGCGGCCACCGGCCTGCCCAGTGGCGTCTTTGACGATGTGATTGGTACTCTGGGCGCCATTACCTTGGACACCACCGTCGAGGGCGACAGGTTCCTCATCGACGCCAACGTCGGCCCCGCCCATTTTGTCTGCTCCCGTGCCGACTCCGAGGACATTGTCGCCGCCGCCGGCGTCCTCAGCTGCCTGCTCGTCAGCTCCACACAATTCAACGACTTCCTGGCGTCGACCGTTGCCACGTTGCGCGGCCTGACCATCTCCGACGGCACCCTGGAGCCGGTGTTTGACTCCACCATCACGACCTATACCGTTTCGGTCGCCAACCACATTGAAGCTGTGACCATAACGCCGACCGCCACCAATGGCTTCGCCACGGTGACCGTCGGCGGCAATCCGGTCGCCAGCGGCGTTGACGGCATCGTCTTTGAACTGAGTGAAGGCATACCGCAGGCCATTTCCATTGTCGTCACCGGCCGCGACGACACCACCACGGAAACCTACACGGTCACCGTCACCCGTTCGGCGACAATCGGCCCGAACAATATCTGCATGCGGACCGAAGCGGTGTGGGATGCCATTGTCGCCGCATCAACGGCCACCGCCTGCACGGATGTGAATGCGGCGCAACTGGCTTCGGTGACGAGCCTGAGCTTTGGTGGTGTTGGTGATGCCATCAGGGTATTGCAACCCGGCGATTTTGCCGGCTTGACGGGGCTGACGAGGTTGGATTTGATTGGCGCTTTTGACGCAAGCAGCAACAGGCTGGAATCGTTGCCCGATGACATTTTTGCCGGCTTGACCTCGCTTGAGAGGTTGTCGTTGGCCAACAACGCCCTGACCACGTTGCCCCCCACCTTTTTTGCCGGCTTGACCTCGCTCACGAACTTGGCACTGGATGACAACCAATTGAACACATTGTCTGCCGATCAGTTTACCGGCTTGACGAGTCTTATAGGTTTGTCTTTGAGCAACAACGCCCTGACCACGTTGCCCCCCACCATTTTTGCCGGCTTGACCTCGCTGATACAGTTGAGCTTGCAGGGCAATGGCCTCACCACGCTTGATGCCGGTCAGGTTACCGGCCTGCCCCTCAGGATTTTTGGGTTGTTTGGCAACGATTTCACGGCGGGAACCGGTCTGCCCGCCGGCATCTTTGACGGTCCGATCAATATCCAGAGAACCGATCGACCCGACGAGAACATCGTTATTGGACCCGACGGGGAACTCGCTAATGGCTTCTCTGTGGACCTGAACGTCCGCGAAGCCCATTTTGCCTGCTCGCGTGACGACGCCGAGGACATTGTCGCCCGCACCGCCGGCGTCACCGACTGCCTGCTCATCACCGCCGCAGAATTCGCCACGGCCACCACGCTGATAGCCGCAGACGCCTCGTTGAGCGGCCTGATTCTGTCCACCGGCGCCCTGAACCCGGTGTTTGACTCCACCATCACGACCTATACCGTCGTGGTCGCCAACAGCATCGACAGGGTGATCGTGACGCCGAGTGCCACCATTACCGGCGCCACCATTACCGTCAACGCCGCCGCCGTCACCAGCGGCAGCGACAGCGAAGCCATTGCCCTGCCAGGCACGCCGCTGGACATTCCCATTGTCGTCACCGCTGCCAACGGCAACACCATGATGACCTACACGGTCACCGTCACCAGCGCGGGGCCGTTGTCCACCGCCACCCTGGCCGGCACGCTGACCGAAGCCGGCCTGTTCGCCACACCGGCGCCGACCGTCACCGTCACGCTGGCCAACACCGAATACGAGGCGGCCCCGGGCACCCTGCTGCCAAGCCACTTCAGCGTGACGGATACCGTCGCCGGGACTGTGAGCGTGAGCGATTTCACCCGCGACAGCGACACCGTCGCCACGTTGACGCTGGCGTACAGCGGCGAGGACATCACCACCGCCGGTACTCTGTCCGTCACCGTCGCCGCCGCCGGCCACACCGCCGCCGGCGACCTGATGACCAACACCATCGCTATTACCGCCGCCGCCGGCGCCGGCGTCAATGTCTGCGGGCGGACGGCACAGGTGCGGGATGCGATTGTCGCGGCGTCCAGCGACGCCGAATGCACGAGCATCACCGACCTGGCAGACCTTTTTTCGACTAATGCAAATCAGCTTAATGTGCAAAACCAAGGCATCGTTTCGCTGCAAAGCGGCGACTTTGCCGGCTTGACGGCGCTGGTGCATTTGCGGTTGAACGACAACAGACTGACGGCACTGCCGGCCGACATTTTTGCCGGCTTGGCGTCGCTGGAGGTATTGCGCTTGAGCAACAACGCTCTGGAGGCACTGCCGGCCACCATTTTTGACGGCTTGACGGTGCTTCGGAGATTGCGCTTGAGCGACACCGCTCTGACGGCACTGCCGGCCACCATTTTTGACGGCTTGGATGCGCTGGTGGAGTTGGATTTGACCGCCACCTCCTACACGGAGGACACCGGCCTGCCCGTCGGCATCTTTGACGATGTGCTGGATAGTCTGGGCGAATTTGGCACTGATTTCGTGGTTGGCGGGAACGTTCGCGGCGCCCATTTTGTCTGCTCCCATCCCGACGTCGCCGCCATTGTCGCCTCCGCCGGCATTACCGTCAGCCCCGCCATAAACAGATGCCTGCGCGTCAGCTCCACACAATTCAACGACTTCCTGACGCGGAGGGACGCCGTCTTGAGCGGCCTGACCCTGTCCGACGGCACCGACACCTTCCCCCTCACCCCGGTGTTCGCCTCCGGCACCACGGCCTATACCGTCGCGGTCATCAGCAGCGTCGACACGGTGACCGTGACGCCGACCGCCACCAATACCGGCGCCACGATTACCGTCACCGCCGCCGCCGTCACCAGCGGCAGCGCCAGCGGCCCCATTGGCCTGACGGAAGGCACGTCGCTGGACATTCCCATTGTCGTCACCGCCGCCGAAGGCGCCAACACGGCAACCTACACGGTCACCGTCACCCGTGCGACGGTCGCCCAGGACGCCAGCTTATCCGGCCTGACCCTGTCCGTTGGCGCCCTGGACCCGGTGTTCGCCCCCGGCACCACGACCTATACCGTTTCGGTCGTCAATAGCGTCGACAGGGTGACCGTGATGCCGACCGCCACCAATGCCGCCGACGGCGCCGCCGGCGCCACCATTACCGTCAACGCCGCCCCCGTCGCCAGCGGCGTCGCCAGCAGCGCCATTCCCCTGCGGGCAGGCGTGCCGCTGGACATTCCCATTGTCGTCACCGCCGCCGAAGGCGCCAACACGGAAACCTACACGGTCACCGTCACCCGTGCGCCGCCAGCGCCGCCCATCATCTCCATCGCCGCCGGGACTTCCCCGGTGACCGAGGGCACGGCAGCCACCTTCACGCTGACGGCGACCCCGGCTCCGGCGAGCGACCTGACCGTCATGGTGACGGTGACTGGGGCGGGCGACTTCATTGACGGCGCCGCGCCGACGTCGGTCACCATCCCCGCCGACGCCACCACCGCCACCCTGACGGTGCCAACCACCGACGACAGCACGGTTGAGGTGCCCGCCATCATGACCGCGACCGTGACCACCGGCGCCGGCTACACGGTGGACGGCGCCAGCAACAGCGCCAGTGTCACGATCCGGGATAACGACGCCGTGTCGATAGACGCCAGCTTATCCGGCCTGACCCTGTCCGCCGGCACCGACACCTTCCCCCTCACCCCGGTGTTCGCCTCCGGCACCACGACCTATACCGTCCTGGTCGCCAACAGCATTGACACGGTGACCGTGATGCCGACCGCCACCAATGCCGACGCCACCATTACCGTCAACGACGTCGCCGTCACCAGCGCCACCGCCAGCGGCGCCATTGCCCTGACGGAAGACATACCGATGGACATTCGCATTATCGTCACCGCCGCCAACGCCAACACCACGATGACCTACACGGTCACCGCCACCCGTGCGGTGACGTCCATCATCTCCATCGCCGCCGGGACGTCCCCGGTGACCGAGGGCACGGCGGCCACCTTCACGCTGACGGCGACCCCGGCTCCGGCGAGCGACCTGACCGTCATGGTGACGGTGACTGGGGCGGGCGACTTCATTGCCGGCGCCGCGCCGACGACGGTCACCATCAACGCCGCTGCCACCACCGCCACCCTGACGGTGCCAACCACCGACGACAGCATGGACGAGGCGTCCGCCACCATCATCGCGACCGTGACAGCCGGCACCGACTACACCCCGCACAGCGACGACAACAGCGCCAGTGTCACGGTCCGGGATGACGACGGTACCGATATCTGCTCGCGGACAGTGGCGGTGCGGGATGCCATCCTCGCCGCCCTCACGCCCACCCCCGACTGCACGAGTGTGAGTGCAGAGGAGCTGGCTTCGGTGACGACACTGTCCTTGGTTGATGGTGCCGTCACGGCATTGCAAAGCGGCGATTTTGCCGGCTTGACCTCGCTCACGATGTTGGCGTTGAACGGCAACGCCCTGACCACGTTGCCCGATGACATTTTTGCCGGCTTGACCTCGCTCACGACGTTGGCGTTGAACAACAACGGCCTGACCACACTTGCTACCGGTCAGTTTACCGGCTTGCCCCTCAGGGATTTGCTTTTGTCTGGCAACGGGTTCACGGCGGGCACCGGTCTGCCCGCCGGCATCTTTGACGATCCGATCGCTACCCTGGGAAGCATTGGAATCGCCCCGGCCAGCGAGGGATTCGTTGTGGACCCCGCCGTCCGCGCAGCCCATTTTGTCTGCTCCCGTGGCAACTTCGCGGCCATTGTCACCGCTGTCGCCATGGTCGACGCCGCCGTCACCGACTGCCTGCTCGTGACCTCGGCACAACTCAACGCCTATCTCGTGTCGATAGAGGCCGGGTTGAGCGGCCTGACCGTGTCCGGCGCCGCCCTGACCCCGGTGTTCGCCTCCGCCACCACGGCCTATACCGTCGCGTTCGCCAGCAACGTCGACATGGTGACCGTGACGCCGACCGCCACCAATCCCAGCGCCAGCATTACCGTCAACGACGACCTCGTCCCCAGCGGCAGCCCCAGCGTCGCCATTAACCTGATAGGACCAGGCATCCCGCGGACCATTTCCATTGTTGTCACCGCCGCCGACGGCGACACCGCGATGACCTACACGGTCACCGCCACCAGTGCGTTAGCCGTCCAGGACGCCAGCTTATCCGGCCTGACCCTGTCCGTTGGCACCCTGGACCCGGTGTTTGACTTCGCCACCACGACCTATACCGCCGCGGTCGCCGGCAGCGTCGACACGGTGACCGTGATGCCGACCGCCACCAATGCCGGCGCCACCATTACCGTCAACGCCGCCGCCGTCACCAGCGGCAGCGCCAGCGCCGCCATTACCCTGACGGCAGGCATGCCGATGGACATTCCCATTGTCGTCACCGCCGAAAACACCATCATCACGGAAACCTACACGGTCACCGTCACCCGTGCGGTGACGCCCATCATCTCCATCGCCGCCGGGACGTCCCCGGTGACCGAGGGCACGGCGGCCACCTTCACGCTGACGGCGACCCCGGCTCCGGAGAACGACCTGGCCGTTGTGGTGATGGTGGACGACGGGGCGGGCGACTTCATTGACGGCGTCGCGCCGACGACGTTCACCATCAACGCCGCCGCCACCACCGCCACCCTGGTGGTGCCAACCACCGACGACAGCACTGTCGAGGCGACCGGCGCCATCACCGCAACGGTGGCAGCCGGCACCGGCTATACGGTGCACAGCACCGACAACAGCGCCAGGGTCCTGGTCGAGGATAACGACAGTACCAATATCTGCGAGCGGACAGACGCGGTGGAAGCGGCCATCCTCGCCGCCATCACGCCCACCCCCGACTGCGCGAGTGTGCTTATAGAGCAACTGGCTTCGGTGAGTACACTGACCTTTGGTCGTAGTGCCGTCACGGCATTGAAAAGCGGCGATTTTGCCGGCTTGACGGGGCTGACGGTCTTGTCTGTGCCTGGGAATTCTGGGCGCGACAGGCTGACCATGTTGCCCGATGACATTTTTGCCGGCTTGCCCTCGCTCACGAGGTTGACTTTGTCCAACAACGCCCTGACCACGTTGCCCGATGACATTTTTGCCGGCTTGACCTCGCTCAGTGAGTTGCGCCTGACTGGCAACCAATTGAACACATTGTCTGCCGGTCAGTTTGCCGGCTTGCCGGCTCTTTCAAGTTTGTTTTTGAACGACAACGCCCTGACCGCACTGCCCCCCACCATTTTTGCCGGCTTGACCTTGCTCAGTAATTTGCAACTGAGTAACAACCAATTGAATACATTGTCTGCCGGTCAGTTTGCCGGCTTGCCGGCTCTTTCAAGTTTGTTTTTGAACGACAACGCCCTGACCGCACTGCCCCCCACCATTTTTGCCGGCTTGACCTTGCTCAGTGATTTGCAACTGAGTAACAACCAATTGAATACATTGTCTGCCGGTCAGTTTGCCGACTTGCGCCGCCTCTTCTTGTTGGGGTTGCGTGGCAACAGTTTCACGGCGGGAACCGGTCTGCCCGCCGGCATCTTTGACGCTGTGATCCCCCTGGGACCCATTGGAACCGACTTCTTCGTTGTGGACCAAAACGTCCGCGCCGCCCATTTTGTCTGCTCCCGTGCCGACTTCGCGGCCATTGTCACCGCTGTCGCCATGGTCGACGCCGCCGTCACCGACTGTCTGCTCGTGACCTCGGCACAACTCAACACCCAGATCGCGCCGAGCGACGCCAGGTTGAGCGGCCTGACCCTGACCGACGGTGCCCTGACCCCGGTGTTCATCCCAGGCACCACGACCTATACCGTCGCGCTCGCCAGCAGCGTCGCCACGCTGAGCGTGACGCCGACCGCCACCAATGCCGCCGGCGCCACCATTACCGTCAACGGCGCCACCGTCACCAGCGGCAGTGCCACCACCGCCAACCTGACGGCAGGCACGCCGCTAGCCATTTCCATTGTCGTCACCGCCGAAGACGGCATGACCACGATGACCTACACGGTCACCGCCACCCGTGCGAGGGTCACCCAGGATGCCAGCTTATCCGGCCTGACCCTGTCCGACGGCACCCTGGCCCCGGTGTTTGACTTCACCACCACAAGCTATGCCGTTGAGGTCGCCAACGGTATCGACACGGTGACCGTGACGCCGACCGCCACCAATGCCGACGGCGCCACGATTACCGTCAACGCCGCCGGCGTCGACAGCGGCAGCGCCAGCGCCGCCATTACCCTGACGGCAGGCACGTCGCTGGACATTCCCATTGTCGTCACCGCCGAAGACACCACCACCAGGCTGACCTACACGGTCACCGCCACCCGTGCGGCAAACCCGATCATCTCCATCGCCGCCGGGACGTCCCCGGTGACCGAGGGCACGGCGGCCACCTTCACGCTGACGGTGGACACGGCTCCGGAGAGCAACCTGACCGTCATGGTGAGGGTGACTGAGGCGGGCGACTTCATTGCCGGCGCCGCGCCGACGACGGTCACCATCAACGCCGACACCACCACCGCCACCCTGACGGTGCCAACCGCCGACGACAGCACTGTCGAGGCGACCGGCGCCATCACCGCAACGGTGGCAGCCGGCATCGGCTATGCGGTGGACGGCACCGACAACAGCGCCAGTGTCACGGTCCAGGATAACGAAAGTGCCGATATCTGCGAGCGGACAGACGCGGTGGAAGCGGCCATCCTCGCCGCCATCACGCCCACCCCCGACTGCGCGAGTGTGACTCCAGAGCAACTGGCCATGGTGACGACACTGACAGTTGGTGCTGGCACCTTCACGGAATTGCAAAGCGGCGATTTTGCCGGCTTGTCAAGGCTGACGATGTTGTCTTTGTCTGGCTTTGCCCCCGACTCCATGAACCTCGACAGGCTGGCATCGCTGCCCGATGACATTTTTGCCGGCTTGGACTCGCTCGAGACGTTGGCGTTGGACTTCAACGCCCTGACCACGTTGCCCGATGACATTTTTGCCGGCTTGGACTTGCGTGCGTTGGATTTGAACAACAACGCCCTGACCGCGCTGCCCGATGACATTTTTGCCGGCTTGCCCTCGCTCACGAGGTTGTCGTTGAACAACAACGCCCTGACCACGTTGCCCGATGACATTTTTGCCGGCTTGACCTCGCTCACGACGTTGAACTTGCACGACCAGGGTGGTGCGGGTAACGATAATGGCCTCAGACAACTTGCTGCCGGTCAGTTTACCGGCTTGCCCCTCAGGTTTTTGAGGTTGCGTGGCAACAGTTTCACGGCGAGAACCGGTCTGCCCGCCGGCATCTTTGACGCTGTGGCCCGTCGCCTGGGAGCTATTGGAACCGACCCGAACGCCGATGCATTCGTTGTGGACGACAACGTCCGCGCCGCCCATTTTGTCTGCTCCCGTGCCGACGCCGCCGACGTTACCGCCATCGTCGCAGTCAGTGACGGCCGCGTCACCGACTGCCTGCGCGTGACCTCGGCACAATTCAACACCCACATCACGCCGATAGACGCCACGTTGAGCGGCCTGACCCTGTCCGACGGCGCCCTGGCCCCGGTGTTCACCCCAGGCACCACGACCTATACCGTTGCGGTCGCCAGCAGCGTCACCAGTGTGACCGTGATGCCGACCGCCACCAATGACGCCGCCGGCGCCGCCGGCGCCGCCATTACCGTCAACGCCGCCGCCGTCGACAGCGGCAGCGCCAGCGCCGCCATAACCCTGACGGCAGACACGCCGGTGGACATTCCCATTGTCGTCACCGCCGCCGACGGCACCACCACGATGACCTACACGGTCACCGCCACCCGTGCGACGGCCACCCGGGACGCCAGCTTATCCGGCCTGACCCTGTCCGCTGGCGTCCTGGCCCCGGTGTTTGACTCCGCCACCACGACCTATACCGTCGCGGTCGCCGGCAACGTCGACACGATGACCGTGACGCCGACCGCCACCAATGACGCCGCCGGCGCCGCTGGCGCCACCATTACCGTCAACGCCGCCGCCGTCGACCGCGGCAGCGCCAGCGCCGCCATAACCCTGACGGCAGACACGCCGGTGGACATTCCCATTGTCGTCACCGCCGCCGACGGCACGACCACGATGACCTACACGGTCACCGCCACCCGTGTGGCGGCAACGACGCCCATCATCTCCATCGCCGCCGGGACGTCCCCGGTGACCGAGGGCACGGCGGCCACCTTCACGCTGACGGTGGACACGGTTCCGGAGAGCAACCTGACCGTCATGGTGAGGGTGACTGACGGGGCGGGCGACTTCATTGCCGGCGCCGTGCCGACGACGGTCACCATCAACGCCGCCACCACCACCGCCATCCTGACGGTGCCAACCACCGACGACAGCACTGCCGAGGTGACGGGCGCCATCACCGCAACGGTGGCAGCCGGCACCGACTACGTCCCGCACGGCACCGACAACAGCGCCAGTGTCACGGTTCAGGATGACGACGGTGTCAATATCTGCGAGCGGACAATGGCGGTGCGGGATGCCATCCTTGACGCCATCAGTCCCAGCCCCGACTGCATGAATGTGACTCCAGAGCAACTGGCTTCGGTGAGGATACTGGACTTTGATGCTGGTACCTTCACGGCATTGGAAAGCGGCGATTTTGCCGGCTTGTCGGGGCTGACGATGTTGTCTTTGCCTGGCTCTTCTGACCCCAACAGGCTGACATCGCTGCCCAGGGACATTTTTGCCGGCTTGACCTCGCTCAGTTCGTTGGCGTTGGACAACAACGGCCTGACCACGTTGCCCCGCACCATTTTTGCCGGCGTAACCTCGCTCACGGACTTGCAACTGAATAACAACCAATTGAACGCATTGTCTGCCGATCAGTTTGCCGGCTTGACGAGTCTTACAGATTTGTCTTTGAACGCAAACGCCCTGACCACGTTGCCCCGCACCATTTTTGCCGGCGTGACCTCGCTTGAAAGGTTGCGCCTGGACGACAATGGCCTCACACAACTTGCTGCCGGTCAGTTTACCGGCTTGTCCCGCTTGAACTCGCTTGCATTGCCTGGCAACCCTTTCATGGCGGGAACCGGTCTGCCCGCCGGCATCTTTGACGCTGTGATCGATACCCTGGGATCCATTAGCGACGACGGGATGATCATGAATAGCTTCTCTGTGGACGGCGAAGTCCGCGCCGCCCATTTTGTCTGCTCCCGTGACGACGCCGCGGGCATTGTCACCTTAATCGCCGTGGCCGACGCCGCCGTCACCGACTGCCTGCTCGTGACCTCGGCACAACTCAACACCCAGATCGCGCCGATAGACGCCAGGTTGAGCGGCCTGACCCTGTCCGACGGCGCCCTCGCCCCGGTGTTCACCCCCGGCACCACGACCTATGCCGTCGCGGTCGCCAGCAACGTCGACATGGTGACCGTGATGCCGACCGCCACCAATGCCGCCGGCGCCACCATTACCGTCGACACCGCCACCGTCATGAGCGGCAGCGACAGCGGCGACATTACCCTGAGGGAAGGCGTGCCGCGGGCCATTTCCATTGTCGTCACCGCCGAAGACGACACGACCACGATGACCTACACGGTCACCGTCACCCGTGCGGTGGGCGTCCAGGACGCCAGCTTATCCGGCCTGACCCTGTCCGACGGCGCCCTGGCCCCGGTGTTTGACTTCGCCACCACGAACTATGCCGTCGAGGTCGCCAGCAGTGTCGACACGGTGACCGTGACGCCGACCGCCACCAATGCCGCCGCCGGCGCCGCCGGCGCCACCATTACCGTCAACGCCGCCGCCGTCGACAGCGCCAGCGCCAGCGCCGCCATTACCCTGACGGCAGGCACGTCGCGGGACATTCCCATTGTCGTCACCGCCGCCGACACCATCACCACGATGACCTACACGGTCACCGTCACCCGTGCGCTGCTGCCCAACATCTCCATCGCCGCCGTGACTTCCCCGGTCACCGAGGGCACGGCGGCCACCTTCACGCTGACGGCGATCCCGGCTCCGGAGAACGACCTGACCGTCATGGTGACGGTGACTGGGGCGGGCGACTTCATTGCCGGCGCCGCGCCGACGACGGTCACCATCAACGCCGCCGCCACCACCGCCACTCTGACGGTGCCAACCACCGACGACAACACTGCCGAGGAGCCCGGCACCATCACCGCGACCGTGACCCCCGGCACCGGCTACACGGTGGATGGCACCGACAACAGCGCCAGTGTCACGGTCCAGGATAACGACGCCGCGTTGAGAGACGCCACGTTGAGCGGCCTGACCCTGTCCGACGGCACCCTGGACCCGGTGTTTGACTCCGCCACCACGACCTATGCCGTCGCGGTCGCCAACAGTGTCGACACGCTGAGCGTGACGCCGACCGCCACCAATGTCGACGGCGCCACCATTACCGTCAACGCCGCCGCCGTCACCAGCGGCAGCGCCAGCGATGCCATTACTCTGCCGGAAGGCACGCCGCTGGACATTCCCATTGTCGTCACCTCCGCCGACGGCATGGCCATGATGACCTACACGGTCACCGCCACCCGTGCGGCGATCAATATCTGCGAGCGGACAATGGCGGTGCGGGATGCCATCCTCGCCGCCATCACGCCCACCCCCCAATGCGAGGCTGTGACTGGGGCTGCTTTGGCAGGGATAACGGAACTGAATCTGAGTACTATGGAAATCACCTCGGTGGCAAGAAGCGATTTTGCCGGCCTGGATGCGCTGACGAATTTGAATTTGTTGGGCAACAATTTGGGCACGTTGGACGCCGACCTCTTTGCCGACCTGTCGACGCTTGTGACGTTGATCTTGAGAACCACCATGCTGACGTCGCTGGACGCCGACATCTTTGACGGCCTGGATGCGCTTGAGACGTTGACCTTGACCTCCAACCAGCTGGTGTCGCTGCCCGCCGACATCTTTGACGGCCTGGATGCGCTTGAGAGTTTGTTTTTGCTTGATAATCAGTTCACGAGTAACACCGGCCTGCCCGAGGGCGTCTTTGACGATGTGCTTAATACCTTGAGTACCCTCACTGTGGACGACAATGGCCGCGAAGCCCATTTTGTCTGCTCGCGTGACGACTCTGACGCCATTGTCGTCGCCACCGGCGGCGACCCCACCGTTGACGTCGACGCCTGCCTGCGCATCACCGCCGCCCAATTCAACGCCTTCCTCACGCCGAGAGACGCCACATTGAGCGGCCTGACCCTGTCCGCCGGCGCCCTGGACCCGGTGTTCGCCCCCGGCACCACGACCTATGCCGTCGCGATCGCCAGCAGCGTCGACATGGTGACCGTGACGCCGATCGCCACCAATGACGCCGCCGGCGCCGACGGCGCCACCATTACCGTCAACGCCGCCGCCGTCACCAGCGGCAGCGCCAGCGCCGCCATTACCCTGACGGCAGGCACGCCGCTGGACATTCCCATTGTCGTCACCGCCGCCGACGGCATGACCACGATGACCTACACGGTCACCGCCACCCGTGCGGAGGTCGCCCAGGACGCCACGTTGAGCGGCCTGACCCTGTCCGCCGGCACCCTGGCCCCGATGTTTGACTTCGCCACCACGACCTATACCGCCGCGATCGCCAACAGCGTCACCAGTGTGACCGTGACGCCGACCGCCACCAATGCCGCCGCCGGCACCGACGGCGCCACCATTACCGTCAACGCCGCCGCCGTCACCAGCGGCAGCGCCAGCGCCGACATTACCCTGACGGCAGGCATGTCGCTGGACATTCCCATTGTCGTCACCTCCGCCGACGGCATGACCACGATGACCTACACGGTCACCGCCACCCGTGCGGCAACCCCGATCATCTCCATCGCCGCCGGGACGTCCCCGGTGACCGAGGGCACGGCGGCCACCTTCACGCTGACGGCGACTCCGGCTCCGGAGAGCGACCTGACCGTCATGGTGACGGTGACTGACGGGGCGGGCGACTTTATTGACAGCGTCGCGCCGACGACGGTCACCATCAACGCCGCCGCCACCGCCACCCTGATGGTGCCAACCATCGACGACAGCACTGCCGAGGCGGTGGGCACCATCACCGCAACGGTGGCAGCCGGCACCGGCTATACGGTGGACGGCACCGACAACAGCGCCAGTGTCGCGGTCCAGGATAACGACGGTATTGATATCTGCTCGCGGACAATGGCGGTGCAGGATGCCATCCTCGCCGCCATCATGCCCAGACCCGACTGCACGAGTGTGATTCCAGAGGAACTGGCTTCGGTGACGACACTGGAATTTGATGATGGTGACGTCACGGCATTGGAAAGCGGCGATTTTGCCGGCTTGTCAGGGCTGACGAGATTGTCTTTGCCTGGCTCTTCTGACGCGATGAACAACAGGCTGACCAGGTTGCCCGATGACATTTTTGCCGGCTTGACCTCGCTCAGTTCGTTGGCGTTGAACAACAACGGCCTGACCACACTGCCCCGCACCATTTTTGCCGGCGTGACCTCGCTTGAGACGTTGCGCCTGGACAACAATGACCTCACACAACTTGCTGTCGGTCAGTTTACCGGCTTGTCCCGCTTGAACTCGCTTGCGTTGCTTGGCAACCCTTTCATGGCGGGAACCGGTCTGCCCGCCGGCATCTTTGACGATGTGATTGATGCCCTGGGAGAGATTGGAGACGACGGGATGCGCACTGATGGCTTCTCTGTGGACGGCACCGTCCGCGCCGCCCATTTTGTCTGCTCCCGTGACGACGCCAACGACATTTTCCTCGTCATCGCCGTCATTGACAGCAGCGTCACCGACTGCCTGCTCGTGACCTCGGCACAACTCAACACCCAGATCGCGCCGATAGACGTCAGGTTGAGCGGCCTGACCCTGTCCGACGGCACCCTGGACCCGGTGTTCACCCCCGGCACCACGACCTATACCGTCGCGGTCGTCAGCAGCGTCACCAGTGTGACCGTGACGCCGACCGCCATCAATGCCGCCGCCACCATTACCGTCGACACCGACGCCGCCGGCAGCGCCGACGACGCCATTGCCCTGATGGAAGGCGTGCCGCGGGTCATTCCCATTGTCGTCACCGCCGCCGCCACCACGACCACGATGACCTACACGGTCACCGTCACCCGTGCGACGGCCACCCAGGACACCAGCTTATCCGGCCTGACCCTGTCCGACGGCGCCCTGGACCCGGTGTTTGACTCCGCCACCACGGACTATACCGTCGCGCTCGCCAACAGTGTCGACACGGTGACCGTGACGCCAACCGCCACCAATGCTGTCGGCGCCACCATTACCGTCAACGCCGCCGCCGTCGACAGCGGCAGCGACAGCGTCGCCATTACCCTGACGGCCGGCACGCCGCTGGCCATTCCCATTGTCGTCACCGCCGAAGACGGCATGACCAGGCTGACCTACACGGTCACCGCCACCCGTGCGGCGATCAATATCTCCATCGCCGCCGGGACGTCCCCGGTCACCGAGGGCACGGCGGCCACCTTCACGCTGACGGCGAACACGGCTCCGGCGAGCGACCTGACCGTCATGGTGGGGGTGACTGACGGGGCGGGCGACTTCATTGCCGACGCCGCGCCGACGACGGTCACCATCGCCGCCACCACCACCACCGCCACCCTGATGGTGCGAACCATCGACGACAGCATGGACGAGGCGAACGGCGCCATCACCGTGACCGTGACCCCCGGCACCGGCTACACGGTGGACAGAGCCAGCAACAGCGCCCGTGTCACGGTTCAGGATAACGACGCCGCGTTGGACGACGCCACGTTGAGCGGCCTGACCCTGTCCCCCGGCGCCCTGGCCCCGATGTTTGACTCCGCCACCATGACCTATACCGTCGCGGTCGCCAGCAACGTCGACATGGTGACCGTGACGCCGACCGCCACCAATCCCGACGCCACGATTACCGTCAACGCCGCCGCCGTCGACAGCGGCAGCGCCAGCGCCGACATTACCCTGTTCGCCGGCGGCACGTTGCTGGACATTCCCATTGTCGTCACCGCCGCCGACGGCATGGCCATGATGACCTACACGGTCACCGTCATCCGTTCGACGGTCGACCTGGACGCCACGTTGAGCGGCCTGACCCTGTCCGACGGTGCCGACACCTTCCCCCTCACCCCGATGTTTGACTTCGCCACCACGACCTATACCGTCGCGCTCGCCAACAGTGTCGGCACGGTGACCGTGACGCCGACCGCCACCAATGCCGCCGGCGCCACGATTACCGTCAACGCCGCCGCCGTCACCAGCGGCAGCGACAGCGCCGCCATTACCCTGACGGCAGGCACGCCGCTGGACATTCCCATTGTCGTCACCGCCGCCGACGACACGACCACGATGACCTACACGGTCACCGCCACCCGTGCGCTGCCCATCATCTCCATCGCCGCCGGGACGTCCCCGGTCACCGAGGGCACGGCGGCCACCTTCACGCTGACGGCGACCCCGGCTCCGGAGAGAAGCCTGCCCGTCATGGTGATGGTGACTGGGGCGGGCGACTTTATTGACGGCGTCGCGCCGACGATGGTCTTCATCAACGTCTCCACCTCCACCCTGACGGACGACTCCTTCGCCACCCTGACGGTGCCAACCGACGACGACAGCATGGACGAGGCGAACGGCGCCATCACCGTGACCGTGACCCCCGACACCGGCTACACGGTGGACGGCACCGACAACAGCGCCAGTGTCACGGTTCAGGATAACGACGCCGCGTTGGACGACGCCACGTTGAGCGGCCTGACCCTGTCCCCCGGCGCCCTGGCCCCGGTGTTTGACTCCGCCACCATGACCTATACCGTCGCGGTCGCCAGCAGCGTCGACACGGTGACCGTGATGCCGACCGCCACCAATGCCGACGCCACGATTACCGTCAACGCCGCCGCCGTCGACAGCGGCAGCGCCAGCGCCGCCATTACCCTGACGGCAGGCACGCCGATGGCCATTCCCATTGTCGTCACCGCCGCCGACGGCATGGCCACGATGACCTACACGGTCACCGCCACCCGTGCGACGCCCAACGTGGACGCCACGTTGAGCGGCCTGACCCTGTCCGACGGTGCCGACACCTTCCCCCTCACCCCGGTGTTTGACTTCGCCACCACGACCTATACCGTCGCGCTCGCCAGCAGCGTCGACACGGTGACCGTGACGCCGACCGCCACCAATGCCGACGGCGCCACCATTACCGTCAACGCCGTCGCCGTCACCAGCGGCAGCGCCAGCGCTGCCATTACCCTGACGGTCGGCACGCCGCAGGACATTCCCATTGTCGTCACCGCCGAAGACGGCACGACCACGATGACCTACACGGTCACCGCCACCAGTGGGGTGGTCAATATCTGCGAGCGGACAATGGCGGTGCGGGATGCCATCCTCGCCGCCATCACGCCCACCCCCCAATGCGAGGCTGTGACTGGGGCTGCTTTGGCAGGGATAACGACACTGAATCTGAGTGATAGAGGAATCACCTCGCTGGAAGGAGGCGATTTTGCCGGCCTGGATGCGCTGACGTCTTTGACTTTGTTCGGCACCGGGCTGGTGTCGCTGCCCGCCGACATCTTTGCCGGCCTGAATGCGCTTGTGACGTTGGAATTGAGGGCCAACCAGCTGGCGTCGCTGCCCGCCGACATCTTTGACGGCCTGGATGCGCTTGTGACGTTGACCTTGAACTCCAACCGGCTGGTGTCGCTGCCCGCCGACATCTTTGACGGCCTGGATGCGCTTGTGAATTTGACTTTGCAGAATAATCCGTCGTTCACGCCGAACACCGGCCTGCCCGAGGGCGTCTTTGACGACATACTTGATAGACTGGGCCCCATTGCAACAACCGGAGAGATGGGCATTGTGATTGACGACACCGTCCGCGAAGCCCATTTTGTCTGCTCCCATCCCGAAGTCGTTGCCATTGTCGACGCCACCGACAGCGTCACCGACTGCCTGCGCATCACCGCCGCCCAATTCAACGCCTTCTTCGCGCAGAGAGACGCCACATTGAGTGGCCTGACCCTGTCCGCCGGCGCCCTGGACCCGGTGTTTGACTCCGCCACCATGACCTATACCGTCGCGGTCGCCAGCAACGTCGACATGGTGACCGTGACGCCGACCGCCAATGCCGACAGCGCCACGATTACCGTCAACGGCGCCCCCGTCATCAGCGGCAGCGCCAGCGCCGACATTGCCCTGTTCGCCCCCGGCACGTTGCTGGCCATTCCCATTGTCGTCACCTCCGCCGACATGACCATGATGACCTACACGGTCACCGTCACCCGTGAGACGGCCAACCGGGACGCCACGTTGAGCGGCCTGACCCTGTCCGTTGGCACCCTGGACCCGATGTTTGACTTCGCCACCACGACCTATACCGTCGCGCTCGCCAGCAGCGTCGACACGCTGACCGTGACGCCAACCGCCACCAATGCCGCCGGCGCCACGATTACCGTCAACGGCGCCACCGTCACCAGCGGCAGCGCCGTCATTGACCTGACGGCAGGCCCGCCGATGGACATTCTCATTGTCGTCACCGCCGCCGACGGCATGACCACGATGACCTACACGGTCACCGCCACCCGTGCGGAGGCCGACCAGGACGCCACGTTGAGCGGCCTGACCCTGTCCGCCGGCACCCTGGCCCCGGTGTTTGACTTCGCCACCACGACCTATACCGTCGCGCTCGCCAGCAACGTCGACACGCTGACCGTGACGCCAACCGCCACCAATGACGCCGGCGCCACCATTACCGTCAACGCCGCCGCCGTCACCAGCGGCAGCGCCGTCATTACCCTGACGGCAGGCCCGCCGATGGACATTCTCATTGTCGTCACCGCCGCCGACACCACCACCACGATGACCTACACGGTCACCGCCACCCGTGCGGAGGCCGACCAGGACGCCACGTTGAGCGGCCTGACCCTGTCCGCCGGCGCCCTGGCCCCGATGTTTGACTTCGCCACCACGGACTATACCGTCGCGCTCGCCAGCAGCGTCGACACGGTGACCGTGACGCCAACCGCCACCAATGCCGACGACGCCACCATTACCGTCAACGCCGCCCCCGTCACCAGCGGCAGCGCCAGCGACGACATTACCCTGACGGCAGGCATGTCAATGGACATTCCCATTGTCGTCACCTCCGCCGACGGCATGACCACGATGACCTACACGGTCACCGCCACCCGTGCGGAGGCCGACCAGGACGCCACGTTGAGCGGCCTGACCCTGTCCGCCGGCACCCTGGCCCCGATGTTTGACTTCGCCACCACGACCTATGCCGTCGCGATCGCCAACCGTGTCGACACGCTGACCGTGACGCCGACCGCCACCAATGCCGCCGCCGGCACCGCCGGCGCCACCATTACCGTCAACGCCGCCGCCGTCACCAGCGGCAGCGCCAGCGAGGCCATTACCCTGACGGCAGGCATGTCAATGGACATTCCCATTGTCGTCACCGCCGCCGACACCACCACCACGATGACCTACACGGTCACCGCCACCCGTGCGGCAACCCCGATCATCTCCATCGCCGCCGGGACGTCCCCGGTCACCGAGGGCACGGCGGCCACTTTCACGCTGACGGCGGACCCGGTTCCGGAGAGCGAGCTGATCGTCATGGTGACGGTGACTGGGGCGGGCGACTTTATTGACGGCGTCGCGCCGACGACGGTCACCATCGCCGCCGCCGCCACCACCGCCACCCTGACGGTGCCAACCACCGACGACAGCACTGCCGAGGTGGCGGGCACCATCACCGCAACAGTGGCAACCGGCATCGGCTACGCCCCGCACAGCACCGACAACAACGCCAGTGTCACGGTCCAGGATGACGACGGTACCAATATCTGCTCGCGGACAGCCCAGGTGGTAACGGCCATCATCGCCGCCATTGATCCCACCTCCGTCTGCGAGGCTGTGTCTGTGGCTGATTTGGCGGGGCTTGAGACACTGTCTCTGGAGCGGATGGTAATCACCATGCTGCAACCCGGCGATTTTGCCCGCCTGGATGCGCTGACGAATTTGAATTTGCTCAACAACAATTTTCGCACGTTGCCCCCCGACATCTTTGCCGACCTGCCGACGCTTGTGACGTTGGACTTGAGCTCCGGCCTGCTGGAGTCGCTGCCCGCCGACATCTTTAACGGCCTGAATGCTCTTGAGAATTTGTTTTTGCAGGATAATTCGTTCACGCGGGGAACTGGCCTGCCCGTCGGCGTCTTTGACGACATACTTAATAGCCTGGGCGCCATTGCAAGAGCCGGAGAGATCGGCATTGTGATTGACCAAACCGTCCTCGACGCCCATTTTGTCTGCTCGCGTGACGACGCCGATGCCATTGTCGCCGCCACCGGCGGCGACCCCACTGTTGACGGCGCCTGCCTGCGCATCAGCTCCGCACAACTCAACGCGGCGGAGGACGCCACCTTGAGTGGCCTGACCCTGTCCGCCGGCGCCCTGGACCCGACATTTGACTCCGCCGCCACGACCTATACCGTCGCGGTCGCCAACCGTGTCGACACGCTGACCGTGACGCCGACCGCCACCAATGCCGGCGCCACCATTACCGTCAACGGCGGCAGCGCCGCCACCGCCATTGACCTGTCGACGCCAGGCACAGCGGTGCCGATTGCCATTGTCGTCACCGCCGCCGACACCACCACCACGATGACCTACACGGTCACCGCCACCCGTGCGCTGGCGACGGATCCCGCCGCCACCCTGGCCGGCACGCTGACCGAAGCCAACCTGTTTGCCACACCGGCGCCGACCGTCACCGTCACGCTGGCGAACATCGAATACGCCGCCACGGGCACCCTGGCGCAAAACCACTTCAGCGTGACGGATGACGTCGCCGGGACTGTGCGCGTGATCGGTTTCACCCGTGACAGCGCCACCGTCGCCACGCTGATGCTGGCGTACAGCCGCGAGGACATCACTGCCAACGGTACCCTGTCTGTCACCCTTGCCGCCGCCGGCCACACCGGCGCCGGCGACCTGATGACCAACACCATCCCGATTGCCGCCAGTACCGGCGCCAATATCTGCGGCCGCACGGCACAGGTGCGGGATGGGATCCTCGCGACATCTTCGGCCACCGAATGCACGAGCGTGGGTGATCTGGCGACGATTACGGCGCTTGATCTGAGCGAAATGAGCATCATGGCATTGCGAAGCGGCGATTTTGCCGGCCTGGATGCGCTGCAGGATTTGAATTTGTTCAACAACAATTTGGGCATGTTGCCCGACAACATCTTTGCCGACCTGTCGATGCTTGAGATCTTGAGATTGAGCTTCAACCGGCTGGAGTCGCTGCCCGTCGGCATCTTTGCCGACCTGGGTGCGCTTGAGGAGTTGGTCTTGAACATGAATCGGCTGACGTCGCTGGACGCCGACATCTTTGACGGCCTGGATATGCTTGCGCGTTTGTTTTTGCAGAATAATCCGTTCACGCCGAACACCGGCCTGCCCGAGGGCGTCTTTGACGATGTGCCTGGTACGAGCTTCATCAATGCGGACGCCACCGGCCGCAACGCCCATTTTGTCTGCTCCCGTGACGACTTCGCCGCCATTGTTTTTGCCACCACCGGCGTCGGCGACTGCCTGCGCATCACCGCCGCCCAATTCAACGCCTACATCGTGCCGAGAGACGCCACGTTGAGCGGCCTGACTCTGTCCGCCGGCACACTGGACCCGGTGTTTGACTCCGCCACCACGACCTATACCGTCGCGGTCGCCAGCAACGTCCCCAGCATCACCGTGACGCCGACCGCCACCAATGCCGACGCCACCATTACCGTCAACGGCGGCAGCCCCAGCGACGCCATAACCCTGCCGCCAGACACAGCGGTGCCGATTGCCATTATCGTCACCGCCGAAGACACCACCACCACGCTGACCTACACGGTCACCGCCACCCGTGCGGCGCTGCCCGCCATCTCCATCGCCGCCGGGACTTCGCCGGTGACCGAGGGCACGGCGGCCACCTTCACGCTGACGGCGGACACGGCTCCGGCGAGCGACCTGACCGTCCTGGTGACGGTGACGCAGGCGGGCGACTTCATTGCCGGCGTCGCGCCGACATCGGTCACCATCGCCGCCACCACCACCACCGCCACCCTGACGGTGCCCACCACCGACGACGGCACTGACGAGCCGAACGGCAGCATCACCGCGACCGTGACCGCCGGCACCGACTACACGGTGGACGGCACCGCCGACAGCGCCAGTGTCGCGGTCCTGGATGACGACGCCTCGACCGACGCCACGTTGAGCGGCCTGAGCGTGTCCGACGGCACCCTGGACCCGGCGTTTGACTCCACCACCACGGCCTATACCGTCGCGGTCGACAACAGCGTCGGCACGGTCACCGTGACGCCGACCGCCACCGACTCCGGAGCCACGATTACCGTCAACGGCGCCAGCGTCACCAGCGGCAGCGAAAGCGCCGATATTGTCCTGGAGATCGACACGCCGCTGGACATTGACATTATCGTCACCGCCGAAGACACCACCACCACGCTGACCTACACGGTCACCGCCACCCGTGCGGCGCTGCCCGCCATCTCCATCGCCGCCGGGACTTCCTCGGTGACCGAGGGCACGGCGGCCACCTTCACGCTGACGGCGGACACGGCTCCGGCGAGCGACCTGACCGTCCTGGTGACGGTGACGCAGGCGGGCGACTTCATTGCCGGCGTCGCGCCGACGTCGGTCACCATCGTCGCCACCACCACCACCGCCACCCTGACGGTGCCCACCACCGACGACGGCACTGACGAGCCGAACGGCAGCATCACCGCGACCGTGACCGCCGGCACCGACTACACGGTGGACGGCACCGCCGACAGCGCCAGTGTCGCGGTCGAGGATGACGACGCCTCGACCGACGCCACGTTGAGCGGCCTGAGCGTGTCCGACGGCATCCTGGACCCGGCGTTTGACTCCACCACCACGGTCTATACCGTCGCGGTTGACGACAGCGTCGGCACGGTCACCGTGACGCCGACCGCCACCGACTCCAGAGCCACGATTACCGTCAACGGCGCCAGCGTCACCAGCGGCAGCGAAAGCGCCGATATTGTCCTGGAGATCGACACGCCGCTGGACATTGACATTATCGTCACCGCCGAAGACACCACCACCACGCTGACCTACACGGTCACCGCCACCCGTACGGCGCTGCCCGCCATCTCCATCGCCGCCGGGACTTCCTCGGTGACCGAGGGCACGGCGGCCACCTTCACGCTGACGGCGGACACGGCTCCGGCGAGCGACCTGACCGTCCTGGTGACGGTGACGCAGGCGGGCGACTTCATTGCCGGCGTCGCGCCGACGTCGGTCACCATCGCCGCCACCACCACCACCGCCACCCTGACGGTGCCCACCACCGACGACGGCACTGATGAGGAGAACGGCAGCATCACCGCGACCGTGACCGCCGGCATCGACTACACGGTGGACGGCACCGCCGACAGCGCCAGTGTCGCGGTCGAGGATGACGACGCCTCGACCGACGCCACGTTGAGCGGCCTGAGCGTGTCCGACGGCATCCTGAACCCGGCGTTTGACTCCACCACCACGGCCTATACCGTCGCGCTCGCCAACAGCGTCGGCACGGTCACCGTGACGCCGACCGCCACCGACTCCAGAGCCACGATTACCGTCAACGGCGCCAGCGTCACCAGCGGCAGCGAAAGCACCGATATTGTCCTGGAGATCGACACGCCACTGGACATTGACATTATCGTCACCGCCGAAGACACCACCACCACGCTGACCTACACGGTCACCGCCACCCGTGCGGCGCTGCCCGCCATCTCCATCGCCGCCGGGACTTCCTCGGTGACCGAGGGCACGGCGGCCACCTTCACGCTGACGGCGGACACGGCTCCGGCGAGCGACCTGACCGTCCTGGTGACAGTGACGCAGGCGGGCGACTTCATTGCCGGCGTCGCGCCGACGTCGGTCACCATCGCCGCCACCACCACCACCGCCACCCTGACGGTGCCCACCACCGACGACGGCACTGACGAGGAGAACGGCAGCATCACCGCGACCGTGACCGCCGGCACCGACTACACGGTGGACGGCACCGCCGACAGCGCCAGTGTCGCGGTCGAGGATGACGACGCCTCGACCGACGCCACGTTGAGCGGCCTGAGCGTGTCCGACGGCACCCTGGACCCGGCGTTTGACTCCACCACCACGGCTTATACCGTCGCGCTCGCCAACAGCGTCGGCACGGTCACCGTGACGCCGACCGCCACCGACTCCGGAGCCACGATTACCGTCAACGGCGCCAGCGTCACCAGCGGCAGCGAAAGCGCCGATATTGTCCTGGAGATCGACACGCCGCTGGACATTGAGATTATCGTCACCGCCGAAGACACCACCACCACGCTGACCTACACGGTCACCGCCACCCGTGCGGCGCTGCCCGCCATCTCCATCGCCGCCGGGACTTCCTCGGTGACCGAGGGCACGGCGGCCACCTTCACGCTGACGGCGGACCCGGCTCCGGCGAGCGACCTGACCGTCCTGGTGACGGTGACGCAGGCGGGCGACTTCATTGCCGGCGTCGCGCCGACGTCAATCACCATCGCCGCCACCACCACCACCGCCACCCTGACGGTGCCCACCACCGACGACGGCACTGACGAGGCGAACGGCAGCATCACCGCGACCGTGACCGCCGGCACCGACTACACGGTGGACGGCACCGCCGACAGCGCCAGTGTCGCGGTCGAGGATGACGACGCCTCGACCGACGCCACATTGAGCGGCCTGAGCGTGTCCGACGGCATCCTGAACCCGGCGTTTGACTCCACCACCACGGCTTATACCGTCGCGCTCGCCAACAGCGTCGGCACGGTCACCGTGACGCCGACCGCCACCGACTCCGGAGCCACGATTACCGTCAACGGCGCCAGCGTCACCAGCGGCAGCGACAGCGCCGATATTGTCCTGGAGATCGACACGCCGCTGGACATTGACATTATCGTCACCGCCG
Source organism: Candidatus Poriferihabitaceae bacterium (assembly GCA_965206445.1). Lineage (GTDB taxonomy): Bacteria > Pseudomonadota > Gammaproteobacteria > Arenicellales > Poriferihabitantaceae > CBDBJR01. The sequence continues at coordinate 473,418 of CBDBJR010000002.1, forward strand.
AAGACACCACCACCACGCTGACCTACACGGTCACCGCCACCCGTGCGGCGCTGCCCGCCATCTCCATCGCCGCCGGGACTTCCTCGGTGACCGAGGGCACGGCGGCCACCTTCACGCTGACGGCGGACCCGGCTCCGGCGAGCGACCTGACCGTCCTGGTGACGGTGACGCAGGCGGGCGACTTCATTGCCGGCGTCGCGCCGACGTCGGTCACCATCGCCGCCACCACCACCACCGCCACCCTGACGGTGCCCACCACCGACGACGGCACTGACGAGGAGAACGGCAGCATCACCGCGACCGTGACCGCCGGCACCGACTACACGGTGGACGGCACCGCCGACAGCGCCAGTGTCGCGGTCGAGGATGACGACGCCTCGACCGACGCCACGTTGAGCGGCCTGAGCGTGTCCGACGGCATCCTGGACCCGGCGTTTGACTCCACCACCACGGCCTATACCGTCGCGCTCGCCAACAGCGTCGGCACGGTCACCGTGACGCCGACCGCCACCGACTCCGGAGCCACGATTACCGTCAACGGCGCCAGCGTCACCAGCGGCAGCGAAAGCGCCGATATTGTCCTGGAGATCGACACGCCGCTGGACATTGACATTATCGTCACCGCCGAAGACACCACCACCACGCTGACCTACACGGTCACCGCCACCCGTGCGGCGCCCATCATCTCCATCACCGCCGGGACTTCCTCGGTGACCGAGGGCACGGCGGCCACCTTCACGCTGACGGCGGACACGGCTCCGGCGAGCGACCTGACCGTCCTGGTGACGGTGACGCAGGTGGGCGACTTCATTGCCGGCGTCGCGCCGACGTCGGTCACCATCGCCGCCACCACCACCACCGCCACCCTGACGGTGCCCACCACCGACGACGGCACTGACGAGGAGAACGGCAGCATCACCGCGACCGTGACCGCCGGCACCGACTACACGGTGGACGGCACCGCCGACAGCGCCAGTGTCGCGGTCGAGGATGACGACGCCTCGACCGACGCCACGTTGAGCGGCCTGAGCGTGTCCGACGGCATCCTGAACCCGGCGTTTGACTCCACCACCACGGCTTATACCGTCGCGGTCGACGACAGCGTCGGCACGGTCACCGTGACGCCGACCGCCACCGACTCCAGAGCCACGATTACCGTCAACGGCGCCAGCGTCACCAGCGGCAGCGACAGCGCCGATATTGTCCTGGAGATCGACACGCCGCTGGACATTGACATTATCGTCACCGCCGAAGACACCACCACCACGCTGACCTACACGGTCACCGCCACCCGTGCGGCGCTGCCCGCCATCTCCATCGCCGCCGGGACTTCCTCGGTGACCGAGGGCACGGCGGCCACCTTCACGCTGACGGCGGACACGGCTCCGGCGAGCGACCTGACCGTCCTGGTGACGGTGACGCAGGCGGGCGACTTCATTGACGGCGTTGCGCCGACATCGGTCACCATCGCCGCCACCACCACCACCGCCACCCTGACGGTGCCCACCACCGACGACGGCACTGACGAGCCGAACGGCAGCATCACCGCGACCGTGACCGCCGGCATCGACTACACGGTGGACGGCACCGCCGACAGCGCCAGTGTCGCGGTCGAGGATGACGACGCCTCGACCGACGCCACGTTGAGCGGCCTGAGCGTGTCCGACGGCACCCTGAACCCGGCGTTTGACTCCACCACCACGGCCTATACCGTCGCGCTCGCCAACAGCGTCGGCACGGTCACCGTGACGCCGACCGCCACCGACTCCAGAGCCACGATTACCGTCAACGGCGCCAGCGTCACCAGCGGCAGCGAAAGCGCCGATATTGTCCTGGAGATCGACACGCCGCTGGACATTGACATTATCGTCACCGCCGAAGACACCACCACCACGCTGACCTACACGGTCACCGCCACCCGTGCGGCGGCGCCGGCGCCCGCCGCCATTCTGACCGGCACGCTAACCGAAGCCAACCTGTTCGCCGCCACGGCGCCGACCGTCACCGTCACGCTGGAGAACACCGCATACGAGGCGGCCCCGGGCACCCTGCTGCCAAGCCACTTCAGCGTGACGGATACCGTCGCCGGGACTGTGAGCGTGAGCGATTTCACCCGTGACAGCGACACCGTCGCCACGTTGACGCTGGCGTACAGCGGCGAGGACATCACCGACGCCGGCACCCTGTCCGTCACCCTCGCCGCCGCCGGCCACACCGGCACCAGTGCCCTGATGACCAACACCATAGATATTACCGCCAGTACCGGCACCAATGTCTGCGGCCGCACACCGGCGGTGCGGAATGAGATTGTCGCACGGTCCGTTGCCGCCAGCGAATGCACGAGTATCACCGACCTGGCGACGATTACGACCCTTGACTTTAGCAGGCCTACTAAAGTTCCAGGTGCTGGCATCACTGCGCTGCAACGCGGCGATTTTGCCGGCTTGACGGGGCTGACAACTTTGAATTTTATCCAAAACAGCCTCACGACACTGCCTGCCAATATTTTTGCCGACTTGTCCGCGCTTGTGACGTTGAATTTGTTCAACAACGACCTCGACACACTGCCCGTCGGCGCGTTTACCGGCCTGACCTCAGTGGTGAGTTTGTACATAAACAGTAACGAGTTCACATCCCTGCCCTTCGGCATCTTTGACGGACTGGACGCGATTGTGAATTTAGGCTTGCACACCAACTCGTTCACCCCGGGCACCGGTCTGCCCGCCGGCATCTTTGACGAAGTGCTTGATACGCTGGTTCTCATTACAATGGGTGGAGACTTCGGACTTGGCGTCGACACCGTCGGCCGGACCGCCCATTTTGTCTGCTCCCGTGACGATGCCGATGCCATTGTCGCCGCCACCGGCGGCGACCCCACCGTTGACGGCGCCTGCCTGCGCGTCACCGCCACACAGTTCAACGACTACAATCTGGCCGATGCCACGTTGAGCGGCCTGACCCTGTCCGCCGGCGCCCTGGACCCGGTGTTCGCCCCCGGCACCACAACCTATGCCGTCTCGGTCGCCAGCAGTGTCGACACGGTGACCGTGACGCCGACCGCCACCAATGCCGCCGGCGCCACCATTACCGTCAACGCCGTCGGCGTCACCAGCGGCAGCGAAAGCGCCGATATTGCCCTGACGGCCGACACGCCGCTGGACATTGACATTATCGTCACCGCCGAAGACACCACCACCACGCTGACCTACACGGTCACCGCCACCCGTGCGGCGCTGCCCGCCATCTCCATCGCCGCCGGGACTTCCTCGGTGACCGAGGGCACGGCGGCCACCTTCACGCTGACGGCGGACACGGCTCCGGCGAGCGACCTGACCGTCCTGGTGACGGTGACGCAGGCGGGCGACTTCATTGCCGGCGTCGCGCCGACGTCGGTCACCATCGCCGCCACCACCACCACCGCCACCCTGACGGTGCCCACCACCGACGACGGCACTGACGAGGAGAACGGCAGCATCACCGCGACCGTGACCGCCGGCACCGACTACACGGTGGACGGCACCGCCGACAGCGCCAGTGTCGCGGTCGAGGATGACGACGTCTCGACCGACGCCACGTTGAGCGGCCTGAGCGTGTCCGACGGCGTCCTGAACCCGGCGTTTGACTCCACCACCACGGTCTATACCGTCGCGGTCGACGACAGCGTCGGCACGGTCACCGTGACGCCGACCGCCACCGACTCCAGAGCCACGATTACCGTCAACGGCGCCAGCGTCACCAGCGGCAGCGAAAGCGCCGATATTGTCCTGGAGATCGACACGCCGCTGGACATTGACATTATCGTCACCGCCGAAGACACCACCACCACGCTGACCTACACGGTCACCGCCACCCGTGCGGCGCTGCCCGCCATCTCCATCGCCGCCGGGACTTCCTCGGTGACCGAGGGCACGGCGGCCACCTTCACGCTGACGGCGGACACGGCTCCGGCGAGCGACCTGACCGTCCTGGTGACGGTGACGCAGGTGGGCGACTTCATTGCCGGCGTCGCGCCGACGTCGGTCACCATCGCCGCCACCACCACCACCGCCACCCTGACGGTGCCCACCACCGACGACGGCACTGACGAGGAGAACGGCAGCATCACCGCGACCGTGACCGCCGGCACCGACTACACGGTGGACGGCACCGCCGACAGCGCCAGTGTCGCGGTCGAGGATGACGACGTCTCGACCGACGCCACGTTGAGCGGCCTGAGCGTGTCCGACGGCACCCTGGACCCGGCGTTTGACTCCACCACCACGGCTTATACCGTCGCGCTCGCCAACAGCGTCGGCACGGTCACCGTGACGCCGACCGCCACCGACTCCAGAGCCACGATTACCGTCAACGGCGCCAGCGTCACCAGCGGCAGCGAAAGCGCCGATATTGTCCTGGAGATCGACACGCCGCTGGACATTGACATTATCGTCACCGCCGAAGACACCACCACCACGCTGACCTACACGGTCACCGCCACCCGTGCGCCGGCGCCGGCGCCCGCCGCCATTCTGACCGGCACGCTAACCGAAGCCAACCTGTTCGCCGCCACGGCGCCGACCGTCACCGTCACGCTGGCGAACACCGAATACGAGGCGGCCCCGGGCGCCCTGCTGCGAAGCCACTTCACCGTGGCGGATACTGTCGCCGGGAGCGTGAGCGTGAGCGATTTCAACCGTGACAGCAACACCGTCGCCACGCTGACGCTGGCGTACAGCGGCGAGGACATTACCGCCAATGGCACGCTGTCCGTCACCCTCGCCGCCGCCGGCCACACCGGCACCGGCGCCCTGATGACCGACACCATCCCGATTACCGCCAGTACCGGCGTGAATGTGTGCAACCGCACGCCGGCGGTGCGGGATGAGATTGTCGCCCAGTCCACGGCCACCGAATGCACGAGTGTGGGGGATCTGGCGGCGATTGGTACCATGAGCATACGTAATCGAGGTATCTCTGCATTACAAGCTGGCGATTTTGCCGGGATGCCGGGGCTTGGCACGTTGAATTTGTCCCTCAACAACCTCGGGACACTTGATGCCGATCTGTTTGCCGGCTTGACGACGCTTCATACGTTGTTTTTGAACGACAACCCCCTCAGGACACTTGATGTCAATCTGTTTAACGGCTTGACGGCGCTTCGGACATTGTCTTTGAACAACGCCCGACTCACCAGCCTTTCGACCGGCATCTTTGATGGCCTGAATGCGCTTGTGAATTTGAGACTGAACGGCAATATGTTCATGGCGGACACCGGTCTGCCCGAAGGCATCTTTGACGACATACTTGATACCCTGGGCCCCGTTAGGGACAGCGGCACCTCCAATTTGGTCATTGACCAAAACGTCCGCGACGCCCATTTTGTCTGCTCCCGTCCCGACTTCGCGGCGATTGTAACGGTGACCACTGGCGTGGACGACTGCCTCCGCATCACTACCGCACAACTCAACACGGCCATCCCGTTGGTAGACGCCACATTGAGTGGCCTGACCCTGTCCCCTGGCACTCTGAACCCGGCGTTTGAATCCGCCATCACGACCTATGCCGTCGATGTCACCAACGGCATCAGCAGTGTGACCGTGATGCCGACCGCCACCCAGTCCGGAGCCACGATTACCGTCAACGGCGGCAGCGCCGCCACCGCCATTAACCTGCCAACGCCAGGCACAGCGGTGCCGATTGCCATTGTCGTCACCGCCGCCGACGGCACCACCATAATGACCTACACCGTGAACGTCACCCGTTCAACGTCAACGACGCCCGGCAGTATGCTGGCTGGCACCCTGACCGAAGCCAACCTGTTCGCCTCCGCGGCGCCGACCGTCACCGTCACGCTGGCCAACACCGAATACGCCGCCACAGGCACACTGGTGCAAAGCCACTTCACCGTGGCGGATGACGTCGCCGGGACCGTGAGCGTGAGCGGTTTCAACCGTGACAGCAACACCGAGGCCACGCTGACGCTGGCGTATGACAACATGGACATCACCGCCAATGGCACGCTGTCCGTCACCCTCGCCGCCGCCGGCCACACCGGCACCGGCGCCCTGATCACCAACACCATCCCGATTACCGCCAGCGCCGGCGTCAACATCTGCGGCCGCACGGCACAGGTGCGGGATGAGATTGTCTTCCGGTCCTCTGCCACCGAATGCACGAGCATCACCGACCTGGCAAGCATTACATTTCTTGATTTGAACGGGCCAGATATAGCCACGCCCATCGCTTCGCTGCAACCCGGTGATTTTGCCGGCTTGTCGGCGCTGGAGAATTTGCGTTTGCCCCGCAACAACCTGACTACACTGCCCGCCACCATTTTTGCCGGCTTGTCGGCGCTGGAGATTTTGAGTTTGGGCCTCAACGACCTGGAGGCACTGCCCGACAACATCTTTGCCAACTTGACGGCGCTGCAGCAGTTGAATTTGGACGGCAACGACCTGGTGGCACTGCCCGCCACCATTTTTGCTGGCTTGACGGCGCTGCAGGAGTTGCGTTTGAACGACAACGACCTGGAGGCACTACCCGCCACCATCTTTGACGGTCTGGGCAGTCTTGCTACTTTGCGAATGTTCAACAACCCGTTCACGCCGGCCACCGGACTGCCCGCCGGCATCTTTGACGACGTGCTGGATACCCTGGGCCCCATTGCAACAACCGGATCCCCCCTCTTTCAGATTGACCAAACCGTCCGCGACGCCCATTTCATCTGCTCCCGTCCCGACTTCGCGGCGATTGTAACGGTGACCACTGGCGTGGACGACTGCCTCCGCATCACTACCGCACAACTCAACACGGCCATCCCGTTGGTAGACGCCACATTGAGTGGCCTGACCCTGTCCCCTGGCACTCTGAACCCGGCGTTTGAATCCGCCATCACGACCTATGCCGTCGATGTCACCAACGGCATCAGCAGTGTGACCGTGATGCCGACCGCCACCCAGTCCGGAGCCACGATTACCGTCAACGGCGGCAGCGCCGCCACCGCCATTAACCTGCCAACGCCAGGCACAGCGGTGCCGATTGCCATTGTCGTCACCGCCGCCGACGGCACCACCATAATGACCTACACCGTGAACGTCACCCGTTCAACGTCAACGACGCCCGGCAGTATGCTGGCTGGCACCCTGACCGAAGCCAACCTGTTCGCCTCCGCGGCGCCGACCGTCACCGTCACGCTGGCCAACACCGAATACGCCGCCACAGGCACACTGGTGCAAAGCCACTTCACCGTGGCGGATGACGTCGCCGGGACCGTGAGCGTGAGCGGTTTCAACCGTGACAGCAACACCGAGGCCACGCTGACGCTGGCGTATGACAACATGGACATCACCGCCAATGGCACGCTGTCCGTCACCCTCGCCGCCGCCGGCCACACCGGCACCGGCGCCCTGATCACCAACACCATCCCGATTACCGCCAGCGCCGGCGTCAACATCTGCGGCCGCACGGCACAGGTGCAGACTGCCATCCTCAACGAATCGGATGACACCGAATGCACGTCCGTGACCGATTTGGCGATGATTACGGACCTTAATGCGTTCGATATGCGCATCGTTGCGCTGCAAAGCGGTGATTTTGACGGCTTGACGGGGCTGACGACTTTGGACTTATCCGACAACAATATCGACACACTGCCCGCAGACATTTTTGCCGGCTTGACGGCGCTGCAAACGTTGATTTTTATCAACAACAGAGGCCTCACCACATTGCCCGCAGACGTTTTTGACGGCTTGACGGCGCTGACGATTTTGGAGTTAGGCAACAACGGGTTCACCGCATTGCCGACCGATATTTTTGACGGCTTGATGGCGCTCGAGGACTTGTCTTTGATCTTCAACGGACTCACCGAACTGCCCGCCGATATTTTTGACGGCTTGAATAGACTTATGAATTTGGGACTGAGCAGCAATCAGTTCACGGCGAGAACCGGTCTGCCCTCCGGCGTGTTTGACCCTGTGCTCGGCACTCTGGGCGGCATTACCACCAGTGGCGTCACCGGTTTTGTTATCGACGACGCCGTCCGCGCCGCTCATTTTGTCTGCTCCCGTCCCGACTTCGCGGCGATTGTAACGGTGACCACTGGCGTGGACGACTGCCTCCGCATCACTACCGCACAACTCAACACGGCCATCCCGTTGGTAGACGCCACATTGAGTGGCCTGACCCTGTCCCCTGGCACTCTGAACCCGGCGTTTGAATCCGCCATCACGACCTATGCCGTCGATGTCACCAACGGCATCAGCAGTGTGACCGTGATGCCGACCGCCACCCAGTCCGGAGCCACGATTACCGTCAACGGCGGCAGCGCCGCCACCGCCATTAACCTGCCAACGCCAGGCACAGCGGTGCCGATTGCCATTGTCGTCACCGCCGCCGACAGCACCACCATAATGACCTACACCGTGAACGTCACCCGTTCAACGTCAACGACGCCCGGCAGTATGCTGGCTGGCACCCTGACCGAAGCCAACCTGTTCGCCTCCGCGGCGCCGACCGTCACCGTCACGCTGGCCAACACCGAATACGCCGCCACAGGCACACTGGTGCAAAGCCACTTCACCGTGGCGGATGACGTCGCCGGGACCGTGAGCGTGAGCGGTTTCAACCGTGACAGCAACACCGAGGCCACGCTGACGCTGGCGTATGACAACATGGACATCACCGCCAATGGCACGCTGTCCGTCACCCTCGCCGCCGCCGGCCACACCGGCACCGGCGCCCTGATCACCAACACCATCCCGATTACCGCCAGCGCCGGCGTCAACATCTGCGGCCGCACGCCGGCGGTGCGGGATGAGATTGTCGCCCGGTCCGCTGCCAGCGAATGCACGAGTATCACCGACCTGGCGACGATTACCACCCTTAACTTTACTAGGGCTACTAAAGTTACAGGTGCTGGCATCACTGAGCTGCAACCCGGCGATTTTGCCGGCTTGACGGGGCTGAGATTTTTGCGTTTTCTCCGAAACAGCCTCACGACACTGCCTGCCAATATTTTTGCTGACTTGTCCGCGCTTGAGGAGTTGAATTTGTTCGACAACGACCTCAACACACTGCCCGTCGGCGCGTTTTCCGGCCTGACCTCAGTGATGAGTTTGTACATAAACAGTAACGAGTTCACATCCCTGCCCGTCGGCATCTTTAACGGACTGGACGCGCTTGTGAATTTAGGCTTGCACAGCAACCCGTCGTTCACCCCGGGCACCGGTCTGCCCGCCGGCATCTTTGACGACGTGTTGGATACTCTGGGTCCCGTTCATGAAGAAGGTGGAGGCGTCGGACTTGCCGTGACCCTCGACGGCCGGAACGCCCATTTTGTCTGCTCCCGTTCCGACGCTGCAGCCATCGTCGCCTTCGCCAGCGCCGCCCACTGCCTGCGCGTCACCGCCGCACAATTCAACGACTACCTGGCGCCGATGGACGCCACATTGAGCGGCCTGACCCTGTCCGCCGGCACCCTGGACCCGGTGTTCGCCCCCGGCACCACAACCTATGCCGTCTCGGTCGCCAGCAGTGTCGACACGGTGACCGTGACGCCGACCGCCACCGACTCCAGAGCCACGATTACCGTCAACGGCGCCAGCGTCACCAGCGGCAGCGAAAGCGCCGATATTGTCCTGGAGATCGACACGCCGCTGGACATTGACATTATCGTCACCGCCGAAGACACCACCACCACGCTGACCTACACGGTCACCGCCACCCGTGCGGCGACGGTGCTCACCGAGGAGCTCACCGAGGAGTTGAACGAGCAGATCCTGCCGCAGGTATTCCTGAAGCTGGCAGACGTGGGCAGTCGCCTGATTGCCGACCGGCTGAGTGCCGGCGCCATTGTCGGCGGCGGCACCATCAGCAGCCAGGCGCCCGGCGGTGAAGCCGGGTCGTCGGGCCTGATGGCGCAATTGGGCCAATGGCTGTCCGGCGATGCGGCCGAAGTCGAGCTCAGCCGCCGGTTGCAGAACCTGGATGATTTCGAGTTGCGCGATTTTATAGACGACCTGTCGTTTGCCGCCGACGGTGAGCAGGTTGGCATGGCCGGCGGCTCGCTGTACGGCATCGGCAACTATACCCGGCTATCGGGCGACGAGGACGGGGTGGACTGGGACGGCGACCTGTACAGCGGCTACGTCGGCCTCGACACACGACTGCGCAATGGTGCCCTGGCGGGGGTGCTGCTATCGTACTCGAAAGGCGAATTTGAGTATGCCAATACGACCGGCGGCAAGGGCGAGTACGACCTGGATATCAGCAGCGTGAACCCATATATCGGCTGGTCGCTGTCGGAAGATCTGGATGTATGGGCGAGTGTCGGCTATGGCATCGGCGAGGTTGAGTTAAATGACAACAACGGGTCGCGCAGCAGCAGCGATCTCTCGGTCGGCTCGGTGAGTGTGGGCGCGAGCGGTCGCCTGGTTGTGTCGGATGAGTTGATAGCGGGCGGTCGCAGCGAGCTGCACCTGCGCGGTGACGGGTCGGCATCGCAGGTAGATTTTGACCGTTCGGACGCCGGGTTTCCGGATGTATCGAGCCATCGTCTGCGCTTGATAGTAGAAGCGAGCCACCTGCGCAGCGGTGCGTCGGGCAGTGTGCGCAGCGGGTTGGAGCTGGGCGTACGACACGACGGCGGCGACGGCCAGGACGATCAGGGTCTGGAGCTGGGTGGCAGCCTCGAGTGGAGCAATACACGCGGTCTGACACTGTCGGGCCGAACCCGGGTGCTGACGCTGGCGGATTACGACGAATGGGGCGTCAGCGGCATACTGCGGCTGTCGCCGGGGCAGGGCGGTCGCGGGCTGTCGTTCAGCCTGTCACCGGGCTACGGTCAGGATGACAGCGGCACAGAGCAGCTATGGCAGCGAGGCGCGTCGGCGGTGTCGAGTGCGCAGACGGCACGGCTGCGGATGGACGGCGAAATTGGCTACGGCATCTGGTCGCTGGGCGGCACGGTGCAGCCGTATGTCGGCGCGTCACTACGGCAAGGCGGCTCCGGCACGCAACGCATGGGCGCGCGGCTGGAGCTTGGGCGTGGGGTGCAGCTGGAATTGGAAGGCAGCCGCCACGAGCGCACAAGCGCCGATGCCGAGCACCGTATTGAGCTGCAATGGGAGTGGAGCTGGTGATCCGCCGCTTGCGGCGGGGGCCGCCTACGGCGGGAATTAGGAATTAGGAATTAGGAATTAGGAATTAGGAATTAGGAATTAGGAATTGGGAATTGGGAATTGGGAATTGGGAATTGGGAATTGGGAATTGGGAATTGGGAATTGGGAATTGGGAATTGGGAATTGGGAATTGGGAATTGGGAATTGGGAATTGGGAATTGGGAATTGGGAATTGGGAATTGGGAATTGGGAATTGGGAATTGGGAATTGGGAATTGGGAATTGGGAATTGGGAATTGGGAATTGGGAATTGGGAATTGGGAATTGGGAATTGGGAATTGGGAATTGGGAATTGGGAATTGGGAATTGGGAATTGGGAATTGGGAATTGGGAATTGGGAATTGGGAATTGGGAATTGGGAATTGGGAATTGGGAATTAGGAAATCCGCCTTCGGCGGGAATTGGGGACTGAGAATTGGGAAATCCGCCTTCGGCGGGAATTGGGGACTGGGAATTGAGGATTAGGAGTCAAGAATCAGGAATGTCGCCGGTAGCCCCGTCAAACCGGGCTATCGCTTTGGTCAGCAAACTTCCTGACCATTCCTAATTCCTAATTCCTAATTCCTAATTCCTAATTCCCGCCGAAGGCGGATGTTATTGAGGGTGGATGTTTGGCGGCAGGATGACGGGCCGGGCGGTTTTAAGCGCTATCGGGTGCCGCGGCACGATAATCAGACTGTGCTTGATGTGGTGACGTGGATTCAGCGTCACCTTGACCTTGGGTTGAGTTATCGATTCGCTTGTCGGGTCGGGATGTGCGGCTCCTGCGCGATGACGGTGAACGGTCGGCCGCGCTGGACTTGCCGTACGCATGTGCAGAAGGTCTGCGACCGGGGGGTGCTGACGATTGCGCCGTTGCGCAATATGCCGGTGATCAAAGATCTGGTCTGCGATATGGCGGCATTTTTCGATAAATGGGAGCGGGCAAAAGGCCGGTTTGTCGGTGGTGCCACCCGCGATCAGCCGATTGCCGCGATTCGCCCCGATTCGGCTCGCCGGCAGGCGGCGGATCAGGGCATTGAGTGCATTAACTGCGGGATTTGTTATGCGGCCTGCGACGTGGTCGGCGCTGACCCCGATTATCTCGGCCCGGCGGCGTTGAATCGTGCCTGGACGCTGGTGAACGATGTCCGCGATCAGGCCGGCGCCGACCGACTGCGGGCTGTTGCCGGGTCGGGTGGGTGCTATCGCTGCCACGCACAGAGCGGTTGCAGTGCGCATTGCCCGAATGCGCTCGACCCGACTGCGGCGATTGCCGGCCTGAAGCGCACGGCGACCCGGGCGGCGGTCAGAGGGCGGGGGTAGGCATGGCGGACGACGGGACGGATCTTGGCTGGTATCTGGCGCAACGGTTCAGTGCGCTGGTGATGGCGCCGCTGGTGTTGCTGCATCTCGGCCCGGCGGCGTTGAATCGCGCCTGGACGCTGGTGAACGATGTCCGCGATCAGGCCGGCGCCGACCGGCTGCGGGCCGTTGCCGGGGCGGGTGGGTGCTATCGCTGCCACGCACAGAGCGGTTGCAGCGCGCATTGCCCGAATGCGCTTGACCCGACTGCGGCGATTGCCGGCCTGAAGCGCGCGGCGACCCGGGCGGCGGTCAAAGGGCGGGGGTAGGCATGGCGGACGACGGGACGGATCTTGGCTGGTATCTGGCGCAACGTATCAGTGCGCTGGTGATGGCGCCGCTGGTGCTGCTGCATCTCGGTCCGGCGGCGTTGAATCGTGCCTGGACGCTGGTGAACGATGTCCGCGATCAGGCCGGCGCCGACCGACTGCGGGCTGTTGCCGGGTCGGGTGGGTGCTATCGCTGCCACGCACAGAGCGGTTGCAGCGCGCATTGCCCGAACGCGCTCGACCCGACTGCGGCGATTGCCGGCTTGAAGCGCGCGGCGACCCGGGCGGCGGTCAGAGGGCGGGGGTAGGCATGGCGGACGACGGGACGGATCTCGGCTGGTATCTGGCGCAACGCATCAGTGCGCTGGTGATGGCGCCGCTGGTGCTGCTGCATCTGGGCACGTTGATCTATGCGGTGCAAGGTGGCCTGGATGCGGCGGAGATTCTCGCGCGGACGCGCGGCAGTGTCTTTTGGGGCGGGGTGTACGGGGTCTTTGTCGTGGCTGTGTCGGTGCACGCGGCGGTCGGTATCCGGGTCATCGCGCGCGAGTGGGGGCGATTCAGCCGGCGCCGTCTGGATGTGATTAGCCTGCTGGTTTGTCTCGGTCTGCTGCTGCCGGGCGGGCAGGCGGTGGTGGCGATTGTCGGCGGATGATCAAACCGCATCAGCGGCAGCCGCTGTGGTTTGCGTTTTTGCTGCATCGGTTGTCCGGCCTGGCGCTGGCGCTGTTTTTGCCGCTGCATTTTTATGTTCTGGGCCGGGCGCTGAAGCACGCGGCGCAGTTCGATGCGCTGTTGCAGTGGACGCAGTATCCGCTGGTGAAGCTGGCCGAGACCGGGCTGGTGTTTTTGCTTGCGGTGCATCTGTTTGGCGGGCTGCGGCTGCTGGCGCTGGAGTCGCTGGCGCTGACCCGGCGCTGGCACGCGCGGCAAAAATCGCTCGCGGCGGCGGCCACGGCGCTGGCGCTGCTGATTGCCTGCGGCTTTTTGCTCAATAGCGGCTGACCGTCCGGCGCGGCTTCGTTTATCCCCTGACAGCATGGCGATGGCACTACAGCGGCACAAAACCGATATGCTGATTGTCGGCGTATCCGCTGACGAAGCTGGCCGAGACCGGGCTGGTGTTTTTGCTCGCGGTGCATCTGTTTGGCGGGCTGCGGCTGCTGGCGCTGGAATCGCTGGCGCTGACCCGGCGCTGGCACGCGCGGCAAAAATCGCTCGCGGCGGCGGCCACGGCGCTGGCGTTGCTGATTGCCTGCGGCTTTTTGCTCAATAGCGGCTGACCGTTCGGTGCGGCTTCGTTTATCCCCTGACAGCATGGCGATGGCACTACAGCGGCACAAAACCGATATGCTGATTGTCGGCGTATCCGCTGGTGAAGCTGGCCGAGACCGGGCTGGTGTTTTGCTTGCGGTGCATCTGTTTGGCGGGCTGCGGCTGCTGGCGCTGGAATCGCTGGCGCTGACCCGGCGCTGGCACGCGCGGCAAAAATCGCTCGCGGCGGCGGCCACGGCGCTGGCGTTGCTGATTGCCTGCGGCTTTTTGCTCAATAGCGGCTGACCGTCCGGCGCGGCTTCGTTTATCCCCCGACAGCATGGCGATGGCACTACAGCGGCACAAAACCGATATGCTGATTATCGGCGCCGGCGGGGCCGGGTTGTTTGCCGCGCTGCACGCCCGGCAGGCGGCGCCCGGGGCGAGCATTGCGCTGGCGGTGAAGGGCTTGCTGGGCAAGTGCGGCTGTACCCGCATGGTGCAGGGCGGCTACAACGCGGCGCTCGGTGCGGGGGATTCGGTGACGCGGCATTTCATGGATACGATTCGCGGCGGCAAGTGGCTGTCGCATCAGGAGATGGCCTGGAAGCTGTGTGAGACGGCGGTCATTCGCGTGCAGCAGCTGGAGAACGAGCTCGGCTGTTTCTTCGACCGCAATCCGGACGGCAGCCTGCACAGCAAGGCGTTTGCCGGTCAGAGTGTTGACCGCACGGTGCACAAGGGCGATCTGACCGGCATCGAGATCATCAACCGCCTGATGGAGCAGGTGCGCGGGTTGAGCGGGGTGGCGCTGATGGAGGAATACCGGGTGCTGGCGCTGTTGCCCAACACCGCCGGTGATGCGCTGGCCGGTGCGCTGCTGGTGGATATGCGCAGCGGCGCGTTGCATGTCGTACAGAGTAAAGCCGTGCTGCTGGCCACCGGCGGCGGGCCGAGCATGTACCGCTACCATACCCCGTCGGGCGATAAATCGATGGACGGCCTGGCGATGAGTCTGCGCCTGGGGCTGGAGTTGCGCGATATGGAGATGGTGCAGTTTCATCCCACCGGCCTGCTGGCCGGCAGCCAGACCCGGATGACCGGGACGGTGCTGGAGGAGGGCCTGCGCGGCGCCGGCGGGCATTTGTTGAACGGCGACGGCGCGCGCTTCATGTTCGACTACGACGCCGCCGGCGAGCGCGCCACCCGCGACGTGGTCAGCCGCGGCATGTATGCGCAGATACGCGATGGTCGCACGTCGGCCAACGGCGGCGTCTATTTGTCGATGGCGCATCTGGATGCGGATCTGGTGCGGCAGAAATTCAAGGGCATGGTCAAGCGCTGCCACGACTGCGGGTTTGACCTGGTCGCCGGGCGGGTGGAGGTGATGCCGACGGCGCATTATCTGATGGGCGGGCTGGTCTGCGACCCCGCGACCCGCACGCCGCTGCCCGGCCTGTACGTGGCCGGCGAGGACGCCGGGGGGGTGCACGGCGCCAATCGCCTGGGCGGCAACGGGGTGGCCAACTCGACGGTATTTGGCGGCATCGCCGGCGAGGTCATGGCCGCCGACCTGCGCGCCGAGCGCCACTGGCAGGCGCCGGACGAGGCGCGGCTGGCGGATGAATTACAGGCCGCCGGGCAGCCGTTCACGCAGCCGCCCGGCGATTTGTATGCGCTGCGCGAGCGGCTGCTGGACTGCATGTGGCAGGACGTCGGGGTGTCGCGTGATGCCGCCGGCCTGCAGCGTGGGTTGGCGCAGATTGCACAGCTGAAACAGGAGTTGATGCACACCGGCCTGGGGCAAGCGGATCGGCGTTTCAATCTGAGCTGGCATGACTGGCTGAATCTGCGCAACCTGCTCGATGTGTCGGCGGTGATTGCGCAGGCCGCGCTGGCGCGCGCGGACTCCTGCGGCGCGCATCACCGGCAGGATTGCACCGTTGATGCCGACCCGGCGGCGGCGTATTTTACGCTGCTTAAACAGCAGCCCGACGGTGGGTTGGATGTGTCCCGGAGGTCGGTGCAATTCACGCTGGTGCAGCCGGGGCAGTCTTTGGAGGATGGGTAGCGGCAGGGTGGGGGTGGTCAATGCGGCAGTATTGGAATAGTGGTGCCGGATTGGGTGCGGGTGGCGGCTTTTGGGCGGGAATCGAGTCGGTGTTGCGGTCAGATTTTTCCACGAATACGCTTGACAGGATTTCGGTATAACTTATATTACAAATTATCTTGCGGTTATTCCCACACTTTACCGAACGTATTTAATTATCATGATAGTAAAGAGATCGGTGATTGTAATAGCCCTGCCGATCCGAATTTTACCCACCCCGTTCTGGAGAATATAGATTATGAAAAACATATCCAAAAACGAAGATGCATTGCGGTTACTTGAGGAGGCGAAAAAACAATACGCGGAATACTATCGCATCAACAACGTCGCCCTCGTCGCAAAAGACGCTAATTTGAAAAGCACTTCTTTCATGCCGCCCAGCTTTCAGCATCCGATTAATCAAGCCCATTTTTCCGGCAACGAGTAGGAAAAGATATGCCGCATTCTCGCTCATGGTTTGGCATCCGCACCGAGCTCCTGAAAGTCCCTGGCCCGACGGCGAGTTGAATGTGTCCCGGAGGTCGGTGCAATTCACGCTGGTGCAGCCGGGGCAGTCTTTGGCTGATGGGTAGCGGCAGGGTAGGGGCGGTCAATGCGTCAGCATTGGAATAGCGGTACCGGGTTGGGCGCAGAGGCGTATAATACGCCCTCATACACAAGCTCAAGAGGACATCACGATGCTGAAAACGACCACCAAAAACGTGAAAGACGCCTTTTCCCGCAGCTTCTTTGAAGCACACGCCGAAGCACAGCGGCGACGCCGGGAATCCGCCGGAGACGAATTCATCACGCGCATCGAAAAAAATCCCTACGGAGACGGCTACTGCGTCCGCAGCATTCCGGCGGAGTTTGTCATTGGCGACGAACTCTCGCTGCCCAGCAGCATGGGCGCATCCTCCACTGCCTGGGGAAAATGAGAAAAAACAAAAACTGAGGAAAAATTATGAAGACGATACATTTGGATTTTCATGGTTTCTGGTGGGAGACCAGTATAAAGGATATGCCTGATTGCCCGGGAATCTACTGTGTTTATAAATATACTCCCAACTCAAATGAAGAGTTAATTTACATTGGGCAATCGGGTGACAGTATCCGTGACCGCATCAGAAACCACGATAAATGGGGGACTTGGAAAAGCTGCTTTAAGGATCGCCAGATACTCTGTTTCAGTTGCGCACAAATAGGACCCGAACGCGAGCGTGCCGAAGCTGCTTTGATCTTTGAATATAAACCACTATATAATGATACTTACAAGGACAGTTTTCCGTTTCCAGATACCACTGTTATTGAAAGAAGAACAATAATAGGAAGCATACTAATGAATGGTAGATTTAAATTTACTGTATGTAATACAGAGTGACTTACCTGTATCATTGGCGATATGCTCAAAAAACTGGCGGAGGGGAATCCTGAAGCGGCCCAGAAAATCTACGCCGCACAGGAAAAATTACCGGATAAGCCGGTGGATATTGTCGCGCTTGCGGTTGAATTCGGTCTGGGGGTTTACACCGCCCAGTTGCAGCTTGGCGTGTCCGGTCAGATTGCCCGCGATGCCAAATTAGGCGGCGAGTCTGGATACTACATCGCGGTCGACTCTGACGAGCCAAAGCAACGTCAGCGATTCACCATCGCCCATGAAATAGCGCACTTCCTGCTGCACAAGAATCAAGTCGGTGATGGTTTGACGGATAGTCAGCTTTACCGAAGCCGCCTTTCCAACAAGAGTGAGGTGGAGGCGAACAAACTCGCCGCCGATATTTTGATGCCCCACGACAAGATAGATATGCTTATCGAGCAAATCGGCAAGCACGATATTTCATTCGAGATTATCGCCAAACGATTCGACATATCGTTGTCCGCACTGCGTGTTCGTCTGGGGATTATCTAAAAACCTCGCGAATACATGTTTGCCTACAGGGGAAAAAAATGAGCACACCTGACATATACTGGGTTGGGGTATCAGATAAAAATTACGGCTATTGGATCTACAGCATCGAGACCGAATTTAAGGAAGTGCCGGGAAATTATATCTTTGCCAAAAAAGTAGACGAAGAAAAATGGACTCCCATATACATTGGCGAAACCAGAAACCTTAATCAACGACTGGAAAATCACGAAAAAGCAGAACGTGCCATCTTGAATGGAGCGACGCACATTCACGCTCATACGAGCTCTGGGAGCAAAGCCATTTGTTTGGACGAAGAAACCGATTTGATTGATCGGTGGGACCCGGTTTGCAATGGTTAGGAGGTCGGCATTAGCTGATTAACTGCTTTTCCGGTACCGCTTTTTTCCTGGGTTGGGCTTGAGCGATGCTGGACTGAGCTTCTTCGATGGGTGCATCAAGGTAACAGGTTTCGCACACCGTGATCGCGTTGTATACTCCCCAAATGAAGCCGACAACAATCTACAAAGGACGCGGTGCGGTCAGCAAGCCCGCCGGGCGATTCGAAAAAACCATTACCGTGCCGTTCGAAGACGGATGGGATACCCTCGCACGCGACGACCCGCCCCCGCCGCGCACCGAAATTCTCCGTGACACCGCGCGCCGCGTGATTAACAAAAACGAGTCGCCCGACATTCCGCATCGTTATTCGGTCAACCCCTATCGCGGCTGTGAGCACGGCTGCGTCTATTGCTTTGCGCGGCCGTCGCACGCCTACCTCGGGTTGTCGCCGGGGTTAGATTTTGAAACTAAAATTTTCGCCAAAGAAAACGCCGCGGCGGTGCTCGAGCAGGAGCTCGCGCACCGTCATTACAAGCCGCAGACGATTGCGCTCGGCATTAACACCGATTCGTATCAGCCGACCGAGCGGCGGCTTAAAATTGCGCGCGCGATGCTGGAGGTGCTGTGTAAATGCAATCATCCGGTGAGTCTGGTGACCAAGTCGTCGCTGATTGAGCGCGACCTGGATCTGCTCGCGCCGATGGCGGAAAAAGGTTTGGTTGAGGTGGCGATATCGGTGACCTCACTGGACAACGCGCTGACCCGAAAATTGGAGCCGCGCGCCTGCGCTCCGTTTCGCCGGCTGAAGATAATCGAGAATCTGGCGCGCGCCGGCGTGCCGACGACGGTGTTGGTTGCGCCGATCATTCCCGCCGTCACCGATGCGGAAATGGAGGCGATATTGCAGCACGCGGGCGACGCCGGCGCGGTGCACGCGGGCTATGTTATGTTGCGGTTGCCGCACGAATTAAAAGCGGTGTTTAGCGATTGGCTCGACGAGCACATGCCGTTGCGGGCGCAAAAAACGCTGGCGCTGTTGCGGCAGTTGCACGGCGGGAAATTGTACGATTCGACGTTTCATGCGCGCCAGCGGGGGCGCGGCGTGTATGCCGATATGATTGCGGCGCGCTTTCGTCTGGCCTGTAAAAAAGCCGGGCTGAATAAATCGCCGCATAATCTGCGCACCGATCTGTTCCGCCCGCCGACAATAGAAACCGCACAGCGTACGTTGTTTTAACGCCGCCAACGGCGCGCCGGGGAGAGTTTCGCGGGGGTTCTTGCGGTGCAGGGCGAATCAAGCCGCACCGGCCGGCGGTGTCAATTGCGTATGCCTGCCCGCTGCGGTAGCATAGGCGGGACGAGATGGTCTGGTCGGTGATACCTTGCCGGGCGGCGCATCTATCCTTAATCGACGACGACGATGCGGCATGATCACCGGGGAACGAATTGAAGAGGCGGCGTATCGCATTATGTTCAATGCCGCGATCGATATTCCGCCGGATTATCGTACCAGTGTGGCGCAGATGGCCGAGCGGGAAAGCGGCGATTTGTCCGGTTTTGTGCTGCAAACCATGCTGGAAAACTGGCAGGCGGCCAGCGAAGACCGCCGCCCGATGTGCGCCGATTCGGGCCTGCCGCGGTTTTACGTGAAAATCGGCGACCGCGCGCGCCTGGCGGACGGCTTTGTCGGGCTGGAAAAATCCCTGCGCAGCGCCACCGCCCAGGCGACCCATGATATTCCGCTCAGGCCCAACCGGGTGCACCCGCTGTGGCGCACCGATCTGAACAACAACGTCGGCATCAACGCGCCGGAAATCGATTGGAGCTTTGAGCCGGTGGCGGACTGGATCGACCTCACCACGGTGCACAAGGGCGGCCTGTTCGGCAGCGATTACCGCATGCTGTTCCCCGGCGACGGCATTGACGGGGTCAAGCGTTTCTTTCTCGATACGCTGATTGCGTTTGGCAAACGCGGCCTGGCCTGCCAGCCGGCGATTGTCGGCATCGGGCTGGGCGGCTCCAAGGATGTGACGATGGTGCTCGGCAAACAGGCGGCCTGCCTGCGCATCGTCGGCGACCGCCACCCGGATGCGAAAATCGCCGCGCTGGAGCTGGAGCTGATGGCCATGGGCAACGCCATCGGCATGGGTGCGATGGGCTATGTCGGCACGTCGATGGTGGCCGATTGCCATATCGAAGTCGGCTATACGCACACCGGCGGTATGCCGATGAGTGTGCATACGTTCTGCCTGTCGTCACGTCGGGCGACGGTGCGGCTGCACGCCGACGGCGATACCGAATACCGCACCAACCCGCACTGGTTTACGCCGTACATGCGCCGCGAGGGGGTCGAATGGCCGCTACCGCAGGAAAATTGAAGACCGTGCGGCTGCGTGTGCCGCTCCAGCCCGAGCAGATTGCCGCGCTGGAAATCGGCAGCGTGGTCTACCTCGACGGGGTGGTCTACACCGCCCGTGAAGGCGTCTATCAGCGCGTGCTCGAACACGGCGCCCGCCTGCCGCTGGATCTGCCCGCGGTCAGTGATGTGAATTTCCATTGCTCGCCGGCGGCGGCCATCAACGCCGACGGCTCCTTTCGCGTCGGCGGCGTTACCGCCACCGCCAGTTTCCGTTTTTCCAAGTGGATGGCGGCCTGGTTTGAGCGCACGGGGGCGAAAATCATTATCGGCAAGGGCGGCATGTCGGCGCAGGATTACCGGCAACTGTTCGTGCCGGTCGGGGCGATTTATTTGACCACCGTCGGCTACGGCACCGGCGCGCTGCTGGGCCGGGGCATCAAGCGGGTCAAGGACCTGTTCTGGGCCGACGAGCTCGGCAATGCGCAGGCGTTGTGGGTGTTCGAGGTGGAAAATTTCGGCCCGTTTATCGTCGACAGCGACCTGCTCGGCAATAGCCTGTTCGAGCAGCAAAGCCGCCTGATCAACCCAAAACTGGCGGCGTTGTATGCCGGCCTCAAACCGCCGGCGCTCGGGCGCTACGGTGAGACCGACGATCGCCGGGATGAGTTGATTTGAACTGTCGGCATTACTCCGCCCGGCTGCGCGGCAGACCGGCCAGCCGCAACCGCGACGCCAATCAACCCCTGTGAGCATGATATGAAAATGACGCTGCCGGAGCTGCCCAGACCGCTCAACCAGCACCCCGGGCAATCGTTCACACTGCCCTCGGCGTACTATCTCAGCGACGCGATTTTTCAGCTTGAGAAGCGGCAGATTTTCTATCGCAGCTGGCAGTACGTGGCGCATGAAACCATGTTGCCCAATGTCGGCGATTATATGACGTTGACCATCTGCGACGAAAATCTGTTTGTCATTCGCGCCGAAGACCGGCAGTTGCGGGCGTTTTACAACGTCTGCCGGCATCGGGCGCATATCCTGTTGTCCGGCGCGGGCAACGTCGATGGCGTCATTGTCTGCCCCTACCACGCCTGGAGCTATCAGCTGGATGGCCGCTTGCACGGCGCGCGCATGAGCCGCGCGCGCCCGGCGTTCGCGCGCGCCGATTTCGGCCTGCGGGCGGTCCGGCTGGAAACCCTGTGCGGGTGTGTTTTTATCAATCTGGATGACCACGCCGACAGTTTGCAGCACGTCGCGGGGGAGTTGGCGCAGGATCTGCGGGCGCGCATCCCGTACCTCGATCAGCTGCACCTGGCCGGCACCGATGCGCTCGGCGAAACCCGGATCAACGCCGGCTGGAAAGTGGTGGTGGACAATTTTGTCGAGTGCTACCACTGTCCCACCGCCCACCCGGCATTTGCGTCGCTGATCAACCTGCAAACCTATCGGATGGAGACTTTCGCCTACGGCTCGCGCCAACTGGGCGGCGATATCCGCGACGACAACACCGCCTACCCGATCGACCCCGCCGAGCCGCAGCGGGAAGCGGTATTCTGGTATTTATGGCCCAACACGACGTTCAATATCATGCCGGGCTCACGCGAGCTGGCGGTGTATGCGGTGCGGCCAAACGGCCTGGGAAGCTGCCATTTTGGCGGCCACACGTTTACCGTCGACGGCCAGCTGAATCAGCCGCGCGCCGACTATGTCGCCGACGTACTGACGCCGGAAGACATTCGGCTGTGCGAGTCGGTGCAGCGCGGCCTGCAATCACAAAGCTATGATCAGGGGCCTTTTATCGTTGACCCGGCGCATCCGGGCATCTCGGAACACGCGCTGCACCACTTCCACCGCATGGTGCAGCGCGCCTTGCAGGCGGCGTAGCAGTCCGTTGTCTGCGCGCGTTGCGCCGGTTTTTCGCCTTGTCGGTTTCAGGCTGATCTGTTAGGCTGAATTCATCCAATCAACAAGACAACAGGAGACACACAATGGACTTATCTTTGAAACGTAAAAACCGCGCTGCCATTCTGCTTGGGGCCGGCGCGGTGTGTTTTGCATCCTGGCTGGCAGGATGGAGCACCACCGCCGGCGCGGGCCCGACCGCGTGGCAGCAGGTCAAAAACAACAACCACCTGATCGAGGCGCAAAAGAACAGCGTCGGCGACCCCGCGACGAGCGGCGAAGTCACCATCGACTTTTACGGCCATGCCGCGTTCAAAATGACCTCGCCGGCGGGGCTGACCCTGCTGTTTGACCCGTGGCGGAATGATCCTTCCGGCGCCTGGGGGCTGTGGTTCCCGGAAGAATTTCCGGAAATTGAGGTGGATGCCATTCTCTCAACCCACGCCCACTTTGACCATGACGCGACCGAGCGCCCCAACGGGCAGATGATTCTCGACCGCATGACCGGCACCTATCAGTTCAACGATGTCAGGATTACCGGACTGGCCGACAAGCATCAGTGCGAGGCGCCGGGGTGGTATAAGTGGACTAACGCGATGGAGGAGTTCGGCCAGCCGCAATGCCCGCCGGATAACTATCATCACCTCGACAACAACATCTATCTGCTGGAAACCGGCGGCATGCGCATCGTCGTCTGGGGGGACAACCGTCAAAACCCCAACCCGCATGTCTGGGCCGCGTTGACCGACATCGATGTGCTGGTGCTGCCGGTGGATGCAACGCAGCACATTCTGAGTTATGACCAGGCGGATGCCATCGTCGACCGCATCAAACCCCATGTCATTATTCCCGAACACTACCTGACCAAAGGCGTCTCCGTCACGCTGACCACGCTGGAGTCGGCGGAAGAATGGAGCCGAAAACAGGCCAATCACACCCTGCTTGATTCGGCGACGTTAACACTCACCGCCGACAAGGTGCGCCAGATGGACCGCCACGTGCTGTACTTCGGCGACCATCACCTCAAAGAGTAATCACCCGGGCATTACCGCCGGCAATGGCGTTGCGCCCCTGCTCTGTGCTGCTGCCGTTATCCGTTACAGGCAATGGCGCTTAGCCGAGCGGAGAGCAGGACGACCAAACACACCGCCGTGTCGCCGCTGTACTGACGCCGGAAGATAGTCGGCTGTGCGAGTCGGTGCAACGCGCCTTGCAGGTGGCGGCGTAGCAGTCTGACCCTTGCCGGCGAGTCGGCGGCTATGCGACTGACCACGATACACCGCTCACCCGGCGCAGGATGAACGACAATAATACCGACCGCAGCCGATGGAACACGACGCCCTGATCGCCATTGCGCTGGTATTTATGGGGTTTTGTTTGCTCTCGGGCCGACTGAGCACCGCCATCGTCACCCCGCCGATGCTGTTTGTGATCGCCGGCTTTGCCCTCAGCGCGCCGGTGTCGGGGCTGGTGAATTTTCGCCTGCAGGAGCATCTGCTGAAACTGCTGCTGGAGGCCACGCTGGTACTGGTGCTGTTCAGCGACGCCGCCCGCATCGACCTGCAAAAACTGCGCCTCGACTACGTGATTCCCAAACGCCTGCTGCTGGTCGGCATGGGCCTGAGCATGCTGCTGGGCGGGGTGGCGGCGCATTTTCTGCCGCTCGGTTTGAGCCTGTGGGAGGCGGCGCTGGTGGCGGCCATCCTGACGCCCACGGATGCGGCGCTGGGGCAGGCCGTGGTGTCGAGCAAGCAGGTGCCCGAACGCATCCGGCTGGGGCTGAACGTGGAGAGCGGCCTGAATGACGGCATCGTGCTGCCGGTTGTGCTGGTGCTGGCCAGCATCGCCAGCGCCATGGCCGGCAGCAACCGCTACGAATGGTTCCAGTTTGCCGCCTTGCAGCTGTTCTTTGGCCCGCTCTGCGGCATCCTGGTGGGTTTCGCCGGCGGCTGGCTGATTGATCAAGCGCGTCAACGGCATTGGATCTCCGCCAGCGGCGAAGGCATCATCGGGCTGTGCATCGCCGGCCTGTGCTTCATCACCGCCGAAGCGCTGCACGGCAACGGTTTCATCGCGGCGTTTGTCGGCGGCCTGGTATTCGGCCACCGGCAGAAAAACCGCTGCCATTATCTATTCGAGTTTGCCGAAACCGAGGGCCAGGTATTCACCCTCAGCACCTTCCTGGTATTCGGCGGCCTGCTGCTGCCGATGGCCCTGTTTGCCTTCAACCCCTGGCATTGGCTGTTCGCGATTTTCAGCCTGACCGTGATGCGCATGCTGCCGGTCTACGTCGCGCTACAGGGCCTGCGCCTGAACCTGCCGACGATCGCCTTCCTCGGCTGGTTCGGCCCGCGCGGCCTGGCGTCGATCCTGTTTGTCCTGCTGGTGGCCCATGAAGTCCAACTGCCGCATACCGATACCGTCGTCAATATCGTCTTCATCACGGTACTGCTCAGCGTATTTGTCCACGGCCTGTCCGCCGCCCCGCTGGCCGCCCGCTACGGTGGCAGTCGTTATGCACTGACCGACCGGCCGAGCGGGCCGGTCGGCCCGACGAAGCGCGAGGAATAAGCCTGCAACTTCCTGTTTGGAAAGGAGAACGGGTTTTCCAACCCGTTTATTTTGAAAACACGGACAGGAATGTCCGTGCTCCTGTTCCATTTTGATTCTCCCCGGTATGCCAATGTACTGAACAGGTTGACTTGAGCAACACTCCGGCCAGCCTGTTATCGGTCAACCAGACTGACACATCTATTGAATCACTTCAACATGTAGCCCCCCTTGTCAGGTGTGAACTTCCTTGTCAGGGCGGATTCACCCGAAGTGCAACCGGTGGTGTCCCCCCTCCTTTAACAGCCTGTATTACAAGTCATAATATGATAATTAATCAGGGCTGCCCTGAATTCGTACCACATGATGTGCAGATTATATCCACCCCGGTCGGGGCAGTCATCTACGATTACAAATTCGGAACCCAATAGAGCTTCTTTGATATGATACACAATATTGATACAATATCAGCGCTCATGTATCATGAAACCGGATTCACTGCTACCTGTCAATGAGGTGTTTGCATGCGTGATCAGCAACTGGCCGGGTTTTTGCGAAAAATTGCGGCTGAGGAAAAAATCGAACCCAAAGACTGGATGCCGGAGGCGTATCGGAAAAACCTGATCCGGCAAATATCGCAGCACGCGCACTCCGAAATCATCGGCATGCAGCCCGAGGGCAACTGGATTACCCGCGCCCCGTCGTTGCGGCGCAAGGTGACCCTGCTCGCCAAAGTGCAGGATGAGGCCGGGCACGGGCTCTATCTCTACAGTGCCGCAGAAACCCTGGGCACACCGCGTGATGAGCTGATCGATGCGCTGCAATCCGGCGTCGCCAAATACGCCTCGATATTCAACTACCCGGCGCAAACCTGGGCCGACGTCGGCGCGATTGGCTGGCTGGTTGACGGTGCGGCGATCTGCAATCAGGTGTCGCTGCAGCGCACCTCGTACGGGCCGTATGCCCGCAGTATGATTCGCATCTGCAAGGAGGAAAGTTTTCATCAGCGCCAGGGCTACGAAATCATGCTCACCCTGGCGCGCGGGTCGAGCGCCCAGAAGGCGATGGCGCAGGATGCGCTGAACCGCTTTTACTGGCCGTCGTTGATGATGTTTGGCCCGCACGACGCGGCGTCGGCGCATTCGGCCAAATCGATGGAGTGGAAAATAAAACGCGAAACCAATGACAACCTGCGGCAGAAATTCATCGACCAGACGGTGCCGCAGATCGAGCTCCTCGGGCTGGCGCACCCGGACCCGGAGCTGCGGTGGAACGCAGCGCGCGGGCATTATGATTCGGGCGAGCCGGATTGGGACGAATTCCATGCGGTCATCAACGGCAACGGCCATTGCAACCGGCAGCGCATGCAGCACCACATCCAGGCCCGCACAGACGGCGAATGGGTCGGCGCCGCGGTCAGCGCGCATCGCCGGAAGCAGGCCAGCCGGGCACGGCAAAACGCCGCTTAGGCGCCGTGATGGCAGACACAATGGCAGACACAACGGCAGACACGACGGCGGACCCGATGACGGAACAGGAACTACAGCTGTTCGAGGTGTTTATCCGCTCCCGGCGGGGGCTCGACCACAAGCATCTGGGCAGCCTGTACGCCGAAGATCATCGGCAGGCGATCGCGTACGCCCGCGACGTGTACACGCGCCGCAGTGAAGGCGTCAGCATCTGGGTGGTTTTGTCGACAGATATCTGCGCCTCGCAGGAAGACGATTGCGAGAGCTTTTTCGACCCCATGGACGACAAGCCGTATCGCCACGCCACGTTCTACCGGCTGCCCGACGAAGTCGACAATATGTAGCGCCAGGGGATGTAGTGTGAACGCCAAACGGCACAACCCGGCCCTGCTGCACTACGCCTTGAGTCTGGCGGATGATGCGCTGATATTGGGGCATCGCCTGTCGGAGTGGTGCAGCAACGCGCCGTTTCTGGAGGAGGATATTGCGCTCGGCAACATCGCCCTCGACCATATCGGGCGCGCCCGCCTTTACTATCAGTACGCCGCCGGTTTGTCGGGGCAGCGCAGCGAGGACGAGCTCGCCTTTCTGCGCGACGCGCGTCAGTTTCGCAACTTGCTGGTGTACGAGCTGCCGCGCGGCGATTTTGCGTTTACCATTGTTCGCCAGCTCCTCAGCGATCACTATAACCGGTATTATTTACAGCAATTGCAGCGCTCGCGCGATGCGACGCTGGCGGCGATCGCCGACAAAGCGCAGAAAGAAACCCAGTATCACCTGCGCCACAGCGGCAACTGGGCGCTGAAACTGGGCGACGGCACCGACGAGAGCCACCGGCGCATGCAGCGCGCCGTAGACGAGCTCTGGGGGTTTACGCATGAGATGTTTGAGATCGACGACGACGTGCGCGCGCTGGTCGAAGGCGGCATCGCGGTTGACCCGGCGGCTTTCAAGGCCGCCTGGCAGGCGGACGTGTCCGGGCTGCTGCATCAGGCCACGCTCGCGCTGCCGCAGCAGCAGTGGGCGGTACGCGGCGGCCGCAAGGGCTATCACACCGAGCATCTGGGGCATTTGTTGTCACACATGCAGTCGGTGCACCGCGCGCACCCGGGCTGCCAATGGTAGCGCCGCCGATCATGCCACGAGTCATGCCACGCGCCATCCCGCCGGTTGACGCGGCGCTGGCCGAGCGACAAAAGCGGCGCGCCGCTTCGCCCTGGCCGGCGCTTTGGGATGCGCTCGATCAGGTCAAAGACCCGGAAATTCCGGTGCTGTCGCTGTGGGATCTGGGCGTGCTGCGGGATGTGTCCTGCGCCGCCGGGCGGGTCACCGTCACCATCAGCCCGACCTACTCGGGCTGCCCGGCATTCGACGCCATGGCCGACGATATTGGCACGCTGCTACGGGCAATCGGGGTCGTGCATTATGCGGTGGAGACCGAATTGAGCCCGGCCTGGCACAGCGGCTGGATCAGCGCCGCGGGTCGGCGCCAACTGCGCGCTTACGGCATCGCGCCCCCCGGGCCGCGCTGCGACACCTGCGCCCATGCACCGCCCCCGCCGCACACCGCAGTCGAATGCCCGCGCTGCCGCTCCGGCGACACCGTCTGCATCAGCGAATTCGGCTCCACCGCATGCAAGGCGCTGTACCGATGTGCGGCCTGCCATGAGCCGTTCGATTACTTCAAGGCGCTGTGAGGATGGATGCCGGATAATCATTTCTATCCGCTCACCATCGCGCAGGTGCGCCCGGAGACCGAAGCGGCCATTTGTGTGACGTTCGCGGTGCCGGATGAGTTGCGCGCGGTGTTTCGCTTTATCCAGGGGCAGTTTCTCACGCTCAACGCAACCATCGACGGCGCCGCCGTTCAGCGCGCCTATTCGATTTGCAGCAGCGCCTGCGGGCAGCCACTGCGCGTCGGCATCAAGCGCGTCCGCAACGGCGGTTTCTCCAATTACGCCAACGACAATTTCAAGCCCGGCGACGTCGTCGACGTGATGCCGCCGCAGGGCCGGTTTCATACCCCGCTGCACCCCGCGCAGCGTAAAAAATACATGTTCATCGCCGCCGGCAGCGGCATCACCCCGATTCTGTCGCACATTGCCACCGTATTGGCGGTTGAGCCGGGCAGCCGGGCCACGCTGATCTATGGCAACCAAAGCAGCGCGTCGATGATGTTCAAGGAGTCGCTGTGTTTTCTGAAAAATCGCCACCTGGATCGATTCCAATGGATCAATATCCTGAATCAGGAAGATCAGGGCAGCGATTTATTCAACGGCATCATCGACAACGCCAAAGGCCATGCGCTCGCCAGGGCCGGGTTGATCGATATTCGGGCGACCGATGAGGCGTTTATCTGCGGCCCCGAGGCGATGATGTCCGAGGTGTCGCGCGGGTTTCGGCTGGAGGGATTGCAGGACCGCCAGATTCATTTCGAGCTGTTCGCCAATTCGTCGTCGGATGCACAGCGGGTGCTCGAAAAGGCGCAGCAGCGCATCGACACCTACGGCGAGACCCGGACCAGCACAGTCACGCTGATCAGCGACGGGCGCACGGTCAGTTTCCCGCTGGCCTCGGTCGGCGGCAACATTCTCGACGCCGGCCTGGCGCACGGGCTGGAATTGCCGTATTCGTGCAAGGCCGGGGTCTGCTCCACCTGCAAGGCCAGGCTGACCGCCGGCGAGGTCGATATGGACATCACCCACGGACTCGAACCGCGCGAACGGCGGGCCGGCTACATCCTGACCTGCCAGGCGCACCCGGTTTCAGATCGGGTAACGGTGGACTTCGACCAGCGCTAGGGGGTCTGTCGGGGGGCGGTTTGCCGGCGGGTTCAAACCGCCGAAACGCCGGTAATATTCATCGCCAGGCGGCCCAAACAGCCCGGTTTCGGTTTCGCAACAGGTTTGCAAATAGGCTTCGGCCTGATCGCTCAGCGCGCGATAAATCCGCGCGGTGAGCGCGCGCGCCCGGTCGCCCGACCACGCCGACGGCAGCAGCTCGGCGGGCAGTTGCGGGTCTTGCAGCAGGATGCGCCGGTAGCCGTCGATTAACAGCGTGCGCAGCAGAAAGCACGTCGGCGGGCCGGGCAGCCTGCCGTCTTCGAGCGCATCGGCCAGGGCCGCAAAGCGCGCGATAAACGCGTTGTAGTGCGCCTCGATGCGGTCCAGATTGCAGCAGGTGCGCACCAGTTCGGTAATCGCCCGGGTGTTGAACGGCGCCTCAGCGCACACCCGGGCGCGCATCAGCACCGCGCAATTCTCCAGCGATTTCTCGGCCAGCATTTTCTGCACCCGCGCCAGCGGCGCGACCGGATGCGCGAACACGTCAACCGAGATTTGGCCAAACCCCTGCCACACCAGCTCCCGGCGCACGGCCTCGCGCTGGTCACCGGGCAGCCGGGCGGTGGTCAGAATCACCATTTGCCAGTTGCCGTCCCACTGCTGCGCCGGGGTCAGATAAATGCGCGCGTCGGCGTCCTCGAATTGCCGCCGCCCGGATTCGGTGAGACGATAAAAGCTGCGCCGGCCCTGGCGGCATGCGGTCAGCCAGTTGTCCCGGGTCAGCCGGAATATCGAGGTGCGCACCAGCCGTTGATTGACGCCCAGCGGTTCGAGCAGCTTGATCAGGCTGCCGAGCCAGATGCTGCCGCCGTGCGGCTCGACCGAATCGCCGTAGATGGTCATGACCAGCGCCGTCGCGCGAATCGGCCGCCGGCGGCGAAAATCGTCAATCAGTTTTTGGACCTGCGTGCTGGCCGGCATGGCAACGTGGGCTAGTGATACAGCAGGTTCGGCAAAAACAGCGACAAGGCGGGAATCAGGGTAATCAACAGCAGCCGAATAATATCGACACACCAAAACGGCGTCACACCGCGGAAAATGGTCGCGGTGCCGACCTCGGGCAGCATACTGGAGAGCACAAAAATATTCAGCCCCACCGGCGGGGTAATCAGGCTGATCTCGGTCACCACGACCACGACAATGCCAAACCAGACCAGGCTGTAGCCGAGGCTCTCGACCAGCGGAAAAAACAGCGGCACGGTGAGCAGCAGCATCGATAGCGATTCGAGCACACAGCCGAGCAGGACATACACCAGCAGGATCATCAACACCACCACCAGCGGCGCAAAGTGGGCTTGCGCCACCAGGCTGAGCAGCGCATCGGGCAGCCCGGCGCGGTTGATAAAGTTGGAAAATATCAGCGCGCCAATCAATACCGCAAACAGCGACGCGGTGGTGCGCGCGGTGTCGGCAAGAATGTCCAGCAGACCGGACAGCGTCAGGGCGCGGCGGGCCAGCGCGATGATAAAGGCGCCGCCGGCGCCGACCCCGGCGGCCTCCGTGGGCGTAAACACGCCGGCATAAATCCCGCCCATGACCAGCATGAACAGCAGCAGCGTACTCCACACCCCGCCCAGCGCCGCCCACCTCTCGGCCCGGTCGGCCCTGGCCCCGCGCGGCCCGGCGTCCGGATGACGGCGAACCGTGTAGACTATCGCCGCCAGATACAAGACGACGCCGAGGGCGCCCGGAATCACGCCGGCGGCGAACAGCTCACGGATACTCTGCTCGGTAATCACCCCGTAAATCACCAGAATCACGCTGGGCGGAATCAGAATGCCGAGCGTCCCCCCGGCGGCGATAGACGCGCTCGCCAGCGCATCGGAATACCCGTACTGCCGCATCGGCGGCATCGCCACCTTGGCCATGGTGGCCGCGGTCGCCAGGCTCGACCCGCAGATGGCGGAAAAACCGCCGCAGGCGACCACCGTGGCCATCGACAGCCCGCCGCGGTGGTGGCCGAGAAACGCATGGCAGGCGCGATATATTTCGTGCGACAACCCGGCGCGCGTGACCAGATTGCCCATCAAAATGAACAGCGGTATCACCGACAGGCTGTACTCCTGCGAGGTGTCGATCACCCGCCGCGCCGCCATCGACAGCGCCGGTGTCCAGTTGAAATCGGCCAGCGCGGCGAAGCCGACCAGGCCGACCAGGCCCATCGCAAACGCGATCGGCAGGCGCAAAAAAATCAGCCCCAGCAGGCAGCAGAATCCGATTAATGCCGCGCTCATCCGGGCCTCGGAGTCAGCCGCCGGCAGCGCGGGATTGCACTACCCGGGTGATGCCAAAGAGCAGCACCAGCGCCGCGGTCACCCAGCACATCGCGGCGATAAACCCGATCACATAGCCGACCGGAATGGCGAGATATTCGCTCAGCTCGCCGTGGTCGAGCGCGCGCGCGGCGAGGACCGCAACGCGCTGGCCCAGAAACCCCAGCGCGGCAACGCAGACCAGATGGATCACAATCAGCCGCACGGTATGCCAGCGCGGACTGAAAAAGCGGTCGAACAGGTCAACCACAATGTGCTCGTTGCGCCAGGTCACCACCGGCAGGCAGGAAAAAACGACCACGGCAACCGCGATCTCGGTCAGCTCGGTCGAGCCGGTGACGGGGCGGTTAAAGCCATAGCGCGCGACCACATCGACGCAGGTGAGGCACATCAGAAAAAACAGCGCCAGCGACGCGACCAGACCAAAACCGCGCGCCAGCCAGCCGGCCAGCCCGCGGTCGGAGTCGGTTATTGGCCGCGGTGCAGACACAGCCGGTCGGTGCCAACCGGCCCTTACAGCGAGCGGGCAATCGCGCGAAACTCTTGCAGTGCCGCCGCCGCATCGACCCCGCGGTCGTTGACCCGCTCGACCCATTCGACGTCCATCCCGTCCGCCAGCCGCTGGAAATCCGCCTGCATCTTGTCGTCCGCCAGCACGATGGTATTGCCGGCCGCCACCGCGTCGCTTTCACCGACCGCATCCGCCTCACCCCAGGCCGCGCCGGCCATGCGCGAGAGCCGCTCGCCGGAAACGCGCAGCAGCGCCTGCCGATCGGCCGCCGACAGCCCGGCGACAAAGTCTTCGTTCAGAAAAATACCGAATGAGCCGAGATACATCCCCTGCGGCAGTTTATACGTATACGGCGCCACCTCCTTGATGCGCAGGCTCTTTTTCACCTCCATCGGCATAAACACCCCGTCGGCCACCCCCTGTGACAGGATTTCGTACACCTTCGACCCCGGCGCGGGCACCCCTTCGATGCCCATGCGTTTGCCGATTTCGCCCTGAATGCCGCCGCCGACGCGGATTTTCCTGCCCGCCATATCGGCCAGCGACGTGATCGGCGCGCGCAGATGAATCTGCCCCGGGCCGTGGGTAAACAGGCCGGCAACGATCACGCCCCGGTGCTCACCGGCGGTGGCAAAATACTTCTCGTGCACGCGCCAGTGCGCCACCGACGCGGCCTCCGGGCCGATGCCGTGCAGCGGCAATTCGGGCAGTTGGGTCAGCTTGAAGCGACCGGGCAGATAGCCGTGGTAGGTCCAGGCCGCCTCAACCGCCCCATCCTGCACCTGATCGAGCAGGCTTTTGGGGTGGCCGAGACCGTACTCGATCTTCATGGTGACCCGCCCGTCGGTCGCCTCCGCGATCCACTGGCCCCAGGTGGCGAGCACCACCGCGTTCATCGTGTGCGTCGGCGGCAGCCACGAAGCGACGCGAATGGTACCTTGCGCCAATACCGGCCCGGATGCGGCCAGTACCGCGACGGCGAAGCCGAACAATGCGGCGATACGTGTGTTTGGTTTCATGGGTCTGTTCTCCTGATGGGGTGAATGGGTGTATGGGTGAATGGGTGTATGGGCCTACCCACCGGCAGGCCCGCGCATGGAAGTTATCAAAGTGTTACACAAAAGTCGAATTTTTAGAAAAAAATGTAACATATCGTCAAAGCCCGGCCTGACCGACGGCATACCGCCGCCGATTTTGCGCCCGGCTTGACCGCCATTCAGCCCGGGTCGCCATCGGCCGCCTTCAAGGCCACGGTGATGCGGGTGCACAGCTCGGCCAGCTCAGCGCTGCCGCGTGCGCCCACCAGGCGCTCCAGACGCTGCTGCCAGGCGAGGGCATACGGGATAATTTCCTGCACCAGCCGGCGCCCCTGCGCACTCAGCTCGAGCACGGCAACGCGCCGGTCACGGCTGCTCCGTTGCCGGTGGATCAGCTGCGCGCGGCTCAGCCTGACCAGCGCCCGCGATACGCGCGGCTTGTCCATATTGGTGTGCTCGGCCACTTCCCACGCACACAGCGACGCGTGGTGATTGAGTTGCGCCAGAATCCGCCACTCCGGAATCGTGATGCCAAAACGCGCACTGTACACCCGCGCCAGTGAGCGGCTCATGCGGTCGGCCAGCACCGCCACCCGGTAGGGCAGAAAATGGTCGAGCATAAATTCCGCCGGGGTGGCGGCAGGGCGGTCGGCCTGGTCGGGGCGCATTGGTGGCGTGGCGGTGGTCGAGGTCGGCGGCACGGTGGTCGGGATTATCGGCAGCAATGGATATGCGCTATTATATTGACTTTTATTTCTATCGAAACTAAATTTACACTTCATTTTTTCAACCCCCATCCGTGCGCCCATGACCGACAAACCCTTTGCCTCATCCACCGACCTGGGTGAAAAAACCGAAACACTCGAGCTGCTCGACGACGGCATTTACGCCCTCACCGCGGAAGGCGACCCCAACGTCGGGGCGGTCGAGGCGGAAGATTTCCTGATCGCCATCGAAGCGCGCGCCACCCCGCGCGCCGCCACCGACTGGCTGCAACAATTGCGGCAGCACACCGACAAGCCGGTGAAATACCTGGTGCTGACGCACTACCACGCGGTGCGCGTACTGGGCGCCTCGGCCTTTGGCGCCGAATCGATCATCGCCCACGATATGACCGGGTACCTGATAAAGGAGCGCGGCGCCGAGGACTGGGCCAGCGAATTCGGCCGCATGCCGCGGCTGTTTCGCGACCCCGAGGGCATCCCCGGCCTGACCCACCCGGACCTCACGTTCAACGATCGCCTGGAAATCCCGCTGGGCGGCGCGCGCGGCAGCCTGGTGCTGGAGTATTGCGGTCGCGGCCATACCGCGGGCGACCTCTGCGCCTGGCTGCCGCAGCAGAAAATCCTGTTCGCCGGTGATTTGGTCGAGTCGGCGGCGGCGCTGTATACCGGCGACGCCTTCCACTTCGATTGGTCGTCCGGCACGCTGGACAAGATCAAGGCATACCACGCCGAGGTGCTGATTGGCGGGCGCGGCGCCGTCGCCCGCGGTCGCGCACAGGTGGACGCCGCGATCGAACAAACCCGCGGCTTTCTGCGCGATATGATCGCGCAGGTCGGCGCCGTGCATCAGCGCGGCGGCACGCTCAAAGCGGCCTTTGAAGCGGCGCATACGCAGCTCGCCCCGCAGTTTGGGCGCTGGCCGATTTTCGAGCACTGTCTGCCGTTTGACGTGCAGCGCTTGTGGGACGAGCTCGACGGCGTCGATTGGCCGCGCATCTGGACCGAACAACGCGACCGGCAGGTGTGGGCGCAACTGCAGGATTAGCGCGACCGCGATGCCGCTCAGCTACACCAACCCGGTCTACCCCTATCAGCGCAGCCCGGATCAAGGCGCCGCCGTCCGCGCGCACCACCCGGTCATCATTGTCGGCGGCGGGCTGGCCGGGCTGTCGGCCGCCATCGGGCTGGCGTTGCAGCGGGTCGCGGCGGTGGTGCTCGATGACAACAACACGGTCAGCGTCGGCTCGCGCGCGATCTGCTTTGCCCAGCGCACGCTCGAAATCTGCGACCGCTACGGCATCGGCGAGCGCATGGTCGATAAGGGCGTGACCTGGCAGCACGGCAAAGTGTACTGGCGGGATCGGCTGGTGTACGACTTTGACCTGCTGCCGGAGGCGCAGCATAAAATGCCGGCGTTCATCAACTTGCAGCAGTACTACTACGAACAATACCTGGTCGAACGCTGCCATGAACTGTCCGCGGTGGACTTGCGCTGGCTGAACAAGGCGGCAAAAATCGAGCAGGACGACGACCGCGTCTACCTCACCGTTGACACCCCGGACGGCGAATACACCCTCAGCTGCGATTATCTGATCGCCGCCGACGGCGCCGGCAGCGGCATCCGGCAGGCCTTCAACCTGCCGTTCGAGGGGCAGGTGTTCAACGACCGTTTTCTGATTGTGGACGTGATTTTCAAACACCCCCTGCCGGCCGAGCGGCGCTTCTGGTTCGACGCCGCGTTTCACCCCAACCAATCGACGCTGCTGCATAAACAGCCGGACAATGTCTGGCGGATCGATTTTCAGCTCGACGCCGACGCCGACCCGGACGAGGAGAAAAAAGCGCACAACATCATTCCGCGGGTGCGCTCGATGCTCGGTGACGCGATTGAATTCGAGCTCGACTGGGCGAGCGTGTACACGTTTCGCTGCCGCATGATGGCGCGCCTGGTGCATGGCCGCGTGATTTTTGCCGGCGATGCGGCGCATCAGGTGTCGCCGTTTGGCGCCCGCGGCGGCAACGGGGCGATTCAGGCGGTCGATAACCTCTGCTGGAAACTGGCGGCGGTGATTCACGCCGCCGCGCCGCCGTCGCTGCTCGACAGCTACCATTGCGAGCGTGTGCAGGGCGCCCGCGAGAACCTGCTCCATTCGGCCCGTGCGACCGATTTTATGAGCCCGAAGAATGCGGTCAGCAAAGCCTTCCAGACCGCCGTGCTTGAGCTCGCCGGGCGCTATCCGTTCGCGCGTGCCCTGGTCAACAGCGGCCGCTTGTCGAGGCCCTGCGTCTATGTGGATTCGCCGCTCAATAGCGTCGATCAAGACTCCTTCGCGGCCGCGATGCGCCCCGGCAGCGCCTGCTGTGACGCCGACATCCGCATCGCCGGCCAACCCGGCTGGCTGCTCAACCAGCTGACCGGCGAATTCGTCTGCCTGATTTGTGATGCCGAGGCGGCGGCCGTGCGCGCGCTGCTGCGCCGCTGCCGCGGCCTGCGCTGCGTGGTGCTGGGCGATGCGCCGGGCGGCGACCGCGTAACGCGCATCGACGACCCCGGCGGCACGCTGCGTGACCGCTACGATTTGCACGCCGGCGGCGTCTATCTGATCCGCCCCGATCAACACGTGTGCGCCCGCTGGCGGGCATTGGATGCCGGCGCCGTCGAGGCCGCCTGGCGGCGCGCAAAAGGACAATCCTGACCCAGCGACGATGAGCGAACTCACACTACAACCGAATTTTTCCGACGCCGACGCCTTTTATGCGCAGTTGACGGCGCTGCATAAATCGCGCCGTGCAGCGGACAGCGAGCGCATCAACGCGCGCCTCATTCTGCTGCTTGCCAACCACATCGGCGATCAAAATGTGCTGCAAGCCGCGCTGCAAATCGCCGGTGAGGCGCCCGTAGATGAGCGCCGATAACGTCGCGCCGGCCTACCAGTTCGGGTTCGGCAACGCGTTCGAATCGGAAGCGCTCCCCGGCGCCCTGCCGCGGGGGCGCTTCAGCCCGCAGCAACCGGCCTACGGCCTGCATACCGAAAAATTCAGCGCCAGCGCCTTCACCGCACCGCGCGCCACCAACCGCCGCACCTGGTTTTACCGCATCCAGCCATCGGTCGTGCACGGCGGCTTTACCGCGATCGAATCGCGTGCATGGTGCAGCGCGCCGATCCGCGATGCGGTGGCGTCGCCCAACCCGCTGCGCTGGGATCCGTTCGCGCTGCCGCAGACGCCGTGTGATTTTATCGACGGGCTGACCACTATCGCGGCCAACGGCGACCCCGCGGCGCAAACCGGCATCGGGGTGCACGTCTATCTGGCCAACCGCTCGATGGACACGCGCTATGCTTACAACGCCGACGGCGAGCTGCTGATTGTGCCGCAGCTCGGCGCGCTCGTGATTCACACCGAATGCGGCATACTCTTTGCCGAGCCGGGCAGCATCTGCGTGATTCCCCGCGGGATGAAATTCCGCGTGGTGCTCACCGACGCCACCGCCCGCGGCTATGTGTGTGAAAACTACGGTGCGGCGTTTGTGCTGCCGGAGCGCGGACCGGTCGGCTCCGACGGCCTCGCCAATGACCGCGACTTTGCCGTCCCGATCGCCGCCTACGAAGACCGCGCCGGGGATTTTGAGCTGGTGTGCCGGTTTTGCGGCGGCCTGTACGCCGCCCGGCTGACGCACTCGCCGCTCGACGTGGTCGCCTGGACCG
The DNA here is from genome assembly GCA_965206445.1 of Candidatus Poriferihabitaceae bacterium. Classification (GTDB taxonomy): domain Bacteria; phylum Pseudomonadota; class Gammaproteobacteria; order Arenicellales; family Poriferihabitantaceae; genus CBDBJR01. The sequence continues at coordinate 511,150 of CBDBJR010000002.1, forward strand.
GCAATGCGGTGCCGTATAAATACGAGCTGGATCGATTCAATACCATGGGCACCGTCAGCTACGATCACCCGGACCCGTCGATCTACACCGTGCTGACCTCGCCCTCCACCACGCCGGGGGTCGCCAACGCGGATTTTGTCATCTTCCCGCCGCGCTGGATGGTGGCGGAGGACACCTTTCGCCCGCCGTGGTATCACCGCAATGCCATGAGTGAATTTATGGGGCTGATCACAGGCGCGTATGACGCCAAGCAGACCGGCTTTGTGCCGGGCGGCAGCAGTCTGCACAATGCCTTCAGCGCGCACGGCCCGGAAGTGGCGGTATTGGCCCGGGCCAGCACCGTCGTACTGCAACCCGAGCGCTACCGCGACACGCTGGCGTTCATGTTCGAGTCGCGCTACCCGATCGTGCCGACCCGGTATGCGCTGTCGTCGCCGCAGCGGCAGCGCGATTATCAGCGCTGCTGGGCGGGCATTGCCCGGCGCTTTAACGGCCAGCCGTAACCCCGTCCGCCACGCTACCCCGCACGATCGCCGCCGAAGCAACGTGAAACTGGCCAGCCTGAAAAACGCGACCCGCGACGGCGCGCTGATCATCGTCAGCCACGACCTGACCAGGTTCACCCCGGCGGCGGACATTGCGCCGACGCTGCAAGCCGCGCTTGACGATTGGAGCAACCGCGCGCCGAAACTCCGGGCGCGGGCGCATGCGCTCGCCAACCGGACGGTCGCCGGCGTCCCGTTCGACCTGCCGGCGGTCGCCTCGCCGCTGCCGCGCGCCTATCAATGGGCCGACGGCTCGGCGTATGTCAACCACATCGAGCTGGTGCGGCGCGCCCGCGGGGCGGCGGTGCCTGACAGCGTGCACACCGATCCGCTGATGTATCAAGGCGGCTCCGACAGCTTCATCGCCCCCGGCGACGACATCCTGCTCGCCAGTGAAGCCTGGGGCCTCGATTTCGAGGCCGAAGTGGCGGTCATCACCGACGACGTGCCGATGGGCGCCGATGCGGCGCGCGCCGGGGCTGCCATCCGGCTGGTCATGCTGGTCAACGACGTCAGCCTGCGCGCGCTGATCCCGGCGGAGCTGGGCAAAGGGTTTGGGTTTTTCCAGTCGAAACCGTCGAGTGCGTTTTCACCGGTGGCGGTCACCCTCGACGAGCTCGGCGCGCACTGGCGCGACTACCGGCTCCATCTGCCGCTGCGCGTTGACTACAACGGGGCACCGTTTGGCCGCGCCAATGCGGGGCGCGACATGACCTTTAACTTTGCCCAGCTGATCGCGCATGCGGCCCGGACGCGCCCGCTGGCAGCCGGCACCATCATCGGCTCCGGCACGGTGTCCAACCGCCAGGACGGCACGCCGGGGGCATCGCTGGAACACGGCGGGGTCGGCTATTCCTGCATTGCCGAAGTGCGGATGCTGGAAACGATTCACCGCGGCGCGCCGTCCACGCCGTTCATGCGCGTCACCGATCGGGTGCGCATCGAGATGCAGGACGAAAACGGCGGCAGTATTTTTGGCGCGATCGATCAGCGGGTAGTCGCATATACGCCGCCGGACTGACCGGCGGGCCGGGCATTGGCCGGGCCGCTCAGCGCCGGTCGACGACGCGCTGCGCCTTGCCCTGTGAGCGCGGCACGGCGCCCGCCTCGACCACGACCACGCCGGCGGAAATGCCGATATAGGTCTTGATATGCTGCGCCACCGCCGCCGCCAGCCGGGTGCGCCGGTGCGCGCTGTCGGCGACCCCGGGTTTGATTTCGACCTGGACCGTGATGGCATCCAGCTGCCCGTCTTTGCGCAGCTCGATCTGGTAGTGCGGCGCGAGTTCGCGTTCGCGCAAAATCTGCTCTTCAATCAGCGAGGGGAAGACATTGACGCCGCGGATAATCATCATGTCGTCGCTACGCCCGGTGATCTTGTCCATGCGCCGCATCGGGCGCGCGGTGCCCGGCAGCAGGCGGGTCAAATCGCGCGTGCGGTAGCGGATCAGCGGCATCGCTTCTTTCGTCAGTGAGGTAAACACCAGCTCGCCTTCGCCGCCGTCGGCGACCACGGCGCCGCTGTCGGGGTCGATGATTTCCGGGTAGAAGTGGTCTTCCCAGATCGTCGGGCCGTCCCTGGTTTCGATGCACTCCTGCGCGACGCCGGGGCCGATGACCTCCGACAGGCCGTAAATATCGACCGCATCGATGCCCATCCGCGCCTCGATTTCCGCGCGCATCGCATTGCTCCACGGCTCGGCGCCGAGGATGCCGAGGCGCAGCGAGCTGCTGGCCGGGTCGATGCCCTGGTGCTCGAACTGGTCGGCGATATTCAGGCAGTAGGAGGGCGTCACCATAATAATGCTGGGTTTGAAATCCTGAATCAGCTGCACCTGGCGCTCCGTTTGCCCGCCGGACATCGGCACCACCGTGCAGCCGAGCCGCTCGGCGCCATAGTGCGCGCCGAGGCCGCCGGTGAACAGGCCGTAGCCGTAGGCGACGTGGCAGATATCGCCGGCGTGGCCGCCGGCGGCGCGAATCGAGCGCGCCATCACGGTCGCCCAGACCTCGATATCCGGCTGCGTGTAGCCGACCACCGTCGGCTTGCCGGTGGTGCCGGAAGAGGCATGCAGCCGCACGATTTTTTCCATCGGCACGGCAAACGCGGCGAACGGGTAGTGGTCGCGCAAGTCCTGTTTATCGGTGAACGGCAGCCGACCCAGATCGGCCAGCGATTGAATGTCCTCCGGGTGCACGTCGGCCGCGGCCCATTTCTGCCGATACAGCGGCGAATGGTCGTACGCGTGTTTTACCGACGCTTGCAGCCGGCGCAGTTGCAGCGCCCGCAATTCATCGACACTCGCCCGTTCGATTGCTTCCAATTCACTGCCCGGATGCGCCGCCATAAAACACCTCCACCGATTGCGTTACGTTGTTCGATACTGCGCCGCCAAACCCCGTCGACTCAAGCCGGGCAGCGCGCGAGAATCATCGCGATGCCCTGACCGACCCCGATGCACATGGTGCACAGCGCATAGTCGCCGCGGCGCTGTTCGAGCTCGACCAGCGCCGTGGTCAGCAGGCGGGCGCCGCTCATGCCGAGCGGATGGCCGAGCGCAATCGCACCGCCGTTGGGGTTGACGTGCCCGGCATCGTCGGGCAGCCCGAGTTCACGGGTCACCGCCAGCGCTTGTGCGGCGAAGGCCTCGTTCAGCTCGATCACATCCATCTGTGCCAGCGCGAGCCCGCTGCGCACCAGCAGCCGGCGGCTGGCCGGCGCCGGGGCAAACCCCATGATGCGCGGCGCGACCCCGGCCACGGCCATGCCGACCACACGGGCGCGCGGGGTCAACCGGTGGCGCGCGACGGCGGCGCCGCCGGCCAGCAGCAGCGCGCAGGCGCCGTCGTTGATGCCGGAGGCGTTGCCGGCGGTCACCGTCCCGCCCGGCCGAAACGGCGCCCGCAGCCCGGCCAGCGCCGCGAGCGTGGTGTCCGGGCGCGGATGCTCGTCGCGGTCAACCACCAGCGGGTCGCCGTGGCGCCGAGGAACGATTACCGGGCAGATTTCCCGCGCCAGCCGCCCGGCCGCCTGCGCGGCGGCCGCCCGCTGCTGCGAGCGCAGCGCGAACGCATCCTGATCGGCGCGCGCAATGCCGAACTGCGCGGCGACGTTTTCGGCCGTCTCGGGCATCGAGTCGATGCCGAACTGCCGCTGCATTGCCGGATTGACAAACCGCCAGCCGAGCGTGGTGTCGTAAATTTCCGCGTTGCGGGAGAACGCCGAGGCCGCCTTGGGCATGACAAACGGCGCCCGCGACATCGACTCGACGCCGCCGACCAGCACCAATTCGGCCTCCCCCGCCTTGATCGCCCGCGCGCCGATGCCGGCCGCATCCATGCCCGACCCGCACAAGCGGTTGACCGTGGTCGCCGGCACCTCGGGCGGCAGCCCGGCCAGCAGCGCCGCCATGCGCGCCACGTTGCGATTGTCCTCGCCGGCCTGATTGGCGCAGCCGTAGACGACATCATCCAGCGCCGACCAATCGACCTGCGGGTTGCGCTGCATCAGTGCGGCCATCGGCACCGCGCCGAGATCGTCGGGGCGCACCCCGGCCAGGACGCCGCCGAAGCGCCCAATCGGCGTGCGCACCGCATCGCAAATGTACGCCTCGTGCATCTCAATCGCCCTCAATGATGGTGCCGCGCGTCTGATAGGAGCGGCCGCGAAACAGCGCCACCAGCGCGTCGTCCGCCGCGTTGGTCACGGCCACATCGTACACCCCGGTGCGCCCGCCACGGGCGCGTTCGGTGGCGCAGGCAATCAAGGTATCGCCGGCCTGCGCCGGGGCCAGAAAATCGATCGCGCCGCCGTTGGCCACCGTCACCCGGTTGGCATTGTTGCAGGCGTGGGCAAACGCCGTATCCGCCAGCGTGAAGATCATCCCGCCGTGGCACATCGCATGGCCGTTGAGCATATCGGGGCGCACCCGCATCGACAAGCGCGCATAGCCGGGCCGCGATTCGAGCAGCTCGATGCCGTGCGCGCGGGCGCAGCGGTCGTTGGCGTGCATCTGCGCGCTGCACGCTTGCGCCAAGGCGTCGGCGTCTGCCCGCTGCTCAGCCATGGAACCCGCTCGCGCGCATCACACAGCGCCGCAGCAGCGGCGATATGCGGTAGCGGCCATCGGCATAGTGATGATTCAGATGCTCGAGAATCCGCATCACCCGCGGCAGCCCGATGCGCTCGGCCCAGGCCAGCGGCCCGAGCGGGTAGTTGAGGCCGGCGCACATCGCGGTATCCACCGCGGCGGCACTGCACACGCCCTGCTGCACCGCATCCGCGCCGGCGTTGGCAAGCGCGCACAGCGTCCGGGTGACTATCATCCCGGCCACGTCGTCGAGCACCGAAACCCGTTTGCCGAGCGCCTGAAACAGCCCGATCGCCGCCTGCCGCGCCGCCGGGGCGCATTGATCCGCCATGCTGACGGCAACCCGCGTACAGGTCAGCGGCGCGAGCGCCTGATCGACCAGCAGCAGATTGTCGAGGCGGTCCTGCGCGCTGCGCACCGTCGCCGGGCGCCCGTCACTCAGCGCCACGCGCGCATCGGCGACCCGCAGCAGCACATCGTCGGGCTGCGCCGCGCACCGGGTCAGCGCAATCCCGTTGCCCTGCGCCAGCGTGGCAACGGCGTCGGCAAACGCACCGTCGCCGTATACCGTCAGCGCGTCGGGTGCGGTGCCGGGCGCGGCATCGGGTGCGCGCGGGTGGTCGGCGCCGGCGCCGTAATCATAAAATCCGCGGCCACTTTTGCGGCCGAGAAATCCGCCGTCCACCAGCTCGCGCTGCATCGGCGACGGTCTAAAACGCGGCTCGCCGGAATACGCATTGAACACCGCTTCGGTCACCGCATAGTTGACGTCGTGGCCAATCAAATCCATCAGCTCGAACGGCCCCATGCGAAACCCGCCGCACTCGCGCATCACCGCATCCAGGGTCGCGACCTCGCCGCCGTTCTCCTCCCGCACGCGCAACGCCTCGGCATAAAACGGGCGCGCCACGCGATTGACGATGAACCCCGGCGTCGATCGGGCGTGCACCGCCTGTTTGCCCCACGCGACCGCGGTATCGAACACGCGCTGCGCGACCGCGGGACTGCTGCTCAGCCCGGAGACGACCTCGACCAGTTGCATGCTCGGCGCCGGGTTGAAAAAATGCATGCCGACACAGTTTTCCGGCCGTCGCAGGGGTTGGGCGAGGGCGGTAATCGACAGCGAGCTGGTGTTGCTCGCGAGGATGCAGTCGGCAGCGCAGACGTTTTCGAGCGCGCCCAGCAGGCGGCGCTTGCTGTCGAGGTTTTCGACAATCGCCTCGACCACCAGCCGCGCCGGCGCCAGCGCGGCCAGTGTCGCGGTCGGCGATACCCGCGCCAGCAGCGCAGCGCGCGCCTCCGGCGTCATCCGAGCGCGGGCAACCTGCCGGTCGAGGCCGGCGGCGATGCGCGCAATGCCCTGCTCGGCCAGGCCGTCGGCGCTGTCGAACAGCAGCACCGGATGCCCGGCGGCAGCGGCCACCTGCGCGACCCCGGCGCCCATTGTGCCGGCGCCAACCACCCCCACCGGCGCGGCTTTATGCAGTGCGGACATGCGCCACCGGCCCGGCTATCGGCCCTTGAATTCGGGCGTGCGCTTGTCGATGAACGCAGCCACCCCTTCGCGAAAATCGTCGCTGCGCCCGGCGACCGATTGCAGATCGCGCTCCAGATCGAGCTGCTGCCCGAGCGTATTGGTGGACGAGGCCAGCAGCGCGCGCTTGATCAGACTCAACCCCAGCGTCGGCTGTCGCGCCAGATGCGCCGCCAGTTTGTGCGCCTCATCCTGTAGCGCGTCGTCGTCAACGCAGCGCCAGATCATGCCCCAGCTTTCTGCCTGCTCGGCCGGCACCTTATCGCCCAGCAGCGCCAGCGCCCGCGCCCGCGCACCGCCCACCAGCCGCGGCAGCGTCCAGGTGCCGCCGCAATCGGGCAGCAGGCCAATTTTGCAGAACGCCTGAATGAAGCTCGCCGAGCGCGCCGCCAGCACAATGTCGCAGGCCAGCGCCAGGTTGGCACCGGCGCCGGCGGCGACGCCGTTGACCGCGCAGACCACCGGTTTGTCCATCGACGTCAAGCGGCGCACCAGCGGGTTATAGTTCTCCTCCAGCGCCGCGCCGAGGTCAAGCGGGGCCGCCGCGTCACTGACGTTGCGATCCCCCAGATCCTGACCGGCGCAGAACCCCCTGCCGGCGCCGGTCAACAGCAAACAGCGTATCGACGCATCCCGCTCGACCGACGTCACGGCCTGGCGAATCTCGGCGTGCATGAGCGCATTAAAGCTATTCAGCACGTCGGGGCGATTCAGTGTGAGTACGGCGTAGCCGTCGCGGTGGTCGAGTTCAACGGTCTCGAAGTTCATGGCGTCATGGCTCCTGTCTAGTGGTAATCGATGCGTAGCGACCGGCCTACCGGCCCTTGAATTCGGGGCGGCGCTGCTCCAAAAACGCGGCGATGCCCTCGGCGCGGTCGTCACTCGCCGCCAGCAGGGCAAACGCCTTACGCTCGTATTCCAGCCCGGCGTCGAGCCCGGATTGCTGCGCCGCATGGACCGCCTCGCGGGCCAGACGTAGCGCCAACGGCGACTTTTGCGCAATCACTTTGGCCAGCGCCAGCGCCCGCCGGCGCGTGTTCTCCGGGATCGTGACCTCGGCCACCAACCCGGCGGCGCGCGCTTCATCGGCATTGATGGCCTCCCCGCTCAGGATCATTTTCATCGCCAGCGACTTGCCCACGGCGCGGATCAAGCGCTGCGTACCGCCGGCGCCGGGGATCATCCCGAGGTTGATTTCAGGCTGCCCGAAGCGCGCATTGTGCCCGGCAACAATCATATCCGCCGCCATCGCCAACTCGCAGCCGCCGCCCAATGCATAGCCGTTGACGGCGGCAATCCACGGCTTGCCAAACTGCTGAATCGACCGCCAGTACTGCTGCCGCCGGCTGTACACCAACTCGACGGCACCGAGCGCCGCCATTTCCTTGAGGTCGGCACCGGCGGCAAAAACGCGGTCGCCACCGGCCACGACAACACAGCGCACCGCATCGTCCGCCGCCGCCGCGTCCAGCGCCGCCGCCAGCTCCGCCAATAACGCGGTATTCAGCGCATTGTGCACCTGCGGGCGGTCGAGCGAAATCAGCAACACGCCGGCCTCGACCGGGGCAATGTTTATGTTGTCGAATGGAGGCACCGATTCAATCCCGCCGCAATCCCGGGGCAGCCCGGTTCAGCGCCGCCAAACCCCCGCGCTGCGTCTGCTGTCGGACGGCCTCGCCGCTATGGTTTCGGGTATCGCTGCGCATCGCATTACTCCGGCTGTTCAACAGCCCCGGAGCGGTACCGATGACGGTCGCCCGCCCGCCCAATCCGAGGCTGATCGTTTATATCGAAAGCAGGGTAGAGAATAAACCATGTTTTCCCGACAGCGTCAAATTGTGTAAGCCATTGTCGCCCGAAAGCACACCTTTGCCGCCCGCCCGACCTTTCATTTGGGCCATTCTCTCCGTTATACTCTGCCTCTCCTACTCCACCAGAATGCCGCACGAAATCGTATCATTGCTTGCCTGATCGCCTTAACGCCACCCCCGCCAGAAATTGAAAATGAGCCCGCCTAAAACGAAAAGCAACGTTACCAAAGAAAACATCACCAGACTCAAAGAAAAACTGCGCGAGTTATTTCAACTCGACCGGGGCGATCTGGATTTTGGACTGTACCGCATTATGGCGCTGAAAAGCACCGAAGTCGGCGACTTCCTCGACAACCAATTGCTGCCACAAGTGACCGAAGCCCTGGGCGAAATTGCCGATTCCGATAGCGAAACCGCACAAAAAGACCTGAATGAATTCATCAGCCAGGCAAAACAACTCGGCGGCATAGACCCCGAACAAACCGATGCGGTAAAAAACGCCCGCACCAGACTGGCCGCCGCCAAAAGCGACCAGCAAACAGAAGCCGACACCTACAACCATCTATGCAACTTCTTCTCCCGCTTAAAGAAATCAACCAAAGTCTAGTTTGGGGCATAGAAGAATGTATGAAACTCACACCTTATCTAATAGACAGATCAAGTAAGCCGATATGTATTATTCCTACAACAAGCAAGGAAATGAAAGAAACTGTCAAACAGTCATTAGACAATATAAACAAATCCGAATTGATTGGAGCAAAGTCGCATTTGCGCAAAGCTGCACAGGAACTTAATAATGAAAACTATTCCGATACTATTAGAGAAAGCATACATGCCGTGGAATCGGTGGTGCGGAAAATTAACCCGAAAAAGAAAAATCATTTTGCTGGCGCGCTTGATTTACTTGAAAAGAAAAAGATGATTAAACATCGGGCGTTAAAAGATGCATTCAAGAAACTCTATAACTACACAAGTGACGAGAAAGGCATCCGCCACTCTTTGATTGAAGAAGAAGCTGCCGATGTCGGATTTGACGAGGCAATTTTTATGTATGCCGCTTGTGTGTCCTTTGTTGATTATCTTGTCAACAAGCAAAGACAATTGGAATACGGCGAGGCTGGGTAATGGGAATTGAGAGGAACGTTACCCTCACCCCGGCCCTCTCCCGAGGGGAGAGGGAGAAAAGCGAGGAGGGAAAATTGCAGCCTATGGCCTTTGCCCGCAGTTTGCGAAAACAGTCAACGGAAGCCGAACATATTATGTGGCGCCTGTTGCGAGACAAGCAGTTGGAGGGATTTAAATTTCGCCGCCAGCATCCAATAGGGAAATATGTGCTTGATTTCTACTGTCACGAAGCCCGCCTGGGAGTTGAACTGGATGGCGGACAACACAATGAACCGGACGAAATAGAAAAGGACGAGGTGCGGTCGAGGTTTCTGAGAAGTAAAGGGATAACTGTTGTTCGCTTTTGGAATAATGAGGTTTTACGGGAAACTGAGGGGGTGTTGGAGGGGGTGCTTTCTGCCCTCACCCCGGCCCTCTCCCAGAGGGAGAGGGAGAAAAGCGAGAAAGAGGAAAGTAGTCGATCTCCCTCTCCCTCTGGGAGAGGGATTAAGGGTGAGGGAAAATAATCTGCTGCACTCAAAAAGAAAAAACAAAATCACAAAAACCCTCGAATCCCGCATGGCACTGCACCGCTTCATGTGCCACCAATTCGGCTACCAAACCCTGCGTGAAATCCTGGATCGCCTGAAATACCTATCAGATCAATTAGACAAAAAACAAGGCAGCGATTTTGCTCAGGGGATATTGATAAACCTTCAAAGCACCACCCCCACAACAAAGCAAGACTTTGCCCGTTACGATACCAACATCGCCCTCCATAGCCAGACTCTGGGCATGACCGATGAAAAAGGCAGATCGTGGAAACCGTTTCAATATCTCGCCCTGCTCTTTACCGAGCGCTACCTCGATTTGTATTTCCAGGACCCGGAAACCCTGATTAAAAAACTAAACCAATGGAAACAGACCGAACGCGCCTACACCGACATTCCCGAATATACGATCGACGATCTCCAGACCCTGGCCTTCCAAAGCGCGACCGGTTCGGGCAAAACACTGCTTTTGCACGCCAACATTTTGCAATACCGGCATTATCTGGAACAGCACAAGCGACTGCACAAACTCAATAAAATCATACTGGTAACCCCGGACGAGGGGATGTCCCGCCAGCACTTGCGCGAACTGCAAGCAAGCAACATTCCGGCGCAGCTGTTCTCGGACGATGCGGCAACCGACGTTTTTTCCCGTGGCGGCACGATGGTGGATATTATCGATATACACAAGTTTGCCGACAAAAAAGGCATAAAACGGGTTACACCGGAAGCGTTTGAAGAAAACAATCTTGTGATGGTGGGCGAGGGGCATTTGGGAACCGGCGGCAAGAAGCCGTGCCGCTGAAGAATGACAACCCGAACTATGTTGAGAAGTATGAGTTGTCTGTCGATGCGAAGGAAAAAAAGCTGATAAAAGAGATTGAACAATTGGTGAAAGAGGTCAAACAGAGCAGATATCAGCTTGCAGATACATACGAGTTGAACTTGCTGGATGGAGCGGAGTTATCGCTTCTGGAACCGGAATTTCATGCTTACATACCGCTGCTTCATTGCGACACACGGAAAGACATTCAAATCTCGCCCGTCGCTTTGAATGGCGGAGAAGCTAAATTTGTAAAACAGCTAAAAGTTGTTGTGGAAGGCAAGCACAGGACTGACTTTCTGCACGGCAAGGAGATATACCTGATGCGAAATTTGAGTCGTGGGAAAGGCGTTTCGTTCTTTGATGATTTTTCTTTCTACCCGGATTTTATTCTCTGGGTAAAAGATGCGAACAGGCAGGACATTCTGTTTATAGACCCGAAAGGGCTTGCGTACTATGACTCCAAGATCAAATCTAAAGTGGACCTGCATAGACGAATAAAGGAAACGCAGAAAAAAATCCAACAGAAGCATACTGAACTGTTTTTACATTCCTATATCTGGACGAACACAAAACCCACAAACATTGGCAGCGACACAAAAATGACGCTGAAAGAGTGCCGGAAACTGGGCATATTCCTTGATAGCAACCTGGAAATCATATTAAAGCATGCCCTTACAAGTGACGCCTGACCGATTGCCGACAGCATCACACACGCCATCGGCGGATAAGTGCAGTCGCAATCGATCTAACGACGCTTCCAGGGCATGGCCAGCTCTCCCGCCCCTGCTTCCCAACGGCAATGCGCTACCAGGTTGCGCCACGCCCATCGCACACAACCGGGGACGGCACGCGACGCTCCTGGTATCGCTGATTCCCGCACTAACTGCGGGCCGGTTACTGCTTGATTGCCGCCACCACCGCCTGGGCGCATTTGCGGTCGTTTTCTATCGCACTGCCGGCCACGCCGATGGCGCCGGTCAATTGGTTGTCGGCGGAGAAAATCGGTTCACCACCGCCGATCGGCAGCAGGCCGGGGAGTTGCTTGAACTCGGGTTTTTGCGCGACGATTTCGGCGACTTTGTCGGTTGACGAGAACCACGACAGCGCCGTCTCCGCTTTGAGCGTCGCGCCGGTGTAGGCGGCGGACAAGGCCCCATCCATGCGCAACGAGGCGATCACCCGCTGTCCGCGATCCACGATGACCATGGCCACGTTCCAGCCGTTTTGTTGCGCCAGGCTATGGCAGGCACGGACACCGGTCAGGGCGTCGGCGGCGGTCAGGTAGGGGCGCGTGGCTTGTGCGCCGGCAGTAGAGACGGCGAGCAGGAGGGCGGCGCCAACAATAATCTGTTTCATTCTATTTCCTCATAAATGGTTTGAATTGGCTAATATAGCAATATCCGCGGTCGGGCGACCAAAGAGCCGGTCAGCCGACGCGGGTCAGGTAGAAAATACCACAGATTACCATCTCAATTCACGACAGGCACCGATTGAAAACGCGCTTTTTTTATCGCCCGGTGGCGCTGCGAGCGGCGGCGGAATCTGCGCCCCGGTGTCCGGCAGCGCCACTCGGGGATGAACCGCCCGACGGTGGGGCGAGAATTTGGTGGCGGATGCTGGTATAAGGTGGCCATGAGCGCTGAAAATCAATCCACCGGCTGGGGTGCTCTGCTGACGCGGGCGCATTTGCCCCGGCTGGCCGTGATGGCGCTGGCGCTCTGGCTGCACGCGTCCAATTCCCTGCTGGCGGCGACCACTTTGCCCAGCGCCATCGCGGATATCGGCGGGCTCAATCTGATTAGCTGGGCGTTTGCGCTGTATCTGATGGGCTCGATCACGGCCGGCCCCTGCGTCAGTCTGCTGGTGCATCGCTTCGATATTCGCGGAACCATGCTGCGCGCCACGCTGATTTTCGCTCTGGGCTGCGCCATTTGCGCCTCGGCGCCCAGCATTTACCTGTTGCTGGCGGGGCGGATCATTCAGGGGTTCGGCGGCGGCCTGCTGGTGGCGCTGGTCTATATTTGCCAGGTGCGGTTTTTTCCCAACCGGTTCGTGCCCAGGATAGTGGCCTGCATGTCAATGGTGTGGATGCTGTCGGCGCTTTGCGGGCCGCTGATCGGCGGGGCGTTCGCCACCTGGGGCCTCTGGCGCATGGCATTTTGGGCCTACGCGCTCCAGGCGCTGGCGCTGCTGCTGGCGGTCCGGGTGATGCCGTCCGGGGACGAAGCATTGCCGGTGGAATCGAAACGCATTCCGCTGGTGCGGCTGACCTTTCTCGTCGGCGCCATCCTGTCGGTGTCCCTGGCGGGCGCGTATTTTCACCCGCTCTTCTCGCCGCTGCTGATTCTGGTCGGCATCGGCGCACTGGCGGCATTCATCTACTGGGATCGACGGGCCGCCGTCAACCGCATGCTGCCGCTGGCGCTGACCCGGCTCGACCACCGCGTCGGCAGCGGCATCACGATGACGTTTTGCCTCAGCCTGTCGATCATGTCTTTTATCGTGTACGGCCCGCTGATTCTGATCAATCTGTATGGGCTGTCGCCGTTGCAGGTGGGCTTTGTAATCATGCTCGAATCGGTCGGCTGGACGCTGGGCGCGGTTTTCCTGTCGGGGCTTTCCCCGCAGGCCGAACGCTACCTGATTCGCAGCGGCAGTGTGCTGGTCGCCTTCGGCCTGATCAGCATGGCCGCGTTTTTGCCCAACGGCCCCCTGGCCGTCGTCATCGTCTGCATCATGCTGCAAAACGTCGGCATGGGCATGATGTGGGGCTACATCGTCCGGCGGGTAGTGGACTCCGCCGACGCCGACGAGAAAGACCGCACGTCCACGCTGATTCCGGCCACCCAGCAATTGGGGTTTGCCCTTGGTGCGGCATTGAGCGGGCTGATCGCCAACGGCCTCGGCTTGAGCGCCGCCCTGTCCCCGGAGCGACTAAAGGTGATCACCGTCTGGCTGTTCATCGGCTTCCTGCCCTGCGCTCTGGTGGGCATCGTGCTGGCGTGGAAATTTACCCGGCAACCGACGACTGTGGCGCAGGCGGAGTCTGGGGGGGTGCTGTGATGCAGTGGGGGAGTGTGATGGGTTGGATGCGAGTGGCGGCGGTTGTCAGCTTGCCGGCGGTAGACAAATGCTTTGCAGCATTGGTCGACAAATTGCAGTGCGAAAAGTGGGGGGTAGAGGTATGCATGCGCAATATCAAATCATAGAGATTGGTCTCGCCTCGGTGGAGGAGAGTGAGACGATGGGCACCAGAGAGAAATTCTGGTTTCGTGATGTGGACGGGCGTCCCTGGCTATTCAAGCATCCGCGTAAAAATACGGGCGAGCACTGGGCGGAGAAGATTGCCGCATCAGTAGCATCCATGCTCAAGGTTGCGCATGCGAAGGTAGAGCTGGCAAAGTTTGGCGGTGTGCGTGGCTCGGCGACAGCGTCTTTTATCTGTAATGATGAAGCTTTGTTTCATGGCAACGAGCTATTGGAAGAGTTCATTGATGATTACGATCCTGAGGCCGGATTTCGCTACTCAAGCCATACACTGAAAAATATCTTGAGCTTAGGACCAGATTTCGACATGAAGCAAGCCATTGCTGAATACATGGTTTTGGATGCATTGATTGGCAATACGGACCGTCACCACGAAAACTGGGGGATGATCTACAACACTGGGGATAAAAGCTGGCAGGTTTTGGCAGCCCCTTCGTTCGATCACGCATCTTCTTTAGGGCGGGAGCTTCTGGATGAGAAGCGCGATAGGCTGATGAAGGAGGATCGGGTCGGCCACTATGCGAAAAGGGGACACGGTGCGATTTACTGGTCGGAGGACGAAAAACGCGGCCCCAGCCCGCTGGAACTGGTGCGCCGTGCGGCCAGCACCTATTCGAATCTTTTCCATAAGGTAGCCGGAAATCTTAAAAAGATACGCGAGGATGATTTTGATCAAATAATCGCCAGGATCCCTGCGGATTGGATGACAGGCCCGGAGCGGCAGTTTGCAGCTGAACTTATGCGCTATAATTACAGCAAGCTACGGGAGGTTTTATGAATACAAAAGTCTTATTTTTGGCATGGCAGGGTAAAAAAGCAGACGGCCAGCCCTGGTTTCCGGTCGGCAGGTTGGATGTCGAGTCTGATACGTCCTATCGCTTCCGCTACATCGGCGGTGTACAACGAGCAGTAGAAAGGGCGGGGTTTTCGCCGTTGCCCAGCTTTCTTGATCTGGAAAAAGATTATCGTTCCTCAAAGCTGTTTGCCCTGTTCCAAAATCGGATTATGAAGCCGGCAAGACCCGACTTCGAGGCGTATTTGCGCAGCCTTGACTTGCACAATAACGCCAACCCCATCGAAATTTTATCGGCCAATGGCGGTACCCGGGCAACGGATACTTTCGAGGTTTTTCCGAAGCCCGAAAAGGACGCTAAAGGCAATTTTACCTGTCGCTTCTTCCTGCACAGCTGGCGATATAGCAATGAATTCGCTCGACAACGAATTGATTTCTTGAAGGAGGGTGAAGACTTGTACCTGACCCTGGAACTGACCAATCCGGAAACCGGACTGGCGGTACAGGTTCAGACGACGGACTATTACATGATCGGCTGGGCACCGCGTTATCTCGTGGATGATTTGGCGAGTGCGATGGTCGAAGGCCCCGTTGATTACAAAGCGAAAGTAATACGCTTAATCCCTCAGTCGGCGCGATCGAAACAGCGTGTTTTGATCGAGATGAGCGGGCGCTGGAATAAGCACGAACCAATGAGCAGCCCGGATTTCGAGCCTTTGGTTGAGTGACTCTCTTCCGATAACACAGTCCGTCACAACGCGACAACATCCGGCGGGTAGTGGACTCTGCCGACGCCGACGAGAAAGACCGCACGTCCACGCTGATTCCGGCCACCCAGCAATTGGGGTTTGCCCTTGGTGCGGCATTAAGCGGGCTGATCGCCAACGGCCTCGGCTTGAGTGCCGCCCTGTCCCCGGAGCGACTAAAGGTGATCACCGTCTGGCTGTTCATCGGCTTCCTGCCCTGCGCTCTGGCGGGCATCGTGCTGGCGTGGAAATTTACCCGGCAAACGACGACTGTGGCGCAGGCGGAGTCTGGGGGGTGCCGTGATGAAGCAGGTGAGTGTAACGGGTTGGATGCGAGCGGCGGCGGTTGTCACGAGATGATTGTCGTGTAGAAAATCGCCTCCACACTTATAGATTGAGCACTTTTTTTAGCCATTCGGCGGCGGCGTTGACATCGCACAGGGCGGTCACTTCGGCTCCTTGTCGGCGGTAATCGATTTTCTCTCCTGCCAATTTGGCCGACCAACCGCCGCTTTTCGACATCACCGCAACCGGTTTGTCGAGTTGCCATGCAAAAGCAATTTCGGAAAGCGTTCCCGACCCCCCGCGCACGCCGATACAGGCGTCACCGGCACGGGCAACAAGCAAATTACGAAACAGATCGAGCCCGGTCGGGATGACAATATCGACGAACGAATTGGCGTCATCGAACTTGGCCGACGGAATAATGCCGATGGTGTCGCCCGGCTCGTAGCCGGTGGCGGTTTTTGCACCGCGGCATACGGCGGTCATTGCGCCGCCGAGTCCACCACAAACGATTCGGCAGTTCAGGTTCACAATCTCCCGCCCAAGGTCTTCGCACAGCGACTCGACTTCGGGCGCACCGGAAAGATCGTGGGAGCCGAATACGGCAACGGATGGTTTTCTTTTCATTTGATGAATTATACAGGTTTATAGAGATAACAAGACGCCAAAAAAAAATCCGTCAAAGGGGTGTATAAGCTCAGAAACGGTTGGCAGTTTGCTATAATGCCGCCTCGGTGCCTGGCTTAACCGGCACATTGCCGACAATGGAAATTTTATACTCAGACCAATGATAAAGCGCATCCACATTGACAACTACAAGTGCATGAGCAACTTTGACCTGCACTTTGGCGATTTAACGCTGCTTGCCGGGCCAAACGGCTGCGGCAAGTCCGCCGTGTTTGAAGTGGCGCAGAAATTGCGCGACCTCATCCACAACGAAAAGCGGGTCGATCAATTGTTTTTCGCCGCCGACCTTACGCGCTGGAGCAACAACCTTAAGCAGCGCTTTGAGTTGGAAATCACCCGCAAGGAAGGCGGCGATTATCTTTATCAGCTCACCATTGAGCATCACCACGACAAGCCGCTGGTGCGCGTGATAAAAGAAAACCTGTTGTTTAACGACAAGCCGCTGTTCGCGTCCGAAAACGGCGATGTGCAGCTGTACCGAAATAACCACAGCGAAGGGCCGACGTTTTCGATGGGTTGGACACAGTCCGGGCTTGCCGTGGTGGCCGACCGGCCCGATAACACGCTGCTGCAGGAATTTCGCCAGCAAGTCCACCGTTTGACGATAGTCTCGCTGGAGCCCAGACAAATGCTGGCGGTTTCCGATGTCGAAGCGAATACGCCGGCCGTCAGCGGGAAAAATTTTGCCTCGTGGTATCGCGGAAGATTGCAGGCAGATCCCACGCGCACGGTAAAAGTCGACGACCATTTGCGAGATATTCTGCCGGGATTCTGCGGCCTGAAATCCATGCGGCAAAGCACCGAGCACTGGGAACTGCATGCGGAATTTTCTTCGGCGGAGGGAAAGCAAAAAAGCACCTATCGCTTTGACGCACTCTCCGACGGGCAGCGCGCATTGATTGTGCTTTATCTGCTGCTGTTTGCCGATGATGCCAACCGTACGCTGCTGTTGGACGAGCCGGACAACTATGTCACCCTGCCGGAACTACAGCCCTGGCTGGCCGAGTTAAAAGACGAATGCGGCGATGAATTGCCGCAAACCGTATTGATTTCGCATCACCCGGAAGCATTGAATTTTCTCCCTAACGACACGATCTGGCTGACGCGCGAACCGGAAAGCCACACGCGCATTGCCGAACCCTCGTTAAATGGTACCGGACTCAGCATCTCTGAACTTTACGCGAGAAGGCAGATTCCATGAGCCGCCCGTTCACCACCATCCTTTGCGAAGATCAGCAACAACAAACATTCATTTACCGCTTTTTGAAACGACGAGGATGGAAGAAAGACAACTTTCGCCTGATTGCAGTACCGGCAGGAAAGGCTGACGGCAAGCAACATGTCCGAGAAAAATACCCCTTTGAATTGCGCGCTTTGCGTACCGCCACAAAACACACCGCGCTTGTGGTGATGACTGACGGCAACGGGGACGGCATACAGAAAAGGATGAACCAATTGGATAATGCCTGCGACAAGGAAAATATTGGGCGCCGAAAATCCGACGACAAAGTGGTTGTGCTCATCCCCACCCGCAACATTGAAACATGGCTCGCCTATTTGGGTGGCGAATCCGTGGATGAAACGCAGCCATATCTCCAATTCAAGAAAGAAGGGAAATACAAGCGTCATGTGACCGCACTGATACAAATGTGCAATGCCAACGAATTGCGCCCCCCCGCACCGCCCTCGTTGCAAGCAGCATGCGAGGAATACGCAAAATTGCGGTGATACCGCAATTTGATTCCGCTTCAACCACAAAAAACCGCCCACCTGTTTTTTCGATTCGCGCGATGTTGCCGCCAAAATCAATACCGTCAAAAACAGCGTATCACACCCGCCAACCGAAACAGTTTTAACCCCCCTTACCCTTTACCCGCACTACTTATCCTTCACATACTCCGTGCTGTAGCCATTAAACAAATGCCCAAACAAACCGCGGTCAAGATCCGACGTGCCGAACCACCAATCCGCAATAGGAAACGTCAGGTTCATATTCTTGCGCATCATGATCGACTGGTTATGGTGCGCCGTATGGTGGCGGCGCAGCGTATTGACCAGCGGACAATGGCGAACAAACCAATTCTCATCGATATGACAGCAAAAGTGCATGAACTCGTAGATCAGGTAAATACTAGTAGTGACGCCCATCAGCAGCCAGCCGGTATTCGGTGAAATCAGCCAGCCGGCGGCGAGTGCAGCGGGCGCCGACATCAGGATAAACACGACCAGGGCGTAGGGCGGGAAGACCGTCACGCGCCAGTCGATGGGGCCGGCAAAGCGCATTTCGGTGTCGGTGAAGAATTGGTGATGCATCAGCGTATGGCGGGTATAGATCGCCCGCAGCGCCCGGTTTTTGCGCGGTCGGTGCATGACCTGGGCATGCAGCAACCACTCGAACAGGTTGGCCAGCACAAACACCACCGGGACCGTCAGCCACTCCCACCAGAGCGGTTGATGAATGTGCGCGCCGTACACATAGAGCGCACCGAAACCGATGGCATAAATTAAAACCACGTGTAAAAACCCGTTGTACCAGGCGACGATGCGTTCACGGTAAATTTGCCGGTAGTCAAACTGACGCGGGGTCATGGGGCTATCTGCTAATTCCATTGTGTACCTCCAGGATCAGGGGGTGAGCGGGGCGGCGGTGGCTGCGGCGGCGCATCGATGCAGATGGAAGCCGACCCTTCCACTACCACTCCAGGGCGTCGAGCGTAATGGATCTGATGTGATCCATCAGCTTATCGGAATGCTTCGCCGCGCTGTCGCCGTCGGCGTTGGCGATGGCCCGGGCCACCGCGGCATGACGCGCCGCGGTCGTGCGCAGGTCGGGCTGGCGCTGGTTGTGCATGAACCAAAACCGGCGCGACAGCCCGGCGACCAGCGCGATCGATTGGGTCAGAAATTTATTGCGCGCCGCCTGCACCAGCAGACGGTTGAATTCCTGGTCCAGCCGCATGAAGCGAATCGCATCACCCTGGCGCGCGCAGGCGGGCATCTCGCTGCCGATGCGGCGAAAGGCGGCGCGCTCCTGCACATTGGCCCGCTCGGCGGATTTGCGCGCCATCAGGCGCTCGATTTCCCGCCGCACCTCGAGCATCTGCAACTGTTCGCGCAGGTCCAGACTGGCCACCAGAATACCGCGGCGGGGCAACACCGTCACCAGCCCTTCCCGCCCCAGACGGTGCAGCGCCTCGCGCACCGGCGTACGGCCGATGCCCAGCAGCTGCGACAGCGCGAGCTCGGACAACACGGCGCCCGGCTTGAGCTCCAGCGTGACGATTTTCTCTTCGAGAATGCAGTACGCCTTTTCCGCGAGACTTGCCACCACCCCCGGGGGTGTCGCGGTGAGTATGTGCAGGGAGGCGCTCACCGGGCCGGTCAATGTTGCACCCGATGTTCGAGCATGTTGCGAAACTGCTCCACCGCCTCATCATCGGCGCCGTAGCTGTGCTCCGCATCCGGGAAGGTGCCGGCCTTGACTTCCTCGACATAGCGCCGCAGGCCGCTGACCGCCGTTTCGGTCAGGTTGGCGTAGCGCTTGGTGAAGCGCGGTTTGAAATCCGTGAACACGCCGAGCAGATCGTAGGACAGCAGAATCTGGCCGTCGGTGCCGGCGCCGGCACCGATGCCGATGGTGGGGATCTCCAACTGCTGCGAGATCAGCGCCGCCATCGGCGCCGGTACCGCTTCGAATTCGACCATGAAACAGCCGGCGTCCTGAATCGCCAGCGCATCTTCGAGAATGCGCATCGCGGCGGCGGCGGTTTGCCCCTGGGTTTTGAAGCCGCCGAAGACGGCGATGGTATGCGGCGTCAGCCCGATATGCGAGGCCGTGGGAATGCCGGCATCCACCAGCGCCTTCAGGATATGCGCCTGGGATTTGCCGCCCTGCGGTTTGACGGCGTCACACGCCGCCGCCTGCATAAACCGCGCGGCGTTGGCCAGCGCCCGGTCGACGGTATGGTAGCTCTGGTACGGCATACAGCCGAGCACAAAGGTATTGGCCGCACCGCGCCGCACCGCCTGGGCGTGCAGCACCATCATGTCCATCGTTGCCGGAATAGTCGAGCTGTGGCCGTGGGCCACCATGGCGAGGCTGTCGCCGACGACGCAGACGTCCACGCCGGCCATTTCAGCCCAGCGCGCCGACGTGTAATCGGGCACCGACGTATAGGCCATTTTCTCGCCGTTGACTTTGGATTGCCGGATTTCGGTAATCGTGCGCTTGGGTTTCTGGGTTGACATTGAGCGTTTCCGGTTGCAACCGGCCAGGGATGCAGCGCGCCGATTGCGCGGCGGGCAGCGTAAACCAGGGCCGTATAGCGGTATGCATATTACGGCATGCATATTACGGCATGCATATTACGGCATGCATATTACGGCATGCATATTACGGCATGCATATTACTTTGGCCATGATATATATGCAAGTGATATAAATGTTGTATTTTACTTATATATCAATTAAATTTCAGCCCTAAGCTATCTTAATCTATCTATCGCCCCGATTTCGCGGGGCATTGAGCGCCATGAAACGCTACCGGGGAGATCGCACCATTGACGGTATTGTCGTACTGGTTGACGACCGGCCGCTGGATCAGCGGCTGGATTTGCAGCAGTTTTCCGATAACGGCTTTGAGTGGACCTACGAAGGCGCCGCGCCGCGTCAACTCGCGCTGGCGCTGCTGGCCGAGCATCTCGGCGCGGATACAGCGCGCGCGGTGCGCCTCAGCGACGCATTCATGCGCCATGTCGTGGCCGGGCTCGGCAACACCTGGGAGCTGACCGGCGAGCAGATCGACGCGGCGCTGCGGGCAATCGACCCGGCCGCCGACAACCCGCCCACCACCGAAAATTGACCGCACCCATCGATGCCGCCCCTGCTTAAAGCCGCATTGTCTATCGCCGCCCTGCTGGTCTGCCTGGCGCTTTTTTCCTACGACCTGCGCCACGATGCGGGGCCGGAAAAATGGATCGCCCTGCTGCTCGGGCCGCTGATGGTGTTCGGCATCTGGATTTTCCCCGAAGCCTCGGCGAAAGAGATTCGCCGGCAGGCGGCGGACAAGCGCTCGACCAACAAATGCGCGGTGAACAAATGCTCAGTGAAAGATTACACGAATTAACCCGCCTGCGCCGCCGTACTATCGGTACGCACCGGCACCGGCACCGAATCACAATCAACCATCAATCAACCATGAGGAACCTGACCATGAAATATCCCCATAGCAAACACCTGTATCGCACCCTGCTCGCGCGGGCCGCTGTCGGCGCGTCGCTGGTCCTGGCCATCAGTACCGTCGCATCGGCCGAGGTGGAGCACAAATGGAAGATGACCAGCGCCTGGAGCGGCGGCCCGCTGCATGAGCTCGCCGCCAAGGGGTTCGCCAACCGGGTCGAGCTCTTGACCGACGGGCGCATCGAGATCGACGTGTTTCCGGCCGGCACGCTGGGCGAATCGTTCAAGGTAACGGAAACGGTGCGCAACGGCATTGCCCAGGTCGGCCACCACTGGCCCGGCTACGACTGGGGCAAAGACACCACCGCGGTGGTGTTCGGCAGCTTCGCCGGCAGCATGGATTCCGAGCGCATCCTGCACTGGATTTACGAAGGCGACGGGCTGGCGCTCTGGCGCCAATGGCGGCAAGAGAAGTTCGGCGTCGTCGGGCTGCCGTGCGGCATCCGCACCGCCGAGGCATTTCTGCATTCGCGCAAAGCCGTCCGCACACTGGCAGACCTCAAGGGCCTGAAACTGCGCACCGCCGGCGCCTGGCAGGAAATCTCGAAAAACCTCGGTGCGTCACCGGTCAGCCTGCCCGGCGGCGAGGTCTTCACCTCGCTGGAACGCGGCGCCATTGACGCCACCGAATGGGGCACGCTGTACGAAAACATTACCCCCGGTTTCCACAAAATCGCCAAATACGTCATCATCCCCGGCGTGCATCAGCCGTCCGCGCCGTTTGAATGCGTCATCAGCAACACCGCCTGGGACGCGCTGTCGGAGCGCGACCGGGAGCTGGTGGCATTGGCGGCCAAAATGACCACCCTCGATTTCTGGATGCGGGTCGGGCACGAAGACGCCAAAGCGCTGGTGTTTTACCAGGATGCCGGCAACGAAATTATCGAGCTGGACGAATCCGTACAAAAACAGGTCAAGGTGATGGCCGATGCCTGGGCCGACGAACAGGCCGCCAAAAACCCCTGGTTCAAAAAGGCATGGGAGCACCAGCAGGGATACGAAGTACTGTGGAAAAACGCCGCGCGCTATCGCAACATCAAACGCTGAGTTAGCGCGCGTTTCCCATGGCCCGGCTGATGGTGCGGCTGATCGAGCGCCTCACCGGCGGCGCCGGCCTGCTGGCCTGCTGGCTGGTGGTGCTGCTGGTGACGGCCACCTGCTACGAAGTGTTCTCGCGCTACGTGCTGAACGACCCGACGCTGTGGGCCTACGAAGTCGGGTATATGGCCACCGGCACCAACTTCATGCTCGGCATGGCCTATACCCTGCGCGAACGCGGACACATTCGGATCGACGTCCTCTACAGCCGGTTCAGCGTCCGCACCCGCGCCGTGATCGACCTGGTCGGCATGGTTGTTTTTATGCTGCCGACGGCGTTCTGGCTGACGCTCATGCTGTGGGGCTATGCGTACGACGCCTGGCAGCTCGGCGAAACCACCGGTGAATCGGCATGGAATCCGGTGGTCTGGCCGTTTCGCACGACGTTTTTCCTCGGCTTCGCCCTGCTCAGTCTGCAAGGCGTGGCCGAGGTGTTGAAAACGCTGCGGGTGCTGGCCGATACCCCCTCGGCACGGGCCTGACGGATGGGCGAATATTTTGCCCTGCTGATGTTCCCCGCGGTGCTGCTGGCGGTATTTCTGGGCATCCCGGTGGCCTTCTCGCTGATGGGGGTGGCGCTGTTTTTCGGCCTGATCACGTTCGACGCCGTGGTTATTTTTCAGTTCATCCAGAAGGTCGAGAGCGTGTCGTCGAATTTTGTGCTCGCCGCCGTGCCGCTGTTCATTTTCATGGGCGCAATGATGGAGCGCTCCGGCATCGCCGAGCGTTTGTTCGAGGCCATCCACCTGTGGACGCGCCGCCTGCCGGGCGGGCTGGCGCTTGGCACCGTGATCATGTGCGTCATCTTCGCGGCCTCATCGGGCGTAATCGGCGCCACCGAAACCGTGGTCGGGCTGCTGGCGATCCCGGTGATGATGAAGTACGCCTACGACAAGGGTCTGATTGCCGGCACCATCTGCGCCGGCGGCTCGCTGGGCACAATCATCCCGCCGTCGGTGGTGGTCGTGGTGCTGGGGCCGGTGGCCGATGTCTCGGTTGGCGATCTGTTCGTCGGCATGGTGTTCCCCGGCATGATCATGGCGTCGGCGTATCTGCTCTATATTCTCATCCGCTGCCTGCTCGACCCGGCCGCCGGCCCGCGCATCCCGCCGGCCGCCGACGACCCTCCGCTGGCGGCCCGACTGCGCATCACGGCGGTTGCGCTGCTGCCACCGATCACGCTGATTTGCACCGTGCTGGGCTCGATCATGTTCGGCTGGGCGGCGCCGACCGAAGCGGCCGGCATGGGGGCGATGGGGTCGGTGGTGCTGACGGTGCTCTACCGCACCTTTTCGCTGGCCACACTGCAACAGGCGCTACTGAAAACCCTCAAGGTCACCTGCATGATTATGCTGATTCTGCTCGCCGGCAGTCTGTTCTCAGGCGTGTTTATTGCCGCCGGCGGCGTGGCCGTCACCGAGCGCCTGCTGCAAGGCGCAAACCTGGGGCCGTGGGCGATGCTGATCCTGTTTCTGGCGATATTCTTTGTCGTCGGCTTTTTCCTGGACTGGATCTCGATACTGTTGATCTTCATCCCGGTGTTTATCCCGCTGGTCACCGGCATGGGATTCGACCCGGTATGGTTCTGCGTCCTCTTTCTGATCATGATTCAGACCAGCTATCTGACGCCGCCAATGGCGCCCGCGATCTTTTATCTGCGCGGCATCAGCCCGCCGGAAATCACGCTGGGGCACATGTTTCGCGGCGTGATTCCGTTTATCATTTTGCAGCTGATCACGCTGGCCGTGGTGATGGCGTTTCCGCAAATCGTGCTGTGGCTGCCGTCGAAATTGTTGGGCTTTGCATGAGCCCACCGCCGCCTTCGGCGGGAATTATGCCGCCTACGGCGGGAATTAGGAATTAGGAATGAAATCCGCCTGCGGCGGGAATTAGGAATTAGGAATTAGGAATTAGGAATTAGGAAACCCGATGCTGAGGCGTAAATGCCAACGTAGCCATTCTCGAGGAGGTTCATTATGACACCGGAAGCAATTTTGTCGTATCCGCCGCGTATTTTGACTCAGGTCCAGCGCGAGCACTATTTCACTCAGGGTTATGTCGCGGTTGACAGTCTGGTGCCTGTTGCGCTCTTGACTGAGCTCAATCGGGTAACTGATGCGTTTGTCGACGCCAGCCGTACCGAAACCTGCTCCGGGCAACGGTTCGATCTCGGGCCCGGGCACTCCTCGGACAAACCGGTGATCAGGCGCCTGAAGCGGCCTGACGAACAGCACGACGCCTATTGGCGCTTTGCCAGCGGCATCATGGCCGACGTGGCCGCCGATCTGGCCGGCCCGGATGTGGTGTTTCACCACTCCAAGCTGAACTTTAAGTGGTTCGACCACAGTGACGCCGTCCGCTGGCACCAGGACATCCAGTTTTTCCCGCACACTAACTATCAGGTCTTCACCATCGGCTGTTATCTCACCGACACCGACCTGTCGAACGGGCCGCTGGCGGTGCTTCCGGGCAGCCATAACGGGC
The DNA here is from genome assembly GCA_965206445.1 of Candidatus Poriferihabitaceae bacterium. Classification (GTDB taxonomy): domain Bacteria; phylum Pseudomonadota; class Gammaproteobacteria; order Arenicellales; family Poriferihabitantaceae; genus CBDBJR01. The sequence goes on from CBDBJR010000002.1 coordinate 536,211, forward strand.
CGCTGTACAACCTGTACGCGCCCGACGGCAACTGGGCCGGGTGCCTGAACGATGACGATGCGGGCAAAATTGACGCCTCGAAAGCCGTCCATCTGACCGGGCCGGCGGGCTCGATTACGGTGCACAACTGCCGCACGCTGCACTGTTCACCGCCGAGCAAAGCGCCGCAGCCGCGACCGCTGCTGCTCAATTGCTATACCGCCGCCGACGCCAAAGCCTATACGCCGCACCCCGACCTGTCGCCCCACGCCGGCGAGGTGGTGCGCGGCAAACCGGCGCAGTGGGCGCAGCATGACCACCGCCCGTGCCTGATTCCGCCCGACTGGTCGGCCGGGTATACGTCGATTTTCGCCGCGCAGGCCGGGGAGCAGACCGGGGAGCAGGCCGAAAACCGGCCATAACCGCCGCCGCGGCGAGCAGAAATCCCCGCCCGGGCATAACCGCACCCCACCCGCGAACGGCCGGACGCCGGGGGCGGGCGCCGCCATTCGGATAAGCAACGCCGACCCTGTTGCGGGCCGGAGCGCTACGCAGGGCGGCCAGCGGGCGTCAACCGCAATGACGCCCGCCCGCATAAAGCGATACCGCCCATCCGAAACCCGCTTCCGATGGGGACACTTCGGACCGTCAGCCCGACAACAACCCCAGCGCGCACCGGCGCTGCAATCCCCGCTGCAATCCCGGCCCACCAAACACCCCGGGCGCCTTGTCGTATGGGCATACAGGAACTTACGCCGGTCAAAAAATGATAGTATTTGACCCCATCCAGATGCCGCACAACCGGCGTGTGCACACGGCCCGGCAAACCGCGGCGCAGGGTGCCGGCCACCACGCGCATCCGGGCCGCCACTACCCATCACAAACCCATGCAGCAGAACAAATTCACCTGGATCACCAATTTTATCTGGGGCATCGCCGACGCGACGCTGAGAGATGTTTCCAATAAGGGCAAGTACCGCGATGTGATCCTGCCGATGGCCGTGCTGCGGCGCTTTGACGTCGTGCTGGAGGAAAGCAAGCAGGCGGTTCTGGAACAAAAAACCTCACTCGACCACGCCGGCGTGGTGGAGCAGGAACAGGCGCTGCGCCAGGCCGCCGGGCAGGCTTTCTATAACACCTCGAAGTTTACGCTGCGCGACCTGCATGCGCGCGGCAGACAGGCGCAGCTCAAAGCCGACTTTGAAGACTATCTGGATGGCTTCTCGCACAATGTGCAGGACATCCTGAACAATTTTGAATTCCGCAATCGGATCCCCCGACTGGTTAAAGCCGATGCGCTGGGGACGCTGATTGAAAAATTCCTTTCGCCGGAAATCAACCTGGGCCCAAAACCGGTGCTCAACGGCGACGGCTCGGTTAAACATCCGGGCCTCGACAATCACGCCATGGGCACGATTTTTGAAGAACTGGTACGCCGTTTCAACGAAGACAACAACGAAGAGGCGGGCGAGCACTGGACCCCGCGCGACGCCGTCGAGCTGATGGCCCGCTTGATCTTTCTGCCGATTGCCGATGACATCAAATCCAGCACCTATTTGCTGTACGACGGCGCCTGCGGCACCGGCGGTATGCTGACCGTGGCCGAGGAAACGCTGCAACGTCTGGCCAAAGAGCGCAACAAGCAGGTGTCGATCCATCTCTACGGCCAGGAAATCAACGCCGAAACCTACGCCATCTGCAAAGCCGACCTGCTGCTCAAGGGCGAGGGCGAGGCGGCGGACAATATCGTCGGCGGCTCCGAGCATTCCACGCTTTCCAACGACGCCTTCCCGTCACACGAGTTTGACTTCATGCTCAGCAATCCCCCGTACGGCAAGGATTGGAAAGTCGATTTGGAACGCATGGGCGGCAAGCGCGACCTCAACGACCCGCGCTTTATAGTTGAGCACAACGGCGATAATGCGTATTCGCTGGTCACCCGATCGAGTGACGGCCAGATGCTCTTCCTCGCCAACCTGCTGTCGAAGATGAAGCGCAATACAAAACTCGGCAGCCGCCTCGCCGAGGTGCACAACGGCAGCTCCCTGTTCACCGGTGACGCCGGCCAGGGCGAGAGCAACATCCGCCGCTGGATGATCGAAAACGATTGGCTCGAAGCCATTGTCGCCCTGCCGCTCAACCTGTTTTACAACACCGGCATCGCCACCTACATCTGGGTGCTGACCAACCGCAAACCCGAACACCGCCGGGGCAAAGTGCAGCTCATCAACGCCACCGAGTGGTACCGACCACTGCGCAAAAACCTGGGCAAGAAAAACTGCGAGCTGGGCGAGGATGATATTCAACGCATCTGCGATGCATTTCTTGGCTTCAAGGAAACCGAGCAGAGCAAAATCTTCGATAACCGGGCTTTCGGCTACTGGAAAGTCACTGTGGAGCGGCCATTGCGCATTGCGGGTGCTGATTCTGACCGTGTCTGCAAGGCTGCTGAGATTAAGAAACTCAAGGAGGAAGGTGCCCGTAGCGAGGATGCTCGGCCTGTTGTCAGGAAGATACATAAACAGGGCACCGTGCCTGACCCGCTGCGCGGTCTGTTTGCAGCGACTATCAACGGCAAGCCCGCCGTGGTAGAGTACGAACCCGACACCGACCTGCGCGACACCGAGCAGATTCCGCTGCTGGAAGAGGGTGGGATTGCGGCGTTTCTTGAGCGTGAAGTGTTGCCCTATGCTGCTGATGCGTGGTATGTTGAAGATAGCGTCAAGATTGGGTATGAGATCAGTTTTACTCGTTATTTTTATAAGCCGCAGCCGATGCGGACGCTGGAAGAAATCCGGGCGGATATTCTGGCATTGGAAGGCGAAACCGAGGGGCTGTTGTGCAAAATCATTGATGGATAGCGATCCGCTTATGGAGAATAAGGATATTAAAGAGTGGTAGATAGCTTTGTATTAAGCTAGAATTTTGACTATGCTCATTTGCTTGTTGTACAATAAAATTTGATACAGATTAAACGAGGGCTAAAAGGTGACATCATGAATAAACCAGAAAATCTTAAATATATTGAGGAACAAACGTACATAGAAGATAGCAGTCCAGAGATACCGCCTCCTGACGTTGTCGCATACAATGAACTCCGGTCGTGTGCGGACCTCCATCGCATGGAGACAAGTGGAATATTGAATATTCAACCTGAATTCCAACGCGAACTTGTATGGAAAAAGCCAGCTCAGACAAGATTTATCGATTCGCTAATTAAACAGCTTCCTATTCCAAGCATGTGCTTCAGTCTTGATTTTAAAGAACAAAAGTGGCAGGTAATCGATGGTCTCCAGAGAATGTCAGCAATTTGTAGTTTCCTTTCTGGAGAGCCGTGGAAATTATCACGTCTTGATGATATAGATAAAAAGATTTCAGGTCAGTCAGTCTCAGCTTTTCATAGTGATACATCTGATCTCCACCAATACTTGACTCGTGTTCAAAACCTGGCTCTCCCAATTACAGTAATACGGTGCGATTACTCTAATCAGTTGCATACCTATTATTTATTCACCATCTTTCATAGACTCAACACAGGAGGAATGAAGCTAAACAATCAAGAAATTCGGAACTGTATTTACTCAGGAGAACTGAATAATCTCTTAAAAAAGCTTGATCAATATCCGGATTGGAAACGATTAAACCGTATTAAAAAGACAGTCGTATATCGATTCTCAAAACAGGAGCTTATTCTTCGCTTATTTGCATTTCACGATTCGTACAGGTCATACAATGGTCGATTGGCAAGTTTTTTAAACGAGTATATGAACAAGTATCGCAACTTACCAGAGAAGAAGAAAAATAAGAAACAAGACCTTTTTTGCCGCACTGTAAATATAGTATACAGAAAGATATTCGAAGGAACTCCGCCACAGAAGCAATCTTTGTCCGTATTAGAAGCCTTACTTGTTGGTGTCTCTTTTAATCTGGATTATTTGGAGGCCATACCAAAAACAAAAATTATAAAACTGTACAAAGATCTTCTTAAACATGAAGAATTTTCGGAAGGAAAACTTATTGAGGGCCTCTCTGGCAAGCCACGAGTAATTGGTCGAATTGAAGCTGCACGTACGATATTTTCTGAAAAATGAAAAACATTGAAAAGACGGAAATCGGTCAAAACCTAGAAACTCTAAACATACTTTACACCAACAGTGCAAATAACAGAGAGGCTCTTTTTTACTCGAAACTTGCTGTGCTTGAACTTTGCGCGTGGCTTGAAGAAACCATGGAAGAAGTGGTTCGGTCTTACGTTGTTCTTAATATAAAAAATAAAGAAAACCAAAATAGTATAGAAAACTCCATTATCAGACCAAATCATGGATTTGACTATAAAGGTAATTTTCGGAAGATGCTTATTCGTGTTGTAGGGTTTCGAGGAATTGAGACTATGGAGGACGCAGCAGGTTCGGCTACAATCTATACTCTCGAAAGTACTACACGTACACTTAAGAAAACCAGAGACAGGCAAGTACACACTTATTTTAATACCACTATGAACTTGGAAGCCCCATCGATAATTATGGGACACTTTAATAATATGTTTCAAGCACTTGAGAAATTTCAGGATGCCATGAAATAAGAATAGTTATAAAAAATTAGGATATTCTTTCAGGTTAAGGTTAATTAAATTAGTGAAAATAATAAGGCTAAAATAGCAAAGGTACTGAAATTGCACCTCTATCCAAAATATAAAAATTCCATTGTTAAGTGGCTGATGGAAGCACCAGAGTATTCGAAAGTACGGCAGCTACGGGCTGTATCAGAGATGGGCGTCAGAAACGACGATAAACATTTCAGGGATAACTATGAGATTAGTTTTACTCGTTATTTTTATAAGCCGCAGCCAATGCGGACGCTGGAAGAAATTCGGGCGGATATTCTGGCGTTGGAGCAGGAAAGTGGCGGGTTGGAAGCAATTATTGGGCGTGGAGAACTCAACATGAACTTGCTGGAGAAAATAAAAAATGACTAATGGCGCGCAAACATTCGACGACCACCAAAAAGGGATTCTGCTGAAACGGGCGGAACCTGAAGTCAAGACTGATGAACCATGGGCAGATGACGCTTTAGATCGTAGTGAAGTGGCAAACGCGCTGACCAATCTTGTTTCGGGGCAGAAAGACCCGCTGGTTATAAGTCTGGATGGATACTGGGGAACAGGCAAAACATTTTTACTCAAGCGCTGGCAGGTGGAATTGGAAAAACAAGGCTTTCAGTCTATTTATTTCAATGCATGGGAAGACGACTTTTGCGACGATCCTCTTGTGGCCATCATAGGGCAACTATCAGCTAGCCTGGAAAAAGATTTTAAGAATATAGTAGATGATATCAAAAAAGATATAGTACCTTTACTTGGAAAAATCCTTCTTAGCGTTATACACAATACCGCTGGTATAGATTTCGGTGGTGTCACTCTTAAAGAGCCCACAGACTCGATTTTAGAAAAATATGCATCTCAAATAAAGCAGAAAAAAGAAATAAAAGAGCATTTGCAGAAAATATCAGACGAAGTAATGAAGAATACTAAGCAACCTTTGGTATTTATTATTGATGAACTTGATCGATGTCGCCCAACTTTCGCTATCGAGCTTTTGGAAAGAGTAAAACATATATTCGATATTCCCGGCATGGTTTTTGTTTTTGGTATCAATCAGGGCGAGCTGTGTTTAGCAATTAAATCAGTTTATGGGGACATTGATGCTGATACCTATCTTCGACGTTTTTTTGACATACCTTTATTATTGCCGAAAGCAAACATAGAGAATTTTTGTAGACATTTGATTGAGAAATATGAATTGGAAGAGTTTTTTTCGAAACTACGCATAAGTGCAAGTGACCCTATTCATCGGGAAGATTTTTATACTTTTAATACTTTCTTTCCTTCTTTCTATAATAATCTGGATTTGTCTCTTCGAGATGTTGATCATTGTATCAGGGCATTTTCCTTTGTAGGAAAAAGTATTAAGAAAGGGCAAAAGATGTTTCCATTTCTTGTTGGCGCATTAATTGCCCTGCGAGTAAAAAATCAGACCTGTTATCGAGATTTTATTACACAGAAATGTTTTGGAGCCGATGTTATGGATTACATCAATGAGGTGATGTCTGATGAAAATATAAATAGCAAATTAGGAGACGCTCTCCGTGTTATAGAAATTATTTTGTATGTTACAGATCGTGGGCGCGGACGTGATTCTCTCGGACAATTAAGAATTTTTCTGGATGGCGATGAGCCATCTCATCCAGAATATTTATCTAAAAAAATAAAAAAAATATGCAAAGAACAAGATTCAAATAAACAAATAATAGAGGCTTTTGATTTGCTGATATCTGATAGCTGGGTTATCCGTGAAACTCCAGAGCTCAAGTATGTTTCCAGTTTGATTGAGCTTACTCAAATAACTACGCAGAGTAAGCCATGGTGAAATTGCTTCCTTTCTCAGAATATGAAGATTCCATTGTTGGGTGGCTGATGGAAGTACCAGTGCATTGGAAAGTACAGCGGCTATGGATTGTCCTAAGGATGCGCATCAGTAATTTAGACAAACACACTACGGATGGCGCGATTCCTGTTCGGCCCTGTAGCTTTGCTAAAAGGGTGATTTTTAACTGTTAGGAATTCTTTAGTGTATGAGCCGAAGATATTTTCGGGAAAGGTAAGGATAATATGACAGATTATTTGTCTTTGGTTTCACTTCCAGATTAGGAATGTTAGACAAATATACTAACCGCAAAATATGTGCAGCAACCAGTAATTGAAGAAAAAATTGTGCGTGAAAAAACTTTTAAAGCATTAATAATTGGAGTAGTTGCCTCAGTATTGGGAGGGATTTTTCTGCTATATGGCACAGAGTACATTGTCAAACCTTTTTTGTGGCTTAAGTCTGCTATTCTATGGTCTTGGAACTTTTTGATTTCATCTCATTCTCTGCCCGGATGGGTTTTGCTGATTGTTTTTTTGTTTGCTTCTCTGTTTATTATTTTTGCAGTGATTTATTTTTTGGTGAAGATCGATAAAAATTCTGAATCTAAACATCTACTGTATACCAAAGATATTATGTTTGGAGCAATATGGCGATGGAAGTGGATGGGAAATCAAATATCTAATATTTGGTGCTATTGCCCTTACTGTGACACAATGCTGGTTTATGATGAGCATTGGGGAGAAACATACTTTAGATGTGAGAATTGCAATAACTCTGTTATAGCTACTTTTGACTGCTCTAAAAACCGAGCGATACGTAGAGTCGCGCATCAGATTGATAGAAAACTCCGGTCGGGTGAATTTAGAAAAATTATCACATCTAACCAATAACAAATAACCCATGAATACTCATCTTAAACCTTACTCAAAATACAAAGACTCTGACGTTGAGTGGCTGGGTAAAATATCGGCACACTGGAAACGATTGCCGGGTCGTGTGTGCTATCGGGAGAAAAAGTCACCAAATACCGGCCCCCAAATTGACACAGTGCTGTCACTCAGCTTCGGCAAGATTGTCATAAAGCCACCTGAAAAGTTACATGGGCTAGTCCCGACATCTTTCGAGACATACCAGTTAATTGAACCCAATGATATTGTCATCCGCCCAACAGATCTACAAAATGACTGGAACAGCCTCCGGTTTGGTTTGGCGAACACAACAGGCATTATCACATCTGCCTATATTTGCCTCCGCACGAGTTCTGTACTCACACCACAATACGGACACCTACTGCTTCATACCTACGATTTGAAAAAAATATTTTATGGATTAGGCTCTGGTTTGCGACAAAATTTAGCTTGGCGTGACTTTAAATATTTACCTTGCTTAGTTCCACCCCTACTCGAACAAACCGCTATTGTCCGTTATCTTGATTATTTCGACCGGCGGATTCGGCGTTATATTGATGCCAAGCAAAAGTTGATCAAGCTGTTGGAGGAGCAGAAGCAGGTCGTCATTCACCGCGCCGTTACTCGGGGGCTTGATCCTGATGTTCCTCTTAAGCCCTCCGGTGTTGAATGGTTGGGGGAGGTGCCGGAGCATTGGGAAATACGGCGGCTAAAGCTTTTGGCGCAAATTAGGACTGGTGGACATGATACTGTGGACAGAGTGGAAGAAGGAGCGTACCCGTTTTTTGTCCGCTCTCAGAATATTGAGCGGATCAACAGTTATTCGTTCAACGGTGAGGCTGTATTGACTGCTGGTGATGGTGCAGGAGTCGCCAAGGTGTTTCATTACTTCGTCGGCAAGTTTGATTACCACCAACGAGTCTACAAGTTCAGTAATTTTAGAGAAATCACAGGAAAATACTTCTTCTACTTCTTTAGGAATACACTCCGGTTTGAAGCATTCCGAGAAACAGCAAAGTCAACCGTCGATTCACTTCGACTTCCAATGCTCCAGAACTTTCCTGTTCCATTACCACCGCATAAAGAACAGGAGAAGATCGTTGAGGTTATTGAATCTGATACTGCCGACATTGATGCCACGATTGAACGCGCCCGCCGCGGAATCGACCTGCTGCAAGAATACCGCACCCGCCTGATTGCCGACGTGGTTACCGGCAAACTCGACGTGCGTGAAGTGGCGGCGGCGTTGCCCGATGATCCGGCGCCGCTATCGGGCTAGTGCTGGCCGAATGCAGGCGCCATTGCGCATGAATTCGGTCAGATACACACTCCAGACATTCAGATAGCGGATTTTTTGCGGGTACATCCGCTTTCCGTCGGCACCGGGAAGCACAATGGTGCTGCATTGCTCCTTCGGTGCCGGGCACGTTATAATCGACCTGACGAGACAGCCTTCGTCAACCGGAATACGCCATATTATTGATTTGAGTACGTTAGAGCAGGAATCGGGGGAACACCATGCTTATTGTTAAACCCTATGGCAGGAGTGCCATAACCAAACCCGTTTCGGGGGAGTCTCGCAGAGTACTGCGTAAACGCGATGGGGGTATCGATCGTGATTTCAAGGAGTTCTGCCGGGAACACCCCGATCTGGTTCTTGCCCAATGGATTTCTGTTGTCGATAAAATTGCCCGCAAACCGTCCGGTCGAGGCCAGCCGCCGGAAGCCCAGCGCAAGTTTCGCCAGGAGATTGGCGCAGTGCTTTGGCCGTATCTGACTTCAAAGGAGATATTGTCGCCGGAGTTGGAGCAGAAATTCTGGTCAAAGGTTCATCCCTATCCGGAGCCTGATAGCAAGGATAAGCCCAGGAAAGCCAAACCGAAAGTGGCTAAATCGCACCCGAAAAAGACCGGTGGCGAGGCCAAACCCGAGGGCAGGTGGTACAAACGCTTCCTGGGCGATGCGGAACCTGATAACGCGGTTCTCAGTGATCTGCCGGACAAAATCTTTGCGCATCTGTATGAAACGGAATACCGGATTGCGCCCACCCGCCCGAACAAATCCAAAGGCTTGATTGCCGCACGCGCCGAGTCAATTTCCGGTAACCTGTTGCAGCGATCATCCCTGTCCGGGTGTGACTGGACTGAAGACGACGAGGAAGCATACGCCCGGGGCGGCAATGTCGCCGCAGAGATAAAGAGGAAGATCAAGGAACTGGAGGTGCCTGCAAAGGGTAAGAAGTCGCAGAGGGCATCCCTGCGTGATGTCGCTCCTGTGCTGTTCGGGCAATATGGGCGGCTGTTCCACGGCGAAAATGATACCGCGCTATCCGTCGCCGAGGCCGGGCAAAAACATCCCGGCCTCTTGGCATTGCATCAGGCGGTGAAAGAGGCGTACAAGCGCCGTCTGTCCGGCCACAAATCTGCCCGGCATAAATCGGTTGCCGAAGTGCTGCCCGATAGCATGGACGCGCTTTTTAGGCTGGTTCATAGCGCCCGGCAGAATGCCCGGGTCAGCAATTTGATCCGAATCGGAAAGATTGCCCATTATGAAGCCGCCCCGAATAGTATCGTCGATGACTGGCCGGCAGATCGTCTTGCTGCCAGTTTGTATTGGACCAGCGATGGTCAGGCGGAAATCAAACGGACTGATGCGTTTGTCCGTGTCTGGCGCACGGCACTGGTGCATGCGGCCCTGACGCTGACTGATTGGGCTGACCCGGAAGGCAGGATTGCCGACGATATATTAATCAGCGACAGCAAGGAAGAAGTACTCGACATGCTTGATAGTGCTGCTTTCGACCGCAAGGCATCTGTCCTGTTTGGCAGCCGAGCGCAGGATCTGACATGTCTGCCGCTTGAGAAGAAAAAAGAATGCTGGTCAGCCATTTGCACAGCAGTAGCACAGCTCCGTAACAGCAGTTTCCATTTCAAGGGGATTGACCGGTTTGCACAATCCATCAATGACGCTGCCACGGGCGATTTCCAGTTCGATTTTCTTGTCGACCTGTACAAACAGGACCGGGCTGCCCGGTTGAAATATCTGGTCGAAACACTGCAAGGTGTCAAGGCAGACCGGCACCTCGACAAGGGGCAATTCAAACAGCTCATTCTGGAGATAAGCACCGGTTCACCCCGCATGATTCCGTTGCCGCGATTTCAGCGGGTGTTGGTGCGTTACAGGGACGCATTCTGGTCAAAAGAATCTTCTGTTGTGAAACTGCCTGCACCCGGGAATCGTCAGAAAATGGAAGAGTCCCCGGCGCTTCGCTGCCAGTACACATGCCTGAAACTGCTCTACGAGCGCGCTTTTCCGGCCTGGCTCAAAGACAGTGATACGGGCACATTGAGACGCTGGATTGACCGCGCCGTTAAGCGCGCCACCTCGGATGCACAAAAGATCAATCGTGATGCGTCGGCTGTTGCGCGCGCTACCGATATAATCTGCCTGCATGACGGCGACACGATTGCTACTTTCCTTGACCGTCTGGCGGCAGAGACGGCGACGGAAATCCGCGTACAAAAGGGATACGACCCTGATCCCGAAGCCGCCCGCAAGAAGTCGGCTTACCTGGACAATCTGAATTGTGACGTGATGCTCCAGGCGTTTGGCGACTTTCTCAATGAGAAGAAATTCGACTGGTTGCTTGAACTGCAGGACGGTCAAGAGGATATGCCGCGATATGATCTGCCTGAGCTGCCCCCGAACGAAACCGGGATACAAGCATGGCAGCGTGTTCTTTATATTGTTTTGCACCTCGTCCCGGTTGGTGAAGTTTCCCGCCTGCTCCATCAGATTCAAAAGTGGAACATTCTTACCCTGAAATCTGCGCACGGGGGCCGGAGTCGGCAGCCTGATGCGGCACGTTCGGATGAAGCTTTTGCCCCCTTGACGGATGCTGACTGTCTGTTCGAGGTGCTCACGCTGTATCTCGATATGCACGACGCCAAGTTCGAGGGCGGCGAGAGCCTGATGAGAGGCGATGCGCTGCCTCGCTGGTTTGAATCTGAACAGGATTGCAAAAAGATTTTTCCCGAACAAGATGGGGCGCTTGATGACGCGCACCTGCCGCTTCGCGGTCTGCGGGAAATGCAGCGGTTTGGCGCCTTGAAATGCCTGGAACCGATTTTCGAAGCCCATAAGATCACCGGCGAGGAAGTGTCCGGGTATTTGGAATTGAATAGAGGGGAGGGCGGTGAATCGAAAATCGTGCGCGCCCAGAAGGTGCGTGAGACGCTGCACGCGGATTGGACCAGCAAGCCCAAAGATTTTGACAAAGACAAGAAGAAGCAGCGGTGTTATTGGGATGCGCTGGCAACGGTCACGCAGCACCGGCATTTTGCTAACCGCGTCCACCTGATTGATCATGTTCAGCTGTATTATCTCCTGATGCAGATTTTGGGCAGGCTGGTTGATTTTGCCGGTTTGTGGGAGCGCGACCTTTATTTCACAGCGCTTGGCCTGATGATCGAGAAAAATGAGCAGCCGGATTCGATATTCAAGCCGAAAGGGATTAAGCGCCTGAAACAAGGCAGGATTGTGGAGGCGCTTCGTGAAATTATTGATGAGGATACCGGGCGGGAGATAAAACGGGAGATAGAGCGACTCTTTGATTCGAATTTCACTTCCCGAGACAGAAATATCCGTATCAGGAACAATTTCATGCACTTCAATATGCTGCGCTCAGGGCGAAACCCCGACGCCGGTACAGCGGCAGTGCCCCTGAACCTGACCGCACTGGTAAACGACTGCCGATCACTTATGGGTTATGATCGCAAGCTGAAGAATGCAGTTTCTAAATCTGTGAAGGATTTATGTGCGCGTGAAAAGCTCGATTTGTGCTGGAAAACCGATCCCAGGCATTGTCTGACCCAGGCCACCGTCAACACGAAACAGGCCCGGCACCTCAAGACAAAATGTATCAGGGAGAATCTGTGCGGAATACACTACATAAAGATGGCTGCGGATCTTTTTGCCGGTAGAGAATTGTCCAGCAAGGATGTCACGTCAAAAGGCTTTGATGAAGCTGAACAGGAAAAGCAAAAAAATCGGCCAAAAAAGCGAGAAAAAAACGCCAGACAAGGCGGTCAACGAAGAAGATGAAACATATTTTTTTTTATTGCAAAAATCAGGATTTTCTTTATGTATTATTGCGTTATCAGTTAGCTGTTGAAGATGACCCCCATATGAAGGGGGACTACACCGACAGATGTTCCCAATCCCACCGATTCTGCAGTTGAAGATGACCCCCATATGAAGGGGGACTACACCTAAAACGGCGTTATATCGCATCTGACGGCCGTTGAAGATGACCCCCATATGAAGGGGGACTACACCCGTAATCCAGTTGGATCAAATTCTATTGCTGTTGAAGATGACCCCCATATGAAGGGGGACTACACCTGCGTCCGACTGCACCAATTGCGCGGTCAGGTTGAAGATGACCCCCATATGAAGGGGGACTACACCTGCGTCCGACTGCACCAATTGCGCGGTCAGGTTGAAGATGACCCCCATATGAAGGGGGACTACACCCTTGCAAGGATGATGTTGTTTTGCTCGTTTGTTGAAGATGACCCCCATATGAAGGGGGACTACACCCACAACGTCTTTGCGGTGCTCGTTCGCTTTCGTTGAAGATGACCCCCATATGAAGGGGGACTACACCTGATCAACCCGCCGATTAAATTCCGGCGTCGTTGAAGATGACCCCCATATGAAGGGGGACTACACCAGCGCGGACGGTGTATAGAAGGTGGTCGTAGTTGAAGATGACCCCCATATGAAGGGGGACTACACCTGTATGGGCGTGATACTGCGCATTTGCACCGTTGAAGATGACCCCCATATGAAGGGGGACTACACCATCACCACCATTATTTCGCTGGCCGGCCTGGTTGAAGATGACCCCCATATGAAGGGGGACTACACCCGGATCCATTGACTCCATGCCTTCCCTATAGTTGAAGATGACCCCCATATGAAGGGGGACTACACCCAAGACGTTATTTTTGTAATCTGTTTTTCAAGTTGAAGATAACCCCCATATAAAGAGGAACCACACGACGTAGCCAGAAAAGCAGGAACGAGCACTACTTTGTTGCTCTCTGTGAGCCGAACAGCGTTACGGAGAAGATTGCCGCTGAGCGGCCAGCGGAGTATGGTGTCAGTTAGTTGTATGGCGAGGTGCGGGATTACAACCGCGCACGCTCATCGACTTAAACCTTCCGGGGTGGAATGGTTAGGGGAGGCGCCGGCGCATTGGGACGTTTTTCGCCGCAAAACACAGGCGGCAAACCGTACTGAGCGAATATCCATACATGAAAACACATCGTCCATCATCATACGGAATCCCGAGGCTGGCCACCGAAGCCGGCCCTGTTGGCCATCCCGGGCCGGCTGATTTGCCGGGGAAATGCGCACTCCATTGTCGCCATCAGCGTATAAATTTGTTTACCCGTTGTTTAGTTTTCGAGAATTTCTCGGAAAAAAATACCCTGAATACAGTCAGTTAGGTCTGAAAAGTTGTTTACCCGTTGTTTTATTATCGGTCGATACAACCAGATATAACCTATCGTAGCGGGCAGGAGTCAATCGTACATCTGGCAGCGGATTGACACGGATTCTGTTGCGTGGGCAGAGCAAAACAGCAAGCTGTTGGGCGGTTACCTTATCAAATGCCGGTTCACGTGCTGTCGATGCCGGTGCCAACCCGGATCAATCAGGTAAGATTAATCGGACGGCTGTGCGGGCAAAACAGGGGACATCCTGTCAATATCGCAAACATAAATATCGCAAACGGGTGGAATGGCTTATGGCGGAAAGTTTTCCGTGGGATATGATTGCGCGTATTGGCGTACACTCGCGCAATGCTGGTGATCAGGCCACGGCGGCTCAAGCCGTCGGGCAGAAACCGACAGTCCAGATTTTCTCTGAGTGGTATTATTAGCGCGGGGGCAAACATGATCCATTTTAAAGCTGAACAGGAAAAGCAAAATAATCGGCCAAAAAAGCGAGAAAAAAACACCAGACAAGGCGGTCAACGAAGAAGATGAAACATGTTTTTTTTTATTGCAAAAATCAGGATTTTCTTTATGTATTATTGCGTTATCAGTTAGCTGTTGAAGATGACCCCCATATGAAGGGGGACTACACCGCTCTCCACATGATCTAACTTACCATTAAAGTTGAAGATGACCCCCATATGAAGGGGGACTACACCCCAAGTTCGGTAGTATTTTTAATCCAGAAGGTTGAAGATGACCCCCATATGAAGGGGGACTACACCAGTGTCGATTGGATTAGTCGGCCATGTCATAGTTGAAGATGACCCCCATATGAAGGGGGACTACACCAGTGTCGATTGGATTAGTCGGCCATGTCATAGTTGAAGATGACCCCCATATGAAGGGGGACTACACCTCAACCGAGCGGTATGTGACCGGGCTTGCGGTTGAAGATGACCCCCATATGAAGGGGGACTACACCAGCTGAACCGCAATATGAGCGTGTCCGTCAGTTGAAGATGACCCCCATATGAAGGGGGACTACACCACGGGCGCGCGCGTCCCCTGATTTATCAAGAGTTGAAGATGACCCCCATATAAAGGGGAACTACACGACGTAGCCAGAAAAGCAGGAAGGAGCACTACCTTGTTGCTCTCTGTGAGCCGGGCAGCGTTACGGAGAAGGCTGCCGCTGAGCGCCCAGCGGGCTATGGTGTCAGTTAGTTATATGGCGAGGTGCGAGATTACAACCGCGCACGCTCATCGCCTTAAACCTCCCGGGGTGGCGTGGTTGGGGGAGGCGCCGGCGCATTGGGACGTTTTTCGCCGCAAAACACCGGCGGCAAACCGTACTGAGCGAGTATCCATACATGAAAACACATCGTCCATCATCATACGGAATCCCGAGGCTGGCCACCGAAGCCGGCTCTGTCGGCCATGCCGGGCCGGCTGATTTGCCGGGGCAATGCGCACGCCATGGTCTCCATCAGCGTATAAATTTGTTTATACGTTGTTTAGTTTTCGAGGATTTCTCAGAAAAAAATACCCTGAATACAGGCAGTTAGGTCTGAAAAATTGTTTACCCGTTGTTTTATTATCGGCCGATACAACCAGATATAACCTATCGTAGCGGGCAGGAGTCAATCGTACATCTGGCAGCGGATTGACACGGATTCTGTTGCGTGGGCAGAGCAAAACAGCAAGCTGTTGGGCGGTTACCTTATCAAATGCCGGTTCACGTGCTGTCGATGCCTGTGCCGACCCGGATCAATCAGGTAAGATTAATCGGACGGCTGTGCGGGCAAAACAGGGGACATCCTGTCAATATCGCAAACATAAATATCGCAAACGGGTGGAATGGCTTATGGCGGAAAGTTTTCCGTGGGATATGATTGCGCGTATTGGCGTACACTCGCGCAATGCTGGTGATCAGGCCACGGCGGCTCAAGCCGTCGGGCAGAAACCGACAGTCCAGATTTTCCCTGAGTGGTATTATTAGCGCGGGGGCAAACATGATCCATTTTAAAACGGGCAATATCCTGACCGAAGACGCCGAAGCAATCGTCAACACGGTCAACTGCGTCGGCGTCATGGGCCGCGGTATCGCGCTGCAATTCAAACAGAGTTTTCCCGACAACTTCAAGGCGTATGCTGATGCGTGTAAGCAGAAAGCAGTACAGCCTGGGCGCATGTTTATCTTTGCAACCGGGCAAACCACCAACCCCCGCTATATCATCAATTTTCCGACCAAGCGGCACTGGCGCGAAATGAGCCGGATGGAAGATATTGAGGCCGGGTTGTCGGCGCTGGTCAAAGAGATTGAAAAACGCAGGCTCCGTTCAATCGCGATTCCGCCCCTTGGCAGCGGTCTGGGCGGGCTGGACTGGGCGCAGGTTCGCCCGCGCATAGAAAAAGCGCTCCGGGGCTGTGACGACCTTCGGGTCATTGTCTATACACCGCACCCGGTACCGAAACCGGACAAGATGGCGTATTAACACCATACCAACGGAACCCCGCAGGACTGGAAAGCAACGATGCCCACCGACACCACCGAACGCGGTCTTGAGCGCCTGATCTGCGCGGCGCTGACCGGCCACCCCGGCGATGCCGACTCAGCCGGCGGCACAGACTACAAAGTTGCCCTGCGCCCGACGCACTATTCCACCGTTTGGCTGTACGGCGATGCCAGCGATTACAACCGCGAATACTGTGTGGACTTGCGGCAGTTCTCGGCTTTCCTGCAGGCAACGCAGCCGCAGGTCGCCGCGGCGCTCGCCCTTGACGAGGACGGCGCGGCGCGGCGCAGCTTCCTGGCGCGACTGGAAGGCCAGATTTCCCGGCGCGGCGTGATTGATGTCTTGCGCAACGGCGTAAAACACGGCCCGCACCAGCTCGATCTCTTTTACGGCACGCCGTCGCCGGGCAACGAGAAAGCCCGGACGCTGTATGCCGACAACCGCTTTTCGGTGACCCGGCAGTTGCGCTACAGCAACGACGCCACGCGGCTGGCGCTTGACCTGGGGCTGTTTGTCAACGGCCTGCCGGTGGCAACGTTTGAGCTCAAGAACAGCCTGACCAAACAAACCGCGGCGGATGCGGTGCGGCAGTACCGGCGCGACCGCGACCCGCGTGAAAAGCTGTTCGCGTTTGGCCGCTGCGTGGTGCATTTTGCGGTGGATGAGAACGAGGTGTATTTTTGCACCCACCTCACCGGGAAAACGTCCTGGTTCCGGCCTTTCAATCGCGGCTGTAACGACGGCGCCGGCAATCCGCTCAACCCCAACGGCCTCAAGACCGACTACCTGTGGCGCGAGGTGCTGACCCGTCGGCGCCTTACCGATATCCTCGAAAACTACGCCCAGGTCGTCAAACTCAAAGACAACACCACCGCGACCACGAAAAAGGTGCAGATCTGGCCGCGCTACCACCAGCTCGACGTGGTGCGGCAACTGCTGGCGGATGTCAGGGCAAACGGGGCGGGGCGGCGTTATCTGATCCAGCACTCGGCGGGCAGCGGCAAATCCAACTCGATCGCGTGGCTGGCGCATCAACTGATCGGCCTGGAGAAAGACGGCGGGACGGTGTTCGGTTCGATCATCGTCGTCACCGACCGGGTGCTGCTTGACCGCCAGATCCGCGACACCATCCGGCAGTACGCCCAGGTGAACGCGACCGTAGGCCACGCCGAGCGCTCGGGCGATTTGCGCAGGTTGATTGAAAGCGGCAAGCAGATCATCATCTCGACGGTGCAAAAATTCCCGTTCATCCTTGACGAGATCAGCAGCCAGCAACGCGACCGCCGGTTTGCCATCATCATCGACGAGGCGCATTCAAGCCAGGGCGGCAAAACCTCGGCGGCGATTTCGCAGGCGCTTGCGCACGACGGTGAAGCGGGGGAGGAGGACACCTTTGAGGATCGGATCAACCGCTTGATAGCGGCGCGCCGGCTGCTGCCCAATGCCAGCTATTTCGCCTTCACCGCCACGCCCAAGGGGAAAACGCTGGAGGTCTTCGGCCGGCCGGAGCCGCAGGCGGACGGCACAACCCGACACCTGCCGTTCCATACCTACACGATGAAACAGGCCATTCAGGAAGGCTTTATTCTGGACGTGCTGGCACACTATACCCCGGTCAACAGCTACTATCGGCTGGTCAAAACGATAGAACCCGATCCGCAATTCGACACCCGGCGCGCGCAGAAAAAACTGCGCCGCTACGTGGAGGGGCATGAGCACGCTATCCGGCTCAAAGCGGAGATCATGGTGGATCATTTTCATCAGCAGGTGTTCGGTCCGCGCCGGGTCGGTGGGCAGGCGCGGGCGATGGTGGTGACCGGCGGCATCGCGCAGGCAATCCGGTACTTCCACGCCATCAGCGACTACCTGACCGAGTGCAACCGCCCGTATCGCGCCATCGTCGCGTTCTCCGGCGAGCACGATTACGGCGGCGCGAATGTGACCGAGGCATCGCTCAACGGCTTCGCCTCGAACAAAATTGCCGATTGCATCCGGGCCGAGCCGTATCGTTTTCTGGTCTGCGCCGACAAGTTCCAGACCGGCTATGATGAACCGCTGCTGCACACGATGTACGTCGACAAAACCCTTTCCGGCATCAAGGCGGTGCAGACACTGTCGCGCCTCAACCGGGCGCATCCGAAAAAACACGATGTCTTTGTGCTCGATTTTATGAACCAGACCGAGCTGATTCGAGAGGCGTTTTCCGACTATTATCGCGCGACGATTTTGTCCGCCGAAACCGACCCCAACAAACTGCACGATCTGCAAGCGGACCTGGACGGCGCGCAGGTGTACTCGCAGCAGCAGATCGACGATTTCGCCGAGCGCTACCTCGGCGGGGCGAAACGCGAGCAGCTCGACCCGCTGCTCGACGCCTGCGTGGCGGTCTATCTCAACCAGCTCGACGAGGACGGCCAGGTGGATTTCAAGGGCAAGGCCAAGGGCTTCGTGCGCACCTATGGCTTCCTTTCCTCGCTGCTGCCCTATACCAACCTGCAGTGGGAGAAGCGCTCGATCTTTCTGAACTTCCTGATCTCCAAACTGCCGGCGCCGCAAGAGGCGGATCTCTCCAGGGGCATCCTCGATGCGATCGACATGGACAGCTATCGGGCGGAGAAACAGGCGATGCAGCAGATCCGGATTGCGGACGAGGACGCCGAGATCGACCCGGTGCCGGCCAGCGCCGGCGGCCACCGCACCGAGCCCGAGTTGGATCGGCTGTCAAACATCATCCGGAGCTTCAACGAGCACTTCGGCAACATCACCTGGGGGGACACCGACCGGGTGATGCAGCTGATCACCGAAACCGTGCCCGTACAGGTGGCGAAGAACCGCGCTTACCGGAACGCACAACAGAACTCGGACAAGCGCAATGCCCGCATCGAACACAGCAAGGCACTGTCGCGCGTGATGACCGCGATAATGAGAGACGATACCGAGTTGTTCCGCCAATTCATGGACAACCCGGACTTCAAGCGCTGGATGACCGACACGGTGTTTGACCTCACCTACCAAAGAGGCGCGCCCTGACGACTCCGGCGGGCGGCCGCATCCCGTCCGCCGCCGGCGTGAAAAAAACCCGTGTTCGCCCTTCCCCTCGCCGACAACAGGGCATCGGCCCGGGCGGCGAAGACGCATGGCGGAGAGGGTGGGATTTGAACCCACGAATCCCGTGAAGGATTGCCGGTTTTCGAGACCGGTGCATTCGACCACTCTGCCACCTCTCCAGATATGCGGCGAACCAACCCGCAGCAGCACAACCTTGCGACACCCCGCTATCCAACGGCAGCAGCCATGCACATCCGGCGCATCGGCTGGCGGATACCCCGATTTTACCGCACCGCCGAACCGGGCGCCGTTGATCAATCTACGATAAAACCGTTCATCTGCCTGGCCCGCATGTTATCAGGCAAGTTATCAGGCCGGGTTTCACCGCCCCACCTCGCTTGCGTTGGCCGGTTAAATCATTATACTCCCAATCGACGCAGCGCCACCCGCGCGCTGGCATTGACAACCAAAAATCCACCACTACCGGAAAACCAACATGCAATCCATCACCACACGACTGGCGGCTCTGCTGCTCACCGCGGTTTTGATCGGCGCGGCGACCGCGCAGGAAATGACCTTTTTTCGCATTGGCACCGGCGGCGCCGGCGGCACCTATTTCCCGATTGGCGGCATCATTGCCAATGCCATTTCCAACCCGCCCGGGTCGCGGGCCTGCGATAAGGGCGGCAATTGCGGCGTCCCGGGGCTGGTCGCGATGGCGCAGTCCACCAATGCCTCGGCGCATAACGTCAACGCGATTCAGGCCGGGCAGATGGAAGCCGGGCTGTCCGGCGCCGCCACGCTGCATTTTGCCTACCACGGCATCGGTAAATTTGCCGACGCCGCCAAACCCGATCTGCGGGTTATCGCCAATCTGTACCCCGAAGATCTGCACCTCGTGCTACCCAAAGGCAGCAGCCTGAACGGGCTTGTAGACCTGAAAGGCAAGCGCGTCGGCATCGCGCAGGCCGGCTCGGGCACGCAGATTGCGGTCGAGTTGATCCTGGCCGACCACGGCGTCAATCGTGACAACATCAACGAGGCCGAATTGAACAATGCGCAAAGCGCCGAGCGCATCGCCGACGGGCAGTTGGACGCCTACTTCTATGCCGCCGGCACGCCGGTTTCCGCGATGATCCAGCTGGACAACACCAAAGGCATGGAGCTGTACTCGTTCACCGACGCGGAAGTCAAGCAGGCCAACCAGACGGTGCCCTACTATATTCCGTCAACCATACCGACCGACACCTACCCCGGCGTGCAGTACGACGTCAATACGGTCGCGGTCAGCGGTATTCTGGTCACCAACGCCAAACAGGATGACGAGCTGATCTATCAGGTCACCAAGGCGCTGTGGTCGGATACGGCGCGCAAACTGCTCGACAACGGCCACTCCAAAGGCAAAGTGATCACGCTCGAAACCGCACTCGACGGCATCGACGGCATTGGCGTGCCGCTGCACCCGGGGGCCGAGCGGTTTTACCGTGAGCAGGGCATGCTGTAGCCACCGGCATTAGTCAGACGCAATCCGGGGGCGGTGGCGGCAGACGCCCCGCCCTTTTTGCTGCTCTTTTTGTTGCCCTTTTTTACGGCCTGTTTTAGCGCCCTTTTTAGCGCCTTTTTAATCATCTTTTAATCGCCTTTTAATCACCTTATAACGCCCTTTTTAAGGTCGCATAGCCGACCGAACGACGATGCCCGACCACCCGACGCCGGATCTGCAAACGCTGGAGCGGCAATACGACACCGCCCTGCAAACCCGCGACAACGGCCAATCGCTTGGCCGCCTGCTGTATTGGTTGTCGATCGGGTTTGCGCTGTATCACCTGTGGACTGCGGGCTTCGGCACGCCGGTGGACTACGTCCACATGGGGCTGCACCTGTCCGGGCTGTTTGTGTTCATCTTCATCGGCTTTCCGCTGCTGCGCAACCGGCACTACCTCGACTACCGCCCGCGCAGCGCCCTGGTCTGGGGCAACGTGCCGGCCTACGATTGGCTCCTGCTGACGCTGGGCGTCGCCGCCGCGCTGTTTCTGTGGCTCAGTTGGCGCGGGGTGGCGGTGCTCGACTGGTCGATCCCGGAGCAAATGCTCCGGCAGGGCAACCCGAGCGGCGTGGACGTTTTTTTCGGCTCTTTTCTGGTGCTCGCCTGCCTGGAAATCGCCCGCCGCACAATCGGCGTTATCCTACCGCTGATCATCCTGGTGTTTATCATCTTCGCGCTGTTCGGCCCGTACATGCCGGCGCAAATCCTGAAACACCCCGGCGTCGATTGGCGGCAGTTCATCAACAACATGTATTTCCCGTTTGAAGGCATCTTCGGCGTGACGCTGTGGGTGGTGTCCACCGTGGTGTTTCATTTCGTGCTGTTCGGCGTGATCGCCCAACGGATGGGGCTGGGGCAGTTTTTCGTTGACAATGCGATGATCGTAGCCGGCCGCTACACCGGCGGCCCGGCCAAGGTCAGCGTCGTCTCGTCGGCTTTTTTCGGCACCATTTCCGGCTCCTCGATTGCCAACACGGTGTCCACCGGCTCGCTGACGATCCCGAATATGAAAAAAATGGGCTACCCCGGCTATTTCGCCGGCGCCGTCGAAGCGGCCGCCAGCGCCGGCGGGCAGATTACGCCGCCGATCATGGGCGCCGCGAGTTTTCTCATGGCCGAGTATCTGGAAGTGCCGTATACCACCATCGTGATTGCCGCCATCGTACCGGCGGCGATGCACTACATCAGCGTCATGTCGATCGTCCACTTCACGGCAAAACGGCTGGGGCTGGCGACCTACAGCAAAGCGCAACTGCCCAATCTGGTCGTCGTCTGGCGTACCGGCTGGTTCACGGTCATCCCGCTGGTGGCGCTGCTGATGGTGCTGTTTTCCGGCTACTCGCCCAACATGGCGGCGTTTATCGGCATCAGCCTGTGCATCGTCGTCGGCTTCACCTCGCTGCGCCAACCGGCCACGCTGCCGGTGCCGTTCGCGCTGCTGGCGTTTATTTTCTGGAAAGCGTCGCCGTTAAGCGGCGAAGGCTTTTCCCCGCTGATAGCCGGCGTGCTCGCCGCCGGCGTCGTGGTCGGGGTCCTGCACAACGGCGAGCGGCGCCGGTTCAGGCAACTGTTCGACAGCATGCACGTCGGCGTCCAATACGCGCTGGCGGTGGGCGCCGCATCGGCGGCGGTCGGCATTGTCGTCGGCGTCATCAACACCACCGGGGTCGGGTTCCGGCTGGGGTTTATGGTCACCTCCGGCGCGGCCGACCTGTCCGTCGGCCTGCATGCGCTGATCGGCTGGATTCCGATAGCGGCGTTTTCGCCGGCCTCGCTGCAGCAGTTCTTATCGCTGGTGATGATCGCCATCGCCTGTATTTTGATGGGTGCCGGGCTGCCGACCACCGCGCTGTACATCATGCTGGTCGCGGTCGCCCAGCCGGCGCTGGCCGATTTGGGCGTGCCGGCGCTGGCAACCCACATGTTTGTGCTGTATTACGGCGTCATTTCCGAGATCACCCCGCCGGTCTGCGCCTCGGCCTATGCGGCCGCCGGCATCGCCAATGCCAACCCGTTTCGCACCGGCCTGAACGCCTTCACGCTCGGGCTGGGCAAGCTGATGGTGCCGATGGTGTTTGTCTATGCGCCCACCATCCTGCTGGTCATCCCCGGCTATTTCACGCTGTCCTCCTTCCTGCAAGTGGCGCTCACCTGCGCCATCGGCGTGTTTGCGATTGCCACCGCGGTGTCGGCGTATTATTTGCAGCCGCTGACCGGCATCTGGCGCTTCGGCATGGCAGTCGGCGGGCTGCTGCTGGTGGCGCCGGGCACCAACAGCGATCTGCTGGCGCTGGTGATCGTGCTGCCGGTGCTGCTGCAACAATACCGCGCGTTGAAGGCGCAGCCGGCGGTGCGCCCGGCCTAGTCGATGCGCCGACCGCCGGCGGTCATCGGCCCGGGCGGCAGTGCAACGCGCATGGATGCGCGCGGTTGGTGGTATACTGATTCGACTGACCGCCCCGCCCACGCCGGCACCAACCGCCGACCGGCCCCGGCGAATCGACATCGGCCCGCCGGTGGCGCCGGCAGGCGAGTCAATGCCGAGGAAACAGCATGTCGAAAAAGCGCATCTACAAAATCCGCTTCCACCACCACGGACAATTGTACGAATTGTACGCACGCGAGGTAGCGCAAAGCAGCCTGTACGCATTCATCGAGGTGGCGGACATCATTTTCGGGGAAAAATCCAAGCTGGTGGTTGACCCGTCCGAAGAGCGCCTCAAGGCCGAGTTCAGCCAGGTCAAGCGCACCCATATCCCGCTGCACGCAGTTGTGCGCATCGACGAAGTAGAAAAAGAAGGCACCAACAAAATCATCGGCAAAGCCGCCGACAACAGCACCGACAACAACATCACGCCGTTCCCGCTGCCGCCGCTGCAACCCCGCCGCGACTGACCGCCGACCGGAGCGCGGGTTTTCCAACCCGCGAAACACAAGCAAAAACTCTGTGGGTGGATGCAACCCCGAAGCGCAACCGGTGGGCCGGTGCCGAGCCATGCCGGTTGTCGCTCAGCGGGGCAGGTGGCGGGCTATTACAGATGTGTGTCTGCCCTCCCCCTCACCCAACCCTCTCCCACAGGGAGAGGGCTAAAGCCGACAACCGCCTTCTCCCCCGGAAAGGAGAACGGGTTTTCCAACCCGTTTATTTTAAAAACACGGACAGGAATGTCCGTGCTCCTGTTCGGGATAACCGGAACCTCCCTCTCCCTCTGGGAGAGGGCCGGGGTGAGGGCCGGCGCTACCCGTCGCCATACAAATACGCGATCACCTGATCAGCCAGTACATCCGCATCCCCGCCGGCGCTGTTCAGCACAATTTCGGCGTTTTCCGGCGGCTCGTACGCCGAGTCGATGCCGGTAAAGTTTTTTAGCGCCCCGCTGCGCGCCTGCTTATACAACCCCTTCGGGTCGCGCTGCTCGCACACGGCCAGCGGGGCATCGACAAAAATCTCAACAAACTCACCCGGCGCCATCAACGCGCGCGCCATTTGCCGCTCGGCGCGAAACGGAGAAATAAACGCCGCCAATACAATCAGCCCGGCGTCGAGCATCAGCCGGGCGATCTCGGCAATGCGGCGGATATTTTCCACCCGGTCGGCGGCGGTAAACCCCAGATCCTTGTTCAACCCATGGCGCAGGTTGTCGCCGTCCAGCAGATAGGTGTGCTTGCCCAGAGCGTGGAGTTTTTGCTCCAGGCGGTCGGCGGTGGTCGATTTGCCGTCGCCGGACAGACCCGGGATAACTGGAACCTCCCTCTCCCTCCGGGAGAGGGCCGGGGTGAGGGCCGGCGCTACCCGGCACCGGACAGACCCGGGATAACCGGAACCTCCCTCTCCCTCCGGGAGAGGGCCGGGGTGAGGGCCGCCGCTACCCGTCGCCGGACAGACCCGGGATAACCGGAACCTCCCTCTCCCTCCGGGAGAGGGCCGGGGTGAGGGCCGCCGCTACCGGTCGCCATACAAATACGCGATCACCTGATCAGCCAGTACATCCGCATCCCCGCCGGCGCTGTTCAGCACAATTTCGGCGTTTTCCGGCGGCTCGTAGGCCGAGTCGATGCCGGTAAAGTTTTTTAGCGCCCCGCTGCGCGCCTGTTTATACAACCCCTTCGGGTCGCGCTGCTCGCACACGGCCAGCGGGGCATCGACAAAAATCTCAACAAACTCACCCGGCGCCATCAACGCGCGCGCCATTTGCCGCTCGGCGCGAAACGGAGAAATAAACGCCGCCAATACAATCAGCCCGGCGTCGAGCATCAGCCTGGCGATCTCGGCAATGCGGCGGATATTTTCCACCCGGTCGGCGGCGGTAAACCCCAGATCCTTGTTCAACCCATGGCGCACATTGTCGCCGTCCAGCAGATAGGTGTGCTTGCCCAGCGCGTGGAGTTTTTGCTCCAGGCGGTCGGCGGTGGTCGATTTGCCGGCGCCGGACAGACCGGTAAACCACAGCACGCAGGGGTTTTGCCCGTTGGCGCGCGCCCGCGCCGCCTTATCGACCTTCATATCCCGCCAGACGACGTTGCCGGCGCGGCGCAGCGCGAAATCGACCATGCCGACCCCGACCGCGGCATGGGTGAATTTGTCGCTGATAACAAACCGCCCGGCGCGGCGGTCGTCGGCGTCCACCGCCCGGTCGAGCGCCAGCTTGCAGTAGCCTATCCGGTTGGCGTCCAGCGTTTTCACCGCCGCCTTGCCCAGCGTCTCGACCTCGACCCGGTGCACCAGGTCGGTTATCTGCAACTCGACCTGCTGTGTGCCAAAGCGGGCCGGGTAGCTGCGCTCCGGCAGCAGCGGCGCGTCATCCAGCCACACCACGTGGGCGGCAAAGCGATCGGCGCGCGCGCGCACCGGCGCTGCGGTCGGCCGGTCGGCGCGCGCGGCCTCTTCCACCAGTACATCCGCCAGCCGCGGGCCGGTGTACCACGCCATCGGCGTGTCAGCGTCAGCATCAGCCGCGTCAGCAGCGGTCGCGTCAGCAGCGGCAAAACAGGCAACATTGTCCCCGGTGGCCGCACACACCGGTATCGCCCGCACCCGCTCGATGCCGGCGCGCTGCGCGAAATCGCGATAATCCGCCACCACGGCGTCAAATACCGCGCGGCTGTAATCCACCCGATCCATCCCGTTCACCGCCAGCAGCCAGCGGCGCACGCCGAGCAGCGCGGCCGCATAAGTATGCAGGCGCGTCCGT
Organism: Candidatus Poriferihabitaceae bacterium; assembly: GCA_965206445.1. Taxonomy (GTDB): domain Bacteria; phylum Pseudomonadota; class Gammaproteobacteria; order Arenicellales; family Poriferihabitantaceae; genus CBDBJR01. The sequence continues at coordinate 562,331 of CBDBJR010000002.1, forward strand.
GCCAGCAGGCCGGCGCCGGCGTCCACCACAACCAGCGCCAACCCGGCATCACCGGCGGCCGCGGCCACCAGCCGCAGATGCCGGTCGTCATCCGGAATATCGACCGCGCCAAACACCCGCCCGGCGAGCGCAAAACACCGATACGAAACCGCCGCCAGCGCGCTGCGCTCGACCTGCTCCGTCGCCCGGTCGTCGGCCGCGTCAATCAGGCGCGCGAGCAAGGTTGACTTGCCGTGCCCGACCGCCCCGCAGACAATCACCCCGGTTTGCCGGTGCGCACTCACGCGACCACCAGCCGCTGCGCGTACAGATGTTGGTAATGCGGCAGCACCTGCCGATACACCGCCTGCACCCACGGCGGCGCGGCGGCGATATCGGCATACCGGCGCGGCTGCGGCTTCAGCCCGTCGGAATCCCGCAGGTTGGCATGAAACGAGCCGCCGTCCCACCAGCTCACCGCATCGCGCGCGCCCGGCTGCCAGCGCATCGCCGCCGGCAGAAACGGAATCCGCACCGCGCGGCACCAGGCGGCGACCACGCGCTGCGGGTCGGCGAGCAAATCGTCGCTGTCGATCACCGGCGGTGGACGACTGTCGTGCGCCCACAGGCGGTCAAACAACGCCCGCTGCTCGGCAAAGCCGACCTCCTTGATGTGAAAATCCGGCCATCGAGCAAACATTGACATCAGCGTCCGGGCCGGGTCGCGGATCAGAAAAGAGTGCGTGAACATATTCAGCAAGTCGTCGTCCCACAAGTGATCGATATACAACGGAAAGTCTTTCGTGAACACCGCGCCCCGGGCCGCCGCCGCGCGCAGCGTGTCGATAACGCGGTGCAGCGTCAGGCCGGGCGTGCGCAAACTGTCCGCCGTCACGCGCGGCCACAGCGGCTGCTCGCCCTGATACCAGGCTTCGCCGAACGGCTCGTGAAAGCAGGTCATATCACCGCGCTGGCGCATCATCCATTCAAACGCGGTCGAGGTCGAGCGGGGGACGGCCCACAGGGCGAGAATTTTGTTCATGCCGGCGCCGGCAACGCAAACCGAAAGGCACTACCCCGCCGGCGACAGCGTCGACAGCAACCGCCCCTGAGCGGTAACCGGCGCCAGCCCCAGGGTTTTGAAAATGCGCCAGTACAGCGCGCTGTCAGAGGCCACAATCGGCTTGCCCACCAGCGCCTCCAACTCGACCTCGCAGGCCGACATGCGCCGCGGCAGGCCGTTTGCGGCGCGGAAATTGGGCATCCCGCAGACCGCATAGGCATCCACGTCGGGGGCCAGCTCGGCCACCCGCTGCATCGAGCGCGCGGCCACGTCGGTGGGGAATATCCAGGTCAAATCGTTGACCTGCTGCTGCGTTGGATACAACCCCTGGTCAACAAAGTTGCCGTACCACACCAAATCGAAGCCGGCCTGACGGAGAAAACGGGCGATCCCGTCGCGCCAGTCGGGCCAATAATAAACCGCATTCAGCGCAATCTTTTCCGCGCCCAGCGCGCGCAACCCGTCAACCAGGCACAACCCGGCCATGTGAAACGGCGTCGCGTAGGTATCGCTGATGCGCTCACAAAGCGCGCGGATCTCGTCCGGCGTCCGGCCACCGGCGTGCACCCAGTTGGTACCGACCTGCGCGCACACATCGGCGCCGTTATTGGCCATGCACTCGACAAACTCCTCCAGCAAATCGAAATTCTGCCGCCGCTGTTCGAGCGCGTGCGCATAGCCGGGCAAGTGCAGCATGCGCCCGTGCACCCCGACGGTAGCCGGCGCCAGGCGCAAAAAATCGCTCGGCGCCGCGTCGAAATCGTGCGGCGGAGCGGTGAACCCCACCTGATGCGGAAACAGCTTGTTAGCCGGGTCGCTCCATCTGGCCGGTTTGGTATAAGTCTGCATGTCGATCAGCCCGGTTAGTCGATTGCCATCCCGCACGGTCGGGGCAGCCTGACCGCATATCGTAGCCGATTGCGCGGCCTGAGAATGAAACGGCGTTGATTATATACCGTACCAACAGTTGAATTGGGACAGGAGCACAGGCATTCCTGCCTGTGTTTATTTATATTTCGCGGGCTGGAAAGCCCGCGCTCCTTTAGGCGGCACTGCGCCGCCGCGCTCGACGATGGGCCGCCAGGCACAGCCCCTGACCGACCGCCAGCAGCACAATCAACACCCACAGCAGCAGCCGATAGCCGCCCAGACGCCACACCAGCGAGCCGAAATACGGCGCCGCCGCCACGCCCGCCAGATACAGCAGCGCCAATGCTCCGGTTTTGTCGCCGAAGTTGTCGGCGCCCAGCACATCGCGTGCAATCAACGGGCGAATGATGCTGACCACGCCGTAGCCGCCGCCAAACAGCACCACGAAGCCGAGCAGCAATGCCGGTCGGTCGGCCGTGGCGGCGGATAGCAGCAGCACCGAGAGGCCGACGACGGCAAAACAGCCGATTGTGATGGCGGCATTGGATACGTATCGCTCGGCTGCCAGTATGACCAGCCGGCCGACAACCTGCATCGGGCCGATCAGCGACACCGCCAGGATGGCCACCCCGGCGGCAATGCCGCGTTCATCCAGCAGCGGCAGCAGGTGATGCAGTACCACGCCATGCGACAGCGCCATCATCGCAAAGCTCAGCCCCAGACACCAGAAGACCGCATTCGGCGAAAACACCGGCCACAGCCGGCTCCTGCCCGGTTGGCGGCGGTGGGTTTCGGCAGCGTCGCGCTCGGTGCACCGATTGACGCGCCGCGCACCCAGCCACATCAACGGCGCGGCAACCAATATCGCCATTGCGGCAAAAATCCGCACCGTGCTGCGCCAGCCGACCGCCTCGACCAGCACGTGGCTGAGCGGGAAGCTGATGCTGCTGGCAAATCCGGCAATCAGCGTGACCAGGATGATGGCGTGTTTGGCGCGCGCGCCGTGCGCTCGGGTAATCAGCGCAAAACACGGGTCGTACAGGCAGCCGGCCAGCATCACGCCGATCACGCCCCATACCGTGTAGAACTGCCACAGCGCCGTCACCTCCGCCAACGCGAGCAGGCACAGGCCGCCGACCACCGTGCTGCCGGTCATCAACAGCGGGCCCTGGTGCAGGTCGATCAACCGCCCCGCCAGCGGGGATACCAGCGCCGAGATGAATACGGCGAGTGTGATGGCGCTGGTCAATTCGACCCGGGACCAGCCGAGGGCGGTTTCCCAATGCAGCAGCAGCGCCGGGAAAAGATAATACAGGCTGGCCCAGGCCAGGGTCTGCGCCACCGCCAGCAGGATAATCGGCCGGTTGTTCATGCCGGGCCGGGTTTGTATGCCGCGCCGGGCCGCTGCCGCTTATGCGCTGATTCGATCAGCGCGCGCACGGGCGCCTTGCCGCTTCGAGGGTTGCCGACAGTCGGGGCAGACCGGCCCGGTGCCGTCGGGTTCGCCGGGTTGCTGCGGTCGGTTGATGGGCTGTCGGCAGGTGCGGCAGGGCGTGTAGCTGCCGGCGTTCAATTGCGGCGCGAGGGCGCCCCGATCGTCGAACACAAAACAATCCCCCTGCCAGCGGGATTGCGGCTGCGGCACCGTTGCCAGGTAATTGAGGATGCCGCCTTGCAGCTGATACACCTGCTCAAACCCCTGCTGCTTCAGGTAGGCGGCCGACTTTTCGCAGCGAATCCCGCCGGTGCAGAACAGCGCCACTTGCCGCTGCCGCGACGGGTGCAGATGGTGCGCCACATACGCGGGGAATTGGCGAAAGCGGGTGGTATGCGGATTGACCGCATGGCGGAAGGTGCCGGCGGCGATCTCATATTCGTTGCGGTTGTCGATCACCAGCACCGCCGGGTCGTCCAGCAGCGCGTTCCAGTCGGCCGGCTCGACATAGCTCCCCGGGGTTTGCACGGGGTCGATGCCGGCGACGCCCAGCGTGACGATTTCCCGTTTCAGCTTGACTTTGCTGCGCCGAAACGGCGGCGTGTCGGTAAAGGATCGATGACAGCGCAGATCTGCCAGCCCGGGTTGTCGGCGCAGCCATTGCAGCAGCCGCTGTAGCGCCCGCCCGTCGCCGGCGACGGTGCCGTTGAGGCCCTCGCAGGCCAGCAGGATGGTGCCTTTGATGCGGTGCCGCTGCATCAGCGACAGCAGCGGCCGGCGCAGGCAGCGGTAGTGCTCGAGGCGGACGAATTTGTAAAACGCCAGCACCACCAGACGGTTTGAATCGAGCGCAGGCGCAGGCGCAACGGTAGCGGCCGGTGTGTGGGTTGCGGGCATGGTCAATTTCCGGTTCGGCACGGATTCGCCGAGACGAATCCGAGCGCGACAGTGTAGCGCCAAACGCCGCTCCAGGCCAGCGTGATCGCCCGCGGTGAGTGCAGTGCGGCCGGTGCTGGCCGCCGGCCCGGGGTGGGGGCCGCGCCGCCGGGGTCAGGTTGCCGGCGCGTCCGGCGGCGCCGGATAACGGCAGTTTTTGATGTAGCTCAATACTTGCAGAAACGATCGGACGGTATCCTGGTGGATCGAGCTTGAGCTCAGGCTCTCGGCGCGGCGGTCACTCAGACGCAGCCGGTGGTTGGAGATGCTGGCTTCACACTGCTGCTCAATGGTGTCGATTTTTGTTTTGGTGAGTTCTATCCCCGCTGCCTGCCCGAGTGCGAAGTCGTTGACGGTCAGCTGGAGCAGGCTCAGCAGCTCGGCGTGGATCAACGCCAGTTCATCCCGTCCCTTGCTGGACAGCCGCACCTGCCGGCCCAGCCGTTTGTTCGCCAGGCGCGCCAGATCGTAGGCCACGCTGTCGCCGATATTCTCCATGCAGGTGGCAAATTGCAGAATTTCATCCAACTGCTGCTCCTGCCGGTGCTCGCGGATATGCCGCCGCGCTTCGGACAGATAGCGCTGGATGGCTTTGTTGCGGGCGTTGATCTCCTGGTCGAGCGCCGCCAGGCGGTCTATTTCCGCGCGATCACCGGCCTCGAACATCGACAGCGCGCGCGCAAACAGCGACTCGGTGTTGTCGGCCAGCCGCATGGCCTCGCGCCGGGAGCTGGACAGCGCCAGCGTGGGGTGGTCGATATGGGCCGCATCCAGCCCGCTGCCGGGGTCGATCGACAGGCGATTGTCGGCCGGCTGTCGGGATTCGATAAAACGCTTGACCGGGCCGGCAATGCTGCCGGCAAACGGGGTGCACAGCAACGCCAGCAGGCCGTTGAACAGCAGGTGCAGATAGATGATCTGCTCACCGGGCTGGCGGCTCAGCAGGCCGATGTGCGGCAGGATGCGCTCGAGCAGCAGCAGCGCAGTCACCGCCAGCGCACTGCGCAGCAGCAGATTGGTCAACACTGCCGCATGGATATCCAACTGTCGGCGGTCAACCAGCGGCCAGGCAATCAACCCGGCGCCGATGTTGGCGCCGAGCAGCATCGGCACCGCCAACTGCGGCGGTATCAGGCCGGTTTGCGCCAGCGTGCCGGCCACCAGCAACACCGCAATGCTGGAATGCGCCAGCCAGGTCAGCAGGGCGGTCGCCAGCATGCACAGCCACGGCACCGCGCTTAACGCCAGCAGCAGATCGCTCGCCGCCGCACTGCTGCTCAGCGGCAGGATCTGCTGTCGCATCAACCGGATCGACAGCAGGATCAGCCCGAGCCCAATCAACACCCGGCCGAACTGCCGCCAGCGCCAGGGGCGGCTGAGCAGATGCAGGCTGATGCCGCCGCACAGGCACAGCGGCGAGAGTATCGACCAATCGAAAAACAGCAGCCGCACCGCCAGCGCCGAGCCGGCATCCGCGCCCAGTATGATCACCACCGCCAGCGGCAGCGACAGCAGCCCGCTGCCGATAAAAGAGGCGGTCAGCAGGATGGTCGCGGTCGCGCTTTGCATCACCACCGCGGCGACGGCGCCGCATATCAGCGCGTGGAATCTGGACGCCGTCGCCGCGATAATGAGCTTGCGCAGCTCGGTCGAAAAGGCCCGCTCGACCGCGCTGCGGAGCATATAGCTGCCCCACAACAGCACGGCAATGCTGCCGGCGAGATGCAGCGGGCTTAAGTCCATGCGGTGTGCCCCCGGCCACTGACGCCCGCCGGCAACGGGACAGGCGCGCCGTCCGGTGTCCGGGATGCCCCGGTTGCGGCTGGCGGGGGGCGGCTGGCGGGATGGGCAGTAACGGCGACGGTGGAGCACAGGTGTGGGGCATGGTGCAAGTATAGGGCAGGCGTGGCGGTTGAGTACAGGCGGCGCGGGTGGTGAGTGGCCGGTTTGTGCTTGCAAAACGCCGGCGGGGGTCGGATAATTTGCGATTCAACTTTAATTGACCCTTCAACCACCCATTACGCTTATGAACGCACCACTGACCAATGCCAAACTGCTGAATAAAGATCAGCAGCATCTGATTCATCCGCTGCACCATACCGCCGGCCATGTCGATGGCCGGGTCTGGGTGCGCGGCGAGGGCTCGCACCTGTTCGACGCCGACGGCAACCGCTTTATCGACGGTCTGTCCTGCCTGTGGAATGTCAGCGCCGGGCACGGGCGCAAAGAGCTGGCCGACGCCGCCCACCGGCAAATGTCGCAGCTGGCATTCAGCTCGAGCTATACCGGCGGCTCGAACCGCCCGGCAATCGAGCTGGCCGAACGCCTGGCCGAGATAACCTATCCGAATATCAACAACTTCTACTTCACCTCCGGCGGCGGTGAATCCACCGACAGCAATTTCAAGCTGGCGCGCTTTTATTGGAAGGCGAAAGGCAAGCCGGAAAAAACCAAAGTCATCTCGCGCATCTGGGGCTACCACGGGGTGACCTTCGCCGCCATGTGCGCCACCGGCATCAGCAGCTACTGGCCACAGTTTGAGCCGCGCATTCCCGGTTTCAGCCACATCCCGGCACCCGACCCGTATCACTACCCGATGCCGACCGACGGCTCTTCCCAGGGCATTGCCGCCGCCAACGAATTGGAGAAAGAAATTCTCAAGCAGGGGCCGGAAACCGTCGCCATGTTTATCGCCGAGCCGGTGCAGGGCGCGGGCGGTGTGATTGTGCCGCAGGACGACTATTTTCAGCGCATCCGGGAAATCTGCGATCAGTACGAAGTGCTGCTGGTGTCGGATGAAGTGATTACCGGCTTTGGCCGCACCGGCCCGATGTTTGGGCTGGAGCATTACGGCATACAGCCCGACCTGATTCAGTTTGCCAAATCCATCACGTCCGGCGCCGTACCGCTGGGCGGCATCGGCCTCAGCGATGAAATTGCCGCCACGGTTACCTCGGGCGCCAAGCCGTGGATGCACGCCTATACCTACAGCGGCCACCCCACCTGCTGCGCCGTGGCGCTGGCAACGCTGGATATCATTCAGGCGGAAGACCTGCCGGGCCAGGCCGCGGTCAAGGGCAAAAAACTGCTGCAAAACCTTCACCAGGCGCTGGACGACCTGCCGCACGTCGGCAACGTGCGCGGTTTGGGGCTGATGTGCGGCGTCGAAATCGTCGCCGACAAGGACAGCAAGGCCTGGTTCGAGGCCGACTTCGGCCTCGGCGCAAAACTCTCCGCCGCGCTGCTCGAGCGCAAACTGTTCACGCGCGTGCGCAACGAAGTCATCTGCCTCGCGCCGCCGCTGTCCACCGACGAATCGACGCTGGACGAAATCGTCGACATCACCCGCGACACGATTGTCGCTGTGACCGGCAGGTAATTGACGCCGCCCCGCCGGCGCCGCGCTGTTTGCTGCGGCGTCCGGCTATGGGTGCCATCCGCGCTGTCGGGTCGCCGCGTGCTACCGCGGCTATGGGCGCATTGACTATCCCATCCCTATTGCCGTACCAAACAAGAGGACAGTTGGCTGCGTGATGCCGGTGAAAAAACCCAAACCCGATTGCACCCAGGCCGACACCCAGGCCGACACTCAGGCCAATGCGCGCCTCGTCAACGGCGAGGCGATAGCGGTGCTGAACAGCCTGCCGGACAACAGCATTGATTTGATTTTTGCCGACCCGCCGTACAATCTTTCCAATAACGGCTTTACGTGCCATGCCGGGCGGCGAGCCAGTGTCAATAAGGGCGGGTGGGACAAAAGCCGGGGAATAGAACAGGACTTTGAATTTCACTATGACTGGATTGCGGCGTGCCGCAGGGTTTTGAAAGACAGCGGGTCGTTGTGGATTTCGGGCACCTATCATTCGATTTATGCCTGCGGTTTTGCCTTGCAGCGCCAGGGCTGGCACGTGCTTAACGAAATCTGCTGGTACAAGCCGAATGCCGCTCCCAATCTGGCGTGCAGAATGTTTGCCGCCAGCCATGAGACCTTGCTGTGGGCGCGCAAAACAAAGCAGGCAAAGCACACATTCAATTATCAAGTGATGAAAAAAACGGCATGGGCGGGCGATTTCATTAAGAAGCCGGACAGGCAGATGCGCAGTGTGTGGGCGATCAATACGCCGCGGAAGGGAGAGAAAAAATACGGCAAACACCCGACCCAGAAACCCGAATTGCTGTTGCAGCGAATTATCCTGGCCTGCACACATGAGAACGACATTGTGCTCGACCCGTTCTGCGGCAGTGCAACCACCGGCGTCGCGGCGCTGCGGGAAAACAGGAATTTTGTCGGCATTGATTTTGAATTGGCGTATCTTGAGAAACTGGCCGTCAAGAGAATTCGTGATGTGCTACAGGCGCGCGCGCCGAGGCCCGAGGTTGCGCAAGCGCAGACGGGTAATCGGTTGGACGCCGTCGTGCCCAAAGCAGGATGGCCCGAAAGCAAACAGCAGTTTGTGCCGGTTTTTTAGCCCGGGTCGGCGTTGGCCAAATCAGGTAGCCATTGGCTAATATCAGGTATGCCAATGGCATATATCAGGTATGCCATTGGCATATATCAAGTATGCCATTGGCATACATCAAGTATGCTATTGGCTAATATCAGGTAAGCCATTGGCCTATAGTAACCGTTGGCTAATATCAATCAGCAAACAAAACGCCGGTCAAAATCCATAACGGATGCTCACCGCAGCCGCGCCGGAATGTAGCGACAAAACCCGGTGGCGGTGAACATCCATAGCGCTGCCGTCGCAAACACCATCGGCAGCGCAAAGTAGTGCAGCAGTACGGCAAACAGCCCCGGCGTGAGTATCTGCCCGGTATCGCGGTAGGTCACGAATATGGCCGACATGGCGGCCTGTTCATGCGCGCGGACTACGCGGAAAAACAGCACGTTGCCGACCCCGTCCAGCATCGTGGCGCCCAGCGCCGACATAACCAGCAGCACCGATGCCGTCAACGGCATCGCGGCCAGTCCGTAAACGCACAGGCTGAACAGGCCGGTCGTGGCATACCCGAGGGCCAGCACTTTGCGCACGCCGTAACGCCGCGCAACCCACCCCCACAGCGGCACCGAAAAAGTCCAGGCGGTGCCAATCGATACCAGCGCCGCGCCGGTCAGCTCACCCAGCCCCGAAGCGGTGGCATAAATCGGCGTATAGATCACGAACATGGTCCACCAGCAGGAGCGCGCCATGGTCAGGCTGTAAGCCAGCACCAGCCGCGGCTGCTTGAAATACCGCGCCAGGTGATTGAGCGGATTGACGCCGGCAGAGGTCGGGGCGCGAAATGGCAGGTGCCGCAGCCCGAGTCGATGAAAGCACCCCAGCGACACCAGCGTGCACAGCGCACAGAGGACAAAGGGCAGCGCGTGTGCCACGTTGCGTTCGAGGTACACCCCGAGAAAAGGGCCGATGGTCAGCGCCACTACGGTAAACACGATCCGCAGCGGCTCAAACCCGGTCAACTCATTGCGCGGAATTTTGGTCAGCACCAGCAGGGACAGCACCACTTCCGCCGAGGCGATGGAAAACGCGTGGCAGAACAGGCCGATAGAAAAAATGGTCACCTGATCCAGCGACATCAGCGCCGCCGATGCGATCATGGCCGCGCAGGAGAACAGGAAGGCGCGGTAAACCCCGACCAGTTTGATCACCAGCGGCTGCACCAGAGCCGCGATGATGCCGCCGACCGCGACGATGAACAGCAGCGCACTGGCATCTCGCGGGCTGCCCAGCAATTCCAGCGCCTGCAGCGGGATGATCGAGAGCATCATCCCGCGCGGCAGGGCTTGCAGCAGGAAAAAAAACGCCAGCCCCGCGTATTTGGAATAAAAAGCGAATCGAGGCAGGATAATCGGCACCGGATGGCATGGGTGAAACCGTGCATCCTAATGCAAATCTGCGCTCACGGGCGGAATAATTTTGGGGTTAAAGCCGGCGCGTTTTTATGTTTTGAGATTTCAGATCAAATGTGCGACTATTGCTGCGTATTTGATTGATTAACCCGCGATGAAGCAGCCGACTGCATTTTCGCAGGCGGTGTCCTGGTAAAACCCGTACGGAGGAATGATGAAACCATCGAATAGATCGAAATCCCAGCGGTATGTCGGCGATCGGTATACCGGCAATGTATCGAGACGTGATTTTTTACAGCAAACCGGCGTACTCGGCCTGGCTTCGGCCATTCCGTCCGCATTGATCGGCGGCAGTGCGCAGGCGGCAACCCCCCGGCGGGGCGGGCATTTGCGGGTGGCAACCGTGCAAGGGTCGTCAACCGATCGACTCGACCCGACCCAGCTGACCAGCGGGCACACCAATTTTCTGTTTTACGCGATGCATAATTGTCTCACCGAGGTGGGCCCGGATGGCCGGTTGGCGCCGCTGCTGGCAGAGTCTTTCGAGCCGGGCGCCGACCCGTCCGAATGGATTTTCAAACTGCGCACCGGGGTCGAATTCCACAACGGCAAGTCGCTGACGGCCAACGATGTTATCGCCTCGCTCGACCGCCATCGCGGCGACGCTTCGGCCTCGGCGATGAAGTCCTTTATGGAAGAAATCGTCAGCATGACCAGCGACGGCGACCACGTTGTCAAGTTGAAGCTGAAATCACCCAGCGTCGATTTTCCGGTTATTTTAAGCGCCAGTTCCCTGTCCATACTGCCGGCAAAAGACGGCCGGATTGAGACGTTCGATATCGGCAATGGCGCCTATATGCTCGAAGAGTTCGAACCGGGGCAATATTCCCGCTTGAAACGGAATCCCAATTATTATCTGTCGGATCGGGCATTCGTCGACTCGGCGGAAATTCTGACCATCGCCGATTCGACCGCGCGACAAAATGCGCTGGTCACCGATGCGGTGGATGTCATCGGCGATGTCGATGCGACCACCGCCGATTTGCTGGCTCTCAACCCGCGGCTGAGCATTTTGGATATCACCAGCACCCAGCACTACACCTTCCCGATGCGCACCGATCTCGCGCCGTTTGACAATAACCACGTGCGCATGGCGCTCAAGTTGTCGATCGACCGGGAAGAGGTGCTGGAAAAGGTGTTAAACGGCTATGGTCTGGTTGGCAACGACCACCCGATTTCACCGGCAAATCGCTACTACAACGCCGAGCTCGAACAGCGTACATACGACCCGGAGAAAGCAAAGTGGCATTTGCAGCAGGCCGGGCTGAGCAGCCTCAAGGTCGAATTGAGTGCGTCTGACGGGCTGTATGCCGGCGCGGTCGATACCACGGTGCTGTTCAGCGAACACGCCAAACAGTCCGGTATCGAGCTGACCCCCAAACGGGTTCCTGACGACGGCTACTGGTCGGACGTCTGGCTCAAACACCCGTGGTGTGCGAGCTACTGGAGCGGGCGCCCAACCGAAGACTGGATGTTTACCCAGGGGTACTCGGCGGGCTCCAACTGGAATGAAACCTTCTGGAAAAACGAGCGTTTCAATCAACTGCTGGTCGCGGCACGCGCTGAGCTGGATGATAACCAGCGGCGTCAAATGTATTATGAAATGCAGGCCATTTGCCGCGATGATGGCGGCTCGGTTATCCACGCCTTTGCCAACCACATTTCGGCGCACAGCGAGCAGGTCGGCGTGCCCGAGACGGTTGCCGGCAACTGGGAGTTCGACGGCTATAAGCTGATTGAACGGTGGTGGCTGAACGGATAAGCACCGCCGGGAGAAGGGTGTTTTGCAGTCTGTTCCGGCGGCCGGCGGGTCGCCGGATTTTGCTGGCCCGGCTGACCTGGCCGGTACGACTTGATGCGCGCCGCCGGAAATTGCCGATACCGTCGGCGTCGCGATGAGTGCAGCCGAAACCCGCCGCCGCGGTGACCGGGGGCACCGGGCCAAGGCCGAGCGCAAGGTCAATGCCGCCCATGCGACCACCAAACTGACGCAACACGTCGCACTCGAGCTGGTCGATGCGTCGCAGGCGGCGCGTATCCACGCGACGGTCAAGTCTATCCTGTGGCAGGTCGGGGTCATCATCGAGCATCAGCCGACGCGCGATTTGCTGGTCAAGCAGCACGGCTGTCGTCAGGATAGCGACGGGCGTATTCACCTGATGCCGGAGCTGGTTGAGCGGGCGATCGCCAGCGTTCCCGACCGCATCCGGCTCTACGATCAGGACGGCAATCTGCGGGTGGATACCGCCAGCCGGATGGCGAGTTTTTGCCCGGGGCATAACTGCGTCCGCATTCTCGACTTTCGCAGCGGCGAGCTGCGGCCCTGCCGACTGGACGATATTCGAGAAACCGCGAAACTGTGCCAGCAACTGGCCAATATCGATATGGTGTGTTCGCTCGGCTACCCGAGCGAGGTGCCGCCGGAGGATGAAGTCGTCGCAACGGTGCGCGCGATGTATGAGCATTGCAGCAAGCCGGCGGCATTGCTGGCGCATGATGAAGTCATTCAGGAGCGCATGCTGAACCTGATCGCCGATATGACCGGCGGCTGGAGTCGGATGGCCGATAAACCGGTCTGCCTCGAACTGATGGGGCCGGTATCGCCGCTTAAGCTGCCCGCAGAGCTATGCCTTAGACTGATCAACTGCGCGCGCTGGCGCATCCCGGTGGTCTGTTATCCGGCGACCTTTCCCGGCATGTCCTGCCCGATCTCCAATGCCGGTGCGATCGCGCAGTCTTCCGCCGAGGCGATTGCCGGCATCGTCGTGCACCAGCTGGTTGAGCCCGGGGCGCCGGTCATGAGTGGCTCCGCCATCCTGCCGATGGACCTGCGCCAGGCGAATCTGGCGTATGGGTCGCCCGAGTACATGCTGGCGGGGCTCGGTGCCAGCGATTATTTTCGCTCGATTGGCATCCCGTCATGGGTGGGTGCGGGCTGCTCCGATTCACACCAATTCGATGCCCAGGCGGCGGCCGAAGCGGGCGCCAACCTGGCAATCGCAGCGCTGGCCTCGACGCCGTTTGTGCATAACCTCGGGTTTTTGTCCGGCGGTCGGACCGGCTCGCTGCAACTGCTGGTACTGTGTGACGAGCTGATCGGCTGGTCAAGCAAGATGGCGGCCGGGGTGGACGTGACCGCGGATACGATTGCGCTCGAGGTGGTCAGGCGTGCCGCCCACGATAATGCGTATTTGACCGACGACCACACCCAGGAGCGATTTTTAACCGAAAACTGGTATCCGGGGCTGTGCGAGCGCTCCGATGCCGATGCCTGGCTTGAGGCCGGCGGGCGGGATATGACGGCACGGGTCAATCAGCGCCTGCGGGAATTGCTCGGTTAGCGTCGATGCGTGCTATCGGGTCGCGACAGGCAGCACACGCGGACGCATGCGCCCGGTAAAGGTGACCGCGTGAACCCTATCGTCCGCATGCTGGCGCAGCGGATTGCGCTCGGCCTGTTGATTCTGTTTGTGGTTTCGCTGATTATTTTTCTCGGCGTCTCGATGCTGCCGGGCGATGCGGCGCAGGCGATTCTGGGGCAGGCCGCCACCCCCGATACGCTGGCCGCGTTGCGCCGGCAATTGGGCCTCGATCTGCCCGCACATACGCGCTACATCCGTTGGCTGGGCGGTATTTTGCAGGGCGATTTTGGCACCTCGATCGGCAATGGCCGGGTAATCGGCGACTTCATCGGTGTGCGCTTTTCGAATACCCTTTTCCTGGCGGCGTTTGCCGCCTGCATCGCGGTGCCATTGGCGCTGGCGCTTGGGATTCTGGCGGCGTTGTATCGCAATTCGCTGTACGATCGCAGTGTCAATGCGCTAACCCTGACCTCGATTTCGACGCCCGAGTTTTTTGTCGCCTACATTCTGATCCTGTTTGTCTCGGTAAAAGCCGGCTGGTTTCCGAGTCTGTCGAATATCCAGGCCGATACGACCTGGTTCGAGCGGCTGGAAAAAACCCTGCTGCCGGCGATCACGCTGTCGCTGGTGTCGATTGCGCACATGATGCGCATGACGCGCGCCGCGATCATTAGTCTGTTATCGCACCCCTACATCGAGATGGCGGCGCTCAAGGGGATGAAAAAATCCTGGATCATCCTCCACCACGCGCTGCCCAATGCCTGGGCGCCGATCGTCAACGTGGTGGTGCTGAATCTGGCCTATCTGGTGGTCGGCGTGGTCGTGGTCGAGGTCGTGTTCGTGTATCCGGGGCTCGGCCAATTGCTGGTCGACGCGGTGCAGCGGCGCGATATGCCGGTGGTGCAGGCCTGCTGTTTGATTTTTGCCGCCACCTACGTCGGTTTGAATCTGGTCGCCGATATCCTGTCGATTCTGACCAACCCGCGGCTGCTGCACCCCAAATGAGCGCGTCGACGGCACCACCGCAGCCGACGCCGCTCGAGGGCGCAAAAACCTCCCGTACGGCGCGCGCGATCAAGGCGCTGATTGCCGCGCCAATCAGCGCCAAACTGAGCCTGCTGGTGATTCTCGTCTATGTGCTCACGGCGATTTTCGCACCGTTGATTGCGCCTTTTGGCGAGTCCGAAATTGTCGGTAAAAAATACCTGCAGTGGAGCGGTGAGTTTCTGCTGGGCACGGATAATCTGGGGCGCGATATGCTGACCCGGATCATTTACGGTGCGCGCAACACGGTCGGAGTGGCGTTGGTGACGACGGTCTATGCATTCCTGCTGGGCGGGGCGCTCGGCATCATCGCGGCGGTCGTCGGCGGCTGGGCCGATCAGCTGTTGAGCCGCATCGTCGATGTGTTCATGGCCATCCCGGCGCTGATTTTTGCCATGCTGCTGCTGTCGATTTTCGGCACCTCGATTCTCAGTCTGGTGCTGATCATCGGCTTGCTGGATGCAACCCGGGTGTTTCGCATTGCCCGCGCGGTGAGCCTCAACGTGGTCGTCATGGACTATGTCGAAGCCGCCAGATTGCGCGGCGAGAAGCTGCCGTGGATTGTCGTGCGCGAGATACTGCCCAATATTTCGGCGCCGATGGCGGCCGAATTCGGCATCCGGTTTTGTTTCGTATTTTTGACTATCAGCGCACTGAGTTTTCTCGGCCTCGGCATCCAGCCGCCGACCGCGGACTGGGGTTCGATGGTGCGCGACACGGCGGATCTGATTACCTTTGAACAGTATACGCCGCTGATTCCCGCGGCGGCGATTGCGGTGTTGACCATCGGGGTTAATTTTGTCGTCGACTGGTTCCTGCACCAAACCAGCGGGCTCAAAGATGAATGAGGCATCAAGATGACGGCTGACGCCGACCGGCCGCTGCTCGACGTAAAAGCGCTGTGCATCGACGGTTTCAGCGAGGAGCGCTGGCACCGCATCGTCAATGGTGTCGATTTCCGCCTGCATCGCGGTGAAGTGCTGGGCCTGATTGGCGAATCCGGTGCCGGCAAATCGACCATCGGCCTGGCGGCGATGGGCTATGCCAAGCCCGGCTGCCGCATCGAGAGCGGCCGCATCAAGTTCGACGGCCTCGATCTGATCACCGCCAGTGAAGAACAAAAACGCCGGCTGCGCGGTGCGCGGATTGCGCATGTCGCCCAATCCGCCGCCGCTGCGTTCAATCCGGCGCACCGGCTGATCGACCAATTCAGTGAGGCGGTGGTCAAGCACGACCTCGGCAGCCGCGCCCAGGCCTACGCCGATGCCCGGCAGTTGTATGCCAGGATTAAAATGCCGGACCCCGATCGGATCGGGTTTCGCTACCCGCATCAGGTGTCGGGCGGGCAATTACAGCGCGCAATGACGGCGATGGCACTGGCGTGCCGGCCTGATCTGATCATTTTTGACGAGCCCACGACCGCGCTCGACGTGACCACGCAGATCGAAGTATTGGCGACCATCAAAGACATTATCGCGCAATTCAACGCGGCGGCGATCTACATAACCCACGACCTTGCGGTGGTGGCGCAGATGGCGGATAGAATCAAGGTACTGCGCTATGGGGAATCGGTCGAAGAATCGGCCACCCGAACGATGTTGAACCGCCCGCAGCAGGAATATACAAAATCCCTGTGGGCGGTCAGAACATTCCGCAAAACAGCACCGGCGCGCCCGCTTGCGGCAACGCCGCTGCTCAGGGTCGAAGCGGTCACGGCGTCGTATTCGCAGCGCGGCAGCGCGGTCTTGAGCGCGGTGGATTTTGCCGTGCATCGCGGTGAGACGGTGGCCATTGTCGGCGAATCGGGCAGCGGCAAGAGCACGGCGGCGCGGGTGATAACCGGGCTTTTGCGGCCGGACACTGGCCGGGTGATATTCGACGGTGAGGTGTTGCCGGCCGATTATCGCGCGCGCAGCAATCGTCAACTACAGCAGATTCAGATGATCTACCAGATGCCGGATACCGCGATCAATCCGCATCACCGCATCCGCGACATCATCGGCCGCCCGCTGTCGTTTTATCTGCATCTCGAAGGTGCGGAGAAAAAGCGGCGGTTGGCGGAATTGATGGACATGATCGAGCTCAGCCCGGCCCAATTTCTTGATCGATTGCCGGCCGAATTATCCGGCGGGCAAAAGCAGCGCGTGTGCATCGCGCGGGCGCTGGCCGCAAACCCGGCGTTCGTGATTTGCGACGAAGTCACGTCGGCGCTCGATCAGCTGGTGGCGGAGGGGATTTTGCGGCTATTGGATCGGTTGCAGCAGGAGCTGGGCCTGGCCTACCTGTTTATCACGCACGACCTGGCGACGGTCAAGGCGATTGCCGACCGCGTAGTCGTTATGCTGCAGGGCCGGGTCGTCGAGCAGGGCACCAAGGATGACATCTTTGCGCCGCCTTATCACGAATACACCGAGCTGTTGCTGTCTTCGGTGCCGGAAATGGACCCCGACTGGATGCGGCGCGTGATTGCCGAGCGCACGCGCAAGGGCGGGCTGCAAGCCGGCGGCCACTAGCCGCTTAGCGGCGGCAGGCGACCGGATATTGCGCGCTGTCCAGCGCCTGGCCCTGTTGCAGCGTGGGGTTGGTGATCCTGGGGTTGACCTCGGCGCTGGTGTGGTAGGTGGCGCCGTCGCCGGCATAGCGCACCGCGTAGCCTCGCCGGATACCGCCCGATCGATTCGCACGCGCCCCATGCACGACCAGCGCGTCGAATACCAGCACATCGCCGGGCGCCATCTCCCAGCACAGGATGGTGTGTTGACCGCGTTCGGCTTCGAAGTCGGGCAGCGGCTCAAACAGGGCGTCGGTGCCGGCATAAACGGCGTCGACGCTGCCGTCGTTTTGCGTCATAAAAGGCTGAAACCACCGATTCCATCGGTGCGACCCGGCAATAAACTCAAGCGCCCCCGATTCAAATTTGACCGCATCCAGCGCCAGCCACACGCTAATCACCGGACCGCCGCGCACCGGCCAGTAGGGCAGGTCGTTGTGCCAGGGGGTGGCGGGGCCGGCGGCTGCTTTTGCAAACACCTGGTCGTAGAGCAGATTGACCTTGCTTGACCGCATCAGCATCGCGGCCAGTTGTGCCGCTGTCGAATCGAGGCAATAGTCGCGGCACACCGGGTCGTATTCCCACACCCGCTGCCGCCGGAAATAGTTTTCCGATTGCGCGCAGGCGGCATCGACCGAATCCCGCAGCGCGGCTACGACTGCATCGGCGATCACCGCTTCGAGCCGTATCGCGCCGTCGCGTTCGAATGCCGCCAGAGTAGATCGGTCGACCCGACCGGCGACGCTATGTTTTCCCATCAGCAGCACTCTCCGATTGGCTGGTCTGCACGGCGGACACATCGTCGGATTCCCCGTCCGGCCGAATCCCCAGCGCGTTGATAAACCGCACCCAATAGGCGAAGCAGGAGGTCGCCTGCACCGCCTCGAGAATTTCCGTATCGTCGGCGCCGGCTGTGCGCAGGGCGTTGATATCCTGTTCGCGCATCGACTCGGGTGCGCGGCATAACCGGGCGCCGTATTGCAACAATGCCGCCTGCTTCCCGGTAAACAGCGCGCGGTCGTCAAAGCAATCTTCACGCACCGCTTGCAGCATGGCATCGGCCTTGTGCGCATCACCCAGCAGGGCTTTGAAGTTGGCGCCGTGGTTGCGTAGCGCGTAGTCGCAATCGGCGATAATAGCCGCCTGGCTGGCGAGCAGTTCGAGCAGCCACGGCGGCGAGTGGTTGTTTTTATTATGCAGCACATCCCGATAATGCCGATCAGCGGCAATCAGCGGCTGCGGCTGCAACGAAAAAGCGCGGTAGAGATTATGCAGCTTGTTATGTGCCGCGCCGACCTGCCGATACATTACCAGCAATGCCGCCGACGCCTGTTCGGGTTCGATGGTCTCTATCCAGCAGGGGGATGAGATTTTGCCGCTCTTTGTCATGGCTTGATGGCGGTGGTAGCGTTGATACGGCGGACGCTGATGCTCGGCCCCTGCTATCGATCTGCTCGGATTTCAGGTGCGCCGCAATCAGTCGACCGCCTTGTTTTTTGGCAATCGGAACCTCGCCCAACGGTGTCGAAAACCGAGCTGTGCGCAACGGCGGTGCCGTGAGTTTGCCAGAAGTGCAGGGTTTGCATTCGTCATTGAGCATGAGCGTTAATTGACCAACGATACCTGATCCGGGCGACTCGGTAAACCCTTTTTATCCGGCAGCTGATGTGCTGGATTTACATGGCTTCTCCTCCTGGGTTCAGGAATGACCTCAAGCGCCCGCCCTACGGTACCCTAAGTGTATTCCAGCATAATCTACTGCGGTCAATATTTATTTGCTAATCTCGTTCCTATTGGCGATAATAAAAGCAGTGCTGAAATTCAGGTAGCTGATTGGGTTTTTCACCTAATCTGTATTATGATCTGGACCAAGCGTTATTCATCATTTGATACATGTTTTCGGAGGGAAAATGGACGAAAATCACACGATGTTGGGTGTCGAAAAGATAGATTTTGACACTGAAAATCCAAGAATAAAAATGGCTTTGGAGAAGTATGGCGAACAATTGAATGCAGATCGCATTCATTTCGCATTGCGTTCGGCTACTGAAAACGGAGCAAGAGGCACTTCTTCATACAATGGGCTTAAAGATTCCATCCTTGCCAGCGGTCGTATAGTAACTCCAATCACTGTCGTAAAGAAAGACGATAAGTATGTCTGTATTGATGGAAATACCAGGCTTGCTATCTACAAACAGTTTATTAGAGAAAAAACCTTAGGGGATTGGTCGGAGATCAAAGCGATAGTCTTGAACAATGCCAGCCCACGCGATATAGAGACAATTCGTGTTTCCGCTCATCTCGTTGGCTCCAGGCAATGGCCTGCCTATGAGAAAGCGAGATATCTTCATCATCTCCGCAACCAGCAGTTGATGGACTATGGTGAAATGATCGCATTATGTGGTGGCAATAGAGTCGACATAGAACGGCAGATTGACGCTTACCATGACATGAATGAATATTATCGTGATGTGGTTGATGACTCGGCGTTTAGGATGGAACGGTATAGCGGTTTTGTTGAGCTCCAAAAACCACAGATCAAGGAAGCCATATTCGAAGTCGGTTTAGACCTGAAAGATTTTGGGGAATGGATTCGTGATGGCAAAATATATCGACTGGACACTGTAAGGCAGTTGCCCAGAGTTCTCCGGGATGACGAAGCAAGGAATACATTTCTTAATGGTGGTCCTCGGTCTATAGAGAGTGCTATCAGGTTGCTTGATCAACGGCGGTCGGAAAATGAACGTGACGGAACAATCGATAATATAACGCTAGAGAATGCATCTATATATCATCTGGCAAAGGTTCTTACACAGCGTATCAACAGTTTTCCTCTTGAAGAATTAGATGCTCTAAGGAAAAAGGAACGCGAAGATTCTGTAGAACAGATAGGTGTACTAGAGAATTTGTCTGCGCGTTTGCATATTTTGATCGAAAATGTCTCAGAGTGATGTGCATAGAGACTTGGTATTTCAGGTCGCTAAAGAAATTGAATCACGTTATCCGCACATTTCTCTCATCACCGATGTGCAACATAGTCCAGGCGGCGATGTACCTCCAATAATTGATGGATTCCGTCCCGATGTGTATGCCATACAATCAATGGGTCATCCTTTGATTATCATTGCAGAAGCAAAGACCGACAATGATCTTGATAATCAACATGCCGATGACCAATTATCTGCTTTCATCAGTTATCTTGAACGAAGGGAGAATGGAGCTTTCATCTTGTCTGTAACTGGTCGTAGAGCCGACCATGCAAAGACTGTACTGCGATTTTTGAATCGTAGTATCAATGTGAAAGGCACAATACTGTCTGTATTTGATGGTTGTGATCTCTGGTTCTTGGACTCAATTTCGGGTGTCAAATGGCATTTAAGCTAAGAAAGCCACCTGTTCTGGTTTCCAAACATGAGGCTTACCCGTATCAGCTTGATGCTGTGCGGGCAGTACAGTCGTTACCTTACGCTGCAATATTCCATGAGCAAGGGCTAGGTAAAACAAAGATCGCAGCCGATCTAATGCTGCTTTGGCTGGATGAAGATGTAGTTGACACGGTGTTTGTCGTTGTAAAAAAGACCTTGGTTCAAAACTGGGTGGATGAACTGGCATCACACTCCTATGTTACACCTAGAGTTCTATCTGCTAATCGACGGGGAAACAGCGTTGCGCTAAATTCACCTGTGCTGATTTACGTAATGAATTATGAGGTTATATCAACAAATTTTGATCTCATACGTGAGTTTTTGACCACGTGCCGAGTAGCGGCTTTCCTTGACGAAAGCCAAAAGATTAAAAATCCTGACTCACAGCTTTCACGCTGTTTCCATTCTTTAGCAAGCGGATTCACACGACGCATCATTATGACTGGAACTCCTGTAGCTAATCGACCTTACGATATCTGGTCTCAGATTAGGTTTCTTGACAATGGAGACACATTTGGTGATTCGTTCTCTGAATTCAAAGACTCACTTGATCTTCCTCCTGATTTTACCAATACTTCAGACTATGGGTTGCGACTAGCTGATGTTATGGATAGGATTAAAAACTTTTCCATACGTGAAACCAAGAATTCGGTGAGCCTTGAGCTTCCGAATAAAACCATCCTGACTCATTTAGTCGAGCTTGCCCCTCGGCAGTCTGCTATTTACACTTCATATCGGGACGAGATGGCTTATGAATTAAAAAACGACAAGCAACATATTATTGACGACGCAGAAGATATTTTAAAGCGTTTATTACGTCTTGTACAGTGTGCTTCCAATCCTGCTCTCGTGGACCGACTCTATGACGAGCTCCCCGGCAAATATCCCAAGCTGGTTGAGTTGCTGGAAAGAATTGATATTCAATCATACAAGGCAATTATATGGACTGGATTTGTGAGCAACGTCGAATGGTTAAGCCAAATGCTGGATCAATACGCGCCACAAAAGATTCATGGGCACATGCCTGTTTTTAGCCGAAACGAGTCAATCAGAAGATTTAAAGAAGATGATGGCTGTCGAATTTTACTGGCTACACCCGGAGCCGCGAAGGAAGGATTGACTTTGACAGTTGCGAATCATGCAATATTTTATGATCGTGGATTCAGTCTTGATGACTATATTCAAGCGCAAGACAGAATTCACAGAATTTCACAAACTGATGAGTGTTTCGTACACAATATTATTGCTAAAGGCACCATTGATGAATGGATAGATATACTACTTAATGCCAAGTATCAGGCGGCACAGTTGATGCAAGGTGATATATCACGCGAAACGTTTGATGCAACTTTTAGGTGTGACTTGTCCGAAGCATTGACACAAATACTTTCACCCACAGAACCTATCCAGATAATGCACTAAGGAGAAATCATATGAAACAGATGACAATTTTAGGTGAAACTATCGGTATTAGTGATGATTACATCAACATACATGAACTCAAGTTTCTGAAAGATAACCCCAGGGTTTATGCCTGTACGCATGGAGAACCGGGATTCGAAGATTTACCCGATGAAGAACAACAGGATATCATATATAAAAAGCTTTTAGATGAGCCCAGTGTGAAAAATTTACTGCCAGAGATAAAACGACATGGCGGCCTTATGGAGTCCATATTAATCCGTCTTGACACAATGGAGGTTATTGAAGGCAATTCGCGTTTGGCTGTTTATCTCAAGCTGCATAGTGACCCCAAAGAAAACGATGAGTGGAGCCTTATCCCCTGCGACATAGCAAGTAGTCTGACAGAGAAGCAACAGGCTGCTTTTCTTAATCAGATTCATGTCAAAGGAAAAACTCAGTGGTCTGCTTTCGAAAAAGCAAATTACGCCTATGTTAGAAAAGAAAAAGGGTGGAGTTTTAGTGAAATTGCAGAATTATTTGGTGAATCTGAAGCAACAATTCGTATCAGAATAAAAATTATTCAGATGATGAATATCCATGAAGATAGTGATCGGTCACATTTCAGCTACTATGATGTTTTGGTTCGTAATAAAGACATGTTAAATGAGATAGAGAATGGAGGCTTGCCAAATCTTATATCAGATATTAAGTTACTTGGAATTGATGAAGAAAGTAATGACTTTACTGCGCAAGATATAAGGAAAAAACTTCCGGTAGTACTGAATAAACCAAAACTGTTAAAGAAATATAATGAAGGGAAGCTTGATCTTGATCAAGCATATCAATTTGCCAAGATCAGCCATGTAGAGGATAAGGTAAAACAGGCAACGGCCTTACTTAAGGACATTTCTAAATCTGATATTTCGCAATTAGAACAAAGTGACTTTAATGCATTTAAACATGCTACCAACAAATGTTCGCGTGAGGCTGTCAGAATAAAAAATATAATTGATGGTATTGTAAAAAATGGCTAAAAATCGCATATTGCTGGTAGAGCCAGGTTATAGAAATAAATATCCTCCGCTCGGGTTGATGAAGCTCGCCTCTTATCACAGAGAGCGTGGTGATTTTATAAAATTTGTTAAGGGAGAGGACGAATCAGTGCTGACTGAAGTTTGGGACCGTGTGTGTGTTACGACTCTTTTCAGTTTTGAATGGAAGAGAACATCGAAATCCATAGACTTTGCAATCAGGGCGGCAGGTAGCCAACCGGAGCGTGTGTTTGTAGGAGGTATTGCGGCATCTTTGATGCGTGACGAGTTTGTCAAAGAAGCAAGATGGACCGGTGTGCGATTTATAGCTGGCTTACTTAGCGGGCCACCCGCAAAGGCTTTGCAGTTGTCCCATGATGATGGGGATTTCGGCACGGAGGATATTAATGAACAGCCTATTGAAGAACGGGTGCCTGACTATAGCATTCTAGACCACATAGATTACATTTATCCGGTTAATGATGCCTATTTTGGGTATGCGTCCAGAGGATGTATTCGCAAATGCCATTTTTGCGGGGTGCCTAAACTGGAAGGAACACAAAAAGAAATGCCGCCTTTGTACGACTTGGTTAACGGAGTGTCGAAACGTTATGGTCCGAAAAAGGATTTGATCCTTATGGATAACAATGTGACTGCGTCGGCGCGTTACAAGGAAATCATTGCAGAAATTTGTGATCTTGGATTCACCGTGGGCGCCACTCTCGAGCGTAATGGACGCCGTGTTAAGCGCCGCGTTGATTTTAATCAAGGTGTCGATGCCCGGATACTTGCAAAGTCATCTATGTATCTCAAGGAAATGTCTAAAATCTGTATTAGCCCTCTGCGGATTGCATTTGATCATATTGGCGTCCGAAAAGTGTACGATGTAGCTGTTCGTATGGCAGCGGATAATGGGATCACATCCCTCTCGAACTACATGTTGTATAACTTCATGGATACACCGGACGATCTATATCTAAGAATGAAGTTGAATATTGAATTAAACGTGCAGTTAGGAGTTCGTATCTGGTCGTTTCCGATGAGATATCAACCTGTAACGCTCAAGGAACGTTCCCATATAGGAAAACATTGGAATCGTTACTATTTGCGCTCTTTTCAAATCATGTTACAGGCTACTCGTGGTGTTGTGAGTGGTAGCCCGGAGTTTTTCAATCGCGCATACGGCATTGACCAAGCAGAATTCAGAAAATTATTAAGCTATCCCCATGGATTTATTTTTTACAGAAACCACTATGAGTACGGTGAAGGCAGCGAGGTTCTGAAGGAGTATCAAGAGCTTCGCGGTCGCATGTCTGCAGCACAGGAGGATGAGTTGTTTAGTCATTTGGCTGTACCCGTATCTGGAGAAAAGGCAAGGCAAGGATATTATAGGAAACTCGCCAGCACAAAGAGAGTCGATTCATTGGTTTGTGAAGTCATTAAGTATCATATGTTGGGAACAAAGGATGGAAAAATTAAAGATTCCGATATGGTTTTGCCGATGTTTCCTCTACTCAATCCGGACCCTGTTCTACCAAACGAGGAAGAGATCGTGGAAGATGCCGGCTTATACGAAAGAGAACAAGCGGGACAACATGTGGGAAAAGAGCAACACGCCGGAAGCCTGGCAGATACAAAAATCATTGTTAGGATAGGCAATGAGTAATGACTCTGCCAATCCGGTTCGTCGCCGTTATGGAGACGTCCTTGTGGGTGGAGATGTGTTGGATCTGGTTACCAGTGGCATGTATACCAGCCCTTTGGCCATTTATCGTGAGTATATCCAGAATGCTACTGACTCCATTTTCTCGCCTGGTGGGCTTGATAATAGAACAGTAGAGATTGAGATTGACGTTAATAAAGTGTGTGTGACGATACGTGATAACGGGCCTGGATTATCTTATGCACAAGCAAAACGGGATTTGATTCCAATTGCAAGGAGTAGCAAGAATCGCCAGCGTGATAGAGGTTTTAGAGGGATAGGGCGTTTATCGGGTCTTGCATTTGGTAGCTCGGTAAAGTTCCTGACACGTTGCGGCACAAGCTCCTCAGTAACACAAGTTATATGGAATGGAGAGAAATTGAGGGATGGAATTGATAACAAATTGCCGATAGAAGAAACGATCTTGCAGTGTGTGAATATTGAGAGGCTTGACGGGGATAATTACCCTGCCAATTTCTTTGAGGTTCAAATCGAGGGAATTACTCGATATGCGATGTCATATATATTTAATCGTGACGCTGTGCGCTCGTATCTTGGTGAAGTATGCCCTGTTCCGTTTAGTATGGATTTTCCATACACCTCGCATATCTCAGATCTGTTTGTGGGCGGTATCTCACCTCTAACGATTGACATTTATCTTGATGGGGAAAAATCATCGCCAGTTACCAGGCCGCACCAAGTGGGAGTACAGGTTAATGAATACATGGATAAGTTTGTCGGGTTTGAGAGTATTAAAGTACCAGCCTCAGGAGGTGAAGACTATGCGGCGATAGGATGGATTGCTCATTCTTCCTATCTAGGCGCACTTCCAAAAGAACTGGGTATAAGATGTTTGCGGGCTCGAGTGGGCAATATCCAAGTTGGCAGTGAAACCGCTTTTGATCATCTTTTTTCAGAGAACCGTTTTAATCGTTGGTGTGTGGGAGAAATTCATATTCTCGATCCACGTATTGTTCCGAATGGAAGACGTGATTATTTTGAACCA
Organism: Candidatus Poriferihabitaceae bacterium; assembly: GCA_965206445.1. GTDB lineage: Bacteria > Pseudomonadota > Gammaproteobacteria > Arenicellales > Poriferihabitantaceae > CBDBJR01. The sequence continues at coordinate 588,053 of CBDBJR010000002.1, forward strand.
AACGTACATCTTCGCAATCTTGAAAACCATCTTGGTGCAGTGTGTCGCAGATTAGAGAGACGATGCAGGGTGGCGTCGCGAGAGCGTAATCAACAACGACATTTCCAATTTTTTCTGGAGAGCCTGGAGGCAACATACGATCTCGCGACGTCCAGCTATTTGGACGCTGGTGCAGCACGACGGCTCATTGTTGGAAAATTATCCGAGGTCGCCGGTGTTCGTAAAAAATACGAAAATTTTGGTTTTCCTGAACATTTTAGAAAGCTCGATAAATTGGAAGAAAAACTCATCAACTTTCGAGCTTATCGGGGACGACCTTCGTTGGCAGGGGTTGATCCATCTGATGTGTCTGCATATAAAAAAGTTTTTAGGATTATCGCTGAAACATCATCATCGCCACGAGTGGCAAAAGAAACGATTGAAGCCATCTTAAGGTATAAGCCGAGCTAGTCCTTTAGAACCTCGCGTCTGTTGCGAGAGTCTGGGATTCTCCGTTTCCCACAAAAACAGTTGCATCCACTGTGTATGTCGATATGCTAATAGCTCCAGCGATGCAGCATCCTTTTGGCGGCGTGACGGTATCGCAAGCGCTCCATGGCCTATGCATTTGACGGTTCGTGCCCGCACAATCACGGTTCACCCGCTGTGATGCGTGCGTTGATTTTTTGGCGCATGGCGTCCCCGTTGGAAATTCGATGCAGTGCAGCAGGGCAGGCCGATGTCCATACTGGTCGAAGCATCCGGCGCTGGCTGCGCGCAACCGTCGAACAGCGCGCGCACATCGGGCCGGTCCAGCAGCATGAGTCTGCCCCGTTCCCAGAGCGTTTTATCGTCGAACGCAATACTGGCGTCAAATAACTGAATGCTGACGTCACCCGGCGCGTTGCCGGCTGCGTGGATGTGGGTGTAGCGGGGCGAGCCGTAGGCGACGGTGCTCCAGCGTTCAAGATCGGCGTACGGGTCGCCGTCGAAAAAGGTATACGGATTGATGCCGGCGTGCCACGAGTTGAGGGCGTATGGGTCGCCGCCGGTGATGCTGGCTGCGCGGACAAACTGGTTTTTGATCCGGGCGATTTCGGCGTCATCGCCGGTAAACCCGATGATGCGCGAATGTTCGATTTCGGCAATCACCGGTGCGCGTAAATGCAATACGCTATTGGTGTATTCGCGCGTCGAGGTCGACAGCAGGAAATCTTTTAGCACCAGCCGACCGCTGAGCTGATGACACTCGATCGGCGGGAAAATCATCACCGGGAACAGCTCGACGGTGAAATCCGTCAGGCTCGGTCGGAGGTGTTCGGCAGGGCGAATCACACCGCTGATCGAGGTGCCGCAGTCGGTTTCTATCCGGTAGCGGGTGGCGTTGATAATTTCTTTGACCAGCACATCGTGGAGCTGCTTCATCGTATTGAATGCCAGCGTGGCAAATGGAGCGGCAAGGTGTTTTCGCGTCAGCGTATAGCACATGATTTTTTTGCCGCCGCCCGGTGTCTCCAGGAATCTGACCCGGTCACCGAGGCGGGAGAAAAAAATGGTCTGGTGTGCATCCACCATCGCGCTGCTGACTGTGTGCGGAAACTGACGCGCATTGGCAGCCGGGGGTGCCATGATGACGCGGACATTCAACCCGAGTCGCTGCGCAATCTGCGCCACGTCGGTGCACAGCGACGAGTCGAAGCAGGCGTTCTCGCCTTGCTCGCCGACCAGCAGCACGTGGTCGCCCGGTTTGCAGGCGGCGCAGTCGAGCAGCAGGTTGCGCGCGCCGAGTTCGAATCGTCGCGCCCGGTCCGTCATGTCAAAACCGGCGCTTCAATCGAGCGGTCACCGCGTCAATTATTCGCCTGCTCGGCTATCGCCTGCTGCAAGTCCTGGTATTGCTCGCAATCGCCGCACAGGCGGGCCAGCTTGTCCAATTGCTGTTGGGCTTTGTCCGGTTGCTCCATGGCCAGATACAGCTCACCCAGATACTCGTTGGCGTTCAGATGTTCGCCGTCGATGGCAAGGGCGATCCGGTAGGAGGTCAGCGATTCCTTCAGCCGCCCGATTTTTCGCTGGCTGTAGCCCAGGTAGTTCCAGGCGTCCGCATTGTTTTCTTCCTCGGCAACAAACGCTTCCAGTTTTTCCACCGCCAGCTCGTATTGCCGGTCTTCCACCAGTTGGACAATGTCCTCGGGCAGGCTTGCCGCCTCGGGTTCGCCGTCCCACGCCGCCTGCGCGGCGCCGCCAGACCAGCATAGCGCGCCGACCGCCAGCCAGATGGTGATGATGAGTCGATTCATGTTGCCTCCGTTGTTGAGATGTCTGTGGTGTATCCGGCCCGTTGTGCCGCACTGCCGGGGTATTGCCGCCGAGCGGTGCCGGCCGCAATCAAACCGGTTGGCGGCGGATCAGCGCTGCCGTTTGCGTTGCATTGATGCATCGAAACGCGCCCGGTCAATGACAAAACGATCGTGCATGCCGTACGAAATCTGCTCCACGTCGTCGTGGGCGACGACCTCGAAGTGCAGCCGCCGGCCCGCCACCGCGACCAGTTTGGCCTGTACCACGACGGTATGCCCGGCCGGTGTGGCGGCGGTGTGGTTGATGTCGATATGCGTGCCCACGGTTTGCTCATGCGGCGAGTCCAGATGCGGCAGCACCGCTTTCAGACAGGCCCATTCGAGCAGGCCGACCAAAAAGCCGGTGGCGAATACCGCCGGCATTTGCTGAAACTCCGGCGCCTCCGGGTATAGCGCGGGTACCATCTTGCTGTCCGGCAGTGTAAACCGATGCTCCAGAATGATACCCGCTTGCAGTGAATCGCGCATGATGGTCCGGTGTGTTGCCAGTGGTTTGTTGTGGGCGGCGGTCAGGGCGCCGCTGAAAACCCCGCCCTGGCCGGGTATTGTAATTGTTGATTCCGGTTTAGCATAGAAGTTTCACTGACCGGCGGCTTTTGTACGCCGGCCGCCATTGGCCGCTCGACCGGCAGTGTGTTATTGGCGCGGTCGGTATGGCATCATCGGTACGGTTTTGTTATTTTTTCTTGATCCATCGGGGTAACCGCGCATGACACCAGAAGAATTCCGCCAGGCCGGGCACGCGCTGATCGACTGGCTGGCGGATTATCGCAGCAGTCTGGAGCGCCTGCCGGTACGCAGCCAGGTGGCGCCGGGCGAGATTAAAAACCGCCTGCCGGCGCAGCCGCCCGCGTCGCCGGAGTCGCTGCAACAGCTATTGCAGCAGCTCGAACGGGATATCGTCCCCGGCATCACCCAGGTGCAGCACCCGATGCATTTCGGCTGGTTCCCGTCGAATGCGTCGCTGGCGTCGGTGCTCGGGGATATTGCCGGCTCGGGCCTGGGTACGCTGGGCATTTCCTGGAAAGCTGCCCGGCGCTGACCGAGGTGGAGCAGGTGACCTGCGACTGGATGCGCCAACTGGTCGGGCTGTCTCCGAACTGGCACGGGACGATTTACGATACCGCCTCGACCGCCAGTCTGGTGGCGCTGCTGGTTGCCAGAGAGCGGCTGTCCGATTATGCCGCCCGCCGTGGCGGCTTGCAGGCGGTGGCGCACCCGTTGGTGGTCTACATGACCGAACAGACGCATTCTTCGGCGAACAAGGCCGCGCTGCTGGCCGGCTATGGACAGGATAACATTCGCCTGGTGGCGGCGGACCCGGTCACCCGGGCGATGTCTGCCGCTGCGCTGGCGACGGCGATTCAACAGGACCAGCGCGCGCAACGGTGTCCGGCTGTGGTCGTCGCCACGGTCGGCTCCACCGGCATCACGGCGATTGACCCGGTGGCGGACATCGTTGACGTGGCTGCGCAGCACGGTATCTGGGTGCACGTGGACGCCGCGCTGGCCGGCTCGGCCATGCTGCTGCCGGAATATCGCCACCTGTGGCACGGGGTTGAGGGTGCGGATTCGCTATCCTGGAATCCGCACAAGTGGATGGGCACGGTGCTCGATTGCGCGCTGTTTTATGTGCGCCAGCCCGAATATTTGCTGCGGGTGATGTCTACCGACCCCAGCTATCTGCGCTCCGGGGTTGACGATCAGGTGGTCCAGTATCGTGACTGGGGCATCCCGCTTGGCCGCCGGTTTCGCGCGCTCAAGCTGTGGTTTCATCTGAAACTCGACGGCTGTGAGGCGATCCGGCAGCGGTTGCGCCGGGATCTGGAGAACGCCCGCTGGCTGGCGGCGCAAATACAGCAGACCCCCGACTGGCAACTGTTGGCGCCGGTAACGCTGCAAACGGTCTGCTGCCGTCATCAGCCCGACGGCCTGGCGGGGGAGGCGCTGGAGCGCCACACGCTGGCCTGGCTGGAGGCCATCAATCGCTCCGGGCGGGCGTTTATGAGCCCCGGTCAGCTGGACGATCAGTGGCTGGCGCGGGTGTCGATCGGCGTCGAGTCCACGACCCGGGAGCACGTGGCCAGCCTGTGGCAAATCATGCGCGCGGCGGCGGAAAACACCCGCTGGCCGGCGGCGTAGTGCGGACAACCGGCTTCAGGTGTCGGCGGTGAGCGCTGCCGGGTAGTTGGTCGGGCTTGCCAATTGATGCGGTGTTGTGGGTGAATCTTGTTTGATTTTGCCTGCTTGATTTTGGGAACAGATGATTTGGGCTACACGGCTGTCGCAGGAGGGTAATGCGGTCATCTGCCGCACCGCATCATCGTAGGCGGCATCCGGCAGACCGGGATTCAACTCGGCGAGTTTCTCACGCAGTATGCGAGTCAGCACCACCTCACGGTCGCAGGCGCGTCCCAGCAAGCTATTCGGGCCGAAGTCTTCTTTATTGTGGGCGTAGACCGACTCCCAGCCGAGTTGCTTTTCTAAATACTCGACGGTGGGTTGTTGGACGAGGGCGTCTTCGGTGTAAGGAGTTAAGCCCATGCTGCACGTCCTTCAATTGGTTTTGTAGGCCAATTCAAGCGTATCTGCAACCGCCCATGGTTTTTTGTCCTGCGTCCATAGACGCGCCGGTGGAATCAGGCTCGTAGCGGCTAGCAAATGGGCATCAACGTAACCAATCCCCCGGCCTGCCAGCCGCTGCTGTTCAATAAAGAAAAGCACTTCCGGGTCATTGGCAACGGGGGCCATGGGTAAATTCTGGAGGCTTGATACTATCCCGGCGCGATTATTCAAATTTCCAAGTGCTATCTCGCCAATCACAAAAGGATGCATCATGATCCGGTTGCTTTCCAGCAAAACAGCCGGGTCGTTATCCCCACTATGCAGATGATCAATCCAGACGGAGGTGTCCGCCAGCATCACGCCGACTTCGATTGCCGCCGGGGGACGGCTTGCAATTGCGGCTCTGTCCCGGCCAGCCGAGCCAGACGCCGGGCACTTTCTCGCTCAACCAGAGCGTGTAATCCTTCCCTGACCAGGGCCGTTTTTTCAGTTATTCCGGTCACCTGCTGTGCTTTTTCCAGTAATTCGTCATCGATGTTTATAGTTGTTCTCATTTCAATGTCCCTCAAAGGTATCTACTTGATAATAGCATCAATAGATGATGATTTTATATGTATATGCAAAAAGCGCAAAATTTTGTGTGCGTGGTAGAGTAATTCGGAAACTGCTGATGCTATTAAGGTGTGTCCGGAAGAGATTTCCGATAAGTCATAATAAGCGCGCGAATAAATTGAACTATAACTTCTTTATCTTTTGGATTGCTCCCGGCAACAAAAATCGCAAGTGCGTAGATAGTGAGATAATTGATAGTTCTGTCCTCTCTCCCCGTAACTAACATATCATTCATATCCAGAAACCAAAGGAATAAAAAAGATGCGATTCTTTTGTTGCCATCCACAAAAATATGGTCTTTTATTAACAAATAGAATAGCTGAACCGCTTTTTCTTCTATAGATGAATACAGGTCTTTTTGACCATAAGTTTGGTAGATATTCCCGACAACTTGTTCTATTCCGCCATTACGGACAATCGCAAAATTTTCTACATTTTCACCGCGTTTGGCGAAGTATAACTTCAATGTTTTAATAATCGAAATTGTTTTTTCTACTTCAAGCACATATTCTTCTTGATGTTCTTCTGCTTCAGAAATCGAGTTATCATCTGTTTCCTCATCGTCATATTGTTTGAGAAGAGAAAAAGAACGAGAATAATCAGTGCAACAGCCTAGAAAGCTAAATGCCTCATCTTCAGATATGCCGGCACTTCTCAACTTTTCTTCAATTTCAATGTGCAGTTTGTCCATTATTTTTATCCCGAAGTAATCATGCTTACAAACATGTCGTTGATTAAGCGTCCTCTGAAATTGACAATAGTAATATTCCGATGCTGACTCATTTTTTCCATGCTTTCATTGTCTATCCTGTTTTTTCCTGCCGGGGCATATATGATCAAAGCGGCAGTGTCTTGTTTGTTCTCTAATATAGCGTCTAAACTTTCTTTATATGATTCCCAATGCACAAGAAGAAGTGATTCGTTTTTTGCTGATAGTATGCTGCTTTTTTCTATCTTCTTGATGTTTTTTGCTTTGAACAATTTCGAGTCAATCAAAACATTTTTTAGATTGTCATAATCGTCACCTACAGCAAGGATTGCGATCTTTCTTCGAGAAAGAGCGATTCCGAGGCGATACCAAACAGGCAAAACTCCTCTCGCTACTATGTACAGCACATAGAAAGATAAAATAATTGATGCTGAAACAGAAATCGCTCCACTTAATGTAAAAAACGGATGAGAGAAAAATTCTACTACGGTATTAAGCATTGCTCTTGAAAGGCGATGTAGGGGTTATGTCTTTGACAATCGAAATAACTTGCTCATAACGAATTGCCTGGTTGGGATATGCCGACATTATGATCGCGTGAAACAGTTTTTGCGTGATGTCGGAAAATGTGAAACCATATCCGCGGTTGTTTGCATCACCTGTCATATTCGCTATTTTTTCAATTTGTTCTCGAGTAAAGCCTATTTCCTCCAAGGGTTTTTGCAAAAGCGCTAAGCGATTGCTTTTGTCTGGACGGTCAAAAACAAACGTTTCGGCGGCGCGTCTGGTAATGGCCGGGTCAATCGCTTGCATGCGATTGGTACACATGATGACCGCCACTGGCAATTGCTTACGGTTGAGCGTATCAAGGCCGCGGATGAGGGCGTTGACGCCGGCGCGGTCTTCATGGTGCATTTGCCCTTCTTCACGAGATTGTGCCAGCGCGTCGGCTTCATCTATGAGCAGGATAATTCCGGATTTATATGCTCCATCTTTTGTTCTGGCGATTTTTTCGCATTCCGCTTGTATATGCTGAAATGCAGACGATATTAATTTTGTCATTTCCCCAACCAGACCGGAGCCGCGAGAGGACAAACTCATGGGAAATAATGTTATTTCAATTTTACCTTGTCTGGCGACACGGCTACCGATTGTTTCTGACAATTCGGTTTTCCCGGTGCCGACATCGCCAGCGATAATAATTATAGAATGTTTATTTTTTGCATACTCAAAAAGCAACGATGCGTTGGGGTAGTGTGTTGTTCGCCACGCGTCAAAGCGTTGGGGAAACAGCAACATGTCCAGTATTTTAGACAACTGCTCAATCGAATCGTCCATGCCAACCAAGCGGGACAGCCGTTCATCGGCATCGCTGTCAGGTAACACGATTCGGCGATTAAAAACATCATCTATTGCTACTGCGCTCATTATTTAGATTCTCCTTGCCATGGTACGTTTTACATTGATATCTCCTGACGAGTAGTTTCTGCTCCCCTCCCAGCTCATGTGTGCTCCGGGGTCGACTCCTCCCACTCTTTTAAAAGGTAATAAATTCTCAAATGCTTGCCTATCTTCTGCATTAATACTTCCCCATGAATCGGAATACGATAAAAAAGAGGTAAAATTGGCATTTGACACATCTCCTTCATATCCTATGCCGCCCGGATCATCACCGCCTGATAAATTTCCGTCGCCAGCCGTGTATTTTAAGGCGACAACCCATTCTGTGCCTTTTTGAAACCCATATGTTACCGAGCCGAGATAGCCCCTATACAGCAAGAGCGCAATCTCCTCTTGGTAGGCGCTAATCTCTGAATCGGTTGGCCGACCAGTTCGATAAATCCGCTGTATCCTCTTCAAGTCCGCCGCCACTTTGGATGCAATATGCTGCGCATGCGTACTTGTGCTTGTTTCTGTCCTGGTTTGCATGAAATTATCCCCCAAAAGAAGAGCCAAAAATCTTTTGCCAATACCGCACGGTTTCACCCTTTGTGGTTGCGTATAACGCCGCGTCGACCGCATCCGCAGCCTCCCCGGCGGCCTTTACAAGGGCTGCTTTATGCGCATACGTATAGTCTTTTGCCGCATTGTTTTTGGGGTTAACAGGATCAAAGATGCGTATTGGTTTGCTGTCGTCTGCCACTTGATCCCGGCGATAATAGTCGTCAAACAAAATGATTTTATCTAAACCGCCGGCCACGATAAAATTGAAGTAGTCCGCCAATGCCTCAACATAGTCATCAAGTTTAATCCGACCAGCATCCGTCAGGTGCGCCAGAATCAACTCAATGAGGAATGACTTGAATCTAAAGCTGTCGTCTCGTTTTTTGATTTCCTTAACCCAAAACTTCAATAAACGGGCAATTTGTCTAAAATGTATGGGATGTTGTTTCTTTCGTGTTTGGATAAATTTGAGATGCTTGGGGATATTGGTCATCAACCAGTCATTGCTATTCGCGGAATACAGATACCCATCCCATTGCAGATTGCCATTATATGATATGGGGACAATATCAACATCCAGCCCAGTGCCCTTGAATGAAATGCGCACCGAATAGCTTTGTGGTGTGATTTGTTCCGGGGCCATATTAGGATATAAACCACGTAAAGTGGCCACCAGCCAGTCGATAAATTCAGGCATATCCTTGGGCGGATTACTTTGCAGGACATACAACGCCACATCAATATCGTTGATACTTTTCAGTGCAGTTCCTTTTGCCAGACTACCCGATAGCAGCATCTTTCTTAATTTGAATTCAGAATCTTCTTTCAGGCGGTGTTCCAGCCGTTCCCTTAATCCGTTAACTTGCTTCGTGTATTTTGCTCTGTCGTCGCGCCTCAGGTTGACATGGCTGTCCGCAAAACCCGCAATATGGTTATGATTGATATGCGCAGTTGTCATTTTTGATTCCTCACAACATGATGAAAATGGTTCGCTTTGTGACAGATAGGGGCAATTAATCGGATTTCAACCCCTATCGATAAAGCACCCCTGCAAACCGCTCATCGTATCTCCCGCCCCCGCGCAGTAAGACGATACCGTTGATTTCTGGCATTGGGCGTATCAGGATACGTCATCTCGATGTATCCGCCCTGTAAAGCAGGCAGCAGATACCGCTCCCGCAACGACTTACGGTCTTTCAATCCCATTGCTTGCTGAATCTCTTGCCGTGACATTTCCCCGTCCAGCACCGTCAGCAGGCGCTTTACCTGGGGGGTTAGTTGAGGGGTTTCCTGGGGGGTATTGACCGCATCGAGAATGATGTCCAGCATAAAGCTAATAAACGGGGTGCTTTCACCTTGTGCCGAACTTTGCCGGATGGCGGCGTAGTAATCGCTCTGTGCGGCATGAACGAGACTCTCGACGGGCACATGGGCAAACAGGGTTTTCCATCGGCTCAGGATCAGGGTTTGCCAGAGCCGTCCCAGCCGCCCGTTTCCATCCGCAAAGGGATGGATGAATTCAAATTCGTAGTGGAAAACCGAACTGGCAATCAGCGGATGTGCGTCGGTAGCGTCCAGCCATGCCAGCAGGTCTGCCATGAGTTGCGGCACGCGCCTGGCGGGCGGGGCGAGGTGATGTACCGCGTTTTTCCCCGTCACCGCCACGTTGTCCATGCGGTAGCGCCCCGGCGCATCCAGTAGCGCGGTCATCAGAGTCTCGTGCGCCTTGAGCAGGTCGGTTTCGCTGACCGGACTCCATTGCAGGTATTGGTCGTATGCCTGTATGGCGTTGCGCGCCTCCTGAATATCCTTTAGCGGCGCTATGACGGGTTTGCCGTCGAGCAGCGTGGCGATCTGTTCCTCGCTGAGCGTATTGCCTTCAATGGCAAGGGAGCCTTGAATCGTACGGATGCGGTTTATTCGCCGCAAGCGTAAATCTTGTGAAACCTCTGCCGCCTCCGCCCGGCCAAGCGCTTCGCCGATTTGTTCAACGCGGGTGAGCATGTGCGGGGTGATTGTGTATGGCGACGCTTTGCTTATCTCATCATCGTTATACATCGCCGGATCCGGCGGCACATGCACCACCTTGCCGTCTCGCATGGTGACGATACAGGTGCCGGTCTGGTGGGCAATTTTATGGGCGCGTCTGGCCGCGCGCAGGAGGGCGGGCATGGCACCTTGCATGTCCGGATCGTCGAGCATGGATGATTGCCTGGCCGGTTGTTTCATGGATTTTTTCCTTCTTCAATCAGGATGGGCATAATACTGCTGTTATTGATGTGTTGCCAGAAATCCACGCAATGGCGGTAACTGTTTTCAAAATTGTGCAAGCCGGTAGAAAACCGGCGGCGGATAACCGATTCGGGGACATCGTGCCCGCCCTGGGCGTAGTTGGAGTTGGCACGCAGCGTGTCCGCCGCATGCCACAGGCGTTTTTTAATGGCTTCGCTGTGTTCGAGTGGTAGCATTTGTTTGATTATTTTCTGGCGACGGATAACCACACATACAGTCCGATTCTACCGCATCAGCCCGTCGGACTTGCCGGTCCATGAGGTGTAACCTGAAGATGAATCATTATTATCCCCCTGAAAAAAAGCAAGCTGCGGCTCAAACAGAACCGAACCGAATCCATTCCCGGTGATGGCGTATCCCGGGCGACAAGAGAAAACATCAGTCCGACCGACGGCTAGCACGTTTGCCCGGCGTTCGGCGGGTCTTGCTGCGCCGCCAATATGGCCGCGTAGCCCTGGCGAAAGCCGGGGTAGGTGAACGCATAGCCCGAGGCCAGCAGGCGGCTGCTGTCGCAGCGTTTGTTCTGCGGCGCGTCCGCGTCGAGCTGCTGCGGCTGCGGCGTTCGGCGGCCGGTCTGGGCGGCCAGCCAGCAGGCCAGCTCCCATTTGCTGGCGTGGTCGCGGTCGGATGCAATGTAGCAGTCGGCGACCGGTTCACCGGCCAGGCATTTTTTGCTCAGATGCCGCAGCACGCCGACGCAATCGTCCTGATGGATGCGGTTGGTGTAGTACGGCGGCGTTTTTTGCACCTGCGCCGCGTGTTGCAATTGCCGCAGCAGGTGCAGTCGGTCGCCGCCGTAGATGCCGGAAAAGCGCACCACGACCGAGTCGGCCCGATAGCGGTGCAGCGCCTGTTCGGCGGCCAGCAAATAGCGGCCATTGTGGCGCTGCGGCCGGGTCGGCGACGCCTCGTTGACCCATTCGCCGCGACACTGGGCGAAGACGCCGGTCGATGACACCAGCAGGCAGCGCGGCGGCTGGTCCAGCTGTCGGAAGCGGGCCAGCAGGTTGTGCAGCCCCACCTGGTACTGCAATCGATACGCCGGCTCCGAGCGCCCGCCGGGTGGCAGGATCACAATCGCGTGATCGATCGCGCCCTGAATCGCGGCCAACGACGGCGCCTGCGTGACATCGGCGGTGAGATAGTCGAGGCCCGGCAATGGTGGCCGGGGCGTCCGCGTGACGCCGGTTATGCGATGGCCGTCGGCCGCCAGTCGAAGCGCCAGCGGCAGCCCCAGCCGGCCACAGCCGACGATGAGAATATGGCTCACCTGCGCCCGCCGACCCCGCGCCGGCATTCAGCCGGGCGCCCATCCCAATGCCGGCAGCCCGCCGGCCACGCCGTCGCGCTCACGCCGTGACGATGCTGCGCCCGCCATCCACGGTGATCACCTGGCCGGTGATAAAATCGGCGTCGGCGAGCAAAAATTTGATGGCTTTGGCGATGTCGTCCGGGTTGCCGATGGTCTTCAGCGGCGTGCTCGACACGATTCTTTGCTGCGACAGCTCGTCAATGCCGTGATCCGGCCACAATATCGGCCCCGGCGCGATCGCATTGACCCGGATTTCCGGCCCCAGGTCAATCGCCAGTGATTTGGTCAGCGACAGCAGCGCCGCTTTTGAGGCGCAGTAGACCGGGTGGCTGGCGAGCGGCCGGTCGGCGTAAATGTCGGTGATGTTGATGATGCAGCCGCGGACTTTTTTCAGATACGGCGCGGCGCTCTGGGCGAGAAAAAACGGCGCCTTGAGGTTGGTATCCATCAGCAACTGCCATTGCTCTTCGGTGGTCGAGTGCAGCGGGGTGGGCAGAAAAGCCGCCGCGTTATTGACCAGCACGTCGAGCCGGCCAAACTGTTTGGCGCATTGCTGCACCAGATTTTTGACTTTGGCCGTTTCGGTCAGGTCGCCGCGAATCAGCATCACCGACTCCGGCCGCTGGGCGCACAACTCGGCCCGCAGTGCTTCCGCCTGGTCGGTGCTGTTGCGGTAATGAATCATCAGGCGCATGCCGTACCGGTGCAGCGTGCGCACAGTTCCGGCGCCGAGACGGCGTGACCCGCCGGTGATCAACGCGACTTTATCCTGTAAACTCGACATGGCCGTGGTATGGATGATTCGACCTGCACGCAATCAAGACGCGCGACAGGCAGGATGAACGGCAGGCAATTTTAGCACCATTTCCCCACCTGATCCGGCGTAAACCATTGTCATCTCCTGTCGTTGGGCAGTTGCCGTCACCGCCGCCGGAATTGCGCGCCGCCGCCGCCCGGCTGGAGGCGATTATACGCCGCACCATCGCGCGCGCGGACGGCTGGATTGGCTTTGACCGCTATATGCAGCTCGCCCTGTACCACCCGCGGTGGGGCTATTATCGGGCGCCGCACAGCAAATTTGGCGCGGCGGGTGATTTTGTCACGGCGTCCGGGCTGGGGGGGCTGTTTGGCCGCTGTCTGGCGCGTCAGTGCGCCGACATCCTGGCCCAGTTGCCGCAGCCGCAGTTGCTCGAATTCGGCGCCGGTGACGGCCTGCTGGCGGCCGATATGTTGACCCAGCTGGAGCGCTGCCGGATGCTGCCGCAGCGCTATTTGATTCTGGAAGTCAGCGCGGAGTTGCAGCGCCGCCAATACGCCTGTTTGCAGCAGCGGGTGCCGCATCTGCTGTCCAAAGTGGTTTGGCTCGACCGCCTGCCGCCGGCCGGTTTCTGCGGCGTGATGCTGGCCAACGAAGTGCTCGATGCGATGCCGGTCAAACGGTTTTGCATCGGCGCTGACCGGCTGGCCTATGCGCTCGGGGTCTCGGTGGCCGACCGGGCGTTCGCCTGGACCGCGGGCGCCACGCCGCTCGAACCGCAGTTGCAGCAGCGGCTGGCGGCGTTCGATTTGCCGCCGGGCTATACCAGTGAACTCGGGTTGCAGGCGCAGGCGTGGATGCACTCGGTCGCCGGGCGGCTGCACCGGGGGGCGTTGATTGTGCTCGACTACGGCTTCCCGCAGCGGGAGTATTATCACCCCGACCGCAGCGGCGGTACGTTGATGTGCCATTACCGGCAGCGCGCGCACAGCGAGCCGTTTGTCTACCCCGGCTTGCAGGACATCACCGCGCACGTGGATTTCTCCGCGCTCGCCACCACCGCCCGGCAGGCCGGCCTGACGTTGCAGGGCTATGCCGCGCAGGGCGCATTTTTACTGGGCTGCGGCGCCCTCGAGTGGTTGGCCGAGGCGCAGGCGGGCGCCGGGCCGGGTGACCGGCGGGCGCTGTCATTGAGCCGGCAGGTGAAGCAACTGACGCTGCCGCACGAAATGGGCGAGCTGTTCAAGGTGATGCTGCTCAGCCGCGATATGGAGATGCCGTTTATCGGCTTCCAACTGCAAAACCGCGCCGGTCGGCTGTGAGCGGGCGGGCCAACCAAATCGGATGGCGCTGGCGGCAAAACGCCTCTTATCGGGCAAAGAGCGAAAGGCGGCGTGGTTGGATTCTCATTTTAGTCGTCGTTCTATGTTTGCAGCCGAAAAGTGAAACACTGTTTCGGCGTTTGGCCCGCTCTGTGGAAGGCGCGTCGGTGCGCTAGCGGTCGATACGCGTCCGTTGCGGTATTCTTTCCACTCATCCCGCCGCGTATTTCGTTCACAAAAAATCCAAGGATGGATTTTTTCTCGCGATAAAGAGTGGAGCACGGCGACGCAGAGCGACAGGGGCATATCCTCCTATTTGGAATGCTATTGAATAACACTGTCGGGCGGCGCAATTTGGTACGCTCGATCTTCCTCAACTTGCATAACTCCTTGAATTTGTTTCACTATATGAATGTTTTCATTGGCGATTGACCCCGCCACAACACCGATGTTGCTCATAACCTGAGATATAGACATCCCACATTTTGTCAGTTCCTCGGTTACAGGCACTAAATTATCCTTGTATTCCTCTCCAATAGTGACAATTACATTGACCGTCTCATGCATTTTGCTCACCACATGGTTAAATATGTTTATCACAATTGCGCGCTTATGGAAAACGCTACGGCGCTTGGACAATCCCTATTCCGACATCGCGGGCAGAGATATTCAGCCGACACGCATTATTATACAATACGCTGGCTAGAGCTTGTCCTCTGCTTGCGGGATAAGCCTCCGCAAACAGGGCGGCAATCCCCGCCACATGAGGAGTCGCCATGCTTGTGCCACCTATTGTTTTGTATCCTCCTCCCGGCCATGAAGAGTGGACGCGCACTCCCGGAGCCACAATATCGACTTGACCTCCATTTTGACGTAGTCCCGCGTTAGAAAAAGGTGCTACCTGAAGGTTGGGGTTCAACGCCCCAACGGCCATGATGGACGGGCAGTTGGCCGGATGGCTGACGGGTGCAATATGGCGAGGGCGATCACTGTCGTTGCCAGCGGCGGCAATAATAAGCGTGCCGGCCTTGAGAGCGCGCTGCGCCACTTGTTCGTGGGTTAACCGATAACTTGGACCAGGCTTCCTTCCCAGTGACATAGAGACGATAGCGCAACGGTGTTCGATAGCCCATTCAATACCTGCCAAAACGCTCCCTTCATTACTACTTCCAAGATTGTTAAGGACTTTACCGACGTAGATTTTTGCGCCGTGTGCCACGCCGTAGCGCGGCAGTTGCCCCGGTTGCTGAGGACCACAGGCGGTGCCGACGCAGTGAGTTCCATGCCCATGCTCGTCTAGTGTTTGTCCTGGAACAAATGAACGGTTGACAATCTGTTGTCCTTTGAAATCCGGGTGAGTCAGATCCAACCCGGTGTCGAGAATAGCAACACGAATATCTTTGCCGCTGAAGCGCGAGGCGTTTACCCGTGTTGCTTGAAGTCCCCATGTGTAATCATTGCTATCGACTATCTCCGTTGTCTCAATTCCGCTCGGCTCCCTGAGTTCTATCAGCGTTCTATCTACGGCATCATTTACGCCATCACGATAGCCCTGAAGATAATCCTTTGTTATCAAGGCATGAAGTGTCCTTTCGGGCTCAATGGCCAAGACCGCCTTATGCTTTTTATTGAGCGATTTCATTTGCTCCCTAGAAGCACTCACTACCGCAATGCCTAATTTTTCAAAAATCACGGCCTCGGCTTCTTCCAATTCTATGGAACTTGCCTTAAAATCAGAAAAATCGCCAGCCGAAACCCCCGCAGATGCAAGAGTTTTCATGTTAGATTTGACCCCACTCTCTCGAAATAACACCAAATATCTTCCTGTTGTCTCACCAACAGGAACTTCAGATAGCTGTTCGAGACCAAACAGCTCATCATTCTGTATACTCATTGTGCTATCCTAAATTAAGGGCATAAATAACTAAAATTATCCCGCACGCTAGAAAAAAGGCGAATAATTTTACTAACTTTACTTGGTGATTTATACCCTGTCAACGGTTAATTGTCTATTATTTATCTGCATCTGATTTTTAGTTTGATCTGTGTTAATTCTTTATTTTATAGTCTCTACATAGTGAAATTATATTATGAATATGAGTATCACTTATTCAACCAAAGCGTGCGTGCAGCACGGGGCAATGGCGTATACGACGCCGCCTTGCGATCTCGATACGGTACGGCTGTACCGCTTGAATCGGGTGCGCGCCGAGCTTCAGCGCCGCGACCTGGCCGGGATTATTCTGTACGATCAGATCAACATACGCTACGCCTGCGATGCGACCAATATGTCGGTGTGGTGCGGCCACAACGAGACGCGCTATCTGTATGTGCCGGCGACCGGCAACGTGGTCTTGTTTGATTACGGCGGCAAGGATTTGCTGTCGGCCGGCCTGCCGACCATCGATGAGGTCCACCCGCCGATCGCGTTTTTCTATATGGGCGCCGGCAATCATGCCACACAGCGGGCGGCCGAGTGGGCGCAGGCGATGCAGGCCGTGATTCGGTCGAGTGCCGGCCGGCATACGCGGATCGCGATCGATCGACTGGCGCCGATCGGGGTGCAGCAGATGGAGCGGCTCGGCTATCGGGTGCTGGACGGCTTTGAGGTGATGGAGAATGCCCGCAAGATAAAATCGCCCGGTGAAATTACGCTGATGAAAAAATCGATCGACGTGTGCGAGCAGGCGGTGCAGTCGATGCGAGAGGCGCTGGTGCCGGCGATTACGGAAAACGCCCTCTGGGCGGAGCTGCACAAGGGCAACATCGTCGGCGGGGGGGAGTGGATCGAGACCCGCCTGCTGTCCTCCGGGCCGCGCACCAATCCGTGGTTTCGCGAGTGTTCGATGCGGCCAATCGAGCGCGGTGATATGGTCAGTTTCGATACCGACCTGATCGGCCCGTACGGGTATTGCTGTGATATGTCGCGCAGTTGGGTCTGCGACGCCAAACCGACCGATGAGCAGCGGCGGCTGTATGCCGAGGCGTATGCGCAGGTTCAGCAGAACAAGGCACTGCTGAAACCCGGCGTCGAATTTCGCGAGATGAGTGAAAAACTGCGGCCGTTGGCGAGCGAGTTCGTCCCCGGGCGCTACGGTGTGGCGATGCACGGGGTGGGGTTGTGCGATGAATATCCGGTGATTTATTACCCGCAGGATTGGGCCAGATACGGCTACGACGGTGTGTTGGAGGCCGGCATGGTGATGTGTGTCGAGGCGCTGATTGGCGTCAGCGGCGGCCGCGAGGCGGTCAAACTGGAGGAGCAGGTGCTGATTACGGCGGACGGGTGCGAGCAGCTTACCCACTATCCGCTTGAAGAGGATTGGCTGTAATCTTTGCCGCCGCCGTCGCCGATACGATAGGCGATGCGATAGGCGATGCGCCGGGCAAGGCAATGGGCAACGCGCCGGCTGAGCGGCGTGGGCGGTAGTGGCGTACGCACAGATATTCTGGCTGTCGGCGGTGCAGGGGCTGAGCGAATTTCTGCCGGTTTCCAGCTCCGGGCATCTGGTGCTGCTGCCGTGGCTGCTGGGCTGGCCGGATCAGGGGCTGAGCTTCGACGTGGCGGTGCATCTGGGGAGTTTGCTGGCGGTGCTGGTGTATTTTCGTCGGCTGATAGCTCGGATTGTCCGCGATTGTCTGGCCTCGCTGTGCGGCGCCGACGCGACCGAATACAGTCGGCTGGGCTGGCTGCTGGCACTGGCGTCGGTGATGATGGTGCCGGCCGGGGTGCTGCTGGGGGATTGGCGGGGGCTGCGGCAGGCGGCGCCGATTGCGGTGGCGACGATGGCGTTTGGCCTGCTGCTGGGGCTGGCCGATTGGTTCGGCCGGCAGCATCGGCCGCTGGCGTCGCTCACCCGGCGCGATGCGGTGTGGATTGGGCTGGGGCAGATTCTGGCGATTATTCCCGGCACCTCGCGCGCGGGGATTACGATCACCGTCGGGCTGATGCTCGGCCTGACGCGCACCGCCGCGGCGCGGTTTTCGTTTTTGCTGTCGATTCCGGTGATCCTGATGGCCACGGGGTGGAAGACGCGGACGCTGCTGGAGCAGGGGCCGGCGGTGGATTGGGCTATGCTGTGGTTTGCGGTGGTGTCGTCCGCCGGTTTTGCAGGGCTGTGCATCCACTGGTTTTTGGCGCTGGTGCAGCGCTGCGGGATGTGGCCGTTTGTGGTCTATCGGCTGCTGCTGGGCGGGTGGATATTGTGGTCGCTGTAGGTCGCCGTACGCCATGCAAGCGAGGCGGCGGCGGATACGGTCGCGCTGAGATGGGCGTAATCAAGGCCGGCGACGCCGTGGCAGGGGCGGGCCGGCGGGATGATTTCACAGGGCGGATGCAGACCAGGCCGCTGACGAGAATATGAAGCAAAGCAATCAACAGTTTCGCGCCCGGCCATGCAAGGCGGTGACGCTGCTGGGCATGTCGGGGGTCGGCAAAACCACGCTGGCCGGCCTGCTGCCGAGTGATAAATGGTTCCATTATTCCGGCGATTACCGCATCGGCACGCGCTATTTGAATGAAGAGATACTGGATCAGGTCAAGCTGCTGGCGATGCAGCAGCCGGAGCTGCGACAACTGCTGCAAAATGACCATATTGCGATTCACAGCAATTTGACGGTGCATAACCTCGATCTGCTGTCGTTTTTTCTCGGCAAGCTCGGCAACCCGGCGCAAAACGGTCTCGGCTTGAGCGAATTCAAACGCCGCCAGCGGCTGTTTTGTGCGGCGGAAAAGCAGGCGATGCAGGACGTGGCGCCGTTCATCCGCAAGGGGCAGCAGATCTACGGCTATCCCAACTTCTTGAACGATGCCGGCGGCAGTATTTGCAGTCTGGAGAGCGCCGATTGCTGGCATCTGCTGAGCGAAAAAACCCTGATCCTGTACCTCGAAGCCAGCGAAGAAATGGAGCAGACCTTGATCGAGCGGGCGCGGCATTCGCCCAAGCCGATGAATTATGACGAGGCGTTTCTGGACGCCAATCTGAAAGATTATCTCAGCGAAAACGGGCTGACGAGCGCCGATGAGATCGCGCCGGATGCGTTTGTGCAGTGGATCTTCCCGCGCCTGATCAACTACCGCCGACCGCAGTATCGGCGAATTGCCGACCGCTATGGATATACCATTGACGCCCGGCAAGTGCCGACCTTGCGCGATGAGCAGGATTTTATCGACCTGGTTTGCAGCGCGATTGATGCCCAGCCGCACCGCGCGGTCGGGCAGCCGCAGCGCGGATAGCGCCGGACGGTGATGTGCACCCGCTGCGCGAGCTGACGCCATGCCCCTGATTGCCAATTCGGATTTGCCCAGCTTTCAACGGCTTCGGCTCGAGGGCCAGGAAGTGCTGCAATTGCAGCGGGCGCAGGCGCAGGACATTCGCGAGCTGCATATCGGGCTGTTGAACATGATGCCGGACGCCGCACTGGAGGCGACCGAGCGGCAATTTCTGCGGATGGTCGGCGCCTGCAACCGGATTGCGCAGTTTCACGTGCACCTGTTCACGTTTGCCGAAATCCCCCGCGGCGAGAAAGCGGCGCAGCACATCCGCCGCTATTACCGTGATCTGCGCCAGCTGCAGGATGAAGGGCTGGATGCGCTGATTCTGTCGGGCGCCAACCCGGTGGCGGCGGATATCACCGATGAGCCGTTCTGGCAGCCGCTGTGTGCGCTGGCCGAATGGGCGCGCACGCACGTCTGCTCGGTGATGTGCTCCTGCCTGGCGACCCACGCGATCGTACAGCAATTCTGGGGCATCGAGCGGTATGCGCTGCCGCAAAAACGCTGGGGGGTGTATTCAAACCGGGTAACCGGCCAGCGGCACCCGTTGACGGCGAATATCAATACCCGCTTTGACGTGCCGCATTCGCATATCTATGAGGTCAGCGCGGCGCAGTTTCGCGCCCATGGCCTGCCGGTGCTGGCCGAGAGCGCGCAGGCCGATTTGCATCTGGCGGTGAGCCCCGACGGCCTGCGGTTTGTGTTTTGTCAGGGCCACCCCGAATACGATGCGGTCAGCCTGCTGAAAGAATACCGCCGTGAAGTGGGGCGGTTTGTGACCGGCGTTCGGCCCACCTGTCCACCGCAGCCGGAGCACTATTTTGGTGCCGAATCCCGACGTCTGGTGGAAGAATTTCAACGCACCGCGGCGCACACCGGCGCCGACGGGATGCAGCAATTCCCGGAGCGGGAGCTGGCCAGGCGGGTCGATAACACCTGGTCCGACACCGGCAAGGCGATTGCAAACAACTGGCTGGGGGCGATCTATCAGGTGGCCGCCCCCGAACGCGGCAAAGTGTTCATGGATGGCGTGGACGCCGACAACCCGTTGAATCTGGCCGTTGAATCTGGCCTGAGCCCGGGCTGATTGCCGGCTGACCCGCTCGAGTGCGGCCCCCCGGCACCGATTGCCGGCGCGTAACGCCATGCGCCCGGCAGCACGGCGTGCGCAACGGTGTCTGCCGCCGCCGGCGCGGCGCAACCCACTCGGAGCAGGGATGCAAAGACAGCAGTGCGGCAAATTAAAATGAAAAATTATCTTGTTTTTTTTTCTCGCCAAAATGATGCTAGAATGAAATTCTTGCTGTTTTTCATCTTCTTACTACTTTTTCATCTTCCACATGAGGCCCACAATGTACTTCCAAACTAAACTCTTTCTGCCGCTTGCAATGTTCTCTCTACTTGCCGGGTGCCAGATTCCGATACCCTCGTCGATAGGGTTGGGCATGGTCGATGAAGTGGATATATCGGTGCAGGATCTCGCCGACGCGTCGCTGTTTTCGGAACGTTGCGGTGCTGCCGGGTTTGAATCCGAAAACCTGCCCGCGATGCGCGCCATCCAGAAACTGACGGCGCCGCAACAACAGGCGTTTGATGAGCGGCAATCCGACCCGCAGATGCGGAGCGATATCGAAGACAGCGTCAATCAAAAAGCCTGCGCCGACCACGCCGCCGAATTTCGCCGCCTGGGTACCAAGACGATGAACGTCATGCTGTGGCGCGATATCCAAGATGGCGTCAATCAACCGGTGAAAAGCATACTGCCGCCGAGTTTCTGAATTCGTCGACCATCCGCCTGACCGGCTAAGCCGGTCAGGCGCACCGCCTGTCGGCTCCGAGTGAGCCGCCCCACCCAAAAAATCAACCCGCGCGGTCGCGCCACCACCACGCCGCGCCCATCCGGTTGAATCGACCCACCCCGATGACACCTGCCGGCAATCCCCAATCCCAACTCCCAATTCCCACGATTAGCCGGTAGCAACATCGCCTTCCAGTCAGCACAGACACACTGCTGTCGTTTGAGCAGCATTCACCGCGGCTGGACACGCGATCAGTTCATCATAATGTCTCAAGGCTGCCGGTCTATTCCACACCCGGATACTTTCCCGGAATTTCCGGAGGCTGATTGGAGCCGCCGGGATATGGCAGCTTAGGCGGGGCGAAGTCGCCGGGATAGGGCAGCTTAGGCGGGGTATATGTTCGCTGAGGCCGCGTAGACCGCTGCTGCGGCGGCGGCGGCTTTCGGTCTATTTGCGCAACTTGAATATTTTCTCGGCTTTGCTGGGGCCGATTGACGTCGCCAGTCTGTTTGTGCAGCGCGAGTATGTGATTGGCTGAGGCCAGGCTGCAAGTGGCAGTCAGCAGCAGCGCTGCGAATAGACATTGCGCAGATCCGGCGTTAGATTTAGATTGAAACATAATGTGCTCTCCTTGAGATATAAAAAATATACAATACAGGCCTCGGTTGAGCGAGGCCCGCCAAAAAATCAACCGACGCGCCGCGCACCACCACGCCGCGCCCATGCAGTTGAATCGACCCACCCCGATGACACCTGCCGGCAATCCCCAATCCCAACTCCCAATTCCCACGATTAGCCGGTAGCAACATCGCCTTCCAGTCAGCACAGACACACTGCTGTAGTTTGAGCAGCATTCACCGCGGCTGGACACCGCAATCAGTTCATCAAAGGTCTTGAGGCTGCTGGTCTATCGGCACACCCCGATAATTTTCCGGGGTTGACTGCGGCTGCTGAGGCCAATTGGAGCCGCCGGCATGTGGCAGCTTAGGCGGGGCGAAGCCGCCGGTATATGGCCGCTCAGGCGGGGTGAAGCCGCCGGTATATCGTCGCTGCGGCTGCTGCGGCTGCTGCTGAGGCGGCGGCGGCTTTCGGACTGTTTGCGCAACTTGAATATTTTCTCGGCTTTGCTGGGGCCGATTGACGTCGCCAGTCTGTTTGTGCAGCGCGAGTATGTGATTGGCTGAGGCCAGGCTGCAAGTGGCAGTCAGCAGCAGCGCTGCGAATAGACATTGCGCAGACCCGGCGTTAGATTTAGATTGAAACATAACGTGCTCTCCTTGAGATATAAAAAAATATACAATACAGGCCCCGGTTGGGCGAGGCCCGCCAAAAAAATCAACCGCCGCGCCGCGCACCACCACGCCGCGCCCATGCAGTTGAATCGACCCACCCCGATGACACCTGCCGGCAATCCCCAATCCCAACTCCCAATTCCCACGATTAGCCGGTAGCAACATCGCCTTCCAGTCGGCACAGACACACTGCTGTAGTTTGAGCAGCATTCACCGCGACTGGACACCGCAATCAGTTCATCAAATGTCTCAAGGCCGCTAGTCTACGGCCAGCCCCGATAATTTTCCGGGGTTGGCTGAGGCAGCTCAGGCAGAATGAATACGCCGGGTGGCGGTGGCGGCTTAGGCAGGGAGGAGCCGGAGGGGCGTTGTGGCTTAGGCGGGGTGTATCCGCCGATATATGGCCGCTGAGACCGCGTAGACCGCTGCTGCGGCGGCGGCGGCTTTCGGTCTATTTGCGCAACTTGAATATTCTCTCGGCTTTGCTGGGGCCGATTGACGTCGCCAGTCTGTTTGTGCAGCGCGAGTATGTGATTGGCTGAGGCCAGGCTGCAAGTGGCAGTCAGCAGCAGCGCTGCGAATAGACATTGCGCAGATCCGGCGTTAGATTTAGATTGAAACATGATGTGCTCTCCTTGAGATATAAAAAATATAAAATACAGGCCCCGGTTGGGCGAGGCCTGCCAAAAAAATCAACCGACGCGCCGCGCACCACCACGCCGCGCCCATGCAGTTGAATCAACCCGCGCCGGCAATACACCACCGGCAATGCCCAACTCCGGGCCAACAACCAACCACTAGCCGTCCGCCGCGTCGCCCTCCGGCTCAACCGCCGCATCCGCATTGTGCTGAATCGGGTTTTGCCGCATTTCTTCGGTCAGCTCAGACACACCGGACTCCAATGCGCCGTACTGTTGCAGCTTGAGCAGCATTTTTTCACCGATGCCGGACACCGCGAGCAGCTCCTCGAACGTCTGGAAGCCGCCGGTCTGTTGGCGCAGCTCGAGTATTTTCGCGGCTTTGCTGGGGCCGATACCGGGGATGTATTGCAGCGTTTCGGCGTCCGCCGTGTTGAGATTGATTTGCTCGGCTGAAGCAAGGTTACAGGTGGCGATCAGCAGCAGCGCTGCGAACAAATACTGCACGTATCCGGTGTTGGATTGGGATTGAAACATGATGTGCTCTCCGTGAGATTAAGCTATATATGAAAGGGCTGACGAATCCGATTTGCCCGCTCGAGGCGTAAAAACCGCATTCGGTATTGCCCGGGATTTACCGCCACCGGTGACCAACCGCAACCTTGTTACCGGCTGATGGACAAGATAAACAACGGCTGCGCTCCCTGCTGTGGGGTTTCACACAACCCGCCGGGTTTGTGCATACCGTACCTGACAATAGGAGGGGGAGGGGGGCGACGTCAGGCCAGGTGGGGGCGGGCGAGATAGTCGTCGGATTGCATCTCCCACAGTCGGCTGACCGTGCGCTGAAACGGCTCCGTCAGCCGCTTGCCCCGGTATAGTTTGTCTGCCGGCGCGTCGGCGGACAGGATCAGGTTGACGCTGCGGTCGTACAGCTCATCAATCAATTCGATGAAGCGCCGGGCGGCGTCGTCACGCAGCTTATCGAACGTGGTCAGATTGGCGACAAACACGGTGTGGAAGCGTTTGGACAATTCAATGTAGTCGGTCTTTGAGCGCGGCGCCTCACACAGCACGTCGGCCTCGAACCACACCACACCCGAGCCGGTGGCGACCACCGCGACGTCCCGCCCGCCGATGTCCAGCATGGTTTTGCTGGTTTCGCACTGATCGCAAAAGCGGGCAAAGGTCTGCTGCATCAGCCGCCCCTGCTGCGCACTCAACGGCGTCAGATAGGTCGGCGCGGTGTGTAAAAATGCCATCCGATAGTCGGTGCCCGAGTCCACCTGCAACAGCTGGGTGTGCTGCTTGAGCAGCGCGATAGCGGGTAAAAACCGCTCGCGCTGCAAGCCGCCGGTGTAGAGATTATCGGGTTCGATATTCGAGGTGGTCAGCAGCGTCACCCGCTGGGCAAACAGGTATTTGAGCAGCCCCGACAACAGCATCGCATCGGTGATGTCGGTGACCGCAAACTCGTCCAGGCACAATACCCGGTATCTGGCCGCCGCCTGTCTGGCAATCAGGGCGAGCGGCTGCTGCTGCTCTCCGAGTTGGCTTTTCTGCTGGTGTATCGCCTGCATATAGCGGTGAAAATGGATGCGCTTGCCGACGCCGGCGGGCAATGAATGGTAGAACAAATCCATCAGCAGGGTTTTCCCGCTGCCGACGCCGCCCCATAGATAGGCGCCCGGCACGCCGGCGGGCCGGCGCGGCCGCAGCAAGCGGAGCGGGGACTTGCGCACCGGCTTCAACAGGGCCTGCTGCATCCGGTCGAGCGGCATCAGGGTGCGCCATTGGCCGTCATCGAAGGTGATGCGCCCGTCGGCCACCGCCTGCTGGTAGAGGGCGGACGGCTTGTCAGGCATATCCCGGGGGCGTCCAGGCGATTCGGTTACGCGACCGCTGCGGTGGCCGCTGTGATGGCCGCTGTGATGGCATGGGGGGCATGAGCTGCATGTTCGGGGTCGTCAGTCGGGTTGTTATCGTGAGTGCATAGCATAATCCATCAATGATAAACTGCAAACACCGCAAAAGCACGCGCTCAGGCCGCCCGCCCCCGGTGCGGCTTTGCGCCGGCGGCCTGGAATAAGGGATTGGCAGCGTGGATATCGATCAGATTATTACAATTGCGGTGGCCGCCGGTCGGCAGATTCTCGACGTTTACCATGCCGATTTCGCGGTGGAGCATAAGACCGACGGCTCGCCGCTGACGCTGGCAGACCAGCGCGCGCATCGGCTGATCAGCCGCCGTTTGGCCGCGTTGCAGCCGTCCATCCCGGTGCTGTCGGAAGAATCGACGCCGCTACCGGCGTTCCCGCTACGCCGGCAGTGGCCGCGGTTGTGGCTGGTTGACCCGCTCGACGGCACCCGGGAGTTTGTCAAGCGCAACGGCGAGTTCACCGTCAATATTGCCTTGATCGAAGGCCATGCGCCAGTGCTCGGCGTCGTCCATGCCCCGGTCACCGGGGTGACCTATGCGGGGCAGGCGGGGGCCGGTGCGTTCAGCATCGAGGCCGACGGACAGCGACGGCCCATCACCACCCGGCGGTTCAATCCGGCGGCGGCGGTCATGGTCGCCAGTCGCTCACATGCCGGGGCTGAAATCGATCGTTTTCACGCGCGACTGCAACAGCAGGCCGACACAGTCGAGATCATGCGCATCGGCAGCTCGCTAAAACTCTGCCTGGTGGCCGCCGGCGAGGCCGATATCTATCCGCGCCTCGGGCCGACCAGCGAATGGGACACCGCCGCCGCACATGCAGTCCTGCTGGCCGCCGGCGGGCGACTGTGCGATTTGGCCGGCGTCGAGCTGCACTACAATAAACCCGATATCCTCAACCCGCATTTCCTGGCAATTGGTGATCAGGGGGTGGGTTGGCTTGATCTGTTATAGCAGCGATGATTAGGCCGTGCGAGTGCCCTCACCCCGGCCCTCTCCCAAAGGGAGAGGGAGTTTCCGGTTATCCCAGAGAGGAAAGGCGTTTGGGAGCTTTAGCCCTCTCCCTTTGGGAGAGGGTTGGGTGAGGGCAGGCAGGCACACATCTATAACAGCGCACCACTCGACCCATCAAGCGACAACCGACATGGCCCGGCATAGACTCACCGGCTTGCACTTCAGGGTTGAATCCACCAATCCCTACCCGGTGCTGAAATTTGCGGTGGGAACGGGTTTAATCTCACCGCCAATATTGTTGTATCGAGGCCCCCGCCTGGCCGGGATTTACCAACGAATCACTCCGGGAGGGTGAAAACATGAAATTCCCTTTTTCTCTGTTACTCGCCGCCATTGTACTCGTCCCGTTGTCGGCAACCGACGCCGATGACGCGGTTGGAAAAAAGGCTTGTGCACTTGTGCAGGATGCATACGACGCTTGCCCGGATGGTATATGCAAGGCGGCGGTCGTAACACTAAACCGGGACGACCCGGGCTGCCCTGTCAAGTTAGACCCGGTCTCGCGGGCCGCACCCGATAGCTCCCCATTTGACAAGCCAATCAGTGCGCTGGCAACCACAAAAATGCCCATCGTGGAAAACCTGAAGGCAGCCCTCGCAAAACTGAAAAGCGGCGGCGAATCCGGCAACAGTACAGCCGCCCCCGAAACCCCAAATCCGGAGCGAACCACACGGCAACCGGCTGCCGACGACGGAGCCGTAAGTGACCCGTTCGCCGCCGACACCGCCCCCACCAACGCAGACCTCGGCCAGTTTTACGCACTGGAAAAACAACGCAAGGACCGCGAGGAACAAGAGCATCGTGAAAGAGAATGGCAGAGAGAGCAGGAACGTCAGCAAGCCCAGCAACAGCAGGCAAGGCGGGAAGAAGAACAGCGGGCAACACGAGCACAGGAACAAAGCCGGCAACGACAGGATGCCTGGACCAGTGCCATCAATATCCTCGAGACACTGGTGGAAATCAAAGAAATCAAGGAGCGCCGTCAGCAGGAGTAACAACTATCCGGGCACTTGTGCAGTCACTAACCCTGCTGGTACTGTTCAGCTTATGGTCGAACCCGACCGTGCCAATACAAATGAAACTGTTCGGCGTTTGGCGTCGAACTTTCGTGCGACAACCATGAATCAATTAGATTTTACTGAGAAAAACCGATGAAAACAAAATTCTGTGCCTTTTTACTCCTGCTGACACTCGGCGGCGGCGCACATGCCGCCACCTTGTCGGACACCGCACAAGCCGCCGTGCTGAGCAAAAAAATCATTGCCGCCTACACCGCTGAAGACTATGCGACGACGACAAAACTGTTTATGGAGTACGATCAACTGGATGCCGCCCTGCCGTTGCCCCTGATGCTGGTGCGCGTACGGGCTTATTATCACCTCGGCGAATTTGGCGCCGCGTATCAATTACTCGGCGATTACCTGAACCTCGCCTCACCTGACTCGCCGGATTATGATACTGCGCTGGATATGTATATTGCGCTGGAAGCAAAAGCCGAAGCCGAAGCCGAAGCCGAGATTGCCAGATTTGCCGAGGCGATAGGTCACCAACCTTCGCCGACGGGAAGGGATGCCAATGGCTGGACTGACTTGCATCGTGCTGCACGGGAAAACCTGCGCGAAGTCGCCGCCCTGCTGCTTGAAAAAGGCGCGGCGGTGAATGCGAAGGACAATGATGGGGATACGCCGCTACATGATGCGGCACGGAGCAACGCCCGCGAGGTCGCCGCCCTGCTGCTTGAAAAAGGCGCGGCGGTAAATGCGGAGGACGATAATGGGTTAACGCCGCTACATTCTGCGGCATCGAGTAACGCCCGAGATACCGCCGTCCTGTTGCTTAAAAAAGGCGCGGCGGTGAATGCGAAGGCCAGGTTTTATGGGACTACGCCGTTAGCTATAGCGCTAGAATACGACGCCAATGAAACCGCCGCCTTGCTCCGCCAACACGGCGGCAAAGAGTAGGTCGCGCTTCGCCCGCCGCAAATCCGACCGTTACTGATTCGCTGACTGTCTTGCCGTCAGGCTTGAATTTCAACACTGGCGCCAACGAGGGCGTAGTGAGTGACACAATTGATGCGAATACGCTCGGCACCTGCGCGGTGACGTATCGCGTGCGCGACCGATACAGCCACACCGACAGAAAAATGTCTTGACACAAAAGCGCCAAATCAAGCCTCGCCTTATCCGGCATAACACCACTGGTTGCACTTCGGGGTTGACCGCAGATCTGTACATTAGCTTGACATTCCCCGCAATATTAGAAAAAATTCATCACAAGGGCTTGACATGCCCCGAAATGTCGGGGAAAATCCATCACAAAGACGGCATAAGCTCAGAAACCTTTAGCAGTCCGCACCAATGAGGTTCGCTACGGCGAATCCGCCATACTGACGTACACCAATGGAATATACAATTTCAAGCATGACGCAAGGTTGCAAGCGGGACGCAAACCCCGCCCATTTTTCACTTGGTGTTTTGTTCAACACACCGAAAAACCGCCTGCGCACAAAATATGTGACGGCGGCTATACTGATAACAGCGCTGGTTGCATCGGCACTGTTACCCGGCGGCATACAAACCGCCCAGACCGCACAACCCACCTGCTCCGATGATGAAGTCCTCCAGCTTACGGCAGAGGTCGGACGCTTTACAGCAAAAGTCGGACGCCCGCCTTCGTCGACGAAAAAGGATGCCAACGGCTGGACTGACTTGCACTACGCCGCCGCTTTGAACCTCACATCTTTGGCAAAATGCCTGTTGCTGTTGCAACCCAATGCCAAAGTAGATCCAAAATTAAAATCTGATAACAAGCCTCTTACAGATGAATTAAAGAAAATACTACACCAATTCGGGAAAAATTACGATGATTGGAATAGGGGGGGAGAAACGCCGCTACATATTTCGGCAAAGGAAAACGCCCGCGAGACCGCCGCCCTGTTGATTGAAAAAGGCGCAGATGTGAATGCGGAGACCGATGATAGGAGGACGCCGCTACATATTGCAGCAAAGGAAAACGCCCACGAGACCGCCGCCCTGTTGATTGAAAAAGGCGCAGATGTGAATGCGGAGACCGATGATAGGAGGACGCCGTTACATATTGCGGTACAGGAAAACGCCCGGGATATTGCCGCTCTGTTGATTGAAAAAGGCGCAGAGGTGGATGCGAAGGACAATGATGGGAATACGCCGTTAGCTGTAGCGCTAGAATACAACGCTGATGAAATCATGGCCTTGCTTCACTTTACAACAGAGGTCGGACGCCCGTTTTCGCCGATGGCAAAGGATGCCAACGACTGGACTGACTTGCACTACGCTGCCGCTTTGAACTTCACATTTCTGGCGAAATCGCTGTTGCAATCCGACGCTGAGGTAAATGCCAGATTAAAACTCGATGGCAAGCCATTTACGGATAAATTGAAGGTAACACTGCGTCGATTCAAGAAAGATTATGATGACTGGAATAGGGATAGGGAAACGCCGCTACATTTTGCGGCAAAGGAAAATGCCTACGAGACTGCCGCCCTGTTGATTGAAAAAGGCGCGGAGGTGAATGCGGAGACTTTCTATAAGGAGTGGACGCCGCTACATTTTGCGGCAAAGGAAGATGCTCGCAAGACCGCCGCCATGCTGCTTAAAAAAGGCGCGGCGGTGAATGCGAAGACCTTCGATGAGGAGTGGACACCACTACATTTTGCGGCAAAGGAAAATTATCACGAGACCGCTGCCCTGCTGCTTAAAAACGGCGCGGAGGTGAATGCGAAGACATTCTATACGGAATGGACGCCGCTACATTTTGCTGCAAAGGAAGATGCCAGAGATACCGCCGCCCTGCTGCTTAAAAACGACGCGGCGGTGAATGCGAAGAGCGATGATGGGAAGACGCCGTTAGCTGTAGCGTTAGAATACAGCGCCGATAAAACCGCCGACTTGCTCCGCCATTGCCACCTCGCCGATGAAATCGCCCAGTTTGCGACCGAGGTCAGACGCCTACCTTCGCCGACGGAAAAGGATGACAACGACTGGACTGACTTGCACTACGCCGCCGCTTTGAACCTCCCATTTCTGGCAAAATATCTGTTGCAATCCGACGCCAAAGCAGATGCTGAATTAAAATCCAAGGAAAGACTGCGCCGATTCGAGAAAGATTATGATGATTGTAGGCTTAGGGAAACGCCGCTATATATTGTGGCAAAGGAAAACACCCACGAGACTGCCGCCCCGCTGCTTGAAAAAGATGCAGTGGTGGATGCGAAGAACAAGGATGGGGAGACGACGCCGCTACATATTGCGGCAAAGGAAAACGCCCACGAGACCGCCGCCCTGCTGCTTGAAAAAGGTGCAGCGGTGAATGCGGAGAACAAGGATAAGGAGACGCCGCTACATTTTGCGGCATGGAAAAACGCCCACGCTGTAGCGGAACTCCTGTTGAATAAGGGCGCAGATGTGAATGCAAGGAGTAAGGATGGCGATACGCCGTTGGACCTTGCAGTGGGTAAAACAGCAGCATTGTTGCGCTCGCACGGCGGGCGTAGCGGACACTAATTCGGTGGTTGGTATAGCACTTCCTGCTATCGAAGCCGCTCAATGACTGATCACTAACTAAGAGGAATTTTATCATGACTGACTGTCTCCATGCCCTGCCCGCAAGCCACGAGTTGAGCAGGTACACATAGTAGTGAGTGTTCGGCGCCGGCGGTTTCGACATTACCTCCTGCTACGCTTGGGATATTCACTTGGACAAGCCGATTGCGGTCAAGGAATACCTGTCCAACGAGTTTTCCTTGTGCACTGCCACCACGATGGCCAGGCCCAGGTTCACCTCGGACGAGGACGATTACCAATGGCGTCTGGAGCGCTTTCCCGGACGAGGTGTGCGCCCTTTGGGGGCCGATTTCTACTTCATTCATCCGCATGCCTCTTGGGGGTGTGGCACCAATAGAATACCAACGGATTGATACGGAAGGATTTTCCAGGGATCTGCGACTTTGCTACTATCACCCTCTTGCAGTTGGCCCGAGCAGCCCACCAACTCAATCATTGACCGTAAAATTTTTTGACATGAAAACGCCAAATCAAGAGTCATTCAGTACTAGATCAACCTGTTCTGGGTTTCGATGGATGAATGCATGGAGAGGCAGGGGTGTGGGGTTTTTTATTATACCCAGTCTAGCCTGATAACCGTTCGGGTAATAATATGAATGCGACGGAAAACGACAAAAATAGCCAAAGTGAAGCGGTACGAATTTATGAGAAGTCATCGGAGAACAACCGGAACCTGCTCCTGTTTTACTTGATTGCCATCGTCTATATTATTATTATCGTTGCTACCACTACCGATCTTAAATTGCTTTTACCCGCAAGCTTTATAAGCCTGCCTGTGCTTTCCGTTGGCATACCATTAACTTATTTCTATGCGCTTTCCTCACCACTGGTGCTGATTCTTCACTTTAATCTTTTATACAACACCGCAGAGCATCAGAAGAAAATCAAGCAATGGGAAAAGGAAGAGTCTATTAATCTTTTACACAGCACCATAGAACATCAGAATAAAATCAAGCAATGGGAAAAAGAAGAGTTTATTTTCTCCTATCTTATGCATCCGTATGCTTTTGATTTTGCATATTTATCTCCATCGGGGAGGTGGGGTAAGATATTGGTATTGTCAACTGACTTCTTATTATATTTTCTAGCCCCGCTCTGTTTGCTCTATATCCAATTCAGATTTTCTGATTACCAAAGCTTTTGGTATTCTTCTTGGCACTTTATCTGTTTATTGGCTGATTTATATTTTCTTGTTCTTTTCTTTAATCAGACTCATAACTTGAGTGAGGCTCATAAATCGAGCAGCAAAAAACGGGGCAGTAACGACAGTAACGACAGTAACGACAGTAACGACAGTAACGACAGTAACGACAGTAACGACAGTAACGACAGTAACGACGTGGCGGTATTTTTGAGGTTTTTTAAATATATCGGCAAACTTCTTAAAGATTCTGTGATTACTCTGATTAAAGATATCGGAAAACTTCGTAAAGAAGATGGCATAATATCTTTTTTTATTGCTCTGATTTTTCTCATTGGTATCGCCAATTTCTTGATTGTTGGGATGCTTCAATGTAATACGACTATCAAATGGCTCAATGAGTTTATTGCCCCTAATATTACTATACCTCCAGGGACTAAAATACAAAAGCAGAATCTGGAAGAGCTTAAACTCATAGCAATCCAAATCGACACAAGTAAAACAAAAGCCTGGATAGACCATGGGGGAAATTATAATCTGAGTGGCCGGCAACTTGTGTTTTCTGATTTTAGTGATAGTTATATGCAGAAAATCATATTGGAAAATGCCTATTTACAAGGCTCAAATATGCAGAGAGCACAAATGCAGGGTGCTAAGATGAGTGGCGCAAGATTGCAGGGTGCTAATATGGAAAAAGCACAATTGCAGGGTGCTGATATATGGAACGCAAAATTGCAGGGTGCTTATATGAAAGAAGCAGAATTGCAGGGTGCTAATATAGGAAAAGCAAGATTGCAGGGTGCTTATATGAACGACGCAAAATTGCAGGGTGCTTATATGAACGACGCAAAATTGCAGGGTGCTTATATGGAGAATGCACAATTGCAGGGTGCTGATATGCGCCGCGCACAATTGCAGGGTGCTGATATGCGCCGCGCACAATTGCAGGGTGCTGATATGCTCCTCGCACAATTGCAGGGTGCTGATATGGAAAAAGCAGAATTGCAGGGTGCTTATATGCGCGGCGCACAATTGCAGGGTGCTGATATGCGCGGCGCACAATTGCAGGGTGCTGATATTGGGATGGTAAAATTCTCCGGTGCGGATATGGATAAAGCAAATCTCAGAGGAAGTTTTTGCAAAGAAAAAAAATATGATAAATTTTTTGATCGAATCAATGCTCGCATAAGGAAGAGAGGGCTAGAAGGGTGTAACACGACGGATGACAGTCAGTTTGGGGTGTTGGATGAAGGCACTGCATGCAGAATTATTAAGAGTTTGCGCAGTGACGGGAACGTCTCCGAGGGAATTATGGATAAGATAGAAAAGAGTATAAGTAATAGAGTTAATAAAGCATCCTCTATGGTGAAAGTCGAGAAAGGAAGGTTAAAATTCAAAGAGGCATGTGAGATTATTGCAGATTGGTCTGAAAATTTAGAATATGCACCCGAATTGAAAAAGACTTTCGCGGACTGGATCAATACTGAGGCTGGTAAAAAATCCAGATTAAAAGAGTGCTCTATCGCAATTTAAGGTTAGAGCGCCCTGTCAATCTTCCGAAAAATTGACAGCGTAAAAGGAGGATAAACCACATTCTCCAGATCGAATTACACCATAAATCGGTGGATGAAGGCAGTTGTGGTCGGTCTAACGACCATTCTGGGAAATACTTTATGCCGAATAAATGGTTATCCGGCATAGGCGGACTGGTTGCACTTCGGAGTTGAATCCACCGACCTATATAGCCACTTGACAATGCGATATACAGGTATTATAAGGTTTGTAAGCAGGATTGTTTCTGCTTTGACAGGTTTGTCTGACGGAAACAGGGTACTGATACCACCCGAGCCCATTTCGAACTCGTAAGTGAAACAGTACATCGATGATAACAGTACGAGGTTTCCTCGCGTGAGAGTAGACCACTATGGGGCCTTTTATATCTGAAATTGGAGGAGGTGTATGATGTATATGAAAAAATCTATTATTATGAATCTGTGCACGATAAGATCCATAAGTACTTTACTTACAGCTTTTGTTTTGACTGGATGTGCAGCTTTTATTCCACCAGCGAACAAGCAAGAATTAGACCCTGAAAAGACTTACTGGCTGAATTATGATGCAACAAGAAGGGGCGCTTTCCTTTATGGCAAGAATGGAGCTGACTGGAAAAGTTGTGCTGAACCGGCTCCCGGTGCAGCTATTTCTTTACTCGCTAAATTGGATAAAAAATTTGAGTTACCAGGTGGAAGCTCAGCCGAGGAAAAAGCCAAACTGTCTCAGAGGGTCGTTAAATCAGTAGAAAAAACTCAAGTGGTTCTATTCCTTCGAGAAGCATTATTTAGACTCTGTGAATTATCTATGAATGAAAATTTTGGAGCTGAAAAAACGCAAGCTCTTTACCAAGAAGTTGTTGGGATAGCGGCAACGCTAGCCGAAGCCGAAAAGATAGCAGCGGGAGCGGAAGAGAAAATAGCAGCAGCGGAAAAATCGAAAGCAGAAACAGCGAAATTGGAAGCGGAAAAAGCGAAAGCGGAAGCGGCAGTGGAGACAACGAAAGCGGAAACAACGAAAGCGGTAGCGGCAGCGGAAAAAGCGAAAGCGGAAACAACGAAAGTGAAAGCGGAAGCGGAAACAGCGGAAGCGGAAGCAGAAACAGCGGAAGCGGAAGCAGAAACAGCGAAAGCGGAAGCGGAAACAGCGAAAGCGGAAGCGGAAACAGCGAAAGCGGAAGCGGAAACAGCGAAAGCGGAAGCAGAAACAGCGAAAGTGAAAGCAGAAGCGAAAGTGGAAGTGGAAACAGCGAAAGCGAAAGCGGATGTGGAAGTGAAAACAGCGAAAGCGAAAGCGGAAGTGGAAGTGAAAACAGCGAAAGCGAAAGCGGGTGTGGAAGTGGAAACAGCGAAAGCGGAAGCGAAAGCGAAAGCGGAAGCGAAAGCGAAAGCGGAAGCGGAAGCGAAAGCGAAAGCGGAAGTCGAAAAAGTGGAAGCGGAAAAAGCGAAAGCAGCAACGGAAAAATCGGAAGCAGAAGCGGAAACAGCGGAAGCGGAAGCGGTAACAGCGGAAGCGGAAGCGGTAACAGCGAAAGCAGCAGCGGAAAAAACGAAAGCGGAAGCGGTAACAGCGAAAGCGGAAGCGGTAACAGCGAAAGCAGCAGCGGAAAAAGCGAAAGCGGAAGCGGAAAAAGCGAAAGCGGAAGCAGACTGAACCACAATAGATTCAAACACTCAAGTGCTCCTCTTGAATAGGTAATGAGGAATGTATGCTGGAGCTATCGGAAGTTAGGATGCTGACATAAATAGCGATAATGCGGGCGAAAAGCCCGCACACAGCAAGCCCAGGTTTTCCTGGGCTTGCTAACCAGAACAGAGCGAGTCACCCCCTGAATCAAAACCAAAAGACATAGCCGATAGAGTCTGGATCACCATTTCCGCCCCTTTTTCATCCCTCCATCTCGCATCCTCTCGAATTCCCCGCACCCGCTTCCAGCCGATGATCCGCGTCCCTATCTACCTATATCGCTTCATCGCCACCGTACACCAACCAGCAATCACCGCCCTGTTTCTCCCGCCAGTAATCCAGCACTTTCAGTTTGTCGCTTCTCAGCATAAGCCTCGCCGTAACCTCAATCGCGACATACTCCATCCTCGCGTTTCCTGCTCATGGCATATTAACCTCTATTGTCAGTCGCAAGAGTATAACCAATTGATAATGCGTGTTTTTTACATGCCAACCACTTATTTACACCATGATAAGTATCAATAATCCAACCGATAAATGCCAATTCCCCCCGATAGCCACCCGTATGCGCTGACTCCACCCCCCATACAGGCGGTTGACCTGACCGGCGACAGCGGGTATGCTCTTTCACCCGAATTTCCACCTACTTGACCACCCCCACACCAATCTATGCGTATCGCTTTTCTTGGTGCTCCCGGCTCCGGCAAGGGCACGCAGGCCAAACTGCTGGCAAAAAAATACCGTGTGCCGCAGATTTCAACCGGTGATTTGCTGCGCGAGTCGGCGCAGCGGGATGAGGCCTTCAGCGGCGAGGCCCGGCAGGCGATGGAGACCGGCAATCTGGTGTCCGACGAGATTGTCCTCGGGCTGCTGGAAGATCGCCTGCGTCGCAGGGATACCAAAAAAGGCTTCATTATCGACGGCTTCCCGCGCAATATCCCGCAGGCACAATCGCTGGACACGCTGCTCGGGATGCTGGGGCGCGGCCTGCAAGTGGTGGTGCGGATTGAAATCGACGAAGACACGCTGACCAAACGCATTGTCGGGCGCATTGGCTGCGACCAGTGCGGGCGCATCTATAACCGCTATTTCTCGCCGCCGGCGTCGCCCGACCACTGCGACCAGTGCGGCGCAACGCTGGTATCCCGCAAGGACGATACGCTGCCGGCGGTGCAGGTTCGGATTCAGGTTTACCATGCCTGCACCGCGCCGCTGATTGCCTATTACCGGGCGCAGCACAAACTGAGAACGGTCAACGGCGTCGATGACGTGGCGGATATTCACCGGAAAATCTGCGATATCGTCGATATGGACATACGGCCGTTAAAAGTCAAGACGGTGGAAACCGCCGCCGCCAACCACAGCGAAGACGACAACACCGTCATCGCCGGCGGGCGAATCCACCGGATTGCGCCGGAAGAATGCCGCCCCACAGCGCCGGCGGCCGACGGCACGGCAGAGCAGCAGGCAAAGCCGCCGGCCAAAAAACGCGCGCCGGTACAAGCTACTGCGAAGTCCCCGGCTGCTGCGAAAGCCCCGGACACTGCGAAAGCCCCGACCGTTGCACAATCCCCGGCCGCTGCACAATCCCCGGCCCCTGCGAAAGCCCCGGCCGCTGCACAATCCCCGGCCCCTGCGAAAGCCCCGGCCGCTGCACAATCCCCGGCCCCTGCGAAAGCCCCGGCCGCTGCACAATCCCCGGCCACTGCACAATCCCCGGCCCCTGCGAAAGCCCCGGCCACTGCGAAAGCCTCGGCCGCTGCACAATCCCCGGCCCCTGCGAAAGCCCCGGCCACTGCACAATCTCCGGCCACTGCGAAAGCCCCGGCCGCTGCACAATCCCCGGCCCCTGCGAAAGCCCCGGCCGCTGCACAATCCCCGGCCACTGCGAAAGCCCCGGCCGCTGCACAATCCCCGGCCACTGCACAATCCCCGGCCACTGCACAATCCCCGGCCACTGAAAAGTCCCCAGCCACTGAAAAATCCCCGGCCACTGAAAAGCCCCCAGCCACTGAAAAATCCCCGGAATCCTCCTCCACCGCAGTCAAACCAACCCCAGCCGAAGCCACAGCCGAAAAATCGGCGGTCAACGAGGCGTCAGCGACAGAGACCCGCGCCAAGCGGTGAACCGCCCGTGAACCGGTTTCCATCCGCGCCCGCATTCCCCCGGTCAAGGCCGCGGCGCATGCGGCGGGATGCGTTCAGCCGCCGCCTGATGCGGGAATCGACGCTGACGCCGGCCGACCTGATTCAGCCGATTTTTGTCATCGACGGCGATGATTGCAGTCAGCCGGTGGACGCGATGCCGGGCGTATCGCGGTTAAGCGTTGACCGCGTGGTGGCCTGGTGCCGCCAACTCGTCGCCCTCAACATTCCGGCGGTGGCGCTGTTCCCGGTGATTGCCGCCGCGGCCAAGTCCGACGATGCCGCCGCCGCGTGGCAGCAGGACGGGCTGGTGCAGCGCTGCACCCGTGCGCTCAAGCAGGCGCTGCCGGAGCTCGGCGTCATCACCGACGTGGCGCTCGACCCGTATACCCTGCACGGCCAGGACGGGTTGCTCGATGCCACCGGCTATGTGGTCAATGACGCCACCGTCGACGCGCTGATCAAGCAGGCGCTGTCGCAGGCCGAGGCCGGGGCCGACGTGGTGGCGCCGTCGGACATGATGGACGGCCGCATCGGCAGAATTCGCGCTGCGCTGGATGCGCGCGACTATATCCATACGCGCATCCTGGCGTACTCGGCCAAGTATGCATCCGGGTTTTATGCGCCGTTTCGCGACGCCGTCGGCTCGGCGGCCAATCTGGCGGGCGCCGACAAGCGCAGCTATCAGCTCGACGTCGCCAACGCCGACGAGGCGCTGCATGAGGTGGCCGCAGACCTCGGCGAAGGCGCCGATATGGTGATGATCAAACCCGGGATGCCGTATCTGGACATGGTCTGGCGGGTGAAACAGACCTTTAACCGGCCGACCTTTGCCTACCACGTCAGCGGCGAATACGCGATGCTGCAAGCGGCCTGCGCGCGCGGCTGGCTGGATGAGCGCACCGTGGTGATGGAAACCCTGCTCTGCTTCAAGCGCGCCGGCTGCGACGGCGTGCTGACCTACTGTGCCGAACGCGCCGCGCGCTGGTTGCAGTCCTGAGCCGGCCCCGCCGGTCGCGCGGTCTGACCTGACAATGGCCGCCGGTTTGGCTACAATACCGCCAATTACGGCGTATCCGGTCAACCGCACCAACCACACCGACAGGCTAAAGCAGACGTGAGCAAACCCACCCCAACCGAAATCAATCTGAACCGCAAGAGCCGCCTGATGCAGGTGACGTTCGACGACGGCGCCTGTTTTGTCATGAGCTGCGAATATCTGCGCGTGCACTCGCCGTCGGCCGAGGTGCGGGGGCACGGGCCGGGGCAGGAGGTGTTGCAGGTCGGCAAGCAGGGCGTCAATATCGACACCATCGAGGCGATCGGCAATTACGCGATCAAGCCGTGCTTCGATGACGGCCACAATACCGGCATCTACTCCTGGGATACGCTGTATGCGCTGGGTGAACAGCAAACGGAAAACTGGGACGCCTATCTGCAAAGACTGGCCGCCGCCGGCCATCAGCGTGAGCCGGAGCCGACGTGATGACGGAAAACGCGACCCACTTCGGCTTTCGGCAGGTCGCCCGGGACGCCAAAGCCGGCCTGGTGGACGGCGTGTTTGATTCGGTTGCGCCGCGCTACGACGTGATGAACGATCTGATGTCGTTCGGGGCGCATCGCTGCTGGAAACATTTCGCGGTGTCGCAAAGCGGCCTGCGGGCCGCCGACAGCGTGCTCGACGTGGCCGGCGGCACCGGTGATCTGGCGCGCCGGTTTGCCCCGCTGGTTGGCCGGCGGGGGCGGGTGGTGCTGGCCGACATCAATGCGGCCATGCTCGCGCAGGGCAAGCGCCGCCTGGTTGACGCCGGCCTGGTCGGCAACTTGGCGTATGTGCGCTGCGACGCGGAAAACCTGCCGTTTGCATCCGATTATTTCGACTGCGTCAGCATCGCCTTCGGGCTGCGCAACGTGACCGACAAACCGCGTGCCCTGGCCTGCATGTTTCGCGTGCTGCGGCCGGGCGGGCGGCTGCTGGTGCTGGAATTTTCCAAACCGGTGGTGCCGCTGCTTGGCCGGCTGTATGACGCCTACTCATTCAATCTGATTCCCCGACTGGGCCGCCTGGTGACCGGCGATGAGGCGAGTTATCGCTATCTGGTCGAGTCGATCCGCCGCCATCCGGATCAACAGACCCTGGCCGATATGATGCGCCGGGCCGGGTTTGAAACCCTGCGGGTGCATAACCTCAGCGGCGGCATCGTCGCGCTGCATATCGGCTACAAGTATGCCTCCGGCCCCGCTGACCGTGCGGCGGCCTGAGTGCCGACCGGCGCCGTAGGGCTGCGGATGCGCCCGATCGATTTGCTGGCCGCGTTGTCGGACCGCGCGGTGCAGACCGCGCTCGAGCTCGATGCGGATACCCGTGCGCAGTTGGCGGCGCTGCACGGGCGGGTCTGCTGCATCCGGGTGACCGCGCCGCCGGTGACGCTGTACCTGCTGCCGGATGAAACCGGGCTGCACGTGCGCAGTCAGTATGACGGCGCGGTGGATGTCAGTTTGAGCGGCAGTGTGTCGGCGTTTGCGCGGCTGGCCGTTCAGGGCCGCCGCAGCAGCGTCATGACCGACGGCGGGGTCCGCGTGCAGGGCGATGCCGAGCTCGGGCAGCAACTGCAAAAAATACTCGGGCAGCTGGACCTGGACTGGGAAGAGCTGCTGGCGCGGGTGATGGGCGACCTGCCGGCGCGCTCCGCCGCCAACCTGCTGCGCGGGGTGGGTGGCTGGGTGCGACAGACAGCCGAGCTGGAACGGGAGAATCTGGCCGATTACCTGCGCGAGGAGCGGAAAATTCTGGCCACCGAGGTCGCGATGCAGCGGTTTGAAAAATCCCTCAGCCAATTGCGCGCCGGGGTGGACCGGGCCGCGCGGCGGCTCGAGCTGCTGCGCAAACCGGATGCCGATTAACGGCCAATTCAAGGCCAATTCAAGGCCGGTTAAACGCCGGTTAAAGGCCGGTTAACCCCAATCTTAAAGGCCGATCAAAAGGCCGACTAAAAGGGCGATCCAATCCATGAGTGTGTGCAAAAACGGCTTCCATTTGCTGCGCATTGTGCACGTGCTGGTGCAGTACAACCTGGAAGAATTTGTCGTCAGTCTGGATTTGCTGCGGCCATACCGGGCGCTGTTCAAGCTGTACCCGCAGCGCTGGCGCCGTGGCCGCGGCTTGCCGCGCGGCGAGCGGCTGCGCGCGGCGCTGCAAGAGCTTGGGCCGGTATTCGTCAAGTTTGGGCAGGTGCTATCGACCCGGCCCGACCTGCTGCCCGACGACCTCCACCACGCGCTGACCAAACTGCAGGATGCGGTGCCGCCGTTCCCGGCCGACCAGGCCAGACAGGTTATTCAGCAGGCGTATGGCGAGCCGCTGGAAACCCATTTCCGGCAGTTTGGCGCGCAGCCGGCCGCCTCCGCATCGGTGGCCCAGGTGCATTTCGCCGAATTGCACGACGGCTCCGAGGTGGTGGTCAAGATTTTGCGCCCCGGGATACAAGACGTCATCGAACGCGACCTCGAACTGCTGCATTTGCTGGCCCGGCTGGTTGACCGCTACTGGGCCGAATCGAGACGGCTAAAACCGCGGGAGCTGGTGGCCGAATACGATCAGAACATCCACGATGAGCTGGATTTGATGCGCGAGGCGGCCAATGCCAGCCAGTTGAAGGCCAATTTTGCCGGCTCCGATATGCTCTACGTGCCGACGGTGTACTGGCCGCACTGCCGGCGCAATGTGATGGTGATGGAGCGGATTCACGGCATTTCTATCCGCGACGTCGCGCGCCTGAAGCAGGCCGGCATCGACATGCGCCGGCTGGCGCACAACGGCGTGGAGATTTTCTTCACCCAGGCTTTCCGCGACGGTTTTTTTCACGCCGACATGCACCCGGGCAACATCTTTGTCTCACCCGACGGGCAGTACCGGGCGGTCGATTTTGGCATCATGGGCTCGTTGAGCGCGGGCGACAAGCGCTATCTGGCGGAAAACTTTCTGGCGTTTTTTGACCGCGATTACCACGCCGTCGCCGAGGCGCACGTGCGCGCCGGCTGGGTGCCGCCGGACACCAACACCGAGGCATTTGAGGCCGCCGTGCGCACCGTGTGCGAGCCGATATTTGCCAAACCGATCAGCGAAATATCGTTCGGGCATTTTTTGATCGATCTGTTTCGCGTCGCGCATCGCTTCAAAATGCCGGTGCAGCCGCAATTGGTGCTGCTGCAAAAAACCATCCTGAATATCGAGGGGCTGGGGCGGCAGTTGTACCCGCAGCTGGACCTGTGGGCGACCGCCAAACCGTTTCTGGGCAAATGGATGTCGGATCAGATCGGCCCGCGCGCCGCGATCAAAACGCTGCGCCGCGAGCTGCCGAACCTGTTTACGCTGGCGCCCGAGCTGCCCGCGCTGGCGCATCAGTTGCTGTACCGGCTGAAAAATGACGACCTGCGCGTGCAGACCCACGATCGGCAAATCAGCGAGTTGAAGCGCCAGATTGCCGGCGGCCACCGGCGCCTGGCGGGCAGCATCGCGGCGATTGGCCTGCTGCTGACGGCCGCGGTTTTGATCGCCGTACAGCCGGCGCCTGGCGGGATTGCCTGGCGCGAGCTATCCTGGCCGATCTGGCTGTGCATTGCCGCCGGCTGCCTGCTGCTGATCGACAGCTGGGTGGTCAACCGGGGCGGCAGATAACCCGTGTCGGGATGGCGTGCCGGCGTCATCTGGCGCATCCTGAGCATCCTGATATTCGGTGTGACGGTCGGCGGGCTGGTGGCGCTGCTGACGGTCGGTTTTGTCGAGCTGTTTCACTGGGGTTTGCAGGCCTGGCGGCCGACCGACCGCCGCATCGGGTTGATGCCGGACTGGAACCTCTGGGTGCTGTTGGTGCCGGCTCTCGGCGGCCTGGCGGTCGGGCTGTTATTGCAGGCCACCGCCCGGCGGCGCGCGTTCACGCTGGCCGATTTGATCGCCCAGGTGCAGGTCAACGGCGGCGCGGTGTCGCTCAAATGCGGCGGCCTGAATGGCTTGGCGTCGGTCGTGGCGCTCGGCAGCGGCGCGTCGGTCGGGCCGTACGCACCGCTGGCCGTGATGGGCGCCAATCTGGCCGCCGGTTTTGCCCGGCTTAGCCGCAGCGACATCAATTGCGGCATTGGCTGTGGGGTCGCCGCCGCGATCTCGACCGCCTTCAGCGCCCCGATTGCCGGGATTATCTTCGCCCATGAGGTGATCCTGCGCCACTACTCGCTGCGCGCCTTTGCCCCCATCACGGTGGCGTCTTCGACCGGCTTTTTCATTGCCAACTATCTGTTCAAGCGCCCCGTGGTGCTGCAACTCACCGAGTCGCGCTCGATGTTTGCCCCGGAGATTTTCAGCTTTGTGCTGATCGGCGTATGCGGTGCGCTGGTGGCGGTGGTGTTTATGCGCAGCATCCTGCTGGCGGCGCGCCTGGCCCGGCGCATCCGGCTGCCGCAGCCGGTAAAACCGGCGCTGGCCGGGCTGTTTTTGGGGCTGCTGGCGCAATGGCTGCCGGAAGTTCTCGGGCCCGGCACCGCGACCATCAAGGCGGCCCTGTCCGGCCTGTCCTATGGCACCGCCGAGTTGTTTGCGCTGCTGCTGGCCAAGCTGCTGGCCACCGCGGTGTGCATTGGTTTTGGCTTCGCCGGCGGGGTATTCAGCCCGGCGCTGCTGATTGGCATTCTGCTGGGCGCCGGCCTCGGTCAGGGCGCCGAGGTGATCTATGGCGCGGCCTCATCCGGGCCGGTTTTCTACGCCATCTGCGGCATGGTGGCGGTGACCAGCCCGGTGATCGGGGCGCCGTTAACGACCATTCTGATCGTGTTCGAGCTGACCCGAAACTACGAGTTGACGATTGCGGTGATGGTCAGCGTCGTGTTTTCCAATGTCGTCGCCTACCGCCTGTTTGGCCGCTCTTTGTTCGATGTGCAGCTGGGCCTGGACGGGTGCGACCTGTCTGCGGGGCGCGACCAGGCGATATTAAAGCGCACCGACATGACGCATTTTATCCGCACCGATTTTATCACCGTGGCCGGCAGCGCCAGCCTGGCCCACGCCCGGGCGGCGCTGCTCGAGGCCGGCAGTGATGCCGCCTGCGTCGTCGATGGGGCGGCACACTATATCGGCAAACTGCGGTTGAATGCGATTCTGGCGCTGGAACAGCAGGTCGATCTGACGCAAACCCGCGCCGACCAGTATGCCGATGCGACCGCGCCGGTGTTCCAAGACACCGTCTCTGTCTGGCAGGCGATGCAGACCATCCGCGACCAGCGCGCCGACAGCATCCCG
Organism: Candidatus Poriferihabitaceae bacterium; assembly: GCA_965206445.1. Taxonomy (GTDB): domain Bacteria; phylum Pseudomonadota; class Gammaproteobacteria; order Arenicellales; family Poriferihabitantaceae; genus CBDBJR01. Next base: position 631,275 of record CBDBJR010000002.1, read on the forward strand.
GTTATTGACCGCCACGGGCGCGTTGTTGGTATCATTCACCCCGCCGGGGTGCTGGATGCGTATCTGGCCACCGTGCAGCCGCTGCGGGCCGAAGAAAACGCCACGTATTGAATTTTCACGTTAATCTAACCCGAGCTACCGCCATGCCAACACCTGCATTCCAATGGGACGACCCGTTTGCGCTGGAGGCGCAATTGAGCGAGCAAGAGCGCCTGATCCGCGACCGCGTGCGGCAATTCTGCGATCAGCAGCTGATGCCGGGCATTGTCGCCGCCAACCGCGAAGAGCGGTTCGACCGCGACCTCATGCGGCAATTCGGCGAGCTCGGCGTGCTCGGGTTGACGCTGCCGCAAACCTACGGCTGCGCCGAGTTGAATCACGTGTGCTATGGCCTGGTGGCGCGTGAAATCGAGCGCGTTGACAGCAGCTACCGCTCCGCGATGAGTGTGCAATCCTCGCTGGTGATGCACCCGATTTATGCCTATGGCGACGAAGCGCAGCGCCGCCGCTTCCTGCCCGGCCTGGCCGCCGGCGAATTGATCGGCTGCTTCGGTTTGACCGAGCCCGACCACGGCTCCGACCCGGCCGGCATGACCACCAAAGCGGTCGCGGTTGACGGCGGCTACCGGCTAAACGGCAGCAAGATGTGGATCAGCAATGCGCCGCTTGCCGACCTGGCGGTGGTGTGGGCCAAACTGGACGGCGTGATCCGCGGGTTTATTCTGGAGCGCGGGATGGACGGTTTTTCCACCCCCAGGATCGACGGCAAGCTCAGCCTGCGGGCCTCGAGCACCGGCGAGATCGTGATGCAGAACGTGTTGGTGCCGGCGGCCAATCTGCTGCCCAATGTGGCCGGATTAAAAGGCCCGTTCGGCTGCCTCACCAAGGCGCGCTACGGCATCGCCTGGGGGGTGATGGGCGCGGCGGAGTTTTGCTGGCATGCGGCGCGCACCTACACGCTGGCGCGCAAACAATTTGGCCGCCCGCTGGCGCAGAACCAACTGGTGCAAAAGAAGCTGGCGGACATGCAGACCGAAATCGCGCTCGGCCTGCAAGCGTGTCTGCGCGTCGGTCAGATGCTGGACGGCGACGGCTGTGCGGTGGAAAATATCTCGCTGATCAAGCGCAACCATTGCGGCAAGGCGCTGGACATCGCCAGAATGGCGCGGGACATGCACGGCGGCAACGGCATTCAGGACGAATACCACGTGATGCGCCACCTGAACAATCTGGAAACGGTCAACACCTATGAAGGCACGCATGATATCCACGCCTTGATTCTGGGGCGGGCGCAAACCGGCTTGCAGGCGTTTTGCTGATTGGCCGCATCGCCGGCGGCACCCCGCCCGGTCTGGTCGCGCAGGCGCAGGCTGGTATGCGCGCGCAAGCGTCCAATAGTTAAAATTTATTGAATCTATACAAACAATCAATTTTTATTATTCAAAAATTTGTTTTAGGCTTGCACCTCGTTAATCTTGACTATTGAGGACAGCAACATGAGCGACAAAAAACTGACCACTGCCGCCGGCGCGCCGGTCGCCGACAACCAGAACACCATGACCGCCGGGCGTCGCGGCCCGGCGCTGCTGCAAGATGTCTGGCTGCTGGAAAAGCTGGCGCACTTCGACCGGGAGGTGATTCCCGAGCGGCGCATGCACGCAAAAGGCTCGGGCGCGTACGGCCGGTTTACCGTGACCCACGACATCAGCCGCTATACCCGGGCGGACCTGTTTTCGCAGGTCGGCCAGGAAACCGATTTGTTTGTGCGCTTTTCCACCGTCGCCGGCGAGCGCGGGGCGGCCGACGCCGAACGCGATATCCGCGGTTTTGCCATCAAGTTTTACACCGCCGAGGGCAACTGGGATCTGGTCGGCAACAACACGCCGGTGTTTTTTCTGCGCGACCCGCTGCGCTTCCCGGACTTGAACCACGCGGTCAAGCGCGACCCCAAAACCAATCTGCGCAACGCCGACAACAACTGGGATTACTGGACGCTGCTGCCCGAAGCGCTGCACCAGATCACCATCGTCATGAGCGACCGCGGCATTCCCCAAAGCTACCGCCACATGCACGGCTTTGGCAGCCACACGTTCAGCCTGATCAATGCGCAAAATCAGCGTTTCTGGGTCAAGTTCCATTTCAAAACCCGCCAGGGCATCGCCAATCTCAGTGATGCCGAGGCGGCCGAGCTGATCGGCAGCGACCGCGAGAGCCATCAGCGCGATTTATTCGACAGCATCGAGCGCGGCGACTTCCCGGCGTGGACGCTGTGCGTGCAGATCATGCCCGAGGAAGAGGCCAATAGCTGCCGCCTCAACCCGTTTGATCTGACCAAAATCTGGCCGCATGGCGACTATCCGCTGCACGAGGTCGGGGTGCTGGAGCTGAACCGCAACCCGGAAAACTACTTTGCCGAAGTCGAGCAGGTCGCATTCAACCCGGCCAATGTGGTGCCGGGCATCGGCTTTTCGCCGGACAAAATGCTACAGGGCCGGCTGTTTTCCTACGGCGACGCGCAGCGCTACCGATTGGGGGTAAATCATGGCCATATTCCGGTCAATGCACCGCGCTGCCCCTATCATTCGTATCATCGCGACGGCCAGATGCGCGTCGATGGCAACCACGGCGCGACGCTCGGCTATGAACCCAACAGCCATGGCGAATGGCAGGACCAGCCGCACTTGAACGAGCCGCCGCTGGCGATTGACGGCGCGGCTGACCACTGGGAGCAGCGCGACGGCGCGGATGATTTCATCCAGCCGGGCGATTTATTCCGCCTGATGACGCCGGCGCAGCAACAGGTGCTGTTTGACAATACCGCGCGCTCGCTTGGCGCGGCGGCAAAAGCCATTCAATTGCGCCACATTGCCCATTGCCGCCAGGCCGACCCGGCGTATGCCGCCGGCGTCGCCGCCGCCCTGGGACTGTCCGCCGCCGACCTAGCCGCCTGATAAACCAATTTCTCCCCCTGACAAGGGGGGTTGGGGGGGTTAGGGCGGCCAAGCGCACAGTCCCAACAGTGTCAACCCCTCCTGCCCCCCCCCTGACTTCCAGCCCCCAAAGCAAATCAAAAACAGGACAAGCACAATCCCCCGCCGTTGAACTGGAAGCCAACGGCGCGCGCAGGAGACCAAACACCCAACCCCACCCCACCCCCAATAAATAGCGTCCAACTTGAATTCTCTCAAATACAGCTCCCGTGTAGCCATATTCAACCCCCAGCCCAGAGGCGCTATACCCTAACCGAACCGTCACCCCTGCCGAACCGCGTCACCCAGCCTGCCGGTAACTTTTCGACTGCTGTTTCAGCCTGCTCTCGCTGACCTCATAGTCCCCCAGATGCACCCGCATCAAGCTCCGCCAAAGCCGGCCATGATTAGGCACAGAAAAGTGCAGCAATTCATGCACGATCACATAATCCCACAGCTCCCGATCAAGGTCGAGAAGCTCACTGTTGAAATTCAGATGCCCATTCGTCGAGCAGGAAGCCCACTTGTTCCGCATGGGGCGAACCCCCAGCCAAACGACGGAAACCTCCAGCTTCGCCGCCCATTGGTAGACGCTTTGTTTGAATGTCTCTTTGTTACCGGGTTCCATTAGATACTATTCGCGCGCTCGAGCAGAGTGAATATCCGGTCGACGAGTCTGGTGGCCTCTTCGCTCTCGTTCACTTCGGCGAAGATAGCAATGGTCACTTGCATGCGCAGGTCACGCCGGGCTTTGTCGCTGTTTTTCCAGTCTGGATGCGCCGCGAAGGCGGCCCCGATCTTTCTGCTGACGTCTTCGGCGTGGTTGACGTTGGCGTCGCGCAGGCTGCGATAGACAAAGTAGGTCAGCCCGTCAAAGCCTTTGTCTACCTGATCTTTTTCGCGTACTGTTTCACACTCAAGTTCATTGAAAAGCTCTTCGAGCAGTTTTCCGGCTGTTTCCTGTCGTGCCTCAAAGCGCTCTTGAATGGCGCGGACGCGGTCGGCCATCGCGAGTAAGACGGGGTCGTCGCTGTTTTCCTCAGCGTGTTTTTCGATACTCTTGATCAGGTTGATCACCTTCGAGCCGTCGCTGCCGCCCCTGGCTTTGATGATCTCGATGGTATTACCATCGATTTTGCAAAGCCTCTCAAGCTGCTCGATGTGGTAAACGCCAATGTGTTTACGTACGAGTTGCTCGGTCTTTCTTTGAAAATCGATATCGACATAGCCCTTCCTGGTGTAGGCCTTGCGAACGATGCCGTAGATTGCAGAGAGCGCTCTGTAGTCGTCAATAAACGGCCGCAGAAAGGCATCCGGCGAGATGATCTCGTAGAACATCTCGATCTCCTTGTATTCCTTAAAAAATTCCTTCCGGCGTTCGGGATCCCGGAAGTGCTCGATCAAGTTGTCAACGTCCTTGTCGTTGAAGCTGTGCTCAATCAGACCGAGGTAGTCCGGAGCCGCGGACGCCATCTTGCTCTGGAACAGCACCTTCAGCGACTTCAGATCCTTGACGATGGCGTTGATCTCGTCGCTGTCGAAAGCGAGCGCTTTTTCGAGTTTGTCAAAGATACCGACAAAATCGAGGACGAAGCCGTACCGCTTCACCATATCCTGCGCCTCGTTCTCATACGGGCGGTTCACCCGGGCGATCGCCTGCAGCAAAGTGTGGTCGCGCATCGGCTTATCGAGATACAGGGCGTAGAGCACGGGCGCATCGAACCCGGTCAGCAGTTTCTCGGTGACGATGAGAATCTTCGGCTGCTGGTCCAGCTTGCCGAAGTGCTTGCGAATCTGCCGCTCCTTCTTCGGGTCGAGGTGGAATGCCTTCAGCAGTGCAGAGTCGTTGTTGCTGCCGGTGTAGACGACCTCGGAATACGCGCGCGGGAGGTGCTGATCGAGGGCGTGCTTGTAGTGGGCACAGGCTTCGCGGTCCACACCGACGAGGAAAGCCTTGTAGCCGAGCGGCTCGACGTTCTCGCGGTAATGCCCGGCGACGAACTGTGCCACCTTCTGAATCCGATCCTTGCCCTTGAGGAAATTCTTCAGGTTCACCGCCCGATCGAGGATCCGGTTCAACTCCCCGATGTCGGCCACGCCCTCGGCTTCGGCGAGAGAAAGGAACTCCGCATCCAGCGTCTCATACGGGACGCGCATTTCATTCGGCGCGAGCTGATAGTGCAGCGGCAGCGTGGTACCGTCCTCGATACTGTCGGCGATGGAGTATTTATGCAGGTAGCCCTGGTCGTCCTCGCAGCCGAAAGTCTTGAAGGTACCCTTGCCATAAACGGTCTTGTCCACCGGGGTGCCGGTGAAGCCGAGAAAGGTCGCATTCGGCAAGCCGGCCATCAAGAAGTTACCGAGGTCGCCGCCGGTAGTGCGATGGGCTTCGTCGATAAGAACATAGATATTCGAGCGCCGGTTGAGATCCGCCGGCAGGTCACGGAACTTGTGAATCATCGTCACGATGATGCCCCGATAGTCATCCTGCAGCAGCCGATTGAGCCGGGCGATGCTGCCGGCGTGCTCCAGATTGCCCAGGCCGAGCGCGGCAAGATTCTTGAGCATCTGGTCTTCCAACTCGTTGCGGTCGATCATCAGCAGCACCGTCGGCTTATCCGCCTCGGGCGCACGGAACAACCGCTCCGCCGCCTTGATCATCGTGAAGGTCTTACCGCTGCCCTGAGTGTGCCAGACAAGGCCGCGGCGGCGCCCGGGATCAAGAGCACGCCTGACAGTCGCCTCCACCGCGCCGGTCTGGTGCTGCCGCAGGACATATTTATTCAACTCCTCGTCCTTCTCCGCAAAAAGGATATAGTCCTTCAGAAAAGCCAGCACCTGCGGAATAGCACAGAACGACTTCACCCTGCCCTCGAACGTACCGGAAGGGGGACATTCCTGCCCCCCTTTTTCTTCTTCTTTTTCGTTATCTTCAACCAACCCCGTTTCCTGCTGATATAAAACAAACTCCCCCTCCCGCAACCCCGCCTTCACCGGGTTTTCCCGGATATACTCCACCACCTTAAAAAAGTGCCCCTCATTCCGAACCAAACGATCCCAATACGCACTCTGCCAAAGCGGTCCCGCCTGCCCGCTCCGCCGGTTAATCTCCCGCGCCGTAAAATCTTCCCAGGATTTCAAAATCTCCACCAGAGCATGATCCCCAAGCAGCCGAAACAACACATGCACATGATTCGGCATCACCACAAACGAAGCAATCGCATACCGTTCCCCATCGAAATGCCGCAACGCCTCCGCCACAATATTCGCATTCGCCGGCTCCTTCAGCACACACGACCCACTTCCCTGATCCAGCCATTCATCAATTTGTTGTGAAAAACGGTCGTGATACTCGGTTTCCGTCTTCCTGTCCCACGGCTCGGGGTAGCGGGAAAGCCAGATCGCCCGCTCCTCCTTCCACTGATCCAGCTTCACCTCTGGAAGAGAATCCCCCAACCGCCAGGTCACGAACACCCAGACCTCCCCCTGCTGCCAGTGCGGAAGGTTCCGCCGGTGCTCATCGACATCGAAATCAGGGTTAAAAAAAGGAACAGAAGAACGGACATTCCTGTCCGTTTTTTCAAAATAAACGGGTTGGAAAACCTGTTCTCCTTTCCAATTAAAAATATTCCGCCGCACCGTATTCCAACTCACCCCATAAGAAAAGCCAATCGCATCGGTAGCAGTAAAAATCTGCTGCGGAACAAACAACTCCGGCGTCTCGCGATGGTAACGCCGAATCTGATCCACCCCCAGAGCAATCGCCTCATCCTTATTGGCATTCTTGCACTCAACCACCAGCACCGGGATACCGTTGATAAGAAAGACCACATCCTCCCGCGTACCGTAGTGCCCATTGTGAAAGGCCCACTCCTCGGTAACCTCGTAAACGTTGCGCCCCGGCTCGTCGTAATCAATCAGAATCAAATCGCGCTCACGCTTCTCCTCGTGGTCGAAAAACTTGCCCCGGTTGCGTAAGTGCTCGACGAATTCCCGGTTGCCGTAGATAGAGGAAGGGAGACGGCGGAACTGCCCGAGCAACGCGCCTTTGGCCTCGGCGTAGCGCGGGTTGAATTCTCGTACTTTGGCGTCGAGCAGATCGTCGAAGAATAGCGAGCGGTTTTTGGCGCGGTCAGCAGGCAGCACGTCGGAGTCGAACTCGCGCCGCTGCTCGGCTTCCTCTCGAGGCACAATGGTCCAACCGTTGGCCTCGGCGTAGGTTAGGATGCGGGATTGGACGGTTTTATGTTCGGATGGGGCGGGCATGAAAATCTAACGCCAAGTTGGTCTTCCACCATTGAGCCACTCAACGAACTCGATGTAACAACTACTGCTGCGATGAATCCAAAGGTGCCTATCCCCAATATTATTACGATCCTGCGTCACATAGGGATAAACACTCAAATATTCTCGACCCGAATACGAGTTGGTTGGTTCGTTCGCAATAGGCAGAATCGCACACCGAGTATTGTCGCCGTCTTTGAACCCGAGTTCCCACGGCATCCACAGTGAGTTACTGGTGTTGCGGGTGGTCGCGAAAAACAGGCATCGCGAGTTCCGTATACGTTTACGTAACTTAAGTGCCGTGCCCCGATTAATGTTCTTCCGATCAAGTGCAGGATCGTCACGCCAATCAAGATAGACCGTGTACCCAATATCCTCGATAGTAAGAGCGGCTCCGAGGATTAATTCCTTGTCGTCGAATGCGTGGGAAAGAAAGATGTGGTACTCATCCATGGCGTCTTGATCTTGCATGCGCTCCGTAAGGACGCTGGCTATTCTGACATTATGTGGAACCTCTTGCCGTGCGCGATTACGGACAGCAGATTTAGTTAGCAGAGACATTAGTCGATCCAAGTGCTGAAATTATTAAACCCGCCGTTATGTATCCAATCGTATGTCGGATACCATTTAGACAACTGAAAGTGTTTGCCCCGGTTTGCTTCGGTGTCTTGACGGGAAAGCTTCCACCCGTCATGTACGGAGTATTTGCTCCACTTCCCGTTTCGGTATTCTGTTGGGCTAGCTCGAGTCCCATCGGAATTTATCGAAAGGCCCAAGTAGTCGAACGGATTTGGTCCGGCGTTTTTCGTCAACTGGTCCTTTCCCTTCACCGAGTTAATATGAACTCCAAGAAGCGCATTTCCGCGGGCTAAACTGTGAACTATTTCGTATCTGACCCACGGTCTTTCATACGTTTGTGATCCGATCAATACAACAGTAGCGGTCGTGTTTTCTAGTTCGAAATCGATCATCCACTTTAGTGCGATATCACCTGTCTTTTTAACTTTCTCCCAAATCGAGGCGTCGAAATAGCCCGCCTTCTGAGCGTCCGTGAGAGCGTTATGCTTCCGAACGACATTTGCCCGAAAGTCGATGACGTCCTGATAATGAAATGCAAAATAGACTCTTCTTGCCATAGCTAGTTCCTTTGTAAGTAATTGATCAATTTGGAAACGATTGGGAGAAGATCATCGGGCGATAAGCTTGCGTCACCCAACCGTGCGAAGTCTTTCTTGAATTCGGTGTTTGCGGCAGGAATGAATTTTGTCAGATCAGCAGAGACCTCATTCCAGAGTTTTTCAGCCATAAATCCAGTGGTTCCGATTGGAATTGGCGTCAGACCAGATTGTACTGCGAGTTCGAATTCCTGCCTCATCCCATTAGACGGGATCACGTTTCCTCCGGGATCGAGTTTGTTGCCAAACACGAAGACAGCGATGCCTGCTTGACTGAGCATTTGCTTGCGGTAATCTTTCCATTGGTCGGCCAAACTCGCTTCACCAGTTGCCACTTGGGGAAAAGGTCGCATCACAATATCTTCATCGGAAATTGTCTTTCCCTCGTCATCTAACCACGCAAGTGTTCCGTTGATTACGGGACCGCCGACTCCAAGTCCAAATCCTGTTACGATTCGGCATCCGCTTTTCGCAAGAGTGTAGGAGAGATCATGTAGAAAGCTCTCTGCGGAATTTTGAGACCATGTTCCGAATTCGTGGGCAGCTCCAGATATGAAGATAGAGTGCCGATGGAATCTGGTCGCGACGTCGTTCAGCAATTTCGTGATATCCGAGTAGTCGTCAACGAGAATGGTCTGAATGCCGAAGCGCTTGAGGTCTTTAATGAAGTAGTGCTGCTTGAGATCTCGGAAACGAAACTCCTCATCGGGTTCGTCATTCAATTTAGAAACGCACTTTTGAATAGAGTAGTGATGGCGTTGATGTCCTTCGTAGAGGACTCGGACTCGACTCAGTATGAAGTCCAGATTTGGATCGGTAAAGCTCAGGCCTAGAAAGAGAAAGGTTCTCTCAATTAAATCACCTCGCAAAGCTGCAACGTAGGCACTCATTTTGTCAGGGTAAGCCTCATAATCATCTTTCGAAATTACGGCTTCGTCAGAGTTATCAATGTCCCCGTGCATCTTGTAAACGGCCACGTCGCGGTCCAATCGGGTGACCGCAAGGTGCTTCATCGTATACTTTATATCCGGGACCTTCTTGGCTTCGATCAAAGCTGTTTCAATCAGTTTGTCGTAGTTGGTCGTCCAATAGCATTGGATCGGCAGACGGCTGAGTAGCCGATGATTCTCGGTTGGGGTCTTCACCTTCGAGAACTCGTTGACGATTCGCTGGGTCAATGCAGTCTTATTTCCTACTTGATTGCAGTGATACTGCGCAATCGTCACCAGATCCGATTCTGCATCGGGGTTCAATTCAAGATCCTCAATGAATTCACGGAGAAGTTCCTTCCAATCTACGTAGCCGGAGTCCATCGAAAGACCGGCCCCTATGAACACTGCGGCATTCTTGTTGTGCAACTCGCGAGTGTATTCTCGGATAAATGTGTTTGGTGATATTGCTTCGTTACTCATGTTTTCAGCTCAATGTTGTCGACGCGCCTCTTTGCGGTCATCAGTTCGTGAAGGAGTGTGCGGAAAAGGTCTTCAAGTTTGCTTTTCTTGGATTGGGCATTATCTACCTTTTGCTGAATAATTGAAAGGATATGCGTGATCTTTTTCTGCTCGGGGAGTGGAGGGAGCGGGATCGGCGCTTTGCTTAGAATTCCCCGACTGATGTTCGTGATCGCGACCTTGCCAGAACTTGCAATCAACGCCCGTCGCGCATTATCACTGCGAAAATAGAAGGTGAAAAATGACGGATCAGTCATCTCTTGGTCGTTCAGGTGTGCCCGAATGATAAACCCGCAATACGTCGTAGGTTCCGAATTGCTGACGAACTGGCTGGTCCAGCCGATTCCTTCCTGTTTCAGCGACGACCGCCAGAGCATGATCCCAAGCAGCCGAAACAACACATGCACGTGATTCGGCATCACCACGAACGCGGCGATCGCATACCGTTCCCCATCGAAATGCCGCAACGCATCCACCACAATATTCGCATTCGCCGGCTCCTTCAGCACACACGCCCCACTTCCCTGATCCAGCCACTCATCAATTTGCCGTGAAAAACGGTCGTGATACTCGGCTTCCGTCCTCTTGTCCCACGGCTCGGGGTAGCGGGAAAGCCAGATCGCCCGCTCCTCCTTCCACTGATCCAGCTTCACCTCTGGAAGGGAATCCCCCAACCGCCAGGTCACGAACACCCAGCACTCCCCCTGCTGCCAGTGCGGCAGGTTCCGCCGGTGTTCATCGACATCGAAATCAGGGTTAAAAAAAGGAACAGGAACAGGAGAACGGACATTCCTGTCCGTTTTTTCAAAATAAACGGGTTGGAAAACCCGTTCTCCTTTCCAATTAAAAATATTCCGCCGCACCGTATTCCAACTCACCCCGTAACAAAAGCCAATCGCATCGGTAGCGCTAAAAATCTGCTGCGGAACAAACAACTCCGGCGTCTCGCGATGGTAACGCCGAATCTGATCCACCCCCAGAGCAATCGCCTCATCCTTATTAGCATTCTTGCACTCAACCACCAGCACCGGGATACCGTTGATAAGAAAGACCACATCCTTCCGCGTACCGTAGTGCCCATTGTGAAAGGCCCACTCCTCGGTAACCTCGTAAACGTTGCGCCCCGGCTTGTCGTAATCAATCAGAATCAAATCGCGCTCACGCTTCTCCTCGCGGTCGAAAAACTTGCCCCGGTTACGCAAGTGCTCGACGAATTCCCGGTTACCGTAGATGGAGGAGGGGAGACGGCGGAACTGCCCGAGCAATGTGCCTTCGGCCTCGGCGTGGCGCGGGTTGAATTCCCGTACTTTAGCGTCGAGTAGGTCGTCGAAGAAAAGGCTTGAATTCCTGATTCCTAATTTCTCATTCTTAATTGGGGCGTTCCCGCGCCGTCGCTCCGCTTCCTTGTGAGACACGATCGTCCAACCGATCTCTTGCGCATAGGCAAGGATGCGTGCTTGAACGGTTTTGTGTTCGGTGGGGGTGGGCATTGGTATCGAGCTATGGTGTCGCATCTTCTAGTGCTTCAGTTTCTGCGGCGACCGCTTGTTTTCCCATCATCATGTCGTAATGGGCGATGTGACCTGTCTTATCGAATATCTGCTTAAAGACGCTCAGGTAGTTTTCAACCATTGAATCATCGATCGAAACATAGAGTGAATCGTACGCGGAATGTGATCCGTCGTTGACCCATGAGAATAACGAACGGCAGATCAGTTTCTCTTTCCCCTCGAAATAGGTGCAGATTTTATCGGAATTAACATTTCCAAGAATCTTATAGTAGTTCTCAAGGATCCGACGCATTGTGTTCTGGATAGCAAGATTGTCTCGATCCAGATTTCTAATTTCGGTCCAGAGAAGCTCATAGGATGTCTTGATGGGATTCGTCTTGTGACTTCGAATCTTCGACTCTTGATTCGACTTCCTCACCATCCAGAAAGTCTCATCATTCCGTTTGCCGCCACGTGGCCGATTAGGATTAAAAGATATTTCTTTGTGAAAATAGACATTGTGGGTCAGAACAAATACTTGTTTTGCCGCTCCCACACCTTTCCGTACCTCTTCGAATAGACCTTTGATAAAATTGCTCACGATAAACAAGATGTCGCTGTCTAAACTGGAAACCGGATCATCAAACACGACTACACGATCCGATGTCATTCCGCTCTCGGTCTCACTTCCCTTGAGAAGGTGGTAGAAATACAGGAACGTGATGAAACTCTGCTCACCTTCGCTCAGAGTTTTTTTAGCGTCTGAGCCGTCAGGTCGTCGAATTTTGTAGAATCGCTCTCGATCAGATTTGGCGAGTTCAAATCCGGTAAATCCAAAAGAGTGTAGGAGCCCATTTATGCCATCGATTGTAGGCTGAATGCTGGTTGTATCCTTTTGAAGCGTTCGAATTTCCTGCACCTTCGCTTGCTGTTCTGCAGTTTTCTCGCTGATCTGCCTTCTGAGATTTTCGATTGCCTGTTTGAACCCAGCTTTCTTCGAGGCAAAAGTGATCAAATCACTCTTGATTTCATGATCAAGCAAATAGCGCCAGACCTGACCAGTTAGCTTCGTGCGCTCGGCTTCAAGATTCGAAACCGTCGCATTGTTCTGATGAATCGCAGCATTCGCCTCATCAACGAGATTCTTCGCCGCCTCTAACACATTATTCAGTGAATCTAGTTCGATCGGTTTGCTCAACTCACGGCGTTTTTCTTCTAATCGCTGAACGTTTATTTGGATTTTAGAATCAAGGAGATCACTTTCAGTCTGAAGCTTCTCCGAATCGAGAAACTTCGATGGGTTATCAAGGAGCGTCTGAACGCTTTGCCGAATTCGCTCTGAATCTGTTGTGTAATCAGTATGAAGTTTTTCTATTGCGTTGGTGTCCGCAATGAAAGTCTCGTCGAAATACTCGTTCAGACTGTCTTCTAATGAAGGCGGAGTTTCCTGTTGGCAAAACGGACAGATAAGTTCTTCGGTATCATAGAAGTCGCGCCCCTGTTTAACCCAATCGCTGTTGCCAAGCTTCAGGATGAGCGCGGCTATATCGATGTCGGTTTTTCCAATTACCCTCTTTTTCAGAATGCTATTGCCCTCATGAACAAGAAGATCGGCCCCATTTGGAACGGTTAACGATGGGGCCGTCTGAGGCGTCTCTCCAAAAACTGTATCAGCTTTCCTCTCAATATCCGCCAATGGGATTGCCGCCGAAGAATTGGATTCGGATTCCGCGAGCAGCTTTGCCTTGAAGTCACTTTTCTTTCCTCGAACACCAGTGAATGCGCCTTGAAGTTTCTCGTCGTGTTTCAGCTTAAGGTCCCAACACTTAGTTTCGAATTCTATTTCAAGCGCTTCCAGCTCTGCAATCTTTCCACCATCTCCGCTTTCTCCATTGAGCGTGGCGTTGCGCTGAATGATACCTGCTTTGAGTCTATCTAGCTCCTTTCTGGCCACCAAGATATTGTCGAACGTTTCCTTGTCTTGTTCCCCGAGCGTAAAGATCCCCTTGAGTTCGTCGGGCTGATTAAAGTTCCGCTCTATAAAGTCACGATTGTATACGCGCAGGTCAATTGGTGTGCCACCGCGCCAGACGAGCGAGCAATATTCGTGAGAAGCACAATCAGCAATTACGCGGGAAATTGTTGTCTTCCCGGTTCCATTTGATCCATAAATAAAATTGATCTTCTTCAGGTCAGCCAGTTCTTCTGTGGTTGTCCCGTAGGTCGCAACGTTTCTGATTTGGATTCTTTCAATCATGCGGTCTGCCCTCCCGTTGGAAGTTTGAGTTTGTGAACGCGCCTCTTCGCGGTCATCAGTTCGTGAAGAAGGGCGCGGAAGATATCTTGGAGTTGATCGCGCTTTCGCGTGTGCAGAGTGGTTTTCTCATTCGTGGCATCAATGGCGGTAGCAATTGCTTCCTGTTCATCAATGGGCGGCAATGGAAACTTGAGCGGCGCGATGTCTTTCTTGTTTAGTTGGGGTGTGGGGCCCGGATCAGTGATTTTCTTGAGATCGAAGGTATTAAACCAGTGGAAAAGATACTGGTGATTTACGGCCTCGGATGGCATCACTGCGATTAGGTTAGGGTCAAGCACCGTGCGGCCGGTGGTGAGCCGCTTCTTGTTGGTCGCAATCGCGGCTCCTCGCTTTGGGAAAACAATCGAGTTCTCGGGGACCGTTCGCTTGAGCGCCTCTTTCTCGGATAGCTGGCGTTCAAGGTTTGCGGAACGGAACTCGATCTCGTTACCGGGCAGGTTCATGTCAGAGACCTTGATGCCAATGACGAGGACGCCATTGGACACGTTCGGAGCGTCTTCCAATTGCTTGTAGGACATTGCCGAAGCTTTGATCGTGCAGACTGATTCGATAGTTGGAGTTTCCCAGCTTTCGGGGATAGGGCCGATTTCGGTTTGTTTTTGGGGTTCGTTGCGAAGGCCTTCGGTGAAGAGCTTGTGCATGAGGGACTTTTTTAGCTCGGTGGTGGTCTGAATGATCCGCTTCTGCGCTTCGATCGCCCATTGCACCGTCGAAAGGATGTGCGCGATCTTCTTCTGCTCGGGGAGTGGGGGGAGCGAAAGGCGGAACTCCCGCAATGAAGGCCACGATGTCCGAGGATGCTGAACCCCGCTCGTCGTTGATTTGGCGTGGGCGACAAATTCGTCGCTGTGGATGACGAATTTCAGGAACTCTGCTTCACAACTGTCTTTTGCACGAAAAGCCAGGATGTCCGTTGAACACACTCCATCGAAGTCGGCTTGTACTCCTTTGCGAAGATACGGGCGAAGTTTTCCAAAGAGAATATCGCCGACTTTGAAGGCGGTTTTGGAGGATTTTACTTCGCTTTCTTTTCCCCGACCGACGAATGCGGGAAACCCTTGAGCAAGGTGTTCAAGGCCGATGTATGGGGTATCGCCGTCGTTGACTGGTTGATATGAATCTTTCACCCGGTCGCATGCGTCGCCGAACTGGTGGTTTTTCCATCCAGGCGGCAACGGCTCAATCAGCAGGTTGGAATCGTTCATTCTACGATATTCTCCAGAATTTCCTTCAGCACTTCGCCCATCTCCCGCACCAATTTGTATTCCTCATTATTAATTCCTGATTTCACCCCCCACCTCCCGTCCGCTTAAGGTCTTTTTCCAATGCTTCAATAGCCTTGATATCCTCGACATCAGCAGCCTGAGCTTCACGTGCACGGCGTTGGACATCAAAGGCGTCGTAGCGTTCCGCAGTGATGGTTTTCATGGCTTCGTGGCTGATGCTGCCGACCCCATCAAGAAGCGGCTGATCGTTGGCGGCCAGCATGCGGTCAACATGGGCACGCCAGTAGTCGAGGGTGATATCCTGCTGTTGCCGGGCGCGAAGCTCGGCCTGTTCGAGGAAGATGACGACGAGGCGGTTGAGCGTGTCGACTTCGTCTTCGGTGAGGTAGTTTTTGGCAACAACGATGTCGTGCCTACGGACGCGGGAGCCGCTCCAGGTGGCGAGAGCCATGTTCGGCGCGTCCGGGTCGGCTCGGTCAACAACGAGTTCGGCGGCGGTTTTATGGGTGGCGGCGAAGAGGAGTTTATTCTGAACTTCGGCAAAGAAAATCCGGGTTTCCTTCTCTCGGGCCTGGTAGTCGCTGCTGAGCGCGAAGAGGTCGCGGATTTTCTGGTAGAAGCGTTTTTCGGAGGCCCGGATCTCGCGGATGCGAGCGAGCAGTTCGTCAAAGTAGTCCCAGCCGCCGGGGTTTTTCAGGCGTTCGTCGTCCATGACGAAGCCTTTGATCAGGTATTCCTTGAGGTGGCTGCTGGCCCACTGGCGGAACTGCACGCCGCGCGGCGAGCGGACGCGGTAGCCGATGGCGAGGATGAGGTCGAGGTTGTAGAGCCTGGTCTTGTAGCGCTTCCCGTCGGTGGCAGTTGTCAAGGATTCCTTGACAACTGATTGCGCATTCAATTCGCCGTCCTCAAAGATGTTTTTGGCGTGGAGGCTGATGTTCTGCTTGGTTGCCTGGAAAAGCTCGGCGATTTCAAGCTGGGTGAGCCAGACCGTCCGGTCATCCACCCGGAGATCCAGGCGTATCTCGCCATCGTCGGAGGTATAGAGAATCAGTTCGCTCGCGCCGCGATTCCGAGTCGTTTCAAGATGGTTTTCAGGGCTTTGTCCGTCTCTCGCGCTATTTTGAGTTCCTGATTTCACGCTTTCCCTCCTTCCCACTGTTTTGGAGTGAGTGTGAAGCTGTTCAATCCCGCCTGCTTTTTAATCCCGTCGAATTCGACGGGGTTAAAATCGGAGTTGTGGAGCTGCTCCCAGATGCCGAGAAGTTCCAGGGTGTTGCGATTGCGCAGCCAGTTCCGAATAAGATCGTCGGGGCGGTCCGGGTTCCTCGACTTGGCGATGTCGGTCAGGGAGATATAGTCCTCGTCGCCCCGGCGGATGACGGCGATCTCCGTGCCCCGGACGTTGATCCTGGCATTGGTGGGTTTCTTTTTCATCTGCCCACTGCGAGTCTGGCGAGGATTTTCTTCAGCGCCTTGTCGGTTTCCCGTGCCTCCCCTTCGATGACCTTCAGTTCCTCAACGATCTCCGCAATCGGCCGATAGGTTTCGGCGTCGCCGGTGTGGATGTAGCGGCTGGGGGAGATGTTGTAGTCGTTTTTCGCAAGCTCGGCGTGATCGACGATGCGGCTGAGTTTGTCCTCTTCCTTCCAGCCGATGAGGACGTCGGCGATGCGCTGGATACCGTTGTCCGGGATGAAGTTCTTGGGGTCGCCCTTTTCGAACACCTGGCTGGCGTTGACGAGGAAAACCCTGCCTTGTCGGGCCCGCGGCTTGGCCCGGTTGAGGAAGAGGACGATGCCCGGGGCGGTGGTGTTGTAGAACAGGTTTTCGGGCAGGTAGAGGACGCTCTCGATACGGTCGTGGTCGACGAACCACCGGCGGACGGTTTTTTCCTTGTTGGTGCCGGCAGTGCCCGAGCCGCGCGAGGCGGCGCCGGTGTCGAGGACGACGGCGGCGCGGCCGGTGGCATTGAGGCTGGCGTGCAGGTGCTGGACCCAGCCCCAGTCGGCGGAGGATTTGCCGGGGAAGCCGGCCCCGGCGGGGAAGCGGTCGAGCTCGTCGTTGTCGTAGTCGGCTTCGGTGTATTCGCCCTGATTCCACATGGGGTTGGCGACGACGCGGTCGAAGGTGCGGAGTTTGCCCTGTTTGTTGCGGAACCTGGGTTTCTTGAAGGTGTCGCCGATTTCAATCTGACCCTCCATGTCGTGGATGATCATGTTCATGTTGGCCATGGCCCAGGTTTCAGGGACGTATTCCTGGCCGAACAGTTTCAACGGAGCGCGGGTTTTCTTACCCGCGTCTTTTCCCCCCTTTCGCGGGTTGGAAAACCCGCGCTCCTTTTCGATCTCGCATTTCACGAGCAGGCCGCCGGAGCCGCAGGTGGGGTCGTAGATTTCCATGCCCGGCTCGGGCTGGAGCACCCGGGACATAATACTGCCGACCGCAGGCGGAGTGTAGAACTCGCCAGCGCTCTGGCCGCTGCCCTCGGCAAATTTGCGGATGAGGTATTCGTAACTCTTGCCGATGATGTCAGCCTCAACGTCGGCCAGCCCCAGGCGCTTGGTGCTGATGGCCTCGATGAGGTTAGAGAGGCGGTCGTCCTCAAGGTTGCGCTGGTCGTGGGTGATGGCATTGAAATCGACGCGGTTGATGATGCCCTGCAGCAGCGGGTTTTCCCGGGCGATGGCATGTATATGGGTGGTGACACCCTCGCCGATCCGGTCGGAGAGCTTGCGGATAACCGACCAGACGGGCTGTTCAAGGTCGTCCGGCATGAGGGGAAGGTAGAAGCGAACGAGCTTATGGTCGCCTTTAACCAGCCGGAATGCCTTCCTGCGCGAGCCAACCCCAACGGCAATGCGGTTCAGTTCATCGTCGAACACATCGCAGAGCCGCTTGGTAAAGATGAGCGGGAGAATGTAGTCCTTGTATTTAGGCGCATCCCTGGCGCCACGAATAGAACACGCCGCGTCCCAGATCCAGGATTCCAAAGATCGACTTTCGTTATGCACACTTTTTCCCATAGATTACTTGTCCGGCTTTTGTCTGTCCTGGCTAACCCGCAACTATAGCCTGACAGCCCGCACTCCGCCACACCAACAGCCCACCGAAAAGCATCCTGAAGCCGTTCAACAACCGTAACAGTCCAGCCAAAGAATACCCCTGCCCCCCAATCGATCTCCCCCAATTCCCAATTCCCAATTCCTAATTCCTAATTCCTAATTCCTAATTCCCGCCGAAGGCGGATTTCCCGCCTGGATTGAGTATAATTCGCCCACCCGGCCAATCAATAACCCCCCACAACCCCCACAACCCCCCTCTCCAACCATGCCCAACCACGCCCAACAGATAAAGTCGATGAAGCTGTACACCCATATCGAGCGGGTGCAAACAGAGTTGAATCAACTAGGCAAGGGCGCACACGAGACGCTGCAAGCCGCCGAGCTGAGCGCCTTCGATCAATTGCATTATCACGGCACCGTCGCAGTCGATCACTGCATCGACCAGCTTGGCATCCATGCCGGGCAAAACATATTAGAAATCGGCTCCGGTCTGGGCGGGCCGGCGCGGCATATCGCGGCCCGCACCGCGGCCCGGGTAACGGCGCTTGAGTTGCAGCCGGATCAGCATCGGCTGGCCGCCGAGCTGACCCGGCGCTGCCAGCTGGCGGAGCACGTTCAGCACGTCAGCGGGGATTTTCTCAGCCACCCGTGGGCGGCGCAAAAATTCGACCATATCGTCAGCTGGCTGGCGCTGTTTCATATTCCGGAGCGGCAGAAATTGCTGGATATTGTGTATCGCCTGCTGCAACCGGGCGGCGCGTTGTTTGCCGAAGATATGTACAGCCGCAAACCGATGAACAGTCGTGACCGCGCCGAATTGGCCAGCGGCATGTACGCCAGCTATCTGCCCGACTGGCAGCGCTACCGGCAGGACTTCATCGACGCCGGTCTGGTGGTGCGCCAGGCTGACGATATGTCGGCCGACTGGTGTGATTTCACCACCACCCGGTTGCAGGCCTATCGGCAGGCGCGCGACCGCCATATTGCGGTGCATGGCCGCCCGACCTATGCGGCGATGGAGGCGTTTTACGCATTGGTAAACCGGCACTTTCGCGCCGGCCACCTCGGCGGTGTGCGGATGGTCGCCTGCCGGCCCGAGTAAGGCGGCCGATCTATCAACCGGCGGACAGCGCCGCAATAGCACCCGGGACGACTGCCCGCGGTGTCAATGCCGCGGTGTCAGTGCCCGCGGCGTCAATGTATGTGGTATATATGCCCAAAGCGCGCGCTAACGCACGCCAACCACACCCACTTCCCCAAACCAGACGGAGGATGACACGATGAGCAAAACCCACCCGCAGCAAAAAACAGCCGTTTCCCCACTACCCAGCCGCCGCAGACGCAGCACCGTCAAGACGCTGGCGGCACTGGTGGCTGCCGGCGCCGCGCCGCTGCCGGCGATACTGCGGCCGGTTTATGCGGCCAGTGAGCCGATTAGAATCGGCATGCAGTTGCACCGCACCGGCATTGGCGCCGCGTATGGCCGCTGGTACGAGCGCACCGCCACCGCCGCCGTCAACATTATCAATGCCGAAGGCGGCATCAATGGCCGCCCGCTTGAGCTGCTGATCGAAGACGACGGCACCGACCCCCGGCGGGGCGCCGAGGTGGTGGAGAAGTTTGCCGCCCAGCATAAAGTCGACGCCGTCTACGGCACGCTGTTCTCGCACGTCGTGATTGGCTCGTCGCCGCGCGCCGGGGAGCTGAAAATGCCGTATATCGTGGTCTCCGAAGGCCACCATGTCGCGTCCGGCAAATTGAACCGCTACGTCTTCCAGCCCGGCATTACCGATGTCAAATCGCAGGTCATTTCCATGGCCCCGTGGGTGGCGCAGAATCTGGGCAAAAAAGTCACGATGATCTTCCCCGATTTCGCGTTCGGACACGACCACCGCGATTATTTCTCCGCCGCGATTGCCGAGCAGGGCGGCGAGGTGTTGGCGCAGATCGCGATTCCGCCCACGGAAACCGCCTTCAGCCGCTATTTCCCCCGCATTCCGGCGGCGACCGAGGTGCTGTACCACGTGATGGTCGGGCCCGGGGTGCTGACTTTTGTCAGGGAGATGGGGCAGCATTTTGGCCGCCAGCGCCCGGAGATCTTCGGTTTTATCGATTCGCTGGAAGCGGTTGACCTGAATACGCCGCAGCTGGAGTTTCTCGACGGCACGTATTTCTGGGAAGGCAACCCGCGCTATGCCCAGGCCGATCAAAGCGAACACGACCGCTTTTATCGCGCCGCCGTCGGGGTCGATGACAACGGCGCCCGTATCGGTGATGCGGGTGATGTCAGCACCTACGCGCACATGTTTGGCTGCTGGGAAACGCTGTTTATCATCAAGCAGGCGATGGAGCTGAGCGGCTATGGCGGCGCGGCGGACAAGGCCGGGTTCATTCAGGCGATGGAGTCATTGCAGCACTTCGACGAGGGCCGCAACCATCCGCAGGGCAGCAAGCTGTTCAACCCGAAAATCCACCAGTCGTTTGGCCATCAATATATCTCCAAAGTGGCGGACGGGCGCCTTCAGGTGGTGCACAAAACCGCGATTGAAGACGGGCTGTATCCGCCCGAGGGCGACTATACCCAGATGGCGCTGTAACCGGCCGCGCCCCGACCAGACCCCGCCCGTCCCGGTAGCCCAGCGCACCCTGTCGCGCCCACTGTGGAGGTCGCCCCGCTATTGCTGCTGGCGCTGCTGGAGGGCCTGGTTCAGGCGGCGGTGCTGAGCCTGACGGCGCTCGGGTTGTCGCTGGTCTTTGGCGTCATGCGGGTGGTCAATGTCGCCCATGGCGAGTTTTATACGCTCGGGGCGATGCTGGCCTGGTGGCTGGCGAGCCGGGTTGCCGGGCACCCGGCGGTGGGGTTTGCGGTGGCCCTGATACTGGTGCCGCCGCTGGTCGGGCTGGTGGCGCTGCTGGCCGACCGGCTGATTCTGCGGCGCCTGAACTACGACCCGGAGGCCACCATTGTGGCCACCATCGGCATCCTCTACGTGCTGCAGCAGTCCATGCTGATCCTGTTTGGCCCGCACGCCCGCGCGGTTGACCCGCCGTTTTATTTTCGGCTCGAGCTGCCCGGGTTCGGCTATTCGGGCTACAAATTGCTGGTGATTGGCGCCGCCGCGGTATTGCTGCTGGCCACCTGGCTGGTGCTGTCGCGCAGCCGCATCGGCCTGATCATGCGCGCCACCCGCTTCGATAGCGAAACCGCGCAGAATTTCGGCATCGACGTCAATCGGGTGTATTCGCTGGTATTCGCCGCCGGCGCGGCCTTTGCCGCGGTCGCCGCGATCCTGATTGTGCCGATCCGCCAGGCGCATTATCTGATGGGGCAGGAGCCGCTGCTGCTGTCTTTTATCGTCGTCATTATCGGCGGCCTCGGCAATATCCGCGGCACGCTGCTGGCGGCGCTGTTGATCGGTTTGAGCGACAGCCTGATCTCGATCCTGTTTTCGCCCACGCTGGCGAAGATGCTGTCCACGCTGCTGGTTGCGCTGGTGCTGGTGTTCAACCCCGACGGGTTGTTTGGCGGCGCCCGTCGCCGCTAGGCCTGCGATGACCGACCGGGGTAAATCCGTTGCGCTGCATGTCGGTGTGGTCGGGCTGCTGTTCGTGCTGCAATTCGGCTTGTCGGAATACCACCACCTGGTGGTGACGCGGATTATGATATTGGCGGTGTTTGCGCTCGGCTACAACGTATTGTTCGGCTACACCGGCCTGCTGAGCCTGGGGCATTCGATGTTTTTTGCCGCCGGCATGTATACCGCCGGCCTCGGCGTGTACTACCTCGGCTGGTCGGTGCCGACCGCGTTCGTTATCGCGCTCCTCGCCGGTGCGCTGGCGTCGCTGTTGATCGGGCTGATTGTGCTGCGCACCGCCGCGGTCGCGTTTATGATTGTGACGCTGATGTTTTCCCAGGCGGTGTACCTCGCCACGCTGTATTTCACCACCTATACCCGCGGCGAAGAGGGCCTGGTGCTGCCGGCCTCGGCGCGCCGGTTTACCCTGCTCGGGTGGCAGTTCGATCTGACCGATCCGGTCACCCGCTACAATCTCGCGCTGCTGCTGCTGGCGCTGACGATTGCCTGCATCTGGCTGCTGGTGCGGGGCGAATTTGGCCGCGCGCTGATTGCGGTGCGCGAGAACGAAGCGCGCACCGACATGCTGGGCTACCACACGTTCGCAATCAAACTGCAAGCGCTGGTCGTGTCCGGCACGGTGTCGGCCGCCGCCGGGGCCGCCTACGGCCTGATGTTTGCCTACATTGGCTCCTCTTTCGCCGGCATCCAATACGCCATCGACCCGCTGCTGTACACCCTGCTGGGCGGCGCCGGCACCGTGCTCGGCCCGCTGCTGGGCGCCTTCCTGATGTTCTACCTGATCGACATTGCCAGCAATTACACCTCCGCCTACCTGCTGGTGGCCGGGGTCAGCCTGGTGCTGCTGGTGCTGTATTTTCGCACCGGTCTGCTCGGCAGCCTGCGCCGCAAGTGGCTTCGGTGGCTGCCGTGAGCCTGCTCAGTGCGCATCAATTGTGCAAACATTTCGGCGGCCTCAAGGCCATCGACGAGGTCGATTTTGAGTTGCAGCCGGGCGAAATCCGCGCCGTAATCGGCCCCAACGGCGCCGGCAAAACCACATTGGTCAGCCTGCTGTGCGGGCGCCTCGACCCGACCTCGGGGCGGATTCGCTTTCAGCAGCAGGACATCACCGCGCTGCCGGCCTACCGGCGCGTGCGCCGCGGGATTGCCTATACCTTTCAGATCACCAGCATTTACCCCAACCTCAGCGTATACGACAACGTCGCGATTGCGGCGCAAAACGCGCTCGACCGGCATGACCGTCCGCTGCCGGCCAGGGTCGATGCGATCCTGCAACGGGTCGGCATTGCCGCGCTCGCCGGGGACGCCGCCGGCGTGCTCGCGTACGGCCACCAGCGGCTGCTGGAGATCGCGATGGGGCTGGCGCTGAGTCCGCGGCTGTTGATTCTGGACGAGCCGACCCAGGGGCTGTCGGACGATGAAATCGCGCATTTTTGCCGTCTGGTGCGGGCGCTCAACCAACAGGCCGCGGTGCTGCTGATCGAGCACAACATGCAGGTCGTGATGTCGCTGGCGCAGCGCATCACCGTACTTGACCGTGGCCGGGTGCTGGCGGAGGGCAGCCCGGCGGAGATGCAGCGGCACGCCGGCGTGCAGGCGGCCTATCTGGGTGCCGACGCATGAGTCTGCGGCTGCGGCAAGTGGACAGCTTTTACGGTGGCATCCGGGTGCTGAAACAGCTCGACCTCGAGGTGCCGACCGGCGAAGTGGTGTGCCTGTCCGGGCGCAACGGCGCCGGCAAAAGCACGCTGCTGAAAACCGTTATGGGGCTGGTGCGCTGCCACGGCGCCATCGAGCTCGATGGCCGCGACATCAGCGGCCTGGCGGCGCACCTGATTCCCCGCCGCGGCATCGGCTATGTGCCGCAGGGGCGGCGCCTGTTCAGCGAATTGACGGTTGAAGAAAACCTGCACATTGGCCGGCTGACCAACTCGGACGACGCGCCGCCATTGCAGACGATATTCGACCTGTTCCCGCTGCTGCAAACGCGCCTGAAGCAGGTCTCCGGCACCCTCAGCGGCGGCGAGCAGCAAATGCTGGCGATGGCGCGCGCGTTGTGTTTGCAGCCGCGCGTGCTGCTGCTGGATGAGCCGACCGAAGGCCTGATGCCGACAATCGTGGCCGGCCTGCGCGAGACGATACGCACACTGCGCGCCCGCGGGGTCGGGATTTTACTGGTCGAACAGCGGGTCGAGGCGGTGCTGGCGGTGGTCGATCGGCTGGCGTTTATGGAAAACGGCCGCATCGAGGCGGTGCTGCAGCGGCATGAGCTGGATCGCCACGCCGAGCTGCTGCGCCGCTATGTCGGCATCCGCTGAGCCGCCGCGCAGTCGGGCAGGGCAGGGCGGGCCGGTCGCCCTGCCCGACGCGCGCAGTGGCAGCCCGACCGCCGCCGACGCGCCCCCGCTACAGCGTCTCGACCACCCGCACCCCGGCCTCTTCCATCGCCTTGTGCTGGCGCGCCAGCGAGCCGTCCAGATCAATCGCCCGGCAGGCCGACAGCACCACCGTGGTCGCATACCCGAGCTGCACCGCATCCAGTGCCGACCAGGCGACGCAGTAGTCGGTCGCCAGGCCGGCCAGCGTCAGCGCCTCGATTTCCCGCGCGCGCAGGTAGCCGTGCAGGCCGGTGGCGGTCGTATGATCGTTGTCGAAAAAGGCCGAGTAGCTGTCGATGTGCGGGCGAAACCCCTTGCGCACAATCATCTGCGCGCGCTGCGCCTCCAGCGCCGGATGAAACTCCGCCCCCCGGCTGCCGCTGACACAATGCACCGGCCACAACGTCTGCTCCCCATAGGCCAGCCGGATCGACTCAAACTCGGCGTGCCCCGGCTGGTTGGCGGCAAAACTCACATGATCCGGCGGATGCCAGTCCTGGGTCAGGACGACCCGCTCGAAGCGTGCCATCAAGGCATTGATCGGCGCCACCACCTGATCGCCGTGTTCGACCGCCAGCGCGCCGCCGGGGCAGAAATCGTTTTGTACATCAATCGCCAGCAGGGCGGTGCGGGTTGGGTGCATGTGCGGGTCCGGTTGTGGATTGAGCCGGATTATACAAAAAAAGGCAGGCTGCAAAAAAGGCCGCTAACATTGCCGCATCGGCAACCCGGCAATGTATCAGCGAGCAAATAGACGCGCACCGTTGCGTGCGTGTGCCGGTGCTACGGTCGGTCGGCATTGGCCGCGCCGCATCGGCAACCCGGCAATGCCTCAGCGAGCAAATAGACGCGTACCGCTGCGTGCGTGTGCCGGCGCCGCGGTTGGCCGGCATTGGCCGCGCCGCCTCGGCAACCCGGCAATGTATCAGCGAGCAAATAGACGCGCACCGTTGCGCGAGTGTGCCGGCGCTACGGTTGGCCGACATTGGCCGCCGTGCGCGTGGCGCCGGCTCGGGCTGCTGACGGCGTGCCTGCTGCTGGCGCCGCTCAGCGGCTGGGCGCACAGTGCACAGCGGGGGCTGGTGATGCTGCTGCCGACCGGCTACTACCTCGCCGCCGGCACGCTCGCGGTCGTGGTCTCCTGCGGTTTGCTGGTGTGGCTGCCGGTCGGTCGGCTGCGGCAACTGGCCGCCGCCCGGCTGTCGCTGTGCTCGTTCGCGCCGCCCTCACCGGTCGGCACCAGCCTGTTGTCCGGCGTCGTATTGGCGCTGCTGATTGTTGCCGGCCTGACCGGTACCCGCGACCCGCTGACCAACCCGCTGCCGCCGGTTATCTGGAGCCTGTGGTGGGTCGGGTTCCCGCTGCTGCAATGCGTCGTCGGCGATCTGTGGCCGCGGCTCAACCCCTGGAGCGGCCTGCTTCGCCTGCTGCATTGCTGCACCCGGCGCGGCGTCCGGCCGTGGCTGCGGCTGCCCCGGCGCCTCGGCTATCTGCCGGCAATCGGCCTGTTTTTCGGCTTCGCCTGGTTCGAGCTGATCGACCCGGCGCCGCGCGACCCGGCGCGGCTGGCGCTGGCGGTGGCGCTGTACTGGCTGCTGAATTTCATCGGCATGCTGATATATGGTGAAGCCGCCTGGCTGCGGCGGGTCGAGCCGTTTGCCATTTTTTTTCGCCTGATCGGCCACTGCTCGCCGCTGCTGCGCGAGCGCCTGCCGACCGCCCGCGGCGCCCGCCGGCGCATCCGAATCTGCCTGACCTGGCCGGGCCGGCCACTGCTGCGACTGCCGCCGCTGCCGCTATCGGGCACGCTGTTTGTGGTGCTGACGCTCAGTGCGGTGTCGTTTGACGGCCTGTCGAAAACGTTTTTCTGGCTGGCCGCAATGGGCCTCAACCCGCTCAGCTTCGCCGGCCGCAGCGCCGTCCAACTGCAAAACACACTCGGCTTACTGGCCGCCTTTCTACTGCTGGCCGGGCTGTTTTTCCTCGCCGTCTATGGCGGCTGGCGGCGGCACGCGCGGCGTCCGCTGCACCGCTCCGAATGGCTGCCGGCCTGCGGTCGGCTGGTGTATTCGCTGATCCCGATTTCGCTGGTATTCCATGGCGCGCACTACCTCACCGCATTGCTGCTGGACGGCCAGTACGCGCTGATGGCCCTCAGCGACCCATTCGCGCGCGGCTGGAATCTGCTCCAACTCGCCCCCGACCGACAAGCCGCCGCCGGCTGGCTGAACAATCTGGACAGCGTAACGCTGATCTGGCGCGTGCAGACGGCGGTCATCGTTGTCGGGCACATCATCGGCGTCGTAGTCGCCCACCTGATTGCGCTCGACCTGTTTCGCCGACACGGCAATGCGGCCACCGCTGCCGCCGCCAGCCAGTTATTCCTCGCCGGGCTGATGGCGGCCTACACGCTCTTCGGGCTGTGGCTGCTATCTACGCCGGCCATCGGGTAGGCGGTGGAGGTTGATCATCTAGTAGAGTTATCTTTGATTGATGAGAAATCAAGAGCGACTGTATTAGAGAAAATCTGATTAATACGCGAAAACTTTGTGGTCAATGAGAAACGCGCTTTATGTTATTCAGATATGCGGTATTAAGGCCAAACGTGCTCCGATTTTACTCCCCCCTGACAGTCAGGGGCTGTATGCGAACTTCCTTGTCAGGGGAGCTATATGTGCTGTATTGTAAGTAATAATATGATAATTAATCAAAGTTGCCATAAGCTATTATTCCTGGATTAAATAAAGTGACGAAAAAAGACATTAAGACAGCGAAAGGGGATTTTCTCCGTGAACAACTCTATATCCTGGCTTATAAGGCGGCTATGACACGGGGGGAGAAAATCTACTGTGATAGCACTAGTGAAGAGGTGAAGTGTTTTCAAAGGAAACTGAAGTGTCGCGTCATGAAAATTGCCAACGACTTTAACAAGGGTGCCAGCACTGACAAGGATGCTAGTGCTATTCATCGTTCTAATAGTGAAGCCCCTGATAAAATGAAGAAAGCTAGTGACGATCACACCAGAAAGATCAAAAAACTTGCCGATGGCCTCACCAAAAAATATAGGAGGATTTTTCATAATGAGGGTAAGGATGGGATTAAGAAGAAGCAGTTCAAGATTGGCAGAGCGCAGAAATTGATTAATCTTTACCTGAAATATCTTTGGGTGGCGGGTGAAATTCAGACGCCACCGCCACACTGTCCGTTTGATGCAATAATCCTTGAGAAATTGGGCAAAGTCGAAAAATGGACAAAAACAGACGCCATCGCCCAATACAAATGCTGGGTTGATGCCGCTTGCAAAGCCGCCAAGAAAGAGAATCTCTCAATTGCGGAATGGGAGTTGGTTAAATACAACGAGTGGTCGTAAATCGTCAACAACCATCCGACAGCTATCAATGTTTGTAGCCACTTTTATTTTCACTCCCGATACCACGGCATCTCCCGCCTGAACGGCGTTTCATCCACCCCCACCGCACAGCCAAACTCCCGCGCATACCGATGCCCGCTGTACACCGCCGCGGCAATCGTCCCGGGCGCCAGCGCATCGCCAATCAACCGGGTCGATTTAATCCCGGCCGCCGCCACCTCCGCCGACCGCGCTTGCAGTTGGTCATACAACCCCCGTATCGGCTCCCGCTGGGTAATCAGAATCAGCGCGCGGCAATCGACTACCGCCGTCCGGCCGCTATAAACACAGGCAATTTCAAGCTCCCCCGGCGCCGCTTTCGACAGGCATTGCTGCTGCTGAATCGCCACCTCCAGCTCGAGCAGCCGGGTTTGAATCCGCTGCTGCTCCAGCGTGTGCTCGGTCCAGCAGGACACCATATTCGCCGGCGTAATCAGCCGCACCCGTCGCCCCGCCGTCGCCGCCGCCTCGGCAATCACCCCGCCCATGTAGTAATGATCGTCGTCGAAAATAACCACCTCACCGTCCGGCAGGTCGGCAAACGCAAACCCCGGCTGCAACACGTCATCCGGCGTAAACAGCGCCAACTGCGCCAGCCCGGCAATCGGCTGCTTGTGCCGGCGGCCCACGCCGTCGCGCCGCCAGCGGCAGCCGGTGGCCATCACCACATGGTCGCAGGCCAGCTCCAGCACGTGGTCGGCCTCCAGCGTGCTGGCGACGTGCAGCGCAACATTCGGCATCTGCGCGAGCTGATGCACCCGGTAATCGCGCACCCGGCCCCAGCTCGACAGCCCCGGCAACGTCGCCTCCCGGCCAACCCGGCCGCCCGGCGCGGTGTCGGTTTCGGCCAGCATGACCTCGCAGCCGCGTTGCCCCAGTGCGCGGGCGCATTCCAGCCCGGCGGGGCCGGCGCCGACCACCAGGATTTTCTCCGCCGGGTCACACGGCGGCATCTCCTCGGGGTGCCAGCCGCGCCGCCATTCTTCCCCGGCGGTGGGGTTTTGGGTGCAGCGCAGCGGCATAATCACGTTGTCCGAGGCGACGCAGATATTGCAGCCGATGCACTCGCGAATATCATCGGCCCGCCCGGCCTGGATTTTGGCCGGCAAAAACGGGTCGGCAATCGACGGCCGGGCGGCGCCGATAAAGTCCAGTACGCCGCGGCGGATCTGGCTGACCATCGTATCCGGCGAGGTAAACCGGCCGACCCCGACCACCGGCTTGGTGGTCAGCGATTTCACCCAGGCGGTGTACTTTTCCTGAAAGCCTTCGGCACTGAAGCGGGCGGTCATCGAATCGTTTTCCCAGCCGCTGAGATTGACATCCCACAGATCCGGCAGCTCCGCCAGCAGCGCGACGATCTCGGCGCCCTCGCCGTCGGCGGCAATGCCGTCCGCACCGAGCAGCTCATCCACCGCCAGCCGCACCGCCACGGCGCAGCGATCGCCGACCGCCTCATGGGTGTCCTCAATCAACTCGCGAAACAGCCGCAGCCGATTGGTCAGACTGCCGCCGTATTCATCGCTGCGCTGATTGTGCCGTCGCGACAGGAAGTGCATCGGCAGGCTCATATCGTGCCCGGCGTAGGCGTAGACGATGTCGAAACCGGCGTCGCGCGCCCGCAGCGCCGCCTGCCGGTGCCAGCGCCGCAGATTGGCAATATCGCGCTTGTCCATCGCCCGCGCTTGCAGCGGCTCGTAGCTGTCCACCGTGGTGTGCATCGGCGCCAGCGGGATTTCCCGGCTGTAGCGATTGGGCGCATGATGCCCCATGTAGACCAGCTCGATGCCGGCCAGCCCGCCGTGCTCATGCACCGCGTCGGTCATCAGGCGCAGCGCCGGCACGTCTTTCTGATCCCAGATGCGCGCCTCATAGGCCGGTGAGATTTCCGAGGTGTGGTGGATCTCGGCTTCTTCGGTGCACACCACCGCCCAGCCGCCCTGCGCTTTGATGGCGCGCATCCGGGCGCTGGCAAACGGGTAGCGGTGGCCCATGCCGGCGCAGTGCGGCACCTGATAAAAGCGGTTTTTCGCGGTTACCGGGCCGATTTTAACCGGCTCGAACAGAATGTCGTAACGGGGATCAGTCATGCGATAAAGGGCTCCGGTGGTGAGGTATCTGTTGTCTGTCGATCGGCGCGCGCCGATCTCGCGGCCTCAAAGATGCCGCTCCAGCGCCGCCAGCAGTCGATCGACCTCCGCGGCGGAAGTATAGTGAACCAGCGACAGCCGCACCACGCCGTCTTCCGGGTCAATCCCCAGCGCCTGCAACAGCCGGTAAGCGTAGAAATGCCCCGCCCCGACGCCGACTTTATCTGCACCCAACGCCGCCGCCAGCTCGGCCGGCTTCCAGCGCGGTGTGGTAAACGCAATCGTCGGCGCCCGCTGGCCGGCCTCGGCCTGCGGGTCGCCAATCAGCCTGACCTGCCGCGCGCGCAGCCAGGACAAAATCCGGTTTGCCTGCACCACCTCATGCTGATGCCCCAGCTGCATCAGCGCCGCCACCCGCTGGTGTACGCTGCTGTGCTGCGGCGCCGACGGGTCGGGAAAGTGATGTCGGGCGGCGTCTTCCAGATAATCCACCATCCCCGAAACCGCCCCGATCAACTCGTGCTGCGGCCCCGCCGGCGTCAGCTTCTTGCCCATGTTGTCGGCGTTGAAAAAATGCCCTTGATTGGGTATCTGCTCCAGGATACTGCGGCGCACGTACAGCAGCCCCTGATGCAGGCCGAACGTTTTGTACAGGCTGAAATAATAAAAATCCACGTCCAGCGCCTTCACGTCCACCGCCAGATGCGGCGCGAACGACACCCCGTCCACCGCCAGCCGGGCGCCGACCCGATGCACGCGCCGGGCAATCTCGGCAATATCGTTGATGGCGCCGACGATATTCGAGCAATGTGTGACGCAGACCAGCCGGGTGCGCTCGGTCAGCAGTGCCGATAGCGCATCGATATCCAGCAGCCCGGTAACGGCATCGACCGGCCATTGCCGGACCACGATGCCCGAACCGCCCTCCGCCATGCGGTGCCAGCAGCCCGCGTTGGCCTCATGCTCCTGAACGCTCACGATCACCTCGTCGCCGGGGCGGAATTCGGCGCGCATCGCCTGCGCCAGGACATAGGTATTGATCGACGTCGACGGCCCAAACGACACCTCGTCGACCTCGGCATTGATAGCGGCGGCCAGGCGGTGCTGCGATAGATCCATCGCCTCACCGGCGGCCTGCGATGCGGCGCTCGTCCCATACGGCTGCACCTTGGTATCGCGGACGAATCGCATCAGCTTATCGACCACCGCCGCGGCGGCATACGAGCCGCCGGCGTTGTCGAAAAACGCCCATTGCCCGGTTTCGGTATCGGCGAACGCGGGGAACTGAGCACGAATATAATCAATATCGAATGGCATCATCTGACTGCTCCGGGAAGTGGTGGTGAATCAACGCTCGAATGCCGCGGCGCGGGCTTCGACCTGCGCTGCCGATTCTGCCACAACCGGGCGCCGGGCGGCAGTGCCGCGGCTGAGATTACCCCGGGTTTTGCCCCCGTCCGATATCGACAGTACATCGCTGCCGACTGCAACAGTGGGGGGAGTGTTATACACCGCGCCGGCTGTGTGCCGGCAACTGACAAGTGCAACTTCACCGTTGATGGGAGGATGAGATTCCGGGACGGTGGTTGGGCCGTGCGGCGGCCCTCACCCCGGCCCTCTCCCAGAGGGAGAGGGAGTTTCCGGCTCCCAGAGGGAGAGGGAGTTTCCGGCTATCCCGGAGGGCGAAGGCGGTTGTCGGCTTTAGCCCTCTCCCTATGGGAGAGGGTTGGGTGAGGGCAGGCAGGCCCACGTCTCTCATCGCTCGCCACTCAATCCGCCAGGCGACAACCGGCATGGCCTGGCAGCAGTGCCCGGCACAGGCCCACCGGTTGCACTTCGGGGTTGAATCCACCGCCTCTGACTGCTCCGGGAAGTGGTGGTGAATCAACGCTCGAATGCCGCGGCGCGGGCTTCGATCTGTGCTGCCGATTCTGCCACAACCGGGCGCCGGGCGGCAGTGCTGCGGCTGAGATTACCCCGGGTTTTGCCCCCGTCCGATATCGACAGCACACCGCTGCCGACTGCAACAGTGGGGGGTGTGTTATACACCGCGCCGGCTGTGTGCGGGCAACTGACAAGTGCAACTTCATCGCTGATGGGAGGATGAGATTCCGGGACGGTGGTTGGGCCGTGCGGCGGCCCTCACCCCGGCCCTCTCCCAGAGGGAGAGGGAGTTTTCGGCTATCCCGGAGGGCGAAGGCGGTTGTCGGCTTTAGCCCTCTCCCTCTGGGAGAGGGTTGGGTGAGGGCAGGCAGGCCCACGTCTCTCATCGCTCGCCACTCAATCCGCCAGGCGACAACCGGCATGGCCTGGCAGCAGGGTCCGGCACAGGCCCACCGGTTGCACTTCGGGGTTGAATCCGCCGCCTCTGACTGCTCCGGGAAGTGGTGGTGAATCAACGCTCGAATGCCGCGGCGCGGGCTTCGACCTGCGCTGCCGATTCTGCCACAACCGGGCGCCGGGCGGCAGTGCTGCGGCTGAGATTACCCTGGGTTTTGCCCCCGTCCGATATCGGCAGTACACCGCTGCCAACTGCAACAGTGGGGGGTGTGCTATACACCGCGCCGGCTGTGTGCGGGCAACTGACAAGTGCAACTTCATCGCTGATGGGAGGATGAGATTCCGGGACGGTGGTTGGGCCGTGCGGCGGCCCTCACCCCGGCCCTCTCCCAGAGGGAGAGGGAGTTTTCGGCTCCCAGAGGGAGAGGGAGTTTTCGGCTATCCCGGAGGGCGAAGGCGGTTGTCGGCTTTAGCCCTCTCCCTATGGGAGAGGGTTGGGTGAGGGCAGGCATGCCCACGTCTCTCATCGCTCGCCACTCAATCCGCCAGACGACAACCGGCATGGCCTGGCAGCAGGGTCCGGCACAGGCCCACCGGTTGCACTTCGGGGTTGAATCCGCCGCCTCATACAACGTCTTGATTCTCATCGGCGGTTTATTATATTATCCGGTGTCAATCATGGATTGCTGCCTGTTCTGTATCATTTCCATGCGCAACAGGGCGTTTCTGTCCGCCGGTGCTCCGCTGCCGCTGGTGCGCTGCATGTGAACAGATGGATTGCACAGCGCGCCGAACCATCTCGCCCGGATGACCGCCACCTTGAGCGCCAACCTGCATGAGCAACCCAACGCATGGTATGACCCCGAATGGACGCTGACGCTGAAAAGAGGGTAACGCACCCGCCGTCGCGCTCAAGGGCAGCATAATATGGCGAGAAAGCGGAAACCCCGCGTCCGGACGCCAACGCCACCGAACGGGAGCGGTGCGCCACGCAAGTCTCCGCTGCCGGCGGCATCCCCCGCGTCCGGCATTTTCCTTGATGCCCATAGTGCCCCTATGGCCCATAGTGCATTAGCGGTCGCGGCGCTGTGCCTGTTGGTGGCGGTCAGTTACTTTCCGGCGCTGTCGGCGGGATTCGTCTGGGATGACGAACTGACACTGCCCAATGCCGCGCCGCTTCACACCTGGTCGGGGCTGGCGCAGATCTGGTTTACCCCGCGTGCGCTGCTGCCATACGAAGCCCACTACTGGCCGCTGCTCTATACCACCTTCTGGCTGGAGCACAAACTGTGGGGGCTGGCGCCGCTCGGCTATCACCTGGTCAATCTGCTGCTGCATACCAGTGTCGTGTTGCTGTTGTGGCGGCTGCTGCGGCGGCTGGGGGTGCCCGGCGCGTGGTTCGCGGCGGCGGTGTTCGCGGTGCATCCGCTGCATGTCGAGTCGGTGGCCTGGGTCATCGGGCGCAAGGACATGCTGGCGACGGTGTGCTATCTTGCCGCCGTGCTCGCCTATATCCGCTTCGCAGAAATGCGGCGATGGCGGCATTACCTGCTGGCGGTGGCGTTGTTTGTGCTCGGCCTGCTCAGCAAATCCATCACCGTCACGCTACCGGCGACACTGTTGCTGTGGCACTGGTGGCGGCACGGGCGTGTGACGACGGCTGATTTCAGCCGCACGCTGCCGTTCTTCCTGGTCGGGCTGGGCATCGTGTTGGCCGACTATGTCTATTACAGCAGCATCGAACACATTGCATTCGCCTATTCGCCGCTGGAGCGCGGGCTGATTGCAGCGCGCGCCCTGGCATTTTACGCCGGCAAACTGCTGTGGCCGGCCGGGTTGACCGGGATCTATCCGCGCTGGGAGCCCGGCATCGGTGACGCGCTGGCCTGGGGTTGCGCGGCCGGCTGTGCGGCGGTGGTGGCGGTGTTGTGGTGCGGTCGCCGGCAGCTCGGTCGCGGACCGCTGGCCGGCGTGCTGTTTTTTGCGGTGGCGTTATCCCCGGTGCTGGGCTTCGTGGACTTTGGCTATATGCAGTTCTCATTTGTCGCCGACCGTTTTCAATACCTCGCCGGCATCGGCCTGATCGCAGTTGTGGCCGGTGCCGCGGGCCGTGCCTGTCAACGGGGTCTCGGCGCCTTGCCGGCGCCCCGCACGCGTCCGGCGCGGCTGGCCATCGGGGTGGTCGGGGCGGCGATACTGGCGGTTGCCGGCCTGCTCACCTGGAACCATGTCGGCATCTACCGCGACGACGGCACCTTCTTCACCCACGTCATCGCCCACAACCCGCAGGCGCGCCATGCCCACTACAATCTTGGGAACTACCTGCAGGCCGAGGGGCGCTACCGGGAAGCGCGTGCCGCCTACGACACCGCCCTTGAGTTGCAACCGGATAACCCTGGACTGATCGGTAACATCGGCGCGCTGCTGGATAAGCAGGGCCGCAAGGAAGAAGCAATCGCGCACTTCCGCGAGGCGCTGCGGCTTGACCCGCAGCACCTAAACGCGATAAGGAACCTTGCCGTGGTGCTGATAAACCAGAAGCGATATACGGAGGGGGTGGCGGCGGCGCAACAGATGATTGCGCGTTATCCCAATAACGCGATGGCCCACCATCTGGCGGGCATCGGGCTGTTTCACCTCAACCGCAAGGCCGAAGCGCTGCGATATTACGACCGCGCATTGGCGTTGGACCCGAATCTGAAAATAGTACGCGAACAGCGCAAGCGATTCTTTGAGTCCATGACCAACGAGGACCGGCAATAAGGATGGCGAGGCAACCCATGCATACGCCGTGCCGGCGACGCCCGCGGTCGCGCTCAACGGCAGCATAAGATGGCGAGAAAGCGAAAACCTCGCGCCCGGACGCCAACGCCACCGAACGGCAACGGCGCGCCGCGCAAGCCTCCGATTCCGGCGGCATCCCCCGCGCCTGGCATTTTCCCTGGCGCCTCTATGGACTCTATGGCACCTATTGTATTAGCGGGCGCGGCGCTGTGCCTGTTGGTGGCGGCCAGTTACTTTCCGGCGCTGTCGGCGGGGTTCGTCTGGGATGACGAGCTGATACTGACCAATGCCAGGCCGCTTCACACCTGGTCGGGGCTGGCGCAGATCTGGTTTACCCCGCGTGCGCTGCTGCCATACGAAGTCCATTACTGGCCGCTGCTCTATACCACCTTCTGGCTGGAGCATAAACTGTGGGGGTTGGCGCCGCTCGGCTATCACGTCGTCAATCTGCTGCTGCATACCGGGGTCGTGTTGCTGCTGTGGCGGCTGCTGCGACGGCTGGAGGTGCCCGGTGCGTGGTTCGCGGCGGCGGTGTTCGCGGTGCATCCGCTGCACGTGGAGTCGGTGGCCTGGGTCATCGGGCGCAAGGACATCCTGGCGACGGTGTGCTATCTCGCCGCCGTGCTCGCCTATGTCCGCTGCGCGGAAATGCGGCGAGGGTGGCATTACGGCCTGGCGATGGCGTTGTTCGTGCTCGGCCTGCTCAGCAAATCCATCACCGTCACGCTGCCGGTGGTGCTGTTGCTGTGGCACTGGTGGCGGCACGGGCGCGTGACCCTGGCCGATGGCAGCCGCACGCTGCCGTTCTTTCTGGTGGGACTGGGCATCACGCTGGCCGAGTATGTTTATTACACCAGCCCCCACATCAACCTCGAAGCCATCGCATTCGCGTATTCGCCGCTGGAGCGCGGGCTGATTGCGGCGCACGCCCTGGCATTTTACGTCGGCAAACTGCTGTGGCCGACGGGGCTGACCGGGATCTATCCGCACTGGGAGCCCGGCATCGGCGACGCGCTGGCCTGGGGCGGCGCGGTCGGCTTTGCGGCAGTCGTCGCGGTGTTGTGGCGTTGTCGCCGGCAGATCGGTCGCGGGCCGCTGGCCGGCGTGCTGTTCTTTGCGGTGGCGTTGTCGCCGACGCTGGGCTTCGTGGACTTCGGCTATATGCAGTTCTCGTTTGTCGCCGACCGTTATCAATACCTCGCCGGTATCGGCCTGATTGCCGTTGTGGCCGCCGCCGCGGGCCGGGCCTGTCAACGGGTTCTCGGTACATTGCCGGAGCACAGAACACGTCCTGCGCGGCTGGCCATCGGGGCGATCGGGGCGGCCATACTGGCGGTTGCCGGCCTGCTCACCTGGAACCAGGCCGGCATCTACCGCAACCCCGGCACCTTCTTCACCCACGTCATCGCCCACAACCCACAGGCACGCAGCGCCCACTACAATCTTGGGAACTACCGGCAGGTTGAGGGGCGCTACCGGGAAGCGCATGCCGCCTACCAAACCGCCCTTGAGTTGCAACCGGATGACCCTGCCCTGCTCACCAGTCTCGGCACACTACTGTCAACGCAGGGCCGCCATGCGGAGGCGATCGCGCGCTACCGCGAGGCGCTGCGGCTTGACCCGCAGCACCTGATCGCGATGCGGAACATTGCCCAGGTGCTGACCAATCAGGAGCGGTATGCGGAGGGGTTGGCGGCGGCGCAAAAAGTGATTGTGCATTATCCCGGTGACGCACAAGCCCATCATCTGATCGGCGGGTTGCTGTCAAAGCAGGGCCGCCCGGAGGAAGCGATCGCGCACTTTCGAGAGGTGCTGCGACTTGATCCGCAGCACCAAACCGCGATGCGGAACCTTGCCCTGGTGCTGATGCAGCAGGCGCGGCATGCAGAGGGCCTGGCGGTGGCGCAAAAGTTGATTACGCACTATCCCGGTAACGCGCAAGGCCACCATCTGGTGGGTTTCGGGCTGTTTCACTTCAACCGCAAAGCCGAAGCGCGGCGACATTACGATCGCGCATTGGTGTTGGAGCCGAATCTGAAAACGGCACGCGAAGAGCGCAAGCGATTCTTTGAGTCCACGACCAACGAGAGCCGGCAATAAGGATGGCGAGGCAACCCATGCATACGCCGTGCCGACGACGCCCGCGGTCGCGCGCAAGGGCAGCATAAGATGGCGAGAAAGCGAAAACCCCGCGACCGGACGCCACCGACCGGCAACGGCGCGCCGCGCAAGCCTCCGATTCCGGCGGCATCCCCCGCGCCTGGCATTTTCCCTGGCGCCTCTATGGACTCTATGGCACCTATTGCATTAGCGGGCGCGGCGCTGTGCCTGTTGGTGGCGGTCAGTTACTTTCCGGCGCTGTCGGCGGGGTTCGTCTGGGATGACATAATACTGACCAAGGCCGCGCCGCTTCACACCTGGTCGGGGCTGGCGCAGATCTGGTTTACCCCGCGTGCGCTGCTGCCATACGAAGTCCATTACTGGCCGCTGCTCTATACCACCTTCTGGCTGGAGCATAGACTGTGGGGGCTGGCGCCGCTCGGCTATCATCTGGTCAATCTGCTGCTGCATACCGGGGTCGTGTTGCTGCTGTGGCGCCTGCTGCGGCGGTTGGGGGTGCCCGGCGCGTGGTTCGCGGCGGCGGTGTTTGCAGTACATCCGCTGCATGTCGAGTCGGTGGCCTGGGTTATCGGGCGCAAGGACATCCTGGCGACGGTGTGCTATCTTGCCGCCGTGCTCGCCTATATCCGCTTCGCAGAAATGCGGCGATGGCGGCATTACCTGCTGGCGGTGGCATTGTTTGTGCTCGGCCTGCTCAGCAAATCCATCGCCATTACGCTGCCGGCGGCACTGTTGCTGTGGCACTGGTGGCGGCACGGGCGTGTGACGATGGCGGATTGCAGCCGCACGCTGCCGTTCTTTCTGGTCGGGCTGGGCATCGTGCTGGCCGACTATGTCTATTACAGCAGCATCGAACACATTGCATTCGCCTATTCGCCGCTGGAGCGCGGGCTGATTGCAGCGCGCGCCCTGGCATTTTACGCCGGTAAACTGCTGTGGCCGGCCGGGTTGACCGGGATCTATCCGCGCTGGGAGCCCGGCATCGGCGACCTGCTGGCCTGGGGCGGCGCGGCCGGCTTTGCGGCGGCGGTGGCGGTGTTGTGGTGCGGTCGCCGACAGCTGGGTCGCGGACCGCTGGCCGGTGTGCTGTTCTTTGCGGTGGCGTTGTCGCCGGTGCTGGGCTTTGTGGACTTTGGTTATATGCAGTTCTCGTTTGTCGCCGACCGTTATCAGTACCTCGCCGGCATCGGCCTGATCGCCGTCGTGGTCGCCGCCGTGGGCCGGGCCTGTCAACGGGGCCTCGGTGCCTTGCCGGAGCACCAGACACATCCGGCGCGGCTGGCCATCGGGGTGGCCGGGGCGGCCATACTGGCGGTGTCAGGCCTGCTCACCTGGAATCATGCCGGCATCTATCGCGACCACGGTACCTTTTTCACCCACGTTATCGCCCACAACCCGCAGGCCCGCAGCGCCCACTACAATCTTGGGAACTACCTGCGGGACGAGGGACGCTACGCGGAAGCGCATGCCACCTACCAAATCGCCCTTGAGCTGCAACCGGACAACCCCAGCCCGCGCAACGATATCGGCGTGCTGCTGGAAAAGCAGGGCCGCCATGAGGAGGCGATCGCACGCTACCGCGAGGCGCTGCGGCTTGACCCGCAGAACCTGATCGCGATGCGGAACATTGCCCTGATGCTGACCAATCAGGAGCGGTATGCGGAGGGGTTGGCAGCGGCGCAAAAAGTGATTGTGGATTATCCCGGTGACGCACAAGACCACCATCTGATCGGCGTGCTGCTGTCAAAGCAGGGCCGCAAGGAGGAAGCGATCGCGCGCTACCGTGAGGCGCTACGGCTTAACCCGCAGCACCAAACCACGATGAGAAACCTTGCCCTGGTGCTGATGCAGCAGGAGCGGTATGCAGAAGGGCTGGCGGTGACGCAAAAGTTGATTGCGCACTATCCCGGCAACGCACAAGACCACCATATGGTGGGTTTCGGGCTGTTTCACCTCAACCGCAAGACCGAAGCGCTGCACCATTACGACCGCGCATTGGCGTTGGACCCAAATCTGAAAACGATACGCGAACAGCGCCAGCAACTCCTTGAGTCCATGACCAACGATGAGCGACAATAAGAATGGCAAGGCAACCCATACTTACTCCGTGCCGGCGCCGCCCGCCGTCACGCTCAACGGCAGCATAATATGGTAAGAAAGCGAACCCCTCGCGTAGCGAGAAAGCAACCCCCTCGCGTCCAGACGCCAACGCACGGCAACGGCGCACCACGCAAGCCTCCGATGCCGGCGGCATTCCCCGCGTCCGGCATTTTCTCTGATGCCTATAGTGCATTAGCGGTCGCGGCGTTGTGCCTGTTGGTGGCGGTCAGTTACTTTCCGGCGTTGTCGGCCGGATTCTTGTGGGATGACGTGGTACTGACCGAGTCCACGTCGCTTCACACCTGGTCGGGGTTGGCGCAGGTCTGGTTTGCCCCGCGTGGGCTGATTCGATACGAAATCCACTACTGGCCGTTGCTCTATACTCTCTTCTGGCTGGAGCACAAACTGTGGGGGCTGGCGCCGCTCGGCTATCACCTCGTCAATCTGCTGCTGCATACCGGGGTCGTGTTGCTGCTGTGGCGATTGCTGCGACGGCTGGAGGTGCCCGGCGCGTGGTTCGTGGCGGCGGTGTTTGCGGTGCATCCGCTGCATGTCGAGTCGGTGGCCTGGGTCATCGGGCGCAAGGACATGCTGGCGACGATGTTTTATCTTTCGTCCGTGCTCGCCTATATCCGCTTCGCGGAAATGCCGCGCGGGCGGCGGCGAGGGGGGCCTTACCTGCTGGCGATGGCGTTGTTTGTGCTCGGCCTGCTCAGCAAATCCATCGCCATCACGCTGCCGGCGGCGCTGTTGCTGTGGCACTGGTGGCGGCACGGGCGCGTGACCCTGGCCGATGGCAGCCGCATGCTGCCGTTCTTTCTGGTCGGGCTGGGTATCGGGCTGGCCGACTATGTTTATTCCACCGGCATCGAACCCATCTCATTCGCGTATTCACCGCTGGAGCGCGGGCTGCTTGCGGCGCACGCGCTGGCATTTTACGCCGGCAAACTGCTGTGGCCGGCGGGGTTGATCGGGGTCTATCCGCGCTGGGAGCCCGGCATCGGCGACGCGCTGGCCTGGGGCGGTGCGGTCGGCTTTGCGGCGGTGGTGGCAGTGTTGTGGCACTGGCGCCGGCAGCTTGGTCGCGGGCCGCTGGCCGGTGTGCTGTTCTTTGCGGTGGCGTTGTCGCCGGTGCTGGGCTTCGTGGACTTCGGTTATATGCAGTTCTCGTTTGTCGCCGACCGTTATCAATACCTCGCCGGCATCGGACTGATTGCCGTCGTGGCCGGTGCTGCGGGCCGTGCCTGTCAATTGAGCCTCGGTGCCTTGCCGGCGCACCGAACACGTCCGGCGCGGCTGGTCATCGGAGTGGCCGGGGCGGCGATACTGGCGGTTGCCGGCCTGCTCACCTGGAACCAGGCCGGCCTCTACCGCGACTCCGGCACCTTCTTCACCCATGTCATCACCCACAACCCGCAGGCCCGTGGCGCCCACCACAATCTTGGGAACTATCTGGAGACTGAGGGGCGCTACGCGGAAGCGCATGCCGCCTACCAGACCGCCCATGCGTTGCGACCGGATAACCCTGACCCGCTCATCAGTCTCGGTGCACTGCTGGAAAAGCAGGGCCGCCGGGAAGAAGCGATCGCGCACTTCCGCGAAATACTGCAGTTTAACCCGAAGCACCAAATGGCGATGCGGAACATTGCCGCGGTGCTGATGAAGCAGGGGCGGTATGCGGCGGGGTTGGCGTCGGCGCAAC
Source organism: Candidatus Poriferihabitaceae bacterium (assembly GCA_965206445.1). Classification (GTDB taxonomy): domain Bacteria; phylum Pseudomonadota; class Gammaproteobacteria; order Arenicellales; family Poriferihabitantaceae; genus CBDBJR01. Next base: position 671,715 of record CBDBJR010000002.1, read on the forward strand.
AGGTGATTGCGCACTATCCCGATGACGCGCAAGCCCACCAACTGATCGGCGCGATGCTGTCACAACAGGGCCGCCATGAGGAAGCGATTGCGCGCTTTCGCGAGGTGCTGCGGCTGAACCCGCAGCACCCAACCGCGATGCGGGACATTGCCGGGATGCTGATGAACCAGAGGCGGTATGCGGCGGCGTTGGCATCGGCGCAACAGGCGATTGCGCGCTATCCCGATGACGCGCAAGCCCACTATCTGGTGGGCCTCGGGCTGTATCACCTCGACCGCAAGGCCGAAGCGCTGCGCCATTACGACCGCGCATTGGCGTTGGACCCGAATCTGAAAACGGCACGCGAACAACGCAAGCAATTCTTTGAGCCCACGACCAACGAGGAGCGGCAATAAGGATGGCAAGGCAACTCATACTTACTCCGTGCCGGCGCCGCCCGCCGTCGCGCTCAACGGCAGCATAATATGGTAAGAAAGCGAACCCCTCGCGCAACGAGAAAGCAACCCCCTCGCGTCCAGACGCCAACGCCCCCGAACGGCAACGGCGCGCCGCGTAAGTCTCCGATGCCGGTGGCATTCCCCGCGCCCGGCATTTTCCCTGATGCCCATAGTGCATTGGCGGTCGCGGCGTTGTGCCTGTTGGTGGTGGTCAGTTACCTTCCGGCGCTGTCGGCGGGATTCGTCTGGGATGATCAGGTCCTGAAACTGGCTACGCCGCTTCACACCTGGTCGGGACTGGCGCAGATCTGGTTTGCCCCGCGTGCGCTGATGCAATACGAAGCCCACTACTGGCCAGTGCTCTATACTACCTTCTGGCTGGAGCATAAGCTGTGGGGGCTGGAGCCGTTCGGCTATCACCTGGTCAATCTGCTGCTGCATACGGGGGTCGTGTTGCTGCTGTGGCGCCTGCTGCGGCGGTTGGGGGTGCCCGGCGCGTGGTTCGCGGCGGCGGTGTTTGCAGTGCATCCGCTGCATGTGGAGTCGGTGGCCTGGGTCATCGGGCGCAAGGACATTTTGGCGACGTTGTTTTATCTGTCGTCCGTGCTTGCCTATATCCGCTTCGCGGAAATGCCGCGCGGGCGGCGACGAGGAGGGCCTTACCTGCTGGCGGTGGCGTTATTCGTGCTCGGCCTGCTCAGCAAATCCATCGCCATCACGCTGCCGGTGGCGCTGTTGCTCTGGCACTGGTGGCGGCACGGGCGTGTGACGATGGCCGATTGCAGCCGCACGCTGCCGTTCTTTCTGGTGGGGTTTGGCATCGTGCTGGCCGAGTATGTCTATTACATCAGCAACAAACCACCCTTCTCATTCGCATATACGCTGCTGGAGCGCGGGCTGATTGCGGCGCGCGCGTTGGCATTTTACGCCGAAAAGCTACTGTGGCCGGTGGGACTGACCGGGGTCTATCCGCGCTGGGAGCCCGGCATCGGCGACCTGCTGGCCTGGGGTTGCGTGGCCGGCTTCGCGGCGGTGGTGGCGGTGTTGTGGCATCGTCGCCGGCAACTCGGTCGCGGACCGCTGGCCGGCGTGCTGTTCTTTGCGCTGGCGTTGTCGCCGGTGCTGGGTCTGGTGGACTTCGTCTATATGCAATTCTCATTTGTCGCCGACCGTTATCAATACCTCGCCGGCATCGGCCTGATTGCCGTCGTCGCCGGTGTCGCGGGCCGTGCCTGTCAACTGGGCCTCGGCGCCCTGCCGGCGCACCGGACGCGACCGGCGCGGATGGCCATCGGGGCGGTCGGGGCGGCCATCCTGGCGGTGTCAGGCCTCCTCACCTGGAACCATACCGGCCTCTACCGCGACAACGTTACCTTCTTCACCCATGTCATCGCCCACAACCCGCAGGCACATGAAGCCCACACCAATCTTGGAGTCTACCTGAGGGACGAGGGGCGCTATGGGGAAGCGCTTGCCGCCTACCTGACCGCCCTTGAGCGGCGACCGGATAACCCTGAACTGCTCAACAGTATCGGTGCGATGCTGGAAAAGCTGGGCCGCCATGAGGAAGCGGTCGCGCGTTTCCGCGAGGCGCTGCGGCTTGACCCGCAGCATCAAGCGACGATGAGCAACCTTGCCGTGGTGCTGATGCAACAGGGGCGGTATACGGAGGGGTTGGCGGTGGCTCAAAAGTTGATTGCGCGCGACCCCGATAACGCGCAAGTCCACGAGTTGGTGGGCTTCGGGTTGTTTCAACTCAACCGCAAGGCCGAAGCGCTGCGCCATTACGACCGCGCATTGGCGTTGGACCCGAATCTGAAAACGGCACGCGAACAGCGCCAGCGACTCCTTGAGTCCATGACCAGCGATGAGCGACAATAAGAATGGCAAGGCAACTCATACTTACTCCGTGCCGGCGCCGCCCGCCGTCGCGCTCAACGGCACCATAATATGGTAAGAAAGCGAACCCCTCGCGCAGCGAGAAAGCAACCCCCTCGCGTCCAGACGCCAACGCCCCCGAACGGGAGCGGTGCGCCGCGCAAGTCTCCGATGCCGGTGGCATTCCCCGCGTCCGGCATTTTCTCTGATGCCCATAGTGCCCATAGTGCATTAGCGGTCGCGGCGTTGTGCCTGTTGGTGGCGGTCAGTTACTTTCCGGCGTTGTCGGCCGGATTCTTGTGGGATGACGTGGTACTGACCGAGTCCACGTCGCTTCACACCTGGTCGGGGTTGGCGCAGGTCTGGTTTGCCCCGCGTGGGCTGATTCGATACGAAATCCACTACTGGCCGTTGCTCTATACTCTCTTCTGGCTGGAGCACAAACTGTGGGGGCTGGCGCCGCTCGGCTATCACGTCGTCAATCTGCTGCTACATACCGGGGTCGTGTTGCTGCTGTGGCGATTGCTGCGACGGCTGGAGGTGCCCGGCGCGTGGTTCGCGGCGGCGGTGTTCGCGGTGCATCCGCTGCATGTGGAGTCGGTGGCCTGGGTCATCGGGCGCAAGGACATCCTGGCGACGGTGTGCTATCTCGCCGCCGTGCTCGCCTATATCCGCTTCACGGAAATGCCGCGGGGGGGGGGGGCGAGGAGGGCATTACCTGCTGGCGGTGGCGTTGTTCGTGCTCGGCCTGCTCAGCAAATCCATCGCCATCACGCTGCCGGTGGCGCTGCTGCTCTGGCACTGGTGGCGGTACGGGCGTGTGACCCTGGCCGATGGCAGCCGCATGCTGCCGTTCTTTCTGGTGGGGCTGGGCATCGGGCTGGCCGACTATGTTTATTCCACCGGCAACGAACCCATCTCATTCGCGTATTCACCGCTGGAGCGCGGGCTGCTTGCGGCGCACGCGCTGGCATTTTACGCCGGCAAACTGCTGTGGCCGACGGGGTTGATCGGGGTCTATCCACGCTGGGAGCCCGGCATCGGCGACGCGCTGGCCTGGGGCGGTGCGGTCGGCTTTGCGGCGGTGGTGGCAGTGTTGTGGCACTGGCGCCGGCGGCTGGGTCGCGGGCCGCTGGCCGGTGTGCTGTTCTTTGCGGTGGCGTTGTCGCCGGTGCTGGGCTTGGTGGACTTCGGCTATATGCAGTTCTCATTTGTCGCCGACCGCTATCAGTACCTCGCCGGCATCGGCCTGATTGCCGTCGTGGCCGGCGCCGCGGGCCGTGCCTGTCAATTGAGCCTCGGTGCCTTGCCGGCGCACCGAACACGTCCGGCGCGGCTGGCCATCGGAGTGGTCGGGGCGGCGCTACTGGCGGTTGCCGGCCTGCTCACCTGGAACCAGGCCGGCCTCTACCGCGACCCCGGCACCTTCTTCACCCATGTCATCACCCACAACCCGCAGGCCCGTGGCGCCCACCACAATCTTGGGAACTATCTGGAGACTGAGGGGCGCTATCGGGAGGCGCATGCCGCCTACCAGACCGCCCATGCGCTGCGACCGGATAACCCTGACCCGCTCATCAGTCTCGGTGCACTGCTGGAAAAACAGGGCCGCCGGGAAGAAGCGCTCGCGCGCTTCCGCGAGGTACTGCGGTTTAACCCGCAGCACCAAATGGCGATGCGGAACATTGCCGCGGTGCTGATGAATCAGGGGCGGTATACGGAGGGGTTGGCGTCGGCGCAACAGGTGATTGCGCACTATCCCGATGACGCGCAAGCCCACCAGCTGATCGGCGCGATGCTGTCACAACAGGGCCGCCATGAGGAAGCGATTGCGCGCTTCCGCGAGGTGCTGCGGTTGAACCCGCAGCACCCAACCGCGATGCGGGACATTGCCGGGATGCGGATGAACCAGGGGCGGTATGCGGCGGCGTTGGCATCGGCGCAACAGGCGATTGCGCGCTATCCCGATGACGCGCAAGCCCACTATCTGGTGGGCCTCGGGCTGTATCACCTCGACCGCAAGGCCGACGCGTTGCGCCATTACGACCGCGCATTGGCGTTGGACCCGAATCTGAAAACAGCACGTGAACAGCGCAAGCAATTCTTTGAGCCCACGACCAACGAGGAGCGGCAATAAGGATGGCGCGGCAACTCATGCATACGCCGTGCCGGCGACGCTTGCCGTCGCGCGCAACGGCAACATAATATGGCGAGAAAGCGAACCCCCCGCGCAGCGAGAAAGCAACCCCCTCGCGTCCAGACGCCAACGCCCCCGAACGGCAACGGTGCGCCGCGTAAGTCTCCGATGCCGGTGGCATTCCCCGCGCCCGGCATTTTCCCTGATGCCCGTAGTGCATTAGCGGTCGCGACACTGTGCCTGTTGGTGGCGGTCAGTTACTTTCCGGCGCTGGCGGCCGGATTCTTGAGTGATCAGGCGGAACCTAACATCCACCATCGGGCGCATCATTGCCAAAGACCCGCATAAAATGCGCCACGCTCCCGCGCGTATCTCACCCACCGGGCGCCTCAAACCGCTGCTGCGTACGCGCAAAACACGCAAACCCAGACACTGCCGGCCACCGCCACTGGCCCTGTTTGCCTGCGATACCGTGGTGCGCCTGCGCGACGGCATCCGCCGCTACCTGTTCACCTTTATCGACCCCAACAGCCGCTTTGCCATTGCCTTTGCGGCCAATTCCCCTACCAGCCGCAACACCACCATCGCCCTGGAGGCGCTCACCGACCTGCTGCCCGTGCAACCGCAATTCCTGCTCTCCGATAACGGTTCTGAGTTCATGGGTGATTTCCACCAACGCCTTAATCAGCTCGGTATTGTCCACTGGTGGACTTACCCCAGGTCACCCAAAATGAATGCCCATTGTGAGCGCTTCAACCGCACCATACAGGAGCAGTTCGTGGATTATCACGAGGACTTGCTGTTCACTGACCTGGCCCTGTTTAACCGCAAAATGGCCGCCTGGCTGGTCGAATATAACACCGTCATTCCTCACCATAGCCTCGGTCTGAAAACTCCGATACAATTCGGCTTCCAACAACTGCCGGAGTGCCAAAGGTATTGGACCCATACACATGGGCCACACAACGCGTTGTATAATCACGAATGGACGTCGGCGCTGAAAAGAGAATAACGTACCCGCCGTCCCGTTCAATGGCAGCATAATATGGCGAGAAAGCGAAAACCCCGCGTCCGGACGCCACCGACCGGCAACGGCGCGCCGCGCAAGCCGCCGATGCCGGCGGCATCCCCTGCGTCCGGCATGTTCCCCGGTGCCCTTGTTGCCCCTATAGCATTAGCAGGCGCGGCACTGTGCCTGTTGGTGGCGGTCAGTTACTTTCCGGCGCTGTCGGCCGGATTCGTATGGGATGACGTGATACTGACCAGAACCGCGCCGCTTCACACCTGGTCGTGGCTGGCGCAGATCTGGTTTACCCCGCGTGGGCTGATTCAACAAGAAGCCCACTACTGGCCGCTGCTGTATACCCTCTTCTGGCTGGAGCATAAACTGTGGGGGCTGGCACCGCTCGGCTATCACCTGGTCAATCTGCTGCTGCATACCGGTGTCGTGTTGCTGCTGTGGCGCCTGCTGCGACGGTTGGAGGTGCCCGGCGCGTGGTTCGCGGCGGCGGTGTTCGCGGTGCATCCGCTGCATGTAGAGTCGGTGGCCTGGGTCATCGGGCGCAAGGACATGCTGGCGACGGTGTTCTATCTCGCCGCCGTGCTCGCCTATATCCGCTTCACGGAAATGCCGCGCGGGCGGCGGCGAGGAGGGCCTTACCTGCTGGCGGTGGCGTTGTTCGTGCTCGGCCTGCTCAGCAAATCTATTGCCATCACGCTGCCGGCGGCGCTGTTGCTGTGGCACTGGTGGCGGCACGGGCGCGTGACGATGGCCGATTTTCGCCGCACGCTGCCGTTCTTCCTGGTGGGGCTGGGCATCGCGTTGGCCGACTATGCCTATTACGTCGGCATTGACCCCATCTCATTCGCGTATTCGCCGCTGGAGCGCGGGTTGATTGCGGCGCGCGCATTGGCATTTTACGCCGGCAAACTGCTGTGGCCGGCGGGGCTGACCGGGGTCTATCCGCGCTGGGAGCCCGGCGTCGGCGACCTGCTGGCCTGGGGCTGCGCGGCCGGCTTCGCGGCGGTGGTGGCGGTGTTGTGGTGCTGTCGCCGGCAGATCGGTCGCGGGCCGCTGGCCGGTGTGCTGTTCTTTGCGGTGGCGTTATCCCCGGTGCTGGGTTTCGTGGATTTCGGCTATATGCGGTTCTCGTTTGTCGCCGACCGTTATCAATACCTCGCCGGCATCGGCCTGATTGCCGTTGTGGCCGGCGCTGCGGGCCGTGCCTGTCAATTGGGTCTCGATGCCTTGCCGGAGCACCGGACGCGACCGGCGCGGATGGCCATCGGGGCGGTCGGGGCGGCCATCCTGGCGGTGTCAGGCCTCCTCACCTGGAATCATACCGGCCTCTACCGCGACAACGTTACCTTCTTCACCCACGTCATCGCCCACAACCCGCAGGCACACGATGCCCACTTTAACCTTGGGGTCTACCTGCAGGCCGAGGGGCGCTACGGGGAAGCGCAGGCCGCCTACCAAACTGCCCTTGAGCGGCGACCGGATCACTCTGGAGCGCTCGTTAATAGCGGCTTTCTGCTGTCACAGCAGGGCCACTATGAGGAAGCGATCGCGCGCTACCGCGAGGTGCTGCGGCTGAATCCGCAGCACCCAACCGCGATGCGGGACATTGCCGGGATACAGATGAATCAGGGGCGGTATGCGGAAGCGCATGCCACCTACCAAACCGCCCTTGAGCGGGAACCGGATGACCCTGACCTGCGCAACAATATCGGTGTGCTGCTGGAAAAGCAGGGCCGCCATGAGGAGGCGACCGCGCGCTACCGCGAGACGCTGCGGCTGAATCCGCAGCACCAAAACGCGATGCAGAACCTTGCTACGCTACTGATCAATGCCGGCGCGCTGCTGTCAAAGCAGGGCCGCCCGGAGGCGGCGGCCGCGCGCTTCCGCGAGGTGCTGCGGTTTAACCCGCAGCATCAAGTCGCGATGCGGAACATGGCCGCGGTGCTGATGGGTCAGGGGCGGCATGCGGCGGCGTTGGCGTCGGCGCAACAGGTGATTGCACACTATCCCGATGACGCGCAAGCCCACCAGCTGATCGGCGTGCTGCTGTCAAAACAGGGCCGCCCGGAGGAGGCGATCACGCGCTACCGCGAGGTGCTGCGGCTGAATCCGCAGCACCCAACCGCGATGCGGGATATTGCCGTGATGCAGATGAATCAGGGGCGGTATGCGGCGGGGTTGGCGTCGGCGCAACAGGCGATTGCGCGCGCGTCCGATGACGCGCAGGCCCACTATCTGGCGGGTCTCGGGCTGTTTCACCTCAACCGCAAAACCGAAGCGCTGCACCATTACGACCGCGCATTGGCGTTAGACCCGAATCTGAAAACGGTACGCGAACAGCGCAAGCAAATCCTGGAGTCCATGACCAATCAGGACCGACAATGAGAATGGTGAGGCAACCCATGCCTGCGCCGTGCCGACGCCACCCGTCGTCGCGCTCAACGGCAGCATAAATATGGCGAGAAAGCGAGCCCCCCGCGCGGCGAGAAAGCAACCCCGCGTCCGGACGCCAACACCACCGAACGGCAACGCCGCACCGCGCAAGCCGCCGCTGTCGGCGGCATCCCCCGTGCCCGGCATGTTCCCCGGTACCGCTCTGGCCTCTGTGACCCTGGCGGGCGCGGCGTTGTGCCTGTTGGTGGCGGTCAGCTACTTGCCGGCGCTGTCGGCGGGATTCGTGTGGGATGACGCCGCGTTCACGACGGCCGCGCCGGTGCAGAGCGTGGCCGGCCTGTGGCAGATCTGGTTTGAGCCTCATGCCATTGTCAACGAGGGGCATTACTGGCCGCTGCTCTATAACCGGAGGATGCTGGGCTGCTCGTCAGGATCGGCGTGCTGCTGAAAAAGCAGGGCTGCTATGAGGAGGCGGTCGCGCGCTTCCGCGAGGCACTGCGGCTGAACCCGCAGCACCAGTACGCGATGCTGAACATTGCTGTGGTGCGGATCAAACAGAAGCGGTATGCGGAGGGGTTGGAGGCGGCGCAAAAGACGATTGCGCACAACCCCAATGACGCGAGAGCTCACCATCTGGTGGGCCTCGGGCTGTTTCGCCTCAACCGCAAGGCCGAAGCGCTGCGCCATTACGACCGCGCATTGGCGTTGGATCCGAATCTGACCCGGGCACGCGAACAGCGCAAGCAATTCTTTGAGTCCACGACCAACGAGGTTCAGCAATAAGCACGGCGAGGCAGCCCATTCATCCCCGTGTCGGCAACGCCCACCGGGCGCCGCGGTCGGCCATGTCGGTGATGTTCGACAGCTCCGGCTGGTTGTCGCGGGGCCTTTGGCGGCGATGTCCACGTCATCGCCATTGCGCCGCTGCCGCTTGTGCGCGCTGCATGTGAACGCATGGGCGGCACAGCACGAACCAACTCGCCCTGATGACCGTCACCTTGATTGCCAACCTGCATGGGCCATACAACGCGTTGTATAATCACGAATGGACGTCGGCGCTGAAAAGAGAATAACGTACCCGCCGTCCCGTTCAATGGCAGCATAATATGGCGAGAAAGCGAAAACCCCGCGTCCGGACGCCAACCCCGCCGAACGGCAACGGTGCGCCGCGCAAGCCGCCGATGCCGGCGGCATCCCCCGCGCCCGGCATGTTCCCCGGCTCTTCTGATGCCTCTATGGCCTCTATTGCATTAGCCGGCGCGATGCTGTGCCTGTTGGTAGCGGTCAGCTACTTTCCGGCGCTGGCGGGCGGATTCGTGTGGGATGACTGGGCATTGACCAAGTCCACGCCGCTGCACACCTGGTCGGGGCTGGCGCAGGTCTGGTTTGCCCCGCGTGCGTTGCTTCCATACGAAGCCCACTACTGGCCGCTGCTGTATACCCTCTTCTGGCTGGAGCATAAACTGTGGGGGCTGACGCCGCTCGGTTATCACCTGGTCAATCTGCTGCTGCATACCGGTGTCGTGTTGCTGCTGTGGCGTCTGCTGTGGCGGCTGGGGGTGCCCGGCGCGTGGTTCGCGGCGGCGGTGTTCGCGGTGCATCCGCTGCATGTGGAGTCGGTGGCCTGGATCATCGGGCGCAAGGACATCCTGGCGACGGTGTTCTATCTTTCGTCCGTGCTCGCCTATATCCGCTTCGCGGAAATGCCGCGCGGGCGGCGGCGAGGAGGGCAGTACCTGCTGGCGGTGGCGTTGTTTGTGCTCGGCCTGCTCAGCAAATCCATCGCCATCACGCTGCCGGTGGCGTTGCTGCTGTGGCACTGGTGGCGGCACGGGCGCGTGACCCTGGCCGATTGCAGCCGCACGCTGCCGTTCTTTCTGGTCGGGCTGGGCATCGCGCTGGCCGACTATGCCTATTACGTCGGCATCGACGACCCCATCTCATTCGCGTATTCGCCGCTGGAGCGTGGGCTGATTGCGGCGCACGCCCTGGTCTTTTACGTCGGCAAACTGCTATGGCCGACGGGGCTGACTGGCATCTATCCGCACTGGGAGCCCGGCATCGGCGACGCGCTGGCCTGGGGCGGCGTGGCCGGCTGCGCGGCGGTGGTGGCGGTGTTGTGGTGCTGTCGCCGGCAGTTGGGTCGCGGACCGCTGGCCGGCGTGCTGTTCTTTGCGGTGGCGTTATCGCCGGTGCTGGGTTTCGTGGACTTTGGCTATATGCGGTTCTCGTTTGTCGCCGACCGCTATCAATACCTCGGTGGCATCGGCCTGATTGCCGTCGTGGTCGGTGCCGCGGGCCGTGCCTGTCAACGGGGTCTCGGCATGTTGCCGGCGCACCGCACGCGTCCGGCGCGGCTGGCCATCGGGGCAGCCGGGGCGGCCATACTGGTGGTTGCCGGCCTGCTCACCTGGAATCAGGCCGGCCTCTACCGCGACCCCGGCACCTTCTTCACCCACGTCATCACCCACAACCCGCAGGCCCGCGGCGCCCACAACAATCTTGGGAACTACCTGCATGACGAGGGGCGCGATCAGGAAGCGCTTGCCGCCTACCAAATCGTCCTTGAGCGGCAACCGGAGAACCATAAATTGCTCAACAGGATCGGCGCGCTGCTGGAAAGGCAGGGCCGCCTGGAGGAAGCGGTCGAGCGCTACCGCGAGGCGCTGCGGCTGAACCCGCAGCAACAAAACGCGCTGTTTAACCTTGCCAAGATATTGATAAACCGGGGGCGGTATGCGGAGGGGGTGGCATCGGCGCAAAAGTTGATTGCGCACAACCCCGATCACGCGAGAGCCCACCATATGGTGGGCCTCGGGCTGTTTCGCCTCAACCGCAAGGCCGAAGCGCTGCGCCATTACGACCGCGCATTGGCGTTGGACCCGAATCTGACCCAGGCACGCGAACAGCGCAAGCGATTCTTTGAGTCCACGACCAACGCGGTTCAGCAATAAGCATGGCGAGGCAACCCATTCATCCCCGTGCCGGTAACGCCCGCCGTGCGTCGCAGTCGGTCATGTCGGTGGTGTTCGACAACTCCGGTGGGTTGTTGCCGGGGGCTTTGGCGGCGGTGTCCCGGTGTGCTGGCCACAGCGCAGGCCCCGGGAGACAGGAAGCGTCTCGCGCCGCCCGCAACCGGCGTGTGATTCGGATTCATCCTGAACGTGATGTGGAAGGTGGGCTCAAGCGTATTCCGGATGCAGTGGAAGGGACGGTGCGCGCACACAAGGCCGTGTATTCATTCAACCGGTAAGTGCAACTTCACCGACGTATACACAGGGTTGTAAATAATCGGTTGCTGCACTATGCTTGCAACGGGAGTCGGCCAGACAGCTGCTCTTTCCGGTCGGCTTGCATCGCAAACCGGTCGGCGAGGGAGGAAAGTCCGGGCTCTGCAGGGTAGAGTGCCAGGTAACCCCCGGCCTGAACATGATGCAGCAATTAGAACAATGGCTGTCCAGCGACGCCGCCGAGCTCGAGCTCAGCCGGCGGCTGCAGAACCTGGACACATTTGAACTGCGCGACCTGATTGACGGCCTGTCATTCGACGCCGACGGCGAGCAGATTGGCATGGCCGGCGTCGCCCTGCACGGCATCGGCAACTACAGCCACCTGTCGGGCGACGAAGACGGGCTGAACTGGGACGGCGACCTGTACAGCGGCTACATCGGCCTCGACAAGCGGCTGCACAATAACCTGCTGGCGGGAGTACTGCTGTCGTACGCCAAAGGCGAATTCGAGTACACCGACACCGCCATCGAAGGCGAAGGCGAGTACAGCCTGAATATCAGCAGCGCCCACCCCTATCTCGGCTGGTCACTGTCGGATGATCTGGAACTATGGGCGCGTGTCGGCTACGGCCTCGGCGAAGTCGAGCTAACCGACAGCAACGGCCAGCGCAGCAGCGATCTGACAGTCGGCTCGGCCAGTGTAGGCGCAAATGGGCGCCTGTACGCATCAGACACACTAATCGCCGGCGGCCACAGTCAACTGAGACTGCGCGGCGACGCCTCGGTATCGCAGGTAGATTTTGATCGCAGCAGCGCCGGCTTCAAAGACGTATCGAGCCACCGGGCGCGCCTGATACTGGAAGCAAGCCACACCCGCAGCATCGAATCGGGCAGCCTGCGCAGCGGCCTGGAGCTGGGCGTGCGGCAGGACGGCGGCGACGGCCAGGACGGCCAGGGACTGGAACTGGGCGGCAGCGTCGAATGGAGCCATCAGCACGGCCTGACACTATCGGGCCAGGGCCGGCTGCTGACACTGGCAGATTACGACGAATGGGGCCTCAGCGGTGCGCTGCGGCTGGTGCCGGGGCAGGGCGGTCGCGGGCTATCGTTCAACCTGTCGCCGAGCTACGGCCGTGACGGCAGCGGCATCGAGCAATTATGGCAACAAGGCGCCTCGGCGGTATCGAGTACAGAGCAGACAGCGCAACTACGGATAGACAGCGAAGTCGGCTACGGCCTGTGGCTGCTGGGCGGCACAGTACGCCCATACCTGGGCGCGTCACTACAGGAAGGCGGCAGCCGTGCACAACGACTGGGCATCAGTTTTGAGCTGAGCCACGGCGTCAAGCTGGAACTAAAAAGCAGCCGCCACGAGCGCGCCAATGCCAACGCCGACCACCGCATCGAGTTGCAGTGGAAGTGGAGCTGGTAGCCGACACCCGGGTCTCCCCCTGACAAGGTGTTTCGCCCCATATAGGCTATACTCTCTTTCAATACCGACTGGGGATTCAATACGTTCAGAGGAGATTGCAAAATGGAGATTAAATTACACTGATTGGCTGGTGTTTTATAACGCCCAACGATGGCATCCTGCTCTAGAGATGGAATCTCCTATACAATTGCGGTTCACCAATTACCCCGATTGCTAGGGGCTGGACTTATACAGTGCTCAAGGGCACCATAATATGGTAAGAAAGCGAACCCCTCGCGCAGCGAGAAAGCAACCCCCTCGCGTCCAGACGCCACCGCACGGCAACGGCGCGCCGCGCAAGCCGCCGATGCCGGCGGCATTCCCCGCGTCCGGCATTTTCTCTGATGCCAATAGTGCATTAGCGGTCGCGGCGCTGTGCCTGTTGGTGGCGGTCAGTTACTTTCCGGCGCTGTCGGCCGGATTCGTGTGGGATGACGAGGCAATGCTGCCCCATGCCACGCCGCTTCACACCTGGTCGGGACTGGCGCAGATCTGGTTTGCCCCGCGTGCGTTGCTGCCACACGAAGCCCACTACTGGCCACTGCTCTATACTACCTTCTGGCTGGAGCATAAGCTGTGGGGGCTGGAGCCGTTCGGCTATCACCTGGTCAATCTGCTGCTGCATACCGGTGTCGTGTTGCTGTTGTGGCGCCTGCTGCGACGGCTGGGGGTGCCCGGCGCGTGGTTCGCGGCGGCGGTGTTTGCGGTGCATCCGTTGCATGTCGAGTCGGTGGCCTGGGTCATCGGGCGCAAGGACATCCTGGCGACGGTTTTCTATCTCGCCGCCGTGCTCGCCTATATCCGCTTCGTGGAAATGCCGCGCGGGCGGCGGCGAGAGGGGCCTTACCTGCTGGCGGTGGCGTTGTTCGTGCTCGGCCTGCTCAGCAAATCCATCGCCATCACGCTGCCGGCGGTGTTGCTGCTCTGGCACTGGTGGCGGCACGGGCGCGTGACGATGGCCGATTTTCGCCGCACGCTGCCGTTCTTTCTGGTCGGGCTGGGTATCGCGCTGGCCGACTATGCCTATTACGACAGCATTGAACCCATCTCATTCGCGTATACGCCGCTGGAGCGCGGGCTGATTGCGGCGCGCGCTCTGGCATTTTACGCCGGCAAACTGCTGTGGCCGACGGGGCTGACCGGGATCTATCCGCGCTGGGAGCCCGGCATCGGTGATGTGCTGGCCTGGGGCAGCGCGGCCGGCTGCGCGACAGTAGTGGCGGTGTTGTGGTGCTGTCGCCGGCAATTTGGTCGTGGACCGCTGGCCGGCGTGCTGTTCTTTGCGGTGGTGTTGTCGCCGGTGCTGGGCTTCGTGGACTTCGGCTATATGCAGTTCTCGTTTGTCGCCGACCGTTATCAGTACCTCGCCGGCGTCGGCCTGATTGCCGTCGCGGCCGGCGCCGCGGGCCGTGCCTGTCAACGGAGTCTCGGCGCCCTGCCGGCGCACCGCACGCGGCCGGCGCGGCTGGCCATCGGGGTGGCCGGGGCGGCCATACTGGCGGTTGCAGGCATTCTCACCTGGAACCAGGCCGGGCTCTACCGCGACGCCGGTACCTTCTTCACCCACGTTATCGCCCACAACCCGCAGGCGCGCAGCGCCCACAACAATCTTGGGAACTACCTGCGGGCCGAGGGGCGTTACGCGGAAGCGCATGCCGCCTTCCAAACCGCCCTTGCGTTGCGACCGGATGACCCTGACCTGCTCAGCAATATCGGCGTGCTGCTGCAAAAGCAGGGCCGCCATGAGGAAGCGATGGCGCGCTATCGCGAGGCGCTGCGGCTTAAGCCGCAGCACAAAAACGCGAACAAGAACCTTGCCGGAGTGCTGGTCAAGACCGGTACGCTGCTGTCAAAGCAGGGCCGCCCGGCGGAAGCGACCGCGCGCTACCGCGAGGCGCTGCGACTTAACCCGCAGCATCTAAAAGCGATGAGGAACCTTGCCGTGGTACTGATCCATCAGGAGCGGTATGCGGAGGCGCTGGCGGCGGCGCAACAGGTAATTGCGCACTATCCCGATGACGCGAAAGCCCATCATCTGGCGGGCATCGGGCTGTTTCACCTCAACCGCAAGGCCGAAGCGCTGCAACATTACGACCGTGCGTTGGCGTTGTACACGAACCTGGAGGATCTAAAAACGGTACGCGAATGGCGCCAGCAACTTCTTGAGTCCATGACCAACGAGGGCCGTCAATAAGAACGGCGCGGCGCCCCATGCCTGCTGCGTGCCGGCGCCGCGGGCTGTCGTTCAACCTGTCGCCGAGCTACGGCCGTGACGGCAGGCATCGAGCAATTATGGCAGCAAGGCGCCTCGGCAGTATCGAGTACAGAGCAGACAGCGCAACTACGGATAGACAGCGAAGTCGGCTACGGCCTGTGGCTACTGGGCGGCACAGTACGCCCATATCTGGGCGCGTCACTACAGGAAGGCGGCAGCCGTGCACAGCGACTGGGCGTCAGTTTTGAACTGAGCCACGGCGTCAAGCTGGAACTAAAAAGCAGCCGCCACGAACGTGCCAATGCCAACGCCGACCACCGCATCGAACTCCAATGGCACTGGAGTTGGTAAAGGAGCGTGGGCATTCCTGCCCGCGAAATGAAATAGCCACAAGCAAAAATGCCGGTTGCTCCTTTGAAACAACCCCGCACCGATCAAGGAGTAAGTAGCTGGGCTGGATTCCCGTTTCCGCGAGCATGGCTGGTCTGGAGATGAAATCTCTTATACAATCACAGTTCATCAATTACTCCGAGTGCCAAAGGGGCTGGAGCTATACAGCGCCTTGGTTCTGATCGGCGACTTATTTATTATCCTGTGTCAACCATGGATTGCTGCCTGTTCTGTATCATTTCCACTGGGGACAGGGCGTTTCTGTCCGCCAGTGCTCCGCTGACGCTTGTGCGCACGACAACCGAACCATCTCGCCCTGATGATCGCCAACCTGCATGAGCAACCCAACGCATTGTATGACCACGAATGGACGCCGACGCTAAAAAGAGATTAACGCACCTGTTGCCGCGCTCAAGGGCAGCATAATATGGTAAGAAAGCGAACCCCTCGCGCAGCGAGAAAGCAACCCCCTCGCGTCCAGACGCCAACCCCGCCGAACGGCAACGCCGCGCCGCGCAAGTCTCCAATGCCGGCGGCATCCCCTGCGTCCGGCATTTCCCCCGGTGCCCCTGTTGCCCCTATTGCATTAGCCGGCGCGGCGCTGTGCCTGTTGGTGGCGGTCAGTTACTTTCCGGCGCTGTCGGGTGGATTCGTGTGGGATGACGTGACACTGATCAGAGCCGCGCCGCTTCGCACCTGGTCGGAGCTGGCGCAGCTCTGGTTTGCCCCGCGTGGGTTGATTCAAAACGAGGCCCACTACTGGCCGCTGCTGTATACCCTCTTCTGGCTGGAGCATAAACTGTGGGGGCTGGCGCCGCTCGGCTATCATCTGGTCAATCTGCTGCTGCATACCAGTGTCGTGTTGCTGCTGTGGCGGCTGTTGCGGCGGCTGGAGGTGCCCGGCGCGTGGTTCGCGGCGGCGGTGTTTGCGGTGCATCCGCTGCACGTGGAGTCGGTGGCCTGGGTCATCGGGCGCAAGGATGTCCTGGCGACGGTGTTCTATCTTTCGTCCGTGCTCGCCTATATCCGCTTCACGGAAATGCCGCGCGGGCGGCGGCGAGGAGGGCCTTACCTCCTGGCGGTGGCGTTGTTCGTGCTCGGCCTGCTCAGCAAATCCATCACCATCACGCTGCCGGTGGCGTTGCTGCTGTGGCACTGGTGGCGGCACGGGCGCGTGACCCTGGCCGATGGTAGCCGCATGCTGCCCTTCTTCCTGGTGGGGCTTGGCATCGGGCTGGCCGAGTATGCCTATTCCACCAGCCTCGAACCCGTCGCATTCGGGTATACGCCGCTGGAGCGCGGGCTGCTTGCGGCGCACGCCTTGGCATTTTACGTCGGCAAACTGCTGTGGCCGGTGGGGCTGGCCGGGGTCTATCCGCGCTGGGAGCCCGGCATCGGCGACGCGCTGGCCTGGGGCTTCGCGGTCGGCTTTGCGGCGGTGGTGGCGGTGTTGTGGCACTGGCGCCGGCAGCTTGGTCGCGGGCCGCTGGCTGGCGTGCTGTTTTTTGCGGTGGCGTTGTCGCCGGTGCTGGGCTTCGTGGACTTCGGCTATATGCAGTTCTCATTTGTCGCCGACCGCTATCAATACCTCGGTGGCATTGGCTTGATTGTCGTCGTGGCCGCCGCCGCGAGCCGGGCCTGTCAACGGGGTCTCGGTGCTCTGCCGGCGCACCGCACGCGTCCGGCACGACTGGCCATCGGGGTGGTCGGGGCGGCCATACTGGCGGTTGCCGGCCTGCTCACCTGGAACCAGGCTGGCCTCTACCGCGACAACGGTACTTTCTTCACCCACGTCATCACCCACAACCCGCAGGCCCGTGGCGCCCACCTCAATCTTGGGAACTACCTGCGGGACCAGGGGCGCTACGGGGAAGCGCATGCCGCCTTCCAAACCGCCCTTGAGCAGCGACCGGAGAACGATAAATTGATCAACAGTATCGGCGTGCTGCTGGAAAGGCAGGGCCGCCTGGAGGAAGCGGTCGAGCGCTACCGCGAGGCGCTGCGGCTGAACCCGCAGCAACAAAACGCGCTGTTTAACCTTGCCAAGATATTGATAAACCGGGGGTGGTATGCGGAGGGGGTGGCATCGGCGCAAAAGTTGATTGCGCACAACTCCGATCACGCGAGAGCCCACCATATGGTGGGCCTCGGGCTGTTTCGCCTCAACCGCAAGGCTGAAGCGCTGCGCCATTACGACCGCGCATTGGCGTTGGACCCGAATCTGACCCAGGCACGCGAACAGCGCAAGCGATTCTTTGAGTCCACGACCAACGCGGTTCAGCAATAAGCACGGCGAGGCAACCCATTCATCCCCGTGCCGGCAACGCCCATCGGGCGCCGCGGTCGGCCCTGTCGGTGATGTTCGACAGCTCCGGCTGGTTGTCGCCGGGGCCTTTGGCGGCGATGTCCCGGTGTGCTGGCCGCAGCGCAGGCCCCGGGAGACAGGAAGCGTCTCGCGCCGCCCGCAACCGGCGTGTGATTCGGATTCATCCTGAACGTGATGTGGAAGGTGGGCTCAAGCGTATTCCGGATGCAGTGGAAGGGACGGTGCGCGCACACAAGGCCGTGTATTCATTCAGCCGGTAAGTGCACCTTCACCGACCCATACAATGGCTGGTCTGGAGATGAAATCTCTTATACAATCACAGTTCATCAATTACTCCGAGTGCCAAAGAGGCTGGAGCTATACAGCGCCTTGGTTCTGATCGGCGACTTATTATTATCCTGTGTCAACCATGGATTGCTGCCTGTTCTGTATCATTTCCATGTGGAAAGGGGGTTCTGCCTGCCATTGCTCCGCTGCCGCTTGTGCGTGCGCTGCATGTGAACAGATGGGTTGCATAGCACGCCGAACCATCTCGCCCGGATGACCGCCACCTTGAGCGCCAACCTGCATGAGCAACCCAACGCGTTGTATGGCCACAAATGAACGCCGGCGCTGAAAAGAGATTAACGCACCTGTCGTCGCACTCAACGGCACCATAATATGGTGAGAAAGCGAGCCCCCCGCGCGGCGAGAAAGCAAACCCCCCGCGCCCGGACACCAACGCCGCCGAACGGCAACGGTGCGCCGCGCAAGCCGCCGATGCCGGCGGCATCCCCCGCGCCCGGCATGTTCCCTGGTGTCTCTGATGCCCATAGTGCATTAGCGGTCGCGGCGCTGTGCCTGTTGGTGGTGGTCAGTTACGTTCCGGCGCTGTCGGCGGGATTCGTCTGGGATGACGAGCTGATACTGACCAATGCCAGGCCGATTCACACCTGGTCGGGGCTGGCGCAGATCTGGTTTACCCCGCGTGCGATGATTCCATACGAAGTCCATTACTGGCCACTGCTCTATACCACCTTCTGGCTGGAGCATAAACTGTGGGGGCTGGCGCCGCTCGGCTATCACCTGGTCAATCTGCTGCTGCATACCGGGGTCGTGTTGCTGCTGTGGCGTTTGCTGCGGCGGCTGGGGGTGCCCGGCGCGTGGTTCGCGGCGGCGGTGTTCGCGGTGCATCCGCTGCATGTGGAGTCGGTGGCCTGGGTCATCGGACGCAAGGACATCCTGGCGACTTTGTGTTATCTCGCCGCCGTGCTCGCCTATATCCGCTTCGCGGAAATGCCGCGAGGGGGGCGGCGAGGAGGGCATTACCTGCTGGCGGTGGCGTTGTTCGTGCTCGGTCTGCTCAGCAAATCCATCGCCATCACGCTGCCGGTGGCGCTGTTGCTGTGGCACTGGTGGCGGCACGGGCGCGTGACTCTGGCCGATTTCAACCACACGCTGCCGTTCTTCCTGGTCGGGCTTGGCATCACGTTGGCCGACCATGCCTATTACACCAGCATCGAATCCATCTCATTCGCGTATTCGCCGCTGGAGCGCGGGCTGATTGCGGCGCGTGCCCTGGCATTTTACGTCGGCAAATTGCTGTGGCCGACGGGGCTGATCGTGATCTATCCGCACTGGGAGCCCGGCATCGGTGACGTGCTGGCCTGGGGCTGCGCGGTCGGCTGCGCGGCAGTGGTCGCGGTGTTGTGGCGTTGTCGCCGACAACTCGGTCGCGGGCCGCTGGCCGGCGTGCTGTTCTTTGCGGTGGCATTGTCCCCGGTGCTGGGCTTCGTGGACTTCGGCTATATGCTGTCCTCGTTTGTCGCCGACCGTTTTCAATACCTCGCCGGCATCGGCCTGATCGCCGTCGTGGCCGCCGCCGCGAGCCGTGCCTGTCAACGGGGCCTCGGCGCTCTGCCGGAGCACCAAACACGTCCGGCGCGGCTGGCCATCGGGGCGGCCGGGGCGGCCATACTGGCGGTTTCAGGCATCCTCACCTGGAACCATACCGGCATCTACCGCGACAACATTACCTTCTTCACCCACGTCATCGCCCACAACCCGCAGGCACGCAACGTCCACCGCAATCTTGGGCACCATCTGCTGGCCGAGGGGCGCTATCGGGAAGCGCATGCTGCCTTCCAAACCGCCCTTGAGCTGCGACCGGATGACCCTGGACTGCTCAACAGTATCGGCGCGCTGCTGGAAAACCAGGGCCGCCATGAAGAAGCAATCGCGCGCTTCCGCGAGGCGCTGCGGCTTAACCCGCGGCACCAAACCGCGATGATGAACTTTGCCGTGGTGCTGATGAACCAGGGGCGGTATGCGGAGGGGTTGGCGGTGGCGCAAAAGGTGATTGCGCGCTATCCTAATGACGCGTACGCCCACCAGCTGGCGGGCCTTGGGCTGTTTCGCCTCAACCGCAAAGCCGAAGCGTTGCGCCATTACGACCGCGCATTGGCGTTGGATCCGAATCTGACTCTGGCGCGTGAACAGCGCAAGCAATTCTTTGAGCCCACGACCAACGAGGAGCGGCAATAAGAACGGCGCGGCAACCCATACTTACTCCGTGTCGGCGCCGCTCGCCGTGCGCCGTGCGCCGCGGTCGGGTCAGGTCGGTGATGTTCGATAGCGCCGGTTGGTTATCGCTGGGAGCTTTGGCGGCGATGGCCGCATCATCATACCCCATCGTCTCGGTGTTCCGGACGTAGCGCAGGCTCTGGGAGAGATGCAATGTCTCGCCGCCCGTAATCGGCGCGTGAGTCGGATTCATCCCGGATGTGTGAATGCAACTTATTAAGTGCAACTTCACCGACGTATACACAGGGTTGTAAATAACCGGTTGCTGCACTATGCTTGCAGCGGGAGTCGGCCAGACAGCTGCTCTTTCCGGTCGGCTTGCATCGCAAACCGGTCGGCGAGGGAGGAAAGTCCGGGCTCCGCAGGGTAGAGTGCCAGGTAACCCCTGGGCGGCGTGAGCCGACGGAAAGTGCCACAGAAAATATACCGCCTTGTGCAGTACAATCGCCAGGGTAAGGGTGAAATGGTGCGGTAAGAGCGCACCGCGCTGCTGGCAACAGCAGTGGCAGGGTAAACCCCACTTGGAGCAAGACCGAATAGGAATCCGTATTGCGTGACCCGCGTAGGATTCGGGTAGGTCGCTAGAGGCGTTCGGTGACGGGCGTCGCAGATGAATAGCTGTCCACGACAGAACCCGGCTTATCGGCCGACTCCCAACCGGGCCGCTGCCATTGGCTATGCGCAATCCGTTTGCCCGGCGGCGGCAATCCGGTTATGCGCGTTCGGTATATTCGCCGGTTTCGGTGTTGACTTTGACTTTTTCGCCGACCTTGATGAAAGTGGGCACGGTTACCCGGTGGCCGGTTTCCAGCAGCGCCGGTTTGCCGCTGCCGGACGCGGTCTGGCCTTTGACTGCGGTTTCGGTTTCGACCACGGTCAGGGTCACCGAAGCCGGCAATTCCAACCCAACCGGGTTATCATTGTGAAAGTTGATCTGTACTTCGGTATTGGGCAGCAGAAACGGGATCTGTGCCGCCACTTCATCGGCCGTCAGGGTCAGCTGTTCATAGGTCTGGTTGTCCATGAAAACATAATGCGGGTCGTCGGCATACAGGTATTGCATGGTTCGGGGTTCGACGCGCGCTTTTTCTATGCGCTCTTCCGAGCGAAAGCGCTGGTTGAGCTTGGTGCCGCCGGTCGACTTCAGCTCGAGTTGTACGAATGCGCCGCCTTTGCCGGGCTTGACATGGTTTTTTTTCAGCACGCGCCACAGCTTGTCCTGATACGCGATTAGATTGCCGATGCGGACTTCAAAAGCTGAAATTTTCATATCGAGTGCGGGGGGCATATCGCCAATGGTTGGGTACGCGATTTAATCACAATCCGGCAGCATGAAGCAAAACATTCCGACGGCAGGACAGCGGATAAATTGCCGCCCATCCCCGGCGCACCGGCCCGACCGCAGCGCGGCGTCGCTTGAGCGCGGTCGCTGCCACGGCCCGGCCGCTCGGGGCCAACGCTGCGCCCCGGTGATGCGCCGGCGGGTATTGGCCGCCATCGGCGCCGAGGCGGTCGCGGTATGACTCTGCCGGACGAGGGCGTCGAGGTGGCTCAGAGCTTTGATCCGCGGCAGTTTCTGGCCTCGGTTACCGACAAATCCGGGGTGTATGTGTTTTATGATGCGCACGGCAATACGCTGTACGTCGGCAAAGCGAAAAATCTGAAAAAACGGGTTGCCAGTTATTTTAAGCCCACCGGGCTGACGCCGCGAGCGCAGTTGATGGTGTCGAAAATTCACCGTGCCGAAACCCAGCAGACGCGCTCCGA
The DNA here is from genome assembly GCA_965206445.1 of Candidatus Poriferihabitaceae bacterium. GTDB lineage: Bacteria > Pseudomonadota > Gammaproteobacteria > Arenicellales > Poriferihabitantaceae > CBDBJR01. The sequence goes on from CBDBJR010000002.1 coordinate 693,543, forward strand.
GAGTGAAGCCTTGCTGCTGGAAAATAACCTGATCAAGGCCAAGCGTCCGCGCTACAATATTTCTTTGCGCGACGACAAGAGCTTTCCGTATATCCGCTTCACGCAAGGGGATCGGTTCCCCCGGTTTGCATTTTATCGCGGTCGCAGGAGCCATCCTGGTAAGTATTACGGGCCTTATCCGAATGCCGCTGCGGTGCGTGAAATGCTCGGGCATTTGCATACGATCTTTCGCCTCAGGCAGTGTAACGATGCGTTTTTCCGCAGCCGCTCCCGGCCCTGTCTGCAATACCAGATCAAACGTTGCAGCGCCCCGTGTGTCGGCCGCATCACGCCGCAGCGCTATGCCGAGGACGTGCACCAGGCCACGGCGATGCTGACCGGCAAGGACAACTCGCTGGTCGATACATTGGTGGAAAAAATGGAGCGCGCGGCGGGCGCGTTGGAATTCGAGCTGGCGGCGACCTACCGGGATCGCCTGGCGCTGCTGCAGCGGCTGCGCGACCGGCAGTATGTGACCTCCGGTTTCAGCGATGCGGATGCGGTCGCGGTGTCGGTGCAGTCCGGCATGGTGTGCTTTGGCGTGATGGTGATTCGCCAGGGCTGCAACCTGGGCTCGCACTTCCACATTCAGAGCAATGCGCTGGATCAATCGCCGGCGGAATTGCTGGAGGCGTTTGTGCCGCAGAATTATCTCGGCAAAATGATGCCGAGAGAAATCCTGCTGAGTGAGCCGATCGACAGCAGATCGTCACTGCAGCAGGTGCTGTCGATCGAAAGCCGCAAGCAGGTTGTGCTCAAGTCGCAGGTGCGGGCGCATCGATTGCGCTGGCTCGAGTCGGCGCGCCTGCATGCGGCCGACCACCTGGCCCAGCACCTCAACCAGCGGCGCCAGCTGCGGGATATGTTTGTTGCGCTGGCCGGATTGCTGAATCTGGATGAAGTCCCGGCGCGGATGGAGTGTTTCGATATCAGCCACACGATGGGTGAGTTGACCGTGGGCGCCTGCGTGGTATTCGATCATCAGGGGCCGGTGAAGTCCGACTACCGGCGCTTCAATGTGGTCGATGTCCGGCCGGGCGATGATTATGCGGCGATGCGGCAGGTGCTGACCCGGCGCTATAGCGCGATCATGGAGAATCGGGAAAAACTGCCGGACGTGGTGATCATCGACGGCGGCAAGGGGCAGTTGGGAATCGCCCGGCAGGTATTCGAAGAGCTGCAGATCGATGACTCGGTAACCCTGCTCGGGGTGTCGAAGGGCCGCGCGCGCCGGGCCGGGGAAGAACAGCTCCATCTGCTGCATGCGCCCCGGCCGATTGTACCCGGCGGCGCTTCGCCGGCCGCGCATTTGATCCAGCGCATCCGCGATGAGGCGCATCGGTTTGCGATCACGGCGCATCGGCAGCGCCGCGCCAAGGCCAGAACCCGGTCGCCGCTGGAGCGCATTGACGGCATTGGAGAAAAGCGCCGACGGAATTTATTGCGCCATTTTGGCGGCCTGAATCAGCTCAAGTGCGCCGGGATTGAAGATCTGGCCAAAGTAACCGGCATCAGTCGCCAATTGGCGGAAAAAATCTTCGATCAATTGCACCGCTAGGGCACCCGATTGCGGTTTAACCGACGGAATGACTCGCTTGAATCCGATTTGCATTCTATACTTGCGACCATACGGTTGAGGTATCCCGAGCCATGGCCGGCCAGGTACGGGCCGGTCAAATTACAGTCAGGCCATAGGCCCCCATAGACAAGCCACAGGTACAGTCGGTTGTCCTTGCTGCCCAATATACCCAATTTTCTCACGGCCTTTCGCATCGCGCTTATTCCGGTGCTGGTCGTGGTCTACTATCTGCCGATCATGCAGCGTGAGGTGTTTTTGGCCGGTATTTTCGTGGTGGCGGCGCTCACCGACTGGCTGGACGGTTTTCTCGCCAGGAAGATGAATGCCATTTCCGCGTTCGGTGCGTTTCTCGACCCGGTGGCGGATAAACTGATTGTCTCCAGCGCACTGGTGCTGCTGGTGTCGGATCGGCAGGTGTTGGATCTGGCGCTGCACGCAATCCCGTTTTCGATATCCGTGGCGATTATTATCGGCCGCGAGATCGTTATTTCGGCGTTGCGCGAATGGATGGCCAATCTGGGTGAGCGCAGTCTGGTTGCCGTGGGCCGGCTGGGTAAAATCAAAACCATCTCTCAGATGCTGGCGATCGGGCTGCTGCTGTACGGCAACCCGGTCGATGACCAGGTGATATTTCGATGCGGCGAGGTGATGCTGTATTTGGCGGCGGTCTTGACGCTGTGGTCGATGATCGGGTATTTTCAGGCGGCCAGAAGAGGCGACTGGGGGGAGAAGGTCCAGCGGATGCAGGTTGAGCAAACCGGTGCCGGGTCGAGCGCCGAATAACCGGCCCGCGGTGCGGTTGTGCTATTGACAGCCGGTGCGAGTCGCATACAATCGGTATCCTCATCATCAGTATGATAAAAGCGGGAATAGCTCAGTTGGTAGAGTACAACCTTGCCAAGGTTGGGGTCGCGAGTTCGAATCTCGTTTCCCGCTCCAAACACGTGTTTTTCCATCCGCTCGCCGACCGGCGTTGCGCGGATAAAACAGCAGGCTCCGGGGGATTTTGCGGTGATGGCTGAGTGGCAGAGTGGTTATGCAGCGGCCTGCAAAGCCGTTGACCTCGGTTCGATTCCGGGCTCAGCCTCCGTGCCGTGCGTGGCAACGCGGCGGATAGTCGGTATTTTCAACGCTGCCCGGGTGGTGGAATTGGTAGACACACAAGACTTAAAATCTTGCGGTAGCGATACCGTCCCGGTTCAAGTCCGGGTCCGGGCACCAGCACCGAGATAACCCGCCTGGCCTCGATAGCGGCGGCTGTGCCGGTCGCCGGCGGGGTTGCCAGGGTCACTCGACCGCTCAATCACAGCCGTGAACCCCATCGACCGCGTTGAAAAACGCTATATCACCGCGCAGGAGCTGTTGGAGGATGCTTTCCGACTGGGCGCCGACATTATACACAGCGGCTTTCGGCCCGATTTCATTGTCGGCATCTGGCGCGGCGGGTCGCCGATCAGCATTGCGGTGCACGAACTGCTGACCTACTTCGAGCAGCCGGCCGAGCATATCGGCATTCGCACCGCGTTGTATGAAGGCGTCGCGCAGCCGGCCGGGCAGGTGCGGGTGTACGGCCTGGCCGGTCTGGTGGAGCGCCTGCAGGCGGATGCTGCGTTGCTGCTGGTGGACGACGTGTTCGATAGCGGGCGCAGCATCGAGGCCGTGATCACGCAGTTGCGCGCCCGCGCCGGCAACCACGCCCCGCGTCACATCAAGGTGGCCACGCCGTGGTTCAAGCCGGCGAACAATATCACCGCCCGCGTGCCGGACTTTTTCCTGCATACTACCGCCCAATGGCTGGTCTTCCCGCATGAAATACGCGGTTTGACCGCGGCCGAGTTGGCTGCCGGCAAGCCGGCGTTGTACGATATTATGCGTACGGTAAACAGGTGCAATTCATAGCGGTATGGAGAATAAGACAAAGCAAACGGGCAGGAGAAGAAGCGGCGTAAAGGGCGAGAATAAGCCGCTTAAAGGGAGTAGATAACGTGCCGAAATGGCAACCGGTAAAGGCGGATTTTAGAACAGAAATGGGTGCATGACACCTGGGCAGAATATCATTCTGCCCTGCCCCTGGGCTTGTAGTCGATAGCAGAAGCGTATCCATAGCGCGTGACATCCCTGCAACCCGCATTTTGTCTGGCAGAAAACAGATCGGAATTCAAGCCCGCCAGGTCGCTTAAAAAGCGGTTTCCCGGGCGTTTTGGAATGGTTGCAATGGCGCAATTGCGCTAATATCTGCCTTACTCTTCAACCAACCGAGGGAACCACAATGAAACGAATCGATTTGTGTTCAGTCAACCATGCCGGGCTATGGACGCTGTTATTTGTCATCAGCGCGTTTGCAACCCCCATCGCTTCCGCTGCGCCCCCGATCAACAGCATCGGTGGCGACCACGCGATTCACGGTTACGACACCGTGGCCTACTTCACCGAGGGCCGCCCGACCCGCGGCGACGCGGCCTTTCAGGTCGAATACAACGATGCCACCTGGCTGTTCGCGAGCGCCGCGAACCGTGACAGGTTTGCCGCCGACCCCGAGACCTGGGCGCCGCAGTACGGCGGCTACTGCGCCTACGGGGTCAGCAAGGGCTACGCCCCCGACGTTGACCCGGCGGCCTGGAATATCGTTGACGGCAAGTTGTACCTGAACTACAGCCCCAACGTGCAACGCAAGTGGGAACAGGACATTCCCGGATACATCTCGACCGCCAATGAACAATGGCCGGGGGTGCTGAACCGCTAGGGATGCCCCGCGTCGCAGGACCGCGTCGGTGAACAATCCGCGCCGTGAATCACGCAATCCCGCCTTCCGCCAGGCGGTTTGGGTGGTCGAAACAGGGTGGATGCCGGCCGCTTTGGCCGCGCTGATTCCTGCATACTACCGCCCAATGGCGGGTCTTTCCGCATGAAAGTCGCGGTTTGACCGTGGCCGGGTTGTCTGTCGGCAAGCCGGCGTTGCCGATGCGCCGCCCGGCGGAATAAAAAGATGGGCTGATATATGATAAAAAATAGATCTTTTTTTGTTGGGTCGGTGTTATATTCGCGCCGTTTGAAGCAGTGGTGCTGACGGTTGGTATGCGCAAACTTAACTTTACAGGGTTCCTGCTATGGTCGATGACAATGTAGATGACGATTTGGATTTGTCGGCGCTGTCCGATGAAGAGCTGGTCGAGCAGATGCACGATGATTTGTACGACGGTCTGCGCGACGAGATCGTTGAGGGCACTGAGATTCTGCTGCAGCGCGGCTGGGCCCCGACCAAAGTGCTGGATGAGGCGCTGGTTGAGGGTATGCGCATTGTCGGGATTGATTTTCGTGACGGCATTTTGTTTGTCCCCGAGGTGCTGATGTCGGCCAATGCGATGAAGGGCGGCATGCACATCCTGCGCCCGCTATTGGCCGAAACCGGCGCCCAGCCGATTGGCAAGATCGTGATTGGCACGGTCAAGGGCGATATCCACGATATTGGCAAAAATCTGGTGGCGATGATGCTGGAGGGCGCCGGGTTCGAGGTGATTGATCTGGGCATCGATAACGCGGTCGAGAGCTACCTGAAGGCGATTGAAGAGCATCAGCCCGATATTCTGGGCATGTCCGCGCTGCTGACCACGACCATGCCGTATATGAAAGTGGTGATCGATACGCTGGTCGAGAAGGGCATCCGGGACGACTATATCGTGCTGGTTGGCGGGGCGCCGTTGAATGAGGAGTTTGGGCTGGCGATCGGCGCCGATGCGTATTGCCGCGATGCCGCGGTTGCGGTGGAAACGGCAAGTGCTAAAATAGCCGAGAAACGCGCCGCCTGACGGCCGTATTGAGGGGGGGCATCGATGCAAACCCAGACCGAACGCCTGTTGATTATCGCCTGCGGTGCGCTGGCGCACGATCTGATCAGGGTAAAGCGGTTGAACCGCTGGGAGCACATGGATGTGCAATGTCTGCCGGCGGATTATCACAATAAACCGCAGTTGATTCCGGCGGCAGTGGAGAAAAAAATCCGGCAAAACCGGGCGCACTACACCCGCATCTATGTCGGCTATGCCGATTGCGGCACCGGCGGGCTACTCGATGCCGTGCTGGAGCGGGAGCAGGTCGAACGGCTGCCCGGCGCGCATTGCTACGAAATGTTCGCCGGCAGCGCGCAGTTTGATCAGCTGCACGAAGCCGAAATCGGGACGTTTTATCTGACCGATTATCTGGCGCAGCATTTCGATCGGCTGATCATCCGCGGGCTGGGGCTGGACCGGCATCCCGAACTCAAAGCGGACTATTTCAGGCACTATAAAAAGCTGGTCTATCTGGCGCAGCTGGAGGATGAAAAAATCGCCGCCGCCGCACGGGCGGCGGCCGAGTATCTCGGTCTGGAATATCAGCTGGTGGCGACCGGTGATCACGGGTTGCACCGTGCGCTGCATGTGCGGCTGGGTACACCGGCAGCGCCCGCTTGATGCGGCGGCATCGTTGCCTGTTTTATCAAATATTCCCGCATCCGCATGGCCAAACTGATCACCGTGTACTGGTGCGATATTCCGGCTCAGGTTATCGCCAAAGCGGGGCGCCAAAGCGCCAAAATCGTATTGCACAAGCGGTTTTCCGCAGCCATTGACCAGGCGGCGATGCGGGCCGGCAAAAGCGGCACCGACGCCTATCTGGAAGCGTGGCGGCGGGTCAGTGTCGCTTGCGACGATGATCTTCAGGCCGTGGCGGCCGCGGCGGCAGAGCAGTTGGAGCGTGACTACCCGCCGGCGCGTTTGCTGGCGCTGGCGCGCAATCAGGGCAGCGAACCGTAAATACGATGGCAGGCCGCGGCCGGCAAGCGGCGGCTTTTATCATTCACCGTTCTTTTATCATGCACCGTTTAATCGTTCCGTTCGCCGATCGTCTGATCGACAATATCCACTACCAGAGTAAAAAACATGACCTCGACCATTATCAGTTCAGCCACCAGAGAGCTAAAAATCGGCTTTGATCAGCCGTTTGTGATCATCGGTGAGCGCATCAATCCGACCGGCCGCAAAATTCTGGCCGAAGAAATGCGCAACGGCGACTATAGCCGGGTTGAACGCGACGCGCTGGCGCAGGTCGCTGCCGGCGCGCGCATGCTGGATGTGAACGCCGGCATCCCGTTGGCGGATGAGCCGCGCATCCTGGCCGAATCGATCAAACTGGTGCAGTCGGTTACCGACGTGCCGTTGTCGATAGATTCTTCGATTGTCGCGGCGCTGGAGGCCGGCCTCGAGGCCTATCAGGGCAAGGCGCTGTTGAATTCGGTTACCGGTGAGGACGAGCGGCTGGAGGCCGTGCTGCCGCTGGTCGCCCGCTATAACTGCGCGGTGGTGGCGATCTCGAACGACGAGGCCGGGATTTCCGAAAACCCGGATGACCGCTTCGAGGTGGCGAAAAAAATCGTGCAGCGGGCGGCGGATCATGGCATCCATTACAGCAATATCGTGGTCGATCCGCTGGTCATGCCGGTGGGGGCCATCAACAGCGCCGGCCGGCAAGTGCTGCATCTGGCCAAGCGGCTGCGTGAAGAGCTGCACGTCAATACCACCTGCGGGGCGTCGAATTTCAGCTTCGGCATCCCGAACAGAAAAGGCATGGACGCGCATTTTTTGAGTATGGCCATCGGCGCCGGCCTGACGTCGGCGATCACCAACCCGATGCACGACGACGTGATGCAGAGCATTATGGCGGCCAATGTCATCATGGGGCATGACCGAAATTGTGCCGAGTGGCTGAAGAAATACCGTCAGCCCGTCGCCGAGGGTGACGTCGTGTCCGATAGAAGAAGGCGCAGCGGCTGCCGCCGCCGGGCGTAGTTTTCGCCGCTCGGTCGCGCCTTGCTATCCGGGTTGAGCAGTCGCGGATGAATACAGTCCACGTCATTTTTACCCCTTCCGGCAAACGCGGCCGGATTGCCGTCGGCACATCGGTGCTGCAAGCGGCGCAGCAGCTGGGGGTGGATCTGGACACCGTTTGCGGCGGTCGCGGTATCTGTGATCGCTGTCAGATCGATCAGAGTGTCGGCCAGTTTGCCAAATTCGGCGTGCATTCGAGCGGCGATCACCTGAGCCCCTTGAGCGCCGATGAAAAGGCGTTTTTCCCCGTCGGCACACCGCCGACCCGGCGGCTCGGATGCCAGGCCAGGCTGCTCGGCGACGCGGTGATCGACGTGCCGCCTGAAAGTCAGGTGCACCGGCAGGTGGTGCGCAAACGATCGGAGGTCGAGATCGGCACGGTCAATCCGGTCGTCCGCCTGTATTACGTCGAGGTGCCCGAACCAAACATGCACGACCCGAGCGGTGACTTGCAGCGCCTGCTCGATGCGCTGGAATTCGAATGGGAGCTGACGCAGTTGCGCTGTGATTTTTCGGTGCTGGTCGGGTTGCAGGCGGCGCTGCGCCAAGGCGATTGGAAGGTGACCGCCGCAGTGCATCAGGGGAGTGATTTGATTGCGGTCTGGCCGGGGTTGAAAACCGATACGTACGGCATCGCGGTCGATATCGGCTCAACCACGATTGCGGCGCATTTGTGCCACCTGAGCACCGGCGAAGTGCTGGCCTCGGTCGGTCGAATGAATCCGCAGATTCGGTTTGGTGAAGATTTGATGAGCCGGGTTTCCTACGTCATGATGCACCCCGGTGGCGAGCGGGATATGACCGCGGCCGTGCGCTCGGCGCTGCAGGGGCTGATGGAAGAAGTGACCGCCACCGCCGGAGTTGTGCTGCACGACGTGCTGGATATGACGCTGGTCGGCAACCCGGTGATGCACCATTTGCTGCTGGGGATCAATCCGGTCGAACTGGGCGGCGCGCCGTTTGCGCTGGCCACCGATCAAGCGGTCAATATCCAGGCGGAGGAAATCGGACTCCACGCGCACAGCGGCACACGGGTGTACGTGCTGCCGTGCATCGCCGGCCACGTTGGCGCCGATGCCGCCGCCGCCACGTTATCCGAAGCGCCGTATGACCGCGATGAGTTGACCTTGCTGGTTGATGTGGGCACCAATGCCGAGCTGGTGCTGGGCAATCGCAGCAGCATGGTCGCGGCGTCGAGCCCTACCGGGCCGGCTTTCGAGGGCGCCCAGATCAGCGGCGGGCAGCGCGCTGCTCCCGGTGCGATCGAGCGCGTGCGCATCGACCGCGACACGCTCGAACCGGTATTCCGGATCATCGGCAGTGATCTGTGGTCCAATCAGCCGGAGTTCGCGCAGGCCGTTCGGCAAACCGGTATCACCGGCATTTGCGGCTCCGGTATTATCGAGGTCATTGCGGAGCTGTTTCTGGCCGGCATCATCAAGTCCGACGGCACCATCGACGGCCGCCGGGCGACCGCCACGCCGCGCCTCGTGCGGCAGGACAAAACGTTCGCCTATGTGCTGCACGATCAGGCCGGGGTGCGCGTGTTGATTACGCAAAACGACGTGCGCGCGATCCAGCTGGCCAAAGCGGCGCTGTCTGCCGGCGCACGGCTGCTGCTGGATAAGCTGGGAGCGGAGCGGCCCGACCGGATTCGACTGGCGGGGGCGTTTGGCGCGCATATCGATGTCAAGTATGCGATGGTGCTTGGCATGCTCCCCGACTGTCGGCTGGAACAGGTCAGCTCAGCCGGCAATGCCGCCGGCACCGGGGCCACCATTGCCCTGCTGAACCGGGATGCCCGATTGGAAATCGAAGCTGTGGTCAAGCGGATTCGCAAGGTCGAGACCGCGGTCGAGGCCAGATTCCAGGACTACTTCGTCGATGCACTGGCGATCCCCCACAAGACGGCGGAATATCATTATCTCAGGCAGGCGGTCGATTTGCCGGCGCCGAGCGTTGGCGCCGCTGCAAGCGAGCAGCGCGGCACCCGTCAGCGTCGGCGCAAGCGCCGCGCCTGATCGGCTGTCGGCTGCTGGCGGGGCGGCCGAAGCGACAAAAAAACCGACGATAATCTCATCGGAGCTGGCTGCCGACTGCACCGCTGTTGCCTGCCGGTCGCGGTTACTTGATGGCTGCTTTTGATTGCGTGTATGCCGTCACCGATTGATTTGCGCCTGTACTGCGGTGACCGCAATCAGGTCATAGATATCGGCCATGCTGCACCCCCGCGACAGGTCATTTACCGGTTGTCTGAGCCCTTGCAGGATCGGCCCGATGGCTTTGACGCCGCCGATGTGCTGCGCGATTTTATAGCCGATGTTGCCGGCGTACAAATCGGGGAAAATAAAAATATTGGCCGGCGCGTGGGCGCCCAGGTCCGGCGCTTTGGCGTGCAGAATATCCGGCCTGACTGCGGCGTCGAACTGCACTTCCGTCAGCAGCGCCAGCTGCGGCTCGGTGCGGGCGATGATCCGGCCGGCCTGTTTGATTTTGTCGATGCTGGCGTGGCTGGCGCTGCCGGCGGTCGAAAATGACAGCAGCGCCACTGTCGGCGTCAGGCCCAATAGCTGCCGGGCGGTGTTGGCGGTGTCCATCGCAATGGTCGCCAGCTGCTCCGCATCCGGGTCGATTACCAGCGCGCAGTCCGCATACAATGCAATCCCCCGGATCGCCTGATGCGGCAGGCTGTGCTGCATCAGAAAAAAGCTCGAGACCAGCTTGCTGTCGGCGTGTTGGCCGATCGTTTGCAGGGCGCTGGAGATCACCCGCTGCGTGGTGTGAACGGCGCCGGCGACACAGCCGTCGGCGTCGCCGGTGCGCAGCATCAGGTGGGCGAAGGTCAGCGGCTGGCCGGCTTTATGCAGCGCGCGCTCGCGCGGCATGTCCCGACCGGTTTTGTCTCGCCGGAGCGTCTGTAGTGTGTGGACACAGGCCCGCCGTCGGTCGCTGTCGGTGGCCGGGTCGATTATCTCCAGCCCATCCAGGCTGATGTGCCGTTCGCGCGCGGTGCGTTGAATGTGCTCCGGTTTGCCGAGCAGTTTGATGGTGGCAATGCCGGTGCTGACGGCTTTTGCCGCCGCCGCCAGAATGCGCGCATCTTCGCCCTCGGGCAGGACAATCGTGCGGCGCTGCGCCCTGGCTTTTTCGATCAGACCGGCGAGCAGCGTCATGGCCGGATGCGCCGCCGCCTCAGCCCGCTTGGCGGCACGTGAGCCGACGGCACTGGTCGCGCCAAAACTACACGTAATCCCGATATTTTTTCAGATGGCGCACCGGTTTGGAGAGCGCATCGCGCCGGAAAGGATCGCCCAGCTCACGGCTGCACATGATTTCGAGCACGCAGGTTTTGCCCTGGTTCATCTGCATATCGACGGCTTTCTCCAGCGCCGGGCCGACCTCTTCCAGGCGCTCCACGCGCACCCCCTCCGCACCCATGGATTGGGCGATGAGGCTGAAATTTTCCTGCCCGGACTGGTTTAGTTCGGCGGCAACGAAGCGCCGCCCGTAGAAATCGACCTGATTTTTTTTCTCCGCCCCCCATTGCCGGTTATGAAATACCACGCCGGTCACCGGGATGTTGTGCCGCACTGCGGTGAGGATTTCGACCATGCTCATCGCCCATGCACCATCGCCGGAATAGGCGATCGCCGGGCGCTCGGGGGCGGCGCATTTGGCCCCGATCACGGTCGGCAGCGCGTAGCCGCAATTGCCGAAACTCATCGGCGCCAGCAGGCTGCGCCCGCGCTCGAAGCGCAGGTAGCTGTTGGCCACGGCGTTGATGTTGCCGATATCGGTAGAGACCATGGCATCCCCGGGCAGCGCCTTTTCCAGCTCGCGCAATACCTGCCGCGGATGCAGCCAGCCGCCCGGCTGCTGCGCCTGGGCCTGGATCATGTCCCGGCTGTAGTCGTCTTGTTCATGCAGCCATTCATCCAGCTCTTGTTCCCACGCGGCTTTGGCGGCGGCAATCTCGTCCGCTCGCCGCTTCCGGCTGTCGTCGCAGGCCAGGGTTTTGTCCGCCAGCCGGGCCAGGATTGCCTGCGCCGCCGCGCCGGCATCGCCGCAGACGCCGACGTTGATTTTTTTCACCAGGCCGAGCATTTTGTAGTCGGCATCCACCTGGATGATCTGCGCCTGTTGCGGCCAGTAATCGAGGCCATACTGCGGCAGGGTGCCGAACGGCCCGAGGCGGGAACCCAGCGCAAGCACCACGTCCGCCTGGCTGATCAGCTTCATGGCCGCTTTTGAGCCCTGATAGCCCAGCGGGCCGGCCCATAAGGGATGGCTGGCGGGGAAGGAGTCATTGTGCAGGTAGCTGTTGGCGACCGGCGCCCCGAGGCGCTCGGCCAGTTTGACGCAATCGTCAATGGCGTCGGCCATCACCACGCCGCCGCCGGACAAAATCACCGGAAACGCCGCCTGCGCCAGCAGCTCAGCGGCCTGATCCAGGGCCTGGGTGCCGCCCGGGCCGCGATCCAGCCGCATCGGCTGTGGAATCTGCACGTCGATCTCGCCATAGAAATAATCGCGCGGAATGTTCAACTGGGTTGGCCCGATGTCCGACATCGCGCGGTCGAAACAGCGGCCGGTAAATTCCGCTATCCGGCTCGGGTGATTGACGTGGCCCTGATATTTGACGAACTCCTGAAACATCGGCAATTGGTTGGCCTCCTGAAACCCGCCCAGCCCGATGCCCATGGTGCCGGTTTCGGGGGTGATCATGACCACCGGTGAATGCGCCCAATACGCCGCCGCAATGGCGGTGACGCAGTTGCTGACCCCGGGGCCGTTCTGGCCGATGCAGACCCCGTGCCGACCGCTGACGCGCGCATAGCCGTCCGCCATGTGGGCCGCGCCCTGTTCGTGCACCACCGAAATCAGGCGAATGCCGGCGGGTTCGAAAATATCCATCGCGTCCATAAAGGCGGAGCCCATGATGCCGAATATCTCGGTTACACCATTGGCCGCCAGGGTTTCGACAAAGGCTTCACTGGGGGTCATTTTTGCCATCTTTTATTTCCTCGGAGAATCATAAAAAAAAAATACTACCGGGCGCCGATGTGCCGGCTGCCGATAGTCCATACAATTGGTTGCTGCGTTATGGCTGGGGTGCGCCTGCGCGGTTTGCCCTCAGGCGCGCAAGGCGACCGCCGCTTCGACGTGGGGGTAGCCGAGCTCCTCCGCCACCTTGCGGTGCGTCACGTTGCCGGCATGCACGTTCAGCCCGTTCAACAGATGCGGGTCGTCGAGCAGGGCCTGCCGGACGCCCTTGTCGGCCAATTGAAGCGCATACGGCAGCGTGGCATTGTTGAGCGCGTCGGTAGCGGTTCGCGGTACCCCGCCCGGCATGTTGGCGACGCAATAATGCACCACGTCGTCAACCACATAGGTCGGCTTGGCGTGGGTGGTGGCATGCGACGTTGCAAAGCAGCCGCCCTGGTCGATGGCGACATCAACGACCACCGCTCCCGGCTTCATCTGCCGCACCATTTCCGCGGTCACCAGCCGGGGCGCTTCGGCACCCGGGATCAAGACGCCGCCAATCACCAGGTCGGCTGTCAGCACGTGCCTTTCCACCGCGTCTGTGGTCGAGAAAATCGTGTTCGTATTGCGGCCAAACTGCCGCCAATGCGCTTCCAGGGCCTCCGGGTTGTTGTCGATAACCCAGACGTCGGCGCCCATGCCAACGGCAATGTGGGCCGCATGGGTGCCGACCACGCCGCAGCCGAGGATGACCGCTTTGGCCGGGTTGACACCGGGGGCGCCGCCGAGCAGCATGCCGCGGCCACCCTGCGGCTGTTCCAGATGATGCGCGCCGACTTGAATCGACATGCGGCCGGCGACCCGGGACATCGGCGCCAGCAGCGGCAGCCCGCCGCGCGCCGAGGTGACCGTTTCGTACGCGATACAGGTCGCGCCGCCGGCCACCAGATCGCGGGTTTGCTCCGGGTCGGGGGCGAGGTGCAGATAGGTGTATAAAGTCTGGCCCGGGCGCAGCTGGGCGCGCTCATCGGGCTGCGGCTCTTTGACCTTGATAATCAGGTCGGCGGTGGCAAAGATTTCTGCGGCGGTATCGACCACGGCGGCACCGGCCGCCGTGTAGGCGCTGTCGTCGGCGCCAATGCCGTTGCCGGCGCGGGTCTCCACGATTACCGTGTGCCCGTGCCGGACCAGTTCCCGCACGCTCGGGGGCGACAGGCCGACCCGATATTCGTGGTTTTTGATTTCTTTGGGGATGCCGACTCGCATGGTTGTTTGATCTGGTGGTGTTTGATCTGGTGGTGGCTGGCGTACCCGCGCCTGGCCCGGATTTTCGATGGAGCTCAATCTGACGTCAATAGCAGGCGGATTATAGAGATTTCGACTGATTTTTCCAGTCCGGTATAATACCGATTCTGACGTCAGGATTAAACCGGTTTTTGTCGCCGACCGGCCTCGCGTGCGCCTGGAGTGCGCTTGAGGGAAATGGTATCGCAGTCACGCGCCGGGCGGCGCATCGATAGACGCCGGCCCACGCGGCGGTGATTGCAGTGAGAATACGGGGGCGGCGATCGAGCGGCGCGCTGGCGCCGGGTTTGCGGTGGATTTGTGATAGAGATACGGAGCCGATTCGATGGTGCAAGACGATGCGGCGTGCGCGCCGGGCGATGAAATCATTACCATGGTCGATAGCCGTGACCGGCCGATTGGGGCGAAATCGCGGCGTGCAATGCGGCGTGAAGGCGGCATCTATCGGGTCACGCATATTCTGCTGTTCAATTCCCGCGGTGAACTGCTGGTGCAGACCCGCTCAGCGGTCAAGGACTGGTGGCCCGGGCGGATAGACCTGGCCGCCGGCGGCATCGTTCAGGCGGATGAGGATTATGCCCTCTCGGCCCGGCGGGAGCTGCAAGAGGAGTTGGGGGTCACGCCGCCGCTGCATTTTTGTTTCAAGGTGTACTACGAGGACCTTGGCGCGGACACCGGCGAGGACCTTGGCGATGACACCGGCCCGGCGCCGGCGAATCAAAACTGGGGGGCGGTTTTCCGTTGCGTGCATGACGGCCCGTTTGCGTTGCAGCCATCCGAAGTGGCCGCTGCCGGGTTCATGCCGGTCGAGCAGGCGATGCAGATTCCGCGACAGCGGGTGACGCTCGACACCTATCAGGTGTTGCTGGCGTATCTGCTGTCTTGAGCGCCGCCGGGCACGCTATTGGTTGGTCGATTCGGCGTCGGCGGTGGCTTCAAACTGCCGCCGCAATTCGCGTTTCAGCACTTTGCCGGCGGCATTTCTTGGCAGCGTCGAGACAATAAACACCGCCGCCAGGCGCTGATAGCGGGCGTCGACGCGCCGGTTTACCCAGTCGATCAGGCCGTCGGCCTCCACCGGCTGCCGACAGATGACGGCGGCGGCGGGCGACTCGCCCCAGCGTGGGCTGGGGATGCCAAAGACCGCGACTTCGCGCACCGCCGGGTGCTGAATCAGGATCTCTTCGATGTCTTTTGGGTAGACGTTGACGCCGCCACTGGTAATCATGTCTTTTTTGCGGTCAACCAGAAATAAAAAGCCGTCGTCATCCAGATAGCCGAGGTCGCCGGAGTGCAGCCAGCCATGCCGAAAAACCTGCTCGGTCATCGCCGGCTGGCGGTAATAGCCGGGTGTGGCCAGCGGCCCGCGGCCACATATTTCGCCGACTTCATGCGCTGCGCACGGCTGGCCGTCATCGCGCAATATCGCAATATCGGTAAACCCGGCGGGTTTGCCGACCGAGCCGACTTTGCGCATCGCATCGTGCTTGTCGAGGATGGTCATAAACCCTTCGGTGACGCCGTACAGTTCGTAAAACCGGCCGGGCAGCAGCCGATTGATTTTTTGCTTGTAATCCAGGTGCAGCGGGGCGCCGACATTTTGCAGCATCTCCAGCGAGCGCAGCCTGGCCGGCGTAAAATCCGGGCTATTGAGCAGGGCGATGATCTGGGTGGGCACCAGCACGATATGCGTCACGGCGTGCTGTTCGATCGTCGCAATGACCTGTTCCGGGTTGAATTGACGGTGCAACAGGTAGCGGCAGCCGAGGTACATCCACGGCATGAAATCCAGCATCGCGCCGTTAAATACCAGCGAGCCGGCATGCAGCACGACACTTTCCGGGGTCATGCGCCAGGCGTTGGCGAACAGCGTGCAGTACATCGCCCGGATCGCGTGCGTGTGCATAATGCCTTTGGGCTCGCCGGTGGTGCCGCTCGAGTACATGATGTTGTACAGGTCATCGTCGGCGATGGGGGTGCGCGGGTGGGCGGTCGCGGCGTTGGCGACCAGTTGATCGAAGCCGACATAGCCCGCCTGCTGCGCCGGCGTCGTGGCCGAGCCGGTCAGGATAACCCGCCGCTCATCAAGCCCGGCCAGCTCACGGCGGGCGCACTGCAACCGCGCCAGCCGCTCGTTATCGACGATGACCAGCCGACAGTCGGAGTCGTCAAGCAGATTTTTTATGCCGCCGGCTTGCAGTAGATAGCTGCACGGCACAATCACCAATCCGCCGGCCGCCGCGGCCCAATAGGCGAGCACCAATTCGATGCTGTTGTCGAGCAGGGTGGCAAACTTGTCGCCTTTGGCCAGCCCGCACTCGAGCAGCGCGTTGGCCAGCCGGTTGACGCTGTCGTTCAACTCGGCAAAGGTGAACTGTTGGTCGGCGAACTCAAAGGCGATCCGGTCGCCGCGGTATTGGGCGTGGTAGAGCAGCAGTCTGGAGATATTCACGCGATCGTGTCAAACGGGTTTCAGGGCGGCAAACTGTACACAATATTGCCGGGGTATGCCACAACCACCGCCCTAAAGGACACCGCCCTGTGTCGCCGGAGTTGCTTGCCTGCGATGCCGCGGCGTGACGGCATCCGGCGGGACGCCTTTACTTTTTCAAAAATTTTACTTGAATATTCAGGCTTTTCTGCTAAATCTCTAGTTTTTGTTGTAGCCAAACTCGTGTGAGAGAAATACGTTTTTCCAGTACTTCTCCCGGCTTTGAATTACGCTGTCATCTACCTTCATTGATCGGTACTCAAGCAATGACAGCGTGAAATGATTATGTGCGTAGTTGGAGCCTTTATTTTCAATGAGTTTTTCAAGCGCATCGTTCCCCGCATGCCCGTCTGTTTCGATGTAACAACTCCATCGAGACCAAACGCCAGATTCTCCATACGCCGCTCCAACGTATTTTTTCCCGTTGGAGTTATCCATAACCACATAAACCCCTTTAACGTTCTCTAATGCCGCTTTCCATCCGGCGACTTCATTTTTGAATATGGGGAGCAGGGTGCTGAAGTGATGATTTATGTTCTCATACCCAGGAAACGATTCTCCTGAATATGGCAGTTTCAGAATCTCAGAGATCATCATTTCATTCAAATGATTCTCCAGGTACAAATCCCGCCTTCTCCCCTTAGGCCTTTCCATTTTAACTTTCAATCTGCCAACATAGTCAGAATATTGATCAAGCTCTTTTATCTCATAGTAATATCCCGCTTCGTGATGCTTTTTTATCTCATCGTCCCATCTCTTTTCGCGATACTCTCGTTTCAACACTTCGAATATTCCACCAAATAACCACATGTCGTGTTCATGATAAAAGTCAATCAGTGAAAATATATATTTTCGTGAAAATACATTATCTCCGCCCCACACATTCCAGCCAACCCACTCATCCCTGCTTCTAACATATACATCAAGTGGTGCATCCTCTCCATTATGCTGAGCGATATGAAGTTTGAATTCATCTGAATTCTCAATATCTATGATTTTTGTAACTGGAATTGGATTCATGTTTTTTCCCCTGAAATTAAAGTTATAAGACGATTAGCAACTAATGTAAGGTAATTTACACCCGGCTGCAACATTTTTGATTTTTTGCGATGTGAAATCTAAGAGCCACTTGTGTAAAGTTTCCTCATCCCCTCGGCCAATTCCACAAACTCTTCCCGTAACGCCCGCGGACCAACAACCTCCACCTCTCCCCCAAACCCCAGCAGCCACCAGCGCAGTTCGGCCGTATCCGACACGGTCGCCTCCACCAACATCCGTCCGTCTTTTTGGTTGGTGATTTTCTGGTCGTTGGACAATTTTGACTCGGTTAAGTGCAGCGCCGCATCGTGGTTGAACACGGCGCGCAGTTTTATTTTGTCTGCCGATACCGGATAGGAGAACATGTTTTCTTCCTCCACGTGGCGGGCCAGGTCGAACCCCGGGACGGGGTTTGCACGGTTGTCCAGCAGGTTGGCACGGCGCATGCGGTGCAGGGCGTAGTGCCGCGGGTCCTGATAGTTCCACGAGGTTGCAATCAGATAGATGATGCGGTTTTTGACCACGATGCCCAGCGGGTTCAACTCCCGGCATCGGTCGTCGGCCTGCCCTTTGCTTTTGTAATCCACTTCGAATCGCCGGCCTTCCAGCAGCGCGGCATAGACGACTTCCTGAACCTGTGGTTGGATTGTCGGCGGAATCAGTTTCGGGCCGCGGTGGATGATCCGCGTTTTGGCCGGCCACTTGCCGAGTGGGGTGGTTTGTAAAATTTCAGTGGCGCGGGCGAAGTAGGGCTGCAACAGGTGGCGGGTGGAAGGCGGCATCAGCGGCGTCAGGTATTCTGCCGCGAGCTTGAACGCCAGCGCAGTGGATTTGTCCATCACCGGAATCTGGATCAGTGCGCTTTTATCCAGCCAGTACCAATGATGGGTGCGTCCTTTGGTTTCACAGGCCAGCGGGAACCGCCCGCACAGCTTTTCGAGGTCGCGTTGGACCGAGCGGATGTCCACGTCAAATTCGGTGCTCTGGTCGATCAGCGCTTGCCGGATTTCCGCTGCACTCCTGGTTTGCGGATGAACCGGGATGAGTTGTAGCATCGCCAGCAGGCGGAAAATGGTGTCGGTGGCTTTACGCATTTTTGGCGCCGATTTTCCCGGTGTGTAAAAACCGCACCAGCGCGACCAGCGCTTCGGTGTCGCGTCGGCAATAGTTGCGCAGGTCGGCGGCCAGTGCCTGCGCCCGCTCGCGTCCGGTATCGGGATGAATGATTTCCAGATAGGCGGCCTCCGCCGCGCCGCCGTCCTGCACTTCGCCGAGATCGCCGTAGTCCAGCTCGGGCGCGATGGTCGGCAGCACGGCTTTGAGCGACCACGAACCGCGCATATCGGGATGATAATAATGCTGCCGGGTGATCGGCAGCAAATCAACCAGGCGCGCGATGATCGGCTGAATCGCTTTTTCCAAATCCGGAAAGCGCGCGGCCAACGCCCGCAAACAGGTTTTTTCATACGCGCTGTAAACCAATATCGGCCCGCTGTTTTCGAGCGCCTCCAGCAGCGATTCGATAAACCGGCGCATGGGCGGCGCGCCGGTGGTGTCGAGAAATTCCCGATGCGCCAGCCGACCCGGCCCGGTTTCAACGTGGCACGACCACTGAAAGGGCAGCGCTTGATAGGGCCGGGTGTCTTCCCACACCGGCACCGCGAACCGGACGGTTTCAAAGTCAAGATAGTAGCGGGGGCAGGGCAGGGCACCGATGCGCTCCTTGACCGCCGGGTTGAGGTCGGCGCGCCCTGTTTTGGTTACCGCGCGGACCCATTCATGCGTTTCGTTGTGCAGCCGTCCAGCCGGTATGTCGCGCAGGTCGTGTATGCCTTCGGCGGTCAACGCTTGAATGATTCCGCTTGCACGCGGCAGGAGGCTGATCGGGTATTCGGTGCCCGGCCCTGAGCAATGCGCCATGAACGGGCAGGGATACGGGGTTTTGCAATGATCGCCGACCTCAATGTCCGGGACTTTTCCTTGCAGGACCTGCTGAAATTGGGCCACCCAGTGCGGCACTTCGGATTTGAGTTCGGCAATGTCGTCGCCAAGGTCTTCGTATCGGAACAAGCCGCGATAGTTGTGTTTACCGCGATAGACGAACTGGTTGTCGATGTGCGCAAGCGCGACGCGCTCGAGCGGCAGGCCGTTGCCTTCCAGCACCCAGGCCTGCACCGCGCAATCCGGATAGTACGGCGGCTTGACGCCGGTGCTCGACTTGACTTCAATCAAACGGTATCCGTGCTTCTCTCGGGTCAATATGTCCACACGAATCAATACGCCCCGATGCGCGAACGTTGCTTCAAACACCGGCGCCGAAGATGCCTCGAGCGCCGCTTTGGTGTGTGCAATCGCGGTTGTGCCATCGCCGGCCCACTCGATCAGGCGGCCATTTTCATACAGCGAGCGCGCGACGTCATTGACCGCATGGCCGATGTCAAAGCGCCGCTGAACATCCTCCGACACGTGCGCCGCATCGGGTTGGTGCACTTCCAGCCAAAGCCGCTTCGCGCATTGCAGGCCGGACAGAATTTTTGATTTTGAGAGTCGTGGGGGCATGGTATGTTTCCGGTGGAATCGATCAGAGATGTGGGCCAAAAAGCGCGCTTCCTTGTTTAAACAGGTCCCGGTATTCGACGCCCCCGCACAGTCCGTCAACGCTACCGCCCGGGTTGCCGGTAAAAGATAAAACAGCGCGCTCTTCGAATTGCCTTTTTGATTTCATGGTACCCTCCCGTTTTTGGGTGTGCCTGTACGATGAAGGCAGGATAATCCACATATACGACATAATGTGTCGCTAATCGGGGGTTTCTGAAAAAAATATAGCAACTCTGATTGATTGTCATAATTGCTTATAATACAGTACATCCTTATCAAAGGAACAATGTCATGCAACAAATACTTTCCGAAAATGGATTCGAGAGATTTCGCAAGAGGACCCGTAACGAAAAATTCCTGGAAGAGATAGAGGGCCTTATCCTCTGGAAAGAACTGGCCGAAGCAATCAAGTCCTTTAATAAAAAAAAAATATGATTTGTGAGCAATGACAAGCAAGGTTTTCATTACCGGTTCGAGCGGGCTTATCGGTCGGGCTTTGCGGGCGATGCTGGAGGCGGATGGAATTTCCGTCGTCGGATGCGATCTGCGCGCGGCGGACTCGCAGCAGCGTTTTGATTTGTGTGATGCCGTTGCTGTCTGCCACGCAATCAAAAATTGCGACGGCGTAATTCATCTGGGCGGGGTGTCGCGCGTCATTGACGGCGAGCGGAATCCAAAACTATGTGCACGCGTCAATGTCGATGGCACGCACGGCATCGTCGAAGCCGTTGCCGAATCACCGCGTCGGCCGTGGCTGCTGTTTGCGAGTTCGCGCGAAGTGTACGGTCAGCCGCCGCGGCTTCCCTGCGGACCGGAAACGCCGCTGAATCCGATGAACGCCTACGCGCGCAGCAAGGCCGCCGCCGAGCGGATCGTTTTCAATCTGCGTAAAAAAGGCGCGACGGTCGCTGTGCTGCGATTTTCCAATGTATTCGGCGCGGTGGACGATTATCCCGACCGAGTGGTTCCGGCTTTTGCCCGGGCGGCGGCAACGGGCGGCGTGATGCGTCTGGAGGGGCCGGATAATCTGTTTGATTTCACCGGATTGGAAGATGCGGCGACAGCGGCGCAAATGGCGGTCGGCGCGCTGCAATCCGGGATCGCCGACTTGCCACCGCTGGACGTGGTGACCGGCCGGGCGACCTCGCTGTGCGAATTGGCGGCGATGGCAATGGCGACCGGAAGCGGACGAACCATTATCGCGCCGCCAAGGGATTTCGATGTTCCGCGTTTTCAAGGCGACCCGACGCCGATTGCACATCATCTCGGCTGGCGGGCAAGCGGTCGGCTGGAAGAACAGGTCGCTCGACTGGTTAATGAATTTCGCACTGCGCTTCGGAAAGAAAAAAACAATGCCCAGATACTTTGACAGTCCGACCGAAGCTTGTCGCCCGTCCAAACAGCCGCCTGCTCGGCCGCGAGTCATTCTCGGCCTGCACGGCTTTTCCAGCCACAGCAATCGGCAGATGCATGATGCCGGAATTTGCCTTCTGCAAGACGGAGAAGTGATTGCCGCAATTGACGAAGAGCGTCTGACGAGGGAAAAGCGCGACGGAAATTTTCCGGTCAAAGCGCTTAATGCCGGGCTGAATATGTCCGGGTTGAAAGCATCCGACATTACAGATGTCGCGTTTGTTGATAAAAGAACGCCGTGGCAGACAATGCAGGTCTGGAAATATGCGCTATCTTCTTTCTTGCGCGCAGGAGTTATCCCTTGCCGATATCTGGCGTTTTGGAGCAGGCAGATGCTGGATTACCGGCGATTCCCGCCAGCGGGAACACATCCGGATGATGTGCAGTTTTACGAACATCATCTTTGTCATGCGGCATCGGCTTATTATCCGGGCCCTTGGCCGGAAGCGACGATTGTGTCTCTGGATGGCATGGGAGATTTCAGCATCGGAGGAATAGTAGCGCACGGCAAGGACGGGAGAATCAAGATATTGAAGCGCAGCAACGGCTACTTTTCGCCGGGTCATTTCTATATGATTCTCACCGAATATCTGGGATTCACCCCCGGCCGCCACGAGGGGAAAATTACCGGTCTCGCCGCCTATGGCAATCCGGCCAAGGCATACCACACTATGGAGAAAATCATACGGTATAGAAAAGGCGAACTGGACTTTGTTGCTCCGCTGGTCGCAGAGGAATTCTTTAAGGTTGTTCGCGGCGCGCCGAGTGAAAGAACAGAACAGTCGTATTCGCAGGAAGATTGGAACAAAACCATCACAGCAAAACAGAGCGACTCTCCGCGCAAAAATACCGGGCTGAAAAAATTCAGGGATTTATGGTCGGCTTTTTCACCGGAGGATATTGCCGCTGCCGGGCAGGCGCGGTTTGAGGATGTTATCTGCGATTACACGCGCGACGCGATTGCGCTTGCGGGCTGCCAAAATCTGGCCGTGGCGGGCGGGTGTTTTGCGAATGTTCGCCTCAATCAAAAGATTATGGAAATGCCGGAGATCAAAGGTGTTTATATTCACCCCAACATGAGCGATGGAGGACTTTCGGCCGGCGCTGCGCTTTTGCATTATCATCAGTGCACGGCGCAAAGAAAATACGTGCACCGCCCCTGGCAGCATATCTTTCTTGGCCCTTCATATTCTTCGGATGAAGTTGAAATTGCGCTTCGAGAAAGTGGACTGTCGTTCAAAGCATCAACGGAATTGGATTTGGCTTGTGTCGCCGCAGAGAATCTGGCAGCGGGGAAAGTGATTGCATGGTTTCAGGCGCAAATGGAATACGGCCCTCGGGCGCTGGGGAATCGCTCTCTTTTAGCCGGGGCGGAAGACCCGGAAATGCCCCGCCGATTAAACGGCCGACTCGGGCGGACTGAATTTATGCCATTCGCGCCGATTATCCTGGATGAACACGCCGATGATTGGCTTATCGGCTGGGAGCCGGATCATGCCGCCAGCCGCTTTATGACCGCCACCTATAATATCAAACCCGACAAACGGGCTATGATTCCCGCTGTGGTGCATGTGGATGGCACGGCAAGGCCGCAGGTTCTTGCGCAAGAAGCGAATCCTGCTTTGCATCGGGTTATCGCGCAATATCACCTGTTTACCGGCATTCCACTTCTCATCAACACCAGTTTTAATATGCACGAAGAGCCGATCGTATGCACTCCGGTCGATGCGATTTCTTCTTATAAGCGGGGCGCAGGAGATGTATTAATCATCGGATCGTTTATAGTTGCCTCTCGAATCCCGTCGTAATGCAAAGCATAGATGATACACATGTCGCCTCTATCTGATTTCATTTTCTTGTTTGGCAAATCACCCGCGCGGATTGGCGAATTTGAAATGATACCCTGTTATACCGCCATCAATTTTCGACGCACCCGGTTTCGAGAACAGATACAATGCGTATTCTAAAAGTCATTCACGGCTATCCGCCACGCTACAACGCCGGCTCGGAGGTGTATTCGCAGACCTTGTGCCGAACATTGGCACAGCACCATGAGATGCATGTTTTTACGCGGGAAGAGGATGTTTTCCGTCCCGATGGCGACCTGCGCGAAGAAAGCGACAACGGCGGACTCGGCGGCTCATCGGTGGCGCTGCATATCGTCAATGCGGCGCGGGTTGGAATCAATTATCGCAATGCGGCGGTGGAAAATCGTTTTGCGGAACTTGCCGATAAATTGCGACCGGACATCGTTCATATCGGGCATCTGAGTCATCTTTCTCTTGGCATCGCGGAAGAAGCGGCGCGGCGCGAAATTCCGGTCGTTCATACCTTGCACGACTTTTGGCTGATGTGTCTGCGCGGGCAGTTCATTCAAGTCGCGTCCGATGATTCCGGTGAGCCGTGGCCGCTGTGTGATGGGCAGGAAAATCACAAATGTGCTCGTCGCTGCTTGAGTCGCTTCTTTACCGGCGCTGAAAGCCGCCGCGATTTAGATGAGGATTATTGGGCCGACCGAGTCGCCGCGCGCATGGCCGCAACGAAGCGGGTAATTGAGCTAGCCGACCGCCTGGTTGCGCCGTCGCGTTTTCTGCTGGGAAAATTCCGCGACGAATTTCATGTCCCGTCGAGTAAATTGATGTATCTGGATTACGGATTCGACCGCGCTCGACTGAGTGGCAGGCGGCGAATGGTCGGCGAGCCGTTTGTCTTCGGCTATATCGGCACGCATGTCCCCGGCAAAGGCGTGGGGCATTTGCTGCGGGCTTTCGCAATGCTGAAAGGTGACTCGCTTCTGCGAATCTGGGGTCGGTTGCGGACGGAAACCGCGTCTCTGCGGGCGCTGGCGGATTCTCTACCGACCGATGTTCGCAGGCGGATTGAATGGATGGACGAATACGACAATGAGCGCATCGTTGCCGAGGTGTTTAATCGTGCCGACGCGATTGTCGTTCCGAGCGTATGGCCGGAAAATTCGCCGTTGGTTATTCATGAAGCACAGCAGGCGGGTATTCCCGTAATTGCTGCGGCGATGGGCGGGATGGCGGAATATGTGTCGCACGAGGTCAACGGTCTTTTGTTCGCTCCGCGCGATGCGACAGCGCTATTCGAGCAAATGCGGCGGCTGGCGGAAAATCCCGACTGGGCGTGTGAATTGGGTGCGCGCGGCTATCTTTACAGCGACGATGGGCAGGTTCCCGAAATCGGCGAACACGCGGCCGCGATTGAAAATATCTACCGCCAAATTCTGAAGGAGCGCGATGCTGCCCGTGTGAAAATTCTGCCCGCGCCCTGGCGGGTGACCTTCGATACCAATCCCGACCACTGCAACTTTCGTTGCGTCATGTGTGAGGAGCATAGCCCGCACTCCAAACTGCAAGTCATTCGCCGAATGGAAAAGCGTCCACGGCGCATGATGTCGTTTGAATTGATAAGTCGCGTCGTGCGGTCGCTTGCGCCGAAAGGTCTGCGAGAGATTATTCCCTCCACGATGGGTGAGCCGCTGCTGTACAAAGATTTTGAGCGGGTGATAGAACTGTGCCGCGAAGAAGGCGTGATGATGAACCTCACCACCAACGGCTCTTTTCCGCGTTTGGGCGTGCGCCGCTGGGCGGAGTTGCTTGTTCCGGTGACTTCCGATGTCAAAATTTCCTGGAACGGCGCAAGCCGCGAAACCTACGAAAAAATAATGCTTAAAGGAGATTGGGATTCGGCTTTGGAGAACATCCGTGAATTCGCGCACGTCCGCGACGCCCACGCCGAATCGGGCGGCAACCGTTGCCGTTTGACTCTGCAAGCGACATTTATGGAATCCACCGTCGGCGAGTTGCCGGACCTGGTGCGTCTTGCCGCCTCGCTGGGCGCGGACCGTATCAAGGGGCATCACTTGTGGGCGCATTTTCAAGAGATCAAGAATCAAGACATGCGCCGCAGCCGTGATTCCATTGACCGCTGGAACACCATTGTGGAAAAAACGCGGCGGGCTGCAGCGGAATCGAAAACACCCGATGGTCGGACAGTCCTGCTGGAAAACATTGAACCTTTGAGCGAGAGCGATTTCGCAGCGGGTGGCAAGTGCCCTTTTCTTGGCGGAGAAGCCTGGGTTAGCGCGACCGGAAGATTCGATCCGTGCTGCGCGCCGGATTCGGAGCGGAGAACGCTGGGGAATATCGGCAATCTGCAGGATAGCGACATTGCGGCAATTTGGAACGGCGATGAATATCGTCTGCTGACTGCATCCTACCGTTCACGCGAGGTGTGCCTGAAATGCAACATGCGCGGAACTTAAATCAGGACTCGGACGCATGGAAAAGGTCGCGTGTGTCCGCTTGCGGAACGCACCATATTGCCGACGGTCGGCTACTGTATACTTCGCGTTTTCTGCGTGTGCTGCCTTTTCATTCTCCGGGCCTGGCGCCCGTCCGCGATAGCGAAGGCGCATTCCATATTTATCCCGACGGTTCGCCCGCTTATGCGAATCGGCATTTGGACGCTTTCGGTTTTTACGAAGGACTGGCCGCCGTCCGGGACAACGACGGCTGGTTTCACATTCGCCCCGATGGCACTCCCGCCTACGCCACTCGCTACGCCTGGTGCGGGAATTTTCAAGGCGGCCGATGCGCGGCGCGCGTGATCGATGGCGGCTATTGTCATATCTTGCCGGATGGCTGTCCGCTGTATCACTGCACTTATCGCTATGTCGGCGACTTCCGTGAAGGCCGCGCCGTCGCTCGTCGCGAAGATGGGCAATGCGTCCACCTGGATGAGACAGGCGGGCTCGCTCATAGCCATGCCTATTTGGATTTGGATGTTTATCACAAAGGATTCGCCCGCGCCCGCGATAAGCATGGATGGATGCACATCGGCATGGATGGTATTCCCGCTTATGAGCGCCGCTTCGTTGCCGTAGAACCGTTTTACAACGGCCAATCGCTCGCCGAAACCTTTGATGGCGAAATCATCGTTGTAGACGAAAACAGCGAAACAACGGCGGAAATCGCCCGCTCATTGGCGGATGACTTTGCCGTGCTGTCGTCCGACATGACTGGATTCTGGCGAACTTTTACGCTGGCTGCGGCGGTGGAATTGGGTGCGATAGAAATCCTTCCGTGTAGCGAAGACGAAGCGGCAAAGCAACTCGGATTGCCGAAGAAAAACGCCCGAATTCTTTTATGTGCGCTGAGCGAAATGCACATCGTATTTTTGCGTGACGGGCGCTGGCAATTAACTCACAAGGGCGAGCATCTGCGTCGTGCGCATCCGAACTCACTGGCCGATGCCGCCTTGGAATGGGTGAATCTGTCAAAGACGCAATGGGGTAATTTTCCTGCCGTGCTTCGCAGCGAGGGAATAGCGGACGGTTATTTTTCGCACCTTGCGCACGACCCGGCGGCAGCGCGCGTCGCGCATAACATGCTCGCGGCTTATGCTCGCCGTGACTATCATCGCTTGCCCGAATTGCTGCCACTGGACGGCATTCGCCGCCTGATTGACGCGGGCGGCGGGAGCGGCGAAACGGCGCGCATGATTGCCGCGCGACACCCTGAACTGGAAATCATCCTGCTGGAGCGCCAGGAAGCGATTGCCTCGATGGCGTCTGCGCTCCGAAAAGATGAAAATATAGCCGCACAAGCGGGAGATATTTTCCTGTCTTGGAATGTGCGTGCCGATGCGGTTTTGCTGGCACGCGTTCTGCACGATTGGGACGACGAGCGCGCCCTGCAAATTCTTCGCAACGCACGCGCCGCCTTGCCGACTGGCGGAAAATTGTTTATTGTCGAAATGCTGCGTCGTGGTCTCGCTGACGGCGCGCTATGCTCGCTGCATTTGAGGGTTGTCTCCGGCGGACGCGAGCGCAATTGGGAGGACTTTCAGCAATTGGGTAACACCGCCGGATTTCGCCTATTAGAATCGCGTTCTTTGGATGCAATTCCCTCGTTAATCATTGGAGAAGCAATTTGAGCCGCGACAAAAACCGCGTTAAGCAAACTTTCACGCACGCCGCCTGCGCTTTGGAATTAATTCCGATCGATACCCCCGCGATGGCTCTGATGCGTCATGCCGAAAGATACGGCATAACCAAGGGACATCACGGCAACGATATCCCCTTGACTCCGCAAGGCGAAAAGGATGCGGCGGAAATGGGGAATTTGCTGCAAGGACGCGTGTGCGGAATGCGTCACAGCCCGGTTCCTCGTTGCCTGCAGACCGCCGCGCGAATCCACGAATCCGCCGGCGGACCTGTGCCGGAAGAATGGCTGCCGTTGCAATTCTACGCTTTTTTGGACGATGTTGATTCCGGAATGCCCACTCTGCATCGGTTTGTTTCCAAGAGCGAGCCGCCTGGTTTCTACGACCGCTTCGTTTCGGCGATGTCAACTTCGATCGAACCGCCGTATCCGGGCTTCAAGAGTCCACTTGTGGCGACGGTTGAACTTTGCGCGCAATCGCTGATTGGCGATGGAATCTGTGTCAATATCACGCATGACTGGCTTGTCAATGTGGTCGCCTCGCACGCTTCCGGGCAGGAAACCAAACAGCCTGATTTCGCCGGTTATTTGGACGCTCTTTTTCTGTGGACGGAAAACGGCCAGGCGATGTTTTATTACAAGGGGGAAACCGGCCTTTGCGCGTCCGATTTTCAACAGAAATGTGCTGGAGCGATTTTATCGGGTTAGAGGCGACCGGTTTCAGTGACGGGTTAATTGGCTATACCGGCGACACTTTTCAATGAATTCGTTCGCAGCCGGCGCGCCTGCTCTGCGATAGGCATATCTGCGGTATCACCTGCCGGCAGCCGGCCTGACCAGGCAAATAAAGTGAACATAGCCGGGCGCCTGTTCGGCAAGATGGAGCAAAAACTCCGGGTCACTTTCGCATAAATCGGCAACCCATCTGGCCGCCCAATGGCATTCCTCAAACAACCCGTGAACCATGTAACGACGCCCCCGCACAGTCTGTCAACGCTACCGCCCGGGTTGCCGGTAAAAGATAAAACAGCGCGCTCTTCGAGTTGCCTTTTTGATTTCATGGTACCCTCCCGTTTTTGGGTGTTGCCTGTATGATGAAGGCAGGATAATTCACCTATACGACATAATGTGTCGCTAATCGACGGTTTCTGAACAAAAAAAAATTTATATGCATGATTGCTCCCCAGCCAGAAACACGTCTTTCCCGAGCGTTATAACCGTTTGTGGGCCGTTTGCGGGCCGCTTATGGGCAATGGTACAGCGCAGTGGCTGAATTGAGGAGCCACATCATGCGCTGTTTCCCGGAGCCGGACAGAACATGCCACAACCGCAGCAGGTAGAGGTGGTCGTCATCGGCGGCGGCATTGCCGGTTGCAGTTGCGCCTATTTCCTGGCCAGGGCCGGCTGTCGGGTGGCGCTGTGCGAAAAGGGCGAGATTGGCGCCGAACAATCCAGCCGCAATTGGGGGTTTGTCCGCAAGCAGGGGCGGGCGCCGGCCGAATTGCCGCTGATGATGCACAGTCTCGATATCTGGCGCAGCCTGGAAACCGAGCTGCAAGCATCGTTCGGCTTTTTCCAGGGCGGGACGCTGTATTTGTCCGATAACGAGCAGCGCTATGCGGCCCATCAGGCCTGGCTCGAGCAGGCCGGATGCTATCGGCTGGACAGCCGCTTTTTGCGCCGGCAAGAGCTCGAACAACTGCTGCCGGCGATTCGGCGACAGCGCTATGAGGCGCTCTATACGCCCAGTGATGCCTGCGCCGAACCGGACCAGGTGATGGCGGCGCTGGCGGCCGGCTGTCGCCGTCAGGGGGTGCAGGTGCTGACGCAATGCGCCGTGCGCGGCGTGGACGTCGAGGCCGGTCGGGTCGCCGGCGTGGTCACCGAACACGGGCGGATTCGTGCCGCGCAGGTGGTGGTTGCCGGCGGCGCCTGGTCGAGCTATTTTCTGCGCCACCTGGGGATTGTCCTGCCGCAGTTAAAAGTGATTGGCTCGGTCATGGCCACTGTGCCGGCGGCCAATCTGCTGCAACAGAATATCTGGGGCCGTGCTCTGGGCATGCGGCGACGGCGCGACGGCGGCTACAATGTGGCTTTCGGCGGCCATACCGGCGCCGATCTGACGCCGGATTATCTGCGCTTCCTGGGGCGATTTTTGCCGACGCTGCGTGCCAGCAAGGAAACGGTGTCGCTCACATTCGGCAGACGGTTCTGGCAAGAATTGATGTGGCCGCAGCGCTGGAATTTTGACCGCCCGACCCCGTTCGAGGCGATTCGCACGCTGAACCCGCCGCCCGACCTCAAGCTGTTGGCGCGCGCCCATCAGCATCTGGGCGAGGTGTTCCCGGCGCTGCGCGGGCTGAAGGTCGCCCGCAGCTGGGCCGGCATGATTGATGTTACCCCGGATGAGTTGCCGGTTATCGACCGGGTGGAGCAGTTGCCGGGGCTGTTTGTATCGACCGGCTACAGCGGCCACGGTTTCGGTATCGGCCCCGGCGCCGGCAAGGTGGTCAGTGAGCTGGTGTCAGGGCAGACGCCGGCGGTCGATCTGTCGGCGTTTCGCCTTTCCCGCCTGCTTTAAGCGGGTGCATTGGCGGCTGCGCGTGCGCTCGGCGGCTTGCCTGCCGCCAATCGAATCAGGCGGCGGGCTGACCGTCGGCGACCTCCAGATCAAGCGCCGCTTGCAGCAGGGTGCGGGTGTACGGTGTCTGCGGGTCGGCAAAGATGTCGGCGGCCTTGCCCTGTTCAATGACCTCGCCGGCCTTCATCACAATCAAATCATCGGCCATCGCCCGCACCACGCTCAAGTCATGCGAAATAAACACGTAGCTCAGGTGGTGCCGCTGCTGCAGGCGGGTGAGCAACTCCAGCACTTGTATCTGTACGCTGCGGTCGATGGCGGACGTCGGTTCATCCAGCAGTATCACGGCCGGTTGCAGGATCAACGCCCGGGCGATGCAAATCCGCTGGCGCTGGCCGCCGGAAAACTCGTGCGGATAGCGAAACCGGGTCGCCGGGTCGAGGCCGACTTCGCGCAAAATATCCACTACCTGCCGGTCGCGCTCGAGCGGGTCGGGCATCAGCCGGTGCGCCTCCGGCCCTTCGGCGATAATGTCGGCCACCGACATCCGTGGCGACAGTGAACCGTAGGGGTCCTGAAACACGATCTGCATTTGCCGCCGCAAGGCGGTGAGTGCGTCGTTCGCAAGCGCGTTGATATCCTGCTGATCGAATACAATCCGTCCAGTCGACGGGATCAACCGCAGCAATGCCAGTGCCAGCGTGGTTTTCCCCGACCCGGATTCGCCCACGATGCCGAGCGTCCGGCCGGCTTGCAACCGCAGGCTGACCCGATTGACCGCTTTGATGTGGCCGCGGGTGCGTTGCAGTATGCCGCGTTTGATGGCAAACCAGACGTTGACCCGCTCCGCCGACAGGATGGTCGCCTGACTGTCCGGTTGCGCTGCGCGCAGACCCGGCTCGGCGGCCAGCAGTTGGCGGGTGTACGGCTGCTGCGCCTGTGTAAATACCTGCCGTACCGGGCCCTGCTCGACCAGTCTGCCGTGGCGCATGATCAGCACCCGGTCGGCTATTTTTCGCACCATGCCCAGGTCGTGCGTGATCAGCAGGATGCCGAGGTTGTTTTCCGCTTGCAGTTGTTTCAGCAGGCGCAAAATCTTTGCCTGTACGGTCACGTCGAGCGCGGTGGTCGGCTCATCCGCGAGCAGAATATCCGGCTGGTTCGCCAGCGCCATGGCAATCATCACGCGCTGCCGCTGGCCGCCGGACAATTGATGCGGGTAGTGCGCCAGTCTGGATTCCGGCTGGTCAATGCCGACCCGATCGAGCAGGCGCAGGACGTGCGCGCGGGCCGCGTGGCCGCTCAGGCCCTGGTGCAGCGCGAGCGATTCGGCGATTTGTTTTTCGATCGTATGCAGCGGATTGAGGGCGCTCATCGGCTCCTGAAAAATCATTGCAATGTCGTTGCCGCGGATGCGCTGCAACGTAGCCGGGTCGGCGCCGATCAACTCGGTGCCGTGATAGCGGATGGAACCGCCGGGGTGAAAGGCCTGGGGGTACGGCAGAAGTTGCAGTATCGACAGCGCGGTCAATGATTTTCCGGCGCCGGATTCACCGACCAGCGCCAGTGTTTCGCCGGCGTGCAGGTGAAAACTGATGTCGTGCACGGCATGGCTGATCGCCTGCCGGTTTTTTTCGCGCCGACGAAAGCCGATTGCCAGCTGCTCGACTTGCAGCGGGGCCGGGTTCAAAACTGCTTCCTCGGGTCGAATGCGTCGCGGGTTGCCTCGCCGACAAATACCAATAGCGACAGCATCACCCCGATCACGGTAAAACCGGTGATGCCAAGCCATGGCGCCTGCAAATTGTTTTTGCCCTGATTCAACAGCTCGCCCAGCGAAGGCGAGCCGGCCGGCAGGCCAAAGCCGAGGAAGTCGAGCCCGGTCAGCGTGGTCACCGAGCCGACCAGAATGAACGGCATGAACGTCAGGGTTGCCACCATCGCATTCGGCAGCATATGCCGCCGGATAATGCGACTGTCGCCGACGCCGAGCGCGCGGGCGG
The DNA here is from genome assembly GCA_965206445.1 of Candidatus Poriferihabitaceae bacterium. Classification (GTDB taxonomy): domain Bacteria; phylum Pseudomonadota; class Gammaproteobacteria; order Arenicellales; family Poriferihabitantaceae; genus CBDBJR01. The sequence continues at coordinate 725,406 of CBDBJR010000002.1, forward strand.
CGCGGATGTACTCAAAGTTGCGCACCCGCAGAAACTCGGCGCGCACCACCGCAACCAGGCCGGTCCAGGAAAACAACAGCATTAAAATCAGCAGACTGAAGAACCCCGGCTGAAACACGGCGGCCATAATGATGAGCAGATACAGCACCGGCAATCCTTCCCAGATTTCGATAAACCGCTGCATCAGCAAATCGGTAAGGCCGCCAAAATACCCCTGCACCGCACCGGCGGCAACGCCGATAATCGAGCTGAGCAGGGTCAGCGCCAACCCGAACAGCACGGAAATACGGAACCCGTACAATACCCGCGCCAGCACATCCCGCCCCTGGTCATCGGTGCCCAGCCAATGCCGCCCGGAGGGCGGTGACGGCGCCGGCGTGGGCAGATCGTAATCGATGGTGTGGTACGAGTAGGGAACGGGCGGCCATAGCAGCCAGCCGTCACGCTCGATCAGCGTTTGCATATAGGGGTCGTGATAGTCGGCTTGCAGCGCGAACTCGCCGCCAAAGTCGGTTTCCAGATAGGTAAATACCACCGGGAAATGCAGCGCTCCCTGATGCCGGATCAGCAGCGGCTTTTCATTGGCCAGAAATTCCGCCGCCAGCGCCATCGCAAACAGCAGCAGAAAAATCCACAGCGACCAATAGCCGCGCCGGTTGGCTTTGAAATTTTCCAGCCGACGCCGGTTCAGCGGTGACATCAGTTTTGCCAGGCTGCGAAATCGATGCGCGGATCGATCAGCGTGTACAGCACATCCCGAATCAATTGCAGCAGCAGGCCGGCCAGGGTGAACAGAAACAGCGTAGCGAAAACCACCGGGTAGTCGCGGTCAATCGCCGCCTCATAGCCCAGCAGGCCGATGCCGTCGAGCGAGAAGATAACCTCGATCAGCAGCGAGCCGGTGAACAAAATGGTGATCAGCAGGGCCGGAAATCCGGCAATCACAATCAGCATGGCGTTGCGAAAAACGTGGCCGTACAACACCCGTCGTTCGGGCAGGCCTTTCGCTCGTGCGGTCTGCACATAGTGCAGTTTGATCTGATCCAGAAACGAATTTTTGGTCAGCATCGTCAAGCCGGCAAAGCTGCTGATGACCATCGACAGCACCGGCAGCGTAATGTGCCAGAAATAATCACCGACTTTCTGCCACCACGTGAGCTGCGCGAAATTTTCCGAGGTCAGCCCGCGCAATGGAAAAACATCCCAATACTGCCCGCCCGAAAACAGCACAATCAGCAAAATCGCAAACAGGAAACCCGGTATCGCCACCCCGACCACAATCACCCCGCTGCTCCAGGCGTCAAAGCGCGAGCCGTCACGGACCGCCTTGCGAATGCCCAACGGAATCGAAATCAGGTAGGTCAGCAGCGTGGTCCACAACCCCAGCGAGATCGACACCGGCATTTTTTCGACAATCAGTTCGATGACGCTGCGGTTCTTGAAATAACTCTCACCAAAATCAAACCGGACGTAGCTCCACAGCAGATGAAAAAAACGCACGTGGGCGGGCTTGTCAAAACCAAACTGCCGTTCTATTTTGGCGATAATATCGGGCCGCAACCCCTGCGCGCCGCGGTATTTTCCGAGCCCCTGATCGCCCTGCAGCGAAGCGCGGCCATGGTCGCCCTGCGTGTCCGCACCGGTGCCGGCAAAACGCTGCGTTGCATCGACGTCCAACCCCTGCCACTCGGCAATCGCCTGCTCCACCGGCCCGCCGGGGGCCAGCTGGACAACGGCAAAATTGATCACCATGATGCCAAGCAGCGTTGGCAGCATCAGCAGCAGACGACGGACAATATACGCGGGCATAATACTAGTTGTACGGGCTGGTCGGTGCGAGCGCGGCATGCAGATGAGTCGCTCGAAAAAAGAATAGGTGCCGCTGCCCTGATCGTGCATTTGCATTCGGCCGCCGAATGGCTGCAAGCATTCATCCTGGTAAATCCGTTCACCGGTTTTATCATCCGGTCAGCCTGTCGGCGGTTGCATCCGCCGACTAGCCACAGGAGAAAGCGACAGCGTCGGCAATTTTCACTGTAGTGCTATACACGATCCCATACCCATAGTCGGCTCAGCTTGCTATCTTACCAAAGCTCAATTCTTTGCGCGGAATTGGTGCGCAAATCGGTTTTCGATGGATCGCTGTGGCTTGGAGTTTGTTCAGCACTGTACAGTTGAAAAACCGCTTTTCCACTCCCGGGATCGATTTGCACGATGGAATAAGGGCTTTTTACACTCAAAGCCAGGCGAGTAAAATCTTCTCCATCTTCAGTTTTTCCCTCTTCGCTGGCGGGTAAGACATACTTCGCAAATTTTTCCCCAACCCAACCGAGGTGGTAAGTGATAGCGCTCGAAGTCAATTGATAGATAGGAAAATTAATTCCTTTTTTCTCGAGTCGAAATGCAGCGGAGGCGTGGACATCACCGGACAGTATGGCGATGCGAATACCTTTATTCGCGGCCTGCCAAAGGATGTGCTTAAATGCTTTGCGCTCGGCATTATGCAGAGAATGCTCCCAGCCATCGCGCAAATCGTCGCGGTCGCCTCCTCGAGTTAAATTGAATGCCTCTTTGTCTTCAAGCCCGACTATCCGATTGGTGGTGTGTAGAACCGGCACGGCGGAAACGACGAACAGAAATTTGTCCTTTTTCGGATTCAATCCGCGGACAAACTCTGCAAACGCTTTTATTTGCTTTTCACCGTGAATTCGGTATTTCGCTCGATTGATATTACGATGCCCGCGACCATCCAGCACAAAGAAGCGGCATCCGCCGTGGTTGAAGTGGTAATGCCATTCGCCCATTTTTGTATCCGGGTTGTGGCTATGCGCGTATTCCTTATATGCCTCTTTGGCAGCGTTGAACATTCGGTGCAATAGTTTCTCAGCATCTTCAGGTGTCAACCCGGTCTGTTTCGCCTTTGCATAGATTGGATGGTGGCAGGGATTTTTACGACCACTGCCAGGCGTATCAAAAGATCCCCACCCATCACCGATTTCATGATCATCCCAAATCATATAGGTCGGATAATTCGAGAAAACTTCGCGCACATCCTGAAATCCCCAATATCCACGGAAAATGTCGCGGAACCAAGTCAGCATTGTTCCTTCTTCAGGGAGCAATTTGTCGTTTTCTTTCCGCATCACCTTGTATAGAAAATCCCAAATGCTGATGGCCGAACGACCATCGGTATACACTTGGTCGCCTCCGGATACGACAAAAGCCAATCGTTTGTCATTGCGTTCACTGTGACGATGCAAAGTTTGAGTAAGCGCAGCCCAGGATTCCATATTTTGGGTTGTAATCTGCCTGGAAAACGAGAAGAATCCCTTTTCTACAAACGGATTATGACAACTGAAAAAAGCGAAGCTGAAAGGTTGCATTGGGTCGTCACTCAATGTCCGGAATGTCAGGCCGCGTCGCTGTGCTGCGCCCACTCCAATTTTGTCAGCGCCGATGATTGCGCGCCACCCATTGCCGTTCTCTTGCGACTTTTGGAGTACCATGTAACGATATTGCGTGTCAGGCTTCAGGTCATCCAATCGCACGACATGCGTGGTGTCATCGTCGAAGTCGGCGATGGAAAAGTCCACTGTTTTGGTTTTGCTGATTCCCCGCAACAGGCTGGAGTGGGTGTTTTTCACCGTGACCATTTCACCAATTTTATCGATAGCATTTTGCGCGGTATTTGGACAGGTAATAAATTTATATTCGCCGAGACCACCGGTGCGAATCCAGATTTTGGATGAATTTGCAGTCGTGTGACCGACAATCGCCGCTCGCTTGAGGCGTGGAACGGGCCACGGCCGTTCATTGCGAAACACAAAAGAATCGGCATGGTCAATTTTTCTCTTGGTGCTTTTTATCATTGCACAATCTCCAGGTTTATTTTAGGGAACATCCGATCAATACATGAAAATTTTTGACTTTTTTCAGGCGCAACTTACCTGCAATTCCAGCCGCTTTCGTCTCAACAACCGATTCCTGGCCATCACCAGATTACTCAAAGCACAGGCCACGAACAAGCGATGAGTATTCTTATCCAGTCCCCGGTAGCGCACTTTGAAAAATTCAAACTGCTGCTTGATAATGCCAAACTGATGTTCCACCTTGGCTCGCACCCGGGGCTTGTTCCGGTTTCGAGAACGCTGTATATCCGTCAACGGTCGGTTTCGGTGGTCCTTCGCTTGCGTCAAATCCTTATCAAATGGCGGAATTTTCACAGGGTGGTCTCATCGGGAACCGGTTCTCTACCGAGGTCAATGCCTATAAACCGGCGCAATGCGCGGGAGTCGTACAAGGCTTCTTCTGCGGCTGGGTCCGACAGGTTAAACCAATGTTGGAGAAAATGGATCCACAGCATGCGTTCGATGCCTGTCGGGCGACGTCCCGATCCCTTTGGATGGGGACAAAAGGACTTGCTTACTTCGGTCAGTTCTTTTCAGGGGATAAGAGTCCCCATCTCTTCCGGGAATTTCTCTTTACGGGTCTTCTTGCGAAATTTCTCGAATCCGTTTTCGTAAAGGGTTTGTTGCATGACATTGTTCCTCTGATAACGATATACGGTATTATAAACAATATATGGCAATAAATCAGAGTTGCCTTAATTCGGTTTTTAATTCAGCCAGGTCGGTTTTGGTCGCCACCTCCCTCGCGTAGGCCAGACCTTCCACCGCTCGTTCGGCGGTATCCTCGGATACATGCGCTTCAATCAGGGCTTTGTACAGGGCCGTGGTGCTCATCGTCTTGTCTCGGTAATGTCGCCGACCAGTATGGCGGAAAAATGCCGCTTGAGCAGGCGAGCGGAGGTATATTGCCGTCGCGTGGCGGGGAATGCCGGCCTGGGTGCGGTTGTTGCAATCATCGAATGACACCGTAATTCAGCATGGTCTAATCGGGTTCCCCGGGTTTGCATGGTTTCTCCCGCGGGGGCGAGGCATGCATCTGTTTCTGAACCGATCCGCCTACAGCTTCACGATTAACCCAAATACGGTAATGATTAATGCAACTGCGCCGATGACAACGCCAGTCATGGTAATGCTCCAGTGCAGCATTTTGGTTTCCAGCGCGGTGATGCCTCCTTTTACTTCGCCGATGTCTTGTTTTAATTCGGCTCTTAATTCGCCGATGTCTTGTTTTAATTCGGTTTTTAATTCAACCAGGTCGGTTTTGGTCGCCACCTCCCTCGCGTAGGCCAGGCCTTCCACCGCTCGTTCGGCGGTATCCTCGGATACATGCGCTTCAATCAGGGCTTTGTATAGCGCGGTGGTGCTCATCGTCTCACCTCGGTAATGTCGCCGACCAGTATAGCGGAAAAATGCCGTTTGAGCAGGCGAGCGGAGGTATATTGCCATCGCGTGGCGGGGAATGCCGGCCTGGGTGCGGCTGCTGCAATCATCGAATGACACCGTAATTCAGCATGGTCTAATCGGGTTCCCCGGGTTTGCATGGTTTCTCCCGCGGGGGCGAGGCATGTATCTGTTTCTGAACCGATCCGCCTACAGCTTCACGATTAACCCAAATACGGTAATGATTAATGCAACTGCGCCGATGACAACGCCGGTCATGGTAATGCTCCAGCGCAGCATTTTGGTCTCCAGCGCGGCGATGCCTCCTTTTAATTCGCCGATGTCTCCTTTTAATTCACTGATGTCTTGTTTGAATTCGACTCTTAATTCGCTGATGTCTTGTTTTAATTCGGCTCTTAATTCGCTGATATCTTGTTTTAATTCGGTTTTTAATTCAGCCAGGTCGGTTTTGGTCGCCACCTCCCTCGCGTAGGCCAGGCCTTCCACCGCTCGTTCGGCGGTATCCTCGGATACATGCGCTTCAATCAGGGCTTTGTACAGGGCCGTGGTGCTCATCGTCTCATCTCGGTAATGCCACCGACCAGTATAGCGGAAAAATGCCGCTTGAGCAGGCGAGCGGAGGTATATTGCCGTCGCGTGGCGGGAAATGCCGGCCTGGATGCGGTTGCTGCAATCATCGAATTACACCGTAATTCAGCATGGTCTAATCGGGTTCCCCGGGTTTGCATGGTTTCTCCCGCGGGGGCGAGGCATGCATCTGTTTCTGAACCGATCCGCCTACAGCTTCACGATTAACCCAAATACGGTAATGATTAATGCAACTGCGCCGATGACAACGCCGGTCATGGTAATGCTCCAGCGCAGCATTTTGGTCTCCAACGCGGCGATGCCTCCTTTTACTTCGCCGATGTCTTGTTTTAATTCGACTCTTAATTCGCCGATGTCTTGTTTTAATTCGGCTCTTAATTCGCCGATGTCTTGTTTGAATTCGACTCTTAATTCGCCGATGTCTTGTTTTAATTCGGCTCTTAATTCGCTGATATCTTGTTTTAATTCGGTTTTTAATTCAGCCAGGTCGGTTTTGGTCGCCACCTCCCTCGCGTAGGCCAGGCCTTCCACCGCTCGTTCGGCGGTATCCTCGGATACATGCGCTTCAATCAGGGCTTTGTACAGGGCCGTGGTGCTCATCGTCTCATCTCGGTAATGCCACCGACCAGTATAGCGGAAAAATGCCGCTTGAGTAAACGAGCGGAGGTATATTGCCGTCGCGTGGCGGGAAATGCCGGCCTGGGTGCGGTTGCTGCAATCATCGAATTACACCGTAATTCAGCATGGTCTAATCGGGTTCCCCGGGTTTGCATGGTTTCTCCCGCGGGGGCGAGGCATGCATCTGTTTCTGAACCGATCCGCCTACAGCTTCACGATTAATCCGACTGCACCAATGGTGATGCCGGTCATAACAATGCTCCAGCGCAGCATTTTGGTCTCCAACGCGGCGATGCCTCCTTTTAATTCGCCGATGTCTCCTTTTAATTCGCCGATGTCTCCTTTTAATTCGCTGATGTCTTGTTTGAATTCGACTCTTAATTCGCCGATGTCTTGTTTGAATTCGGCTCTTAATTCGCTGATATCTTGTTTTAATTCGGTTTTTAATTCAGCCAGGTCGGTTTTGGTCGCCACCTCCCTCGCGTAGGCCAGGCCTTCCACCGCTCGTTCGGCGGTATCCTCGGATACATGCGCTTCAATCAGGGCTTTGTATAGCGCGGTGGTGCTCATCGTCTCATCTCGGTAATGTCGCCGACCAGTATAGCGGAAAAATGCCGCTTGAGTAAACGAGCGGAGGTATATTGCCGTCGCGTGGCGGGAAATGCCGGCCTGGGTGCGGTTGCTGCAATCATCGAATTACACCGTAATTCAGCATGGTCTAATCGGGCTCCCCGGGTTTGCATGGTTTCTCCCGCGGGGGCGAGGCATGCATCTGTTTCTGAACCGATCCGCCTACAGCTTCACGATTAACCCGACTGCACCAATGGTGATACCGGTCATAACAATGCTCCAGCGCAGCATTTTGGTCTCCAACGCGGTGATTTTAGTCTCCAATGCGCCGATATCTCCTTTTAGCTCAACCCTTAATTCGCCGATGTCTTGTTTGAATTCGGCTCTTAATTCGCTGATGTCTTGTTTTAATTCACCGATGTCTTGTTTGAATTCGACTCTTAATTCACTGATATCTTCTTTTAATTCAGTTTTTAATTCAGCCAGGTCGGTTTTGGTCGCCACCTCCCTCGCGTAGGCCAGGCCTTCCACCGCTCGTTCGGCGGTATCCTCGGATACATGCGCTTCAATCAGGGCTTTGTACAGGGCCGTGGTGCTCATCGTCTCATCTCGGTAATGTCGCCGACCAGTATAGCGGAAAAATGCCGCTTGAGCAGGCGAGCGGAGGTATATTGCCGTCGCGTGGCGGGGAATGCCGGCCTGGATGCGGTTGCTGCAATCATCGAATTACACCGTAATTCAGCATGGTCTAATCGGGCTCCCCGGGTTTGCATGGTTTCTCCCGCGGGGGCGAGTGTGCATCTGTTTTTGAACCGATCCGCCTACAGCTTCACGATTAACCCGACTGCACCAATGGTGATACCGGTCATAACAATGCTCCAGCGCAGCATTTTGGTCTCCAATGTGGTGATTTTGGTCTCCAATGCGCCGATATCTCCTTTTAGCTCAACCCTTAATTCGCCGATGTCTTGTTTGAATTCGGTTCTTAATTCGCCGATGTCTTGTTTGAATTCGGCTCTTAATTCGCTGATGTCTTGTTTGAATTCGGCTCTTAATTCGCTGATGTCTTGTTTTAATTCACCGATGTCTTGTTTTAATTCGACTCTTAATTCACCGATGTCTTGTTTTAATTCGACTCTTAATTCACTGATATCTTCTTTTAATTCGGTTTTTGATTCAACCAGGTCGGTTTTGGTCGCCACCTCCCTCGCGTAGGCCAGGCCTTCCACCGCTCGTTCGGCGGTATCCTCGGATACATGCGCTTCAATCAGGGCTTTGTATAGCGCGGTGGTGCTCATCGTCTTGTCTCGGTAATAGCCACCCAGTATAGCGGAAAAAATGCCGTCTGGCGTAGGCGAGCGGGGTTATATTGCCATCGCGTGGCGGGGAATGCGGGCCTGGCTGCGGTTGCATCCATGCTCGAATTACCGCTTTATCAGCCTGATCTGACTGGTTTTCCAGGGTTTCTCCCGATCAAATCAGAGGAGTACAGCGGCGGGCGGGTTGTCATGCGCCGGTGCCGTTCGGTGACCCAGCCCTTATGCGCTGAATGGACACGGTATTATCCCGCCCGTATAGCGATTGACGGCGGCAGCGCCATCTTCCCCGGATGGCGGCAGGCCGGGCCGACCGTGCTATGATTCATCGGCAGGCGGTTTGAGGTATCCCAGATGACGCGCCTGGCCGGCCTCGTATTTCCATCCGCACCCGATTGATGCCCATGACCGATTCGCCCACGATCTCACCTCCGATCTCCATCATCATCCCGGCCAAAAACGAAAGCCACGGCCTCGAGGCGCTGCTGAATGAAATCAAGCATCGCCACCCCGCCGCCGAGTTGATTGTCGTTGATGACGGCTCGGACGACGACACCGGGCGCATCGCCGCCGGCGTCGCCGACCGGTTGATTCGCCACCCGTATTCAATCGGCAACGGCGCGGCCATCAAAGCCGGCGCCCGCGCCGCCACCGGCGAGATATTGGTGTTGATGGACGCCGACGGGCAGCATCAGCCGCAGGACATAGCCGTGCTGCTCGGTGCGCTCGAGCAGGGTTACGACATGGCGATTGGCGCGCGCACTGCGGCGTCGCAGGCGTCGCGGGCGCGGCGCTGGGTCAATCTGGCGTACAACAAACTGGCCGCGCTGATGACCGGCTTTGAGATTGCCGATCTCACTTCCGGCTTTCGCGCCGTGCGGGCGGAGAAATTCAACCGGTTTTTGTACCTGCTGCCGAACGGTTTTTCCTACCCGACGACGATTACGATGGCCTTCCTGCGCACCGGCTACCCGCTCACCTACCTGCCGGTCGAGGTGCGGCAGCGGGTCGGCAAGAGCAATATCCGGCCGCTGAAAGACGGCCTGCGGTTCCTGCTGATCATCCTCAAGATCGCCGCGCTGTACTCGCCGATGCGCGTCTTCCTGCCGGTCAGCGCGGCGTGTTTTCTCACCGGGATGCTGTATTACGGCTATACCTACGCGACCGAAAGCCGCTTTACCAATATGGGCGCGGTGCTGCTGCTGGCGTCGGTGATTGTGTTTATGATCGGCATTCTGGCGGAGCAGGTCTCGGCGCTGCATTATCAATCGACGGAAGACCACCGGCGGCGATGACGGCACGCCGGCGGTCGGGGGGTGGCTGCACCGATCTGGCAGGCTGTCGGACATGCCAATCCATGCAGTATAGCCTGACGAGGAACCGGTTTATTCCCGCTGACCGCAACCGGCAATATTGTGGTGTCCTCCCGACCTGCGTGACCGGATACCGGCAGACGCTCCGGTTTATGGATGGGGTACCGAACACGCAACCAACGATCTCCCTCTCCACTTTGGGAGAGGGATTAAGGGTGAGGGGGAAAATCTCAACCCGTACCCGTTGCCGGCAATCTGCGCATACAGTTAGCCGGCGTCGACATGCGGCTGCTTTTTGCCCTCACCCCGGCCCTCTCCCGGGGGGAGAGGGAGAAAAAAGGGGCCAACAGGCTGCCGGGGCGATTATCCGGCGATACGCTGGGCTGCGGCCGCTGCTTGCGGGCTCTGAAACTCGAACGCATTCTTATCGCGGTCAAACACCACCTCAACCCGTTCGCCGGCGGTATAGTGGCCTGCCAGTATGACCTGCGCCAGCGGGTTTTCGATCTCGGTCTGGAGCGCCCGTTTAAGCGGCCTGGCACCATAGACCGGGTCGAACCCGATCTGTACCAGCCTGGCCAGCGCCTCGGGTGAAAATACCAGCTCCAGGTCGCGCTGTTGCCGCAGACGCCGGCAGAGTGATGCGATCTGGATTTTGGCGATTTCCGTCAGGTGATCCTGGCCCAGCGGATGAAACACGATCAGGTCATCGATGCGGTTGAGAAACTCGGGGCGAAAATGGCCGCGCACCATCTCCATCACGGCGTTTTTCATTTGCGTGTAGTCGCTGTCGGCATCGGTGCTCATCTCCTGAATCAGGTCCGAGCCCAGATTCGACGTCATGATAATCACCGTATTCCTGAAATCGACCGTGCGCCCGTGGCTGTCGGTCAGCCGCCCGTCGTCGAGCACTTGCAGCAGCAGATTGAAGATGTCCGGGTGCGCCTTTTCGACCTCGTCCAGCAGAATCACCGAATACGGGCGGCGGCGCACCGCTTCGGTCAGATAGCCGCCTTCGGCATAGCCGACATAGCCCGGCGGTGCGCCGATCAGCCTGGCCACCGCGTGCTGCTCCATCAGCTCGGACATATCGATGCGCACCATCGATTGGTCGCTGTCGAAGAGAAACTCGGCCAGCGCCTTGGTCAACTCGGTTTTGCCGACGCCGGTCGGCCCGAGAAACAAAAATGAGCCGTACGGCCGACCGGGGTCGGACAGCCCGGCGCGCGAGCGGCGAATCGCGTTCGCTACCGCGGTAATTGCCGCCTCCTGCGCGATCACCCGCCGATGCAGGTTGGCTTCCATTTGCAGCAGCTTGTCGCGCTCGCCGGCAAGCATGCGGGCGACCGGAATGCCGGTCCAGCGGCTGACCACTTCGGCAATTTCGTCTTCGGTTACACTGTTTTTCAGCAGCGTCGTATCCTGCTGCTGTTGATTGGCAGCCGCCAACTGCTTCTCCAGCTCGGGGATGCGGCCATACTGCAACTCCGCCATGCGCGTCAAGTCGCCGGCGCGTTTGGCCGCTTCAAATTCAATCCGCAGGTGGTCGAGTTTTTCCTTGATCGCCTGTTCGCCCCGCACCGCGGCTTTTTCCGCCTTCCAGGTTTCCTCTAAATCGGCATAGCGGCGCTCGAGATCGGCAATCTCCGATTCCAGATCGGCCAGCCGTTTGACCGACGCCTCATCGCTCTCTTTCTTCAGTGCCTCACGCTCGATTTTGAATTGAATCAATTTGCGCTCGAGCTTGTCCATGGCTTCGGGTTTGGAGTCGATCTCCATACGAATCCGGCTGGCCGCCTCGTCAATCAGATCGATCGCCTTGTCCGGCAGATTGCGGTCGGTGATGTAGCGGTGCGACAGCGTGGCGGCGGCGACAATCGCCGGGTCGTGGATGTCCACCCCGTGGTGCACCTCGTAGCGCTCCTTCAAGCCGCGCAGAATCGCAATCGTGTCTTGCACACTCGGCTGCTCGATCAGCACCTTCTGAAAGCGGCGCTCCAGCGCGGCATCCGGTTCGATATACTGCCGGTATTCATTCAGCGTGGTGGCGCCGACGCAATGCAGCTCACCGCGCGCCAGCGCCGGCTTCAGCATATTGCCGGCATCGAGCGCGCCCTCGGCCTTGCCGGCGCCGACCATGGTATGCAGCTCATCGACAAACAAAATGATCTGCCCTTCCTGCCGGCTCAGATCATTCAGCACCGCCTTCAGCCGCTCTTCAAATTCACCCCGATACTTGGCGCCCGCCAGCAAGGCGCCCAGGTCGAGCGCCAGCACCCGTTTGTTGCGCACCCCGTCGGGCACTTCGTGATCGACAATGCGCTGCGCCAGCCCCTCGATAATCGCGGTCTTGCCGACCCCGGGCTCGCCTATCAGCACCGGGTTGTTTTTGGTGCGGCGCTGCAATACCTGAATCGTGCGGCGGATTTCGTCGTCGCGCCCGATCACCGGGTCGAGCTTGCCCTGCGCCGCCCGTTCGGTAATATCGACGGTATATTTCTCCAGCGCCCGGCGGTGCTCTTCGGCATTCGGATCACGCACCGCCTGACCGTCGCGCAGCGCATCAAGCGCGGCGTTGAAGCGCTCCTTGTCGGCCCCGGCGCGTTTCAACGCCGCGCCCAAAGCACCCCGATCCTGCAACCCGGCGAGCACAAAGTTTTCGCTGGCAATGTAATCGTCGTTGCGCCCGTGGGCGATTTTCTCGCACACGTTGAGCAGCCGGTCGAGCGCGTGCGACAAGCCGACGTCGCCGGCAGTACCCTCGACCTGAGCGATGTTGTCCAGGCTGGCGCCCAGACTGGCGCGCAATGAATGGACGTTGGCGCCGCTTTGCGCCAACAGGTGGCGCACCCCGCCATCATCCTGCTCGAGCATCGCCAGCATCAGATGGGCGGGCTCGATGAACTGATGATCGTGTCGGTTGGCAAGGCTCTGCGCGGCGGCCAGCGCCTGCTGAAATTTGGTCGTCAATTTATCCATTTGCATCTCGATAGCCTCCGAAAAACAGTGGGTTCAATTTTATTGCGTGTTCGGGGTGGGCGGTGGCGGCTCAGGCGCCCGCTATAATGAAGAAAAAGTGTTACCTGTATGCCCGGACTTACATAGTCCCCGGGCGGGAGAGATGAGGAAAATGGAGAGCAAAAAAAGAGAGAAAGTCAGGCGCGACCGGGGCGATCAGCAACGATAAAACCGACCAGCCAATGGCGCATCTGCACGCGCCGCCCCACCCGGCCAACAATCAGTCAGCACCGGGTTGCGACGCGGATCGCTCGGCCTGTTTTGCCAGCCGCCGCGCCCGCGCGCCCGGTTTGCGCTTGATCGACTGTTCGCCAAATAACACCTGCTTGAGAAATCGACAGGCGAAGAGAAACAACCGGTCTTCATCCGCCAGCAACTCGGCCTGCTCCGCCGCACTCAGCTCGAATACGTCATTGAAGCCGTCGGTTTGCAGAAACAGCCGGAAGTTGTCTATATCGTAGCTGCACATATCGAACAATTGCAGCGAGCGATCCGTGGGCCGGCCAACGGTCGGGCCGGAAGAGCGTTTTTTCAGCACAATATCGCGCCATTGCCGGTTGATCGCATCGTACTGCGTCAAGCCCTGCTGCTCGAGATAGTCCTTGACCTTGATGGTGACCGGTTCGTCGTGGCCCTTGCAGTGGTCTTCTTTGACCAGAAAATAGAGGTCTTCGACCTGCACGCCGGATTGCTTTTTGACCCCCATCGAGCCCAGGGCATAATAGCGGCAGGCGGACGGGCGGTCGCTGTACACGCTGCACCCGGATGGCTCGAGAAACACGCATTCCGAGGTGCCCGGTTTGGTCGCCATTTTGAGCCCGGGCAGGTGGTGTACATCCATCGGAAACGGCACCGTATAGCGCGCCACCCACTGCGCAGAGGTCATGCCCTGACGCCGTTTCAGCCGCATGATGTCGTACGGCATCAGCGTAATATCGATATTCTTGCAGCAGGCGTTGAAGCAGGAAATGCCGGGGTGGCAGTTGAACTGCACTTCGCTCTCCAGATCCAGCTCAACCGGGTCGATCGGGCTGGCGTGGGGGATCTGCTGCTGAATTTGATTTAATTCGTCTGAAGGCATCTTTTTCCGGCATATTTTCCCGGCAAAGTTCGCGGCGGGCGGGTAGAATGTAATACCTGAATCCTAATCGGTCAGCGCGTTGCAGGCAATGTTTTATCACCGATGGCGGCGTATTTCCGGCGGTGTTGATCGACGAGCGGTTCGGCGGTCACTGCGCCTGCGCCGGGTTGACGCCCGCTCCGGCAAACCGGCCCGCCGGCAGTAATGAATACAATTTATGATGCCCCCCGTTGAAATCGTCATTCTGGCTGCCGGCAAAAGCACGCGCATGCGCTCCAGCCGGCCCAAAGTGCTCCATCCGGTCGGCGGCCAGCCGATCTTGCAGCATATCATCGCCACCGCGCAGTCGCTGCAACCCGAGCGGGTTCATGTCGTCATCGGCGAGCGCGCCGAGCAGGTGCGCAACACGCTGGAAAATATCGGGATAAGCGGCATCGACTGGCACATTCAGCAGCCGCAGCTGGGCACCGGGCACGCCGTATCGCAGGCACTGCCGGCAATTGACCCGGCGGCCCGGTTGTTGATCCTGAACGGCGATATCCCGCTGATTGGCGCCGACAGCCTGCGCCGACTGGTGCGCCGCAGCGGCGATCTGGTGCTGCTGAGTGCGACCCTCGAGCAGCCGACCGGACTGGGCCGCATCGTGCGCGATCAGCGGCAGAACATCGTCGCCGTGGTCGAGGAGGAGGACGCCACGGCGGAGCAGAAAAACATCTGCGAGATCAACACCAATTTCATCTGCGGCCAGGCCGCCCGGATTGCGGCCTGGCTGGCGCGGGTCGAGTGCAACAATGCACAGGGCGAATTTTATTTGACCGATATCATTGCGCAGGCGGCGGCGGACGGGGTGCAAATTGAGTCGGTACAGCCGGATTGCGCGGCGGAAATACTGGGCGTCAACGACCGGGTCGAGCTGGCGCGGGTCGAGCGCATCTGGCAGCGTCGTCAAACCGAGCGGTTGATGCTGGCCGGCGTGACGCTGCTCGACCCGGCGCGGGTTGAGGTCCGCGGCGCCTGCCACTTCGGGCAGGACTGCGAGGTTGACGTCAACGTCATCCTCGAAGGCGAGAACCGCATCGGCGCCGGCTGCCGGATCGGTGCCAACTGCCTGCTGCACAACGTCACGCTCGGCGACGGCTGCATCATCAAAGCCAACAGCATACTCGACCGCGCCGTGCTCGGCGCCGGCTGTGAAGTTGGTCCGTTCGCCCGCCTTCGGCCCGACACCCGGCTGGCGGATCGGGTGCGCATCGGCAATTTTGTCGAGATCAAAAAAAGCCGGATTGCGTCCGATTCCAAAATCAACCATTTAAGCTATATCGGCGACAGTGTCGTCGGGCAGCGGGTCAATATCGGCGCCGGGGTGATTACCTGCAATTACGACGGCGCCGACAAGCACCGCACGGTGATCGGCGATGATGTGTTCGTCGGCTCCGGCACCCAGCTGATAGCGCCGCTGCAAATCGACGCCGGCGCGACCATCGGCGCCGGCTCGACGATTACCGACCACGTTGCCGGCAACAGTCTGGCGGTTGCCCGCTGCCGGCAGCGGATGATTGCCGATTGGTCGCGGCCGGCCAAAGCCGCCAAACCGATAACATGACAGAACACAAAATACGCGCCGCCGCGCGCGCAATGGCCGACGGCAGGCGGTGGCAGCGATGTGCGGCATAGTTGGCGCCGTCGCCGGGCGTGACGTTCTGCCGATATTGCTGGGCGGGTTGCAGCGGCTGGAATATCGCGGCTATGACTCGGCCGGCATCGCCCTGGTCGATCACGACCGGCGGCTGACCCGCATCCGACGGGTTGGGCGCATCGCCGAATTGGAGCGCGCGCTGGTCGGCGATGCCCGCCCGGCCGGCGCCACCGGCATTGCCCACACCCGCTGGGCCACGCACGGCCCGGCAACCGAGCACAATGCGCATCCGCATACCGGCGGCGCGCTCGCGCTGGTCTGCAACGGGATCATAGAAAATCACGCCGTGCTGCGCGCGCAACTGCACGCCGACGGCATCGAGTGCAGCTCCGATACCGACACCGAGGTGATCGTCAATCTGATTTATCAGCGGGTCAATGACGGCCAGGATTTACGACAAGCGGTGGACCACACCCTGAGCCGGCTCGAAGGCGCTTATGCCATCGGCCTGATCAGCGCCGACCAGCCGGGGCGCCTGATCGGCGCCAGCCGGGGCTCGCCGCTGGTGGTCGGCATCGGCGACGGCGAGACCTTCATCGCCTCGGACATGGCCGCCCTGGTTGCCGTTACGCGGGATTTTCTGGTGCTCGAAGACGGTGATGTGGTCGATATTCAGGCCGGCGATATTCAGATTACGGATCAAGCCGGGCAGCGGCAGCAGCGCCGCCGGCGCGTCAGCAGTCTGTCTACCGATGCGGCCGATCTGGGCGAGCATCGGCACCACATGCACAAGGAAATTCACGAACAAAGCGTCGCCATCGCCAATACGCTGGAAGGCCGGGTTACCGACGCCCGCCTGCTCGAAGCCTGTTTTGGCCCGCCGGCGCAGGCGATTTTCGACCGCACCCGCGCGGTGCAGATCATCGCCTGCGGCAGTAGCTATTACGCCGGCATGGTCGCCGCCTACTGGCTGGAGGAAATCGGTATTCCGTGCCAGGTGGAAATCGCCAGCGAGTTTCGCTGCCGCCCGCACGCGGTGCCGGCGCACTGCCTGGTGGTGACCTTGTCGCAGTCGGGCGAAACCGTCGACACGCTGTCGGCGCTGACGGTCGCCCGGCAACTGGGCTATCAGGCGTCGCTGACCATCTGCAATACGCCGGAAAGCTCACTGGTGCGCGCCTCCGACCTGGTGCTGATGACGCATGCGGGGACGGAAATTGGCGTCGCCTCGACCAAGGCCTTCACCACGCAGATTACTGCGCTGCGGCTGCTGGTGATTGCCCTTGGCCGCCGTTTCGGCCTCGACGCGGACGCGGAGGCGCAGCTGGTTGCCCAACTGCGCGGGCTGCCGACCAAGGTCGAAGCGGCGCTGCAACTCGAGCCGCAAATCCAGCGCATCGCCGAGCAGTTTGCCAACAAGCAGCATGCGTTGTTTCTTGGCCGTGGCGCCCACTTCCCGATCGCGCTGGAGGGGGCGCTAAAGCTTAAGGAAATATCCTATATTCACGCCGAAGCCTACCCCGCCGGTGAGCTCAAACACGGCCCGCTGGCGCTGGTTGATGAAAACATGCCGGTGGTGTCAGTGGCGCCGAATGATCGCCTGCTGGGCAAGCTTCGGGCCAACATCGAGACCGTCAAGGCGCGCGGCGGAAAACTGATCGTCTTTGCCGACGATCAGGTCAATTTCAGCGATCAGAAAAACCTGCAAGTGATCAACGTCCCGACGGTGGACGACAGCATTGCGCCGATCATTTTTGTCCTGCCGTTGCAGTTGCTGGCCTACCACGTCGCGCTGATCAAGGGCACCGATATCGACAAGCCGCGCAACCTGGCCAAGTCGGTAACGGTGGAATAGCAAACCGCCGCGCGCGGCGGCGGCTTATTGGGTGTCGGTCGCAAACGTGATCTGATACAGCCCCAGCCGGCGCGCCGCATCCATGGCTTTGACCACGTTCTCGTGCGCGGTCAGCCGGTCGGCGCGAATCAGCACCACCGGCTGCTCCATCTGGCTGGCCGCCTGGCGGATGGTTGCTTGCAGCGTCCGGTGGCTGGAATTGACCAGTTGGCGCGGGTGTTCATCGGCCGCCCCCTTGACCGAAAACTGCCCCAGCTGGTCGATCTGGATAACCAGCACATTGTCGCGGGTGACGTTTTCCGCCGACCCCGCCTCCGGCAGTTGCACTTTGACCTCGGCTTCTTTCGAGAAAGTCGTCGTCACCATAAAAAATATCAACAGCAGAAACACCACATCAATCAACGGGGTCAGGTTGATCTCGGTATCGGTGTCCAGCTGGCGGGGGCGAAATCTCATCGTCGTGTTGCGTTCAGGGCGGGTCGGATAGCGCTTACGGGTTGTGCTTCAACAGCTTCATGAACTGTAGCGCCTGCTGCTCCATATCGACCGTCAGCTCACTCACTTTGCCGCGAAAAAAGCGATAAAACATCAGGCTGGGGATGCCCACCGACAGCCCGGCAGCGGTCGTCACCAGCGCCTCTGAAATGCCCTCCGCCAACGCCTGCGGGTCGCCGGTGCCCAGCACCGTAATCGCGGCAAACACCTTGATCATGCCGATCACCGTCCCCAACAGCCCCAGCAGCGGGGTGACGGTGGCGATGGTGCCGAGCGTTTGCAGGTTTCTTTCCAGCTCATGCACGACATGGCGGCCGGCCTCTTCGATGGCCTCTTTAACCACCACCCGATGCTGATTGGGATTGCGCAAACCGGCCGCCAAAACCCGGCCCAATGCAGAATTTTCTTCAATCTGATTGATAACCCCGGTATCCAGGCTGCCTTTTTTCAGCAGCGCACCAATCCGATTGAGCAGCCCGGTCGGCGCCACTTCCTGCTTGCGCAGGGCAACACATCGCTCGACCACGATGGCAAGCGCAATCACCGAACAGAGCAGAATCGGCCAGATTAAAAAACCACCCGCCTTGAGCAGATCAAACATGGGAGCACCGGATTATGCAACATAACATGGGATTTCGACCCGGCCATTTTAGCGGTAATGCGAATAAAAACAAACCGCTTGTATGGATCGGTGGATGCAACCCCGAAGTGCAACCGGTGGTGCCATGCCGCCAAACTCCGTTGGCCATGCCGGTTGTCGCTCGGCGGGTCGCGTGGCGAGCTGTTATAGACGTGTGCCGGCCCACCCTCACCCAACCCTCTCCCACAGGGAGAGGGCTAAAGCCGACAACCGCCTTCGCCCTCCGGGATAACCGAAAACACCCTCTCCCTGTGGGAGAGGGCCGGGGTGAGGGCCGCCGCACGGCCCAGTCACCGCCCCGAAATCTCACCTTCCCATCAGCGGTGACATTGCACTTGTCAATTGAATTCACCGTCCAGTACCTTTGGCAGTCAGTTGGACGTCATCCCTCAGACATGCCCTGAATCGGCTACCCGGTAACCCCCCGGATGCGGTATCCGGTATAGTGGGTTTGCATGGCGCTCCTGTTGGTACGGAGTACCAAAGGTTTCTGAGCTTATGCAGTTGTCACAGTTTGTAATTCTTCAAGCAAAAATTGGCTTTTGCTTCAATAGCCTGCATTTGCTCTGCAAAGTTGCAAAAAAGCTGCCAATACTGGCCATCTCGCTTTATATCTGCCCAAAAGTAGTCACTTTCCCAGCAACGGATTGCATAGTATGAAAACATGTAATGCGCCACATGTTTTTTCATTAAACCAGAATTCACAAGTATGGCTATTTTCTCGTAGAAACCAAGAAAGAACAGTTTTTCTGCGAATGGTAGTTGCGCCAATTCTGGCGAGTTAGCTTCTAACATTCTAAAAATACGGACAAAAGCCTCATCCTCTTTGATGTAACGCCACATTTCAAAGAATTTGTTTGCTCTAGCTATGGCAAGCGATTGTTTGTATTTCTTCAAACCATAGAATAGCGTCAATACTATGCCTACATTACCAATTATTAAAGCGATATTCTTAGCAGTTTCCACGAATCACCTCCTTTTTAGATTAATTTAGTAGTAGTTTAACTGACATACCGTATCCAATTGTAAGTTTAGAATGTGACTGATGGTCAGACTGATGCCTCTGGTGCATATACCCGTCAATGAGTTCTATCTTATTCTGGCAAATGAGGCGCTTGCATCCGATAGACGACCCCAAAAGGACGATTTCGCCTCGGGAAGGGGGTAGACGGAAAAAATATCGACTTTATAATCACTGTCTTTATGTGGTGGATTGCGGTTATGCTTCCTATATCTCCCGGGCGAACGCCATCCGCCGCCCGCACACTGACCCCATCGTTCGGGGCAAGTCGGCGTGGATGTCTTCCCACGGCCTCCTGCCCTGCGTGGTTCCGCCGGACTGGCCCAGGGGCGATGCCGGGCCATGAGCACATCAGGCCGGCGAGAACCCCGCAAGCCGCCGAATAACCCGGTTTCTCTACCCTGGAGTCGCTATGAGTAAACCCGCCACGACCGCCGGATTCATGTCAATGAAGGGCGGTGGCTATTATTCCAAGGCCACCATCGGTGCCAAACACACCATCGATCGCGCCACCCATTTGATTATGGACGCGCTGGAGCGCATGAACCCCGCCGATGACGGTTCGACCTTCACCATGTCGGACATGGGCTGCGCCGATGGTGGGACCTCGGTCACCATGGTGGGGAGCGTATTGAAGGAGGTGCGCCGACGGGCGCCGTCGCGGCCGATCCAGATGGTTTATACCGACCTGCCGCGCAACGATTTCAGCCAGGTATTCCAGAACATCCATGGCCAGACCGATATCGAAACCTATATCGATGCGATCGACAATCTCTTTGTGTTCGCCTCGGCGACCTCGTTTCACAAACCGATCTTCCCGGCCGGAACCCTGAACCTCGGGTTCTCCGCCACCGCGTCCCACTACATAAGCGAGCAACCCGGCGTGATCTCGAACCATGTCCACATGGTCGGCGCTGCGGGCGCGGAGCGTGACGCCTATGTCGAGCAGGGTCGCCTGGATTGGGAGCGAATGCTGTTGAACCGGGCAGCCGACCTGGCGCCGGGTGGCCGGTTGGCGCTGTTCAATTTCGGCATCGACGAGAAAGGCCGTTATCTCGGCTCGACCGGCGGGGTCAGCATGTTCGACACTTTCAGCCAGCTCTGGGCGGCGCTGAGAGACGACGGCGTCATCACGTCCGAAGAGTTCATCAACACCAACTTCCCCCAGAGTTATCGAACGGTCGCGCAATTCACCGCGCCGTTCCGGGATCCGGCGAACCCGGTCTACCAGGCCGGGCTCCGGATGGAGCATGTGGAGACCAGAGTGGTTGATTGCCCCTTCGCCGTCGATTTCAAGGCGCATGGCGACGCCGCGCGCTTCGCCCATGAGTATATCCCGACCCTGAGATCCTGGAGCGAGGCGACCTTTATCAGCGGGTTGTCACCGGCGCGCCCCGTCGAGCAACGCCAGGCCATCATCGACCGCTTCTACGACCGCTATGAGGCCCTGGTCCGCGAGGCGCCCGAGGGGCACGCCATGGATTATGTCCATTGCTATCTGATCATCGAGAAAATCTAATCACTGTTGAACGTCTGCTTAAGGTCGACAGCGGTCGCTCGTCGTTCAGTAGCACCAGAATCACAGCAAAGGTCTCAGTGCGGTCAGAAGCGGTCATGAACAGTTTGACTCAGCGGTGAAACGTTGCTCGCTGTAACCGACTTTAGCCGCTATTCTTCGCTAAGTTCACAACGCCTTTAGCAAATCCACAATTAGGGCCCTGCGTGATGTTGAAAACTCCTCGAAGGAGTCAAAATCGAGATTTCCAGGATTGGGGATTAAGTGCTTTTTACGAAACGTAGCATCTCGCGTCTGAATCCATGTGTCAAAAGGTTTGGCATTCTTCGAAAGATTTTCTGAATCGGTCAGCAACTGAAGATTGCTGAGAATATTGAAACCAGACAGGTATGCTTGAATCTTTACCTCGTCGTAACCGCGCTTCTTCAAAGCACTTAGCTGGAAATCTGACCACACATCAATTGCCCACACCTGACCGACAGATTTTGCTACTATCGCCATCGGATGGTATCGTCATTTACCGCGCTCGAAACCCGATTTTGTCTATCTACGACGACATTTACCGCATCGTAAAACAAGTGCCCCGCGGCGCTGTGTGCAGCTATGGCCGGATTGCACGCATGGCCGGCTGCGGCGCGCGGCAGGTGGGCTATGCCATGGCGGCGACGCCCAAAGACGAGGGCATTCCGTGGCACAGAATCATCAATAGCCAGGGCAAAATCAGCTGTCGCCGCGCCAGCGACGGGCACAGCGAACAGCGCCAGTTGCTGCTCAGCGAGGGGGTGTGTTTCGACCGGCATAGCCGCATCGACTTCGAGCGCTTCGGCTGGCAGATCAACCCATACGAACACCTGCCCGATGACTGGTAAACATGCGATCACCGGGGACGCCGGCCAGGCCGGCCGGCCTGTGCGCTTTGCGATTATCTGCATTGGCCTGGTATTGGCCTGGCTGTGCGGTGCCAACACCGTGGCGGCCGAGGACGAAGTCCAGTTGATGGTGACCGGCAAGGACCGGGCGGTTATTTTGTTTAACCGGCAAAAACTGATATTGAGCCCGGGCAGCAGTCAAAACCCGCGCGTCGAGTTGGTCGAGGCCAGCAGTGAGCGCGCCGTCATCCGCATCGATGGCCAACAGCAGATACTGCTGCCCGACGGCGCCACCGCCCCCATCCTGCAGGAAGCGTATACCCCGAAGGCCACGACGGGCAATACGGTCACGTTGTGGGCCGACCCGTCCGGGTTTTTCTATGCCGACGGAAAAGTCAATCAAAATACCGTCCGCTTCCTCATCGACACCGGCGCCAATGTGGTCACGTTCAGCAGTCAACAGGCCGATCGACTGGGCTTGTCGTATAAACGCGGTGAGGACGGCTATGCCAGCACGGCGTCGGGGATCACGCCGGTCAAATCGTTCACCATCAAGCAAATCTCGATCCGCAACATCCGGCTTTACGATATTCCAGCCATCGTCATCCCCGGCGCATTCCCGGGCACCCCGCTGCTCGGCGGGACGTTCCTGAACCGGCTCGATATGGTGCGCACCGGCAGAAAAATGAAACTGTCGAAACGCCCCTATTGAGGTCGCTGCCGGCATGATTGACAGCGCCGCAGCGCCGGTCACAGCGCCTCCCCGCATGGTTATCTGTACCGGGGAGCCGGCCGGTATCGGCCCGGACATTACCTTGCAGGCGCTACAGCAAATCGACACCGATAATCTGCTGGTGGTTGCCGATGCGCAACTGCTGCAACAGCGCGCCGAGGCGCTGGGCGTGAACCTGCCGATTGTGCCGTGTGACCCGCCCGCCCGGCGGGTGCCGGGGCAAACCGCCCTGCCGGCCGGGCAGGTCAACCTGTTGCCGCAGCCGGTCTGCGCTCCGGTACAGCCCGGCCGGCTGAACCCGGACAACAGCGCCTACGTGCTGGCCTGCATCGATCGCTGCGTCGATCTATGCCGCCGGCATCAGGTCGCCGCGATGATCACGGCGCCGGTGCACAAGGGCGTGATCAATGATGCCGGCACCCGCTTCAGCGGGCACACCGAATGGATCACCGCGCGCTGCCGTGCCGCCACCTCCGTGATGCTGCTGGTCAGCGGTGAGCTGCGCGTGTGCCTGGCCACCACCCACCTGCCGCTGTCGCAGGTGGCCGGGGCGATTACCGTCGACGGCTTGCAGCAGATCATCCGCGTCATCGATCGGGAACTCAAATGCCGCTTTGGGATCGCCCAGCCGCGCATCGGCGTGTGCGGCCTCAACCCGCACGCCGGGGAAGGCGGCTATCTCGGCACGGAAGAAATCGAGATCATTCAGCCGGCGCTGGAATCACTGCGACAGCAGGGCTACCGGCTGATTGGGCCATTGCCGGCGGACACGGCCTTTACCCCGCGGCAACTCGAGGCGCTCGATGTGGTGCTGGCGATGTACCACGATCAGGGCCTGCCGGTGATCAAGCACGGGCGCTTCGGGCAAACCGTGAATGTCACGCTCGGCCTGCCGATTATCCGCACCTCGGTAGACCACGGCACCGCGCTGTCGTTGGCCGGCAGCGGCCAGGCCAGCGCCGACAGCATGGTTGCGGCCATCGATATGGCCCGGCAAATGGCGTGCACCCGGCCGGGCTGATGCACCCGGACCAAGACCGGGCCAGGACAGCCAAACCCGCGCGATAACCCGGCAGTGCCTCGGTTCAGAAAACGATTCGCGCAGCATTTCCTGCACGACACCGCTGTGCAGGCCCGGATCGTGCACAGCTTTGGGGCGCAGGCGACGCAAAACATCGTCGAGATTGGCCCCGGTGAAGGCGCGCTGACCCGGCACCTGCTGGCGCAACTGCCGAGCCTGACCGTGGTCGAGCTGGACCGCGATCTGGTTGCGCTGCTGCGGAAAAAATTCGGCGGCGAGCGGCTGCGATCGATTCAGGCCGACATTCTGAAAACCGATCTGACGCAGCTTTGCGCCGAGCTCGGCGGCGGCAAGCTGCGCCTGATCGGCAACCTGCCCTACAACATCTCCACCCCGCTGCTGTTTCATCTGATCGCGCACCGGCAGGTGATCCAGGACATGCTGTTCATGCTGCAACGCGAAGTCGCCCTTCGACTGCTGGCCCAACCCGGCGGCCGGCACTGGGGGCGGCTGTCGGTCATGTCGAGCCATACGCTGGAATGCCGGCATGTGCTCGAGGTTCCGCCGCAGGCCTTTTCACCGCCGCCCAAAGTCATGTCCAGCGTGGTCAGGCTGATTGTGCGCGACCACTGTCAGCCGATCGCGCATTATCCGAGTTTTGAGCGGGTGGTAAAAGCCGCGTTTTCCCAGCGCCGCAAAACCCTGCGCAACGCGCTGAAGTTGCTGCTGAGCAGCGCGCAAATCGCCGCCTGCGACCTCGACCCGGGCGAGCGGGCGGACAATGTCAGCTTGCAACAATTTATCGCATTGTCGGAGCAGCTGACAGCGCCGCCGCCCGGTCAGAGCCGTTAGCGTGACTGCGGCAGCAGGGCCGCATGGTCGCCAATCCAGCGCTCCACCTGCCGATTGAGTTCTTTGGGCGTACGCGCATGCGATTCAATCGGCGGGCCGACCACAACATCAATTACGCCGGGGTATTTGAAAAAGCCGCCCTTCGGCCACAGCCGCCCCGCATTGTGCGCCACCGGCACAATCACGGCCCCGGTACGGGCGGCAATCGTCACCCCGCCGACCTGAAATTTCCCCGGTCGCCCCGGCGGCATGCGCGCGCCTTCCGGGAAAACCACCAGCCAGCGGCCTTCCCGCAGACGGATGCGGCTCTCCCGCAACAGCCTGCGCAGCGCATCGATTTTACGCGCCCGATCGATCGCAATCGGTCGATTGGCCGCCAGCCCCCAGCCGAAAAACGGCAGCAGCAGCAGCTCGCGTTTGAGAATATACGACTGCGGCGGGAAAATTTTCTGAAACGCCAGCGTTTCCCAGGCCGACTGATGATTGGCAATAATGACACTCGGGCGCAGCGGCAGATTTTCCAGGCCGCTGACCCGGTGGCGAATGCCGCACAGCCACCGCAGCGCAAACAGATTGAACCGCGCCCAGCCGCCGATCACGCGCGCCCGGCTGAGCGACGGCAGCAGCAAAAACAGCGGCGCAAAGACGCCAAAGACAGCGGCGCTGAGCACCTGCCCCAGCAGAAACAACAGCGACCCGACAAAGCGCAGCAGCGGCCGCACTAGCCTTCTTTTTCGCTCGGCAACTGCGCCACAAAGGCGGCCAGGTCGGGATAGGTCGCCACCGGTGGCAGCTCGCCGGCGTCCACACTGCGCTGAATCCCGGGCATACTCTGCCCGCCGTTGCCGGTCTGCACCAGCACCGGGGTCGCCCCCGCCTGCACCGCCGCCTGCACGTCCCGCAGCGTATGCCCGACCGCGTACACCCCTTTCAGCGGGCACTGCAGGCGTCTGGCGACTTCGTCAAATAACCCGGATCTGGGCTTGCGGCAGTCACAGTTATCGGCGGGCGCGTGCGGGCAAAAAAATATCGCACTGATTTCACCGCCCAGCGGCTGCAACTCGGCCAGCATCCGGCGGTGAATGACGTTCAGCGTGTTGATCGAATACAACCCGCCGGCGATGCCCTCCTGATTGGTGATGACAACCACCTCATAGCCGATGCGGGTCAGGTCGGCGATCGCCTGCAGGCTGCCGTCAATCGCCCGCCACTGCTCGGGTGAGCAGACCTGGCCCGGCAGCTCGTGATTGATAACCCCGTCGCGCGCAAGAATGATCAGGCGCATTATTCGACCTGTATTGTCGAGATGTCGGCGACCGTCAAAAACAACCGGAGAACACCCGACAGCAAAGCCAGTCGATTGGCTTTGACCGCCGGGTCTTTATCCATCACCATCACCTGGTCGAAAAACCGGTCAATCGGCTGCTGCAAGGCCGCCAGCGCCTGCAAAACGGCGGCGTATTCGCGCCGGTCAAGGTCGCGCTCAATCCGCTGTCGGCATTCGCCAACGGCACCGGCGAGCGCTTTTTCCGCCTGCGCCTGCGCCCGTTCCGGTTGATACGCCGTATCCACCCGCCCGGCTTGCTGCAGGATATGGGCAATCCGCTTATTGGCCGCGGCCAGCGCCGCTGCGTCGGCGCTGCGGTCGCGGCAAAAAGCACGCAAGGCGCGCAGTCGGTGGTCGAAATCCAGCAGGCTGCGCGGCCGGCAGGCCAGCACTGCGCTGATTTCCCGGGCCGAAAAATCGCGCTGATAATAGCCCTTCAGGCGCTCGGTAATGTAATCGAACACCGTCTCCAACACGCCGGTATCCAACCCGGACTGCCGATACCGGTCGGTTTCGAATTGCGCCAATGCGGTCGCCAGCAGCGCATACAGATCCAGCTCGAGCCGCCGCTCAATCAAAATCCGCACCACCCCGAGCGCCGCCCGCCGCAGTGCGTAGGGGTCCTTGTCGCCGGTCGGCACCTCACCACTGGCAAAAATCCCCGCCAGGCTGTCGATCCGATCGGCCAGCGCAAGACAGCAGCCGAGGCGATTTTCCGGCAGCCGGTCGCCGGCAAAGCGCGGCAGGTAGTGCTGCTCGATGGCGGCGGCAACGGCCTTCGGCTCATGCTGTTCGAGCGCATAATAGCGCCCGACAATGCCCTGCAACTCGGGCAGCTCGGCCACCATCTCGGTGACCAGATCGGCCTTGCATAAAACCGCCGCGCGCTCAACCTGCGCCACCGGCACGTCGAGCGATGCGGCAATCTGGCCGGCCAATGCACGCAAGCGAAGGACTTTGTCCTGCACCGTCCCCAGTTTATGATGAAACAGCAGGCCGTCCAGCCGCCCGGCAGCCGCATCCAGACCGGCGGTGCGGTCCGCGTTCCAGAAAAATTCGGCGTCCGACAAGCGCGCCCGCAGCACGCGCTCGTTACCGCGCCGCACCTGCGCCGGCGCGCTGCTGTCGATGTTGCTCACGGTGATAAACATCGGCAGCAGCCGCTGCTTGTCATCGGTCAGATAAAAATATTTCTGATGATCGCGCAGGCAGGCAATCAGCACCTCCTCCGGCATCGCCAAAAACCGCCGGTCGAACGCGCCCAGCAGTGCCTGCGGCCATTCAACCAGCCCGGTGACCAGATCGAGCAGCCGCTGATCCAGCGCCACCTGCGCGCCGACCTCAGCGGCCAGTTGCTCCGCCTGCGCACGGATCTGCGACTGACGCTGCGCAAAGTCGGCCACTACCCAGCCGCGCCGCGCCAGCCGTTGCGGATACGCCTTGACCGAACTCAACTCAATCCGCCCGGGCGCATGAAACCGGTGGCCGCAGGTATCGCGACCGGCGTGCAACCCCAGCACCGAGACCGGCAGACAATCGCCCCCATGCAGCACCACCAGCCAGTGAACCGGGCGGACAAATTCGGCCGCGTGATCCCCCCAGCGCATACGGCGGGCAATCGGCAGCCGCTTCACCGCCGTCTGCAAACACGCCTCGACCAGCGCCGCCAGCGGCTTGCCCGCCACCCGCTGCTGCGACGCCACCCAGCACCCCTCGGCCGTCTCCAGCGTCGTCAGCTGCTCGGGCGACACACCGCAGGAGCGGGCAAAGCCGAGCAATGCCTTGCTCGGCCGACCGGCCGCGTCGTACGCGATGGCCATCGCCGGGCCGCGGCGCTGCTGTATGCGCTCGGGTTGTTTGCCGGCCACCGCCGACAGCTTCAGCGCCAGCCGCCGCGGCGTGGCAAAAACCTGCAAGCGGGCGTTTTTATCCGCCACACCGGCGTCGACCAGCCCGGCTTTGACCGCATCGGCAAACGCCTGCGACAAACTTTGCAGATTTCCCGGCGGCAGTTCTTCGGTGCCGAGCTCAATCAGCAGCGTGTGCCGGCGGGCAGGGGAGGCGGCCATGCTCAACCGCCGGACGCGCCGCCGGTGCGCGGAAAGCCGAGTTGCTTGCGGCTGTCATAGTATGCGTGGGCAACCCCGCGCGCCAGCGAGCGCACCCGCCCGATATAGCGCACCCTTTCGGTCACGCCAATGGCATGGCGCGCATCCAGCAGATTGAACGTATGCGAGGCCGTCAGCACCTGCTCGTAGGCCGGCAGCGGCAGCGCGCAGTGCAGCAGTTTTTTGCACATGCTTTCGGCGGCATCGAATTGCAGCAGCAACTGCGCCACGTCCGCATGTTCAAAGTTGTAGGCCGATTGCTCGACTTCATTTTGATGGTAGATATCGCGGTAGTGATAGCGCCCGACCGGGCTGTCGCACCACACCAGATCGAACACATTATCGACCCCCTGCAAATGCATCGCCAGGCGTTCGAGGCCGTACGTGATCTCGCCCATGACCGGCTTGCAGTCGAGGCCGCCGACCTGCTGAAAGTAGGTAAACTGGCTCACCTCCATGCCGTTCAGCCAGATCTCCCAGCCCAGCCCCCAGGCCCCCAGAGTCGGCGATTCCCAGTCGTCTTCGACAAAGCGAATATCGTCTTCGAGCATATCCAGCCCGAGCGCGCGCAGCGAATCGAGATACTGCTGCTGAAAATCGTCCGGCGACGGCTTGAGCACCACCTGGAACTGAAAATAATGCTGCAACCGATTCGGGTTATCCGCATAGCGCCCGTCGGTGGGACGGCGGGACGGCTGCACATAGGCCGCCTGCAACGGCTCCGGGCCAATCGCCGCCAGAAAAGTGGCCGGGTGAAAGGTGCCGGCGCCGACCGGCATATCATACGGCTGCATGATCACACAGCCCTGCTGTGCCCAATAATTTTGCAGTTGCAGGATCAGCTGCTGGAACGTGATCATTGAAAAATCGTACTCGATAAGCGCCCCGGCAGCGGCGGGTTAGGCGCCGGTTGCAGGGGGGTGGTTTAACGCAGCGGCATTACACCGCACGCGGCTCAGCGGCGGCAACCGCGCTGCACAGCAAATGCAGCGCCGCAAGTCTATCACCGTTTAGGTGCGCTCGAATCAGCGGTCGGTGTTTTTGCTGCAAGGCGTACAGATCCCCGTCGGCCTGTGCGCGGATCAGCTCGGCAAACGAATACCGGCGCTGCGGTATGGCGACGTCGGTTTGCGCCGGTTCGATAATCTGCAAAAAATGACCGCAGGCCGGCCCGCCTTTATGCAGCTGACCGGTCGAATGCAGATAGCGCGGGCCAAACGCGACCGTCACCGCGCGCGCAAACCGCCGGGCAATCAGCCGCTGCAAGCGGTCCAGGGCCGCCCGCACCGGCGGGAAATCGGGCAGATACGCCAATATCGCGACATAATCCTGCGCCCGGACGTTGGCCAGGAACCCGGCCACCGAGTCGATTTCAGCGCCGTCGTGCGACTGCGGCACAACGGTTTGCAGTAGCAGGCCGGCCTGCCGCTCGCAGGTCGTCAGCGCGAGCCGCACCTGTTTTTGCATCACCCGGCGGGTGTTCAGCTTGGCCTGCGCCACGTCCGGTTGATCGAACGGATTGACCCGCATGTACGCCGCCGCCGCCGCAGTGGCAAACTGCCAGCGGAAAAATTCCGCGCCCAGATCCGCAACGCCCTCCAGCCGCCAGCTCACATCGGCCGCGCCGTCCATCGATGCGCCGCACTCGATGCGAATCAGGACGCGGTCGGCGCGCTGC
Organism: Candidatus Poriferihabitaceae bacterium; assembly: GCA_965206445.1. Classification (GTDB taxonomy): domain Bacteria; phylum Pseudomonadota; class Gammaproteobacteria; order Arenicellales; family Poriferihabitantaceae; genus CBDBJR01. Next base: position 754,970 of record CBDBJR010000002.1, read on the forward strand.
TGAAAAACGGCAATCGCCGCCGCATCCGTCAGCGGCAGAAAGCCTTTGCCGGACTTGCCGGTGCTTTCCGCAATCAACTGCTCGATCCACAGCCCCAGCGAATGCAGCACCGGCGGCAATTGCAGACACAGCTTGTCTGCCCCATCGAGCCAGGCCTGCCCCAGCATCCGGCCCAGCACCAATGCCGGGCTGCGCTCCGCGGCATCGGCCCGGGTTTGTGCAACCGCGTCGGCGGCCCGCTCCAGCACCGCGCGCAAATCGACCCCGATCAACGCGGCCGGCACCAGGCCGGCATAGTTCAGCGCGGCATACCGCCCGCCAACCTCCGGCTGATTCAAAAACACCTTGCCAAACGCCAGCTGACCGGCCCGCAGATGCAGGCGGCTGTCCTGATCGGTAATCGCGACAAAGCGGGCGCCCGGCTGCGCATCGGAGCGGGCAACGCGGGCATAGAAATAGTCCAGCAGACTATCGGTTTCGATACTCAAGCCGGATTTGCTGGAAACGACAAACAGCGCCCGGTCGATGATGGCATCGCGCACCGCCAGCACCGCCGCCGGCGAAGTCGAATCCAGCACAATCAACTCGGGCAGGCCGGCGCCGGGAGGCTGTAACGCGGCGAATACCGCCGGCGCCAGACTGCCGCCGCCCATAGCGAGCAGCACCACATAGCGGATACGCCGGCATTGCCATATCTGCTCAACCCACGCCGTCAGCTCGGGCAGCCGCTCGGCCGACCAGGCGGCACTATCCAGCCAGCCGAGTGCCCGGACGATGTCGGGATGCGCGGCGGCGTCGCATTGCCACAGTGACGGCTCGCGGCGCCACAGTCGGCGCGCGAGATCGGCCGGGACGGGCTCGGTCATCGGGCTGCCGTCAAACTCGCCGCCATCGCCCACTCATCTCGACCCGGATTCCCCGGCAGACAGGCGGCGTTGTTCCCATGCGAGCGCACTGCGGCAAATCAAATCCAGGTTATCCAGCTGCGGCTGCCAGTCGAGTTTTTTGCGAATTAATCGGTTGTCCGCGATCAATCGCGGCGCATCGCCGGCGCGCCGGTTGCCCAGTTCGACCTTGAAATCGACGCCGCTGACGGCCCGCATCCGTGCGATTACCTGATGCACGCTATAGCCGTGGCCATAGCCGCAATTGAGCACCAGATTTTCATGCCCGGCTTGCAGATAGCCCAGCGCATCGATATGCGCGCGCGCCAGATCATCGACGTGAATATAGTCGCGGATGCAGGTGCCGTCCGGGGTCGGATAATCGTTGCCGAAGATCACCACGCGGTCGCGCACACCGCAGGCGGCTTCGCTGGCCACCTTGATCAAATGCGCGGCGGTTATCTGACCGTTCAGCCCGCTTTGCGCCGCCCCGGCCACATTGAAATAGCGCAGCGCCGCATAGTGAAACGCGCCGCCGGCGGCCATATCGTGCAGCATCCGCTCGGTCATCAGCTTGCTCTGACCGTATGGATTGATCGGGCCGGGCCGGGCCTGCTCATCAACGCTGTCCGCCGACTGAATGCCGTACACCGCCGCACTGGAGGAAAAAATAAATCGCCGGACCCCCGCCTGCATACAGCTGCGTATCAGGTTAAACGACCCCACCACGTTGTTATCGTAGTATTTTGCCGGATTGTCGATCGACTCCTCGATCTGCGTGTAGGCGGCAAAGTGAATCACCGCGGTAATGGCGTGTCGCCGAATAATCTCGCCGACTTTATCGCGGTCGCCGATATCCGCCAGATAAAACAAAGCCGGCGGCTGTGCCGACGCCTCGCCGGGAGAGCGATGGTCCAGCACCACCAATTGCGCGCACCTGTCCGCCAGCAGAAAACAGGTGTGCGAGCCGATGTAGCCGACGCCGCCGGTCACTAAAATTCGTTCGGCAGAAAGTGTCATAGAGAATATTGCGCGATGGTGCGGCAATCGCAGCGCACCCGGCCAGTGCCGACCCGCCGCCGGTCGCAATCAGAGCAGCCCGCCGCTAACGATCATCCCCGCCGTCGCCGTCTTCATCGTCATCCAGTTTGGCCTGTTTGGCCGCTTCGGCGGCCAGCACGCTGCCGATTGCCGCCGCCGATTCCGCCAGCAGCAGTTTCTTTTTGTCCAGCGCGGTTGCCTGCTCGTCCGCATCGGCCGATGGGCCGGCCTTGCCGGCATGCGCGTGCTCCATGTCCTCCGGCAACCGTACCGTGACCTCACGGTGGGCAAAATGGATGCCGCCGGCGGCCAGGGCATCACGCACACAGCGATAGGCCTCGCGCCGGATAACCCATTGCTCGCCCGGCTTGGCGGTGTACTTCATCCGCACAATCAACGCCGACTCTTCCACCCGCATCACCCCTTGAGATTTAAGCGGCAAAATAAAATTGGGGCCCATCACCGGATCCTTGAGCAGATCCTGGCCGACTTTCTTGATAATTTTTCTGACCTCCTCGATATCGGTATCGTATGACAAGCGCAATTCGAGCTTCATCGTGATCCAGTCGCGGCTGAGGTTTTTGACGGTTTTGACCTCGCTGTAGGGGATCGTCTGCACCGCACCGAGGTGATGGCGCAACTGCATCGAGCGCAGGGAAATTTTCTCTACCGTGCCGCGCAGCGTGCCAATCTCGATATATTCATTGCGCCGAAACGCATCGTCGATCAAAAAGAAAATCCCGCCCAATATATCCTGCACCAGCTTTTGCGCGCCAAAACCGATGGCAATGCCCACCACCCCGGCGCCGGCCAGCAGCGGGCCGATGGCAATGCCCAGAGAGTGCAGCACCGACAGCACCAAAAACAGCACCAACACCACGGTAATCACGGTCTTCAGCAGCGGCAGCAGCGTCTCGGCACGGCTGAGACCTTCACCGCCGCCGTCGCCCTCGAGGCTGGCAATCGGGTCCAGCTGCTCCACCGCTTCCGGCAGGTTGCGCTCCACCAGTGCGTGAAACAACTCCCACACGAGGTAGGCGATGGTGCTGATAGTGAGCAGATTGACCCCTTGGCGAAAGAGGTTCTGACCGAACGAATCCTGCATCAATTGCGCGGTTTTCGAGCCCAGCGCCTGATACAGCATAAACACAATCGTGCCGATAGCGAGCATCCGAAAGCCGCTTTGCACGACGCCGATAAAGCGCGTCGCGCGGCGCTCGAAAACCGGGCTTTGCAGCCAGTTGATAGCCGTCACTTTGCTCAGCAGCCGGTTGAACAGCCGGTCGGCAATCGGCAGCGCCAGCGTGGCCCACCAGCTTTGGGTGATGATAGCGGCATCGTCCCACTGACCGGTAAAGGCCTTGTACAGCCACAGCAGCCACAGCAGCAGCAGCCAGGCGGTAAACAGAAACGGCCATGAATGGATCAGAAAATCGCGGGCAAAATTATGCAGATAGCCGCTATTGTTGGCGCCGCTGCCGGCAAACATCCCGGCGACCTTGTGATGCAGGCGCCAGATCTGGCTGAGGATAATCAGATTCAGCGCCAGCGTGTACACGATCAACAAGCCGTTTTGCTGGATGTCATTAAAGCCGACCCGCACCAGATAGTTGAGCAGCGCGGCCCCAAACTCGGTCAGACAAAAGAACACGCCGAGCCAGAAATACAGCCGTCTGGCCGACAGGTCATCCAGCGGCACGGTGCGCAGTTGCGTATGCCGGGGGGAAAAAACACTGCGCAGCAAAACCAGCCACAGACGCAGCTTGATAAACGCCACCAGCAGCTCGATAAACAAAAATTCCAGATAGGGGTTTTGTTTGATAAACAGCAGCGCGCAGGTGTACGCCACCGCCGCCAGCACCGCCAGCCCGGTCAACTGCACCAGCACCCGGGTACAAATCAGCTTTAATTTAAGCGCATTGTTTTTTTCACGCACATCCACATAGTGATACAGCCGCCGCAGCAGCTTGCGCGTGGTAACCCATTCGCAGGCCAGCGCCAGCGCCAGAATCATCAGGCAGGTGAATAAAATGCGCCCGCCGCTCCAGCCGGTTTCTTCCGAGGTCGCCAGCGCGAAGGCGGCTTTGATGTGGGCCGGATACTGCGGCGCCATTGCCGCCAATTGCGACAGGTGGTAACCGAGTTTATTGGTTTCGGTTTGCTCCCAATGGTCAAACAGCGTCTGACTGTATGCGTTCTCCTGCCCGGCGGCATCGGTGTCGGTGTCGGCGGGCGCCGGCGCCGGTTCGAGCAGCTCCATCAGCGTCCGGCGCAAGTCCTCCTTGTCGGTGTCGGTGTCGTTTGCCCCCGTCTCAGCCTCGGTCGCAGCGGCGGCGGTGTCTTCGGCCAGCGCACTGCTGCCATAATCCTGCGCCAGCCCCGCACTCCAGGGCGCCAACATGGCCAGCCAGAACAGCACGGCAATGCCCGCCCGGCGCAGTCCGCCGGAGTGGATTTTCCTGCTATGATTATTGCTGTGATCGATTCGCATAACGCTGTCGATTGCCGCCGGCATTGCCCCGGGGGTGATACGGCCCGCACCGGCACGGGGCCGACTTTTCGCTGCACCGGACCGCTGCACCGGACCAATGCACAGGGCCGGTGCACATAGATTGATCAGTATATTGCATAAGCCGTCAGATCAAAACACCGGAATCAAAGATGCCGCCAGCCTGATTGTGGTGAAAAATCCGGCAACGCGGCCGCAAGTGCTGCTCGGCAAGCGGGCGGCGAGCAATCGTTTTATGCCCAATCGCTATGTTTTCCCGGGCGGCGGGCTGCAAGCCGAGGACTACCGGACGGCCGTACTGTCAGCGCTGGATTCGACCTACACCGGCCCTATGGGGGTGCGCGGCAACCGCGACAAAGCCCGGGCGCTCGCCTGTGCGGCGGTCAGAGAAACCTTCGAAGAAACCGGCTTGCTGCTGAGCACGCCGGAACAACTGCGCGACATCACGCACCGCCGACCGCCGGACAGCACCGCGGCGCAGCCGGCCCCGATGCTCGGGCAGGTGCAGTATATCGGCCGGGCAACCACGCCGGTCGGCCTGCCGATGCGCTTCAACGCGCGGTTTTTCGTCGCCCCGGCGGAGCGGTTCTGCGGCCAGCTACAGGATTCGGATGAATTGAGTCGACTCGATTGGTTCGAGCCGCGGCAATGGCCGGATTTGTCATTGGCCGGGATAACCATGTTCATTCTGCAAAATCTCGACCGCATCCTCGCCGGCCTGCCCGACAAACACAGTTTTATTTTCCGCCACGACAACCATCGGCCAACGGTGCGCTGGGCGCGGCCAGGCTGATTACTGCGGCGGCAAATCGATGGCCGCATACCGCTCGGGTTCGTCTGCCGCCCCGGTCAGCAGTCGAACCCGGCCCTGCTGCTGCAAAAAATGCAATGCGGCAAGTATCGAGCGCTCCGCCCCGGTATGCAGTGCGGCATCGATATCGGGATAGATGCGCCGGCGCAAATCGGCAATCCGGCCATCACCCCGGCGCACCGCAGCGGCCACCTGCTCCACCCGCGCCAGCCGATGCCGGATGGTCTGCTCGATATACGCCGTTGGCCGGGTGATGGGCGCACCGTGCGTCGGCCAATAAATCGATTCGCTACGCCGTTTGAGCTGCTCCAGGCTATGCAGATACGCGGCCAGGTTGCCGTCCGGCGGCGCAATCACCGTGGTCGACCAGGCCATCAACTGATCGCCGCAAAACAGCACCTGCTCCGGCGGCAAAGCAAAACACAGATGGTTGGCGCAGTGGCCGGGCGTGTGCACGGCTTGCAGCCGCCAGCCCTCGCCGACAATCATATCGCCGTCAGCGAGCCGGATATCGGGGACAAAATCATAGTCCGCCCCGGCCTCGCGCACACCGGCCGGCGGCCGGGAATGCGGCGCAAAACCGAACGTCGGCGCCCCGCACCGCGCCTGCAACAACGCCGCCGCCGGCGAGTGGTCGGCGTGGGTATGGGTCACCAGAATATGGCTGATCGACTGCCCGGCGACCGCCTGCACGATGGCCTCGACGTGCGCGGCGATCGGCGGGCCGGGGTCGATGACCGCCACGCGCCGGTGGCCGATCAGATAGGTGCCGGTGCCGTGAAATGTGAATGCGCCCGGGTTGGGGGCAACGATGCGGCGAATCAACGGGCTCAGCGTTTCGGCCACGCCGTATTCACAGGCGAACTGACGATTGAACTGTATCCCGGCCATCGAGTTATGCCGCCGCCCCGGCCGGCGGCCGGCGGTCAGCGCGGTCGCGCAGGATCGCCTTGATCAACCCCGGCCCCTGATACACCAGCCCGGTGTACAGCTGCACCAGGCTGGCGCCGGCGTCGAATTTGTCGTTGGCCGCCTGCGCCGAATCGATGCCGCCGACGCCAATCAGCGCAACTTCGCCCTGCAAATACCCATGCAACAGCCGAATCGTCCGGGTGGATTTCTCCGCCAGCGGCGGGCCGCTGAGACCGCCCGCCTCGGCGGCCAGCGGATGCGACTCGACGCCGGCGCGCAGCAGCGTGGTATTGGTTGCCGCAATCGCCTCGATCCGATGCCGGCGGGACAGCTCGGCGATGGTGCGCAGCGCCGCCGCCTCCAGATCCGGGGCGATCTTCAATACCAGCGGCACGTATCGCCCGCTCTGATCGGCCAGCCGCTGCCGCCGATGATTCAGGCTGTGCAGCAGATCATCCAGCGGCGCTGCCTGCTGCAACTCGTGCAGGCCGCCGGTATTGGGCGAAGAGACGTTGATCGCCACGTAGTCGGCCTGCGCGTATACCGCATCCAGGCAGAGATGATAATCCTGTTTCGCCCGCTCCAGCGGCGTGGCCGCATTTTTGCCGATATTGATGCCTTTTATCACCCCGCTGCGCACCGACCGCAGGTGGGATAAAAACGCCTGCAGGCCGACACTGTTGAAGCCCATGCGGTTAATCATCGCCTGCTGCGCGCGCAAACGAAAAATGCGCGGCCTCGGGCTGCCGGCCTGTGGCAGCGGCGTCACCGTACCCAGCTCCACCCAGCCAAACCCCAGCGCGGAAAAAATATTGGCGCAGTTGCCCTGCTTGTCCAGCCCGGCCGCCAGCCCCACCGGATTTTTGAATGGCACCCCCATCACCTCAACCGGCTGATCGAACAGCGGCTGCTGCAACCCGCGCCGCAGCAGCTCGCCGGTCAACCGCGCATTGCCGAGCCGACGCAACACCGCCAGCGCGAGATTATGGCCGGTTTCGGCATCCAGGCAAAACAGCAGCGGCCGGAGGAAGGCGTACAGGTTCACGTCAGCGCCGACCGGGGCCGCCGGCAGTTGCGGTGATGCGGCCGGACCGGCGCATGACAATCGGCCCGGCTCAACCTGCGGTCGGCGGCAGCAGCGAGCGGGCCGCCGCGGCGGCGTTGCCGGTATAACGCGCCGGGGTCAGCGCCAGCAAGCGCGCCTTGACCGCCGTCGGCAGGTCGAGTGATTGAATGAACGCGGCCAGCGTCGCCTGATCGATGCCGCCCGCCGTGCGGCTCAGCGCCTTGAGTTTTTCATACGGCTGCTCGATGCCATAGCGGCGCATCACGGTCTGGATCGGCTCCGTCAATACCGCCCAGTTGTCGTCCAGGTCACGCTGCATCTGCGCCGGATTCAGCGCCAGCCGGGCCAGGCCGCGGCCGCTCGACTGCATGGCCAGCAGCGCATAGCCGCAGCCGACCCCGAGATTGCGCAGCACGGTAGAATCGCTCAGATCACGCTGCCAGCGGCTGACCGGCAGCTTTTCGGCCAGATGGCCCAACAGGGCATTCGCCATACCCAGATTGCCCTCGGAGTTCTCGAAATCGATCGGATTAATTTTGTGCGGCATGGTGCTCGAACCGACCTCCCCGGGCGCCTCTTGCTGGTTGAAATAATGCAGCGCGATGTAGCCCCAGATATCCCGGTCGAGATCGAGCACGATGCTGTTAAACCGCATCAGGCCGTGGCATAGCTCGGCAATGTAATCGTGCGGCTCGATTTGCGTGGTCAGCGGCAGGTACTCCAGCCCGAGACCGGTCACAAAGGCGCGCGCAATCTGCGGCCAGTCGAGCTCGGGATAGGCGCACAGATGGGCATTGAAATTGCCGACGGCGCCGTTGATCTTGCCGCAAATCGGCTGTTTTGCGACCGCGTCACCGGCCCGGCGCAGGCGGTCTGCCAGGTTGGCCAACTCCTTGCCCAGCGTGGTGGGCGTGGCCGGCTGACCGTGCGTCCGCGCCAGCATCGGGCAGTCGGCGTAGCGCGCCGCCAGCGACTCGACCTGCCGTATCAGCGCCTGCATTGACGGCAGCAATACCTGCTCCCGGGCCTGCATCAGCATCAAGCCGTAGGACAGATTATTGATGTCCTCCGAGGTGCAGGCAAAATGCACAAACTCGGACACCGCCGCCAATGCCTTGCGCGGCGCCAGTTGGCGTTTAATAAAATACTCGACCGCTTTGACATCATGCCGGGTCTCGGCCTCGATTTGCTTTACGTCGGCGGCGGATTGCAATGAGAAATTGTCCACCAACTCGGCGAGAAACTGCTTGTCGGCGGCGGAAAACCCGGTGACCTCGCGAATGCCGGGTTGCTCGGACAGGTGCACCAGCCAGCCGACCTCAACCCGCATCCGCGCATGGATCAGCCCATACTCACTGAAAAACCGGCGCAGCGGCGCGGTATTGTCGGCATAGCGGCCATCCAGCGGCGATAGCGCGGTCAACGGACACAACGCGAGGGGCGCGGGATTCATGGGCCAGGCTCGACAGGGTGGGGCGTACTTGGAGCCAATCGAATCTGCGCGTCGAAGCGCTACTCGGCGGACTTGATCAGCCCGCCGCCGAGGCAAACGTCATCCTGATAAAACACGATCGATTGCCCCGGCGTAACCGCCCACTGCGGCTGCGCAAATTCGATGCGTGAGTAGTTCGACCCGAGCAGGGAAATGGTGCAGTTCTGATCGGTTTGCCGGTAGCGCGTCTTGGCCTTGCAGTTGGTCGGCAGAACCGGCGACGACTGCACTACCCAATGCAGCTTTTCGGCGATCACCATGCGCGCCAGTAACGCCGGGTGTTCACGCCCCTGTACGACGTAGAGAATATTGCGGGTGACATCCTTTTTCGCCACATACCAGGGCTCGCCTTCACCGCCAATGCCCAGCCCCTGACGCTGACCGATGGTGTAATAGCAGGCGCCCTGATGCCGCCCGATGGTTTTCCCCTCGAGGGTCTTGATATCGCCCTGGCACAGCGGCAGAAAGCGGCTGAGAAAATCGTTGAAGCGACGCTCGCCAATAAAACAAATCCCCGTGCTGTCCTTCTTTTCGTGGGTTGCCAGGCCGAGATTTTTCGCCGTCTCGCGCACCTGCGGCTTTTCCATCTCGCCGATTGGGAACGCCACGTAGCGCAGCGCATCCTGCCCCAGCGTATGCAAAAAATAGCTCTGATCTTTTTGTGCATCCTTGCCCTTGCACAGCAAATAACGGCGCTCATCCCGCCCGAGGCAGGCGTAGTGACCGGTGGCAATGTAATCCGCCCCGAGGTGCAGCGCCCACTTGAGAAACTCCTTGAATTTGATCTCTTTGTTGCACAACACATCCGGATTGGGCGTGCGGCCATTGCGATACTCCTGCAAAAACAGCTGGAACACGTTGGTCCAGTATTCATGCGAGAAATTCACCGTCTTCAGCTTGATGCCCAGATGCCGGCATACCCCCATGGCGTCGGACAGATCCTCCTCAGCCGAGCAATACGCGGGCGTATCGTCCTCCTCCCAGTTCTTCATGAACAGCCCGGTGACGTGATGGCCGGCCTGCACCAGCTTGGCCGCCGCCACCGACGAATCCACCCCGCCGGACATGCCTACGATGACCTTATGCGTCGCCATAGAGCCCCCGCCTGCACCCCTGATGCATCACCGCCCGGACGCATTGCGCCCCGGTCACGCGGCAAAACCCATCGCCAGCCACGCTATTCACGGCCCAGCAAACGGCGCCAGAATGAACGCGGCTGCGGCTGTTCACGCGCCGCCCGATGCTCGATGATCCGATTCAACAAACTGAGATCGGCCCAATCCTCGGTCGCCTGAACAACCGGCAGATGGCCGTTTGGATAAAACCAGGAATCCACCACGTATCGTTTGCCGCTCTTCATTTGCTCGATCTGGCCGGCCCAGTGCTGGTCGAAAACCGCGCGTCGATACGCCTGTTCGACCACCCGATGGTGGCGCAATAAACCCATTGATTCAAACAATCGCATGTACACCGTTGTATTGACCGCCTCATCGATACAATCCAGCTGTCCCGGAAACAGCGCCGCATGCTCGTTATTCGTAGCGGGCAGATCGAAGGCCAGGTCCTTATGCGTCGGCGTATAACGCCCAATCACCACCTCCATCCAGCCAATCGCCCGCCTGATTTGCTCACGCTCGGCGGCCGGTGTATCCGCCGGCGAGGCAAACCAGCCGGCAACGCCCTGCCAATCGCCCGGCGTCAACGGCACAATCGACCGGCGTTTGCAGCCAAAATCATAGCATACCGGAATCGCCCGGACTGAAACATCATCCGGTATCGCCACGTTGTGGCGGCCGGCGGCGGCCGATGCAATCAGGCTGACACCGAACAGCAGCAAGCCGAGACCAACGCCCCGATAACCCTGCTTCGAGGCGGCCATCACGGATTGTCGGGCCGCCACTGGTCCGGCAGTTGGACACCGTCACCAAAAAAATACGCCTCCATCTGCGCCGCCAGGTAGCGTTTATGCGCTTTATCCAGCGGGTTCAGCTTATATTCATTGATCAAAATTGTCTGCTGGCGCAGCCATTCCTGCCAGGCCGGCTTGCTGACCTGCTGCAGGATTCGCCGGCCCAGCTCCCCCGGCCAGGGAGCAAACTCCAGGGCTTCGGCGGGCTCACCAAGTTTGATGCAATCGACTGTCTTCATACGGATTTAAGGCGGCTGTTCAGGTCGGATTCTGAACCAAACCGGGATTATCTGCAACCGCTTGTATAAGCTCGGTGGATTCACCCCCGAAGTGCAACCGGTGGTGCCATGCCGCCTAAAGGAGGGGGGACATTCCTGTCCCCCGCTTGAAAAGGCTGACTTCCAGTCCGAAGTGCAACCCAGCCCCGTCTTTCCCGCGCAAGCGGGAATCCAGTCTAAAAAACCGACGGAAAGTGGCCTGATACATCGAAACAGGGGGCCGACTCTGAACAGCCAGGCGGATTTTCACTTGCTGCGGTATGCGGTTGGATGGATTCCTGCTTGCGCAGGAATGACGGCTTTGAGGCAAAAAAATCAACCCATTGCAGGGGTGGATTCAACCCCGAAGTGCAACCAATAGGCCTGTGCCGAGCCATGCCACTGGGCCGGTTGTTGCTCGGCGGGGCGAGTGGCGAGCTATTATAGATGTGTGTTTGCCCACCCTCACCCAACCCTCTCCCACAGGGAGAGGGCTAAAACCGACAACCGCCTTCTCCCCCCGGGATAACTGGAAACTCCCTCTCCCTCCGGGAGAGGGCCGGGGTGAGGGCTGCCGCACGACCTGTATAAGTTCAGAAACCTTTGGCACTCTGCCCCGAGAGGAGAGCCATGCAAATTCACTATACCGGGCGCCGCCATCGCGACCGCCCGCACCGGGCCGGAGCGCGCTCATAACCGACGCAGCAGTTTTGCGACCGGTGCCAGCAGCCCGACCTCTGCCGGCAGCCCGACCTCGGTCGGCCCGGCCGGCTCATACCACAGCCTGTCCGGCGCGGCCGGTGGGTTCCCGGCCCGCCGCAAAGACAGCAATACCGGACTGATGGCGAGCGCACAATGGGTGAAATGATGCCGGATCGGCGCCAGTGTACGCTCTACCCGAACCTGCAAGCCCGGCTCCGAGCGGCACCAGGCCACCAGCTTCCCCTCCTCGCCGCCGGTCGCCGGGCCGGTCGCTGTCGTGTCTATCTGCGGCAGCGACCACAGCCCGCCCCAGATGTTTATTTCGAAAGGAGAACGGGTTTTCCAACCCGTTTATTTTAAATAACACGGACAGGAATGTCCGTGCTCCTGTTGCGCATTACTTGCAGTTGGGCAGGCGTGATGGCTTTCCAGTTAATGGATGCAAGGCAATTCACATCCGCCGTGCAGTTGGGCAGGGTTGGGAGTAGCCGATATTATTGACGCACCCAAAAATGACAGCGAATCCCGGAATCAGAATCAGGGTACGGAGGTATCTCCTCGCCGTCGCCAGAATAATCAGATATTTTGTTCATCGTTGTTTCTCTCTTAAGAACAGATGGAGATGCGTACTCGGTGAAGTTCAGTGCTGACTGGCAAACGGGGCCAATTATTTAGTTTTCCGCCTGCTTTTTTCAGGGCGTCAATGACGTTCTCACGGAGGCGATGGTTATGCTGTTCTTTTGTTGCCAAATCCAGTGGAGTGCCGCCGCTTTTATTTTTCGCATTGACATCCGCGCCCGCTTTGACAAGAGCAGGAACGATTTCGGCATTTCCGTAATATGCCGCCTTGTGAAGCGGAGTTTCGCCGTCTTTATCTTTCGCATTGACCTCCGCCCCCGCTTGAACAAGGGCAGAAATGACTGGGCCATAGTTGTATTCTGCCACCCTGTGAAGCGGAGTCTGGCCGTCTTTATCTTTCGCATTGATATCCGCGTCCGCTTTGACAAGGGCAGGAATGAATTCGGCATTTCCGCAATATGCCGCCCTGTGAAACGGAGTCAAGCCGTCTTTATCTTTCGCATTGACATCCGCCCCTGCGTTAATCATCGTCTGAATTTCGGCGGTGGTCATGGATGTCGATATCTTCAGGAGGCAGTCCGCATTTATCTTGCAACCGAAATTCGTTTTCGCACCCGCCTTTTCCAGGACTTTGATGGCACCCTGGTTCCATCCTACTTGTTTTGCCGCACCCAGCGGAGTCAAGCCGTCTTTCGCTTGCGCATTGATATCTGCCCCCGCTTTGACAAGGATAGAAACGACTTCGGCGTTGTCCCATCTCCCGTGGTCATCCGGTTGGGCGTTGCTCGCCGAGTGAAGCGGAGTCCAGCCGCTTTTACTTTTCGCATTGACATCTGCCCCCGCATGGATAAGGGCAGAAATGACTTCGGCGTTGTTCGACGGGTCAACGGTATGGGAGTCGCCCGCCGCCCAGTGAAGCGGCGTCCAGCCGTATTCATCTTTCGCATTGACCTCTGCCCCTGCCTGGACAAGAGTAGAAATGTCTTCGGCTCTTCCATTAGATAGTACTAATCTGTGAAGTTGGGTCATGCCGTATTGACCCTTCGCATTGACCTCCGCCCCTGCCTGAACAAGGGCAGAAACGACTTCGGCGTTATTCGTCCAGTGAAGCGGGGTACGACCGTTTCCATCTTTCGCATTGACATCCGCCCCTGCATCAATCATTACTTGCAGTTGGGCAGGCGTGATGGCTTTCCAGCTAATGGATGCAAGGCAATTCACATCCGCCGTGCAGTTGGGCAGGCGGGAGTAATCGGTATTGCCGGCACATCCCACAATGGCAACGAATCCCGGAATCAGAATCAGGATACGGAGGTGTTTTCTTGTTATCGCCAAAATACGCATGCATTTTTTCGTGATTGCTGCCGCTTTCTTCTGGAATTATCTCGCGTAGCAGCGTGCGACTATAGCACATGGCACAACCGCAATCGAAGCCGCCCGGAGCGCACTCATAACCGACGCAGCAGTTTTGCGACCGGTGCCGGCAGCCCGACCTCGGCCGGCCCGGTCGGCTCATACCACAGCCGGTCCGGTGCGGCCGGTGGGTTCCCGGCCCGCCGCAAAGACAGCAATACCGGACTGATGGCGAGCGCATAATGCGTGAAATGATGCCGGATCGGCGCCAGTGTACGCTCTACCCGAACCTGCAAGCCCAGCTCCGAGCGGCACCAGGCCACCAGCTTCCCCTCCTCGCCGCCGGCCGCCGGGCCGGTCGCAGTCGTGTCTATCTGCGGCAGCGACCACAGCCCGCCCCAGATGCCTTCACTCGGCCGTCGCTGTAGCAGGATCTGCCGCCGGCGGTTGAAAATAATGGTCATGACGGCGCTGCGCTGCGGTTTGGCCCGTTCAGGCTTGCGCTGGGGGAAGCGATCGACCCGCCCGGTCCGGTACGCCCGGCAGGCGCCGTGCAGCGGGCAGGCGGGGCACACCGGGTTGTTGCGCACGCATACCGTCGCGCCCAGGTCCATCATCGCCTGGGTGTAGTCGGCGACGCGATTTTCCGGCGTCAGCCGGTCGGCCAGCGCCCACAGCTGATCCTGCACCGGTTTGGTGCCGGGGTAGCCGTCGATGGCAAAATACCGGGTCAATACCCGTTTGACATTGCCATCCAGAATCGGCCAGCGCTGTTGAAAGCAGAACGCCAGGATGGCCCCGGCGGTTGAGCGGCCCACCCCGGCGAGCGCTATCACGTGCGCAAACTCGGTCGGAAACCGGCCATTGTGGTGCGCGACTATCTGGCGCGCGGCGCGGTGCAGATTGCGCGCCCGGGCGTAGTAGCCCAAACCGGCCCAATGGTACAATACGGCGTCTATCGGGGCCGCCGCCAGCGCGGCAAGGTCGGGGAAGCGTTGCATAAAATTGCGGTAATAGGGAATCACCGTGCTGACCTGGGTTTGTTGCAGCATGATCTCGGACACCCAGACGGCGTAGGCGCTGCCGCGCCGCCATGGCAGCTCGTGGCGCCCATGGCGGTCGAACCAGTGCAATAATTTTTGGGAGAATGTCTCCATCGAATCAGAGTCGAAGCCGCTTTGAAGGTTAAATCCAGTCTATTTTATCGTATCCGTACCGGATGCTGCGCTTGCCATTGCGGCGGGTATGGCGGCGCGGCATTCGGATCAACCCGGTGAAAACGTTATGAATCATTCTATTGGTCGGCCACTGCTGCTGATTGCCGCGCTGCTGATTATTTTGCTGTTGATTGCCGTTGTCCGGCCAGCGGCGGCGGTCGAGCCGAGCGTGACGAAAAGCGCCATCGCGCAATTCGGCGAGCCGCGATATCAGCAGATCGCCCATTTCCCCTACGCCAACCCGGATGCGCCCAAAGGCGGGCGGATTGTGCTGGGCAGTTTCGGCTCGTTTGACACGCTCAATTTCTATGTGCAAAAAGGCGAATGGCCGGACAGCATCGGGCTGATTTACGACAGTCTGATGGCCGGCTCGGCGGATGAAATCGACGCCCTGTACGGCCTGATTGCCGAGACGGTGGAATATCCTCAGGACAAAAGCTGGGCGATTTTCACGCTGCGGCCGCAAGCGCGCTATCACGACGGGCAGCCCATCGTGGCGCAGGATTTCGTGTTCGCGCTGGACACCATCAAACAGCATGGGCGGCCGTTTATGCAGTCTTTTTACGACGATATCGTCGCGGTCGAAGCGCTGTCGGCGCGGCGGCTTAAATTCAGCTTTTCCACCACCGACAGCATGCAGCCAATCACCACCGCCGCCGGGCTGTCACCGCTGCCGGTGCATTACTGGGAGTCGCGCGACGCCACCGCGGCGACGTTGCAGCCGCCGCTGTCGAGCGGGCCGTACCGCATCGAATCGGTCGATGCCGGGCGCGCGATCACCTATCAGCGGGTGCCGGACTATTGGGCCAAAGACCTGCCAATCAAGCGCGGCCTGCATAATTTTGACCGGATTCGCTATGAGTACTACCGCGATCTGACGGTCGAGTTTGAGGCCTTCAAGGCCGGGAAAATCGACTTCCGCTTTGAAAACAGCGCCAAACGCTGGCAGTTGGAATACACGCTCGATGCGGTGCGCAGCGGCGACTTAATCAAACGGGCGATCCCGAATAAAAGCCCGCGCGGCATGAGCGGGTATTTCTTTAACATGAAGAAAGAAAAATTCGCCGATATCCGGGTGCGCCGGGCCTTGATGACGCTGTATGACTTCGAGGCCATCCAGCGCACCTTGTTGTTCGGCCAATACAAGCGAGTCAAGAGCTATTTCCCGAACTCCGATTATGGCGCCCGGGGTGTGCCCACCCCGTCCGAGCGGGCGATTTTGTCGCCGCACGCCGACCAACTGCCGCCGGGCACACTGGATCAGGCATTCGAGCCGCCGGTCACCGACGGCAGCGGACACGACCGCCGACCGCTGCGCGCCGCGCTGGCGCTGTTCCAACAGGCCGGCTGGCAGTTGCAGGACTCCCGGCTGGTGCACGCGGAAACCGGCGTGCAATTGCAGCTGGAATTGATGACCGCCTACCCCGAAGCGCAGCGCCTGGCGCTGCCGTACATAGAAAACCTCAAACGCAGCGGCATCGATGCGTCTATTCGCCTGGTTGACCCGTCCCAATGGCGTGAACGCATCCATGATTACGATTTTGATTTGTGGGTTGGCGGGCTGAATTTTTTCCCGCCGCCGGGCACCGAGCTGCGCAGCTTTTTCGGTTCGCAATCGGCGGACATTCGCGGCGGCAACTCGGGCGGCATCAAAAACCCGGTGGTGGATGCGTTGATCGAGCGCATCATTGAAGCCAAAGATCTGCAAACCCTGCAAGACACGACCCGCGCCCTCGACCGGGTGTTGCTGTGGAATCACTACGTCATCCCGCGCTACTACAAGGATGAAGTCTGGGCGGCGTACCGGAACCGGTTTGGCTATCCCGAACGGGCGCCGATCTACAGCACCGGGTTCCCCAACAGCTGGTGGCTGGACGGTGAAAAAGATCAGCACCTGAACCGCGACTCCTGACCAACTGGACAGGAGCACGGACATTCCTGTCCGTGTTATTTAAAATAAACGGGTTGGAAAACCCGTTCTCCTTTCGAATATAATCAGGCTTTCCATAATTGAATGTATCCAATCTTCGTATAGAGGAAGCACGCAATGAAAGAAATCTTGACAGCAGTATTTGAGCAATCTCCACAGGGATACATCGGCTACGTCGAGGAACTACCCGGTGCCAACACGCAAGGCAAAAATCTGGAGGAGGTGAAAGCCAACCTGATTGAGGCTATCCAATTCGTGTTGCAAGCCAATCGACAGTTAGCGGAAGAATAGATAACCGCGGGCAACGTTGCCGGTGGCATAAAGTGACCGGGTTGTCAGGCATTTGGTGCGGGATGCGGGCCCGGGAGTCTGGCAAAGCAACCGTAGTAGAAACGACACCAACTCAAACGAAGGCAAATCCGATGAATACACACCCGAAGAATGGGCCTGAAAGTGGCGGAAAGAGCACGCGGCTCGAACTTACCGAAAACTGGGGAGGTCCCGAGGACGCCGATGAGTTTCGGAAAAAACTGTCGGAAGCTTTGAAGCGTTTTGACAAAGTGGAGGTGCTATTCAATGCACCTGTAGGATACAGCGGTTCGACGCTGGAAAGGGTGTTTGGTGGGCTGATCCGTGACGAAGGCCAGAACAAACAGTATCTTGATGATCACCTTGAGCTGATACCGGCGAATGGGATCTATCGCGGCTATGTGGGGCTGGCGCGTCGCTATATTGACAGGATAGACAAAGAAATCAACGACGCTGCCACCAGCACCGCCGCTCAGTGGAAGTCCTTATATCGTTCTTGACCGAGTTGATTATACCGCTTGGCCCCGCATTGATTGTGGTCGTGCTTGCGGCCACGCTGCCAGTGTGATGGGGAGTCGGGATGGGTTGAATTCACCGGTGCCTCCAATGGGTTGATTTTTTTGCCTCAACGTCGTCATTCCTGCGCAAGCAGGAATCCATCCAAACGCATACCGCGGCAAGTGAAACCCGCCTGGCTGTTTCAGAGTTGGCCCCCTGTTTCGGTGTATCAGGCCGCTTCCCGTTGGTTTTTTAGACTGGATTCCCGCTTGCGCGGGAAAGACGGGGCTGGGTTGCACTTCGGGGCTGAATTCACCGACCCGTACAAATCCTTGACAACCCCGCCGCCGGCGGCATAAAGTGGCCGGGCATTTGGTGCGGGATGCGGGCCCGGAAGTCTGGCAAAGCAATCGTGGTAGAAAAACGCCACCAACTCAAACGAAGGCAAACTCGATGAACACACACCCGAAGAATGGGCCTGAAAATGGCGGAAAGAGCACGCGGCTTGAACTTACCGAAAACTGGGGAGGCCCCGAGGACGCCGAGGCGTTTCGGAAAAAACTGTCGGAAGCTTTGAAGCGTTTTGACAAAGTGGAGGTGCTATTCAATGCGCCTGTAGGATACAGCGGTTCGACGCTGGAAAGGGTGTTTGGTGGGCTGATCCGTGACGAAGGCAAGAACAAACAGTATCTGGATGAACACCTTGAGTTGATACCGGCGAATTCACTCTATCGCGATTATGTGGCGCTGGCGCGTCGCTATATTGACAGGATAGACAAAGAAATCAACGACGCTGCCACCAGCACCGCCGCTCAGTGGAAGTCCTTATATCGTTCTTGACCGAGTTGATTATACCGCTTGGCCCCGCATTGATTGTGGTCGTGCTTGCGGCCACGCTGCCAGTGTGATGGGGAGTCGGGATGGGTTGAATTCACCGGCGCCTGCAATGGGTTGATTTTTTTGCCTCAAAGCCGTCATTCCTGTGCAAGCAGGAATCCATCCAACCGCATACCGCGGCAAGTGAAACCCGCCTGGCTGTTTCAGAGTCGGCCCCCTGTTTCGGCGTATCAGGCCACTTCCCGTTGGTTTTTTAGACTGGATTCCCGCTTGCGCGGGAAAGACGGGGCTGGGTTGCACTTCGGGGTTGAATTCACCGCCCCGTACAAATCCTTGACAACCCCGTCGCCGGTGGCATAAAGTGGCCGGGCTGCCGGGCATTTGGTGCGGGATGCGGGCCCGGAAGTCTGGCAAAGCAACCGTAGTAGAAACGACACTAACTCAAACGAAGGCAAATCCGATGAATACACACCCGAAGAATGGGCCTGAAAATGGCGGAAAGAGCACGCGGCTTGAACTTACCGAAAACTGGGGAGGCCCCGAGGACGCCGAGGCGTTTCGGAAAAAACTGTCGGAAGCTTTGAAGCGTTTTGACAAAGTGGAGGTGCTATTCAATGCGCCTGTAGGATACAGCGCTTCGACGTTGAAAAGGGTGTTTGGTGGGCTGATCCGTGACGAAGGCCAGAACAAACAGTATCTTGATGATCACCTTGAGCTGATACCGGCGAATTCGCTCTATCGCGATTATGTGGGGCTGGCCCGTCGCTATATTGACAGGATAGACAAAGAAATCAACGACGCTGCTGCCGGTGTCGCCGCTTAGTGGAAGTCCTTATATCGCTCGGCCTCGCATTGATTGCGGTCGTGCTTGCGGCCACGCTGGCATTTATCGGTAATTACCGGTTACAACAACATCTGCGCCGGCGCTATCAAGCCGACGAACTGAAAAAACAGTTGTATGAATTTTTGAGGCTGGTTTCCGACTATTGGATTTCCGGCGCAGCATCCGGCACCTCTTTGCAGGGGTTGGAAGCGAAGATCGTGGCTACTCAGTTTATTATCGGATCGGAGTACGAACTGGTAGAAAAACAGTCCAAAAAACTAAAAAACTGGTATCTGGACACAGAGCAAAACCGCTTTGACCTGATGGATGCCGTCACCGGCAGCGATTTCCCTTCCACGGGAGATAACTGGGAGCCGAAACCTGAGTGTGTTGGCCTTGCCGCCGGTGCGATTGTTCATATCGTCAACAAGCTATACGATAACTGCTGAGTGCGCCCTGGCCTGATTGCGGTGGAGCTGCCAGTGTGGTGGGGAGTCGGGATGGGTTGAATTCACCGGCGCCTGCAATGGGTTGATTT
The DNA here is from genome assembly GCA_965206445.1 of Candidatus Poriferihabitaceae bacterium. GTDB lineage: Bacteria > Pseudomonadota > Gammaproteobacteria > Arenicellales > Poriferihabitantaceae > CBDBJR01. The sequence goes on from CBDBJR010000002.1 coordinate 774,637, forward strand.
TTTTGCCTCAAAGCCGCATTCCTGCGCAAGCAGGAATCCATCCAAACGCATACTGCGGCAAGTGAAACCCGCCTGGCTGTTTCAGAGTCGGCCCCCTGTTTCGGTGTATCAGGCCACTTCCCGTTGGTTTTTTAGACTGGATTCCCGCTTGCGCGGGAAAGACGGGGCTGGGTTGCACTTCGGGGTTGAATTCACCGACCCGTACAAGTCTTTGACAACCCCGCCGCCGGTGGCATAAAGTGGCCGGATTGCCGGGCATTTGATGCAGACTCGGAAGTCTGGCAAAGCAACCGTAGTAGAAAAACGACACCAACTCAAACGAAGGCAAACTCGATGAATGCACGCCCGAAGAATGGGGCTGAAAGTGGCGGAAAGAGCAATCAGATCGCACTCGAAGACGTGGGGCCAGACGGTGCCAGGGAGGTTCGGAAAACCCTGCTGGAATTTTTGGCGCGTTTCGATGAAGTGGAGGTGCTATTCAATGCGCCTGTAGGATATAGCGCTTCGACGCTGGAAAGGGTATTTGGTGGGCTGATCCGTGACGAAGGCAAGAGCAAACAGTATCTTGATAAACACCTTAAGCTGGTACCGGTGAATCCGATCTATGATGATTATGTGGGGCTGGCGCATCGGTATATTGACAGGATAGACCACTGCTGTCCCGTTAACTTTCATAGCAACGTCAACTGATGATCTGTGAGTCGTTCAGGCTCGGATGGATTTCCTCTCAGCAAAGCCCACAGGTCACGCCTTGCAAATAAATTGAGCTGAAACACGCGAAGGATCTGCTGCATGCTCCTGTTCGCCCGTGACTGAAACTTCAGGAACGCCAACACAAGATAGGTGCAAAGAGCAATCCAGATTTGTGTCATCACCGCATTCTTGCTGGTGCCCACAAACGATTTAATTTTCAGATTCTGTTTTATCCATTTGAAAAACAACTCCACCTGCCAGCGGGCTTTGTAAATCTCCGCAATAGTTTTGGCCGACAGCCTGAAATGATTGGTTAAAAAGACATAGCGCTTGCCGGTCTGTGGGTCGCGGTAGCCAATACGGCGTAGCGGAATCGGACATCTCTTGGCTGTTTGAGCCCCGGTAAATTCAATCGTGTGATCGCTGCCAACGCCGGTCTTTGCTGGCACACTTTGACGTTGCAAAACGCGCACTTTGGCATTGGATTTAAGACGCGTTACAAAGAAGATTCCTTTATTTGTCAATTGGTTATACCATTGGTAGTCCGTATAGCCGCGATCCATGACCACCAGGCTACCTTTGGGAAACGCCATGCTACGCCCCACCGTCACATCATGGGTTTTGCCTTGCGTGATGGTGACAAATTCGGGCAAGTAGCCATCATGGTTGAGCCCCACATGCAGTTTGATGGCTCCTTTGGTGGCGCGAAAATCCGCCCATGGGAACACTTCCATAGACAAATCGATAATCGATGCATCCAACGAATACAAGAGATTCTTGAATCGGAAACCATGTCCCGGCGCACGCGTTTGGCAGCACTTCGACAGCTTGGCAAACAGAGCTTGATACAGCGCATAAGACTTCTCTTCGTTGATGCGTGATAGAGTGGATCTGGGCAGGATTGCGCAGCCCAGATGATACAGGTGAGGCTGCTGCGCAGAGAGATTCTCGACAATATCACGCAAGCTACTGCGCCCCGACAATTGCGCCATGGTCATGGTCACGAACTGAGACCATCGGGAGGCCGAACGAAAGGATCGCCCCGAATGGTGCTGTTTTGCCAGGGTCTCAAATTGATGTCTAGGCACGAATTTTAGGATTTGTGAAAGGATGGTGTTACTATGGGCCATGGCCTGATTCCTCCAGTTACTATAGTGTTTTGTGCAAAATCCTATTGTATCAAACAGGACGGAATCAGGCCCTTTTATATTTCCTTAACGGGACAGCAGTGAGGATAGACAAAGAAATCAACGATCAGTGTCGGCGGTGATGCCGTTTTATGTGTTGATTCCGATTATCGGTGTTGCCATCGTCAACTGCTATTCGGGTGAGATAATAAAGGAAAGGTGATATTAAAAAGAAAGGTGGGGTTGTTATTTTTTGTTTTTCTTTATTGGTGAAGTCGGTAGTGTTTTTTTACTTTTTTATTGTGCCTGATACTCGTTGAATGTAACCAATTCCCATTCGGAAATTGAGGAATACTGCCCATTTTTGGCAACCTGGCGAGCTTTATTAACCCATCGCTTGTATTCGTCGATGTCGTTCATTTGTGTCCACGGGGTAAAACTCTCTCTACTGGGTCGAAACAACTCCCTAAGAATATTGCGGTCAAATGGGCAATGTGGCGGAGCGTCAATATAACCTCGCACCCAAAGATGCTTAAGATAAAGATTAAGCATCTTCTGCGCCCTGCCGAAACGCAAACATTGATTATTCAAAATGTCTAAAAACTCGCCACGCAATTGGCAGCGCAATTTTATAATCTTTTCGATATGTTCGGAATCGGTCATATTCATGGCACGACTACGATAACAGTAGGAAATGTCCTGTAGTATATTACGAGTGCGACTTTGGAATTCTGTCCTAATAGGATCTAACCTATCGATACCTGGATCAAAAAACAACACTCGACTAACCGACGAAATGTAAGAATCGTATAAAGCGCACGCGGAGCGAGGCCGCTCAAGAAATTTTCTTTTCGCTTCCTGCAATTTGTCTTTACTCAGCGGCATAACGACAACTATACCAGATTTATCCCAACCCCAACCCAAATTTCCACCCCCCTGCTGCCAGTGCGGCAGGTTCCGCCGGTGTTCATCGACATCGACATCAGGGTTATAAAAAGGAACAGGAGAACGGACATTCCTGTCCGTTTTTTCAAAATAAACGGGTTGGAAAACCCGTTCTCCTTTAAATACGGCTTGATTTTGGGAAAAAAGGGCGGTTATCCTTTCGGGGCTCTCGATTCCGACAGTTTTCCGGTTGTCAGGGGTGATTGGCTCAGAAAAATAAAATTTTGCAGAACTCCCTCAGAATCGAAGGCAAAAGTGACGTGAAGAACAGGTCTTCCGGTAAGTACTGCGTGCTTATACCGGCATACAATCCAGATCAGAAATTGATAGACCTGATAGATTCTCTCGACTATGCGTCGATTGAATCTGTGGTTGTCGTCAACGACGGCAGTCATGCAGGCTGCCGTGCGCTTTTCGATATGGTCGGTGAACGTCCCCGGGTCACCGTCCTTGAGCATTGTGTAAACCTGGGCAAAGGTGCGGCGCTAAGGTCGGGGCTGAACTTTTTATATCTGAATATGCTGGAAGCCGATCGGGTCGTTACAGCCGATGCCGACGGGCAACACTTGAGTCGTGATATAGCACAAGTCGGAAACGTATCGGCAACCGATTCAGGCGGCGCACTTGTCCTGGGCGTGCGGTCTTTCGGGCGCGGAGTGCCGCTACGCAGTATGCTGGGCAACATCATCACCCGGCAACTGACCCGGCTGTTTGCCGGCCTGAAAGTGACGGATACGCAGACCGGCCTGCGGTCGATTCCTAAAGCATTTATCCCGGGGTTGATGAGAATAAGGAGTAACGGGTACGAGTTTGAGCTGGATATGCTTTTGAAAACGAAGAAGGTGGGCTTGCCAATTATTGAAATCGGGATACAGACGGTCTACATCGATGGCAACCGTTCCTCACACTTTAACCCGCTGCTGGATTCGTTACGGATATATTTTACGCTGCTAAGATATGGGCTGTCGTCTATCGCGACCGTGTGCATAGATTTCTTCGTGTTTCTGGTGGTGCTCCATATTGATGGGAACCTGCTTTTCGCGCAGTTTGCGGCGAGAACAGTGGCCGGCGGCTTCAATTTTGCCTGCAATAGAAACCTCGTGTTCAGGGCCACCGGAAGCGTGCCCCTGGCCGCTGCAAAATACATACTGCTGGTATACGCCATGGGCCTGGTCTCACATGGGCTGATTGTGCTTATCTCACAAAACCTTCCGCTGCCACTTGTCGCCGCCAAGGTGCTTGCCGAGGTGCTGCTGTTCCCCTGCACGTTTGCGATACAAAGGGCGTTTGTCTTCACTCAGGAGGAGAAATGGAAAAACAAGTAACCGATTGGAATCGCTACTACCGCAAGCCTTTCAAAGCCGCCGGCTTGACTCGACGCTACACGGCGCGCAGGTTGAAGATAGCCATAGAAAATCATGTCACCGTAAGCAAACCGCGAATTGCGGAATTGGGCGGTGGGAACAGTGCATTTTTTGAGCTGATCAATGCCATCCTGGCCCCGGTGTTCTACGGGATAATTGACAATAACCGGCTCGGGCTGGCGTCATTTTCCGAACGGGTTGGCAGCACACCAAACGTCCGACTGGTCGAGGCGGATATACTGTCAGGGCATAAACTCCCCGCCGAGCTTGACTTCGTCTATAGCATCGGCCTTATAGAGCATTTCAACACGCAGGATACCGCCAGGATGTTGCTTGCGCATTTCGAGATGTTGCGCCCCGGCGGCATTGCCGTCATCACGTTTCCAACACCGACCAGGCTCTACAGGGTCACGCGCTCCCTGGCAGAGCGCACCGGTAACTGGATTTTTCACGACGAGCGCCCGCTGGAATTTGAGGAAGTACGCCGGTCAATTGGTCCGTACGCCAGCATTCTGCATGAGGAGATAATCTGGCCCATATTTCTTACCCAGGGGCTGGTCGTCGCACAAAAGCATTTCAGCGGTGCATAAGCTCGGCAACGGTTGGTACGGAATTTGTTATATGATACTGTGTACCGACACCACTCGGTCCGAAATCAGGAAAATGAAAACGCAACAACAGATGCGCGCCGGCAAGCAGTCGGGTTTTACGCTGATTGAGTTGATGATTGTGGTTACCATTATCGGCGTGCTGGCGTCCATCGCTGTGCCGGTGTATCGTGATTATACGATTCGTACCCGGGTGAGTGAGGCTGCCAGTGTTTTCGCGCCGGTCAAAGCCGAGTTTGCGCTGTTTTATAGCGAAAACGGGACGTTCCCGAGGTGGCTTACAGATATGCAACGAGTTCCACAGACTCCGGTATCTTATGAGGGTGAGTATGTTTCCTGGTTGAGGCTAGAGTATGTTGGTACTGTTCGTCGTGTATACATCGGGCTAAAGAATGACCCCCGGTTAGGTCCTGATCGGCCGTCACTCAGGAGCCCGGTATATCCTAATGGGGCTAGTCAAGGTACAATTGTTTTTACACCTGTTACATCAGGTGGTACCATCAGATGGCGTGTTGACGGTGAATCCATACCGCCTAAGTATCTGCCGAGGCCATAGAGCAATAACTTAAAGGCTCGAATCCGGATAAACACCGGTATGCCGATACCGGCGAGTCTGATCGATCACGCTTATGTGGCGCTGGCCGGTCGCTATATTGGCAGGATAGCCAAAGAAACCGACGCTGACACCGGTGTCGTTGTGTAGTGAAAAAACCCTTACAGCCCTGAAAAAACAATGCCGGTAAATGAGGCGAATTTTTATTTTTTTTACTCGAATAATAAAAGGACAACGGAAGCTGAGAACGAATACATTTCCGGCAGAAAACACGATACCTTATGGCCCTGTATGCCTGGCAGGTCGCCTTGCGTACGGATGGGGATGGTGACAAAATTTGTCAGTGTGGGCGCATATTGGGTGGTTTCTGCTGTCGTGGGGGGATGACGGGCGGCGTTTCGGGTTGTGCAGGGAAACCGTTGATTGAATTTTTTTCGGTTGCTTATCAACTATTTAGAGCCATTTGCAGCGGGTTGATGCGGTTTTCGGGGTGCTTTGTGCATCAGCTCAGAAATTTTTGGCACGGAATTTGCTGGTATAGTACTGTGTACTGACGCCACTCCGGAATCAAGAAAATGAAAATGCAAACGCAACAACAGATGCGTGCCGGCAAGCAGTCGGGTTTTACGCTGATTGAGTTGATGATTGTGGTTACCATTATCGGCGTGCTGGCGTCCATCGCTGTGCCGGTGTATCGTGATTATACGATTCGTACCCGGGTGAGTGAGGCTGCCAGTGTTTTCGCGCCGGTCAAAACCGATATTGCGCTGTTTTGGAGTGAAAACGGGACGTTGCCGAGGGCTCTTTCAGATCTGCGAGGAGTTGCACAGACTCCGGTATCTTATGAGGGCGAGTATGTTTCCATTTTGCAATTGTTTGCTGGTCCCACTACAGTGGAAATCACGCTAAAGACTGACCCCCGGTTAGGTCCTCCATTTTCTGTTGGTGGGGGGGCTAGTCAAGGTGTGATTGTTTTTGAACCTGTTACATCAGGTGGTACCATCAGATGGCGTGTTAGCGGTCAACACATACCGAATAAGTATCTGCCGAGTCCATAGAGCAATAACTTAAAGGCTCGAATCCGGATAAACACCGGTATGCTGATACCGGCGAGTCCGATCGATCACGCTTATGTGGCGCTGGTCGGTCGCTATATTGGCAGGATAGCCAAAGAAACCGACGCTGACATCGGTGTCGTTGTGTAGTGAAAAAACCCTTACAGCCCTGAAAAGACAATGCCGGTAAATGCGGAAAATTTTTTCATCTTTCACTCGAATAATAAAATGACAACGGAAGCTGAGAACGAATATATTTCTGGAAGAAAACACGACACATTATGGCCCTGTATGCCTGGCAGGTCGCCTTGCGTACGGATGGGGATGGTGACAAAATTTGTCAGTGTGGTGCGCGTATTGGGTGGTTTCTGCTGTCGTGGGGGGATGACGGGCGGCGTTTCGGGTTGTGCAGGGAAACCGTTGATTGAATTTCTTTCGCTTTCTTATCAACTATTTAGAGCCATTTGCAACGGGTTGATGCGGTTTTCGGGGTGCTTTGTGCATCAGATCAGAAATGGTTGGCACGGAATTTGCGGCTATAATACGGTGTACTGACGCCACTCGGTAATCAAGAAAATGAAAACGCAACAACAGATACGTGCCGGCAAGCAGTCGGGTTTTACGCTGATTGAGTTGATGATTGTGGTTACCATTATCGGCGTGCTGGCGTCCATCGCTGTGCCGGTGTATCGTGATTATACGATTCGTACCCGGGTGAGTGAGGCTGCCAGTATTTTCGCGCCGGTCAAAGCCGATATTGCGCTGTTTTGGAGCGAAAACGGGACGTTGCCGGTCGATCTTCTATCAATGCCACGAATTCCAAATAATTTCAGATCTTTTGAGGGCGAGTATGTTGCCACTTTGCTCGTGATTAACGGTGAAACGACAGTCACGCTAAAGAATGACCCCCGGTTAGGTGATGCTGGTGGGGGTAACGTTGTTTTTACGCCTGATACATCATCAGGTGGTACCATCAGATGGAGTGTTACCGGTCAATTCATACCGATTAAGTATCTGCCGAGGCCATAGAGCAATAACTTAAAGGCTCGAATCCGGATAAACACCGGTATGCCGATACCGGCGAGTCTGATCGATCACGCTTATGTGGCGCTGGCCGGTCGCTATATTGGCAGGATAGCCAAAGAAACCGACGCTGACCGGTGTCGTTGTGTGGTGAAAAAACCCTTACAGCCCTGAAAAGACAATGCCGGTAAATGAGGAGAATTTTTTCATCTTTCACTCGAATAATAAAAGGACAACGGAAGCTGAGAACGAATATATTTCCGGAAGAAAACACGATACATTTGGCCCTGTATGCCTGGCAGGTCGCCTTGCGTACGGATGGGGATGGTGACAAAATTTGTCAGTGTGGGCGCATATTGGGTCGTTTCTGCTGTCGTGGGGGGTTGACGGGCGGCGTTTCGGGTTGTGCAGGGAAACCGTCGCTTGAATTTCTTTTGCTTGCTTATCAACTATTTAGAGCCATTTGCAGCGGGTTGATGCGGTTTTCGGGTTGCTTTGGCACGGAATTTGTTTATATAATCTACTGAATGCTGACGCAGCCCGGTTCGGATTTCGGTTCGGGTTGTTGAGGCCAAATCCACTTTTAACGACAGGAATCAAGAAAATGAAAATTCAACAACAGATGCGTGCCGGCAAGCAGTCGGGTTTTACGCTGATTGAGCTGATGATTGTGGTTACCATTATCGGCGTGTTGGCGTCCATCGCTGTGCCGGTGTATCGTGATTATACGATTCGTACCCGGGTGGGTGAGACTGCCAGTATATTCGCGCCGGTCAAAGCCGAGATTGCGCTGTTTTGGAGCGAAAATGGGACGTTGCCGAGTGCGCTTACAGATATGAACCGAATTGCGAATAGCGCGGCGGAATTTGAGGGAGAGTATGTGTTAACTTTGGATGTGGCTAGCGGCGCTGTAACGACAATCACATTGAAGACCGGTGCCAACCTGGGTGATGCAGCAGGCGGTACGGTTATTTTTGCGCCCGATACCGGTTCATCCGGTACTGTCAGGTGGCGTATTCAAACTGCCAGTACCGTGCCAGAGAAATATCGGCCGTCGCAGTAATGTAGATCACACCCTTGAAAAGGATGGCCTGGAGGCCATTTATCCCTGGGTTGATGGGTGGCCGCTCTTGGTGGGATATATTTTCTCACCCAGGGCGGCCATTCTATTTGGGCTCGCATAAAAAAACAGCTGATGCGGTTTTCTCAGCCACGAAAGAGCGATTCCGGCGGATTGTGGCAGCCGACGCCGGCGGTGCCGGATACCTGTTTACCGTTCAATAAAGCCGTCGCTGATAGCCGCAATGAATCCACCCGAAACCGCGAATGGTTGCAAATTTTCTATAAAGCCGGTGCGTCCACTGATGACTGCGTTGGGGGGAATCGGTCGGGAAAATCGAGGGGTTTAATTTGGCATTGATGGGGTTGGTGCCAACTTAAATTTGAGGTACAGCATGAAAAATGCCGATGAATTGATGGAAACCTGAGAGCGCTTGCCGGGAGCGCTCGCAGGTTCGAGAAATTGAATCCGGGGCGTAAACTAACGTGGGAGAATGCGGTCAAATACAGATTGTCAGCCGAATACAGATGGCTGACTGAGTGCGTTCATTTCGGCTCGGGTGGTCGAGGTCGAATCCACTTTTAACAACAGGAGTCAAGAAAATGAAAATGCAACAACAGGTGCGTGCCGGCAGGCAGTCGGGTTTTACGTTGATTGAGTTGATGATTGTGGTTACCATTATCGGCGTGTTGGCGTCCATCGCCGTGCCGGTGTATCGTGATTATACGATTCGTGTCCGGGTGAGTGAGGCTGCTAATATTTTCGCGCCGGTCAAAGCCGATATTTCGCTGTTTTATAGCGAAAATGGAACTTTGCCGGTCGCTCTTACAGCACTGGATCGAATTGCAAATACTTCGACATCTTTTGCAGGTGAATACGTTCAAGATTTGGATGTGGGTGACGGTGGCGCTACACCTGGTCTGACGGTAATAAAAATGAAAGGCCTTCCTGAGTTAGGTGATGCAGGAAGTAACCAGATTATTTGGGCTCCCCAAACGGCCGGAGGGACCCTTCGGTGGATTATTTCATCTGGCTCTTCTGTGCCGGCTAAGTATCTGCCCTCAAACTAGACCGCGCCCTTTAAAATGATGACCTGGCGGCCATTTGGCTTTTGCGCTGATGGGTGTTGGTGGGATATATTTTCTTATCAAGGGTGGCCACGCTATCTGGGCGCGCATAAAAAAAACAGCTGATGCGGTTTGCTCAGCCACTAAAGAGAGATTCCGGCGGATTGTGGCAGCCGACGCCGGCATCGGCAGGGCCGGACACCTGTTTGCCGTTACATTAAAACAAATCAGCAGTTCAGCCTTGAAAAATAATCCCCTGGAACCTATATCAGGAACTGATATGACACTCAGGTTGATGGGTGGGTGGTGATACAGTCGAACCCGAACCTTGCCGAATGGTCATCGGATGGAGCAGGGCGGCTTACCCGCCACTGCCACTCCGGGCACGTTTCAATGTCAATGCAGGTAAAAAACCGGCACTACGACCGTACACCGAAAAGCCGTCGCTGATAGCCGCAATGAAGCCACCTGGAACCTCGAATGGGTGGGGAATGGCTATAGAAGCCGGGGCGTCCACTGATGGTTGCGTTGGGGGGAAACGGTCGGTAAAATCGGGGCTTGAATTTGGAATTGACGGGATTTTTGATAACTTAATTTGGGTATTGACAGAATATGGATCATATTGACCGATTGATAGAAAATAGCAAGTTGATAAAAATTTGCGAGTTTGTCAAGGGAGCTTCCCCGATTAAAGAAACTGAGCTTAGGGTGGCAATTGATTCAGAAAGGGAATCATTCAGATACAAATTGCTGGCTGACTGCTGTGATTTTGAGAAAGATCCCACTTCCAAATATGTGAACCAAAAACTTGGTCATACTCGGCCAATAGTTTACATCATCGAAGGAATTGGTAAAAATACACCTCATGCTAGATTTAAAGATTATCGAAAATTTTGGAACTATAAACAACAGTTTAAAGACACCGATTGGAGCCGCCCAAAATTAAACTCTCCTTATAGGCTAAACTCCCCCAGTCGATTTATAATGTATGTTGGTTCATCTTTCAGTAGTAAAATGATAACAAGAATTAAGTGGCACATTGGTGATTGCACTCAAGGTCGTACCAGTGCGCTTTATCTTAAATATTGGTATACAGGTGAGTGTAGAATCACAATTAGGCAATATGACATCCTAGAGGGTGTGCTACAAGGCTACCCAGGTGTCGATACTCTTAATCAAACTTGGATGGAGAAATACGGATTTGATATGTCAGGGGATGTACTGCAACTCATTGAAGATGACCTGGCCGATGAATTGAACCCTGCGTTTGGCAAGAGAGGCGGCAACAACAAACGAGCAAAGCTAGAAAAGCCAGTCAAGCCAAAAAAGTAAAGGCAATGATTAAAGCGATCGACCGATCACTCAGATTCTGCTTTTCCATACGGTAGCGGACTTTTTTAAACTGAATCCTGGAGGTAAATAGAAATGTGTAATGTCAATGATACGATAAGAAATTGCGAGCATGAAAATAATATTTTTTCGATTAGAGAAATTGTACTTGAGTTTGAAGTCAAGAAGAAAGACAAATCATTCCAATGCACATTATTAACTGATAGCGGCTGTAACGAGACTAATACAGCGCCTTGTGTTGAGGAAAATCCTGATTGTGATTATGTTTGGGAAAGACTGCATGATATTAAACCAACAATTCATACCATTGAGGAGATTGGTGAAAATATAAACATTAAAAAAACTTATAAAGATTTTAAGGAATATAGACTAAGACGTGATAGGGCATGCTCCAGGTTAAATCGTTGTTCACCTGTAATGTATGTGGGTACATTTACCAGCGGTGGAGTCGGAAGGAGAATTCAGCAGCAGATGGGCAATGGCAATCCACAGACCTCTTCGCTTCATCTTAAATACTGGTTTACAGGTAAGTGTAGAATAACAATCAGGCAATATAATCTGTCAAGACAGGAACTGAATGATCTGTCAAAGAAGGAACAGAATGATCTGTTAAGGGAGAGACTGAACATCATTAAACGCTGCCTGTTCGATCGATTAAAGCCCGCATTTGGCGGGAGAGCAGACAACAACAGGTAAAAAATTAATAACTGACCGGTTGTTATCATCGGATGTGCCAGTGCCTAATTCTCTCCGGCTAGTGGATGATAGTGATCGTTATCCCTTATATTCAAGCAACCAATCAGAATTGCCTTTATCTATTCTAAGAGGAGTACTTATCTTATGAACATTAAAAAGTTAGCAAAGCCTATTGCACGCAAGCAACCGATTCCCATAACCGAGTACCTGAATGATCAAAATAAGATAGTTAATGTAGTAAATGAGGCGGCAATATATCTTTTTTGGTACAAAAATGATGACCGTAGATTACAGAAGCTATCACGTAAAGTAGCGATAAAAGGTCCAAGAAAAGGCCCACAAAGCGGCCCACAAAAACTTAAGGGTATGACTACATATCCACCAATGACTTGGGATTGGAATATGAAGCAAGACTATGTATGTCTCTATGTTGGCAAAAGCACTAGGCTAGGTTGTAAGCGTACTAAAAAAAATGGAAAAGTCTCTAGACTACCGGGCAGATTAAAGCAGCATTTATGGCCAGCGAGACCGGAAAATATCTACCTCTGTAGAAAACATGCTCAAGACATTGCCATCGAGCGTATAAGGTATAAAAATAATGGCGGACTCATACGTTACAAGCCAAATACCTCATGCCAATTCCGGTCGGGCTTTGATTTTCTATATCGAAAACAACCGAAAACCATTATCTTTGATGAAATACGCAAGCGCATATATATGACCATTCACTACGAAGAAAACTTCGCTACCCGATTCTACTTAGAGGATTATCTGATTGGCATGTTACAACCGTGGTTCAATCTCGACGCGGAGAGATAGCATTCATGCAGTCGTCCACCATACCTGCCCGTGCAACCTGTTCTTGCCCACCAACCAACCCAAAATACCGCTATAATCCCCGGCACAAACAACCAACCCGCCCAATACCGTTTTGAGCCCACCCCACAAGCGCACCACTATCAGCACAATCCATCCTGCTGCGCTGTCCCGGCCTTGACCGAGCGGCGGATATTGCAATGCCCTCCCGCCACACAGCCTGCGCCCCAACCTGCCCGGCGCCGCCCGACAACTGCGCCCGCCCGCCCGCCCCGACCGGGGCGAGTGTGAACCGAGCCTGATCCAATGCAACTGAACCTCAACCATCCCCGACTGCGGCTGCTGCTGTTTGGCCTGCTGGTGGTCACGCTCTACTGGCCGGGGCTGAATGGCGGGTTTTATTTCGACGACACCCACGTGCTGCTTGACAACCCGGATATCCGGCTGGAACAGCTGGATTGGGCCGGTTTGTCCAGCGCCGCCCAATCGTTCGGGCCGGGCGGGCGCGAGTTGAGTATGGTCACGTTTGCGCTGAATTCCTATTTTTTCGGCGACACGGCATGGGCGTTCAAGCTGGTGAATCTGCTGCTGCACCTGCTGAATGGCTGGCTGCTGCTGCGCATCACCGCGCTGGTGCTGGAGATTGGCCTCAGCCGCCGCCGCATTTCGCCGCTGCTGCCGTGGCAGAAAAACCTGCTGGCCACGGCCCCGGCGGCGCTCTGGCTGTTGCAGCCCATCAACCTCGTCCCGGTGCTGTATATCAGCCAGCGCATGGCGCTGCTGGCTGCGCTGTTCATGCTGCTGGGCATCTACCTGTTTTTAGACCTGCGTCGCCGCCAGACCGGCCTGTCGCTCGACCACGGGGGTGACCGCCGCTCGGTGGGGTATACGGTTGCCATCCTGCTGGGTACGCTGCTGCTGACCGGGCTGGCGTGGGTCAGCAAGGAAAACGGCATCCTGCTGCCGGCGTACATTGCCTGGCTGGAATGGGTGTTGTTTCGCACCGGGCGCCGACCGGGCGGCGGGCAGTCCAGTGGCGGCCTGGTGTTGCTGGGCGTCTCGCTGCTGGTGCTGGCGCTGCTGTTGATTTTCCCGCATTGGGTCGAGCCGTGGTTCGGCGACTATGCCGGGCGGTCGTTTGACCTCGAACAGCGGCTGCTGACCCAGTTCCGCGGCTTGAGCTTTTATCTGTCGCAGACCATCGTGCCGAATATCAGCGAGCTGAGCATGTGGCACGACGACGTGCCGGTCTCGACCAATTTATGGACGCCGCCGAGTACACTGGCGGCGTTTGGCCTGGTGCTGGCGCTGTTTTGTCTGGGTATTTTGTCGGCGGCCCGCTATCCGCTGATTGCCGTCGGCCTCGGCTGGTTTTTTATCAGCCATGCGCTGGAGTCGAGTCTGTGGCCGCTCGAGCTGGTGCACGAGCACCGCCACTATCTGGCCTCTTTCGGCGTCGGGCTGGCGCTGCTGTACCTGCTGGTGCGCGTCATGCAGTCACGGCGGCGGCTGTTGTTTTACCTGCTGCTCGGCTGGTTTGCGCTGCACGCTTACGGGCTGGCCGCCAGGGCGGCGATCTGGTCGAATGATCTGATCAAGTCCAGCCACGAAGCGCGCCACCACCCGGATTCGCCGCTCGCCCTGATGATGTTGGCTTCACATTATTACCGCCTGGTCGAACTCGAAAATCCATCGGCGCTGCAACGGGTTACACAGTTGCTGGAGCGTGCCCGACCGCTGGCTCGGCACAATATCGCCGGAGAAGTGATGTCGATTCTTACCAGCCGTTTCGATGGTGTGTCGCTGGAGCCGCACTGGGTTGAGGCGGCGGCGGTCAAGCTGCTGGCCAATCGCCACAGTGCGTACAATTTTTTGGCGGTACGCAATCTGCTGTTTTGTCTGCGCAAGCCGGCCTGCGCTGAGGGTGTGAGTGCAGCCGAGGTGGCGCCGCTGTTCGATGCGGCGGCTGACACGGATACAGAGCAGCTATTAAATCTTGCGGCACTGTACTATGCTGAAATCCGTTTGGACCTGGACACGGCGAAAGGTTATTTTCTTCGAGCCGAGCAGCGCTCCGGCGAGCGTCCGTATTATCTGCTCAATACGGCGCGGCTTTTTCTGGTGCAGGGCGATCTCGAACCGACCTGCACGCGCTATGCGAAACTGTTACAGCAGCGCGACTCGCAGCGTAAAAACCTGCGCGACGATATCGACAAGCTGGGCGCAGACCTGCAAGGCAAGTGCGCCGACACCGCCCCACCCTAATCCCGCAACCCCAGTTTTTTCATCTTATACCGCAGCGACCGAAACGTCGTGCCCAGCAGGCGGGCGGCGTCCGTAATATTACCGCCGGTTTCCGCCAGCGCCTGGCGAATCAGGCCGGTTTCAATCCGATTCAGGTGAGCATCCATCGGCACCGCCAACTCAGCCAGCGTATCCGCTGCGGCGCGGCTTTCCGGCAGCCGGATATCCGCCACTTCAATCCGCGCGCACTCGCGGTCGTGCAGCACCAGCGTCCGCTCGATGATGTTCTCCAACTCGCGCACGTTGCCCGGCCAGGCATGGCGGCACAGCGCGTGCAGCGCCGGCGCGCTGATGTCGGGCGGCGGCAGGCCGTTGTTGCGGCTGATCCGGTCGATAAAATGCCGCACCAGCTCGGGGACGTCTTCGCGCCGTTCGCGCAGGCTCGGCGCGGCAATCGGGATAACGTTGATGCGGTAGTACAGATCCTGCCGGAATTGCCCCTGCTCGACCATCTGCGTCAGGTTTTTTTGCGTGGCGCTGATCAGCCGCAGGTTGATCGGGTTTTCGGCCACGGCGCCGACCGGGCGGACGCGCTTTTCCTGGATTGCGCGCAGCAGCTTGACTTGCAGCTCGGGCGGCAGCTCGGCCACTTCGTCGAGGAACAGCGTGCCGTCGCTGGCGCTCTCGAACAGCCCTTGTTTGTCGCTGTAGGCGCCGGTAAAGCTGCCTTTTTTGTGGCCGAAAAACTCGCTTTCCATCAGCTCTCGGGGAATCGCGCCGCAGTTGACGGCAACAAAGGCGCCGGTTTTGCGCGGGCTGTTTTCATGGATCAGCCGGGCAATCAATTCTTTGCCGGTGCCGGTTTCGCCGTGGATGTGCACCGGCGCCTGGTTGCGGGCGACCTTGCTGATCAGCGCGCGGGTCGCGCGCATCACGGCGGATTGGCCGAGCAGCAGCGTCGTCGGCGCCGGGCTGTCGCCGGTTTGTTTGAGCCGCAGCGCGGTTTGCACCATGCTCTGCAACTGCGCGACTTCGACCGGCTTGGCGACATAGTCGAACGCGCCGTGCTGCAACGCCTCGACGGCGGTTTTCAGATCGCCGTAGGCGGTAATCACGGCAATCGGCGTGTCGGGGTGGTGCGCCTGCACGTGCCTGACGATCTCCATGCCGCTGCCGTCGGGCAGTCTGAGGTCGGTCAGGCACAGGTCGAATGGCCGCTGCGCGAGCTGCCGCCGCGCCGTCTGGAGGTCGCCGGCCTTGACCGACTTAATCCCCATCCGCCCGAGGCTGATGGACAGCAGCGCCAGCAAATCCGGCTCATCGTCGATAATCAGCGCCAGCGCGGCGGGTTGCGGGTTGGCGGGTTGGCGGTTTGATTTGGGCATTGGGCGGGCGGGGTTATGCGCGGCGTGCGTCCGGCGGCGGTGCGGGCGCCGGTTGCGGGGGGGTTTCCGCGGTTTGAAACACAATCCGAAAGCCGTGCCGGTTGCGGTCGCTGAAATAGTCGATGTCGGCGTGGTTGCCGGCGCACCATTCGCGCGCCAGAAACAGCCCGAGCCCGGTGCTGCGCGAGTCGCTGGTGTACAGCGGCTCGAATATGTGCTCGACTTGCTCGTGCGCAATCGGCTGGCCGTTATCGGATACCTCGAGGTATGCGCCGCCGGTCTGGCTGGTGCCGGTGTGCAGGTGGATTTGCAGCGCCTGGCCGGCTGTGTCGGCATATTTCAGGCTGTTCTGGCACAGGTTGGTCAGCACCTGCTCCAGCTGGGTCGGGTTGAACAGCACGGTGACCGCCGCGCCGGCCTGGCGGAACACCGGCCGGTCGGTCGAGATGGTCTGGTTGAAGGTGTCGATGAAGGCGTGCAGCCACGGGATCAGCGCGATCGGCGTCGGCTGTGCGGTGCCCGGCCGGTTGTGTTCGGCTACCGATTCGATGATGCGGTCGATGCGTCTGGCGTGTTTGCGGATGATGTCGATCAGCGCGGTTTCTTCGGCGTGGTTGCGGTCGATCGGTTGCAGCAGTTGGGCGGCGTGGTCGATCGCGTCCAGCGGGTTGCGAATTTCATGCGCCACCGCCGACACCATGCGGCCCATCGACGCCAGTTTGTTGTGCTGTATCTGGCGGTTGATTCTGGTCTGGTCTTCGAGGTTGATCAGCAGGCCGTTGCGCAGTGGAATGCAGTACAGCCGGAACGATCGGTTGTGGTGGCGCAGCGTGGTGTATTCGTTGGTCGGCCGGTTCTGGCCGTCGGCAATCAGCTCGGCGAGCCGGCCCTGCACCCGGTTGGCGTCGATGAAATCGCCGATGAAGTTTTTCGCCCGCTCGTTGATCAGCTTGATGTTGAGCCGGTGGTCGAGAAACACCAGGCCGAGTTCGAGCTGGTCGATAATCAAACCGGTGAGCTGGTCGAGATCGGCCAGCTCGCTCTCCTGCTGCTGGACGACAATCCGCACTTGCTTGGCGTTGCGGGCGATATAGCCGACCGCCAGCACAATCGACAGCATGCCGACCGCGGTGCCGAGCACAAACGTCCAGCGTTCGGCCAGCGCACCGGGGTAGGCGAGGCGGATGTAGTCGTGGTAGAGGATCAGCGTCAGACAGGCGGCCGCGTACAGGGCCGCGACCGAGGCCTTGAACAGGATGGCCGAGACGGCGACCGCGGTCATGTAAAACACCATCGTGTTGAAGTCTTGCAGCAGGTCGTTGATGCTGAGCACGCCGATAAACAGGATGTGCAGCACAAACAGGCCGTGCGCCTGCACGTGCAGGGCCGGGCGCCGCCGGCGAATGGAGTACAGGCTCATCGCCGAGGTCGTGACGATGCCGACGATGGGCAGGACGATGAGAAAGAAGGTGTTTTCCTCGGTGAGGGTGCGGGTGGTCGGCACCACCAGCGTGATCAGCACCAGCGCCAGGCCGAGATGGTACAGGTTATAATAAAACAACAGCTGCCAGCCTTCGTTTTCACTCCACACGTTGGTGTGGCGAAACAGGGGCATTGGGGGCGGTGGGTTCATGCGCGGCAGGCGGTTGGGTGCGGGTGGCGGACGGGCGGGTTGGCGGTGCGCGCGGGCCTCAGGTGAAGCGGGGTTTTGCCACCGCCCATACGGTGATGTGCCCGGCGCCGGCGGTGCGCAGTGCCTCGGCGGCGGCATTTGCGGTGCTGCCGGTGGTGACAATGTCGTCGATCAGCGCGACGTGGCTGAATTGGCTGACGTCATTGGCGATAAAGGCCTGGTGCATGTTTTTGCGGCGTGCGGCGGCGTTCAGGCCGACCTGGGCCGGGGTGTTGCGCTGGCGGTGCAGGCGGTTGGAGATGACCGGGATGCGCAGTTTTTTGCCGACCATGGCCGCCAGTTCGAGTGCCTGGTTGAAGCCGCGCTGGCGCAGTCGGCGGGGGTGCAGCGGCACCGGTATCAGCACCTCCGGCCACGGCGGCCCGGCGCGCAGCAGGTGCAGCGTCAGCATGTCGGCAAAGGTGCCGGCATAGTTCAGGTCGGCGGCGTATTTGAAGCGCTGTATGCCGTTGGAGATCGGCGCTTGATAGTGGAAGGGGATGCGGCTGTCGTGGTAGCTCGGCGGCCGTTTTTGGCAGCGGCCGCAGACGCCCGCGCTCTCCAGCGATGTGCCGCAGCGGTCGCAGGCGGTGGCAATCCACGGCAGCAGCGGCTGGCATGGGGGGCAGAATCCGGCGGTGGATACGGCATTGCAGAGCGCGCACCGCTGCGGCATGAACCAGTCGATAAAACGCTGGAGCAAGGGTAAAAATGCCGGCGGTGGTGTGTGTGTTGCGGTCATTATCCGCCCTTGAGTGTGGTCGGTTGGAGGCATCTATTGAAACTCGATCTGCGACAAATCGCAAGTAGCCGGGCCGGGCTGAAGACGGCGCCGGGGCCGTTGGACTATGTGAGCGCGCGCATCCGTCGGGATCTGCTTGAGCGGCTGGACGGCGGGCTTGCCGATTGTGCGGCGGTGTTGTGGATCGACGTGCTGAATGCCCGGGCTGCGCCGCCGTTGCTGCGCGAGGCGCAACTGCATCACTTGTCGCTGCTGGAGCAGGGCGTCGATGCGCTGCAGGATTTGCCGGCGGCGACCTTCGATGCGCTGGTGATCCATTTGCAGCTGGCCTGGCTGGATTACCGCGCCATTTTGCCGGCCTGCGTGCGGCTGCTGAAACCCGGCGGGGCGCTGCTGCTGTCGACGCTGGGGCCGGATACGCTGCACCAATTGGCCGCGGCCTGGCGGCAGGTGGATGCGTTTGACCACGTGCACGGGTTCGCCGACCTGCATGACATTGGGGATTGTCTGGCGGCGCTCGGCTGCAAACAGGTCGTCATGGAGGCCGACCGGTTGATGCTGGAATATGACCATGCGCTGGCGCTTTTTCGGGAGCTGAAGCGCGAAGGGGCGCATAATCTGCTGTCGGAGCGCCGCAAGAGTCTGACCGGCAAGCGGCGCTTTGCGCACTTTACCGCCGCCTTGCAGCAACTGTGCCGGCAGCAGCAGCGGCGTGCGTTGACGCTCGAGGTGGTCTATGGTTTTGCAACGGCGCCGGCAGCGCAGTCGGCCACCGTCAGGGTGGCGCCGCCCACGGTATAGCGCCGCCGGGGCTGGTGGCTGGCGGCAGGATTGGCCCGGGGCTGTGGTTCCGGCACTACAGGGGCCGGACGCCGGAGCGCCGGAGCAGTTCTTGCTGTACCTGCTCCAGGCGGGCCGATAAGCCGCGATGCAGATAGGAATCGACCGCTACCGAGTGCAAGGCCAGCTTGAGTGCGCTTTCCGCCGCTTGATACGCGCCCAGGGCGATCAGGTATTCCGCGGTCGCCTGATGGGCTTCGGCGAAATTGCCCAGCGCGCCATGGGCGCGTGCCAGCGGCGGGTAGAAGCGAAAATTATCCGGGTGGCGGCGCAGTTGATAGCGCAAAACCCGCTTGGCTTCGTCGGGCTGCCGGTTGGCGAGCAATGCTTCGGCCAGGTAAAACGTCAAAAATGACTGCTCCGGGTGCGCTTTGACCAGCGCTTGCAGCCGTTTCACCGCCACTGCGGGGCGCCCGGCGAGCGTGTCGATCTGCGCGCCGGCAATGTGGAAGGCGATGGTGTCGGGCCGGGATGTGAGCAGTCGGTCGATTATCGTGCCGGCCGCTGCGTAGTTGCGCTGCTGCATATTGGTCAGCGCCATGCCGTATTCTGCGGCCGCCTGTTCGGGCCCGTGCTGTTGTTTGGCGCGCTCGGCGAATTGCCCGAGCAGCTGCGGCAATTCCTGCCGCTCGGTCTGTATCACCCGCAGCTTGGCCTTGGTGGTCAGGTAGTCGGCGCTGACGGGGGGGGTGGCCGGTGGGTAGGCGTTGAGCCGCGATTCGGACTCGGCAACCCGCACATACGACAACGGATGGGTGCGTAAGAACTCGCGGATTTGTTCATATTGCGTCCGCCCATAGCGTTCCAGCTTGCGGAAGAAGCTCGGCAGCCCCATCGGGTCGAAGCCGGCGTGCGCCAGATAGCGCATGCCGAGGGCGTCGGCTTCGCTTTCAAACTCGCGCGTATAGGCCAGCCGGTTGGATAGCGCGTTGGCGCTGCTGGCGACCAGGCCGGCGAGGCCGAGCTGGCCGCCGATCAGGATGGAGCCGAGTATTGCCGCCGCGGTCGGGATTTTTCCGCGCTGCAATTTGGCCATCAGGCGCACCTGATGGCGCTGCGTGAGGTGGGCGATTTCATGCCCCAGCACGGCCGCCAGCTCGCTTTCGTTTTCGGTTTCGAGGACCAGGCCGGAGTGGAACGTGATAAACCCGCCGGGGACGGCAAACGCATTCAGGCTCGGCGCGCGGATGAGGTTGAATTCCAGCTGCAACCCCAGCGTGTCGGCCTGGTCGGCTATCCGCTGCCCCAGTCGATTCAGATAATTGCGCAGTTCGGGGTCTTTGATATACTGGTTGCTGCTCAGCAATTGGCGCTGAAAGTGCTTGCCGATCTCGGCTTCCTGCGCCGGCGACAGATAGCGTGAATCGCTGTCGCCCAGTTCCGGCAGCGAGTTGCTGGGTGTGGTGTTGTTGGGTGTCGGGGTGTTGGGTGTTGGGGTGTTGGTTTGGGCGTGCGCGTTTTGGTCGCCGGACGGGCCTGGAAGCAGCCCGGTCAGGGGGATCAGCCAGGCCGCGGCAACGGCGGCGAGCAGTGCGGTTTTACGCCTGTTGGTCGGCATTGGGTGTCTGGTGGCTTGAGTGGGTTCGATGGGGCGCGGTTTGAAATCGGGTTGCAGCCGGCGAGCCAACATCCGTGTCTCCGGTTGTGCAGTTGGGCCAGTATAATTGAACTATGTTTACAAACCAAGCCGCCAGATCAGTCTGTGTCGCCGCCCGGGCCGTTGACGCATGAGCAGCCCGCCGACCCGCGCTGCGCCGCAGGAAATCGACGCCCGGGGGTTGAGCTGCCCGCTGCCGATACTCAAGGCGAAAAGGGCGTTGAATCGGCTGCGCTCCGGCGAGCTGCTCAGGGTGGTTGCGACCGACCCGGGGGCGGTCAAAGATTTCGAGTCGCTGGTCGGCCAGACCGGCGACCGGCTGCTGGAGTCGACGGCCAGCGACGGTGAGTTTGGGTTCTTGATTGAGAAAGCATAGGCGTGTGGCATTGGTGGCGGTGGATTTAAGGAAAATCTGATTTATTGCCATAATTGTTTAAAATACAGGAGCACGGACATTCCTGTCCGTGTTTTTAAAATAAACGGGTTGGAAAACCCGTTCTCCTTTTGCTCAGGGTGGTTGCGACCGACCCGGGGGCGGTCAAAGATTTCGAGGCGCTGGTCGGCCAGACCGGCGACCGGCTGCTGGAGTCGACGGCCAGCGCCGGTGAGTTTGGGTTCTTGATTGAGAAAGCGTAGGTGTGTGGCATTGGTGGCGGTGGATTTAACGGATAGGTGTGGTTTTGCCGCTGGTGGGGGGTGGGATTTTGGGGTGGTGATTGGGTTGTGCGGTGGCCCTCACCCCGGCCCTCTCCCAGAGGGAGAGGGGGTTTCCGGGTATTCGGGGTTTTCGGGTTTTCGGGTTTGGCCCTCTCCCTCTGGGAGAGGGTTTGGGTGAGGGCGGGCCGGCATACGCCTGTAATCGCCGCCACTCGATCCGCCGTGCGGCTACAGCAGGAAATGATGCGCCGGTATGCGGCGCCATTTTGCTGCCGATAGCCGCCATTCGTCACCGTCCTGGGTCAGCTCCAGATCGAACCGCAGCAGCTCCGCTTGCAGATTGACCAGACTGTCGACCCCGTCGATTGGCTCACCGGCGGCAGCCACCAGCACCGTGACGGTGGCGCGCGACCCGGCGACGTCGATCTGTTTGATCACTTTGTTTACAAACCAAGCCGCCAGATCAGTCTGCGTCGCCGCCCGGGCCGTTGACGCATGAGCAGCTCGCCGACCCGCGCTGCGCCGCAGGAAATCGACGCCCGGGGGTTGAGCTGCCCGCTGCCGATACTCAAGGCGAAAAGGGCGTTGAATCGGCTGCGCTCCGGCGAGCTGCTCAGGGTGGTTGCGACCGACCCGGGGGCGGTCAAAGACTTTGAGGCGCTGGTCGGCCAGACCGGCGACCGGCTGCTGGAGTCGACGGCCAGCGCCGGTGAGTTTGGGTTCTTGATTGAGAAAGCATAGGTGTGTGGCATTGGTGGCGGTGGATTTAACGGATAGGTGTGGTTTTGCCGTTGGTGGGGGGTGGGATTTTGGGGTGGTGATTGGGTTGTGCGGTGGCCCTCACCCCGGCCCTCTCCCAGAGGGAGAGGGAGTTTTCGGCTTTGGCCCTCTCCCTGTGGGAGAGGGTTTGGGTGAGGGTGGGCCGGCATACGCCTGTAATCGCCGCCACTCGACCCGCCGTGCGGCTACAGCAGGAAATGATGCGCCGGTATGCGGCGCCATTTTGCCGCCGATAGCCGCCATTCGTCACCGTCCTGGGTCAGCTCCAGATCGAACCGCAGCAGCTCCGCTTGCAGATTGACCAGACTGTCGACTCCGTCAATTGGCTCACCGGCGGCGGCCACCAGCACCGTGACGGTGGCGCGCGACCCGGCGACGTCGATCTGTTTGATCACTTTGTGCAGATACAGGTGGTGGTTCCGCAGCAGGTAGATGCGTACGATTGCGCGCAGGGCTTTCTTGTCCCGGCCCTCGCCGTCATAGTAGTCGTCGCTGATCCAGTCGAGCAGCACACCGGCGTCGCGCTCCTCCGCCGCGGTTTCGAGTTGATTCAGGCCGGCGCGGATTTGCTCTTCGGCGGACTTCGGCGGCCCGCAGGCCGACAGCAGCAGGCCCAGCACCAGCCAGACCGGCCAATGGCCGTAGCGGGAAAATGCGGTGCGGCGGTCAGCGCAGTGTTTCAATGCCTTGCTCCGATGCCAGCAGCAGCAGGTCGGCGGGCCGCAACGCGAACAGCCCGACACTGACCACGCCGGGGATCTGATTGATTTGCCGCTCCATTTCTACCGGGTTGTCGATGCGCAGATGGTGTACGTCCAAAATCCGGTTGCCGTGGTCGGTGGTAAATCCGCTGCGTAACTGCGGCTGTCCGCCGAGCTCGGTGCAGCGTCTGCCGACCAGGCTTTGCGCCATCGGTATCACCTCGACCGGCAGTGGAAACGTACCCAGCATGGCGACCAGTTTACACTGTTCGGCGATGCAGATAAAGCGCTCGCTCGCCTGGGCGATGATTTTTTCTCCGGTCAGCGCGCCGCCGCCGCCCTTGAGCAGGTGCAGGTGGCGGGTTGCTTCATCGGCGCCGTCGACGTACAGCGGCAGCGGGGCGACCTGGTTGAGGTCGCATAGCGCGATGCCCTGCGCGCGGAGCCGTTCGGCACTGGCCCGGGAGCTGGCGACCGCGCCGTCGAGTCGGCCTTTGATTTTGCCGAGGCAGTCGATAAAGCAATCGACTGTCGAGCCGGTGCCGACGCCGACGATGTCGCCGTTCTGGATGTATTCCAGCGCCGCTTCGGCGGCCGCTTGTTTCAGCTTTTTATGCGCCATAGCCGGGGCGGTGTGCTGCTTGATGGGTTGGCGGTCATGTAGCCCACCTGACAAGGGGGGTTGGGGGGTTGGAGCCAGTGACAAGGGGGGTTGGAACCGGTTTGGGCGCAGTGCCAGGCCTTTTAACCCCCCCAGCCCCCCTTGTCAGGGGGGTGAGGGTGTCGCAAATCGCGCCGCTACAGGCGGCGCGGGGTTCGATGCCGCTCATCATCAGTTTGGCGGCATGCACCAGTAATCGGGTGCTGGCGCCTTCGTCGAGGCCCTTGCCTTTCAGGTTGCGGGTCATGTCGGCAAATTTCACCAGGCGCGCTGCCGCGGCTTGATCCAGTTTCGATTCGGTGCTGATGATAGCACATTCCAGCGCGGCTTCCGGGTAGTCGAAATCGATTGAGACGAAGCGCTGGCGGGTGCTTTGCTTCAGGTCTTTGAGCACGCTTTGATAGCCGGGGTTGTAGGAGACGGTCAGGCAGAACCGGTCCGGCGCCGACAGCAGCTCGTTGGTTTTCTCGATCGGCAGGACGCGCCGATTGTCCGCCAGCGGGTGAATCACCACCGTGGTGTCTTTGCGGGCTTCGACGATTTCATCGAGATAGCAGATGCCGCCGCCGCGTACCGCCCGACTCAACGGGCCGTCGATCCAGCGGGTTTCGCCGCCAATGATCAGATAGCGCCCGACCAGATCGGCGGCGGTTAAATCGTCGTGGCATGATACGGTGATTAACGGGCGCTGCAACCGCCAGGCCATGTGCTCCATGAAGCGGGTTTTGCCGCAGCCGGTTGGGCCTTTGAGCAGCACCGGTATGCGGTTTTTGCAGGCCGCCTCGAACAGTTCGATCTCGTTTTTTTGCGGTGCGTAGAACGGCTGCTCCGAGATCAGGTAGTCGGTCAGTGGCGTGTCTGAGGGCATGGGCGGATGCGTGCGTCTGGGTGTGCTGATTCGAGCGGCGATTATGCCATATCGATGGCCGCCGGGCGGGCATGGCGCCGGATTGAGTTTGTCTATAGCGGCATTGAAAAAACCAGGGTGCCGCCGTGGCTGCCGGTCGCGCAGGTTGGCAAAAAACGGTATAGTAACCGCCCCAACCGCTCGGCGATGCCGGGTATGGTCGGCGCCGAATGGCGGTGCTGCGGGGTGTGAATCGAGGAGCGAAAGCGGGATTGCCTGATGACAGAGGTGGTGACAACGTGTGAAACGATTCTGGTGGTTGGCGGCGGGATTAGCGGCATGACCACCGCTTTGGAGGCGGCGGAGTGCGGCAAGGACGTGGTGTTGATTGAGAAAAACCCGTCTTTGGGCGGGCGGGTGTCGCAGTTGTATCGGTATTTCCCGAAATTATGCCGCCCGAGTTGCGGCCTGGAAATCAATCTGCGCCGCATCAAGGCCAATCGTCGGCTGCGCGTGATCACGATGGCCGAGATCGCGCAGATCTCCGGCACGGCGGGCGATTATACCGCGACCATCAATATCATCCCCCGCTATGTCAATGAGAACTGCACCGCCTGCGGCGCCTGCGCCGATGCGGTCAGCAGTGAGATCGATGACCCGCATAATTACGGCCTGTGCAAAATCAAGGCGGCGTATCTGCCGCATAACATGGCCTATCCGCAGCGCTATGTGCTCGATCCGTCGATTGTCGGCACCGAGCAGGGCGAGCAGGCCAAAGCGGCGTGCCGTTACGGGGCGATCGATTTGGAGATGCAGCCGGAGACGGTGCGGATCAAATGCGGGGCGGTGGTGTTTGCGACCGGCTGGCGGCCGTATGATGCGGCGAAAATTCAGCCGTACGGGTATGGGCAGTACGCCAACGTGATTACCAGTGTCGAGCTGGAGCGGATGATGGATCCGTTCGGCCCGACCGGCGGCAAACTGCTGCGCCCGTCGGATGGCCGGCCGGCGAAGAATATCGCGTTTATTCAGTGCGCCGGCTCGCGCGATAAAAACCATCTGGCGCACTGCTCGCGCGTCTGCTGCATGGTGTCGCTCAAGCAAAGCACGTACATCGGCGAGCTGTTTGCCGATGATGCGGAGGCCAAAGCGGTGATTTATTACATCGATATCCGCACCATCGACCGCTTCGAGGATTTTGAGCGGCGCGTGCGCGCCGACCCGCGGGTGCATTTCATCAAATCCAAGGTGGCCAATATCGAGCAGGATACGCCGACCCGGGATGTGCTGCTGCAGGGCGTCGATACCCACGGCTATAAACGCTATAGCAATCGGCATGATCTGGCGGTTTTGGCGGTCGGTATGCAGCCGGGGCTGGACGTGGCGGCGGTGGCGCCGGCGGTGGCGCTCGATAGCGCCGGCTTCATCGAGCTGGATGCGGCCAACGGCGGGTTGTTTGCGGCCGGCTGTGCGTCCAATGCGCTGGATGTCAACCGCTCGGTGCAGTCGGCAACGGCGGCGGCCTTGCGCGCGATTCAGGTGGTCAACCGCGTCGCAGCCGGCCAATCGCCGCTGCCCGGGTTGGCCGTTGCTGCGCCGGTTTAGCCGGCGTTGATGCAGGGCAGCAGGATGACGGCAGAGATGAAAACCGCGGCGTATGTGTGCAAGGGCTGCGGCCTGGAAGAGCGGCTGGATATCCCGAAGCTGGTCGAGCTGGCCGGCGAATGCGGCGCGGCGGTGGTCAAATCGCATGCGTATCTGTGCAACGCCGACGGGGTGGCGACCATTCGTGCCGATATTGACCGTGAGCAGCTCACCCACGTCGTGATTGGCGCCTGTTCGCGGCGCTCGAAAACGTCGGCATTTGGCTTTGACGACGTCGCGGTGGCCCGCGCGAATCTGCGCGAGGGGGTGATCTGGTCGCAGCCCGATACCGATGCGGCGCGCGAATACACGCAGGACATGGCCGACGATTACCTGCGCATGGCCTGCGCCGAAAGCAAATTCATGCGTCAGCCGGGCGGCAACCCGCAGCGCGGCGTGAACAAGCGCATTCTGGTGGTCGGTGGCGGCCTCAGCGGCCTCACGGCCGCATTGGGGGCGGCGCAGGCGGGTTATCAGGTGCTGCTGGTGGAAAAAGCCGCGCGGCTGGGCGGCTGGGCCGGTACATGGCATCGCTGCCTGCCGCAGCGGGAGCCGCACACGGCGCCGCAGGAGAATCCGCTGCCGGCGCTGATTGCGCAGGTTGAGGCCGAGGCCGGGGTTCAGGTGCGGCTGCATGCGTCGATCAGCCGCACGAGTGGGGCGCCGGGGCAGTTTTCGGTGGATATTGCGACCGAAAGCGGCTCTGTACAGACCGAAAATGTCGGCGCGATTGTGCAGGCGAGCGGCTTTTCCCGCTACGACGCCACGCAATTGCCCGAGCTGGGCTACGGCCATTCCGCCGACGTGGTTGATCAGGTGACGCTGGAGCAGATGGCCGCTGCCGCCGACGGGGCGATGAAGCGCCCCTCGGACGGTCGCCCGGTGCGCAGTGTGGTGTTTGTGCAGTGCGCCGGTCAGCGCTCGAACAAGCCGGGGCATCTGCCTTATTGTTCCGGTTATTGCTGCAATGTCAGCATCAAGCAGGCGATGTATTTCAAGCAAGCCAACCCCGAAGCCGACGTCAATATTATCTACAGCGATTTGCGGGTGCCGGGCAGCGGCGAGGATTTTTACCGTTCGGCGCAGCAGCAGGGGGTGGTCTTTACCAACGGTGTGGTCAGCTCGGTGGTCGCCGACGATGCGGCGTTGAAGGTGCATTTTCACGACCATATTCTCGCAGAAGAGGTCGCGACCGAGGCCGATTTGGTGGTGCTGGCGACCGGGCAGGTGCCCAATTCCGGGGTCGATATCGACGCGCCCGCCGCTTCCGACGGCAACGGTGCGTCGGCGACCAACGGACAGGCGATTGTCCCGGTGGCCTCGATTTTGAATCTGAATTATCGTCAGGGGGCGGATTTGCCCCACCTGCGCCACGGGTTCAGTGATTCGCATTTTATTTGCTTCCCGTATGAAACCCGCCGCACCGGTATTTATGCCTGCGGCCCGGTGCGCCGGCCGATGGATATGGCGCAGTCGATCGAGGATGCCACCGGGGCGGCGATGAAGGCGATTCAGGCGGTCGAAGGCGCCGCGCTTGGCCGTGCTGCGCATCCGCGTTCGGGCGATTTGTCGTTCCCCGAGTATCGGCGTGACGGCTGCACCCAATGCAAGCGCTGTACCGTGGAGTGTCCGTTTGGGGCGATTGACGAGGATGAGGACGGTTATCCGCAGTTCAATGAGTCGCGCTGCCGCCGCTGCGGTACCTGCATGGGCGCCTGCCCGGTGCGGGTGATTTCGTTTGAAAACTATTCGGTGGACACGGTCGGGCAGCAGATCAAGGCGATTGATATGCCGGATGAGTTCGATGAAAAGCCGCGCATTTTGATCCTGGCCTGCGAGAACGATGCGTACCCGGCGCTGGATATGGCGGCGCATCACCGCATCGAGTACACGCCGTTTGTCCGCATTATTCCGATTCGCTGCCTGGGCTCGGTCAATCTGGTCTGGATTACCGATGCGCTGAGCGCCGGTTTTGACGGCGTGCTGCTGATGGGCTGCAACAAGGGGGAGGATTACCAATGCCACTTTGTGCACGGCGCGGCGCTGGCGCACGAGCGGATGAGCAAGGTCGATGATTCGTTGAGTCAGTTGCAGCTCGAGGCTGAGCGGGTGCAGGTGTGCGAGGTCGAGATAACCGACATTGCGCGCCTGCCGGCGCTGCTCAATGACTATGCGGCGAAAATCGACGCGATCGGGATGAATCCGTTCAAGGGGTTTTGATCATGTTGACCATTTTCCTTTACGGCCTCATTCTTTGCCTGTTGTTGGCGCCGAGGCAGCCATGCAGCTGACGGACTTCAAGGCGTTGACCTTTGACTGCTACGGCACGTTGATTGATTGGGAAGCCGGCATCATCGCAGGGTTGCAGCCGCTGACGTCGCGCCTCGGTCGTGCGCTGACGCGCAATGCCATTCTGCACGCCCACGCCCGTCACGAGTCGGCGCAGCAGATACAGACACCGGGCAAACGCTATAGCGATATTCTGGCGCTGGTCTATCAGCGCCTGGCGCAGGAGTGGGGGGTTGCGGCGGCGCCGGAAGAGGGGGTCGTCTATGGTCAATCGGTTAAAAACTGGCGCGCTTTTCCCGATGCGGTGGACGCGCTGCGGTACCTGAAAAAATACTATACACTGGCGGTTCTGTCGAATGTCGATAACGCGAGTTTCAGCGGCAGTCAAGCGCGGCTGCAAGTGGAGTTCGACGCGGTTTATACTGCTGAGGAGATCGGGTCGTACAAGCCGGACGAGCGCAATTTCGACTATATGCTGGCGCGGCTGCACGCCGACGGGATTGAAAAACATGATGTTCTGCATACGGCTGAAAGCCTGTTCCACGATCATGCGCCGGCCAATCGGGCCGGCATCGCGTCCTGTTGGATTTACCGGCGGCATGGGCAGGACGGATTTGGCGCGACGATGCCGCCGGGCGAGATGCCGCGGTGCGATTTTACGTTTAACAGTATGACGGAGTTGGTCGATGCACACCGGGAGGCGGTATGATGTTTGTTGCCGGTAATGCAATGATCGACAATTATTACGGCTGCTTTCTGAGGCAGGCCGGTGCGAAGATGAATGGAGGGTGATGATGTCTGATTTGGAAGACCGTTTTCATGCGGCGATGTTGCAGATCTATGAGCGGGCAAAAGAGCAATGTGACTATAATGCTAATTATTTTTTACAATCGGTGAATGAGCACGGGGGTGTTGCTACCGCACATTCCTTGCTTGCTCAGCCGGGAGTGTCCGAGGGTTTTACCAGACTTTGGGAGTGTGGCTGCTTGCATATAACGCTCGAGTGTCTGGTGCTACACCCGAAGTATCGTGAATTATTCACTAAACAGGAGTTGGCAGTAGCGCACAAAAGGCTCACAGACTGCGGCTTTGACTGCGCACAATTGTGAACAGCCCGATTGATTTGAACATGCAAAACGAGACCGCCATCACGCAGTACCGCAACAGCTTCCTGCACGAAGTCGAGGCCAATGTCGAGGATGGCGAGTGGGTGAAGATGTGCATGCAGTGCGGCGTGTGCTCCGGCTCCTGTCCGCTCGGCGACGCCTGGGCGCATCCGCCGCAGGAGTTGTTTATGATGATTCGCGCCGGCAAGCGCGAGGAAGTTTTGGCGAGCGAGTCCATGTGGATGTGCACGTCGTGCTACAACTGCGTCACGCGCTGCCCGCGCGGGCTGCCGATTACGCATATCATGCACGGGCTGGCGAACTATGCCAATCGGCTTGGGCTGGCGCCGAAAATGAATCCGACGCGCCGGTTTGCCAAATTGTTTTGGGACAATATCAGTGTGACCGGGCGGGTGAATGAAACCCGGCTGTCGTTGCGGCTGTATTTTATGGACGGCTTTGTTACCGGCATCAAGCGCGTGCTGGAGATGAAAAACGTCGGTTTCGGTATGTTGAAAACCCGTCGTCTGAATCCGTTCGGGGTGTTTCTGCGCGGCGGCATCCGGCGCCAGAGCGAGCTGCAGAAAATGCTGAAAAAGGCGGCCGAGATCGAAGATCGGCGCAAAGGGCTGGCATGAGCGCGCAGGTGATGATGATTCGGACCCCCGGTTGTACTCACGCCGGGTTGTCAAAATCGGCGGTGTCGCTTCGTTGGGCCGCTTGTGTGGCATTACGGGCAAGGCGCCTGGTGCGCTTCGCCATTTCGTTAATTTAACCGGTACCCTGCTATGGCTAAAAAACAATACTCGTTTTATCCGGGTTGTTCGTCGGAGCGCAACGCTTCGGCCTCCAACTATATGGTGTCGGTCGAGTCGATGTGCAAGACGCTGGACATCGAGCTGAATGAGATTCCTGATTGGAATTGCTGCGGCGCCTCGATCGGCTATGGTGAAGGCGGCGAGCTGCCCCGACACGTGATGAACGCGCGCAATATCGCCCTCTCGCAGCAGCACAATCGCGGACAGGACATTGTCGCCACCTGTGCGGCGTGCTGGCTGGGCACCAAGGAATCGGTCGAGCGGCTGTCGAAATCCGATCAGTTGCTGGCCGATACCCAGCACATTCTGGCCGACGCCGGCCTGAAAGTGGATATCACGCCCGAGACGGCCAAAGGCGTGCGCCACATGGTGGAAGTGCTGATTGAGGATTTTGGCTATGATGCGCTGGCCGCACCGGTCAAGAAACCGCTGGACGGGATGAAGATCGCCGGCTACGTCGGCTGTCAAACCAACCGCCCTTTCGGCATTGACGGCGAGTCGTTTGAGAATCCCAAATACCTCGATAAGATGGTCGAGGTCATGGGCGGCGAGGCGGCCGATAAGTATGAGCAGAAGGTGACCTGCTGTGGCGGTGCGCTGGCGTTTTCCGAGCCGGAAAAAAGTCAGGCGCAGATCAAGCAGATCGTCGAATCGGCCTACGACCACAGCGCCGATATGATCGTCACGCCGTGCCCGGTGTGCCAGATGAACGTTGAGGTGTATCAGGAAAATATTAACCGCACCTATGGCACCCGGTTCAACATGCCGGTGGTGTACTACAGTCAGCTGATGTCGGTGGCGTATGGCAGCAGCGCCAAAGAGGCGGGGCTGGACGGCCAGATCATCCGGTCGAAAAAACTTGAACAACTGGCGGCCAAGTAACCCCGTGTCGCCGCCGCTTGCCGGTGCGGGCGGGCAGGGCGACCGGGCAATAGACTGCTATCGACGCGCATGATGACCACGATCGATTATCTCAAACAATTGATTGCTTTCGATACGACCAGTCGCAAGTCGAATCTTGAGTTGATTGACTGGGTGAAGGAGATACTGCAAGCGAAGAATATCCGCTGCGACTTGACGTTTGATCGCGAGCGCAACAAGGCCAACCTGTTTGCCACGCTGGGCGCAAGCAGTGCGCCGGGCGTCGTGTTGTCGGGCCATACCGACGTGGTGCCGGTTGACGGGCAGAACTGGAGTGATGATCCGTTTCAGGTGCAGCTGCGTGACGGCCGGTTGTATGGGCGCGGCAGCTGCGACATGAAGGGGTTTATCGCCGCGTGCCTGTCGCGGGTGGAGGACATTCTCGAAGCCGATTTGCCGCTGCCGGTGCATTTTGCTTTTTCTTATGACGAAGAGGTCGGCTGCCTCGGGGTCAAAGGGCTGCTCGATGACCTTGAGGCGCGCTCGATTCGGCCGACCGCCTGCATCATCGGCGAGCCGACCAGTATGCGGGTGGTGTGCGCCCACAAGGGGATGTTGATGCAGCGCTGTTGTGTGCGCGGAAAATCGGCGCATTCGTCGCTGTTGGAACAGGGCGTGAACGCGGTTGCCATGGCGGCCAAAGCGATCAGCTATATCGATGATATGGCCGAGCGCATCCGACGGGAGGGGCCGTTCGATGCCGGTTTTGAACCGCCCTACACGACGCTGCATTGCGGGGTCGTTCACGGCGGCACGGTCAACAATATTATTCCGCATCGGTGCCAGTTTGAGTTTGAGATCCGCAGCCTGCCGGGGCAGCAGGCGTGGCCGTTGTTTGAGCAGGTGCAGCGGTATGTCGAGCAGGAACTGGAGCCGCGGATGCAGGCCGTGGATGCGCAATGCGGGTTCGACTGGCAGACGCTGGCGGATTTTCCCGGGCTCGAGACGCCGCCCGAAGAGCGCCTGGTGGCCGAGCTGTCGGCGCTGCTGAATATCACCGAGGCGCCGGGCAAAGTGAGCTATGGCACCGAAGGCGGGCTGTTTCAGCAGGCGGGTATTCGCACGATTATTTGCGGCCCGGGCAGTATCGAACAGGCGCACAAGCCGGATGAATATGTCGAGTTGCAGCAGTTGCAACAGGCCGATGCGTTTCTGTCGGCGCTGGTGCGCTCGTTAAAATAAGATCGACCACCTAAGCCGACGGTGCGCGCCGGGGCGAGCGGTGTGCGCATGACGAGACACGGGACGATTCGCGCATGACGATTTATCTGGCGCTCGGCTCCAATCAGGGTGATCGTGCGCACAGTCTCGAGCGGGCGATTGGTTTGCTGCAGGCGCATGGGTTTGCCCTCGAGCGCGTGTCGCCGGTGGTCGAATCGCCTGCGCTGCTGCCCGACCGCGCACCGCCGGAGTGGAATCGGCCGTATCTCAATCTGGCCGTATCGGGCAACGCCGATTGGGGTCCGCGCCACGGGCTGGCGATAGCCAAACAGATTGAATATCAACTCGGCCGGCGCGCCGGCCCACGCTGGTCGCCGCGGCCGATAGATATCGACCTGATCAGCTGGCACGGACAGCAGGTGCGCGAACCGGGGCTGCACATACCGCATCGTGACGCGGCGCGGCGCGACTTTGTGCTCACGCCGCTGCTGCACCTCAACCCGGATTTGTGTCTGGGCGACAAAACCGTGTTTGAGCATACGCGGATTTTCCCGCCAATCCCGTTGTGCATGGCGATTGTCAATCTGACCCCGGATTCTTTCTCCGGCGACGGCGCCTGGTGTGATGAGCCGGCGCTGCATCGCCGTTTGGAGGCGCTGATTGAACGGCATATTCCGATCATTGACCTCGGCGCGGAATCGACCCGGCCGCGCGCAACGGCCATCGACCCACAAGAGGAATGGCGGCGCCTGGAGCCGGTATTGGCGTGGCTGCGCGAGCGGTTGTCGGGGCGCATGGTCAGGCCGTGGATATCGCTGGACAGCCGGCATCACACGGTGGTCGAGCAGGCGCTGGATTACGGCATCGATCTGTTAAACGATGTCAGCGGATTGGCCGACGCAGACCTGCTGGCGGTGGTAAAAGGCGCTGGCCTGCCGGTGGTGTCGATGCATAGTCTGACCGTGCCGGCGGACCCGCAGGTGCTGCTGTCGGCGGATCGATCGGCGGTGTTGCAGGTGGGCGACTGGATCGAGCGGCTGCTGGAGCGGTGGGCGGCGAACGGGCTGGAGCGCCGGCAATTGATACTCGACCCGGGCATTGGGTTTGGCAAGTCGGCAATGCAGTCGCTTGCCCTGCTGCAAAGCTGTCGCGCGCTCAGGGACTATGGCTGCCGATTGCTGGTCGGGCATTCGCGCAAATCGTTTATCGCGTCGTTTACGCCGCCGGGGGATGTCCGCGCGGACGCTGAGGCGGTTGATCCGGACGTCGAAACGCTGGCGATTTCGATGGCGCTATGCCAGCAGGGGGTCGATATTATCCGGGTTCATGCGGCGCTGTCGCACCAGCGGGCCTGCCGTGCCTGGCTGCATGTCGGGCGCGCCTGTCCGCCGGGGGCTGCGCTTGAGGTGCCGGGTTAATGGGCTGGGCCGGGATGTCTAGCCGGTTGTCGAATCGCCGGTTGAATCGGGCTGCTGCGGGCGTCCTGCTCGGCGGCGCACGACAGCAGGGGCAAAAGCAGGGCGGGCTTCAGTGGAAAACCACTTCCGCCGACAGCGTGAAGGTCGGGATCTCGGCGTCGAAAAATTCCCCTTTGTCGTCGCGCATCTGGTAGCTGCCCGTCATGTAGCCGACCGGGGTCTGCAATACCGCGCCGCTGGTGTATTGGTAGCTTTCACCGGGCTGCAAGTGCGGGCATTCTCCCACCACACCGGCGCCGCGCACCTCTTCCGTTTTGCCCTCGGCGTCGGTAATAATCCAGCGCCGTGCCACCAGCGTGGCGGCGGCATTGCCGCAGTTCTTCATTTCAACCGTGTAGGCAAAAACGAACTGATTTTTCTCCGGCGTGGACTGCTCGCGCAGATATTGCGGCGTTACGTTGATGCGGATATGATGGTGATCGTTCATGGGTGCATTAGAAACCATCTTGCGGCGACTTACAAGCGTGTGTGAGGTATAGGCCCAGAAACAGCTGGCACTCCCTGCCCGATGAAGCGAGGCCATGCAAATCCGGCATATCGGCTGCCGGATAAACGGATTTTACCGCGTCGCCCGGGTCGGGGCCTGGCGGGCCTCTGAACCTGCATGCCCAGGCACCATAATATGGCGAGAAAGCGAAACCCCCGCGCGGCGAGAAAGCAATCCCCCTATGTCCGGACGCCAACGCCGCCGACCGGCACCGGCGCGCCGCGCACGCCTCCCATGCCGGCGGCATCCCCCGCGCCCGGCGTGTTCCCTGATGCCCCTGTTACCGTAGCGGGCGCGGCGCTGTGCCTGTTGGTGGCGGTCAGTTATTTTCCGGCGCTGTCGGCGGGGTTCATCTGGGATGACCTGATACTGACCAGGGCCACGCCGCTGCACACCTGGTCGGGGCTGGCGCAGATCTGGTTTGGCTCGCATGAGTTGAATCAATACGAAGCCCATTACTGGCCGCTGCTGTATACCCTGTTCTGGCTGGAGCATAAACTGTGGGGGCTGGCGCCGCTCGGCTATCACCTGGTCAATCTGCTGCTGCATACCGGGGTCGTGTTGCTGCTGTGGCGTTTGCTGTGGCGGCTGGGGGTGCCCGGCGCGTGGTTCGCGGCGGCGGTGTTCGCGGTGCATCCGCTGCACGTGGAGTCGGTGGTGTGGGTCATCGGGCGCAAGGACATCCTGGCGACGGTGTTTTATCTGTCGTCTGTGCTCGCCTATATCCGCTTCACGGAAATGCCGCGCGGGCGGCGAGGGGGGCCTTATCTGCTGGCGGTGGCGTTGTTCGTGCTCGGCCTGCTCAGCAAATCCATTGCCATCACGCTGCCGGCGGCGCTGTTGCTGTGGCACTGGTGGCGGCATGGGCGCGTGACCATGGCCGACTTCAGCCGCACGCTGCCGTTCTTTCTGGTGGGGCTGGGCATCACGTTGGTCGAGTATGTCTATTACATCGGCAACCAGCCTACCTCATTCGCCTATTCGCTGCTGGAGCGCGGGTTGATTGCGGCGCGCGCGCTGGCATTTTACGCCGGCAAACTGCTGTGGCCGGCGGGGCTGACCGGGGTCTATCCGCGCTGGGAGCCCGGCATCGGCGACCTGCTGGCCTGGGGCTGCGCGGCCGGCTTTGCGGCGGTGGTGGCGGTGTTGTGGCACTGGCGCCGGCCGCTGGGTCGCGGACCGCTGGTTGGCGTGCTGTTCTTTGCGGTGGCGTTGTCGCCGGTGCTGGGCTTTGTGGACTTCGGCTATATGCTGTCCTCGTTTGTCGCCGACCGTTATCAATACCTCGCCGGCATCGGGCTGATTGCCGTCGTCGCTGCCGCCGCGAGCCGGGCCTGTCAACGGGGTCTCGGTGCGCTGCCGGCGCACCGCACGCGTCCGGCGCGGCTGGCCATCGGAGCGGTCGGGGCGGCGATACTGGCGGTTGCCGGCCTGCTCACCTGGAACCATGCCGGCCTTTACCGTGACCCCGTCACTTTCTTTGGCCACGTCATCGCCCACAACCCGCAGGCCCGCGACGCCCACCACACGCTTGGGAACTACTTGCAGACCGAGGGGCGCTACCGGGAAGCGCATGCCGCCTACGACACCGCCCTTGAGCTGCGACCGGATAGCCCTGACCTGCTCAACAATATCGGCGTGCTGTTGGCCAGGCAGGACCGTCATGAGGAAGCGATCGCGCGCTTCCGCGAGGTGTTGCGGCTTAACCCGCAGCACCAGACCGCGATGCAGAGCCTGGTCATGGTGCTGGTCAATGCCGGCACGCTGCTGTCAAACCAGGGCCGCCATGAGGAAGCGGTCGCGCGCTTCCGCGAGGCGTTGCGCCTTAACCCGCAGCACCAGACCGCGATGATGAACATTGCCTCGGTGCGGATGAACCAGGGGCGGTATGCGGCGGGGTTGGCGGCGGCGCAACAGGTGATTGCGCGCTATCCCGATGACGCGCAAGCCCACCATCTGGCGGGTTTCGGGCTGTTCCACCTCAACCGCAAGGCCGACGCGCTGCGCCATTACGATCGTGCCCTGGCGTTGGACCCGAATCTGACCCTGGCACGCGAACAGCGCAAGCGATTCTTTGCGCCTACGACCAGTGAGGGCCGGCAATAAGAATGGCGAGGCAGCCCATGCCTGCGCCGTGCCGGCGCCGCCCGCCGTCGCGCTCAAGGGCAGCATAAGATGGCGAGAAAGCGCAAACCCCGCGTCCGGGCGCCAACGTCACCGAACGGGAGCGGTGCGCCGCGCCAGCCGCTGATGTCGGCGGCATCCCCCGCGCCCGGCGTTTCCTGTATTGCTCCTGTTGCTTCTATGGCTCCTATTACATTAGCAGGCGCGGTGCTGTGCTTGTTGGTGGTGGTCAGTTACTTTCCGGCGCTGGCGGGCGGATTCGTCTGGGATGACCGGATACTGATCAAGGCCACGCCGCTGCACACCTGGTCGGGGTTGGCGCAGATCTGGTTTACCCCGCGTGCGCTGGAGCGATACGAAGGCCACTACTGGCCGCTGCTCTATACCACTTTCTGGCTGGAGCATAAACTGTGGGGGTTGGCGCCGCTTGGCTATCATCTGGTCAATCTGCTGCTGCATACCGGGGTCGTGTTGCTGCTGTGGCGGTTGCTGCGGCGGCTGGGGGTGCCCGGCGCGTGGTTCGCGGCGGCGGTGTTTGCGGTGCATCCGCTGCATGTGGAGTCGGTGGCCTGGATCATCGGGCGTAAGGACATCCTGGCGACGGTGTTTTATCTTTCCGCCGTGCTCGCCTATATCCGCTTCGCGGAAATGCGGCGAAGGGGGCATTACCTGCTGGCGATGGCGTTGTTCGTACTCGGCCTGCTCAGCAAATCCATCACCGTCACGCTGCCGGTGGCGCTGTTGCTGTGGCACTGGTGGCGGCACGGGCGCGTGACTCTGGCCGATTGCAGTCGCACGCTGCCGTTCTTTCTGGTGGGGCTGGGCATTGCGCTGGCCGACTATGCCTATTACGCCAGCCACAACCAAATCTCATTCGCGTATTCGCTGCTGGAGCGCGGGCTGATTGCGGCGCGTGCATTGGCATTTTACGTCGGCAAATTGCTGTGGCCGGCGGGGCTGGCCGGGGTTTATCCGCGCTGGGAGCCCGGCATCGGCGACGCGCTGGCCTGGGGCGGCGCGGTCGGCTTTGCGGCGGTGGTGGCGGTGTTGTGGTGCTGGCGCCGGCAGATCGGTCGCGGGCCGCTGGCCGGCGTGCTGTTCTTTGCGGTGGCGTTGTCGCCGACGCTGGGCTTCGTGGACAACGTCTATATGGAGTTCTCGTTTGTCGCCGACCGCTACCAATACCTCGCCGGCATCGGGCTGATTGCCGTCGTGGCCGGCGCTGTGGGCCGGGCCTGTCAACGGGGTCTCGGTGCCCTGCCGGAGTACCGAACGCGCCCGGCGCGGCTGGCCATCGGGGCGGTCGGGGCGGCCATACTGGCGGTTGCCGGCCTGCTCACCTGGAACCAGGCCGGCCTCTATCGCAACCCCGGCACCTTCTTCACCCACGTCATCGCCCACAACCCGCAGGCGCGCCACGCTCACTACAATCTGGCGAAATACCTGGATACCGAGGGGCGCTACCGGGAAGCGCATACCGTCTACCAAACCGCCCTTGAGCGGCAACCGGATAATTCTGAACTGCGCGTCAGTATCGGCCGGCTGATGGAAAAGCAGGGCCGCCTGGAGGAAGCGCTCGTGCGCTACCGCGAGGCGCTGCGGCTTAATCCGCAGTACCAAATCGCGATGCGGAACATTGCTGTGGTGCTGATCAATCAGGGGCGGTATGCAGAGGGGCTGGTGTCGGCGCAACAGGTGATTGCGCACTATCCCGATGACGCGCGCGCCCACCATCTGGCCGGCTACGGGCTGCTTTATCTCAACCGCAAGGCCGAAGCGTTGCGGCATTACGACCGCGCATTGGCGCTGTACACGAATCCGGAGGATCTGAAAACGGCACGCGAACAGCGCCAGCAAATCCATGCGTCCATGACCAACGAGGGGCGGCAATAAGCACGACGAGGCAACCCACTCATACTGCGTGCCGATGCCGCCCGCTGTGCGCGCTTCAACCGTCCTGTCCGGGAGTCGTTCATCGACTGCCGCCAGAATGGCTTCTCTGCGACAGGGGCGCTTTTAACCGCACACTCGCCGACTGGCCGAGTGCTCTACCATACGCAACGGCCTCATCCTGCTTTGGCGATGAAATCTCCTATACAATCACAACTCGTCAATTACCCGGAGTGCCAGCGGTACTGGGCCCATACATGAAAATTACTGCAGTTAAAAGCCATCTGTTGTCGCACGCGCTGCCCCGCGAAGCCGGTTATTCCCAGCAGTATTATCGGGCGCGCTCGGCGCATCTGGTTGAAGTGCACACCGATGAGGGCGTGGTCGGCTGGGGCGAATGTTTTGGCCCGGGCAACGTGGCGCTGGCCAACAAAACCATCGTCGAGCGCGTGATTGCGCCGCTGGTGGTGGGCGAGGATGCGTTCGCGCGCGAGCACATCTGGCATAAGGTATACAACCTGCTGCGCGACCACGGGCAAAAGGGCATGCCCATTCAGGCGCTGTCGGGCGTCGACATCGCGCTGTGGGACATCACCGCCAAAGCCGTCGGGCTGCCGTTGTATCGCCTGCTCGGCGGCAAATGCCGGGAGCGCATCGCGGTGTATGGCTACGGCATGATGTTGCGGCGCGAGTCCGATCTTGCGCGCTCGTTTGCGGCAGAGGCGGCGGCGCTGGAGGCGCGCGGTTATACCGCACTCAAGATGAAAGTGGGGCTCGGTGCCCGGGCCGATGTGCAACTGGTGCAGGCCGTGCGCGCGGCGTTGTCCGCGGACACGCGGCTTATGGTGGACGCCAATCATTGCTACACCGCTTCGGACGCGTTTTATGTCGGGCGCGCGCTGGACGAACTCGGGGCGTACTGGTTCGAAGAGCCGGTGGCGCCTGAAGATCGCGCCGGGTATCGTTTTCTGCGCGAACGCCTCGCAGTCAACATCGCCGGCGGCGAAGCCGAATTCACCCGCTGGGGCTGGCGCGATCTGGTGCGCGCCGAGTGTCTGGATATCGCTCAGCCGGAGGTGTGCGCCCTCGGCGGGATCAGCGAATACCTTAAAGTGCTGGCGTTGCTGCATGCGGAATTTGTGCCCACGGTGAATCATGTCTGGGGCTCCGCGGTGGCGGTGGCGGTCAACCTGCATCTCCTCGCCGCGATGCCGGATTTGCCGGGCGGCCTGCATCAGTGGGCGCCGATGCTGGAATACGACACCACACAAAATCCGTTCCGCGATCAGCTGGCGCTGACGCCGCTCGATCTCGACCGGCAAATTGCCGCCACCGGCGGGTTTGTCGAACCGCCGGAGACGCCGGGCATCGGCGTCGAACCCAACCCCGACATGCTCGCCGAATATGCGTGGGGTTGACGCTGCCTGGCTGGCGGTGGATTGGGGCAGTTCGCGCTTGCGCGTGTGGGCTATCGCTCCGGATGGTGCCGTGGTTGGCGAAGCGCACACCACCGAAGGGGCGGCGGACCTGGAGCCGGGCGGGTTTGAACCGTGTCTGCTCGCGGCAGCAGCAGATTTTCTCGATGACGCGCGCGCGACGCGGGCGCTGATCTGCGGCATGGCGGGGGCGCGCAGTCGCTGGCGGGAAGCGCCTTACATAATGACGCCGTGCTCGCCGCTCGATGTCGCCCGGCGCATGGTCGCAGCGCCCACGCGGGATGCCCGCTTGTCGGTGCATATTCTGCCCGGCGTTGCCCAGCAGCAGCCGTGCGATGTGATGCGCGGCGAAGAGACGCAAATTGCCGGCCTGCTCGCGCGCCGCCCGGATTTTTGCGGTGTGGCCTGCCTGCCGGGTACGCATACCAAGTGGGCGAGGATTGCGGACGGAAAAATTACCGCATTCACGACGCTGATGAGCGGCGAGATGTTTTATCTGTGCTCGCAGGTTTCGGTGCTGCGCAGCGCGATCTCATCCGCGCCCGAGGAGTGGGACGAAAGCGCGTTTGCCGCGGCGTTGCGCACGACGTTCACCCATCCCGAAAAGATCGCCGCGGCGTTGTTTTCCATTCGCGCCGAGAGTGTGTTGGGTGACTTGCCCAAATCCGCCGCGCGCGCGCGTTTGTCAGGCTACTGGCTCGGGCTGGAAATCGCCGCCACGCGCGCCTACTGGCACGACGCCGGTACGGTGGCCATTATCGGCGAACCGATGCTGTGCCGGCAGTATCAACGCGCGCTCGCCGAGCAAAAAGTCGCCGGCGAAATTCTGGCCGCGCAGGAACTGACCCTCGCCGGGCTGCTGAACATCAGCCGTGCGACGGGGGTGGGCGGGTTGCAATGAATGAGATAAAAAACCTGATTGCGATTTTACGCGGCATTACGCCGCCCGATGCCGTGGCGGTGGCCGGTGCGCTGGTGGCAGCCGGTTTTGTGCGCATCGAAGTGCCGCTCAACTCGCCGCAGCCGATGGACAGCATCGCCGCCATGGTTGAGGCGTTTGGCGAGGTCGCCGAATTCGGCGCCGGCACGGTTTTGTCGCCGCGCGCGGTCGGCAGGGTGGCGGCGGTCGGCGGGCGTTTTGTGGTGTCGCCGAACTGCGATTGCGCGGTGATCGAGGCGACCAAAAATGCCGGGCTGGGTTCGATGCCCGGCATACTCACGCCCAGCGAAGCCTTGACCGCAATCGCCGCCGGCGCCGATGCGCTGAAGGTTTTCCCGGCGGTGCAAATCGGCGTGGCCGGGTTGAGCGCCCTTAAAGCGGTGTTGCCGCCGATCGATTTGATCGTCGTGGGTGGTGTGGACGAACGACAATTTTCCGAATGGCTCAAGGCCGGCGCGAATGGATTTGGCATCGGCGGCGCCCTCTATCGCCCCGGCATGCCCGCCGCCGAGGTGGCGGTTCGCGCCGCTGCCATCATCGCGCAATACCGGGCAGCGGGTGCGGCCGGGTCGGTTTAATCGTCTTTTCCGCTGTTTTGGCGGCCACGCCGGGGGGCGGCGGTGATTTTGCTGTTCTGCGGCGGCATCCATGCCGGTTGCAAACCGTCGGTGCCGGATTTTTCCGGCATTTTCACCGGCTCTGTTTCCGCGTAATCCGTGTATAGGCTTGTCAATGGTGATGTGAGGTGATAGGGTTGTAAGTGTGGCGGTTTTCGTCAACCCTGGCGCCGGTGCTGGTCGGCATCGAGCGCGGTTTAACAAACATCAAGTACGGAGCAGAATCATGCATAGATCACTATATATCGACGCCGATAAATGTACCGGTTGCCTGCAATGCGAAATGGCGTGTTCATACGAGGCCGAGGGGGTGTTCAATCCGGCCAAGTCGCGCATCAAAGTGTTTACGTTTCATGAAGAAGGCCGGTTTGTGCCGTATACCTGCACGCAGTGTGATGAGGCCTGGTGCATGTCGGCCTGCCCGGTCGATGCGATTACGATGAATCGCGCCACCGGCGCAATGGAAGTCAATGAGTCGGTTTGCGTCGGCTGCAAGGTGTGCACCATTGCCTGTCCGTTTGGCACGGTGAATTATAATCAGGATAGCGGCAAGGTGATTAAATGCGATTTGTGTGGCGGTGCCCCCAAATGTGCGGAGGCCTGCCCGACGCAGGCGATTACCTATGTCGATGCCAATGCCACCGGGCTGGACAAAATGCGCACCTGGGCGGCTAAAACCGATAACGCAACAACAGCACGGGGGGTCTGATCATGAGCTGGACAAAAAAATTACTGCGCGTCAATTTGACCGACGGTTCGATCAAAGCAGAAGACGTGAACATGCAGTGGGCGGCCGAGTATATCGGTCAGCGCGGGCTTGGCACGCGCTATCTGGTGGCCGAAACGGATCCGAAGTGCGATCCGCTGGGGCCGGATAACAAGTTGATTTTTGCAACCGGGCCGTTGACCGGGACCACGGTGTCTACCGGCGGGCGCTATTCGGTGATTACCAAAAGCCCGCTGACCGGTGCGGTGGCGTGTTCAAATTCGGGCGGGTTTATCGGCGCGGAGTTGAAATCCGCCGGCTGGGATATGATTATATTCGAAGGCAAGGCGCCCTCTCCGGTCTACCTGAATATCGAGAACGAAAACGCGACGCTGATGCCGGCCGATGCTATCTGGGGCAAATCGGTGTGGGAGGCGGACAAGCTGCTGCATCAAAAGCATCAGGATGAGCAAATGCGCATTGCCGTGGTTGGGCGCGCGGCGGAGGCGGGCTGTCTGTATTCGGCGATCATCAATGACTTGCATCGGGCTGCGGGGCGCTCCGGTGTCGGTACGGTGATGGCCTCGAAAAACCTCAAGGCGGTTACCGTGCGCGGCACTCGAGGCGTGGGCAATATCAAGGATCCGGTGCGGTTTATGCAAACGGTTGCCGAGCAAAAGCAGGTGTTGAAGGAGAATGCGGTGACGGGGCAGGGGCTGCCGGCATTGGGCACGCAGGTGTTGATGAACGTGATCAATGAAATCGGTTCGCTGCCGACCAACAACATGCAGGAAGTCCAGTTTGCCGATGCCGGCAAGATTTCCGGTGAGGCGATGCTGGAACCGCGTGCCGGCGACGGCAAGCCGAATTTGACGACCAACGCCGCTTGTTTTAGCTGCACTATCGCCTGCGGGCGCATTTCGACCATCGATAAAACGCACTTTTCGGTTCAGAACAAGCCGCAATACTGGGGCAATTCCGGTGGCCTGGAGTATGAGGCCGCCTGGGCGATGGGTGCGGATACCGGGGTTGGGGATCTGGACGCGATTACCTATACCAATTTTGTCTGCAATGAAGACGGCATTGACCCGATTTCATTCGGCGCCACGGTGGCCGCGGCGATGGAGTTGTTTTCGCTCGGGGCGATTACCGCCAAACAGACGGATGGGATGGAGTTGCAGTTTGGTTCGGCTGAAGCGCTGACCTGGTGCGTTGAGCAGGTCGCTGCCGGCACTGCGTTTGGCAAGGAGCTGGGGCTGGGGTCAAAACGGCTGTGTGAAAAGTATGGCCACCCGGAATTGTCGATGACGGTAAAAGGTCAGGAATTTCCCGCGTATGATCCGCGCGGTATTCAGGGCATGGGCCTGGCTTATGCGACCTCTAATCGCGGCGCCTGCCATTTGCGCGGCTATACCGTGGCTTCCGAGGTGCTGGGGATTCCGGAGAAAACCGACCCGCTGGAAACCGACGGCAAGGCCGGTCTGGTCAAAGCGTTTCAGGATGCCACTGCCGCGGTTGATTCGATGGGCATTTGTGTTTTTACCACCTTTGCCTGGACGCTGGATAACATGGCGCCGCAGATCGATGCCGCCTGTGAGGGTGAGTGGAGCGTCGAACGTCTGGCGGAAGCCGGCGAGCGAATCTGGAACCTGGAGCGGGATTACAATATGCGCGCCGGGTTTACCGGGGCCGATGATACGTTGCCGAAGCGCTTGCTGCAGGAGGCGGCGAAAACCGGGCCGGCGGCGGGTAAAGTCAACCGATTGGATGAGATGCTGCCCGAGTATTACCGTCTGCGCGGCTGGACCGAAGGCGGTCAGCTAACCGATACGGTGCGGCAGAAGTTCTCGCTACCGGCATGAAGCATGTGATTCTGGGTGCAGGGCCGGCCGGCGTTGTCGCCGCCGAGACCCTGCGCCGACTCGATCCGTCGGCCGGCATTACGCTGATCGGCGATGAGCCGGAACCGCCCTATTCGCGCATGGCTATCCCGTATTTGTTGAGTGATA
Source organism: Candidatus Poriferihabitaceae bacterium (assembly GCA_965206445.1). GTDB lineage: Bacteria > Pseudomonadota > Gammaproteobacteria > Arenicellales > Poriferihabitantaceae > CBDBJR01. The sequence goes on from CBDBJR010000002.1 coordinate 818,746, forward strand.
ACATTGATGAAGCGGGAACCCATCTGCGCAAAGCCGATACGCATTTCAGCGAACTGGGCATCGAGATTGTAACCGGGCGCGCCGCATCGATCGATGCGGCGGAGCAAACCGTCGTACTCGACGATGGCGGCAGGCGCGCGTACGACAAGCTGTTGGTGGCGACCGGTTCCAAACCGATTGTCCCGCCGATTCCGGGCATCGACCACCCTGGCGTGGCGAATTGCTGGACGCTGCAGGATGCGCGCAAAATTACCGCCGGCATTTCGCCGGGGGCGCCTGTTGTGCTGATCGGTGCCGGCTTTATCGGCTGTATCATTCTCGAATCGCTGGTATCTGCGGGCGCCGAACTCACGGTAATCGAAATGGGTAATCGCATGGTGCCGCGCATGCTGGACGAGACCTGCGGCACGATGCTGCACCGGTGGTGCGAACAAAAAGGCGTGCGGGTGCTGACCGGCGCTACCGTAGAGGCAATCGAGCCGGCTGGCGGGCAGATGAAGGTGGTCGTCAAAGACGGCCCGGCGGTGGAGGCCAGGCTGGTGATTTCAGCGACCGGGGTCGAGGCAAACGGCGGTTTTTTGCAGGGCTGCGGTGCGCAGTTGGAAAATAATGCGGTGGTGATTGATGACTATATGGCCTCCTCGGTGCGCAATATTTATGCCGCCGGCGATGTCGCCTGCGGCAAGGACTTTTCTACCGGTCAGTTGAGTGTGCAGGCAATCCAGCCAACGGCGGTAGATCATGGGCGTGTGGCGGCAAACAATATGCACCGCCACGGCGCAATCCGCCACCAGGGCAGCGTGTTGATGAATGTGCTGGATACCATGGGGTTGATTTCGGTGTCCTATGGCCAGTGGCAAGGCGTTGACGGCGGCGATGTCGGTGTGTTGGTTGATGAGCCGGGGTTTCGCTATATCAATCTACAGTTTGAGGATGATCGTCTGGTTGGCGGCAATGCGCTGGGCTTGACCCAGCACGTTGGCATACTGCGCGGTTTGATTCAGGGGCGATTCCACCTGCGTGACTGGAAGCGGCGTCTGCTTGACAATCCGTTGCAGCTGATGGAGGCGTATCTTGCCGTCACTCAGGGATAGCCCGAGCGGCTGCTGATTGCGGGCCGGGTTTGAGTGGGGCGTTCGGGTTGCCGACACTGCCGACATTGCCAACATTGCCAACATTGACATAAAAACGCAGGTAGCTATCTCGTTGCAGGTTACGTTCAAGCTGTTTGCCTCGCTGGCAATCTATCTGCCGCCCGTTGCGGTAAGGAATGTGCTTGAGTTGGAGGTGGACGAAGGCACGACGCCGATTGGTTTGATCGAGCGGTTTGCAGTGCCTCGATCGGAGGTGCATCTGGCGCTGGTGAACGGTGTTTATTTGCCTGCATCCGGCTGGACGGTGCCGTTGAAGCCGGGCGATGCATTGGCACTCTGGCCGCCTGTGGCGGGCGGGTGAGCGATGCCGGCCCCGGTATTCAGCTATGCCGCCGAAATGGGTTTCAGCCACCGGGAGTTGCATAGCCGGCTGCCTTCGGCGGTGGCGCCCTATCGCGTTTCTCAGCTCAGCCCGACCGCGCTTCGATTTTCTCATGATGCGTATTGGGTGGAGATGCTGCTGCAAGCCGAAACGGTACGGCGAATTGCGTCGATCGCGCTGCCGGTAACCGGGATCGAACTGAATTTCTATCAGATGCCTGAAACAGAGTATCGGCGGTTTTTGCATCGCTTCAAGCGCTACCTGCACAAAGGCGGCGGATGAGGCGGGTCTGCCGGTGGTTGTGCTGAGATTATCTTCGCTTTGAGACGTCAATTTGAGAATCGGGCTGCACAGTTGGTGAAAAATCAAACAGGATGCCAGTGAACGTCACCATCAAATTTATGTCGAGTTTGATGACGTATTCGCCGCAAGGGGCGGATGCGGCGGGATTCGAGCTCGACCTCGAGCAGCCGGTGACGCCCCATCAGATAGTCGAGCGCTACCGTATCCCGCTCGATCAGGTTCGGGTTATGATGGTAAACGGGGTATTTCTGCCGCCCGAAAAGCGTGACAACGCCTTGCAGGATGGTGATGTGCTGTCCGTTTGGCCGGTTATTCAGGGAGGGTAGCTTGTCGGTGGCGCCGTTCAATGCCGTTGACTCGACGACAATGACATCAGCACAGCTGCTGCACGGTATTATTTATGATTGAAAAAGCCGATATTGGAGATAAATTGCATCGTCGGTTGCACGATCTGCGCATATCGGTCACCGATCGGTGTAATTTTCGGTGCGGCTACTGCATGCCCAAAGATGTATTTGGCAAAGGGTATCGATTTCTGCGCAATACCGCACTGCTGCGGAGCGATGAGCTTGAACGGCTGGTGCGAATATTGGTCGGCCTGGGGGTCGAAAAAATACGCCTTACCGGCGGTGAGCCGCTGTTGCGAAAAGAGCTTGAAGAGATTATCGAGCGGGTTGCCGCTATTCCGGGGGTGAACGATGTTGCGTTGACAACCAATGCATCGTTGTTGACGCCCGCTCGAGCCGAAACGCTGAAATCCGCCGGTGTCCGCCGAATCAATATCAGTCTCGATGCGCTCGACCCGTTGATTTACCAACAAATCAACCAGATACCCGTGCCAATAACGCAGATTCTTGACGGCGTGGACAGTGCACTGGCGGCCGGGTTTGAATCGGTGAAAATCAACATGGTGGTGCAAAAAGGCGTGAACGATGCCGATATTCTGCCGATGGCCGAGTATTTCCGTCATAGCGGCGCTATTTTGCGCATGATTGAATTTATGGATGTCGGCAACCACAATCAATGGCACCTTGATCGGGTCTTTACCGCGCAACAGATTGTCGATCGCATCGCGAGCCGCTATCCCTTGAGCGCGTGCGGCGCGAACTATCGAGGCGAAGTGGCGAAGCGGTGGGCGTATCGCGACGGGGCGGGTGAGATTGGTGTTATCGCATCGATCACCCAGCCTTTTTGCGGTGATTGCAGCCGCGCCCGCCTGTCGGCGATCGGCGAGTTGTTTACCTGCCTGTTTGCTGTCCGCGGCTTTGATTTGCGCCGATTATTGCGTCAGGGGGTGGGTGATGCGGCGGTTGAAAATCAAATTCGATCGATCTGGCGACAGCGCGATGACCAGTATTCGGTGCTCAGGCAAGCGGGCCCCCGCCCTGGGGGATTGGCAGGAACCAGCCAGAAAGTCGAGATGTCCTATATCGGTGGATAGCAAATCTACCGAGCTGTAATCAAGCCCACGCTGTAATCCGACCCACGCTGTAATCCGACCCACGCTGTAATCCGACTTGTGGCCTTGCCGTTTTAGTTAACCGCCTGCCAAAGACCTGATAATCCCACCTCCCGTCGCGATTACCCGCTACGGGAGGTGAGGTTGATGCGCCCTGCGGCCGAAGATCAGGACGGAGGCTCGATCTTCATTCCGGCCTTTTTCTTGGCGGCTTTTTTGCGCGTGGCTTTCTTTTTGGCGGCCTTTTTCTTGGCAGCCTTTTTCTTGGTGGCCTTTTTCTTGGTGGCCTTTTTCTTGGCGACCTTTTTCTTGGCGACCTTTTTCTTGGCAGCCTTTTTCTTGGCGACCTTTTTCTTGGCAGCCTTTTTCTTGGCAGCCTTTTTCTTGGCGACCTTTTTCTTGGTGGCCTTTTTCTTGGCGACCTTTTTCTTGGCGACCTTTTTCTTGGTGACCTTTTTCTTGGCGACCTTTTTCTTGGCGACCTTTTTCTTGGCGACCTTTTTCTTGGCAGCCTTTTTCTTGGTCGCTTTTTTCCCGGTTACTTTACCAGCCGTTTTTTTGCTGGTCTTTTTCTTGGTTACCTTCTTTTTTTTGGCCATCGGTAGTACCTCATCAATCGTTGGTGGTGAAATTTTAAAATCCTGTCAGGATTCAGAATCAGAGAAAAAAAAAGTGAAACACAGTGTAATATACGGATATGGTTGCAAGCATTACTCGTCTGTGGATTTGCCTGGACATCAAGTTGACAACAGTGTCGCTTATCTATCCGAATTATACCAGCCTCGGTATTTCGGAAACTATGATATCTGCGGTTTAATGTCAATGATTTTTTTTGAAAAACGTGACAGGAATGATAATTATGTATTTGGCGTGTGTCGCAACGCACAGACTATTTTAGCGGAGATCGTGTCATACTGTGACTGAAACTGGTTATGCTGTCAGGTGCATACGGGGTTTTATGTCTCGGTGTTTTGTATACTCGCTCGATTTGCAGCCAGGCCATCGAGATTGGTGTAATATACCAACTTGCCATACATGCTTCCGCATTCTATTATAACCTCCAATAACCCCGGCGATCGATCAAATGCAGATACCGTGCAAAAGTCAATATTCCAAAGAAGAGTTGCTGTTATGCGGTCATGGCAAGCTGTTTGGCTGTGGCAATGCGCAGTTGCCATTGCAGTATATGCTGATGTTCGATCGCATTGTGCATATCGATGCCGATGGCGGTAAATACCACAAGGGGGCGTCGATTGCGGAGCTCGATATCTGCCCCGAGCTCTGGTTTTTCGATTGCCACTTTAAGGGCGACCCGGTCATGCCCGGCTGTCTCGGTTTGGATGCGCTATGGCAACTGGTCGGCTTCTCGCTCGGTTGGCGGGGCTGTAAAGGGCGGGGGCGCGCTTTGGGGGCGGGGAAAATTAAATTCTCCGGGCAAATTACGCCGGCCAACCGCAAGGTGCGATATTATATTGATTTTAAGCGTGTGATCAGGCGCAAGCTGGTAATGGGAATAGCCGACGGGCGGGTAGAGGTCGACGGCGCTGTCGTATACCATTGCGATGATCTTCGGGTGGGTTTGTTTCAGAGCATAGAGACATTTTGATGCTGCTGTCGCTGCCCACCGGGGTGAATCCGAACCTGATGACGTGCCGGGGCATTCGGTTTTATGTCGGACGCCTGCTCTGTGGCAAGCGGGCGAGCGGCGGTTGGATGGCATGTTTGCCGGGGTGTTGACGTAATGAGAAGAGTGGTTATTACCGGTTACGGTATTGTTTCCAGTTTGGGGAACAATAAAGAAGCGGTTTTACAATCGCTGTACAACGGTGATTCGGGCATCGTCCGGTCGGAGAAATATGCCGAGCTGGGTATGCGAAGCCGAGTGCACGGTGCTATCGATATCGATCCCGCAGCGCTGATCGAGCGCAAATATTATCGCTTCATGGGGGATGCGGCGGCGTACAGCTATATCGCAATGGGCGAGGCAATTCAGCATGCGCAACTGCCGCCGCAGCTGATTTCCTCCGAGCGCACCGGTGCATTGTTCGGTACCGGCGGCGCATCGCCGGAAAATATCGTCCTGGCGGCGGATACACTCAGGCAGCGCGGGGTCCGTCGGGTAGGCCCGTACATGGTGACCAGAACCATGGCGAGTACGGTACAGGCGTGTGTCGGCACGGCGTACAAAATCAAGGGTGTATCGTATTCTATCAGCTCCGCCTGCGCGACCAGCGCGCATTGTATCGGCCACGGTGCGGAATTGATTCAGATGGGCAAGCAGGATCTGATATTTGCCGGCGGCGGTGAGGAGCTGCACTGGGCATTGTCGGTGATGTTCGACGGTATGGGGGCGATGTCCTCTAATTTTAACGACAATCCCGGGCTGGCTTCGCGCCCCTATGATGCGGACCGAGACGGCTTTGTCATATCCGGTGGCGCCGGGATTGTGGTGTTGGAGTCCCTGGAGCATGCACAAAAGCGCGGTGTGCCGATTATTGCCGAGCTGGTCGGCTACGGCGCCACGTCTGACGGCTATGATATGGTCAAGCCGTCGGGTGAAGGGGCGGTCCGGTGTATGCGTCAGGCACTGCAGGGCGTGGCGCCGCCGATACAATATATAAATACGCATGGAACCAGTACGCCGGCCGGAGACGTCATAGAACTGGAGGCGATCAAACAGGCGCTGGGCGAGCACGACCCGTGGATCAGTTCAACCAAATCACTGAGTGGGCACGCCCTGGGGGCGGCGGGTGTGAACGAGTCGATTTATACCCTGTTGATGATGCAATCCGGTTTTGTTTCGGCTTCGGCGAATGTGCATACGCTCGATGCGGCCGCACAGGGCCATAAAATTGCGACCGAGCGGGTCGATGACGTCGATTTGCAGCTGGCGATGAGCAATAGTTTTGGTTTTGGCGGCACCAATTGCTCGCTGGTGTTTGCAAAATGGCGTGACTAGCACGGATGGCACACCAGCGCCGTCAGGTGAACACAGCGGGCAACAGCGGATAATCGTCTGGCTGGTTTGCTGTAGCCTGGCGGTGTTTTGTATGATGGTTTTAGGCGCCGCCGTCAGGCTGACCGGCTCGGGCCTGTCAATGGTTGACTGGCGGCCGCTATTGGGCGTTCTGCCGCCGCTGAACGACACCGGGTGGCACGTCGCGTTCGATCGGTATCGGCAATTTCCCGAGTTTCGCTTGCTCAACCCGACTATGTCGCTGGCCGGGTTCAAGTTTATCTTCTTGATGGAATATGCACACCGAATACTGGGCCGACTGATTGGTCTGGTGTTTCTGGTGCCGCTGGCGGTGTTGTCGTGGCGGAAACGGCTCGCGTATGCATCGCTGCTGCGGCTGTGGCTGGTATTCATACTCGGCGGGCTGCAAGGGCTGATCGGCTGGTACATGGTCAAAAGCGGCCTGGTGGATGTGCCGCATGTCAGTCAGTATCGCCTCGTCCTGCACTTTATGCTCGCCATCGTTATCTATCTGCTGTTAGTGCGCACCCTGCTGGGCCTGGCCTATGCCGGCAACGTGGCGCACCACAGGCCAGACCGGTGTCGGGTGCGCGGTCTGAATACGCAGGGCCGGCTGGTGCTGGGGGTCTTGCTGCTGCTGCTGGCAAGCGGGGCAATGGTCGCCGGCACCAAGGCCGGTTTTATCTATAACACCTATCCGAAGATGGGCGCCGATTGGCTGCCGGTGATGTCGATGCGGCTGCCGTGGTGGAAGCATCTGTTTGAAAACCCGGTGTTGATCCAGTTTGTCCACCGCTGGCTGGCGCTGGTGGTGCTGGCGATGCTGGTGTTTTATGCGGCGCGTGTGTTTGTTCTGGACCGAAGGGCTGCTGCACGGCGGCTTGCGGTGCTGCTGCTGCTGGTCGGCATCGCTCAGGCCGGTCTGGGCGTGCTAACGTTGATCAATCGCGTTCCGGTTCTGTTGGGCGTCCTGCATCAGGCCGGCGCTGTTTTGCTTTTGACCGTCCTGACTGCCGTTTGGTGTTTGTATCTGCCGCCCATTCGCAGTTGGCCGGAACGCCGTGCCGCACGAATACACGCGCAGCCATAGTCGTATGCATCCGACGCAGTGCGCTGCGCCTGCGCGCTGCCCACGCCGAAAACGATTGCAGCCGGGCCGTCGCAGCCGGACTGGGTGTGCGCCGCCGAGCGCCGGCGACGGATGCGCTCGATTGAGGTTCTGTCATAGCCGGTACGCGGTTGAGAGCATGATTTTTGCCCCGATGCGCATCAGACCCTTGACCGGCCCGGGCAGCTCGGCGGCCCCTGCCTGGATGGCCTGGTCGGCGTGACGTTGTTCATCACGCCGCATGTGCTCGACAATTTCCCGACTGCGCAGATCAGACTCAGGCAGCCGGCCGAGGTGACCCTGCAAGTGTTCTACCACTTGACGCTCGGTTTCGGCGACCAGGCCGAGGTTCCATCTGTCGCCGAGCAGGCCGGCAACACTGCCGAGCACGAATGCGCTGCCGTACCACACCGGATTGAGCAGGCTGGTGCGCCCGCCGAGCTCTTGCAGCCGCTGCTCACACCAGGCCAGGTGATCGACTTCCTCATCGGCGGCGGCGCGCATCTGGGTCTGTAAATCGTCTTTTGCTGCCGTCAGTGCCTGGCTTTGATATAATGCCTGAGCGCAGATTTCGCCCACGTGATTGACCCGCATATAACGCCCGGACGCCCGTTTTTGCCGCTCGCTGAAGTCGGCCCCGTCCCGGCTCGATGCGGGGTAGTCCCGCTTCGCCGCCGGCCTGGCGAACAAGGTGGACAGTGCCTCCGACATCGTCATCAGGCAGCGGTCGAGTTTGCGCATGGGGGGGTCGGTGGGCACGGTATACTCGCAGGTCGATTCGAAGCTGTTTTTGCATAATCGGGCGACTGCCGCCGATTGCATCGACAGGCAGTGCATCACCGTCGGCAACCAGGCAATCAACCCGGTCGAACTGGGTTAAAATCTACCACGAAATGATAGTCCATATCACAGCAGGATGAAACGATGGCGCTGAACCAATCTGAATTGGCCGACCGGTTCCGGCGGGTGCTGCCGCATACGCATGTGATCGATCAGCCGAGCTCACTGCGCGTCTATGAATCCGATGGCTTGAGCGCCTATCGTCAGCAGCCGCTGCTGGTTGTGCTGCCGCAAACGGTCGGACAAGTGCAGGCGATTACGCGGATTTGCCGTGAGCACGCGGTTCCGATCGTCAGTCGTGGTGCCGGCACCAGCCTGTCGGGGGGGGCATTGCCGCACGCCGAGGGCATCGTTCTGAGTCTGGAGAAGATGAACCGCATATTGACGGTGGATGTCGTCAACCGGGTGGCCAGCGTACAACCCGGCACCCGTAACCTGGCTATTTCACAGGCGGTTACGCATCACGGGCTGTACTATGCCCCCGACCCTTCTTCGCAGATTATCTGCTCGATTGGCGGTAACGTGGCGGAGAATGCCGGCGGGGTACACTGCCTGAAATACGGCTTGACCCTGCACAACGTCGTCAGCCTTAAAGTGGTGACCATCGATGGTGATTTGATCACGCTGGGCGGGAACCGGCTGGATGCGCCGGGGTTTGATCTGCTGGCGTTGATGATCGGCTCCGAAGGCATGCTGGGCATTGTGGTCGAAGTGGAGGTAAAACTGCTGCCGATTCCGGAGGCGGTCAGCGTGTTGATGGGCGTATTCGATTCGGTCGAGCGGGCCAGCGACAGTGTCGCTGCGATCATCGCTCACGGCATCATCCCGGCCGGAATTGAAATGATGGATAATCCCGCGATACGCGCAGTCGAGCAGTTTGTCAACGCCGGTTATCCGGTGGACGCGGCCGCAGTCCTGCTGTGCGAGCTCGACGGTATCGTGGAGGAGGTCGAGCAGCAGAGCGAACAGGTCAACCGCATCCTGCTCGAGCACGGTGCCGGCGAGGTGCGCCGGGCGGCAGACGAGGCGGAACGTGCGCTGTTTTGGTCCGGCAGGAAAGCGGCCTTTCCGGCGGTGGGCCGTCTATCGCCCGATTACTATTGTATCGATGGCACGATTCCCCGCAAATCGCTGGGCCATGTGCTGGCGGAAATCACCCGGCTGTCGGCCGAGCATGGGCTGCGGGTGGCGAATGTGTTTCACGCCGGCGACGGTAATTTGCACCCGTTGATTCTGTATGATGCCAGGATTGCCGGTGCGCTCGAACGCGCCGAACGGCTGGGCAGCCGGATTCTTGAGCTGTGCATTCGGGTCGGCGGTACGATTACCGGTGAGCACGGGGTGGGGGTCGAAAAAATGGGCGAAATGTGCGTGCAGTTCAGCGATGCCGAGCGCGAACAGTTCGATCGCGTGCGGCAGGCGTTCGATCCGCATCGATTGTTGAATCCGGGAAAAATGCTCCCGACTCTGGCGCGCTGTGCCGAACACAACGCCATGCATGTACATGCCGGCGAGCTGCCCTTCCCGCAGGTCGAGCGGTTGTGAGTATGCCGGATGCGTCCGAACAGGTGCTGGCTCGGCAGGTCTTGCAGGCGTATCGGCAGCGCCGGCCACTGATGATCTGCGGTGGCGGCAGCAAACTTTTTTATGGCCGCTGCTCGCCGCCGGATCTCGAGCGGCTGGATACCACCATTCATTGCGGGGTTGTCGATTATGCGCCGGATGAATTGGTGATTACCGTGAAGGCGGGAACGCCGCTGCTGGAATTGCAGCAAACCCTCGCCCGGCAAGGCCAGATGCTCGGGTTTGAGCCGCCGTTATTCGGCCCGAGCGCGACCATCGGCGGCGCGGTCGCCAGCGGCCTGGCAGGGTGTGGACGGGCGTATCGGGGCGGGGTGCGGGATTTTATCCTGGGTGTCAAAATCCTCTCCGGGCGTGGTGACATCATGCGTTTCGGCGGTCAGGTTATGAAGAACGTGGCCGGATTCGATCTCTCCCGTCTGATGGCGGGCGCAATGGGTACGCTTGGCGTGCTGTTGGAGGTCAGTTTGCGCGTGCTGCCGCTGCCGGAGAGCGAATTGACGCTGCTTGTGCCCCACGCGGACGCGAACAGCGCCACTCGCTGGATGAATTGGGTCGCCAGGCGCGCACTGCCGGTATCCGCCACCGCCTGGTTTGACGGCGCTACCCGGGTGCGGTTGTCGGGCACCACAGCAAGTGTACACAGTACGATGCAGCAGCTAAACGGTCAGCCGGATGACGACGGCGAGGCTTTTTGGCAGCATGTGAACAACCACACGCTGGGATTGTTTCAGACCCCGGTGCCGCTGATCAGAGTATTGCTGGCGACCGATAGTCCGGTTTTGCTGCACCGTTCGCCGTTATTGGTTGATTGGGGCGGTGCGCAGCGCTGGTTAACCGATCAATCCGATATGGCGGCCATCAAGACGGAGATCGAGTCGGCCGGGGGCGAGTGGAGCCGGTTCAGAGGCGGCGACCGCTCGGGTGAGGTCTTCCCGGTGCCGGCGCCGGCAGTGATGCGGCTGCAAAAAAACCTGAAAGCCGCGTTTGACCCGGTCGGCATTTTAAATCCGGGCAGAATGTACCGCGAGTTATAACATGCAAGTCGTACTTGCCCCGGAATTCGAAAATACCGCCACCGGCTTGCTGGCCGAACGGGTGCTGCGTCAATGCGTGCATTGCGGTTTTTGCAACGCCGTTTGTCCGACCTACGCGCTGCTGCAGGATGAGCGGGATGGCCCGCGCGGGCGCATTTACCAAATGAAACAGTTGTTTGAGGGCGCCGGCGCGGATGCCGGGATGCAATTGCACCTGGACCGCTGCTTGACGTGTCGCGCCTGCGAACCGGCCTGTCCATCCGGGGTCGAGTACGGCAAGCTGCTCGAAGTCGGCCGCCACGCGATGGAGCAGCAGCGACCGCGGTCGCATCTGGTGCGCCGACAACGGTTCCTGCTGCGCCATATCGTTTCCCGGCGTCGCCTGTTTGCCGGATTTTTAGACTGGCGGCGGTTCTTGCTGCGCAATATTGTTCTTCGGCGTCGCCTGTTTGCCGGATTTTCAGCATTGGGGCGAGCGTTGCGATTTCTGCTGCCCGAGTCATTTTGCGCAACTCTGGTGGTGCCTGAGGAATTTTATGTGGATCTGGATCGGCTGCCAGTGCCGATTACGCCCGGCCAGGTCTGGCCGCGCCCGCGGCATCGGCGCAAGATGCTGGTGCTTGAGGGCTGCGTACAGCCGAGCCTGACCCCGGCGACCAACCTGGCCGCCGCTTGCCTGCTGGATTCATTGGGTATCAGCTTGCTGCCGGTGCGTCGGGCCGGTTGTTGCGGTGCGGTTGGTCTGCATACGTCAGGCGAGGCACTGGGGCGCGCTCAGGCCCGAACATTGATCGATTTGTGGCTGCCGTATCTGGAGCAAGGCTGCGAGGCCATCGTGATGACGGCGAGCGGCTGCGGTGTGACCGTGAAGGGATACCCGCACCTGTTTCGGGATGAGCCTGAATATGCCGCGAAAGCGCAGCGCATCAGTGCGGCGACAGTCGATCTGGCCGAAGTGGTGGCGCGGGAGCTGCCGGATAATTTTCGGGTGTCGGGTGCGTATAAAAAAGTGGTTTTTCAATCCCCCTGCACACTCCAGCACGGACAGCAGGTCCAGGGCGTGGTTGAGGCGATTTTGCGTCGGGTGGGGTATGAAGTCTGCCCGGTCGCCGATGCGCAGTCCTGCTGCGGCTCAGCCGGCACCTATTCCGTGCTGCAGCCTGAGCTTGCCGCCAGACTCAGAGAAAATAAGCTGCATGCCCTGTATCGCGCGCAGCCGGAGGTGATCTGTACCGCGAATGTCGGCTGCCAGGTGCATTTGGCCGCCGACAGCGACCTCCCCGTGGTGCACTGGGTTGAATTGCTGGCGGTTGGTCGAGAGGATGATGCGGGGTGAAAAAAACCCGTTTTGTGCTTGTTTGCGCCGGGCGATTGCCGTATTATCCGCTACCCGTTTCCGGTTGATTAAATTGCTTCGATGAAAACCTTTTCCGCAAAGCCGCAGAGTGTTCGACAGGATTGGTATCTGGTGGATGCCGAGCGCAAGGTGCTGGGCCGGCTGGCATCGAAAATTGCGCATCGATTGCGCGGCAAGCATAAGCCCGAGTATACGCCGCATGTCGATACCGGAGATTATATTGTGGTGGTGAATGCCGAAAAGATCGTCGTCACCGGCAACAAGCCGCAGGACAAACGATATTACCGCCATACCGGCTATCCCGGCGGCATCAAAAGTGTGAATTTCACCGAGCAGATTGAACGGCACCCTGATCGGGTGATTCGCAACGCGGTCAAAGGCATGCTGCCGAAAAACAAGCTGGGCCGGACGATGCTGGCGAAACTGAAAGTGTATGCCGGTGAGCGGCATAGACACCAGGCCCAACAGCCTGTAAAACTGGACCTTTGACTTCCCGCATCGAACCGATGGCTGACAATATGGCACAGACAAAAACCTATCAGGGAACCGGGCGACGCAAGTCTTCTGTTGCCCGGGTTTATTTACAGCACGGCAGCGGCGCGATTACGGTTAACAAGCGCTCGCTGGAGCAGTACTTTGGCCGTGAGACGTCGCGTATGATCGTGCGTCAGCCGCTTGAGGTGGCGCAGATGCTCAACAAATTCGATATCCGGGTTAATGTCGACGGCGGCGGCAACAGCGGCCAGGCGGGGGCAATCCGGCACGGCATCACCCGTGCGCTGCTGTTGTACGATGAAAGCCTGCGCCAGTCTTTGCGCCAGGCGGGCTTTGTCACGCGGGATGCGCGCGAGGTGGAGCGGAAAAAAGTCGGCTTGCATAAAGCCAGAAAACGCCCGCAATACTCCAAACGCTGAGTCGGCATTCAGAGAGTATCAGCCGGCGCACACTGCCTTGCATCGGCGGTGCATTGGGTTGGCTGTATCCGTCGCGCTGCCCCCCTGGTTGAGATGTATGCCGCAATCATGCCGGGCGAGATGGCGTACAGCGTGATCGACAGCCGTTCATCTGGGGGATCGTCTAGTGGTAGGACTGCGGACTCTGACTCCGCCAGCGGGGGTTCGAATCCCTCTCCCCCAGCCAGCTCGCGTCGTTAGAGCATACTAACGCTGAATTTACCCGGCCGGGGCAGCGGCAGGCCGGGCCGGCGGCATACAGCCAGGCTACTTGACCTGCATCCCGGCTTTGGCACCCGCATCCGGACTGAGCAAAAACACCTCTTCGTCGCCACGGCCGGCGGCCAGCAACATGCCTTCCGATAGACCAAATCGCATTTTTCGCGGCGCCAGATTGGCGACTATCACCGTATAGCGTCCGGCGAGTTGTTCCGGTTCATAGGCGGATTTGATGCCGGCAAATATCGTGCGCTGCCGGGTGCCGATATCCAGGTGCAGTCGGAGTAGCTTGTCGGCGCCTTCAACCCGCTCTGCGGTGATGATTTTTGCAATCCGCAAATCGATTTTGGCGAAATCCTGGATGCTGATCTGGTCGCCAATCGGGCTGTCTGCCGGCGCATCGGCTGCCGGTGTCGGCGGCGCGGGCGGTTCGACCAACTGCTCGATTTGCCGCTTTTCGACACGCACCATGAGCGGCGTAAATTGGTTGATTCGGTGTGCCAGCAGCGGTTTGCCGGCGTCGCTCCAGTGCTGTACCGGCGAGTTGAGCAGTGCCTCCGCTTTGTCGGCGGTCTGCGGCAGTACCGGTTTCAGGTAAATCATCAGCAGTCGGAATAGATTCAAACCCTGGGTGCAGATGTCCTGAACCAGCGGCTTCTGCGTTTCATCCTTGATTAGCTTCCAGGGACTGGCGGTGTTGATATATTGATTGGCCTGATCCGCCAGTTCCATGATACTGCGCATCGCCTTGCCGTAGCGGCGGGCGTGCAGGTCGGCGGCAATGCCGTCTCCGGCACGGACAAACGCGGCAAACATGTCCGGCTCGGGCAACTGTGCGGACAGTGTGGAATCAAACAGCCGATTGATGAACCCGGTGCAGCGGCTGGCGATATTGACCAGTTTGCCGATCAAATCGGCATTGACCCGGGTCATGAAGTCGGCCAGATTGAGGTCGATGTCGTCGATGCCGCTGTCCAGCCTGGCGGCGAAATAGTAGCGCAGGTACTCCGGGTCGAGGTGCTGCAGATAGGTCGCGGCGGTAATAAAGGTGCCGCGGGATTTAGACATCTTCTGGCCGTTGACGGTCAGGAAGCCGTGGCACCACACCGCGGTCGGGGTGCGAAACCCGCAGCCGTGCAGTTGCGCCGGCCAAAACAGCGTATGGAATCGGGCGATGTCTTTGCCGATAAAATGATACAGCTCGCAGTCGCTGTCCGCGGCGAAGTATTGGTCGAAATCCAGGCCTTCGCGCTGGCACAAATTCTTGAAGCTGGCGAGATAGCCGATCGGGGCGTCCATCCACACATAGAAATACTTGCCCGGTTCATCGGGAATTTCAAACCCCCAGTAGGGCGCGTTCCTGGATATGTCCCACTCCAGCAGCGGCTCTTCGAGCAGCTCTTTTTGCTTGTTCGCCACCGCTTGCTGGGTGTGGTTTTGCTCCAGCCAGCGACCCAGGAATGGCCGGAAATTTTCCAGCTTGAAAAACAGCTGCTCCGATTGGCGCCGCTCCGGGGTTGCGCCGCTGACGACCGATTTGGGGGCGATCAGATCGGTCGCCGCATAGGTATTGCCGCACACTTCGCAATTATCGCCGTGCTGCTCCGGCGCATGGCATTTTGGGCAGGTGCCGGTGATGAATCGATCGGGTAAAAACATGCGCTTTTGGGCGTCATAAAATTGTTCGACCGTGCGCCGGGTAATATGCCCGGCCTGCTTCAGGCGCGTATAAAACAACTCGGCAAACTGCCGATTTTCTTCCGAATGGGTGGAGTAGTAGTTGTCGAATTTGACCCCAAAGCGATCAAAGTCGCAGCGATGCTGCTGCCCGATCTGCTCGATCAGCTGCAATGGGCTGATGCCCTCAGCCTCCGCTTTCAGCATGATGGCCGTGCCGTGCGCGTCATCGGCGCAGACATAATGGCAGGTATGCCCTTGCATCCGCTGCAATCGAACCCAGATATCGGTCTGGATGTATTCCACCAGGTGCCCCAGATGGATTGGGCCATTGGCGTACGGCAATGCACTGGTGACGAGTATTTTTTTATGCCGGTCAGACATGCGGGCTGCGAGGTGGGTTAATCGAGTGGGTGTGAAATTTATCGGGTACAATACTATACTTCGATAGAAAAACGGAGCGGTAATTGTGAGGTGCCCGGCGATTTCCGCCAACCTGCTGGCAAGGCGATGCGGGATTCCGGCCAAAGGGAAAACGGATCGGGCACTCCGGCAACCCCGTCTGATCGCAGCGCGATGCGCCCGGCAGTCGGATGATTCAGAGGACCAGTATGAGTACATTAAGTAAACAAGCGGTAGAAGAAAAGCTGCGGCAGGTAATCGACCCGCATACCGATGTGGATCTGGTGACCGCCAGGTCGATCAAGCAGATCACGATTGACGGCGACCGCGTCAAGATAGAGGTGGTGCTGGGCTATCCGGCTAAAAGCCAGGAGCAAAGCATGAGCGAGATGGTCAGGGCGGCGGTGCCGGGCGCCGAGGTGACGGTGGCCTCGAATACCGCTTCGCATGAGGTCCAGGAGGGGGTGAAGCCGCTCAAAGGGGTGAAGAATATTATTGCTGTCGCGTCGGGTAAGGGCGGCGTAGGCAAGTCCACGCTGTCGGTGAATCTGGCGTTGGCGCTTTCGGCAGAGGGCGCTCAGGTGGGTATTCTGGATGCCGATATCTACGGTCCGAGCCAGCCGCGCATGCTGGGCATTTCCGGTCAGCCGCAATCCAAAGACGGCAAATCTCTGGAGCCGATGCACAGCTACCATCTGCAGGCGATGTCGATTGGATTTCTGGTGGATGAAGAATCCCCGATGATCTGGCGCGGCCCGATGGTGACCCAGGCGTTGGAGCAGCTGTTAAAAGACACCCAGTGGCGGGAGCTTGATTATCTGGTGATCGATCTGCCGCCCGGAACCGGGGATACGCAATTGACGCTGGCGCAAAAAGTGCCGGTGTCCGGCTCCGTCATTGTCACGACACCACAGGATATCGCGCTGCTCGACGCCCGCAAGGCGTACAAGATGTTTGAGAAAGTCGAGATCCCGGTGCTCGGTGTGGTGGAAAATATGAGCACCCACATTTGCTCCCAGTGCGGCCATGAAGACCCGATTTTCGGCAGTGGCGGCGGGCGGGATATGGCGACGCAGTACGGCGTTGATTTTCTTGGCACGGTGCCGCTGGATCGGTCTATTCGGGAACAGTCGGATGCCGGCCAGCCTTCGGTGGTGGCGACCCCGGACAGTGAAATCGCGCAAATTTTCAAGGCGATTGCCCGCCGCACTGCCGCTCGACTGGCGCTGCGCAAAAAAGACTTCAGCGCAAAATTTCCCAGTATCGTTATCCAGCAAAACTAAAGCTGACAAAACCAAAGCGCAGCGCGAACGTGGCGGCACCGTTGGCCGCAATACGCGCGCCGGATGCCAGTTTTCCAATATCGCTGCCCGCCAAAGCCAACATGAGTATCAAGCCGGACCGATGGATTCGCTATATGTCGCAATCCCATCGCATGATTGAGCCGTTTGTAGCGCACCAGGTGCGTGAGTCGGAACAGGGGCGTGTGATTTCATACGGCACCTCGAGCTATGGCTACGATATTCGCTGCTCCAACGAGTTCAAGATCTTCACCAATATCAATTCGGCCATCGTTGACCCCAAGAATTTCGATCAAAACAGCTTTGTGGATCATGTCGGTGACGTCTGCATTATTCCGCCCAACTCTTTTGCGCTGGCGCGCACGGTGGAATATTTCCGCATCCCGCGCGATGTGCTCACGCTGTGCCTGGGGAAAAGCACGTACGCCCGCTGCGGCATTATCGTCAATGTCACGCCGTTTGAGCCCGAATGGGAGGGCTATGTTACGCTGGAGTTCTCGAATACAACCCCATTGCCGGCCAAGATATACGCCAATGAAGGCGTGGCGCAGGTGTTGTTTTTTCAGGCGGACGAGGAGTGTGAAACCTCTTACAACGATCGCGACGGAAAATATCAGAAGCAAATGGGCGTGACGTTGCCCAGGCCGTAAATGCGTGTCACGCCGTGAGCCTGGCACGCGGGCAGTGCCGCCCGGTTTGATTGGCGGCGGTCAGGATGCGTTTTGCCGTTCAAAGTAATCACGTAGAAATTCATCGAAACTGAGGCTGTCCTGCGACTCGAGTTGGTGTTGTTTGCGGTGTGATTCGGTCGCATGCTTTTGCATCGCGGATAAAACAGCGGGCGAGATTGTCGTTTGTTTGAAATGCCGTTCGTGTTTTTCCGCGGCCTGCATCGCAAACTCGAAGAAGCTGATGTTTTTTTCCGCCATCTCGCCGAGCACCCGCGCAGACGGTGTCAGTTCCGGGCGCTCGATTTTGGCGTATTGCCCGGTCAGCGAATCGGTGTAGGCGTGGGTGGTATTGGCCTGGTCGAGCAGCTCGGCCAGTGGCCGCATTTGCGCCAGGATTTCTCTGGCGATATCGACAAATGCTTTCTCGTGGTCGGCATCGATTAGCATCAACCCGGGTTTTCTGCCATCGACCACCACTCTATGGTGGTTTTCGGCGGCAATTTTGCTTGCTTTTGCGTCGATTGGAGGGCTGTCCATCAGCAGGCAGGTCAGCAGCAGGATATCCATGAAGTGCAGGCATGACGCATCGATGCCAACCGCCTCGAACGGGTTTAAGTCCAGACTGCGCACTTCGATATACTGCACCCCCTGCTGCTGCAGGGCGACCGAAGGGCTTTCGCCCGACCGGGTCGTGCGCTTGGGTCTGATGGCCGCATAAAATTCGTTTTCGATCTGCAATAAATTGGTGTTCAACTGCTGATAGACTCCGTTGACCCGGGTGCCGAATTTTTCGTATTCCGGATGGGAGGTTTGTATGGCACGGCGCAGTGAGTGGACAAACGCGTCAAGGCTGTTGTAGCAGACCTGAATATCGGACTGGGCATTATTGCTGTAGCCGATCCCGCTCAAGCGCAGTGAGGTCGCGTAGGGCGAAAAAAAACTATGCGAACCGAGCGCCTGCAATGAATGTTTCCTGCCGTGCAGAAAGGTTTTGCAAACCGCCGGAGAGGCGCCGAACAGATAACAGATGAGCCAGGAATAGCGATGGAAATTTCGGATGAGGCCGAAATACTGCGCCGATATCCGTTGCTGCATCGGCGTCTGCGACCGCTCCGGCAGCCACTGCCGCCAAAAGGCATCCGGCAGAGAAAAGTTATAATGAATGCCGGCGATGGTCTGCATGAGCTTGCCGTAGCGGTGTTCGAGGCCGCGCCGGTAGACTTCCTTCATCCTGGCGCTGTTAGAGCGACCGTATTGCGCTATCGGTATCGATTGTTCGCCTTCGGTGATGCACGGCATGCTATTGACCCACAGCTTTTCCTGCCGCAGTTGCCGGTAGATGAAATGGTGAATATGGTGTAAATTTTCCAGCAGCCGTTCGATGTCGGTATGTACCGGGGTAACCAGCTCGAGCAGCGCCTCCGAATAATCCGTGGTGATGTAGGGATGGGTCAATGCCGAGCCGAGCGCCACCGGATGCGGGGTTTGTGCCAGCCTGCCGTGTTGGTCTATACGCAGACTTTCTTTTTCCAGCCCGCGTTGCAGCTTGCAAAGCGATATACGGGTGTCGCTATCGCGCAGCCGATGCAGCGCGTGTTTGAGTTGTTTTTGCATCGTGTTGTCTATGCAGGGTCAGTAAAAAATCCGTGCGGATCGTACCCGGGCGAACAGATATAACGGATTGGCAGGCAGCCGAGTAAAGCTGGTTCAAGGTGTTCGGATTCTATCTCAAAATGCGCGGTCTGTGTCTACCCGGCAGGCGTCATGGTCGTCCGGCATTGCCGGGAGGCGGGCGATTTGCCGAGAGACGGGGTATTATAATGTCGTTGATTGCATTGCCACAGTAAAAAATGCCGGAAAAAAACTTTTCGATTGCCCCGATGCTCGACGTGACCGATCGGCATTGCCGCGTGCTGTTCCGGCTGTTGAGCCGTAGCGCGCGGTTATACACCGAAATGGTGCCCGCAGGGGCGGTCATTTACGGCGACCGTGCGCGTTTAATGGGGTTTGATCCGATGGAACATCCGCTGGCGATACAGTTCGGCGGGAATGATCCGCGGCAGTTGGCCGAGTGTGCAAAAATTGCCGTATCAATGGGCTATGACGAAGTCAATCTCAATGTCGGCTGCCCGAGTGCGCGCGTCAAGCAGGGTCGGTTTGGCGCCTGCCTGATGGCGCAGCCGCAGCTGGTTGCCGACTGTGTCGGGGCGATGTCCGATGCGGTGGCGGTGCCGATAACGGTAAAAACCCGCATCGGGATTGACCATCGTGACAGCTATGCGCAGCTGGCGGAATTTGTTCGCATTGTGCAGGCCGCCGGGTGTCGGCATTTTATCGTTCATGCGCGCAAAGCCTGGCTGCAAGGGCTGAGCCCAAAACAGAATCGCAACGTGCCGCCGCTGGAGTATGACCGCGTATACAAATTGAAGCGGGATTTCCCCGAGCTGACGATGACCATTAACGGCGGCGTTACCGATCTCGATCAGATCGAGCGGCATTGGCAGCGGGTTGACGGAGTGATGATGGGCCGCAGCGTGTATCGAAACCCGTGGCTGCTGACCGAGGTCGAGCGGCGGTTTTATGATCGCTCCGAGCCGGTCGGGAGTCGGGTCGAGGTGGTGCACGCCTATCTGGATTATATTGAACGGCAACTGCTCAACGGCGTATTGTTATCGCAGATGAGCCGCCACCTGCTCCCGCTTTTTCATGCGCAGCCGGGGGCGAGGGGCTGGCGAAGGTACTTGTCCGAGCACAGCCCGGCCCGGGGTGCGGGGGTGGAGGTCATTGAACGCGCATTGAAATCGATGGTATTATTGGCGGAGCAGGAGAGCGAGCAACGTGCCGTTGCGTATCCGTCATTGACCGCAAAGCGGGTGCCGGTGGAGCCGCTGTATAGCAGTTGATGGGCGTTGGGTCGCCGTTAACATGGTCGCTATATGGCCGTCACGGCATCATCTTTTTATCCGACACGTTACTGAATCTGCGGGCAGCGCCGAAGCGTCGGGCCGGGGTTGATTTGGCGGCCGGTTGAATACCGCAGGCGGGAGATTGGAATGTATTCGAGGTATGAGGAAGACAGTGAAAATACTTAAGCGATTCATCTGGATAGTTTCCGCCCTGATTGTGGTCGTGGTCGGCCTGGTATTTATTGCTGCCAACGTGATCGAACCAAACGAGTATAAACAGCAGATTCAAACCGCAGTAAAGCAATCCACCGGCCGCGATTTGACGATTGACGGTGATCTGTCGGTGTCATTCTTTCCCTGGATTGGCGCCGACATCGTACAGTTGCATCTGTCCAATCCGCCCGGATACGATGCGCCGTCGATGCTGACGGTCGAGCAGGCGAGCGTCAGGATAAAACTGCTGTCGTTGTTAAAGCAACAAATCGAGGTGGATACGATTGTACTGAAACGCCCCGAGGTCACGTTGATCAGGTTGCCGGATGGCAGCACCAATTGGGATGACTTCATCGACGATGCGCGTGAGGGTGGCGTGGCCGATGCGGATAATCGGGGTGTCGGGGCGGCTGTCGGCGTGATAGTGCAGGGGGTTTCCATTCAGGATGGGCAGGTGAGTTGGGATGATCGGGTCGAGCGGCAAAATCTGCGTTTGACCGGCGTGCAGCTGCGGATGGATAAATTGGTTTCCGGTGAATCGGCGGATATCCAACTGGAGGCCGATTTCTCAGGGAATGTGCTGCCCGAATCCGGCCGTATCGAGTTCAAGACGACCGCGCGGCTGGCGAGTGATTTGGCATCGGTGTCGCTGCAAGAGACGCAATTGGAGCTGGCGCTGCAATCGGGCGCGGTCAAGGTTGCGATTGGGTCTATCCGCCATGCGATTCAGGCCGGGTTGAGTGTGCTGACGGATTTGCGGGCTGAAATCGTACAGGCGCAATTGACCTCAAACCTGGTTGTGCCCGCGGTCAACTTTACTGCATCCGACGGCCGTCTCGAGTTGCCGAGCGCCGAGTTGACGCAAGGCCAACAGTCGATTCGCCTGGAAGGGATTACCGGTGACAATGTATTGTCCGACCTGGCCGACATGTCATTATCCGGCGGCATACGGGCGGTCCTGTCCGACCCGGTTCGGCTATTGGCGGCCAATCAACTGAATGTGGATTTGTCGCCCGATTTTATTGGCGCGGTCAATCTGGCCGCTCAATTTAAATTGAAAAATAACCGTGCCCGGTTGTCTGCGATTGACCTCAGGGTCGATGATATGCGGTTATCCGGCGCAGTGACGGTAAATAATCCGGCACAACCGGCGTATGAATTCGATTTGCAGCTCGACCGGATTGATGTCGATAAACTGACCGGCAGCCTGCCGTCAAACGACGAGTCGGCGGCGCCGACAACGCCCCCCGCCGACCCGCGGCAAAGCCTGCTATTGCCGGTGGCGCCGTTGCATGGGCTGAATGCGGATGGCCGCTTCGCCATTGGGAAACTGACAGCGGCCGCTGTCGAAATCGACAATATCGATTTAACCGTCCGCTCGCGGGCCGGGCGGCTGGAGTTGCATCCGCTGCGCGCCGAGTTGCTTGGCGGCACGATAACGGGGCGGTATGTGTATGACGTATCCGGCGGCACACCGGTATTGCGCAGCAGCAGTACCGTCTCGGGTGTCGATGTCGGGGCGCTGCTGGCGTTTTTGGATGTGACCGATGTGTTTGCAGGCCGGGGGGACGTCATCGCCGACTTGTCGGGCCGAGGGCGGGATAGCGATGCCGTGGTCGCATCACTTGCCGGGGATATTCAAGTCCGGCTGCAGGATGGAGCGATTAAAGGCTATGATCTGCAAGCGGCGCTGTTGACGCTGCAGGATGTATTGGCCGGTGCCGGGGGCGACGATCAGCGCAAACAGCCGGGCGCAAAAACCCGGTTCGCTGAAATGTCGTCAGATATAGCGGTTCAAGACGGGGTGTTTTCAACCGAAAATCTGTTGATCACAGCCCCCGTGTTTCGGGTCAACGGTCGCGGCTGGGTCGATCTCCCCGCCGCCAGTCTGGAGCTGGAAGCCGATGTGGCCGTGGTCGGTACGCTTGAAGGGCAGGGCGGTGCGCCGTTGGATCAACTCGAAGGGGTGGTCATCCCGCTGACAGTCAGCGGCGCCCTGGCGGAGCCGGACTATGCGCTGGATGTGCAGGCGCTATTGCAGGGGCAAGTGAAAGAGCGTGGCATAAAAGCGCTGCTGGAAAAAGTATTGTCGATCGAAGGGGGAGTAAAAAATGTGGTGCCGGAATGGATAGAGCAGCAGAAAGCATTATTGAAAAAGCTGTTCTGATGTTTGCTCTGGCGGTCGAGGTGTTGGGAAGTGGGGGCCGAAGCGGGGTTGATCGCGGCTCGGCGGGGGCGGAGCCGCCGGTGTATTTGCTGCGGCGGGTGGCGGCCGGTTGCCGTCCGGAATTATTTGATGCGGGTGTGTTATGCAA
Source organism: Candidatus Poriferihabitaceae bacterium (assembly GCA_965206445.1). Taxonomy (GTDB): domain Bacteria; phylum Pseudomonadota; class Gammaproteobacteria; order Arenicellales; family Poriferihabitantaceae; genus CBDBJR01. Next base: position 841,541 of record CBDBJR010000002.1, read on the forward strand.
CCGGAGACAGTGATCCGATTGGAGTTCTTTGCCGCCATCCTGGCCGTGATGATGGTATGGGAGTTGCTTGCCTGCCGCCGGCCCGAGCCGATGCGCAGACAGCGCTGGCCGTCGAATTTTATGCTGCTGCTGATCTATTCGCTGCTGCTTTTGGTTATTCCGATCTCACCTCTTTGGGCTGCATTGCAGTCGATCTATTTTAAGTTTGGCCTGCTGTTTTGGTATCCACTGCCGCTCTGGTGGGGTATCGGAATTGCTTTGCTGGTATTGGATTGTGCGATTTACTGGCAGCATCGTCTGTTTCACCGGGTGCCGTTATTCTGGCGCTTGCATCGTGCGCATCATAGCGATCAGGCGATCGATGTGACGACCGGGTTTCGCTTTCATCCGGCGGAAATCATATTGTCTCTGCTGATCAAGACAGGCGTCATTATATTGCTCGGGGCGCCGCTGCTGAGTGTGTTGATATTTGAAATACTGCTCAATGGCAGCGCGATGTTCAGCCATTCCAACATTCGGTTGCCGGGCCGGTTGGATCGACTGTTGCGGCTGTTGATTGTGACCCCGGATATGCATCGAGTGCATCATTCGGTTGAACGCCCGGAGCACGACCGCAATTTTGGCTTCAACCTCTCTATCTGGGATCGGCTGTTCGGCAGCTATCGGGATCAGCCGCAAGCCGGTCACGCGGCCATGCGCATCGGCTTGAAAGAATTTGCCGATATAAAAGAATCGCGGCTGGATAGAATACTGCTTCAGCCGCTACGGTAGGCTGCGCTCTTTAACCACCCGCTATTTAACCACCGGTATACAAAGATGACGATTGATCGAAAGCTGTTGGAAATATTGGTGTGCCCGATCAGCAAGCAGCCGGTCTTGCTGCTTGCCGATGATAAAAGAGCGCACTTGAATCGGCTGATCGCGGATGGCAGTGTCCGCTCGCTGGACGGCACTGTGGTTGCGGTTGAACTCCTGCAAGCCGTGATCACCCAGAATGGCACCTCTATCTATCCGGTAGAAGACGATATCCCGATCATGCTGGAAGAAAAGAGCATCCCGACCGACCAGCTCCCCGACCTGGTTTGACCGGCAAAAACAGCCATAGCGCCCCGGTTTAATGCTTCAAGGGCGTAATAAAATTGCGCTTATGCTGATTGCTGTTGCGCAACAGTTTCTTATGCTGTTTGCTTTTAAGGCGGGTTTGAGCAAACCGGATTTGCTGCTGCTGGCTGGAGTCGGATTGGGGCGAAGTCGGTCGGCGTTTGAGGTAGCTGCCGTCGGGCTGCATATCCCAGGCCTCGCATTCATCACCCAGCATGGCATCCAAAACCAGGCGCAATTCATCTTTGATCGGCTGCGGGGTAATTTTGACCATCATCTCTACGCGTTTTTCCAGATTGCGGGACATCAAGTCCGCCGAGCCGATCAGATACTCTTCGTTGTCGCCGTTTTTGAAATAAAAAATCCGGCTGTGTTCAAGGAAGCGCCCGACGATGCTGATGACGCTGATATTGTCCGATAATCCCGGCACGCCGGGGCGCAATCGACAGGTATCGCGCACAATCAATTCCACTTTAACGCCGACCAGCGACGCCCGATACAGCGTACGGACAATATCCCCATCTTCCAGGGCATTGGTTTTTATTTGTATCAGCCCCGGGTTGTCGTCGGTGTGTTTCTTGATTTCCCGTTCAATTTTTGCGATCACGGCTTTCTTCAATTGCTTGGGCGCCAGAATCAACTTGCGATAGTTGCGTTTCGGCGTACAGCCGGTGGTCAGATAATTGAACAGCTCGGTGACATCATGGCCAATATCCTGATCGCCGGTCAACAGCCCCATGTCGGCGTACAGCCGAGCGGTGCCGCCGTGGTAGTTGCCGGTACCAATGTGTACGTAGCGCCGCAGACCGTTATAATCCTGGCGCACCGCCATCAGCACCTTGCAGTGTGTTTTCAGGCCGATTACGCCGTAGGTGACATGAATGCCGGCCTGTTCCATGCGCTCGGCCAGCTCGATGTTGGCCGCTTCATCGAATTTTGCTTTCAGCTCCACTACCACGGCCACCTGCTTCCCGTTGTGTGCGGCATCGATCAGTAAATCAATGATGCGCGTTTCCCGGTCGGTGCGATACAAGGTCATTTTGATTGCGCGCACCTTGGGGTCGCGCGCCGATTCTTCTAACAGGCGCACGACCGACGTGGCAAAGGATTCATACGGGTGCTGCAGTAAAATCGACTCGGCTTCACGCAGAATGTAGAAAATACTGCGCTGCTGATCCTGCAACCGATAGTGGTTTAACGGTGCGTGGGCCGGGTAGTGCAGATCGCTGATCGGCAACTCGGCCAGCTGCATAAAATCCCGCTGACCCATAAAGCCGTCGCTTTGAAATACATCCTGGTTGACATCCAGGCCAAGCTCGGCGGCCAGCATGGCCTTGCGGTCCTGATCGATGCCCCGGTTGACCAGGATGCGCACAATCGGGGCGATCCGGCGGTCGCGCAGCTCGAGCTCGATCATCGACATCAAATCATTTGCGCCGGATTGATCGCGCTCTGCGGCGGCGTTTCTGGCGACAAAAAACAGGTCGGAAGACATGATGTCGACGCCGGGGAAGAGCGTATCCAGATTGTTCAGCATGACCTCTTCCAGCGGCACATAATGGTGTTTTTCATCGATGCGGATAAACCGCGGGATGCCGATACCAACCGGCACCTTGATGCGGGCGATGACCGTTTCTCCGGCCGACTCGGGTTTAAGCGATACCAGTATATTTAGCGACAGGTTGGAAATAAAAGGGAACGGATGGGCCGGGTCGACGACCTGCGGCGTTACCAGAGGAAAAATATTCTCCAAAAAATGCCGGCGCACCGCAGCCCGCTGCGCGTCGTTTAATTCGCTGTGACTGAACACGCACAAGCCATGCTGGCGCAGTGCGTTGAGCAGTTGCGGCAGCTGTTGATTCCTTTGGTGCTCGACTTGACGGACTGTGGAGCAGATTTCATCAATCTGCTCCTGCGGGCTGCGGCCATCGAGCGAGAGCTCCCTGACGCCGGTGGCGACCTGAAGTTTCAGGCCGCCGACCCGTTTCATAAAAAACTCATCCAGATTAGAAGCAAAAATAGCAAAATACTTCAGCCTTTCCAGTGCCGGGTTGCGGGGGTTTTGCGCTTCATGCAACACCCGCTTGTTAAACTCGAGCCAGGTTATCTCGCGGTTCAGATACAGCGGCGGACTATACAAATCCGGTTCGGTCGGCGGCGGGTGTGCGCCGCTGCCTTGCTGCCGGTCGAGCGCGACCGGATACGATTTTTGTTCGGTCGTGACCGAGGCCAGCGCCGGGCGGCCGGGTTGGTTTGTGTGTTCGGCCGGGCCGGGCCGGGGATTGAAAACCGGGTGCTTCATGTTTGATCGATCGGTTTGGGCGAGGTTGAATATCCGCTTTGCAGTCAAGGCAATAAATGCTATAAACCTGTACTGACCTGAATTTTGTATTGGCTAATGTTAACGTTAATTCAATGCCGAGGCAAAAAAACTTTCGATGAGTGAATCCGGCTCGTCGATATCTTTGACGATTTCTCGCTATGCACTCGTTTTTGCAGCAGGCCTGGGCGGCTATGACCGCAGTTTTTGGGTTCGATACCATGCTGCTGGTCGAACCCGATCTGCTCGCCCGCTTGCTGTTGCAGCTGATTCTGCTGGTCTGTTCGGCGTTTTTTTCCAGTTCTGAAACCGCGCTTTTCTCCCTTTCCCGACTCGACCTGCAGCAGCTTCGCCGCGACCATGGCGAGCGCGCCGAAACTATCCATGCGCTGCTGGATCAACCGCGTCGGCTGATCATCTCGATTCTGAGCGGCAATGAGCTGGTCAACATCGCGGCCGCCGTCAATATGACCTCGATTCTGCTGACGCTGTACGGCAGCGACAAGGCCGGATGGATGAATTTGCTGGTGATGGTGCCGTTGCTGCTGCTGTTTGGCGAGGTCACGCCTAAAACTATCGCCGTATCCAACCCGGTACGCTACAGCACCCGGGTGGTGGCGCAGCCCATGAAGCTGTGGATCAGGCTGGTTGCGCCGCTGATCTGGCTGCTCCGCGGGAGTGCCGACCGCGTGACCACCCGGTTGGTTGGCGAGGCCAAAGCGGCGGACAATCTGTTGCAGCCGGATGAATTTTTGACCCTGGTCGAGCAGGTGGCCAAGGAGGGGGTGCTGGATGCGACTGAGCGAGCGCTGATATACAACTTGCTCGAGGCCAATGAAACGGAAATTGTCGAGGTAATGACACCGCGTACGCAAATGGCATTTTTGAATGTCGAAATGAGTGTGCCCGAGATGGTGGAAAAATTTGTTGCTTACCGTCATCCGCGTGTTCCGGTGTTCAAAACCCATCGCGACAATCTGGTTGGTTTTGTCCATGCCGAAGATATATTGCGCCTGATTCTGGATGACGACGACCTGACCGGGCTCAGCCCGGAAAGCATTATGCACCCGCCGGTGGTGGTGCCGCTGACGAAAAAAGTAGATGAAATGTTTGATTTTTTCCAGAGGAATCAAGTCCGTGCTGCCGCCTGTCTGAATGAGTTTGGCGGGGTTGAGGGGTTTATCACGATGCGCAGCGTGATCAATTTTATCTTCGGCGATATTAGCGGCGGCTCAAAAGCGACCGTGGGTCTATACGCCGAGCGGGACAATAATATCTATGAAGTCCCGGGTGATATGAAGCTGACCGATTTCGATAACCTGACCAATTTTGGCATTCTCGATCCGCGTATGACGACGATTGGCGGGGTGGCGTTTCGCTTGCTCGATCGGCTGCCCAAAGAGGGCGATAAGGTTGAAATGGAGGACATCATTCTCCAGGTGATGGAGATGGATGTACACCGCGTTGCCAGAGTCCGGGTGGCCAAAGGCATCGATATGCATGATTTCGATCGAGCCGAAGAGATTATCGTATCGGAGACGGATACGCCGCACGATGACGAGCAGAAGCTGAACCGGGAAAGCGTGATGAATCAAGTGCCGGACGACGTTGATGCCGAGTCGGAGATAGAGCATGCACAGAAGGCAAAGCGGATACAGTCCGAAGCCGGGCAGCGGGGGGGGGTGTGATGGACGGCTTGCTGATGCTGCTGTTGGTGGTGTTGCTGCTGCTGTTAAAAGGGTTTTTTTCAGGCTCGGAAATCGCCCTGGTGAATTGCGACAAACTGAAACTGCAAGCGAAGGCCAACCAGGGCGACAAGGGCGCGCGCAAAGTGCTCGAGTTGTTTAAAACGCCGGATGTGCTGCTGGGAACGACCTTGATCGGCACCAACATTGCCACGGTTGCGCTGATCACGCTGGTGACCCTGATGTTTATCCGCTATTTCGGCGAGCGGGGTGATTTTTATGCATTTTTGATCTTTACGCCGATCCTGCTGATTTTCGGAGAGATCGTGCCGAAAAGTGTCTATCAGCAAAAATCCGACCGCATTGCGCCGCTGGCGATTTATCCGCTTACCATTTTTCTGTTGCTGTTCTACCCGTTGATTTTTGCTTTTTCACACATTGCCCGGCTTGCCGCGCGTCTGGTCGGCGGCGGCAAGGTGGATCAGAATGTGTTTATGACCCGCGAACAGATTCGCTCGGTAGTCGATATGACGGAAAGGACCTCTTCGGTGGATGCGTTTGACCGCAGCCGTATTCGTCGCGTCATCCGCTTCGGCGAGACGACCGTCGGTGAGGCGATGACACCCATCGCAGAGGCGACCGCGCTCGGCTATAACCGCAGCATCCTGCATGCGGTGGCGCTGGTGCGCCGCAAAGGGTATAACCGACTGCCAGTTTTCAAGGGCAATACCAGCAATATCATCGGGATTGTGACGCTCAGTACGTGGGATTTGATGGACCCGGGCCTGCGCGAAAAACAACTGAAGGATTTGATCAAACCGGCGCATTACGTGCTGCAGTTCCAGACCATTGATCGGGTGCTGCCGACGTTGCGTCAGCGGAATGACCGCATGGCGGTAGTGGTCGATGAGTTCGGCTCTGCGGTCGGCATTATTACCATGGAAGATATCGTAGAAGAGGTGGTGGGCGATATCGATGTCGGCTATGATTTTGAAGAATACCTGCCAAAGCGCAAGCGCATATTCGAATCCATCGGTGAAGGCCGGTATTTGATGGATTCGCGCCTGTCAATTTCCGAGGTCAACGATATACTCAACATCAGCCTGAGCACCAAAATTTCGCATACTATCGGCGGCCTGGTGATGGCGCAGCTGGGGCATATTCCGGTAGTCGGTGAGGCCGTGATGGATCAGGGCTATCGTTTTACGGTAAAAGAAACGACCGAACGGGCGGTGGTCCGACTGCATGTTGAGCCGATTTGAGCGGACGCTGGCCGCCGCCATGCCGACCGGCCTGATGCGCCTGCCCGTCGCCAATCGGGTAGTGTGACGCATGCCCGAATCCCCTCACCGGCTGTCTCTGGCGATGCAGACGGGGTTGATTCAGCCGGCAAAACAGGCCGGCTCACCGAATCACGATCGGCGCCCCGACCGGCTTGCCATTGATGCGTTAATCGTCCACGCGATCAGCCTGCCACCGGGGCAGTACGGCGGCGACTATGTCCGGCAATTTTTTTGCAACCAACTGAACTGCTCGGCGCATCCGTATTTTGAACACCTCCGCTCGCTGCGCGTATCCGCCCACTTCTTTATCGCGCGCACCGGCGAGCTCACGCAGTTTGTGCCGACGCACCGACGCGCATGGCATGCCGGGGTGTCGTGTTTTCGTGGCCGCGAGCGGGTAAATGATTTTTCAATCGGGGTTGAACTGGAGGGCTGCGACGATGACGCATTTGAACCGGAACAATACGCCATGTTGATCCGACTGTCGCATTGCCTGATTGGCCATTACCCCGGCATCCAGCCGGACAACATCGTCGGCCATGATACGATTGCGGCGGGCCGAAAAACCGATCCGGGTCCGTTTTTTGATTGGCCGCGATTTCGATCGGAACTGGGTCGCAGATAAAAAAAAGATGGGCAGTACAATCGGCGCTATATAACACGCGCCAGGATTGGTACTATTGGCCGGGAAATGCGGTTGCAGGGCTGAATCAACCGCAAGACCGGCGGTAGTTGCGCAGGAAACGGCGGATATCCGGGGCGCGTTGGTGTGTTTGCCTGCTTGTCAGGGTGCCGTTTGGCCTGCTCCGGGTTTGTCGCTTCGGGCCGAAGGTCGTCCCTCAGGCTGGATTTCAATAGCGCCGCAGGCAGATTTATTCAGCGTTTCAGTTTGACGATACAGAGAGAAAGTTGCCATGCCACAACCGGTTGAAATTCTTATATTTGGTGCCTCTTATGGCGCATTGATGGGCATCAAGCTGGCATTGGCCGGCCATAATGCGCATTTGATCTGCTTTGCCAAAAGCGCGGAAATCATTAACCGTGACGGGGTGCGGGTGCGTATGCCGGTTCGCGGCCATGAGCGGCCGGTCGAAATCGATTCGCGCTCGCTTGGCGGGTCATTGACCGCCGGCAGTCCGCAGTCGATTGACATCGATCGCTTTGATCTGGTGGTGCTGGCGATGCAGGAGCCCCAGTATCGTGCGCCGGAAATTCATGCGCTGCTGCAACAGGTTGCCGGTCAGCGCAAGCCGTGCGTATCGATTATGAATATGCCGCCACTGGCGTATCTGCGGCGTATTCCCGAGCTGGACTGTGATGCGCTTCGCCCCTGCTATACGGATGCGGCGGTGTGGGATGCATTTGACCCCGACGCCATCACGTTGTGCAGCCCGGACCCGCAGGCTTTTCGTCCCCCGGGGGAATCGAGGAATGTGTTGCAGGTCACGCTGCCGACGAATTTCAAAGCCGCCCGTTTCGGCAGCGAAGAGAATACCGCCGTGCTGCGCCGTTTGGAGCACGACATAGCGACTACGCCGTTCGACAGTGAAAAAGGGCCGGTAATACTGCCGGTAAAGCTGCGCATCCATGAATCGCTCTTCGTGCCGATGGCAAAATGGAGCATGCTGCTGACCGGAAATTATCGCTGTATTCAGCCGCACGGGATGCGGTCGATTAGCGAGGCGGTGCATTCCAACCCGGACGAAGCCGCAGGCATCTATCGCTGGGTTGCCGGGTTGTGTATGGAAATGGGCGCAGCAGAGGATGACCTGGTGCCTTTCGAAAAGTACGCGGCGGCGGCGAAAGGGCTCTCGAAGCCGTCCTCTGCGGCTCGTGCACTGGCTAACGGCGCCCTTTTTATCGAGCGCGTCGATCTGTTGGTCAAAAGCGTTGCCGCGCAATTTGGTCGGCACAACGATGCGCTCAATCACATTGTCGACACGGTCAATGCGCATCTGGACGCCAATCGACAAAAAAACGACGCCGGCAGTTAACCCGGGCGCTCGCCGGCAATCGTCTGCGAGGCCGCCGACCGGGCGGATACTTCGTACCGGGTGAGGGGTGGTGGCCAGGGACAGAATCGAACTGCCGACACGAGGATTTTCAGTCCTCTGCTCTACCGACTGAGCTACCTGGCCGTAAAACAAACCTCCGGCACACATTAAAAAGCATCTGCACGGGGGCAGTCAAGCTGACTCAAGGGCGACATCAGCCGACGCCAATTGTAGCGCAACAGCGACCGGAAGTCGCGCTTGAATTATTCGTGCGCCGCTGGTGGTTGGCCACATAAAGCGCGATATCCGCCTCCCCGGGTGGGAACCGCCCCGGCCGCTTGCCCCTGACTGCCTCAATTAATTTTGCATCAACCTGGCAAGCTGTTTCGATGCGGGGTTACTTTCGAGCGCGATCATAATCAGCATGGTCAGCGGGATGGATAGAAACATCCCCGTAGGCCCCAGCACCCAGCCCCAGAAAATCAGGGAGACAAATACGACAAAAGAAGACAGGTTCAGGCCGTCGCCCATCCAGCGGGTCTCGATGATGTTGCCGACCACAATGTTGATCGCAGCGTAGCCGAGCACCGCCCAGAATGCGGTGCCCGCGCCGTGGTCGATCAACGCCAGCAGCACCGCCGGCAGTCCGGCCAGGATCGAGCCGACATAGGGAATAAAATTCAGGAAAAACGCCAGCACCGCCCATAGAAAGAGATAGTCCACTTCTAAAACCCACAGGAGTATCAGGACGCAGGCGGCAGTCAATGCGCTGGTGGCGGCCTTGAGTGCCAGATAATGCATCACTTTTTTTATAAATGACTGCAAATACGGTATCGATGCGTCGGGGTTTTGTAATGCCGCGCGCAGTTTTTCGGGCAGCCTGGCCACCTCGGTCAGAATAAACAGCACGGCTAGAAATACCACCATTCCGTTCGCCAGGAGATTGCTCAGGCCGTTGAGCATAAAACGCAGCAGTTTGATAAAGGAGTCCGGATTGAACTGCCCGCTCAACTCCTGCACCGGGAAGGTGATGTTGAGCGCTTCCAGTCGTGCGCTGACATCGGCATAGAGCTGGGTCAGGTTGAATTTATAGCGCGGCAAAGAGCGGTTAAATTCATCCACCGATGACGTAATCAGGCTGAACAGGGCTATCCCGGTCAGACTGACGCCAAGCAGAATAATCCCGAGGGCGAGAGGGGTCGGCACACCGCGCTGCTGCATGTTATACAGCGGCGCCGAGCAGATGATCGAGATAAATACCGCCATCAGCAGCGGCGCCAGCACATTGCTGGCGCTTTTGAGACCGGCGATGATGACCACGAGGGCGGCGAAAACCAGGATGCCGTGGGTCAGGGGTGAAACGGTTTCGGGCAGCTTCATGGGACGCTCAACCGGCCTTGGCGAGAGCGGCAAACTCCCGGTCGGCGGTGTCGGGCCGGGGTGCTGCGACCGCAGTAGTCAATTGCATAACGACTTTCAGGCCGGGATGGTTGTCTTGCAGTTCGATGCTCCCCTGATGCAACTCGACGATTGCCGATACCATGCTCAGCCCCAACCCGTTGCCGCTGGTACTCCGGCTTTGATCAAGCCGATAAAACCGACGAAATACATTGCCGCGCTCACGCTCAGGAATCCCCGCTCCGTTGTCGGCGATGTTGATAATCGCCCGCCGGCCCAGATTCACCAATGACAGGCTGATTTGCCCCTGTTCGGGGGTGTACTTGGCCGCGTTTTCCAGGACGTTGGCCAGCGCTTGAAACAGCAGGTCACGATGGCCGTTGATGAACGTGTCGGGCGCAAACCGCGTGCTCAGGTGCTGTTGTTTTTCTTCAATCAACGGCTCGTATAATTCTACAATATCCTGCATCAAAGTGTACAGATTGACGTGATTGAAATCTTTTGCCAGCTGGCCCGATTCGATGCGTGCGATGCGCAGCAGGGCATTGGAGGTGGAGAGCAGTGAATCGGCTTCCCTGATTGTGCTTTCCAGCGACTGTGCCACCTGCGAGGTCGGCGACGCCTGCCGCCGCGCTTGTTCCAGATGCTGGCGCAGCCTGGCCAGCGGCGTCCGCAGGTCATGCGCGATATTGTCCGATACACGGCGAATGTCTTCCATCAACGCCTGAATTCGATCCAGCATCCGGTTCAGATTGCCGGCCAGTTGGTCGAAATCATCGTTGCGGCCGGTTAATTGAATCCGTTGCGACAGGTCGCCGGCCATGATGTCGCGTGCGGTCTGATTGATGCGTTCGATTTTTTTGACGGTTTGTCGGCTAAGCAGCATGCCGCCGGGCAGCGCCAATAGCAGCATAATGACCAGCCCCCAGGTCAACGCCTGCACGATCCGCTGTTTGGCCTCGGTCAGTTGGTGCACGTCCCGCCCGACCAGCAGGCCGTATCTGCCCGGCAGTTGAAATATTTTTGCCCGCGCCAGATGGGTTTCCTTGCTCTGTTTGTCGATTTCGAGGAAAAATTCCAGCCAATCGTCGTTGACCGAGGCATTTTTCGGCCATTGCACCAGATTACCGACCAGCGGTTCGAGCGTATACGTGGTCAGCAAATAAATCGAGTTGCCGGTTGCCTGCTGCCGGTCCAGCCGCTCTATAATCAATCCGGTCAGGCCTTGCAGGCCCTCACGATCGTAGCGCTCTGCCAGCCCCTGAATATCGGCTTGAATCGTATCGTCCATTTGCTGCGTCATATAAGACGCAGTGAATAGATAGAAAAAATAAAACAGCAGCAGCGTCGAGATGCTGAAAATGGTGGCGTACAGCAGCGCCAGGCGAATCGTATAGCTGTGGAAACGCCTGTGCCTGGGCCTATGCCTGGGTGGCCGCACGTAAAATATACCCGGCGCCGCGCACGGTGCTCAGTAGGGGGTTATCGAAATTTTTGTCGATCTTGCTGCGCAAACGGCTGATGTGGACATCGATGATATTGGTTTGCGGGTCGAAGTGACAATCCCAGATATTTTCCAGCAGCATGGTGCGGGTGACAATCTGATTGCTGTGCCGCATCAGGTATTCCAGCAGGCGAAATTCACGCGGTTGCAGCGCAATGGCGGTGTCACCCCGCGTCACTTCACGCGCAAGTAAATCCATTTTCAGCTCGCCGACTTCCAATACCGTGGTCGGGTCGTCGGTATGTGTGCGCCGAACCAGCGCTTCCAGTCGGGCCGCCAGCTCTGAAAATGCAAACGGTTTGATCAGATAATCGTCACCGCCGGCCCGCAGACCGGCAACGCGATCATTGACCTCGCCGAGTGCGCTCAAAATCAATGCCGGCGTCCGAATCGCGTTTGCCCGCAGGCGGGCAATCAGGTGCAGCCCGTCCAGTTTTGGCAGCATCCGATCGACCACCAGCGCCTGGTAGTTTTCCGCGTTTGCCCGCTCCAGACCTTGCTCACCGTCTCTGGCGACAGCCGCCGTGTGCTCGGCCTCTGCCAGTCCTTTGAGGATGTAGTCAACCGTCGATTGGTCGTCTTCAACGATTAAAATATGCATCGATATGGCGGCGGTAGATGGTTTCCAGGGTGTGCTGTTTCGATTATAGCCTGGCGATGGCGTATTCCGCGCCATCGCCGGCGGCGATACGGCTGATTTGCTATCATACCCGGCATCGGATTCAAGTGAAAGCCGGTGTTAAAAAACGGCTTGTCGCAATCGCGTGCGCTGCAACGGGAGAAATATCATACCGGTTTACTGTCTGGCACTCGACGGCGGTCGGGGCGGTGGTAAAGAGGGGCGGCGCAGTCCGGGTGAGCCGGTCGGGGCGCAAATTTTCGGGGCATCCAAAGGTCGATAGGGCAACATGAGTGAACGACAACAACCGCCGGCTTCGGCGCGCCGGCATATTCGCGCCGAGCTGCAAAAGGCGCTGGTTCTGGATGCGCAGCTGGCGCGCGTCATTGATGCGGTCGGGTATCCCGAACCGCGCCTGCGTGCGACCGGGTTTGCCGGCCTGCTGCGGGTGGTGGTGGCGCAGCAGCTCTCGACCAAAGCGGCATCGGCTATCTGGCATCGATTGGAGTCGGGCTGTGCGGGTGAGGTGACGTATCGGAAAATTCTGCGGCGGTCGGAACAGCAGTTGCGCAGCTGCGGTTTGTCCGCCCGCAAAGTGGAATACGCCAAAGGGCTTGCCGAGGCGGTGCGAACGGGTGGGTTGGATATTGCCGCACTCGGTGCGATGGACACCGAAGCGGTGGTGGCTCAGTTGGTGCAACTGCGTGGGTTTGGCCGCTGGTCGGCGGAGATTTACGCGATGTTTGCGCTGGGACACCGCGACCTCTATCCGGCGAATGACCTGGCCTTGCAGGTCGCGGTCAAACGGTATTTCGGCCTCGAGCAGCGACCGGATGCCAAACAGACCGCGCGGTTGAGCGCGCGCTGGTCACCGCATCGCAGCGCGGTGTCGCTGCTGATGTGGAAATATTATGGCGCCACCACACTGGAGTAGGTGGCACTGGAACAGGCGGCACCGGAGCAGGCGGCGACGAGACGATGCGGGTGTTTGAGTTTGAGGCGGTTCGGGTCGCCTGCGCTGTCAGTGGTTCAGAATTTGACTGAGAAATAGCTTGGTGCGCTCGTGCTGGGCGTGGTCAAAAAAGTCCTGCGGTGTATTTTGCTCGATGATTTCACCGCCGTCCATGAATATCACCCGGTCGGCGACGGTTTTCGCAAAGCCCATTTCGTGGGTCACGCAGAGCATGGTCATGCCTTCCCGGGCGAGCTCGACCATGACGTCCAGGACTTCTTTGATCATTTCAGGGTCCAGCGCCGAGGTGGGCTCATCGAACAGCATAATGCGGGGGTTCATGCACAGGCTACGTGCGATGGCGACCCGCTGCTGCTGTCCGCCGGACAACTGGCCCGGAAATTTCTTGGCCTGTTCCGGGATTTTTACCCGCTCCAGGTATTTCATCGCAGTTGCAATGGCTTCATGTTTAGGCGTCTTGCGCACCCAAATCGGCGCCAGTGTGCAGTTTTCCAGCACGGTCAGGTGCGGGAACAGGTTGAAATGCTGGAACACCATGCCGACTTCGCGGCGGACCGTCTCGATATTTTTCAGGTCGTTGGTCAGCTCGATACCATCAACGATGATGTTACCCTGCTGGTGCTCCTCGAGCCGATTGATGCAGCGGATCATGGTCGATTTGCCGGAGCCCGATGGGCCGCAGATCACGATGCGCTCGCCTCGGGTTACTTCCAGATTGATGTCTTTGAGCACATGGAACTCGCCGTACCATTTGTGCATATCGACAATTTTGATTGCGAGATCGGTGCCGGCCGGGGCCGAATCAGCAGCGTGCGTATTCATAGGCAATAGTAGAGGCTAGACGTTTGTTTGGTGTCCGGTTTGCAGTTTTTTCTCCAGATACAGCGAATACCGCGACATTGAAAAGCAGGAGATAAAAAAGAAAATAGCGACAAATATGTATACTTCATTCGACAGGCCGGTCCACTTGGTATCCGACAGCGAGGCGCGACCGATCCCGAGCGTATCGAACATGCCGATGATGATGACCAGCGTCGAGTCTTTATATAAGCCGATAAAGGTATTGACGATGCCGGGAATCGAAATTTTCAGCGCCTGCGGCAGCACAATCAACCGCATCGCCGACCAGTACTTCAGCCCCATCGCGTCCGCCGCTTCGATCTGTCCCTTGGGAAGGGCCTGCAATCCGCCGCGGATGACTTCCGCCATGTAGGCGGAGGAAAACAGCGTCACCATGATCAACACCCGCAGCAGCAGATCGAAACTCGACCCCGGCGGCAAAAAATAGCTGAGCATGGTCGAGGCGATGAACAGCAGCGTAATCAGCGGTACACCGCGGATAAACTCGATGAAGCTGACGCAGAAAACCCTGATGATCGGCAGATCCGATTGACGCCCCAGCGCCAGTAAAATCCCGATGGGTAATGAGAATGCGATGCCCGATATGCCAACCACCAGCGTCAGCATGATGCCGCCGAACTGATTTGTGTCGACCTTCTCCAGGCCGAGGAAGCCGCCGATCAGCAGCCAGCCGACGATAAATGGAAACAGGGCGCTAAAAATCAGCCCCTGTTTTCTCATCGGGACGTTATCGAACAGGATCGGGACGATCGCCAGCAGCAGCAAGATGAAGGACAGGTTAACCCGCCACCGCTGTGCCCCGGGATAAAAACCGTAGACGAACAGCTCGAAGCGTTCGCCGATAAAAGCCCAGCAGGCGCCGCTGGCGACGGCCCGGCAGGCATTGCGATCTTCGCCGATGTACGCCGCATCGATAAGTGCCCAGCTAATGATTGGCGGCAGAATCTGATACAAACACCAAATCGACAGCAGGGTGAGTATGACATTGGTGGGCGAGGACAGCAGATTGGTGCGCACCCAGCCGATCGGGCCGATGATGCCTGCCGGCGGTGGCAGGTCGGGGTGCTCGCCGGGCCGGTATGTGGACTTGACTTGATTCATGCTGACTCTCCTAGCGCTCGATCAACTTGATGCTTTTGTTGTACCAATTCATAAACGCAGAAATGATCAGGGAGAAGCACAAATACAGCAACAGCGTAAGCGTCATGCACTCCATTTCCCGGCCGGTTTGATTGAGCGAAATGCCGCCGATCGTGGCGACGATATCCATATAACCGATGGCGATGGCCAGGGAAGAATTTTTCGTTATATTGAGGTACTGGCTGGCCAGTGGCGGTATGATAATCCGCAGCGCCTGCGGAATCACCACCAGATTCAGTGTTCGGCTGCGCGTGACGCCGAGGGCCGCCGCCGCTTCGGTTTGCCCATGGTCGACGGCGGTGATGCCGGCGCGGACGATTTCACCGATAAATGAGGCGGTGTAGAGCGACAGCGCCAGCCACAAGGCAATGAATTCCGGGCGAATGACCATACCACCCTTAAAGTTGAAACCGCTTAATTCGGGTATTTCCCACTGAATCGGGCTGCCGAGTATAAAATAGGCCAGCAGCGGCAGACCGAAAACCGCACCGATGCAGGTCAAAAACACCGGGTAGTGTTTGCCGGTGGCGTCCTGGACCTGCTTTGCGTGATGCCTGAACCAGAAGCTGAAGACGATGCCGAGCACAAATATCCCGGCGACGACCCAAAACAGCGGTTCGAAACCGGGTTTCGGCATGAAAAAGCCGCGGTTGGTCAAAAAGGCGCCGTCGTTGACAACGAGCGCGTTTTTCGGCAGCGGCAGGGCATGCACAATCAGGCCGTGCACCAGCAGAATATGCAGCAGAACCGGCACGTTACGGACATACTCAATGTACACATAAGCAAGCCGGTTGGTGATCCAGTTTTTCGACAGGCGCAGCACGCCGAGCAGGAAGCCGAGCACGGTCGCCAGGATAATGCCTGAAACCGCAATCAGCAGGGTGTTGATGATACCGACCAGCATCGCCCGAAAATGCGTCGATTGGGAGGTGTACCCAATCAGCGTTTGATTGATGTCATAATTGGCCGCCTGCCACAAAAACTTCATGCTGAAGTCTTTGCCGAGCGTCTCCAGATTCACGATGGCATTGCGCGCCATATACGCAAAAAATGCGAACAGAGCGGCAAACGCAATTATCTGGACAATAATCGACCGGGCCTGCTTGTCCCGCCACAGTCGTAACAGGGTGTGGGCCTGCGGTTGAGGGGGGGCAGTTAGCTCATTCATCCCAAAAATCCATCAGTGGTTCAACTTAAGCGTTGATATTGTATAAGGTATAAAGCGCCGCCGGTTGGCCGACGGCCCGGCGTGCATTGCGTGCTTTTCAGCCCCGCCATGCCCGCTGTAGCGCCTGACCGGTATGATAACCCACTTTGTCAGCATCGTATCGGCGGTATACCCCGCCGCGCTGATTTGCCTAAACAACGGTGCCGCAGGCGCTACCGGAAAGCAGTGCCTGCGGCGAGTGAGCAGCCCGCTTAGCGAATGGGCGCAGCGTACAAAATACCGCCGTCCTTCCATTGCGCATTCAGACCGCGCTCCAGTCCAAGCGGGGTATTCCGGCCGACGTGGCGCTCATAGGACTCGCCATAATTGCCCATCGCGGAAATCGCCCGCAGCGCCCACTGCTGGTCCAGGCCAATCATCGAGCCCATGTTGCCTTCGGTACCCAGCAGACGGTTAATGCTCGGGTTGTCGCCCGCCGCACTGGCCATTTGTGCTACGTTTGCCTGGGTTACGCCCAGCTCTTCGGCGATGATGATCGCATTGACGACCCATTTGGCAATATCCGCCCATTGGTCATCACCGTGCCGCACGGCGCCGGCCAGCGGCTCTTTGGAGATAATCTCCGGCAGAATAACGTGCGCTGACGGGTCGTCCAGCGCGGCGCGCGTTGCCGCCAGACCGGAAGCATCGGTGGTGTATGCGTCGCAGCGATTGGCGCTGTAGACGGCGATGCCTTCTTCGTTGGTCTCAATGGTAACCGGCTCATAAGAGATGTTGTTCGAGCGGAAGTAATCCGCCAGATTCAGCTCCGTTGTTGTGCCGGTCTGAATGCAGACGGAGGCCCCGTCAAGCTGTAGGGCGGAGGTGACTCCCAGCTCTTTGCGCACCAGAAAGCCCTGACCATCGTAGTAGTTGACCGGCAGAAAGGTCAGCTTCAGGTCGGCGTCACGGCTCATGGTTTCGGTGGTATTGCGAAACAGAACATCGCCCTCACCTGAATTCAACATCGTGAAGCGGGTTTTACCGGTGGTTGGCACGAATTTGACCTTATCCGGGTCGTTCAGTACAGCGGCGGCAACCGCACGGCAAAAGTCAACGTCGAAGCCGACCCAGCGGCCGTTTTCATCCGGCGCAGCAAACCCGGCCAGGCCGGTAGTTACAAGGCAGTGCACTTCGCCACGCGCCTGAACGTCTTCCAAGGTCCCCGCCTGCGCAGTCAATGCGGTCAGGGACAGGGCAGCTGCAACAGCTGTGATTTTGGTAATTCTCATGCAATTTCTCCTGTAGAATCTAGTAGTTAAAAAACAATTTTCACGTAGCGGCAATCTCGATAGCGCAACGGCGCCATCGATACCAGTCGCCCGGCGAAAGCCGGGATTGGCCGGATTATACCCCATCCGAAGCAGGATATGACAAGAGCAAGGTATTTTTTCTCGGCCTGTGGCACATCGCCGAGCGAGCGGATTTTGATCGCCCCGGTGGTATGGGCAGATGCAGCCGGCAGAAATGAAAGCCTGACACCTTATGCCCTGAAATGCGAGTGAAGCGGATGGCCAATAGCCCGCCGTGTCACGCCACGACCCGCCGCACCAGGGCGCGCCGGCTCGCGGTGGTGGTCGCATTGCTATCGGCGGTCGTCATGCTGGCGCTGTTTTTCAGGCCGCTGGCGGGTTTTGTGTTCAGCCGCCTGCCGCTCGGAGCGCGGGATTATGTCGTCTACCTCCTGCCGGCGCAGCAGTACACGCCGCAGTATGCCGTCGTTATCGCGTCCCAGGCGCGCCTGCGCCTGGCCGACCCGGGCATACAACAGATCGCCGTCAGCGCGCCGGATCAGTCCGCTGCCGAACGGATTGCCGATACCGTGTTGCGGGCGAATCCGGACATATTGGAGATGTATGTCGAGCGCATCAACCGGTTTGAGTACCGCCAGACCGAGACCGGCTTGACGACCAATGTGCTGGAAATCGTCAATGCAAAAAACCGGCTCACTGCATCGACCTTTTTCACCGTGATTGCATTGACGGCAACGCCGGGGGTGTTTGGCCTGGCCGTGACCCAGGCCCGGGATCATCCGAGAACAACCGACTCCAGGGAGCCGAAAATGGTCACCTTATACCGTCTGGATGAAAATGGCGCCCGGCAGCCGCTGGGTGCAAAAAATCGGTCGCGGTTTTGGGTGGAGGGGGTGTCCTATGTTCGCCCGGCGCACGCCGCTCGGCCTTACTACAGCGCCCCGTTTGCCCTCTCGGACCTGCGGCGGCTGTCTGGTTTTGGCGAATAAGAGCATGACGGCGGGCGGCCTGGTCGCTCGCGGACTCAATGCTCAGCCATCACATCCGCAAAACCTTCCGCCCGCAGCTCGACCCCGGTTGCCTCTTCCAGCATTTTAATCACATGCGGTGTCCACGCATCGCCGCCGTATTTCGCGCGCGATTCGATAAACAGCTGCTCTACCAGCGCGGCCAGCTTTAACGGCACGTCGAGCTGCTTGCCGAGTGCCGTGATCAACCCCAGATCTTTCAACCCGAGATCGGTCGTAAAGCCGGTATTGTAGCTGCCGTTTAGAATCACCGGCGCCCAATCTTCGAACTCACGACTGCTGCCGGAGCTGGCGGTAATGGCGGTATAGCATTTGCCCAGATCGAGGCCGCCGCGTCTGGCCAGCATCAGCGCCTCACCCATCGCCACCAGGTCAACCAGACACAGTAAATTGCTGATCACTTTGATCAAGGATGCATCGCCCAGTTGGCCCATATAAATAATCTGCCGGCCGATTTTTTCCAATAGCGGGCGCTGGGCGGCAAATACCGTTTCATCGCCACCCACCAGCAGCGTCATTTCTCCGCGTGCGGCGCGCTGCACACCGCCGGTGGCCGGGCATTCGAGCACGGCGATTTCCCGCGCCGCGGCCAGCTCGGCCAGGCGCTTGATTTCCGCGACGCTGGTGGTGCTCATTTCAATCCACACCGCCCCCGGTTTGAGTGCGGCCAGCGCACCCCGGTCACCTTCCATTACCCGGCCCGATGCTGCCGGGGACGGCAGGCAGGTAATCAACACATCGACCTGACCGGCCACGTCGGCGACGCCGGTGCCCGCCCGCGCACCTGCCGCAGCTGCGGTTTGGATTGCCTGGTCGCGTAGATCGTATACCGTCAGATCGACGCCGGCGGCCAGCAGGTTGTTGGCCAATCTGGCGCCCAGAACGCCTAGCCCAATGAAACCGTATTTCATTTGGCGTATTTCATTCGGCGCGCGGCGAAATAGCCGACCGACAAAGCGGGCCGCCTCGGCCACCACTCGAGACAAGCTGCGAATCCAGGCGCGCGCTCCGGTCGCCGCCCGGGCCGGGGTATGCATACCGCATGTGTTCCATTCCGTAATTCAATGCGCAATCATAGCAATTTTGCCGACCGAACACGATCGGGCCACCGCACTCCGTTGGCGGCGTCCGGCGTCGGCTGAAGCGCGCGGCGGTCGGCTGCCTGTCGCCGCCGGACAGCGTTGACATCGGGTTGGTCGGGTGTGTCGGGCGGGCTGGTCGGCAATGAATTTTACGGCGACCGTATAGACAGCGACCTGATCATGCCATACCATCGCCGCCGTTTTCGTTGCTCCCGTATTTCCCCATCGCCTCTATACTCACCGGCCGGTAATGCCATTCGGCGGCGGTCGGCGATGATGCGGCTACCGATCCGATCATGACACTGGGTACAGATACTCCGTCACGGCGCGCTGCTGCCGATAATCTTCGCGGGGCCGGGCTGATGACGGCCTGTATGGCGGCTTATCTGTTTAATGATACGGCGATGAAGTTCGCATCGGCCGATATCACGTTGCCGCAAGCGCTGGTATTGCGCGGGCTGATGACCGTCGTGGTGATTGCGGCCATCGCGCACTATCGCGGGCAGTTGCTGATCCAACTGCCGCGCCGCGATTATCGGTTTGTCTGGCTGCGGGTGCTGGGGGAGGTGGGCGCCACAGTGTGTTTTCTCACCGCCTTATTCCATTTGCCGCTGGCCAACGCGACCGCGATTATGCAGGTCATACCGCTTGCCGTGACGCTGGGGGCGGCGGTGTGTCTCGGCGAAGCGGTCGGCTGGCGGCGCTGGAGTGCGATTGCCATTGGATTTGTCGGGGTGATGATCATCGTGCGCCCGGGGACGGACGGGTTCAACCACTATTCCCTGCTGGCCCTGGCCAGCGTGGCCTTTGTCGCGCTGCGTGACTTGGCCACCAGTCGCCTGTCGCACGGGGTGTCGTCGCTGCATGTTGCGTTGATAACCGCGGTGGCAATTACCGTGCTCGGCGGCGGCATGCTGCCGCTCGTCGGCTGGGTGCCGATTACCCCTGCATTGGCGCTGCTGATGCTGGTCGCGGCGCTGTGTGTTGTGGCCGGCTATCTGTTCAGCATTATGACCATGCGCGTCGGTGAGGTCAGCTTTGTCTCGCCGTTTCGCTACACCGCGTTGATCTGGGGGATCGTGCTCGGCGTGGTCGTGTTTGGCGATATTCCCGACGGCTGGACGCTGGTCGGCAGCGTTATTGTTGTTGCCACCGGCCTCTATTCGTTCCAGCGCGAGCGTGTGCGGGCCGGGCAAGCGGCGGCGCAGTTCGATGGCGAACCGCCTCGCGGTTAGGCGGGCCGACGCCATGCGGGTGATAGCCCTGTGCCGGTCGGTGTGTGCGCAAGCCGCTTGCAGTCGGGCTTCGATGCGACAGAGAAAACCGGTTTTACCGATGTCAGCCGACACGCAGGGTGATCAGGCGACGGGCACGGCGGGCGCCAACCCCGGCGAAAATTGGCGGAGAGCGAGGGATTCGAACCCCCGGACCTGTTACAGTCAACGGTTTTCAAGACCGCCGCATTCGACCGCTCTGCCAGCTCTCCGATTGATTTTCCCGCCGTTGTCTGCTTCGGCTCACCCGACACAGACCGAACTTTGCGCCGGGCGTACCTGCGGAGTATATCGGAGGGAATTTTTTTCTGCCAACGGGTTCGCATCCGGTTGACCGTACCGGTTGGCCGTATTGTGTTAATTTTAGACCATGGATCGGCGTGTCCCCCGCATCACCAGTGCCATGCTCGCCGCTGAGCTGCGGGTTCGGCACGGTTTCTTTACCCGTCGGGGCGGGGTTTCTCAAGGGCTGTTTGCGAGCTTGAATTGCAGCCCGTTTTCAGGCGACGACGCCGGCCGGATTGATACCAACCGCAGCCGGTTGTGCCGGGCGCTCGACGGCGATGGGCTGTTCAGCCTGCGCCAGGTGCATGGCAATCGGGTGCGTACGGTAGACCGGCATAGTGAGCTGACGGCGGTGGTTGAGGCCGATGCGCTGGTGACCCGCTGTCGGGGGGCGGTATTGGGCGTCCTCGGTGCCGATTGCGCGCCGCTGCTGTTCGCGGATGCGAGCGCCGGTATTGTGGCGGCGGCGCACGCCGGCTGGCAGGGGGCGCTGCAAGGCGTCACCGATGCGGTTGTCGAGGCGATGCTGTCGCTGGGCGCTGAGCAGCGGCGGATTCAATGCGCTATCGGGCCGGCGATACAATGGGCGTCGTACGAGGTCGGCGCTGAATTCAAACCCCGGTTTGAACGGCGCAGCCCGATTGCCAGTGCGCATTGTTTCCGGCCGTATGGCGACCGGGGGCGGCTGCATTTCGATCTGCCGCTGTACATCGAATCGCGTCTGCGCCACCGCGGCATCGAGCGGATCGACCGGCTGGCCGATGATACCTGTGCCGATGAGCAGCAATTCTTCAGCTATCGTCGCGCCTGCCACCGCGATGAGGCGGATTATGGGCGGCAGATGGGGGCGATATGCCTGGCTTGACCGGGTATGCCGTCAATGGCGCACCGGTCGGCGGGTGAGTTGGCGGGTGGTTTCAGGTGCTTTTGCGGCTCTCCAATTCTTCCCAGCGCTGATATAGTTGTTGCAGATCAATGCCGATTTGCTGTAGCTGTTGCAGCGTATCGGTCACCTGTGATTGCGGTTGGCGGTAGAAATCGGACTGTGAAACCCGGCCGGTCAGGGTGACCTGGCTGGATTCGAGTGTGTCAATCCGCTGCGGGATCTGAGCGAGTTCACGCTGCTCCCGATAGCCGAGTTTGCGCCTGGCTTTGGGTTTGTCGGCCCGCCTGTCTGCGCCCCCGGCTGTGGTGGCGGTCGGCAGCGGCGGGTCGCCGGTCGGAGTGGCGGTGCGCTGCCGCTGCGCCCAGTCGTTGTAGCCGCCGACATATTCGCTCACCCGGCCATCGCCTTCAAAGGCCAGAACGCTGGTCACCACGTTATCCATAAACCGCCGGTCGTGGCTTACCAGCAGCAACGTGCCGGCAAATTGCAGCAGGTATTCTTCGAGCAGCTCCAGGGTTTCGATATCGAGGTCATTGGTCGGCTCGTCCATCACCAGCAGGTTGGCCGGTCTGCTGAACAATTGCGCCAGCAGAGCACGGGCGCGCTCGCCGCCGGACAGACTGCGAACCGGGGAGCGGGCACGCGCGGGGGTAAATAAAAAGTCGGCAAGGTAGCTCATGACATGCCGCGATTTGCCGTTCACCGTGATGTAGTCACGCCCTGCTCCAATCACATCAATCAGACGCTGGTTTTCATCCAGCCGGGCGCGCTGCTGGTCGAAATAGGCGATTTCGAGGCGAGTGCCGGTGGTGACCGTGCCACTCAGCGGCGCCAGCTGGCCCAGCAGTAATTTCAGCAGCGTGGTTTTGCCGATGCCGTTGGGGCCAATCAGGCCGATTCGATCGCCGCGCAAAATGCGGGTCGAGAAGTCGTCAACGATGTTCCGGTCGGCATAGCCATAGCGAATATGCTGCGCCTCGATCACCAGCCTGCCACTGTCGGCGGTGTGTTGCACGGCCAGCTTTACATGGCCCTGACGCTGCCGTCTGCGGGCGCGC
This sequence comes from Candidatus Poriferihabitaceae bacterium, assembly GCA_965206445.1. GTDB lineage: Bacteria > Pseudomonadota > Gammaproteobacteria > Arenicellales > Poriferihabitantaceae > CBDBJR01. Next base: position 864,492 of record CBDBJR010000002.1, read on the forward strand.
TCTGCGCGCATTTTTTCGAGCGCCCGCACCCGCCCCTCATTGCGTGTGCGCCGGGCTTGAATGCCCTGGCGAATCCAGCTCTCTTCCTGCGCCAGTTTTTTGTCGAAATCGGCCCGGTGGCGGGCTTCCTGCTCTACGCTCGCGGCTTTACGGCGCAAATAGTCCGCATAACCGCCTTTCCACGCGACCAGCTTGCCGCGTTCCAACTCGACAATATGGGTGGCAATACGGGTCAGGAACTGACGGTCGTGGGTGACAAACAGGACCCCGCCGTTGAATCGGATCAGCTGCTCTTCCAGCCACTCGATCGATTCGATATCCACATGATTGGTCGGCTCGTCCAACAGCAGGATTTGCGGTTCGCTGACCAGCGCGCGCGCCAATGCCACCCGCCGCTGCCATCCGCCGGACAGCTGGCTGACCTTTGCCGTGCCGTCAAGGCGCAATCGGTCGAGGGTTTTTTCCACCCGGCTTTTCAGTTTCCAACCGTCGTTGGCGTACAGTTTGAGCTGAATTTCCGTCAACTCTTCGGTTTGTTCGGTCGCGGCCGACATGCGCTCACAGGCCGCCAGCCAATCACCCGCTTCGCCCAGACCGGCGGCCACCACATCAAACACGTAGCGCTCCGCCGCCAGCACCGGTATTTGATCCAACGCCGAAATCCGCACCTCGTCGTCCAACTCGACGCCGCCGCCATCGGCCTGGATGCGTCCCATCAGGATATTCAACAGCGTCGATTTGCCTTCACCATTGCGCCCCAGCAGCCCGACCCGCTGGCCTGCCTCCAGCGTCAGACCGGCCTGCTCCAGCAGCGTATTGCCGCCAAAGGCGATGGATAGATCGGAAATACGCAGCAGCGGCATTACATCAAGGGCGCGGCAGTAGTGGGCGTGGTGACGCTTGATTTGCCCCGGCTGTCCGGCCGGGGTGCGGGTTGGCTGTGCGCCGAATTGTTGGGCATATCGAGTTGTTTTAAGGCATAATTACCAAACGCGATTATAACGCTATGATTGCTCCGCCGAGTCGATAAAACTCCTTGCTCATTGAAGGCGGCACAGCCGGTTCAAGTCAATCGCAGGCGCCTCCCGTTATATTCTCGATATCCGGCAGTGCATGAACGGGTGGCTGCGTCCGGCCGCCTCGTTTTGCCCGCTCGCGCAGTGAAAAAAAATATTAGTTGTATCGATACATTTTCAGCAACGAGAATAAACAACGCAATGACTACCGCCGGTTTTGCGCATGAAATTAACACGCGCCGCACGTTTGCGATCATCTCGCACCCGGATGCGGGTAAAACCACGTTAACCGAAAGACTGCTCCAGTATGGCGGTGCGATTCAGCTGGCCGGGACGGTCAAGGCGCGCAAGAGCGATCGATACGCGACTTCCGACTGGATGGAGCTGGAAAAACAGCGCGGCATTTCGGTGACTTCGTCGGTGATGCAGTTTGCCTATAAAAACCGCATCATCAATCTGCTGGATACGCCCGGCCATGCCGATTTTTCCGAAGATACCTACCGCACGTTGACCGCGGTCGACTCCGCCTTGATGGTGATTGACATCGCCAGGGGGGTAGAGCAGCGGACGGTTAAGTTGATGGAGGTTTGCCGGTTGCGTGATACGCCGATCATGACGTTCGTCAATAAAATGGATCGCGAAGGACGCGATCCGGTCGAAGTGATGGATGAGATCGAGGCGGTGCTGAAGATTCGCTGCGCACCGATGAGCTGGCCGATTGGCCGCGGCAAATCTTTTGTCGGGGTCTACCGTTTGTACGATCAGACGGTGCATCTGTTCGCCGGCCGGATGGGGCTCGAGCAGGATGTGCTGTTTCGGGGGTTGGCGGACCCGCAACTGGAACAGGCTATCGGTGGGCTGGCGGCGGAGCTGCGCGATGAAATTGAACTGGTGCAGGGCGCCAGCCATGCATTCGATTTGCGCTTGTATCGTGCGGGGCAATTGACCCCGGTGTTTTTTGGCTCGGCGTTGAATCGGCTGGGCACCGATGAATTGATGGACAATTTTGTCGAGTATGCGCCCGCGCCGCTGCCCAGAGAGGCGGATAGCCGCTGTGTGCAGGCGACCGAGCCCGGATTCAGCGGCTTTGTGTTTAAGATACAGGCGAACATGGACCCGGCGCACCATGACCGGGTGGCGTTTCTGCGGATTACCTCGGGGCGGTTCGACAAAGGCATGAAGCTGCGGCATGTGCGCACCCAAAAAACCATAACCGTACACAATGCGCATACGTTTCTGGCGGCCAGGCGGGAGCAGGCCGAAATCGCGTATGCCGGCGATATCGTCGGCCTGCACAACCACGGGACGATCCAGATTGGCGATACGTTTACCACCGGCGAAGCGCTGAAATTCAAGGGTATACCCAACTTTGCCCCCGAGCTGTTTCGCCGGGTCAGGCTGCTTGACCCGTTAAGGGCGAAGGCGTTGCGCAAGGGCCTGGTTCAGTTGAGCGAAGAAGGCGCGACCCAGGTGTTTCGCCCGTTGGCCAACAATGCGCTGATTCTGGGGGCGGTCGGCGCGCTGCAATTTGACGTGGTGGTGCATCGATTGAAGACCGAATACCGCGTGGAATGCGGTCTCGAGGCGGTGCCGGTGGTCACGGCGCGGTGGGTGCGCTTTGCCAATGACCGTGACGAGGCCGAATTCCGGCGCAAAAATGCGCTTTGCCTGGCGCTCGATGGCATGGATTGCCTGAGCTACATCGCCCCTAACCGAGCTAATCTGCAACTGACGATAGCGCGTTGGCCGCAGGTGGAGTTTAGCGCTACCAGGGCGTTTTGAGCGGCGACGGGCGGCGTTGGTCGCACCAGATGGGGTGATTTTTTGTTGTTTTACTGGATTAAAACTGTTGAACTTATGCAAAAAACAGGGTAAAATCCGTGCGATTTACCAATATTTGCCACATATGTTTGGTAATTAAGCCGATACATACCCCTGTTTGTTCTATCTCACTGGTGAGGTGAAATATGGCATATTTTGACAATTGCAAGCGACTTGCGAAAACCTGGATTGGTGCTGTGATGCTGTTTTCCGGTGTCGTTGTCCTGTCCGTGTTCGCCGGTTCGGCGCAGGCCGAAAATCAGCATATCGCCCAACAGTTTGATTTCAAGAACGCCACTATCGGTCAGCAACTGGGGTGTCTGGCGATGAATATTTATCATGAAGGGCGGGGTGAGTCGCCACAAGGGCGCGCGGCGATTGCGTCGGTGACGATGAATCGGGTGCGCAGCAAACACTACCCCAACAGTATCTGCGAGGTGGTATGGCAGCCCAGGCAATTCAGCTGGACGAATGTCGCACCGAAGCATCATGTGGTCAAGGACAGCCGGGCCTGGCAGCAGGCGCTGGCGGCCGCCCGGCTGTTTATTGCCGGCGAGGGGCAATCCGAGGTCGGCGATGCGACGCATTATCATGCAGTGACCGTGCAGCCGAACTGGAGTGATGAAAGCAAGCTGGTTGCGATGCTGGGCGGTCATTTATTCTATACGCTCTAGCGTATCCTGCCGCGCCGGTCGCGCGCCGGAGAAATCGGCGCCGGTTTCGCCGCGCTGCACACTGTCGATGAGCGCGCTGTCGATAAGCACGGTATAATATCGCACATGCGCGTCACCGCTTATCCTGCCATCGGGTGGCCTGTCCGCCGCAACGTAGATTGACTCGGGCTGCGAGATGTCGATAATCGCGGTGATACAGATGAATTCCACCGACGAGGTATCGGTGAATTTGTCGAGCATGGGCGCACTGATGCAGGAGGCGGTGAACCAGGGCGCGCAACTGGCGGTGCTGCCCGAGTGTTTCGCATTAATGCAGCGCAGCCGACAGCAACTGTATGACAGCGCCGAAGCGTTCGGGGCCGGCCCGATTCAGGATGGTTTGAGCGCTGCGGCGCGGCGTTACGGCATCTGGGTGGTGGCCGGCAGCCTGCCGCTCAAATCCGACCACGCCGAGCGCGTCTACAACAGCTCACTGGTGTTTGACCATCAGGGCGCGCCGGTCGCGCGGTACGATAAAATTCACTTGTTCGATGTCTCGCTGGCCACCGGCGAACAGTATGCCGAATCCGATTACACCGCTGCCGGTCAGTCGGTTTGCGTCGTCGACACCCCCGCAGGCTCGTTTGGCCTGAGTATATGCTATGATCTGCGCTTTCCGGAGATGTATCGCAAGCTGGTGGAGCAGGGGGCGCAGATATTGACCGTGCCGTCGGCTTTTACCGTTGTCACCGGCAAGGCGCACTGGCGCTGTCTGCTGCGCGCCCGAGCGGTGGAAAACGGCTGTTATGTCTTGGCGCCGGCGCAAACGGGTACGCATGTCGGCGGTAGAATCACCTATGGCCATAGTATGATTATCGACCCATGGGGGCGGGTGCTGGCAGAGCTGCCACAGCAGGTTGGGGTGATCACCGCGCGCGTGGATTTGGACGCGCTACAGTCGATGCGCACACAATTGCCTTGTTTGCATCATCGCCGCCCCGATTTGTTTGTTTGACTGCTGATCGGGCCGCAAGCGGCTTGCGGCGCAATGATAACCGGTAGATATTCTGCCGACACGACAAAATTCCTATTATGAATGAGCTACTAAACACAGCCCGGCAGGCGCTATGGCAGCCTGCCGGACTCGATGAGCAGGCGGTTGCGCACGCTTTGGGCCAGGTGATGGGCGCGAAGATCGATTATGCCGACCTCTATTTTCAATATTCCCGGCATGAGTACTGGGGGATGGACGAAGGCACCGTGAAGTCGGGCAGTTACGGCATTGAACAGGGGGTCGGCGTACGGGCAATCAGCGGCGAAAAAACCGGGTTTGCCTATTCTGACGAACTGCTCAAGCCGGCACTTGAAGAGGCCGCCAGGGCGGCGCGCTCAATTGCCAAAGGAGCGGGTGGCGCGGCGGTCGGGCAGTTGGTGCGCACCGGCAGCAAGGCATTGCCGCTGTATCAGCCGGTGGACCCGCCCGGCTCGCTGCCGGATAGCGACAAGGTGGCGCTGCTGAAACAGGTTGAGCAGGTCGCCCGCAAAGCGGACAGCCGGGTTATCCAGGTGTCGGTCAGTCTGGCCGGCTCGCAGGACACGATTTTGATCGCGCGTTCGGACGGCTTATTGGCGGCCGATATCCGCCCCCTGGTGCGGCTGAACGTGACCGTGATTGTGGAGCAGGACGGCCGGCGTGAGCAGGCTTCCTACGGCGGCGGCGGGCGCTGCGACTACGCCTGTTTTGTTGCCGACAATCACGCGCAGGACTATGCCAATGAAGCGGTGCGTCAGGCGCTGGTGAATTTGGAAGCACGCGACGCCCCGGCGGGGGAAATGACCGTTGTTCTGGGGCCGGGCTGGCCGGGAATTTTATTGCACGAGGCGATTGGCCACGGGCTTGAAGGGGACTTTAACCGCAAAGGGACGTCTGCTTTCAGCGGCCTGATGGGACAAAAGGTGGCCGCAGAGATTTGTACCATAGTGGACAACGGCAGCCTGGAAAATCGCCGCGGCTCGCTATCGATTGATGATGAAGGGGTGCCGGGACAAAATACGGTGCTAATCGAACGCGGGGTGCTGAAAGGGTATATGCAGGATCAGCTGAATGCCCGTTTGATGGGCGCGGCGCCGACCGGCAACGGTCGCCGCGAATCGTTCGCGCACCTGCCGATGCCGCGCATGACCAATACCTATATGCTGGCGGGCGAGCACGACCCGGCCGAGATTATCGGCTCGGTGGATAAGGGCCTGTACGCGGTCAACTTTTCCGGTGGGCAGGTCGACATCACCTCCGGCAAATTTGTTTTTACTGCCTCCGAGGCGTATATGATCGAGGGCGGCAAAGTGACCTATCCGGTCAAGGGGGCGACGCTGATTGGCGACGGCCCGCAGGTGCTGACGCGGGTGTCGATGCTGGGCAATGATATGCAGCTTGACAGTGGTGTGGGCACGTGCGGCAAGGAAGGCCAGAGTGTGCCGGTTGGGGTTGGCCAGCCGACCATGCGAATCGATGGGCTGACCGTGGGGGGCGCAGCGGTTTAAGCGCACCGTCCAATGCAGATAAACGGCGATTTACAGCAGCAACTCCTGGATTTGGCGGATCAGTGCCTCACTCGAGCGCACGACCGCGGCGCCACCGCCGCCGAGCTGAACATCGGGCAAAGCGAGGGCCTATCGGTCACCGTGCGGCGCGGCGAGACCGAGACGGTCGAATATAATCGCGACAAGAGTCTGGCGTTGACGGTGTATTTCGGCCATCGCAGCGGCACCGCGAGCACCGCCGATTTTTCGGCCGGGGCACTGGCGGAAACCGTCGAATCTGCCTGCAATATTGCCCGCTACACCGAAGAGGATACGTTCAGCGGCCTGGCCGACCCTGAAAAGCTGGCAACCCACTTCCCGGATCTGGACCTGTACCACGAATGGGGGCTGGGGATGGACGCCGCGCTCGAGCTGGCAGCCGCGTGTGAACAGGCCGCTTTGCAGCAGGATGCCCGCATCACCAATAGCGAAGGCGGTTCGCTGTCGAGCCATCTGGGGATGAGTGTGTATGCCAATTCGAACCATTTTCGCGGTGTGGCGCGCAGCTCCCGGCACAGCAACAGTTGCTGCGTCATTGCCGAGGAGGGCGGGGCGATGCAGCGGGATTATTGGTACGATAGCTGCCGTGACCCGGCCGAATTGGAGTCGCCGGAGCGCATCGGGGTCAAAGCGGCGAGTCGGACGCTGCGGCGGCTGGGCGCACGAAAAATGAAAACGCTGGCCTGCCCGGTGGTGTTCGAGGCCGGCGTTGCCGGCAGTCTGCTGTCCCATCTGATCGCCGCGGTCAGCGGCTCGAACCTGTATCGCCGGGCGAGTTTTCTGCTCGATCATAAAGGCCGCTCGATCTTCCCCGGGTTTGTCCGCATACACGAGCAGCCGCGGCTGCCGAAGGCGGTGAACAGCAGCAATTTTGACGCCGAAGGGGTGGCGACGCAAAACCGCGATATCGTCGCGCGCGGCGTACTGCAGGATTACGTGCTGTCGAGCTACTCGGCCCGCAAACTCGGCCTGGAGACGACCGCCAATGCCGGCGGGGTGCGCAATCTGACCATTGACAGCTCTGTCGAGGGCGGATTGGACGCGCTGCTCGGCCAAATGGACACCGGTATTTTGGTGACCGAGGTCATCGGCTTCGGGGTCAATACGGTGACCGGCGACTATTCCCGCGGGGCGTTCGGCTTTTGGGTTGAGAACGGGGAAATTCAATATCCGGTACAGGAATTTACGATTGCCGGCAACCTGAAGGATATGTTTCAACAGCTCGCCGCGGTGGGCGATGACGTGAATGTGCATCGCAGTATTCGTACCGGTTCGATTCTGGTCAGCCGCATGGCCGTCGCCGGGGTCTGACTCGACGTGCTCGGCAGGGTTAACCGCGGTCGCCCGGTGTTTGACAGCCCGACCGACGCCACGGATGCACTGGGTTGACGCCAACAGGCGGCGCGCCGCTGTCGGCGGCCCGGCTTTGAATCGCCGGCCGGCTATCCCGGCTGCACGGCCCCTGCTATCGGCAGCCGTGATGATGTGCCTGCTGTTCGCCGACGCCGGTGCGCAGCAGAGCGTCGATAAGCCGCCACCGCAAATCACCCGACAGCAGGCGGCGGCGTATCTGCTCAAGGAAAAAATCATCACCCCCGGGGTGGGTTTTGACGACGCCAGACTGGGCGACCGGATGTCGGCTATCCGCGACCGCTGGGGCAAGCCGCTGGCGGAGCGGACGATCGGCGTATTGCGCAAACGACTCGAATATCTTTATCAGCCCGACCCCAATACGCAGATTATCTTCATCGGCCGGCAGCGGCTGCAGGAGATTCAGGTCCAGGGCACCGCCGTGTCGCTGTTGCGCACGGTCAGAGGGGCGCGCTTCTCGATGCAAAGGAATATCATCAAGCAGATTTATTTTCATCCGCCGAAGAAACAAACCGCCGAACGCATGACGTATCCGGAGCACGGCGTCGATTTCTATTTCGTCAATCACCAGCTGACACAGCTGGTGATCTACCCGCGAAAATCCTGAACCGCAAGCTCATCACCGCCGGCAAATAATCGATTCAGCGCGCCGTCGGCGCCGTTTATTCCTGCCCGGACAATGGCAGCAACAGCGGCTCGAGCTCGGTCAATGCCTGCTGGTAAACCTCTTTCTTGAACCAGATGATCTGCTCAACGGGGTGCCAATAATCGACCCACCGCCAGTGATCGAATTCCGGGTTGTCGAACAGATCCAGCCGGATGCTGGATTCGCTGCCGATCAGCTTAAATAAAAACCAGCGCTGCTTCTGGCCGCGGAATCGGCTGGATGCATACGGCGCATCGTAACACCGCCATTTTCTGGTTGCGCCGAGCAGAGAAACATCGCTCGCGGTCAGGCCAATCTCTTCGTATAACTCCCGAAAGGCGGCTTGTTCGGCGGTTTCCTGCGGCTCGATGCCGCCCTGCGGGAATTGCCAGCCATCGCGCCGTATGCGGCGCGCCCACAGCACCTGATTGTGATTGTTGCAGACAATAATACCGACATTTGGCCGGTATCCATTGCGATCGACATCGAATTTTTCGCCGGTTACGGGCATATCTTATTGTTGTTGCCGAGGATGATTTTTATTCGTCCGAAACCCAAAGACACAGGTGATTTCAGCGCCGATGTATGCCGTCAATTATATGCTGATCGTGGCCGATGAGCGGGCAATCAATCAGGCCGTTTCCAGCGCCTGCTCCAGTTGCAAATGCTTATTCCGGCAGTGCAGCCGGGTAAACTCGAGAAATTTATCCATCGCCTGCAGGCGGAATTTCTGGCGCTGATACACCACTGAAAACGGCCGCCTGAGCGGCGGGTCGAGCGGAATCGCCGCCAGGGATTTTAACGCCAGCTCCTTTTCCACTGTCGCAATCGACAGCACCGAGATGCCCAGCCCGGCCGCGACGGCGCTCTTGATCGACTCCGGGCTGCCAAACTCCATAATCACATCCAGCCGGTCGAAGGCGCCTTGCTGTTCCAGCAGATAATTTTCAATCACTTCCCGCGTGCCGGAGCCTTCCTCACGGCTGATAAACGGGTAATTGGCCAGATTATCGATATTGACCGATTGAGCCCGGGTCAGCGGATGATTAACCGGACAAACCGCCACCAGCTCATCATCCCAGACGACCTCGGTAATCAGATTTTTATTGTTGGCCGGGCCTTCGATGATGCCGAGATCGATTTCGTTGTTTTCCACCATGTGGGTGATGCCGTTGGTATTGGCAATGTGCAGCCGCAGCTTGACCTGAGAAAACTCCGCCTGATACGCGCCCAGCACGCTCGGAATAAAATACTCACCGATGGTCGTGCTGGCGCCGATCAACAGCGGGCCCCGGATATTGCCGGTCAGCGCCCGCACCTCATTGTCCATCTGATTGTTCAGGTGGATAATCTGGTCGGCATACTTTTTGACCAGCTCCCCCGCCTCGGTCAGGTTGATCCGGTTGTGCGTGCGGTCGAACAGCCGGGTATTGAAATATTCTTCGAGCTGGTGAATCTGAAAAGTGACCGCCGGCTGCGTCATATACAGCACTTTGGCCGACTTGGTAAAACTAAGCAGCCGGGCTACGGTGGAAAATACTTGCAGTCGTCGGTCGGTCATGTCGGTCAAACGGTCAAAAAACGGCGACGCATATCGGCACGTTGGTTGTTCGGGCCGGCGCAGAACGGGCATGGGCCGGGTTTGCGGGCGGTACGCAGGGCAGGGCAGTTTCCCCCTTCCTGTTCAATCCAGCCTCTGTTTCGATCGGTGTTTTAACGCAGCTTTCTTGAGCCGCTCAAGGCTTTACCGCCGCCTGACAGCCCGGATAGCCCCCATATAATCAACAGTATAGCCTATCCGATATCATGCTTGTCAGCAAGCGGCGGGGCGATTCCCCGTTCAGCAGGTTTTGTTTTGATGGCACCGCCCCATACACGCCCTTGACTTTTCCCACTTAGCCTATATTATAATACCGAAACCAAGGCCGGCCTGATTATCCGCACAGATGGCAACGCAGATATGGTCGGCGACATCTTTTTAGCCTGTTAACTAATCGAGTATTTGAGCCATGTTAAGAGAAATTGAATCCACCGTCACTCGATCGGCCTCGCGCGGCATCGAGATCAACCGGGTACTGAAAAACACGTACATGCTGCTATCCATAACGCTGCTGTTCAGTGCCGTTGTGGCGGGGGTGGCGATGCAGCTTAATCTGCCCCATCCGGGTCTGGTGATCACCCTGGTGGGCTATTTGGCGCTGCTGTTTTTGACCAATAAATTCAGAAATTCAGCGCTCGGCCTGGTGCTGGTGTTTGCGTTTACCGGGTTTATGGGCTACACGCTGGGGCCGGTGGTCAACGCCTACGTGCAGGCGTTCGGTAACGGCCACCAATTGGTGATGACCGCTTTGGGCGGCACCGGCACTATCTTTCTGGCGCTGTCCGGCTACGTGCTGGTGACCAGAAAGGATTTCAGCTTTATCGGCGGTATGGTGATGACCGGTATTATAGTCGCCTTCCTCGCCGGGCTGGCGGCGGTAATATTCAGCATTCCGGCTTTGAGCCTGGCGGTTTCCTGCATGTTTATCCTGCTGATGTCCGGTCTGATCCTGTATCAGACCAGCGCGATTATGCATGGCGGCGAAACCAACTACATCATGGCGACGGTGATGCTGTATATGACAATTTATAACCTGTTTTTGAGCCTGCTGCATCTTCTTGGCATCTTTGGCGGCGACGATTAGTCGGCCCGACAGCGCAAGGTTCAATAGCCGGCAGGCACAACCTGCCGGCTTTTTTATGCCGTTAATGCCGGGTTGAATGCCGTTGGTGGAGCGCCCGATCTGGCTGCCGTGAGGGGCGGCGGCTGGCGCCGGCCTGTCGGCGTGCGCGCATGAACCCGGCTGTCGATGGCCCGTTTCAGGCGGGCAGCGGTGCCCAGTTGCCGTCGGTCGTCAGGTAGCTATTGTCATCGCGGTAAAAGCCGGCGGCGCCCGCATCCTGCAATACCCGCAGCATCCCGAGCACCGGCAGGTCCAGTCGCTCGGCGGCCTTCAACAACGTATCCGCGCCCAGTTCATCCATCAATTCAAACGGCCCTTTTTTCCAGCCGAAGCCCCACCGCATGGCACGGTCAACGTTGACAATGTCGTTGGAAATCTCCGGCACCAGGGCGGCGGTATAGCACAGCGTGGTCGTCATCACGGTTTGTACCAGCCGGGCAGCGGCGCTGTTGTCGTCAAACAAGCCCCGAATATGGCGCCGGTTATCCGCCAGCGGCGCCGGCTGTGCGGGCCGCCAGCAGTCGTTCTTCAGGTCGAACGTCTGCATGCTCTTGCTGCCGTCGTCGTGGCGCACCAGCTGGTAAAAGCCGCCGCCGGTTTTGCGCCCCAGCTGATTGCGGTCATACAGCGCCTGGACGCGGTCGGTGAACTGCGTATAGTTGCGCCCCAGGTCATCCGCCGGCAGGTTGGCCTGTAGGTTTTTGCCGACGTTGTACATCACATCCAGACCGATCAGGTCAACCAGTCCAAACAGCCCGGTTGCCGGGAAGCCCAGCGGCTCGGACATCAGCGCGTCGATCATTTCGATGGTCAGATCGTCCTGCCATATCGCTTTTTCCGCATGATGCAGGCCGGCCAGCATCCAGAAACAGCCGATGCGGTTGCCGATAAAATTGACCGTGTCCTTGGCGTACACCACGCCTTTGTCGAGCCGGTTGCCGAGAAAATCGGCCAGTGTTTGTATCACCTCCGGCCGGGTTTGTTCGCCGGCAACCAACTCAACCAGGCGCATGACGTGGGCCGGGTTGAAGAAATGGGTTATGGCAATATCCTGTTGCAGCCGCTCCGGCATGCCCCGGTAGAGGTCTTTTAACGGAATCCCGGAGGTGTTGCTGCTGATGATCGAGCCGTCACCGCGCCGTGCTTCCACCTGTTGGAACACGCTGCGCTTGATCTCGACGTCTTCGATCACGGCTTCGCAGATCCAGTGACAATCGGCAATTTTATCCAGGTCGGCGGCAAAGCTGCCCACCCGGATGCGCTCGAGCAGCGCCGGCTCCCGAATGACCGGTGCGCGTCCGGCGAGCAGTCGCTGCCGGGCGTTTTCACAGTCGGATTGCTGCATATCCAACAGCAGCACCTGACAGCCGGCATTGGCGCAAATGCCGGCAATCCCGCTGCCCATTGTGCCGGCGCCGAGCACCGCGACTTTGTCTATTTTCTGCATGGTTTTTAGCGTGGGTAGGTTATTGATAACAGGGAAAACAACAGCATCGCCCGGTTCAGGATTCCGCCTGTTCGGTCTGCGCCCGCACGGCCTCACGCAGTTTGAATTTCTGAATCTTGCCGGTGGGCGTCTTCGGCAGCAGCATTAACACCACTCGCCTGGGCCGCTTGAACCCGGCCATGTTGGCCTTGCAAAAGTCGATGAGGTCTTCTTCGGTGGCGGATTCCCCGGCCTTCAGCTCGACAAAGGCGCACGGCGTTTCGCCCCATTTTTCATCCGGCATCGCCACCACCGCCGCCGCCGCCACTTGCGGATGCCGGTAGAGCACCGATTCGACTTCGATCGAAGAGATGTTTTCACCGCCGGAGATAATCATATCCTTGAGCCGATCCTTGATCTCGATATACCCGTCGGCATGCACCACGGCCAGGTCACCGGTGTGGAACCAGCCGTCCCGGAAGGCTTCAGCGGTCGCGGCGGTGTTCTTGTAATACCCTTTCATCGTGGTGTTGCCGCGCATCAGGATCTCACCCAGAGTCTCACCGTCGGCGGCCACCGGCTGGCCGGTATCCAGATTGACGACCCGCGCCTCTTCCATCATCTGCATCGTGACACCCTGGCGCGCTTTGATCTCGGCCTGCCGGCCGGCGCTGAGCGCGTCCCACTCGGGGCGCCAGTCGCAATAGAGGACGTGACCATAGGTTTCGGTCAGGCCGTAGACGTGGGTGACATTGAAGCCGAGCTGCGCGGTTTTTTCCAGCACTTTGCTCGGCGGCGGCGCGCCGGCGGTCATCACCTGCACGGTATAATCCGGGCGATAGCGGACGGCTTCAGGCGCATTGGCCAGCATCGACAGCACAATCGGCGCGGCGCCAAAATGCGTCACGCCGTGCGTTTCGATGGCGTTGAAAATGGTCGGCGCATCGACCGTCCGATTGCAGATTATCGTCCCGCCCATCAGCGTCATCGTCCAGGCATGGCACCAGCCGTTGCAGTGAAACAGCGGGATGGTATACAGGTAGATCGGATGCTTGGGGATTTGCCATGTGGCGATGGTGCCCATCGACATCAGGTAGGCGCCGCGATGATGGTAGACCACCCCTTTGGGGCGGCCGCTGGTGCCGGAGGTATAGTTCAGCGCCAGGGTGTCCCATTCATTCTCCGGCAGGCCCCAGCCGATTGCCGTTTCGCCGGTCGCCAGCAGTTGTTCGTAGTCCATGCTCCCCAATGCCGCGCCGGTCTGCGGTGCGGCGGCTTGCCGGTCGATGATATCGATGACGATCGGCGGGTTTTTGAGCTGCGCCAGCGCGGCTTTTACCACGGCTGAAAGCTGGCTGTCGGTGAGCAGTACTTTGCTGTCGCCGTGCTGCAGGATATACGCGATGGTGTCGGCCTCCAGGCGGGTATTGATTGCGCAGATCACCCCGCCGGACATCGGGATGCCAAAGTGCGCCTCGACCAGTTCGGGCGTGTTGGCGGCGATGATCGAGACGGTATCGCCTTTGGTTATGCCGAGTTTTTTCAGCCCGCCGGCCAGTTGTTTACAGCGCGCCGCCGTCTGCTGCCAGTTGTATCGACGCTGGCCGTAAACCACGGCGGGGCGGTCCGGATAGGTGGCGCAGGTGCGCGCCAGAAAGGACAGCGGGCTTAATTGAACGAAATTCAGCCCGTCAACCGGCTCCAATTGGGTATAATTTCCGTGCATCGTATTGATGAGTCGATGGCGATGAATGCCATTGGTTTGCAAACGCCGGATTGTAGCGGTAATTATTCCTGATGACTATGCCTTCTCCCGAAATCCTGTTTTCCCGGCGGCTGCGCCAGACTCCGTTCGAGCAGCGCGTGCGGGAGCAAAATGCCCGCGGGTTTACCACGTACAACCACATGACGCTGGCGGGGGTCTACCGCTCGTTCGAGCAGGACTATGCGCATTTATGCGAGCACGTGCAGCTCTGGGACGTGGCCTGCGAGCGGCAGGTCGAGGTCGTGGGGCCGGATGCGCTGGCGCTGGTTGAGCTGATTACCCCGCGGGAGATCGCCGACTGCGCCGTCGGCCAGAGTAAATATGCGCCGCTGGTTGACGAGTTCGGCGGGCTGATTAACGATCCAATCATGTTGCGGCTGGCGGAAGACCGGTTCTGGATTTCGATTGCCGATTCCGATGTGCTGCTCTGGGTCAAGGGCATCGCCTACGGCCGCGGTATGCGGGTGGCGGTGTTTGAGCCGGACGTCAGCCCATTGGCGGTGCAGGGCCCGAAGGCGGATGACCTGATGGCGCAAGTGGTCGGTGAGCAGGTGCGTGATATCCGGCGGTTCGACTTCATTACAACCGACATTGCCGCCACCCCGGTGCTGCTGGCGCGCTCCGGCTGGAGTGGCCAGGGCGGGTTTGAAATTTATTTGCAGGATTCGACCAAAGGGCTGGCGTTGTGGGACACGCTCTGGCGGGCCGGGCAGCAGTACCAGGTCCGGGCGGGCTGCCCGAACCTGATCGAGCGCATAGAAACCGGGCTGTTGTCTTACGGCAGTGACATGACGCTGGCGAATAATCCGTATGAATGCGGCCTGGACAAGTACTGTGACCCGGACAAACCGGCCGAGTACATGGCGCGCGCCGCCCTCAAGAAAATCGCCGCGCAGGGCGTCACGCAAAAGAAAGTCAACCTGAAAATCAGCGCGCCGGAGGCCATGCCGGCGCCCAGAAGCACCTGGCCGGTTAAAACCGGGCACGGGGCGACGGTCGGCGCGGTCACCAGTCTGGCGTATTCCCCGCGCTTTGCCGCGAATCTGTGCTTTGCCATGGTGCAGATTGCCTGCGCCGACCCCGGCACCCGGCTGGTGGTCGAGGCCAACGGCGTCGAGCATGTCGGTGTCGTCGCCGACCGGCACTGGCAGGACGCAACCCGACCGCCTGCTTGACCACACTATCCAGCCATACCAAGGGCCTGCTGCTCACCGGGCTGGGGGTGTTGGCAATCAGCCCCGATGGGCTGCTGACGCGGTTGATCAGCGCCGACACGCTGGAAATTACCTATTGGCGCGGTCTTTATTTTGGCTACGGCGTGCTGGTGTTGCTGCTGCTGCGGTTTGGCCGCGGCACATTGCAACTGCTGTTTTCAATCGGCTGGCCGGGGGTGGTTTTGATGCTGCTGTATGCGCTCGGCAATCTCTGTTTTATCTATTCACTGACGCATACGGCGGTCGCCAATACCCTGTTGATCATCAGCACCACGCCGCTGTTTGCCGCAATCATCGCGTGGTTTTTCTTGCGTGAACGGGTGGCCTCGGCTACCTGGGTTGCGATCGGTCTGGTGACCTCGGGGATTGTGATTATCTGCGCCGAGAAGGGCGGTATGCGCGGGTCGTTTTACGGCAACATGGCCGGGCTGGTTGCGGCCTGCTCGCTGGCTGCCGGGTTTTGCGTCGTCCGCAAATACAAGCAGACCGAGCTGCTGCCGGCGTTTGGGCTGGGCGGGTTTTTGGTGGCGCTGCTGATCTCGCCGTGGGTTGATCCGGTGCAAACCAGCGCTCAGGATCACGGCTATCTGTTTGTCATGGGATTTCTGATGCTGCCGATAGCCAATATGCTGATGTTTCTCGGCCCCAAATATCTGCCGGCGCCGGAAGTGGGTCTGATGATGCTGCTGGAGTCTATTTTGGGGCCGTTGTGGGTCTGGCTGGTGCTGGATGAGCGTCTGAGTGCGTATACGCTGTTCGGCGGTGCGGTGATTGTCCTCACGCTGGCCCTGCATGCGGGGTTGAAAATGCGCCCGTCGGCAGCGGGCGTGCACCCGCTGCGCAGATAATGCCGCCCGTTTTCGCCGCTCGCCGTCCACTGCGCCGCGACGCGCGCGAAGCCGCCGATACACCGCCGTCCGGCACCGCGGTTCAAGCGGGTATTTTGATGCTGGACACAAAATTTCCCCGCCTGGCCGGCGATATTGGCCGCCCCGACTCGTTTGCTTTTCCGGTGCTGCATCGCGTCGTCGCCGGCGCCGGGGTGAAGCACATCGTCACCGACAAACCGCTGCCCAGCGGCCTTGCCGAGGCCTTTCTCGAAGCGGCACAGCAGTTGCAGCGGCAGGGCGCGCCGTTGATTGCCACCAGCTGCGGATTTCTGTCGCCGCTGCAAGCGCCGCTGCAGCGGCAGTTGCAAGTGCCGTTCCTGTCCTCGGCGTTGTTGCTGCTGCCGCTGCTGCGCGCGCAGTACGGCGCCGATGCGAAAATCGGCGTCATCACGTTTGACGCCGAGCGGTTGAATGCGGCGCATATCCCGCTGCCGCCGTCGGAGCTGGTGTCGTTGTGTATTGTCGGGCTGAAGCCGGATGATGAATTAAGCCGGGTGATCAAACACAATCAACCGCGCCTGGACCGGCGGCTGTGTGAACGGCAAATCCTCGCACGGGTACGAGAATTGCACCGGGCACAGCCGGAGCTGCGGGCGATTGTGCTCGAATGCACCAATCTTTCCCACTGGAAAAAGCAGATGCGCCGTTTGACCGGTCTGCCGGTATTCGACCTGGTGGATTTGATCGCGTTCTTTGCCGACAGCTTTTCTCCCTCTCCCGCCGGGAGAGGGTTGGGGTGAGGGGTTGCGCCGGGGTTTCCCCTCACCCTTAATCCCGCGCCCACGGGGAGAGGAAGATTGTGGGTTGATTGACCCGTATGCAATCAGTGAGCCGGGGCGTGCGGCTGTTGCCGTCAGGGTATATCGCCCGCCGGCCCGGGCAGTCGTATTGGCAATGGCGGCAAAGAAAAGTGGTAAGATTCCAACCCTTAATTTAACGGAGGTATGTGATGAAACCAGTAACAACCGTATTCAAGTTCGCGCGCAACTCGCTGCTGGCCGGCGTCGCTGCACTGGCGCTCACCGTGTCCGCCCAGGTGGCCGCTGAGACCTGGGATATGCCGCTGGCGTATTCGGCGACCAATTATCATTCTGAAAATGCCGCACGTTTTGCCACCGCGGTTACACAGGCCACTGGCGGGGCGCTCGAAGTCATCCCCCATCCCGGCGGCTCGCTGTACAAAGGCGGGGAAATTTTCCGCGCGGTGCGCACCGGGCAGGTCGCGCTCGGCGAGCGGCTGATCTCGGCGCTGGGCAATGAAGACGCGATCTTTGAAATAGACGCGCTGCCTTTTCTGGCCACCGGTTTTGATGATGCCTGGACGCTGTATCAGGCCTCGCGTCCGGCGATCGAAAACATATTGCAGGACAAGGGGGTGAAACTGCTGTATGCGGTGCCCTGGCCGTCGCAGGGGTTGTATAGCAAGCAGCCGGTCAACAGTGCGGCCGATATGCAAGACGTCAAATTTCGCGCGTATAACGCCGCCACTTCCCGGCTGGCCGAGCTGATGGGAGCGGTGCCGACCAAAATCGAGGCGGCGGAGTTGTCGCAGGCTTTTGCCACCGGTGTGGCCGAAAGCATGATCTCATCCGGCTCCACCGGGTATGACCGCAAGCTCTGGGAGCACGTCGACTACTGGTATGACATCCAGGCCTGGCTGCCAAAAAACATGGTGATCGCGAACCTCGATAGCTGGAACGCGCTGGATGCCGCGACCCGGGGGGTTGTCCTCGGCGCCGCCGCGATGGCGGAGCAGGCCGGCTGGGCGCAGGCGCGCATGCTGGGCGACTGGTATAAAGACCAATTGGCCGCCAATGGCATGCAGGTCGGCCCGCCAACCGAGCAGTTGCGCATGGATTTTATACAGATCGGCGAGACGATGACCGCGGAATGGCTCGAGCGCGCCGGCGAGGCCGGCAAATCGGCGATCGACACCTACCGCGCCAATTGATCCGATACCCCTAGTCTGATGCGCGCCGGCGGATGGCAGTGCGGCCAATTCCATCCGCCACCCCATCGGGTTGAATCATGAGGCGTTTCTGGTGTCGGCTGGATCGGCTGCTGAACCGGCTGTATACGATCTGCGGCTATGCGGCGGCGCTGTTTCTCGTGATAATCGGCCTGATGGTGTGCGCCAGCATTGTCACACGCCTGTTTTCCACCTATGTGCCCGGCCTGACCGAATATTCCGGCTACGCGATGGCGGCGGCCAGCTTTTTGGCGCTGGCCTATACCTTTCAATACGACGGTCATATCCGGGTCGATCTGGTGATCAGCCGGTTTGCCGCCGGCACCCGCTATCTGTTCGAGCTATGGGCGCTGCTGGTGGCGTCGATAACCTGCTGCTACCTGGCCTATTATCTCGCCCGCCTGGTGTATTTTTCCTACCGGTTCGCGGAGAGGAGCGAGGGCTCGGACGCCATTATGCTGTGGATTCCGCAATCGCTGGTGCTGGCCGGCGGCGTGGTATTGGCGATTTGCTGCTCGCATCGGCTGATTAAGACGCTGGTGAGTGGCCGGATGCAGCCGGGGGTCGAAGCATGAATGAGCTGGCACTGACGCTGTTTTTTATTGCCGTTTTATTCTTTCTTCTCGGCACCGGCGTCTGGGTGGCGATCAGCCTGCTGGGGGTGGCGGTCATCGGGATGCTGATGTTCACCAACCGGCCGGCCGGCGACGCGATGGTGACCACTATCTGGGGGGCAAGTTCGAGTTGGACCTTGACCGCGCTGCCGTTGTTTATCTGGATGGGTGAGATCCTGTTTCGCACCAAACTGTCGGAAAACCTGTTTCGCGGCCTGACCCCGCTGATGCGAAAGCTACCCGGCGGGCTGTTGCACGTGAACATTGGCGGCTGCGCCATCTTTGCCGCCATTTCCGGCTCTTCCGCCGCCACCGTCGCCATGGTTGGACGCATCTCGATACCCGAGCTGCGCCGGCGCCACTATCCCGAATCGATGATCAACGGCACGCTGGCCGGCGCCGGCACGCTGGGGCTGCTGATCCCGCCGTCGATCATGCTGATCATCTACGGCGTCGCGGTCAATGAATCGATCGCCAAACTGTTCATTGCCGGCGTGTTGCCCGGGATCATGCTGGCCGGTTTGTTTATGGGCTACGTGATGCTCTGGAGTGTATTCCGGAATCGCCACCAGGCCCCGGTCGAGGCGGAAAACGCACCGGGCAAGCTCAAGGAGGTGCTGCTGCTGTTGCCGGTCTTTCTGCTGATTCTCGGCGTCATGGGCTCGATTTATACCGGTTTGGCGACCGCCACCGAAGCGGCGGTGCTCGGCGTCGTGGGGGCGCTGATCATATCCTTGCTGCAGGGCTCGCTCACCCGGGAGTCGTTTATGCAGTCGCTGCTGGGCGCAACGCGGACCTCGGCGATGATCGCGTTTATCCTCGCCGGGTCGACATTTTTATCCTTGACGATGGGCTTTACCGGGCTGCCGCGCGAGCTGGCGAGCTGGATTGCCACGCTGGATCTGTCACCGCTGGTTTTGATCGGCATGCTGACGGTGTTCTACATCATCCTGGGCTGCTTTTTAGACGGCATATCCGCAGTCGTGCTGACCATGGCGGTCATCGAGCCGATGGTGCGCCAGGCCGGTATCGACATGATCTGGTTCGGGATTTTTGTCGTCGTGGTGGTGGAAATGGCGCAGATCACGCCGCCGATCGGGTTTAATTTGTTTGTGCTGCAAGGCATGACCGGCAACAACATGGGGTTTATTGCGCGCGCCGCGCTCCCGATGTTTCTGATTATGCTGCTGGCGATCGTGATCCTGGTGTACGTGCCGCAGATTGCGACCTACCTGCCGGAGCTGATGGCGAACAAGAATTAGCCGATGCGCGCTATCTGCGTCGACGGCCATACGCTGACACTGGCGCAGGTGGCCGAGGTGGCGGCAACGACGGCGATCAAAATAGCCATCCACCCGGCCGGGCGCGACAACATGGCGGCGGCGCGCGGCGTAGTGCAGCAGGCGCTGGAGCAAAAAAAGCCGGTTTACGGTTTGACGACCGGGCTGGGCGCGCGGGTGGGCGAGGCGCTTTCCAGCCGGCAACTGACCGAATTTTCATATCGAACCATCCGCGGGCGGGCGCATGCGATTGGCCCGCCATTGCCGCTCGGTCAGGTGCGGGCGGCGATGCTGGTGCGCCTGAACGGGTTGATGCTGGGCGCGTCCTGTGCGTCGCCGGCGGTGGCCGACAGCCTGCTCGACTGCCTTAACCGCGGTGTGACGCCGGTGGTGGGCGAAATCGGCTCGATCGGCGCCGGTGACTTGTGCCTCGGCGCGACCATGGCGTTGGCGCTGATTGCCGAAGGGCAAATGTACGACCCGCAGGGCGCGATAGTGCCGGCGCATCGGGCATTGCAGCAGGCCGGCCTGCAACCGCTTGCGCTGCAACCGGGGGACGGTCTGGCGTTGATCAACCATTCCGCTTTTACCGTCGCGACGGCGGCACTGAGCGTGCAGGCGGCCGGCCGCCTGTTGGCGGCAATCAATGCCGCCGGGGCCATGAGCATGGAGGCGTTTCGGGCCAACCTGTCGGTGCTGGCGGACGATTTGGCGGCGCTGCATCCCAATCCGCATCAGCTGCGGGTGGCGACTGAACTAAACCGCTTGCTGCAAGGCAGTCTGCTGTATCAGCCGGGCCGGGCCCGCCGCTTGCAGGACCCGCTATCGATCAGAAACATCGTGCAAACGCACGGCGCGGTCTGGTCTGCAATCGACTACGCCGCCGACCTGCTGCAAATCGAAATCAATGCCTCCAGCGACAACCCGCAGGTGGTGCTCGAACGGCGGGAAATACGCTCGAGCGGCGCCTATCATACGCCGCACATCACGCTCTGCTGCGAAACGGTCGCCCGTGCGCTGGTACAGTCGGCGACCATGCAGTTGGCGCGGCTGGCACGGCTGTTGTCGGATCGGGTTTCCGGGCTGCCGCTGTTTTTGGCCGCGGCCAATTCAAACGGCTTCGCCCCGCTGATGAAAATTGCCGAATCGCTGGTCGCCGAAATCCACCACGCGGCCGCCCCGGTCGCGCTCTGGCCGAGCGTCAGCGCCGACGGGGTAGAAGACAGCCTGACCCAGGCGCCGCTGGCGGCCCGGTCGCTGGCGCGCGTGGTCGATTTGAGCCTGCGGCTCTGCGCCGTCGAGTTTATCGTCGCCAGCCAGGCGCTGGAGCTGGCGCTGCCGGGCAATCAGGCCAGACAGATGGCCGCCGGGATTCGAGGCCTGCTCGAACAGGTCAGAGCGCAGGCGCCGCGGCTGGAGCAGGAGCGGCCATTGACGGCAGACCTCGACCGCGTCAAGGCCTGGCTGGAAAAAACCAGCTGGCCGAGCGGCGGTTGATCGGCTGTGCACGGCGCAAACGTTGCGGCCCGCCGGCAATGGTAAGCGGCGTCAAACCGCCGCCCGCTTGACCTGCCCGCTTGACACACAGGAAACGAACCTCAAGCGGCCGCGTCTCCCAGAATCAAATCCGCGCCTTTTTCCGCCAGCATGATGGTCGGTGCGTTGGTATTGCCCGAGGTGACGGTGGGGAATACCGCGGCGTCGACGACGCGCAGTTGCCGCAATCCGTGTACCCGCAGGCGGGCGTTGACGACGCTGGTTGCGGGCTCCGCGCCCATCATGCAGGTGCTGGTCGGATGGTAAACGGTGTCGCTGCGCCGGCGGATATCGTCGATCAGCTCGCTATCCGAGCAGACCGCCGGGCCGGGCCGGGTTTCCTGGGCGATGATGTTGCTCAGCGCGGGCGTGCGGGCTATTTTGCGCAGGAACCGGACGCCTTCGAGCATTTCCTGCAGGTCGGCGTCGGTCGACAGGTAGCGCGGGTATATGTCCGGCGGCTGCATCGGGTCGCCGGAGCGGATGTGCAGGTAGCCGCGGCTGGTGGGGCGGCATTGGGAGACGGCGTTTAAGAATCCGGCAAACGGATCCGGCCGGATCAGCAGGCGTTTGCCGGGCGGCGCAGTGGTATAGCTGATCGGACAAAAATACAGCTGTAAATTCGGCCGGGTGCGCGCCGCACTGCTTTTGAAAAAGCCGCCGGCCTGATTGACGCTCAGCGACAGCGGGCCGTTGCGCAGCAGGATATAGCGCAGGCCGGCCAGCAGCTTGCCGCTCCAGGGTGACAGCTGATTGTTCAGGGTCGGCACGCTGGCGCGATAATAATGCGAGATGGCGAGGTGATCCTGCAGGTTTTGGCCGACCGCCGGGCTGTCATGCACCGGGTTGATGCCGTGCTGCCGCAGCAGTGCCGCCGGCCCGACGCCGGATAGCTGCAACAGTTGCGGCGAGTTTACCGCGCCGCCGGCGACGATAACCTCGCGCGCCGCGGCGGCCGATCTGGTTTGCCCACGGTGCCGATATTCGACGCCGACGGCGCAGTTGCCCCGGAACAGGATGCGGCCGACGTGGGCGTGGGTGAGGACGACCAGGTTGTTGCGCCGCATCGCCGGTCGCAGGTAGGCGCGGGCGGCCGACATGCGCCGTCCGCTTTTGGTGGTGATTTGGTACAGGCCGGCGCCTTCCTGATCGGCGCCGTTGAAATCCGGGTTGTACGGCAATCCGACCTGTTTGGCCGCCTGCAAGAAAGTCTGGCAGAGCGGGTGGTAGTCGGTGCTGACATCATTGACATACAGCGGCCCGTCGTCGCCCCTGTATGCGTCGGCGCCGTGGCAATTGTGCTCGCAGCGCTTGAAATACGGCAGCACATCCTGCCAGCCCCAGCCCGGGTTTCCCAACTCGCGCCAGTGATCGAAGTCGGCGTGCTGGCCGCGGATAAACAGCATCGCGTTGATTGAGCTCGAGCCGCCGATAACCTTGCCGCGCGGCCAATAGCTTTGCCGGTGGTTGAGACCGGCGTCCGCCGCCGTCAGATAGCGCCAGTTGAGCTTGCGGTCGTAGAAGGCTTTGCCGTACCCGATCGGCAGTTGAATCGGCCAGCGCCGGTCGGAGCCGCCGGCTTCCAGCACCAGCACGCGGAATCTGCCGTTGGCGCTCAGGCGATTGGCCAGCACACACCCGGCTGAGCCGGCGCCGACGACAATGTAGTCATATTCTGCGGGCATCAACGTACGCTTGGCGGTGGCGGCGCGTCGTCATTGCGCGGCAATCGACCACGCAGGCCGCCGAACTCGAGCGGCCAGCCATGGTCGGGGTGAGAGGATTCGAACCTCCGGCCCCTGCCTCCCGAAGGCAGTGCTCTACCAGGCTGAGCTACACCCCGCGACAAATGCGACTTATCGATTCCGGCTGACGGTAAAATGCGCCAGGTCAATCAGCGCTTGTTTCAGCGGTGATTCCGGCAGCGGCAGCAATGCGTCAATCGCCTGTGCCGACTGCTGTTTGGCGCAGGCGGCAGTGTACGCGAGCGCGCCGGTCGATTCAACGATAGCGAGCACCTCGTTTATTTTATCCGACTCGCCGTTTTCGATCGCCTGACGAATGACCCCGGCCTGCGCGGCGCTGCCGACCCGCATCGCCTGAATCAAGGGCAGGGTAGGGCGGCCCTCGGTCAGATCATCGCCGGCATTTTTGCCCATCTGCCGCTCGTCGGCGGTGTAATCCATCACATCATCGACCAACTGAAAGGCAATCCCCAGATGCATCCCGTAGCTGGCCAGCGGTGCGTAATGCGCGCCGCTGTGCTCACCGATGACGGCGCCCAGCCCGGCCGCCGAGGCAAACAGTTTGGCGGTTTTTCTGCGCACGGCTTCGAGGTAGGCGTGCTCGGTGGTGTCGGGCGAGTGGGCATGCATCAGCTGCATCACCTCGCCTTCGGCGATGGCATTGGTGGTGGTTGCCAAAATGCGCATCACGTCCATCTTATCGACCTCCACCAGCATCTCGAAACAGCGGGAATACAGAAAATCGCCCACCAGGATGCTGGCCTGGCTGCCCCATCTGTCGTTTGCCGTCGGCCGCCCGCGGCGCAGCGCGGAGTCATCGACGACATCGTCGTGCAGCAGGCTGGCGGTATGGATAAATTCGACCACGGCCGCCAGCGTGATATGGTCCCGGGTGCGGCAATTGCACGCTTTGGCGCTGAGCAGCAGCACCAGCGGGCGCATCCGTTTGCCGCCGCTTTGGATGATGTAGTTGCCTAGCGTCTGTATGAGCGCGATGTTCGAATCCATGCGCTGCCGGATCATCCGGTTGACCGCATCCATCTCGGCTTCGACCAGACGCAAGGCACCGGCCAGCAACGGCTCTGCCGTCTTGGCGGTCGCCGGCCAGGGGGGTTCCGGGGCAGGGGATACGGTTGCGCTGGTTTGCAGACCCATGGGCAGATCCATGCAGTGAGAAAGTAAGGCAGACACCAAATAAGCCCGATTCTATCTTACCGCTCGGTGATTGTGATGAATTTTTATCCCGCCACCGGGAAAAACCGGCGCCCCCGGCGGCGACCGGGCGACGCCGTGCCCCCCGGAACAGGATTGTGAATTCAATTGATAAGTGCAACTTCACCGCGGATGGGAAGGGGAGATTCCAGGGCGGTGATGGAGCCGTGCGGCGGCCCTCACCCCGGCCCTCTCCCGGAGGGAGAGGGAGGTTCCGGTTATCCCGAGGAACAGGAGCACGGACATTCCTGTCCGTGTTTTCAAAATAAACGGGTTGGAAAACCCGTTCTCCTTTCCGGGGGAGGAGGCGGTTGTCGGCTTTAGCCCTCTCCCTGTGGGAGAGGGTTGGGTGAGGGTGGGCAGACACACCGCTATAACAGCCCGCCACGCAACCCGCCAGGCGACCAAAAGGATGTATTTTTTCGGTTGACGCGGACAGGTCGATATGACTACAATTGCGCGCCTGAATTCAGCGGTTTTTATCATGTATACAGTCATTCAAACTGGCGGCAAGCAATACCGGGTTGCGGTCGGTGATAAATTGAAAGTCGAAAAGCTGGCGGTTGAGGTCGGCGATAACATTGATTTGCCCAACGTGCTGCTGCACGTCGACGACGAGCAGTTGTCGGTTGGCCGGTCGGTGACGGTCGCGGTGCGCGCCACCGTGCTGGCGCATGGCCGGGGTGAAAAGATTCGGGTGTTCAAAATGAAGCGGCGCAAAAATTACCGTCGCACACAAGGGCACCGACAGGCGTTCACCGAAATCCAGATTACCGGCATTGGCGCTGAATCGGCCGCGGTGCCGCAACCGGCGGTACCCGAAGCACCAGCCACGCTCGAAGCGCCAGCCGTGCCCGAAGTGCAAGCCACGCCCGAAGCGCCAGCCACGCCCGAAACGCCAGCCACGCCCGAAGCGCAAGCCACGCCCGAAGCGCAGGCCACGCCCGAAGCGCCAGCCACGCCCGAAGCGCAGGCCACGCCCGAAGCGCCAGCCACGCCCGAAACGCAAGCCACGCCCGAAGCGCCAGCCGCGCCCGAAGCGCAGGCCACGCCCGAAGCGCAGGCCACGCCCGAAGCGCAAGCCACGCCCGAAGCGCAGGCCACACCCGAAGCGCCAGCCACGCCCGAAGCGCCAGCCACGCCCAGAGCGCCAGCCACGCCGCCGGCAGCCGACAGTTGACGGCGGCAGGGCGAGCGACCAATCACAATCACGCTGTGGATCGTAGCGGCGGTTTAACGCCGTCTATCGATACGGCATTTTGAGGAAACACAATGGCACACAAAAAAGCATTCGGCAGTACCCGCAATGGCCGTGATTCGGCCTCCAAGCGGCTGGGGGTAAAAAAATACGGCAGCGAGCAGGTGCGCGCCGGCAATATCATTGTACGCCAGCGCGGCAGCCATTTTCATGCCGGTAACAACGTCGGCACGGGGCGCGACTACACGTTATTTGCCACCGCTGCGGGCACAGTGGAGTTTGCCATCAAAGGCGCAAAAAGCCGCAAAATTGTCAGCGTCGTGACGGCATAGCCGGCGAGCGGATTTATCCCTGCCCTCGTTTGGTCCGCCAGGCGGGGGC
Source organism: Candidatus Poriferihabitaceae bacterium (assembly GCA_965206445.1). Lineage (GTDB taxonomy): Bacteria > Pseudomonadota > Gammaproteobacteria > Arenicellales > Poriferihabitantaceae > CBDBJR01. The sequence continues at coordinate 890,532 of CBDBJR010000002.1, forward strand.
TTTTTGTACCGGCGACGCCCGGTGCGCCCGGTAGTCGATACCGCGTATGAAATTTGTCGATGAAGCGGTTATTCAGGTGGCTGCCGGTAACGGCGGCAACGGCTGCTTGAGTTTTTTGCGCGAAAAATATCGCCCGGATGGCGGCCCGGATGGCGGCGACGGCGGGCATGGAGGCAGTGTCTATCTGGTGGTCAACGACGGCTTGAATACGCTGGTGGATTTTCGCCATAGTCGGCTGTACCGGGCGCGCAGCGGTGAAGGCGGCCAGGGTCGCGGACGGTCGGGTAAAAACGGGGACGATTGTCTGGTCCGTGTCCCCCGGGGCACCGTGGTCAGTGATGCGCACAGCGGCGAGTTGATCGGTGACCTGCTGCACTCGGGGCAGAAGATGCAGGTGGCGGTCGGCGGGCTGCGCGGTTTGGGCAATGCCCGGTTTAAGTCCAGCATCAATCGGGCGCCGCGCAAAATCACGCACGGCAAACCGGGCGATCAACGTCAGCTGAAGCTGGAATTAAAGCTGCTGGCCGATGTCGGCCTGCTGGGGCTGCCGAATGCCGGCAAATCGACCTTTTTAACCGCGGTGTCACGGGCGCACCCCAAAGTCGCCGATTATCCGTTCACCACACTGCACCCGCAGCTCGGGATGGTCGATGCAGCCCGGGTCGGCGTCAATCCGTTTGCCGATGAACTGGTGATTGCCGACATTCCCGGCCTGATTGCCGGCGCCGCCAACGGCGCCGGTCTCGGGACGCATTTCCTCAAGCACCTCAAACGCACCTCGATTTTGCTGCATCTGATCGACGCGGCGCCGGCCGACGGCCGCGATGCGATAGCGAGCGTAAGGGAAATCGAGTCCGAACTGGTGCAATTCGATAGCGAACTGGCAACCAAACCCCGCTGGCTGGTGTTGAACAAGTCCGATCTGCTGACCGAGGGCGCCGCTCAATCGCTGCTGCAACGGCTGCGGGCGGAGCTCGACTGGCAGCAGCCGATTTATGTCATCTCGGCGCTGACCCGGCAAGGCTGCGGCCGATTGATTCGCGAGCTGATGGCGCGTTTTGCCGCGCTGCCAACCGCGCCGATTGAAACCGCAGCAGACAGACCGGCAGACAGCAGTGGGTGAGCGCGCGGTATTGCGCCAGTCCGGCAGATGGGTGGTGAAAATTGGCACCTCTTTGCTGACCGAACAAGGCGCCGGATTGAATCACCGGGCGATCGACACCTGGGTGGAACAGATCGCCGATCTGTGCCGGCAGGGGATTGAGTTTATCGTCGTCTCATCGGGTTCGATCGGCGCCGGCATGGAGCGGCTGGGCTGGGCGGTTCGACCGCGAGAAATACACAAGCTGCAAGCGGTGGCGGCGGTCGGTCAGATGCAACTGGTGCAGGCCTACGCCACCGCCTTCAAACGCTTTGAGCTGATTACCGCCCAGGTCTTGCTGACCCATGCCGACCTGGCCGACCGCGAACGGTATTTGAATGCGCGCAGCACCCTGCGCGGACTGCTGCGGGAGAACGTGATACCGGTCGTGAATGAAAACGATACCGTGGTGAATGATGAAATCCGCTTCGGCGACAACGATACCCTGGCCGCGCTGGTGTGCAATCTGGTGGAGGCCGATCTGCTGGTGATTCTGACCGATCAACAGGGCCTGTACGACCGCGACCCGCGGCACGACCCGTCGGCGCAGCTGGTTGACTACGCGCAGGCCGGCGACCCGGCTTTACTGGCGCAGGCCGGGCCGGCGGCCAGGCACGGTCGGGGCGGCATGCTGACCAAGGTCATGGCGGCGCAAAAAGCAGCCCGCTCGGGCGCCTCTACCGTGATTGCCTGCGGTCGTGAGGCGGAGGTGCTGCGGCGTCTGCGGGCCGGCGAACAAATCGGCACCCTGCTGCATCGCGGCAGTACGCGGCTGGCGGCCAGAAAACAATGGCTGGCCGGGCAACTGCGCTCGCATGGCCGGCTGGTGCTGGACGACGGCGCGGTCGAGGTGCTGTGCCGGCAAGGCAAAAGCCTGCTGCCCATCGGCGTGGTGCGGGTGGAAGGCCGGTTTGCGCGCGGTGAGATTGTCGTATGCGTCGATCAGCGGGGGCGGGAAGTGGCCTGCGGTCTGGTAAATTACCGCTCCGACGAAGTGGCGCTGATTGCCGGCAAGCGCAGCCGGGAGATTGAATCGCTGCTCGGTTATGGCGGTGAAAACGAACTCATTCACCGCGATAACATTGCCATCACCCGCGCCGTTACCCTGGGGGTGTGACGACCCCCGGCGGCGGTTGCCGCCCGCTGTCAGCCCGCTTTGGGCGCGATCGATTTCAGCCGGCGGTTCAGTCGGCTTTTGAGCCTGGCGGCACGATTCATATGATGCAGTCCGTGGGAAGCGGCGCGGTCGATTGCCGAGACCGCATCGCGGTAGGCCACGGTGGCCGCCGGCGAGTTGCTTTCCTGAATCAGCTTGAGGAGTTTTTTGATCGATGTACGCAATGCAGACCGCCCGCTCATGTTGATTGCACGGCGTTTGATGCTTTGACGGGCGCGCTTGCGCGCTTGCGGGGAATTAGCCAAGTTTATGCCTCTTAAAGTGACGAATAACGGTTATCGAGCGGGTCGGCAACAGTCTGCCGGAATACCGCCGGAAAACAAAATTGTGCGAGCGCAGTACTATCCGCAATCCGACAGCAAAAGTCAACCGCTGTTTGCCGGCTTTCGGCCTGCGGGGCGGCACCGATTCGGCGCATGTCGGCAAGCCTGATCAAGGCCACCTCGGTGGTCGGCTCGGTCACCCTGCTGTCGCGCGTAAGCGGGCTGGCGCGCGACGTCGTGTTTGCCCATCTGCTGGGCGACAAAACCGCCGCCGATGTGTTCATCGTCGCCTTCAGGGTGCCCAATCTGTTTCGGCGATTGTCGGCGGAAGGCGCATTTTCGGCGGCCTTCGTACCGGTATTCACCGAATTCAGACAGCACAACAGCCATCAGGAACAGCGCGCCTTCGTCAGCCTGATGTTCGGCCGGTTTGGCCTGGTGCTATCGCTGCTGTCGCTGCTCGGGGTGCTGTTTGCCCCGGCGGTGATCAGCCTGCTGGCCCCGGGCTTTCACGCCGATGCCGACCAATATCAGCTGGCGGTCGATGCCACCCGGATCACGTTTCCCTATCTGCTGTTCATCTCCCTGGTGGCGATGTCGGCGGGGATGTTGAACACCTGCGGGCGTTTTGCCGCCCCGGCGGCGACGCCGTTGCTGCTGAATATCTGTCTGATTGGCGCGGCGCTCGGGCTGGCGCCGTATTTTTCCGCCGCCCCGATTGCCCTGGCGGTCGGCGTCGTGGTCGCCGGCGTGGCACAACTGCTGTTTCAACTGCCGTTTCTGCGCCGCGAAAAACTGCTGGTTCGTCCGCGCATCCGCAGCGACGCCGACAGCAAAACCGCCGACGCCGGCACCCGAAAAGTATTGCGCCTGATGCTACCGGTGCTGTTCGGCTCCTCGGTCGATCAACTCAATATCCTGATTGGCACGCTGCTGGCGTCGCTGATGGCCACCGGCAGCATTTCCTGGCTGTACTACGCCGGTCGTCTGGTAGAATTCCCGCTCGGGGTATTTGGCATCGCCCTGGCCACGGTGATTCTGCCGAGTCTGTCAAAAGAGTATGCCACCGTTTCGTCTGCGGCCTTTTACGGCACGCTCGAATGGGCGCTGCGCTGGGTGCTGCTGATCTGTGTGCCGGCAACGGTGGGGCTGGTTCTGCTGGCGCAGCCGATGGTCGTGACGATCTATTTTTATGGTGACTTCTCTATCAACGGTATCTATAAAGTGGCCGGCAGCGTGATCGCGTTTGGCCTCGGGCTGACGGCGATTGTGCTGACCAAGGTGTTTGTTGCGGCTTTTTACGCGCGTCAGGATACCCGCACACCGGTGCGCATCGGCGTGATTGCGATTGCCGTCAATCTGGTGGTCTGCCTGCTGCTGTTCACGCCGTTGCAGCACATCGGGCTGGCGCTGGCCGCCTCCATCGCGGCGGTGGTCAATGCCGCGCTGCTGTATCGCGCATTGCACCGGCAGGGGTTCCGCATCGCCGCCGTCTGGGTGCGCTTTGCGGCGCAGGTGGCGGGCGCCACGCTGTTGATGGCCGCCGTCCTGCTCTGGCTGCGCGGCGATACGGCGGACTGGATAGCCGCACCGGCGCTCACTCGCATCGCGCAATTGGGTGGCCTGGTGGTGTCGGCGGGCGCGGTTTACGGCCTCAGCCTGCTGCTGCTGGGGCTGAAGATCAGCTGGTTATCGGGCCGGCGGGCGGATAGCTGATGCGACTGCTGCGCTCGCTCCACGCCCGCGGTTTGCCGCAGCAGGGCTGTGTGCTGACGATTGGCACCTACGATGCGGTGCACATCGGCCATCAGCAGATTCTGCGCGCCCTCAAGGCGAAATCGACCGCGTTGAACCTGCCGCTGGTGGTCATGACGTTTGCCCCCCGCCCGGCGGAGTTTTTTCACCGTGAACGCGCGCCCGTCCGGCTCACCAACCTGGCGTCAAGATACTTTGCCCTGGCGCAATGCGGGGTCGATGTGATGCTGTGCCTGCCGTTTAACCGCACACTGGCGCAGCTGTCGGCGGTCGATTTCATCCAGACCATTCTGGTTGACAGACTGGCGGTGCGCAGCCTGCTGGTGGGCGATGATTTCCGCTTTGGCCGTGACCGGCGCGGCGATTACCGCCTGCTGCAAGCGCACGCGGCGGGCGGCGGCTTTGACGTCGCCCGGTTGGCGACGGTGTCGGTGCAGGCCGAAAGAGTCAGCAGCAGCCGGGTTCGCGCCGCGCTGCTGCACGGCGACCTGGCGACCGCCAGACAGTTGCTTGGCCGGCCTTACAGCATCGTCGGTCGGGTCCTGTACGGGCGTCAGCTTGGCCGGCAATGGGGCTTTCCGACGCTCAACCTCCGGGTCGGCGACCGCCCGGCGCTCACCGGCGTATTCGCGGTGCGGGTGGCCGGCATCGATGCGCAGCCGCTGCCGGGCGTCGCCAACCTCGGCTGGCGCCCGACGGTCGATGGGGCGACCGCCCTGCTGGAGGTGCACCTGTTTGATGTTGATCGCGATCTCTATGGCCGGCGCATCTGCGTCGCGTTTCTCGACCGCATCCGCGCAGAAAAAAAGTTTGCCTCGTTGGCGCAATTGCAGGCGCAGATTGCCGACGACGTCCGGGTGGCCCGGGCACGCCTCGAGTCGATGCCGGCAGACCCCGCCGCCGGATCAGATAGCGCCCGATGAGATACCGCTACTATCTGCTGATTGCCGCGTTGATGCTGGCGGCGGATCAGGCCACCAAGCGCGTCGCCTGGGAATCGCTGCTGGGCAAACCGCCGGTCGAGGTGCTGCCGTTTGTGCAGTTTGTGCTGGTGCTCAATCGCGGCGCCGCGTTTGGGCTGTTCCGGCAGGCCGACGGCCGGGCGGTGATTTTCCTGTCGCTATTGGCGGCGGTGACCAGCCTGGTTATACTGGTCTGGCTATGGCGGGTGCACCGGGTCGATGCGCTGCTGGGGCTGTCGCTGTGTCTGATTATGGGCGGCGCGCTCGGCAATCTGGTCGATCGGGTGCGCTATCAATACGTGATTGATTTTATCTCGGTATTTTATGATGGCTGGTACTTCCCGGTGTTCAACCTGGCCGACAGCGCGATTACCGTCGGCGCCGTGCTGTTTCTGTGCGGCAACCTGAGAGCGCGGCGGGCATGAGCGCACAGCCGGGTCACATGCGGGTACTGCTGGCCAACCCACGGGGCTTTTGCGCCGGCGTCGACCGGGCGATTGACATTGTCGAGCGCGCGCTGGAGAAATACGGCGCCCCGGTCTACGTGCGCCATGAAGTCGTACACAACCGTTTCGTGGTCGGCCAGCTGAAGCAAAAGGGCGCGATTTTTGTCGACCGGATCGAGCAGATTCCGCCCGGGGCGACCGTGGTATTCAGCGCCCACGGGGTGCCCCGGCAGGTACGACAAGCCGCGCAGCAGCGCGGGTTGAACGTCTTCGACGCCACCTGCCCGCTGGTGACCAAAGTGCACGTTGAGGTGGCGCAGTACCGCAAGCGCGGCCTGGAATGCATCTTGATCGGCCACGCCGGCCACCCCGAGGTCGAAGGCACGATGGGGCAGGCGGATGACGGCATTATGCTGGTGGAAAACCGGCGGGACGTTGCCGGGCTGACGGTGCGCGATGCGAAAAAACTGGCCTACGTCAGCCAGACGACGCTGTCGGTTGACGATACGGCCAGAATTGTCGACCAACTCAAGCAACGCTTCCCGGACATTATCGGCCCGCGCAAGGACGATATCTGCTACGCCACGCAAAACCGGCAGGACGCGGTAAAAAGGCTGTCGCAGCACTGCGACGTGGTGTTTGTCGTCGGCTCGCCCAACAGCTCCAACTCCAACCGCCTGCGGGAAATCGCCGAACAGCGCGGCCTGCCGGCCTATCTGATTGACGATGCGGCGGAAATACGCGCCGAGTGGCTGCACGGAAAAACCTGCGCCGGCGTCACCGCCGGCGCCTCGGCGCCGGAATCGCTGGTGCAGCAGGTGGTCAGCCGATTGAGTGGTGGCCGTGGCGCCGAACAGCTGGCCGGGCCGCAGGAAAAAGTCGCCTTTTCATTGCCGCTCAGGCTGAAGCAGCAGTCGGGCGGCTAAACGGCATTCGCCGACGAGCGCACACCGGCGGTGCGCCGTGATGGCCGGAAGAAACGCGCTTTTTGTACTCCCCCCTGACATGTCAGGGGGGCTGTATGCGAGCTGCTTTAACGCGCTGCGCCTAATTCCAGCAATCGTCGGTAGCGACGCTCCCGCTATCTTTTGCCCGACGTCTGCCAAACGAGTCGAGCTCAAACCGGGCACATTCGGTGTCTTTTAATGTGACACCATGCCAGGCCTCGGCAGCCAGTTCAAAACAGTCATTTCTTGGCGGTGTGCAACTGAGGGTGCTTATTCTGTAATGCTGCTCTTTATCTTCACTCCAGATCTGGTTGATTCCCAGAGAGGGGTCAGGGGGGTTGGGGGGGGGATAGCCCAACTGCGCGACCGTGAGTGCATATTGGCCATTGTTGCTAAAAAACAACTCCTGGCGTGCGGCCATTGTGGTCAAACCGATCATCGCATCCGAGCGGGCGGATTCGGTCACATAGTTGAGGTAGCTCGGCACCGCCAATGCGGTCAGGATGCCGAGCACGGTTACCACTATCATCAACTCAATCAGCGTATAGCCGCGGGACCGCCCCGCCCGGTTTGTGCACGGGGGGCCGTTGCGGGGGGGGGGATACGCCGGTTTATTCATACGCATCTACTGCGCATCTTCCTGAATCCAATAGCCCAGTGTGGCGCGCTGGTCGGTAATATCAATCGGCAGCAGATCACGGCCGAAAAGAATTTTACCGTCGCGATCGCCCAGATTGGGGTAGATCACTTTGGGGACCGGGGGGATGCCGGATGATCTCAATTTGATGCGGCGGTCCTCCAGCGTCAAATCACTATCGGGAGTCGGGTCGTCGAAATCGATCACCGGGCTGCCGTCGAAAACACTGACTATATACACCCGGCCAGTGCCGAAATTATTGCCGCAAACGGTCGCCTCCGATAGCGGCGGTGTATAGGTGGTAAAAATCACGCTGCCATCGATAGTGATGGATTCGGACAGCGCTTTTTCCCCCTCGGTGGGGTCCGAGGTGCCGATATTGATGTACCACCCGCGCGTATTCAGCGTATTCAGCTCGTCGGCGTCGCTCGGCTCCAGAGCATCGAGCGGGGTCGTCTCAAAATCCCGGTTGGTCACATCCAACAGGTGGGACGGGTGGATTTTGACGGCGAGATAGCTGGCCGGCCTGCTGCTGACGTCGTCGTATTTCAAGACATACAGGCGGTCGTCTATTTCTGTGTTCAGCGGATGGGCGCGATAGCCGGTGCCGATCGACAGCACAAACTGTAGCGGGTCGTCAGGCGACTTTTGTGCCAGCGAAATGTCGGGTGTGTTGTACAGCCGGCGATTGTTGGCAACGGTTGGCGGCTCCCCGACGTCTACCTGCAAGTCGGCAATCACCCCGCCGGTAATGCGGTTGGTGAGCTCAAAGTCATTTTTGTTGACGCTGGTCACCTGATTATTGATATCAAAGCGCCAGATCTGCCCGCTGGCATCCGCGGCAAAAAAGCTCTCCCAGACACCGTCGCCCTGAACATCAACCGGACGAATTTCCGAGGGGAAGCCGTACCGCATGTCCAAGAGGTCCAAATCGGGCTCGACGGTCTGCCCAGGGATAACCGATTGGATAGCGCCCGCGCTCGCCCACCAGATAAACCTGCCGGTTTTGGCATCCAGAATATACACGGCGTTGCCTTTGCTGTCCGCAGTACGGAATCCGCCGGACAGGTCATCTGCATTGTCGTAGCCGCCGCCGACCAATATGACGTCTTTTCTGACCAGTCCAAGCCCGTTGGTATTCGGCACCAATATCGTGCCGTGGCGCGGTGTGGACCAGGTTTGCCCCAGCCGACGGAACGGCATCGCCTCGTTCGGCGGGATATTGGCCGGGTTGATTTCCCACAGCAGTTTCGGTGCTGCCGGGTCGGTAATATCGAATGCAAACAGGATGTTGCCGCCGCGCCGCTGGCCGAAATAGACGTATATATGATCGCCCTGGTCCGCGTTGATGGTGCCGTCGTTGTTTGCATCGTGCCGCCAGATCTCGACCGTGCCGTCGAGCCGATAGGTAATATCCGGATTAGTACCACGCGGCAAGTTTTTATACAGCTCATCCATTGTCTTGAGTATCGGCTTGGGGACGATAGAAAAGCGCTCCAACCGGTCGGTGTCGGCCGCTTCGGTTGCAAAGACGTGCAGGTAGCCGTCGTTGGTGGTGAGGACAATGGCTTTGTCATCCGGCCCGTAGTCAACCAGAACCGGCTCGGAGTGCAGCACCCCGCCCATCACCGGGCGGCCTTCATCAGAATCGCCGTCGTTGTCCTGGTCGCGCACATCGACACCGCGCAGCCATCGAATGCGATCCAGGAACTCTTCTGGTGACAAGCCCGGCAGGCCCAAAGCCGCTCTGGTGATCGTGTTGGGATCTTCAACGTCAGCAATTTCGTTCGAATGATCTTTATCGATTGGAGTCAAGGCGATGCCGGTGCCGTCGAATTCAAGCGCATCCGGCGGATAGTCGGTCAGGTAGGTGTAAACCCGGCCGGAGCGGCTGCTCGCGTCATAACTGGAACTCGGGTACTTGAACAAACGATGGGCGGCGCCGCCGGCGGCGACCTCGGCGCCGTCCGGGCCCGCATCGGGCAAGGCCCAAAAGCTTTTGGCGTTTTCTGCAAATAAACCGAATTCATTAATCGCGTTGTTGCCGTTGGTGTCGGCAATGATTGCGCCGCTGTCGGCGTGCTCATCGGCTTGCAGGCGATATTTCTTGAGATTGCCGTTCCAATGCCGTAGCGGGCCTGGCTCGAACATCGAGAAATACAAATCGTTATCGTGGCGTAGCGAGTCGAAGTCATCGATGCCGAATACCGGGGCGACAAAGCCGACAGCGTCGTTCTGTACCTCCACCAGGATTTCATCGAATGCCGCGTTGAGCTCTTCCGGATCGTTCACGGAAAAGACACTCCCACCAGGTCCACCCTGCCTAGCGGCTTCTTCCAATGCGTCCTCGTTGACGCCGCCAAAACCGGCAACATAGTAAGAGACAATATTTTGCTCGCCGGGTAACGGCGCGTGATCCTGGGTGTACATGTAGTGGGCCAGCTCTGCCAGGCAGCTTTCTTCATTAGATGCGCATTCAACGCCGCTCAGACTGTCGATCAACGCATTCGCATCATCGTCGAACTGGGAGTCACCGTCGGTAAACATCAGCATATAGTTGTTGCCGCAACTGCTGGTGATGGGCGACTTGTAGGTGTGAGTGCCGGGCTGGAATGACTCGGGGTCGCTGCGGGTATGCGTGCAGTGCCCGCCGTAAGCGTCAATCTCGGCCTGGGTGACGAATCCATCATTAATAGCGTCTTTGTCTGTATGGTCTTCACAGGCCGTCACTTCGGCGGGCGTCCGCGGATCAGGATTATTGCCAAAATGGGCGTCTTCACCGCGAAAATAGCGCAGGGCCTCGTAGGCGGTCTCGGTCAATGGCGTCGCTATATTATGCAACGCTCTCACAGTAATGCCGTCTTTTCTCGGCTGACCCTCCGAACCGACCGGACAGTCAGGGTCGCCTTTGTGTGGGGTTGGGCACGTGTGAGCGACGGTGGGGACAAACTCGCTATCCAGCTTGCGTTTTAATGCGTCCTTATTGGCCGGAATGTTGATATCTACAATGGGGTGGACAATGGCGCCGCCCTCGTTGTCGTTGTTGCCCCCAGCCCCTGCGCTGCTGTCCCCATACGCATCGAACCGCATCAGCCCGATATTGACGTTGACTGCTTTGTCAATCAGGTTTTTGGCCGCTTCGATAGTAATGTCTACGCGCGATCGAGTCGTTGAAGTTCGGTGGTAGTGATACCAGTTCAGGTAATCGGAGGTATAAATGGTGGACTGATAGGTAATGTCATCCCACTGCAGGGCTTCGTCCTCTTCCGTTACCCAAGGAAAACCATTGAAGTTTCCTTTTCTGGGCCATGTATGGGAGTCAGATAGAAATGATAGCGATCCGTGTATGCCTTTATCCGCTTCACATTCTATCTCTTTATAGATGAAAAAGCTGTTCGGTTCTATTGGGATCCATCTGGAGGGGGGACTTGGAGAAACAGCAGCTAATTTACCCGTATAGCGTCCCTCCGTTTCCAGAGAAGAAGCCGCACAGGCATTATTAGCACCAGACGATTTTGTTATGTAATAGTCATAGGATGGAACGCATTTTGGTGGGGTAGTATCACCGAACTGTAGATAGATGCGGTCTGTTCCACAGTCATCTGCGCCGGGAGGATACGGATTTCCCGGCCTATGAACGTATTCCTCTACGGCTACGTCCCACAACATGCTGCTGGAGGTGTCAATCACGAGCAGTAAATTGGGGCGTACCGTATCGGAGCTGCTGGGGCTGGTATAAATTTCAGTGTCGGCAGCATGGATGCCAAACGACAAGGCGGCAATGGCCAGGGTCAGGCCGATGCGCCGCAGGCGATGGGCAAACGGTATCGGGTATCGAGGTCCGGTCGCACAGAGTGCGTTTGTTAGTGGCTGATTCATGGTGATCTCCGTGGGTTGCATTGTGGTTGACTGCCTGATAGTGGGTCGAGTTGCGCCGTAGCGGATTTATCCGGGGCCGGGAATCGTGAGCCCTTGACGATGGACTGAGATTGCATTGCCGGAGCGGCCGTCGCTTCTGATCTCGAACAAATGCTCGACGGTCCTTGAATCCAGGCTATAGCCGATCGGCGTCCTGTTGATCGCACGCAGGTAGTAGACTTCGATCCGGGTATTGAGTGTATCGCTGGTGTCGTTGCAACTACCCGGGGTGCCGCTTTGGCAGAGGTGCAGAACCCGCGGGCTGTCCGGGGTATTGGAGAGGGTGAACGCCGTGGGGTCGCGCAGGGCGGCGGCCAGCCCGGATTCGGCATGCTGGAAGGCACTCAGCATATTTTGTGAGTTGGTTGTCATGCGTTGATCAAAGCTGCTGTCCTGCATCGACGAGATGCCGATGATGCTGAGAATCAGCAAAAAGATGATCGAGGTCAGCAGGGCCACCCCCGCCTGTGGTTGCAGCGGCTGCGGCGCCCGTTGTAGCTGGGTCGGGCGATTAGCGGGCAGCCCGTGCGTGAGCGCCGGATGATGCGAAGCTGGCAGGTTGTGTTTGGCGGTGGTCATGTCAACTACGGTTTCTGAGGCTGACGGTGGTCTCGAATACGCGCCGCCGGACGCGGGCGCCGTCATCGGGAAACGAGAGGTCACCGACCTGGATGGGGTATGTGTTGCGCTCGGACTGCGCACCCGTGCCGTACAGATTTTCCGTGCGCAGCAGCAGCGCGACGCGAATCGTACGGACGTTGCGCCAATTGGTCACCCCGCTCGCCGACACGATGACATCCGGTGCTGTGCTGCCGACGGTGTCTTCGCCGTACAGCAATTGCAAGTTCTCTACGCCCGGAATCACGGGCTCTTCTCCTTCATTGTTGATTTCACGGTACAGGGTCGGCAGGTTGTTATTGCTTGGGTCCGGTTTGACCACGTATTGGATTGAATGAAACTTGTAAAGCTCGGCATCGGTGTCATAGGTGTTGCTGAATGCGTTCGTGGCGTTTTCCAGCCTCGGGTGGCCGACAATGCCGAGGGCGTGCGCTATGGTTTGCGATGAGGTATCGACCGCGCTGGCAATGAATAGATCGGCCCGTTCGCAGTTGCCGAGCATCAAAACCTCACCGGCATCGATGCCGGCAACACTGTTGAATGCGACCGGGTCGATAGTCGTGGTCTGCGCGGCGGTGACGACAACCCGGTCGTTACCGTCTCTGGCGGGCACGGCGATGGCCACCAGAATGCTGTCGCCGTTTTGCGCCGCTGTGATTGGCGGGTCGGCGGGGTCGGGGGTGAAGGCGGGGTGCCATTGGAGCGTTTCATGCTCGAAGCCGATTACCGGCAGGATGACAAAGCCGCTATTGTCGAATTGATATTGGATGTTATTGATCACCGGGCCGGCGGCGTCCATCGGGTCGGCGTCCCGGGTGCAGCCGTAATAGCCGGCCATGCGCAGGTCGCGGGCCATCAGCTCGATTGCGTAGCGGCCGTTTTCGTTTAATTGCTGCAAGCCGGTTTGCAGTCGATTGGCCTGCCGGGTGTTGACCAGCACGGTACTCAGCCCGACCAGCAGGAGCAGGCTGACCGTCAGCGCAATCATCAGCTCGACCAGGCTGAAGCCGTGCTGCCGGGGCGCCGCCGACAGACGGCCAGCGCGGAATTGTCGGCGGTCGGCCCGGCTTGCGGCGGTATCGGCACAGGTCGGATGGTGATGTGTATTCATTGCTCGGCGGATTAGTCGCGCAGTGTGATGGTGGCTGAGTCCGGGTCTCTGATCAGGACGGGGTCGATAATCTGTACCTCCCAGCTATAGGACGCCAGGCAGATTCCAACCGACCATTCCCGGCCGGCGTCGTCGCATTCGGTCTCGGTATCCAGTGCGTTGTCGGCGCCCGGGTCGTAGTCGGAGCGGGATGTGTCCGCTTGACTCAGGCCACGGTCCGACCACATGACGGTGACGTTGTAGCTGTCGGGACCAACCGTGTCGATGCGGATATCGCCGCTCGGCAGTGCCGCTGCGATGTCCTGCCGGAAGCAGATCACATCATTTTCCGGCTTGCTGTCGGTGCGGTCGCAGGTGCCGGTGGTGGGGTGGTCGGCATAGTTGTTGCCCGAGTTCGGCGGAATGCGGGCGGCGCGCATGCGGTCGATCATCTGATTGCCGAGGCTGATAATCTGGCTGCGATAAAAAGATTCCTGACTGAATTTCAGCGACCAGGTTTGCAGGTAGGCGACACTGAGCAGGCTGCCGGTCAAAATCAGCATGGTTACCATCACCTCAAGCAGCGTGAACCCGGCGCTGTGTTTGCCGCCGGGCGGTGATAGTGGGTTTGTTGTCGGCAGGTTATGCATGTTGTTGTGCGGTTGACAGCGCGGCAGTCGTGAAGGCCGCCTAGCCGGGCCTGACCAGACCGTATGAACTGACATTTATCTTTACCTGTTGGTCAGACGGATTGAGTGTAAATTCAATTGGCGCGGTAATTCTTCCCACTCCGCTGAAACGCGGCCGTTCGGGATCCGGCGTAAGGGAAGGGATGGCCACCATTATTGCGTCGAGGTGGGTGTTGGTCTGCACCTGCAGGATCGGCTCCTCCGATTCGATCACTCCATCCCGGTCGAGGTCGCAAGTGCCGCTGCTTGTCTGTCTCACGCGATCGTTATTACAGTCGACAAACATCAGCCAGCCGGCGCTCCAGTTGTTTGAATTGACCGGGTCGCAGTCGGTGCCGTCGTCGCTGGCGCAGACAACCACGCTGTTGCCGGGGTGTACCAGAGCCATGTTGCGTGCTAACCGAACCGTCTTTTGCAGCGCTTCGGCGGTGCGGGTCAAGCGGATGTCGTCAATGAGGTCGACGAAAGCGGGTACCGCCCAGCCGACCAGTATGCCGATGACGGCCAGCGTGACCATGGCCTCAATCAGCGTGAAGCCCGATTGTCGCCGGCGGGTCGGCACACCCGGCTGCCCGCAGCGCACGCCCCGGGCTGCGGTCACGGTCGCATCAACCCGCGGCCCGGTAATGCGGCTGCCGGGCAGACCGAGCGTGTTGACGGTGTTCTGGTTGTGGACAGGGACGATCATGACGTGCTGCCGGTTTTTCCTGTGCCCATGATACTGCTTGAAAGTGGCTGTGGCTGTTTCAATATGGAACGATTTGTTTCAGTATGTATCGATTTGTAACGCGGTGCGGTTGATTGTCTGCGGCCGGTCGGCGCCCCGGCAGCCGACGCGCACGGCATGCGGCTCGCCGATGAACCGGCATCGAGCGGCGCGCCGCCGGTTTCCACCGTGGCGGTGAAGTAGGGTACAATCGCGCTGCCTTGTCGTATCGTTCGATATCGGTGCGGGCCTGTTGTGCTGTGCATCGTGGTTTCCAATCGGCGCAGTCATCGGGCGCACCCGGAGACAATCGGGCCGGAATAGCTCAGTTGGTAGAGCAACTGATTCGTAATCAGTAGGTCGGAGGTTCGACTCCTCTTTCCGGCACCATCTATTTGTCCGGCCATCGGGTCGAACAGGGGCGCGGGCTATGGGTGCGGATGCCCCGGCTGTTCGGCCTGTCAGCCGATCAGCGGAACTTCACCGAACCGGCGGCTGAATCGAGCCGGTTTGACCGGGTAATCCGCCGCTGCGCTGGGCTTGTGCGCCACCGCGTCGGGCAGGGCCGCCTCGGCCTCGGGCCGGGCTGTCGGCCGATATGGCTCGACCACGGGCAAGCCGGGTTCAATCACATCCGCTTTGACTGTGTCGTCTGCTTTGATCGTGTCGTCCGCTTTGACTGTGTCGTCTGCTTTGATCGTGTCGTCCGCTTTGATCGTGTCGTCCGCTTTGATCGTGTCGTCCGCTTTGATCGTGTCGTCCGCTTTGACTGTGTCGTCCGCCTTGATCGTGTCGTCTGCTTTGACTGTGTCGTCTGCCTTGATCGTGTCGCCTGCCTTGATCGTGTCGTCTGCTTTGACTGTGTCGTCTGCCTTGATCGTGTCGTCCGCTTTGACTGTGTCGTCTGCCTTGACTGTGCCGTTCGCCTTGACAGTATCGCCTGCCTTGACTGTGTCGCCTGCCTTGACTGTATCGCTTGCCTTGACCGCATCGTCCACCTTAACCGTATCGCCTGCACCACCCGCGTGCACCGCGGGCGCCGGGCTCGGCTCCGGCTGCCGGTGGTCGGGTGAGTGGGCCGGCTGCGCCGCCGTCGCCGCCGCGTCAACCGCCGCTATTCCAACCGCGGGAGCTTCGCCGTTGACCGCTTGACGCGCGGCTGGCCGTGGCGGGTTGGCGGCGTTCGGGCGCGCTCTGCCCCGCCCGGGCAGGGGTTTTCCCCGGCGCCCCGTTGGCCCGCTCCGGCTGCTTCTGGCGGGCAGGCGGATCGACACGAGCAAGTCGGGGGTCACCAGTTTTCGGGGGATCGAATGGCCGATGTAGCGCTCAATGTCCATGATCGAATAGGCGTATTTTTCGCACACAAAGCTGATGGCTTCGCCGCTGGCGCCGGCTCTGGCAGTGCGCCCGATGCGGTGTACGTAGTCTTCCGCATCCTGCGGAATGTCGTAGTTGTAGACCTGGCCGACCGCGGGTATGTGCAATCCGCGGGCCGCCACGTCGGTCGCCACCAGCACGTGGACGCGGCCCTGCTTGAAGGATTCGAGCAACTGCTCGCGTTTGTTTTGCGGCACCTCGCCGGACAGCGTGGCGTTGTTAATCTGATTGCTCGATAGCACCTGCGAGATGTAATTGGCGGCGATGCGGGTGTTGACAAACACCAGCGCCCGCTCGTCGGGCCGCTGCGCCAGCAGATTGACCAGCAGCGCGCGTTTTTCTTCGTCCGCCGGGTAGTAGCAGGACTCTTGAATCTGATCGGCTATCGGGGTGTCGGTCTCGATGCGAATTTCCTGCGGGTCGTTCAGGTGCTCGTAGGCCATTTCCATCACCCGTCGCGAGAGGGTGGCGGAAAACAGCAGATTGAGCCGTTTTTCGGGCACCGGCATTTGCCGCAGCAGGTAGCGAATGTCTTTGATGAACCCGAGGTCGAACATGCGGTCGGCTTCGTCCATCACCGCGACCTGGATCTGTTTCAGATCGAATAGCTGTTGTTTGTAAAAGTCGATCAAGCGCCCCGGCGTGCCGATCAGGATATCGACGCCCTGCGCCAGCAGTTGTTTCTGCTCTTCATAGCCGGTGCCGCCGTAAACCAGGCCGAGCGCCAGGCCGGTGCGGTTGGTGATCGCCTGCGCGTCTTTGTAAATCTGTATCGCCAGCTCGCGGGTCGGCGCCAGAATCAGGGCGCGCGGTTGATACCACCGGCGCTGCGGGTCGGCCGGGCGGGTCAGCAGGTAGTGGCAGCAGGCGAGCAGAAAGGCGACGGTTTTGCCGGTGCCGGTCTGCGCCTGACCGGCGACGTCCTGACCGCTGAGGGCGGCCGGCAGGCAGGCGGTCTGAATCGGCGTGCAAAACTCGAATCCGGCCTCGGTTATGCCGGCCAGCAGCGATTCCTCCAGCTGGAAATCGGTGAATTTTTGCTCTGTGAGGTGTTTGTTTGTCATAGTCTGTGGGTGATAATGGAGCGGTGAAATGGATAACCGGGCCGATCTGGCCCGATTTGGCGATTTAGGCGATTTATTTTGCCAAAACGCTTGATTCGATAGTGGTCTGACTGCATAGTTATGCTCCTTTCGAGTCTGTTTACCTGAACTTCACTTATCCGGCGTACCCGAACCATGAATAGCAAAGTTGTGCATGTTAGCGATGAATCGTTTGAACAAGAGGTGCTGAACGCCGATGGCCCGGTACTGATCGACTATTGGGCTGAATGGTGTGGGCCTTGCAAGATGATTGCCCCTATTCTCGACGAGTTGGCCGCCGAATTCGGCGAAAAACTGAAAATTGCCAAACTGAATATCGATGATAACCCGGAAACACCGCCGAAGTATAACATACGCGGCATTCCTACGCTGATGCTTTTTAACCACGGCAGCCTGGAGGCGACCAAAGTCGGCGCCGTGTCGAAATCGCAGTTGGTGGCGTTCATCGAAGACAGCTTGAAATAACGGCGGTTGAAGAGCGATTTGGATAGCCGAATGACACGCCCCGGTGTCCGGAGACGGCCATTGCGGGCGGTCGGCGGGGTGCGGTCTTTTTTCATCCGGGCTATAGACATTTGCGCCTGTGCGTTTTATAGTGTCGCCGCTCAGCAACGGATTGCTGTCATTGCGGCCACCGGCAGGTAAAAAAACGATTGTTACAGTGAATCTCCCGATCGTCCATCATTGATTTTTTGATCATCTACTTCAATCCGGTTTCTACCAAGCCTGGTTTATAATTCGGCGAGACTGCGCATGACAGTTTGCGGCTCGCTACAGTTGCAGTACCTTCCCTTAACTCAGTTTGCCTACCTCCCATCTATTATGACCACCAGCAGTTTACCCGAAATTACCTTATCCGACCTGAAAGCCAAACCCCCCACCGAGTTGGTGAAAATCGCCGAGACGCTGGGGATTGAGAACGTCAGTCGGCTCAGAAAGCAGGATCAGATTTTCGCGATCTTTAAAACCCTGGCGCGCAAGGGTGAAAAAATAATGGGCGACGGCGTGGTGGAGATTTTGCAGGACGGCTTCGGGTTTTTGCGCTCCTCCAGCTCGTCCTACCTGGCCGGGCCGGATGATATTTACATGTCGCCGAGCCAGATTCGCCGCTTCAATCTGCGCACCGGTGATACCGTATCCGGGCAAATCCGGCCGCCGAAAGAGTCGGAGCGGTATTTTGCGCTGCTCAAGGTGGAGCAGATCAATACGCAGCCGCCGGACGAGATCCGCAACAAGATTCTGTTTGAGAACCTGACCCCGCTGCACCCCGATAGCCGTTTCAGGCTGGAGCGGGAAAACGGCTCGACCGAAGATTTGACGCGTCGGGTGATCGATCTGATTGCGCCGATCGGCAAGGGGCAGCGCGGGCTGATCGTGTCGGCGCCGAAAACCGGCAAGACTGTCCTGCTACAGCAAATTGCCCAGTCGATTACGGCGATAAATCCGGAGGTCGTGCTGATGGTGCTGTTGATTGACGAGCGGCCGGAAGAGGTGACCGAAATGCAGCGCACAGTGCGCGGTGAGGTGATTTCATCGACCTTCGACGAATTGGCCGCGCGGCACGTGCAGGTGGCCGAAATGGTGATCGAAAAAGCCAAGCGGCTGGTCGAGCATAAAAAGGACGTGGTGATTCTGTTGGATTCGATTACCCGCCTGGCGCGCGCCTACAATACCGTGGCGCCGGCTTCGGGCAAGGTGTTGACCGGCGGCGTGGACGCCAACGCATTGCAGCGGCCGAAACGATTTTTTGGCGCCGCGCGGCATATCGAGGAGGGCGGCAGCCTGACAATCCTGGCGACCGCGCTGATTGATACCGGCTCGAAAATGGACGATGTGATCTACGAGGAATTCAAGGGCACCGGCAATATGGAAATCCACCTCGACCGGCGCATCGCCGAGAAGCGGGTGTACCCGGCAATCAATATCAATCGTTCGAGCACGCGCCGCGAGGAGTTGCTGACCGACTCGGCCGAATTGCAGAAAATCTGGCTACTGCGCAAACTCTTGCACCCGATGGACGATTTGCAAGCCATCGAGTTTTTGCTCGACCGGCTGAAAGCAACCAAAACCAACGCGGAATTTATCAAATCGATGAACCGCTAGTTACCGCCTGCGGCGGGAATTAGGAATTAGGAATTAGGAATTAGGAATGCTGCCGCCTACGGCGGGAATTAGGAATTAAGAATTAGGAATTAGGAATGATCAGGGGGTTTGCTGACCGAGGCGACAACCCGGTTTTACCGCCTACGGCGGGAATTAGGAATTAGGAATTAGGAATTAGGAATGATCAGGGGGTTTGCTGACCGAGGCGACAACCCGGTTTGACGAGGTTACCGTCTTCCCCCTGATAAGGTGTTGACTGGACCGCTGCAGGCAATTGGCTTATTATTTTTTGCCTCAACGCCGTCCTTCCTGCGAAAGCAGGAATCCAGTAAAACATCATGCCGATTGGAGAGGTTTGTATGATGATATTGTTGTTTGTCTGGATTCCTGCTTTCGCAGGAATGACAAAAAATGTGGAACTCCCAATTCCTAATTCCCGCCGAAGGCGGACTTCCCAATTCCTAATTCCTAATTCTTAATTCCTAATTCCCGCCGTAGGCGGATTTCATTCCTAATTCCTAATTCCTAATTCCCGCCGCTAGGCGGCGGGCCGGACCTTGCCGAGTTGGTTGTTTGCTTTTACAATCCCCTTTGGTTTTTCGGATTTACTGGCTCGAACCCAGGTGACGGTGGGAAATACTGCCCCGACCGGCGCCGGCAATGGAGGTGAGACAATGCGCACTGCTGCGGCAACAGCTGATACCGGCTGCGCACAACAAGAGTGGCGGCTGCGCCAGGAGTTGGCGGCGTGCTACCGGCTGTTTGTGCACTATGGCTGGACCGACCTGATTTTCACGCATCTTAGCGCCCGGGTGCCGGGCAGCGCCGACCAATACCTGATCAACCCGTACGGCTTGTTGTTCGACGAGATTACGGCGTCCAATTTGATCAAGGTCGATTTTGACGGCGCGGTGCTGGCCGGTGATTATCCGTTCAACCCGGCGGGGCACGCGATTCATACGGCGATACTGCGGGCCAGACCGGATGTGAATGTGGTTTTGCACAGCCATACCCGCGCCGGCATCGCGGTGTCCTGCATGCGCTGCGGTCTGCTGCCGCTGTCGCAGCAGGCGAACGAAGTGCACGCTCTGGTGGGCTATCACGATTACGATGTGGCCACCGCCGATAATCCGGCTGAATGCGAGCGGCTGGGGCGGGATATGGCAGACCAGTGGCTGATGATTATGCACAACCACGGTCTGCTGACAGTCGGGCGCAGCGTCGCCGAGGCGTTTTATTTTCTGTATACGCTGGAAAATGCCTGCAAGGTGCAGGTTGATGTGCTGCGCGCGGGCGTCGAGCCGATCTTGCCGTCGCCGGCCGCGACCGAGCGATTGACGCAGCACTGTCTGCCGGCGGCTGGGCCGAGCGATGCGGCGCAGCGCAGCTGGCAGGCGCTGACCCGGATGCTGGACGCCAGGGACGACGCTTACCGGCGGTAGCGCCCGGTATGGGGCGGTCGGTGGCGTTGACCGCAGGCACCGCACCGGCCCGGTGCCCCAAGGTCGGTTGCTGGATGCGAGCGGGTTGCATACGCCAGACGGCGCCCCACAATCGGTATTGTTGATCCGGGTTGCCAATCCGGATTTCTACCACCTCTTTATTGACTCTGAATCTTATTGGCCCTGACGTGATGGCGACAAGCAACCCGGTCGAACCGGAACAGATGCAGTCAACCGGTCGGGCCCCGAGCTGGCCGAATCTGATTGCCGCCTGCGCGGCGATCACCGTGTTTGGTCTGGCCTTCGGCATGACCTATCCGCTGCTGTCGCTGATTCTCGAATCGCGCGGCACCTCGATCGACCTGATCGGCATCAACGCCGCAATGATGCCGATCGGCATCCTGCTGTTTTCGCCGGTGATTCCGGTGGCGGTGAAAAAGCTGGGCGCCCGCAGGATGGCGATTATCGCGGCGTTGATTTCCGCCGTGCTGATGATCACGTACAAGCTGTTCGATACGCTGTCGGCGTGGTTTGTGCTGCGCCTGATTCAAGGCATGTCGATCTCGACGTTGTTTGTGCTCAGCGAGGCCTGGGTGGTCGGCTTTTCCGGCGACCGCAACCGCGGCAAAGTGGTGGCCGTTTACGGCAGTATCCTGTCGGGCGGTTTTGCTGTTGGCCCGTTTTTGATCAGCGTGGTCGGGATTCACGGCTGGCTGCCGTTTGTCATGGGTGGGGGCGTCATGCTGCTGGGGGTGATTCCACTGCTGCTGGTGAAGGAGTCCGGGCTGCCGGCGGCGCCGGCCGGTCAGCCGCGGCAACGGGACGCGCCCGCGCCCGGTATCGGCAGTTTTGCGCGTCAAGCGCCGATGTTGCTGGCCGGTGTGTTCGTCTTCGCCGTATTCGATGCGGCGACCTTGTCCTTATTGCCGGTGTACGGCATCAAGCACGGTTTGGATCTGGCGACCGCGGCCAATATCCTGACGGCTTTGATCGTCGGCAATGTCGTGCTGCAACTTCCCATCGGCTGGCTGGCGGACCGGTTTGCCCATCGCCTGGTGATGGCCGGCTGCGCCATCTGCACCGCGCTGGCGCTGCTGGCGCTGCCGTTCACGATTGCGACCGGCTGGCAATGGCCGGTGCTGGTGATTGCCGGCGCAGCCGGCTACGGCGTGTATACCGTGTCGCTGGCGTCGCTGGGCGATCGTTTCAGCGGCATTGAATTGATTAACGGCTCCTCCGCGTTTGCCGTGATGTGGGGGGTGGGGGCGCTGCTGGGCGCCATTCTGATCGGCTGGGCGATGGTCGGGTTTGGGGTGCACGGTTTGCCGGTCAGCTTGTCGGCGATCTATGGTCTGCTGGTGCTGGGTTTGATTGTCCGCGAATACGGGGCTTACCGGGCGCGGCGGCGCTGACCGCCGCGCGGTCTGAGCTCGCGGTGCAGAATATACAGATTGCTGGCGACCAGCAGGACAATGCCGGCCAGCGTCGTTGCGCTGGGCACCTCGTGCCAGAAAATGTAGCCGAACAGCACGCTCCAGATCAGATAGGTGTATTCAAACGGCGCAACGGCGCTGAATTCCGCCACCATGTAGGCTTTGACCAGGCAGAAGAAGCCGATGGCGGCGATCAGCCCGAGCGCAACCAGCCCCCATTGGTGCAAGTGGCCGGGTTGCGACCAGGGGCGGAGCAGGAATGCGAACGTGCTGTCGGCCAGCATCATGCTGGCCGGCACGGCCCAGTAAATGGCCAGGCTGCACACCAGGCTGCCGGCCAGAAAAACCACGATGGTATAGGTCGCGATCGTCACGGCGCCGTCTCGGGGGTCGATATAGCGGGTCAGGATGGTTTGCCCGGCATAGCTCAACGCGGCCGTCAGCGCCAATAAAACCGCCGGGTTGTTGAACCGGCCCTGCGGCCCGACCACCAGCACGATGGCCAGGAAGCCGCAAAATATGCCGGCCCAGCGCCGGGCGCCGACGTGCTCCTTGAACAGCAGCACCGACATCACGGTGACCATGATCGGCGCACTGAACGTGATGGTCGCCGCCTCCGCCAGCGGCAGCACCGCAATCGCCAGATAGTAGGTGGTGTAGGAGATGAAGGCGCAGCCGGCCTTGGCCATGATCGGCCAGATGCGGTACGGTTTGCGCGCGGTTTTGGGGTACAGCATCCACAGTACGGCGAGCATGATGCAAATGCCGGTAATGCTGCGATAGAACATAATTTGCAGCACCGGGTAGTTGCCGATGATGCTTTTGATGATCACGTCCTGGAGCGAGAACATAAACAGCCCCAGCGTCAGCAGCGTAATTCCCTGAGCGGAATTGGTATGAGCGAGGCGCATAATGATCCGGCAGCGAGCAATGCATCGATTGACAGAGGCCGGCAGCAGAATGGCATCGGCCGTACTGCTCGATCAGTGCGCTGTGTGCCGGCAGCTTTAACGGCGAAAATTAACCGCGATAATCGACAATTACAAGTGCTTGAGCGATTTTTTTTTATTGCGGGTGACAGCTGAAAACCCGCCGTTTTCGGCTTTGCGCCGGCAGGAGGCGGTCAGGTTGCGCGGGTGATGCGGCGAAAAAACCCCAAATCGATGTTGCCGCCGGACAGGATGACAATCACGACCTTGTCTTTGACGCTGAATTTGCCGCTCAGAATGCCGGCAAAGGCGCTCGCCGCACCGGGCTCGAGCACCAGCTTGAGATGCTCGAACGCCTGTTTTATCGCGGCAATCACCTCCTCGTCGGTGACCGCAAAGCCGCCGCTCAGTCGCCTCCGGTTGATGGCCAGCGTGAGCTCGCCCGGCTGCGGGGTGACGATGGCATCGCAAATCGAGTGTGCCCCCGCGACCGCGGTTTCGCGCCCGCCGGAGGCCAAAGAGCGAATCGTGTCGTCAAAGCCGACCGGTTCGGCGGCCCATACCGTCGTCTGCGGGCTCATAGCGGCCGCTGCGGTGGCAATGCCGGCGATCAAGCCGCCGCCACCGCACGGGCAGACGATGGCATCCGCCTGCAGGTTCAACGCCCGGCAATCCGTGAGCGCCTCCAGCCCGACCGTCCCCTGACCGGCGATCACGTCCGGGTCGTCGTACGGCTTGATCAGCGTGGCGCCGGTTTGTGCGGCCACACGGGCGCCGATCTGCTCGCGGTTTTCACGCTGCCGGTCGTACAGCATCACGCTGCCGCCGAGTGCCTTGACGCCGTTGATTTTGATGGCCGGCGCATCGGCCGGCATAATCAGCGTGGCCGGGATTGCAAAATGGTGCGCCGCCGCGGCCACGCCTTGCGCATGATTGCCGGAGGAATACGCGACCACGCCGTTGGCTTTTTGGGCGGCGGACAGTTGGGCGATTTTGGTAAACGCGCCGCGAATCTTGAACGAGCCGGTCACTTGCAGGCATTCCGGCTTGAACAGTACCCGGCCTTGCAGTTTTTTGTTCAGCGCCGCCGACTCGAGCAGCGGCGTGTGCCGGGCTATTTTCTTGAGCCGGTCGGCGGCTTGCCGGATACGGCTGAAATCGAGTGTGTGCATACGGTTGCCAATCGATCGCGTCGGTCGCCGGTCGCCGATCGGCAAGATCAGTGCGGGTGATGCAGGCGGCGCCGGTTCAGGCAGCGCCGACTCAAGCGGCCTCGACGTAGGGCGCCTTGGCGCGCCAGTTAAACATCCGCGGTGCGTTGCGGATCACCCGGGCCTGTTGCCGGAAACGCTCGGCCACCATCGGCGGCGCGTTCTGCGGGCCGTCGAATGCGGCAAACAGGCTGTATTCCGAGCCGGCGGATTTTTCGCCGCCGATAAACACCGCCTGCGAGGCGGCGCAGAGCGACTGCAATTCGCGCAATAGCCGGTGGTAGCAGGCGCGGATAAACGCCGCGCTGTGCTGATAATCGGCCGCGTCGTCGCAGACGAAGACGATGCGGTTATGCGGGTCAACGCCCACCGGATTGAGGTGGCCGTAGACCAGCATCTGCCCGGTAACCGCCGGGGTGGCGGAAAAATGGTCTTGCACCGCATCGACATACCGCCGGTGGGCCTGCCACAGTTTTTCCATGCTCGGCTGCAAGTCGGGCCGGGCCAGGCGGATATTGGCATCGGTGTGGCTTTTGTAGATGAACCGGTGCCCGCTGGTCTGCATGCGGGCGGAGAACGCCACCGCTTCACGCAGGCGGCGCATGTCGTCCGGGCGGTTGAAAATTTCGGTGTGCTGCAAATCGATGCCGGCAATGGTTATCTGCTCCGCGTCGGCGTCATCGACAATCGACATCAGGAATTCATCGGTCGGCAAATTGCTGTAGCCGTTGACGAAGATCAGGCCGTCGGCCCCGGCCAGGCGGCATTTTTCGGCCAGTTTGCCGGCTTCTTTTGCGGTCGCATTGTCGCCGGCCAGCAGCGGCTGCATCGAAACGGCGGTAACGTGCTCCAGCCCGAGCGCCAGATTGCTGCCGCCGCGCGCGCAGGTCAGCTTGCCGTCGCGCACCTGTAGATACGTATACGGCGCAAAATGGTGCAGCAGGCGCGCCAGCTCGGTGGCGTCGCTGTTGACCGGGATGACAAACGCAATTTCATTTTGCGGCAGCTCGACAAACCCGCATCGCACCGCCGCCACCAGGCCGCTCCAGCCGTAGGTACCGGCATAGGCGGTCAATTCGGGTGACTGCAGGGCGCGTGTGGTGGCGCCGTCATACAGCGCGATTTCCCGCACGCTGTCGCTGAAATAGCGCCGCTGCGGCCCCATGCCGCCGGTCATAAACGTCGCGCCAACCTGCGCGTAGGTATAGCTGGTCAGGTCGGCGCCCAGCACCTTGAACTGCGCGCCGAGTTGGTCGGCCAGCGCCAGGTTCAGTTGCTCCAGCGTGATGCAACTGCCGGCGCAGACGTCGCGGCTGTGCGCGTCTATCCTGATTTCATCCGCCGCCACCCGGGTAATGTCGGCGGTCGCCGCCAGGCTGATTCGCGGCTGTCCGACCGCCAGAAACCGCAGCCCGACAACCGTGCCCGCAGCCGGCTTTGGCGTTTGGTACACGCCGTCGCCGGCGGATAGCCCGGACAGCGGCACCAGATAGATATCGTCCCCGTGCTGCGCCTTTATCGCCTCGACCACCTGATGCGGCGGTTCATGCTGTATCGCATACAGGACATCCAGCATCACCGGGGTGTTTTCGCCGTCGACCACTTGTGGGTCAACGCGGTGTAGTTTTATCGTCAATTGATGCGCCTGGGGTAGTTTGCCGGGGCGGGTTTACCGAGCGGGAGTAATGCCGGTTCGGGCGCGCTGCACACCCGATGCTATCGGGCAGGCAGCGGCGTGCCGTTCAGTGGCGGTTTTCGATCATCGATTTGATATGGCGGATGCGCGCCCTCATCTCGGCTTCCAGCGCACCCAGCTCCTCCAGGATCATCGCGTTTGACGACGGCGATGTTTTTTGATCCATCAACTGCTCCAGCTCGTCGAGCGCATTTCTAAACTCGAACGAGCTTTCGTACAGCACCGTCGTTTGCCGCGACCCGCTGTCTACCAGGGTCGGCTTTTTGATGCGCGGGAATTTGTATTGTCGGGTGACCGGCAAAATCGACCCCGGTTCGCGCGTATACACCACCCGCAATATATCGGTGTTGTCATACATATATACCTCGTGCCGACGTATTTGCTGCGGGTTTTGAATCCCCATCGCGTGCAGTGTTTTGTACTCGTTCATAGCGGACATTTCCAAATGTTGGCCCGCCTGAATGTGAAGGCGGGGGTGGAGGATGGCGTCAGACCGATAATTGTAGTCGATCCGGGGCGCGGTTTTACGTTTCCTGGCGTGCTGTCCGGCTGTCGGCGTCGGTCTGCCGCAGTTGCTCGATGCTCAGGTGGCACGTGATTTGATGCCCGTTCGGCAATGCGCGGATCGGCGGTGGTTTGACATTGCAGGTGGCGTCGATGCCGTGCGGGCAGCGATTGTAGAACGGGCAGCCGACCGCCGCAATCTCGACGGCTTTGGCAATCCCGACCGCCATGGCCCGCTTTTCCATCGTGTCTTCCAGCCAGCCCAGCCGCAGTTCGGGAACGGAATTGATCAACAGGCGGGTATACGGGTGAAACGGCGGTGTGAGCACGTCGTCGGTCTTCCCCTGTTCGACTACCCGCCCGGCATACAGGACGACGATTTCATCGGCGAAAGAGGAAACCGTGGACAAATCATGGCTGATGAAGACAAACGATACGCCGGTCTTGTCGCGTAGCGAGGTCAGCAATTTGATGACGTTGGCGCCGACAATGCTATCCAGCGCCGAGGTGACCTCGTCGCAGAGCATGATTTCAGGCGTAGCCGCCAGCGAGCGCGCCATATTGATGCGCTGTTTCTGCCCGCCGGAAAGCTCCAGCGGATAGCGCTCGGCAAACTCGACCGGCAATTCCACCATCTGCAGAATTTCGGCGACTTTCTGGCGTTTTTCCCGCCCCTTGATGCCGTGGTAGAACTCGATCGGGCGACCGATAATATCGCCGACAGTCTGTTTCGGGTTCAGCGCCGTATCCGCCATTTGAAACACAAACTGAATTTTTTGCAGCTCGTCCAGCCGGCGCTTGTACAGGCTGCCCTGCAACGGCGCGCCGTCCAGCTTGATTTCCCCTTTGGCCGGCGGCAGCAGCCCGGCCATGACCCGCGCCAGTGTCGATTTGCCACAGCCGGACTCGCCGATGACGCCGACCACGTGGCCGTTTTCGACCTTCATATCGATGTTGCGCAGCACCGTGACCGCCGGCTCGCCGCCGGTTGAGTGGCCATAGCCGGCCAGCATGTTCTCGACCGTCAGGGCCGGGACCTCGCGCTCGTGCTCACCGGTCAATGCGACCCCCTGGCCGGCGGCGGGTTTCGGTCTGACCGCATCCATCAAGCGGCGCGTATAGGCGTGGGTCGGTTGATTGATGACCTGATCGGCGGTGCCCTGCTCCATCACCTCGCCGTTGTACAACACCACGATATGGTCGGCGATTTGCGCCACCACGGCGAGGTCGTGGGTGACGTAGATGGCCGCGGCGTTTTCCTCCCGGATCACTTTCTTGAACGCCTTCAGCACTTCGATTTGCGTGGTCACATCGAGCGCGGTAGTGGGCTCGTCGAGCACCAGCAGATCCGGTTTGCCGCACAGCGCCATGGCCGCCATCAAGCGCTGCAACTGCCCGCCGGACACCTGATGCGGATAGCGCCCGCCCAGCCGGGTCGGCGCCGGCAGCTCCAGTGCATGGTACAGCTCTTCGGCGCGCCGGGTGGCCTCCTGCTGCGTCAAGATGCCGTGCAGCACCGCGGATTCGGTCACCTGCTCGCCGATGGTGATTGCCGGGTTGAAGGTCGCGGCGGCGCTTTGCGCCAGATAGGCCACCTTGCAGCCGCGAATTTCCCGCTGCCGCAGCGGCGGCAGGGTCAGCACGTCTTCGTCGTTTAGCCGCACTTCACCGCCGACGAATTCGAGCCCGGGCTTGGTGTAGGCCAGCGACGCCAGCGAAATCGTGGTTTTGCCCGAGCCGGATTCGCCTATCAGCGCCACCACCTGCCCGGGGTGGATGTCAAAGCTGACGCCTTTGACAATCGGCACCTCGGTGCCGTCGTCTTTACGGGCGCTGATTTTCAGATCGATTACTTCGAGGAGTTTGCGCATTGGGCTACACCATCTTGCGGGCCAGACTGCCGCCGGATTTGGCCGATATATCATCGACAATCAGGTTGATCGAAATGGTAAAGGTGGCGATCGCAAAGGCCGGCCAGATGGCCGCGTAGGAGCCGTAGGTGATGCCCGACAGGTTTTCGCGCACCATGCTGCCCCAGTCGGCGGTGGGCGGCTGCACGCCGAGGCCGAGAAAGCTCAGGCTGGAAATAAACAGCACGACAAAGACCAGCCGCAAGCCGAAGTCGGTCGCCAGCGGCATGGCCGCGTTCGGCAGCACCTCCGCGCGGATGATCCACCACAGGCCCTCGCCGCGCGCGCGGGCGGCCTCGACATAGTCCTGCACCATGATGTCCTGCCCCAGTGCGCGTGCGATCCGAAACACGCTGGAGGCATAAATAACCGACGCGGTGCCAATCAGAATCGGTATCGACGAGCCCAATGCGGCGATCACAATCAAGCCGAGCATGATCGAGGGCAGCGCCAGGATGGCGTCGTTGATGCGGCTGACCAGCATATCGACCCAGCCGCTTTTGACGGCGGCGGCGATGCCGAGGGTGATGCCGATGAAATACGCCAGCAGCGTGGCCAGCAGCGAAATGCCGATGGTCGTGCGCGCGCCCCAGATAATCCGCGACAGGGTATCGCGCCCGAGATAATCGGTGCCGAGCATAAACTCACTGTCGCCGGGCAAATAGCCGTCATCACCGGCGATATCCATTTCATGAAACGGTGCCACCGCCGGGCCGATCGCCGCGATGATCAGCCACAAGGCGACAATCGCCACTGCGGTCTTGCCGACCCAGGAAAGTTTGAGGCCCTTTTTCGGCGGCGCATCGGGCAGTTCGTCGAAGCGGTCGATGGTGTCGACTGCGGACGTCGCCGGGGTTTTTTCGTCTTGCGTCATGGGGTGTCCGGTCTTTGGGGGCTCATTTGGGGTGTCTCAGCCGTGGATTGGCCAGAATCGACGCGATATCGGCAACCAGTATCAGCAGCACGTAGGCGCCGCAGAAAATCATCGCGCAGGCCTGCACCAGCGGCAGATCGCGGGTTTGCACGCCGTCAATCATCAGCTTGGCCAGGCCGGGGTACGCGAAAATCGTCTCGACAATCACGACCCCGCTGACCAGGTAGGCCAGGTTCAGCGCGATCACATTGACGATCGGGCCGATGGCGTTAAAAAAAGCATGCCGCAGGATAATCCGGTGGCGCGGCACCCCCTTCAAGATCGCCATTTCAATATACGGCGAGTTCATGACGTTCAAGATGCCGGCGCGGGTCATGCGGATCATTTGCGCCGAGACGACAATCACCAGCGTGATGATCGGCATTGCCAGCGCCCTGGCCAGCTGCCATCCGGTTTCACTGCCGCTCATATAGGCGGTTGACGGCAGCCAGTGCAGCTCGACCGCGAAGATCAGCACCAGGATTGTGGCGATAAAAAACTCCGGCACCGAAATCGTACTCAGCGTGCCGAAAGTGACCATCCGGTCGAGCCAGGTGCCGGGGTGCATCGCGCTCCACAGCCCCAGCGCCACCGACAGCGGAATGGAAATCACCGCGACCAGGCCGGCCATCAGCATGGTGTTGCCGAGCCGGCTGTCGATCACACTGGAGATGCTGGCGCCGCCGGCCTTGGAGATGCCGAGATCGCCGGTGGCCATGTTGCCCAGCCACGAGAAATAGCGCACGTAGCCGGGCTGATCGAGGCCGAGCTCGGCGCGCAGGGCGGCCAGGGTTTCCGGCGTCGCGCTCTGCCCGAGCACGATTTGCGCCACGTCACCGGGCAGAATGCTGGTGCCGATGAAGACGATGATGGAAACCACAATCAGCGTGGCGATGCCGATGCCGATTCGGCGCAATGTCATTTGCACTATCATAATGCGCTTGCCTCTATCTGAGGGTGCCTGTATCTGAGGAGGTCAGCCCGTCGCCGGCTTGTACCGTCGCTGCGGGTGGCGGCAACGGCAATAAAAAAAAAGCCGGCGGTAAACCAACCGCCGGCCTGGCGCGTGGCCGGTAAATTACCTGCCGACCACGTCGAAGCGACAGAGCGAAGACCGCATCAGGCGTCGAGCCAGCAGAACTCCGGCCATTCGCAACCGCCCAACTGCCCGAGCGGCACCGTCGGCATGCCTTTTACTTTCTCGCTCAAGCCGTCGATAATGTTGACAAAAGCCGGCGTGACGATGCCGCTGTTTTCATGCACCAGCATCTGCATTTCGCAGTACATCGCGTGCCGTTTGACCGGGTCCAGCTCCGACAGCGACAGCTTCAGCAGCTCGCCCATGCGGGCGTTGTCCCAGTGCGTATCATTCCACTTCGCCCCCGGCGCAAACTGAATCGCCAGCTGCGAATTCGACGTTGGGCGCATGTTCCAGGTCACCACGTTCATCGGCTCCATCATCCAGATCGCGCCCCAATAGCCGTCGGTCGGGACGCGTTTGATCTGCAGATCGAAGCCGATTTTAGCGCAATTGGCCTGCGCCAGCAGGCAGGCGTCCTGGATGCCGACGGTGACCGGGGCGACAAACAACTCGGCGGACGAGATGCCGGATTTTTCGAAGTGGAATTTGGCTTTGTCCGGGTCGTATTCGCGCTGCGCCAGCTCGTGGCAAAAGTCATTGCCATGCGCCGAGGAGATCGGTTGATCGTTGCCCATCGAGCCGTGCCCCTTGAGTATCCGCGAGACGATGCGCTCGCGGTCCTGGATATATTGCATGCCCTTGACGAAGTCATCCGAGCTGCCCGGCGCGACGTCTTTAAGACAGCAGATGCTCATCTGCACCGCCGCCGGCAGCGACGAGATGCGCACGCCCGGGGTGGCTTCAACCTGCTTGATGGCCTTCGGCTCGATCAGCGTGGCCATATCCATGCCGCCGGAAACCAGTGCGTTGACGCGCGCCACCGGGTCGGTAATGGCGGTGATTTCGCAGGCCTCCAGGTTGGCGCCCTCGCGCCAGTAATTCGGATTTCTCAGATGGGTGGACTTGATGCCGGGCTCGAATGATTCGAGCGTAAACGGCCCGGTGCCGTTGCCCTCGCCGGTACTGCCGTTTTTGACGATTTTGGCCTGGAACAGCCCCAGCACTATCGGCAGGTCGGCATTGGACTCCGCCAATATGGCCTTGACTTCGTACGGGCCGACTTTTTTCCACTCTTTCACCGTCTCCATAATCGATTTGATGGTCGATTTTGAATCTTCAGCGATATGCCGATTCATGCTCCAGACGACGTCATCGGCGGTCAGTTTGCTGCCGTCATGGAACTCAACGCCTTGGCGGATTTTGAACGTCCATTCGCTGGCATCGTTATTGGGCAGGAATTCTTCCGCCAACTCGGGCTGCGGGCTGAGATCGTTGGCGTGCTGGATCAGGTTGTTATAGAGTGCCCGGCCACGGGTATAATCAATGGTTGAGGTAAACAGCGTCGGGTCGAGCTGGTCATTCGGGCCGTGCAGGTTGGACGCCATGCGCACAGAGCCGCCTTTTATGGGCGTCTGCGCCATCGCCCGACCGCCGGTGCTGAGCAGATTTTGCGCTGTCGCCACGGTGACGCCGGTGACCGCCATGAGCTTGAGCACGTCGCGGCGGGAATAGCCGCTGCGTACCGCTTTTTCTACCAGCTCCTTATCGGCCCGGGATAAATCATGATAGCCAACCGCACCCGGTGTGGCTGCGGGGGTGAACGATTTTTCATTACTTTTCATTGCTAAAGAACTCCAATCTGGTTGCACAATTGAAACAAAAAATTACCGGTCGCCGCAACGCACATACGCCCTGTCTGGGGCTATGTTGTCGTCAATGTGCATCACGCGACCCGCAAATCGACCTGTTAGCGGCCTGATGGCCTGCATTACTCGTGTCAAATTCTCTGTATCGAATTTTCGAGTTGAAACAGCGCACTCGGGTGGTCAACATCCCGCGGTTTTGGCGGCTGCGCCGGGTTTCCGACTGCGTGGCGGCGACTATAGCACACCCGATTATCGATGTCACCCACTGCTCGCACACGCCGCCCGGCGGGCGTAAAATCCCGGGCAATACGCCGGAGCTCAGAGACAAGCGCCCGACGAATCCACAACTCGTTCCGAAACCCCGACCTCCGGTCAGCATACATGCTGCGCGACGCACGAACGACCGATTCGAGGAAGCGCGCAGCGACGCTTGCCGAGCCGACCAGTGACTGCAAGGCCGCCTTTGTCGCCGAGTGCATCCGGATATCTAACAGTGTGTTCCGGGATCGTCGGCAATACGTTTACTTCTCCCAATGAGGAACCCAGTCTCCATCCATTTGCAGAGATATTCCGGCAGCGTCTTCCTCCAGCTTCACCATGTGCAGTTCGCCCTTATCGCCGCCATAGGTCACTCTGGCCTTGTCAAATTGCTCGGCCACAAGCCGCGTGACAGGCTGAGGGTGCCTGTATCTGAGGGGGTCAGCCCGTCGCCAGCCGACCGCACGCGCCGTCAGCAGCGGGGCGCACGTCGCCGGCTTGGCCGTCGCTACGGGTGGCGGCAACGGCAATAAAAAAAAGCCGGCGGTAAACCAACCGCCGGCCTGGCGCGTGGCCGGTAAATTACCTGCCGACCGCGTCGAAGCGACAGAGCGAAGACCGCATCAGGCGTCGAGCCAGCAGAACTCCGGCCATTCGCAGCCGCCCAACTCCCCGAGCGGTACCGTCGGCATGCCTTTTACTTTCTCGTTCAAGCCGTCGATAATGTTGACAAAAGCCGGCGTGACGATGCCGCTGTTTTCATGCACCAGCATCTGCATTTCGCAGTACATCGCGTGCCGTTTGGCCGGGTCCAGCTCCGACAGCGACAGCTTCAGCAACTCGCCCATGCGGGTGTTGTCCCAGTGCGTATCATTCCACTTCGCCCCCGGCGCAAACTGAATCGCCAGCTGCGAATTCGCCGTCGGGCGCATGTTCCAGGTCACCACGTTCATCGGCTCCATCATCCAGATCGCACCCCAATAGCCGTCGGTCGGGACGCGTTTGATCTTCAGATCGAAGCCGATTTTAGCGCAATTGGCCTGCGCCAGCAGGCAGGCGTCCTCGATGCCGACGGCGACCGAGGCGACAAACAACTCGGCGGACGAGATGCCGGATTTTTCGAAGTGGAATCTGGCTTTGTCCGGGTCGTATTCGCGCTGCGCCAGCTCGTGGCAAAAGTCCTTGCCATGCGCCGAGGAGATCGGTTGATCGTTGCCCGTCGAGCCGTGCCCCTTGAGTATCCGGGAGACGATGCGCTCGCGGTCCTGGATATATTGCATGCCCTTGACGAAGTCATCCGAGCTGCCCGGCGCGACGTCTTTAAGACAGCAGATGCTCATCTGCACCGCCGCCGGCAGCGACGAGATGCGCACGCCCGGGGTGGCTTCAACCTGCTTGATGGCCTTCGGCTCGATCGACGCGGCCATATCCATGCCGCCGGAAACCAGCGCGTTGACGCGCGCCACCGAGTCGGTAATGGCGGTGATTTCGCAGGCCTCCAGGTTGGCGCCCTCGCGCCAGTAATTCGGATTTCTCAGATGGGTGGACTTGATGCCGGGCTCGAATGATTCGAGCGTAAACGGCCCGGTGCCGTTGCCCTCGCCGGTACTGCCGTTTTTGACGATTTTGGCCTGGAACAGCCCCAGTACTATCGGCAGGTCGGCATTGGGCTCCGCCAATGTGGCCTTGACTTCGTACGGGCCGACTTTTTTCCACTCTTTCACCGTCTCCATAATCGATTTGATGGTCGATTTTGAATCTTCAGCGATATGCCGATTCATGCTCCAGACGACGTCATCGGCGGTCATTTTGCTGCCGTCATGGAACTCGACGCCTTTGCGGATTTTGAACGTCCATTCGCTGGCATCCTGGTTGGGCAGGAATTCTTCCGCCAACTCGGGCTGCGGGGTGAGATCGTTGGCGTGCTGGATCAGGCTGTTATAGAGTGCCCGGCCACGGGTATAATCAATGGTTGAGGTAAACAGCGTCGGGTCGAGCTGGTCATTCGGGCCGTGCAGGCTGGCCGCCATGCGCACAGAGCCGCCTTTTATGGGCGTCTGCGCCATCGCCCGACCGCCGGTGCTGAGCAGATTTTGCGCCGTCGCCACGGTGACGCCGGTGACCGCCATGAGCTTGAGCACGTCGCGGCGGGAGTAGCCGCTGCGTACCGCTTTTTCTACCAGCTCCTTATCGGCCCGGGACAAATCATGATAGCCAACCGCACCCGGTGTGGCTGCGGGGGTGAACGATTTTTCATTACTTTTCATTGCTAAAGAGCTCCAATCTGGTTGCACAATTGAAACAAAAAATTACCGGTCGCCACAGTGCACATACGCCCTGTTTGGGGCCATGCTGTCGTCAATGCGCATCACGCGACCCGCAAATCGACCTGTTAGCGGCCTGATGGCCTGCATTACTCGTGTCAAATTCTCCGTATCGAATTTTCGAGTT
Source organism: Candidatus Poriferihabitaceae bacterium (assembly GCA_965206445.1). Lineage (GTDB taxonomy): Bacteria > Pseudomonadota > Gammaproteobacteria > Arenicellales > Poriferihabitantaceae > CBDBJR01. The sequence goes on from CBDBJR010000002.1 coordinate 924,998, forward strand.
GAAACAGCGCACTCGGGCGGCCAACATACCGCTGTTTTGGCGGCTGCGCTGGGTTTCCGACTGCGTGGCGACGGGTGTAGCACACCCGATTATCGATGTCAATTATCGATGCCACCCACTGCTCGCACACGCCGCCCGGCGGGCGTAAAATCCCGAGCAATACGCCGGGCAATACGCCGGGGCTCAGAGACACGCGCCCGACGAATCCACAGCTCGTTCCGAAACCCCGACCTCCGGTCAGCATACATGCTGCGCGACGCACGAACGACCGACTCGGGGAAGCCGCGCAGCGACGCTTGCCGAGCCGACCAGTGACTGCAAGGCCGTCTTTGTCGCCGAGTGCATTCGGATATCTAACCGTGTGTTCCGGGATCGTCGGCAATGCGTTTACTTCTCCCAATGCGGAACCCAGTCTCCATCCATTTGCAGAGATATTCCGGCAGCGTCTTCCTCCAGCTTCACCACGTGCAGTTCGCCCTTATCGCCGCCATAGGTCACGCGGGCCTTGTCAAATTGCGCGGCCACAAGCCGCGTGACAGGGGCAACGGTTCCGGCGACATCACAGGCCGCGACGATCAGCCCCAGATCCTTTTGGCACAGGTCCAGCGTGAAGGACGGGTCGTAATGACCGGCAAAGACGGATGGTGCGTCGTGATGCAGGCACCAGCTTTCGCTTGCGCCTGTTTTCAGGGCTTCCCATGCGCGTGGCAGTTCGACACCGGATTTGACGGCCATCACTAACGACTCGCCCATGGCCGTTGCGTGAATGGCCCAAAGCTGGTTGCTGGCAAGTTTGGTGATCGCGCCAGTCCCAATCGGGCCCATGTAGTGCACAGGTCCCATCAACTCCATCACCGGCCGGAGCCGTTCGACAGTCGCTTCGTCGCCGCCTGCGAATTGCGACATATTGCCTGTGCGGGCACCGTCAACCGCGCCCGTGACAGGCGCATCAATCGCCCTGGCACCCGTAGCTTCAATCTCGCCGGCCAGCGCGCGCACCAGTTCCGGTTGGTTGGTGGTCATGTCAATCCAGACTTGTCCTGACCCCATTGCAGACGCCAGACCATGTGCGCCACGCACGACATCTGCAATCTGTCCGGGTCCAAAAACCATCGTGAAAACGACCTCCGTACCCTTTGCCGCCTCGCCTGGTGTGTCGGCCCATGCCGCGCCAAGCTCTAGATGCGCAACCGCACGTCTGGGGTTCAGATCGCATACTGTCAGCTGATGCCCACCCCGGATCAAGTTCAAACAGGCGGCCGCGCCCATTGTTCCAAGGCCAATAAATCCTATGCGCATAGTGGGGCTTGCTATTTCTTCAGGTTGGTTTGGTCGGCCAGTATTTGTGCCGTCGGCAGCACAGTCGCAAATTCGCCCTGCACTGTGCTGAGCGATGTGGAATGCACCTGTTCAGCAGCATGTTCAACGCCATCAGGACCAGTGACCGCATAGGCCCAGACGGCATCAGAGGCATAGATCGTCTCAAATCCCAGATCAGAGGCTGCGCGGGTCGCAGATTCCACACAGTGATTGGCCGTCGCGCCACAGGTGACAACACGCTCAACCCCGGCAGATCGCAAATCGCGTTCCAACGTGGAACCTGCAAATGCACTGCTGACATGTTTGACGTAGACAGCCTCGCCTGCAATCGGTGCGGCGACGGGTTGCACCGGCGCGCCCGGTGCGTCGGCATGGAATGCATCGGATGGGTCAAGCCCATGATGGTGAATGTGAACCACGGTATCACCGCGCTCGCGAAACGCGGCCAGCAGCGACCCGATATTCTGTTCTGCCTGAGGGCACGAGCGTTCTGCCCCGTTGGCGTCATCATGGGCCAATGCCATCTGTACATCGATAACCAATAAAGCCGTTTTCATATCTCGCACCTGTTACGTTTCGACTGTGATTCACACTCGCTTGATTTTGGATATTTCATGCTGCGTTACGGGCAGCCAGAATTTTCTCGACCCGTTTGCCATAGATCCTGATATTGACCTCGTCGTTCAGCACCGTGTCGGGTTGTTCGCTATAGGCCATGATAGCGGTGATACGCGGCCTGTTTCCCTCGACTTTCGTCACCCCATGAAGAGAATATCCCCCCCGGAACAAGGTGAAGGTTCCGGCGCCCCGACTGAAGGTTCTTGCCACCGACATGTCGCCTGCAAGCAGCTTGTCGACGCTGTCACGGTCCTCGGTGTCGTCGGTGCGCGAATTGGGGATAAAGGCGAATTCGCCGCCTTTTTCAGCCGCCTGCAACAGCAATGTAATGGTGCATTCTGTCGTGTCGTAATGCCAGGCATGCCAGCTGCCCGGTTCCAGCGCCACGATATTGAGCGCCTGGAATTCATCGGCACAGCGATAGAGCACTTGCTTTTTCTGAACGCGCCGCACGAAATCCGTCAAAATCTCCGACTTGTAGAGCTTTTGCAAAATTGACACCGGCGGAATCTGATCGTCTGCCAACTGTCGCGCCACATGCGTATATTCGCGCCGCCCTGGGTCGTTTGCAGGGGCGGATGGGTCTGCATTTCCCTGATAGATCGTGCGTTTGATCGTCAGCGTTTCGGCTGTGGGCAGCAAGCTGTTTGCTTCGTCTTCCAGCAAAGCCAGCGCATCTGGCCTAAGGAAACCGTCAAAATTGCACCAGCCATGGGTTTCCATCTGGTTCTGACAGCTGTTCAAGAACACGGCGCCTTCGCCTTGCGAGACATCTGCGATCGGATAGCGATCCAGATCAACCAGGTTCAACGCCATATCGGCGTGTTTGATCACAGTTTCAGCGGTCATGGTCTGCTCCCGGTCAGGCATTTCCGTCACCCGACACAGCGTATGTCGTGACGGCGATTTGACGATCTAGTATGCACCTGCGACCGCTATCTTGATAATGAAAAATAAAAAAATATCTTAACCCATGAACAGGGTTTTCTTATGGACAGGTGAACGGTGAAGCATATCAACCTGAACCGGCTGCGCACATTCGAGGCAGTCGCCCGGTGATTTCGCAGGCCTCCAGGTTGGCGCCCTCGCGCCAGTAATTCGCATTTCTCAGTGGTTATAGCGTGCCCGGCCATGGGTATAATCAATGGTTGCGGTAAACAGCGTCGGGTCGAGCCGGTCATTCGGGCCGTGCAGGTTGGACGCCATGCGCTTGAGCACGTCGCGGCGGGAGTAGCCGCTGCGTACCGCTTTTTCTACCGGCGCCTTATCGGCCCGGGACAAATCATGATAGCCAACCGCAGCCGGTGTGGCTGCGGGGGTGAACGATTTTTCATTACTTTTCATTGCTAAAGAACGCCAATCTGGTTGCACAATTGAAACACAATTACCGGTCGCCACAACGCACATACGCTCTGTTTGGGGCTATGCTGTCGTCAATGCGCATCATGCGACCCGCAAATCGACCCGTTAGCGACCGGATGGCCTTCATGCTCGTGTCAAATTCTCCGTATCGAATTTTCGAGTTGAAACAGTGCACTCGGGCGGTCAACATACCGCTGTTTTGGCGGCGGTTGCGCCGGGTTTTCGACTGCGTGGCGGCGACTATAGCACACCCGATTATCGCTGCCACCCACTGCCCGCACACGCCGCCCGGCGGGCGCAAAATCCCGGGCAATACGCCGGGCAATACGCCGGGGAGCCGATGACGCGAACCCGAAATCGACAGCGCCGCAGCGTCGTTCAGGGCCTGTCGCAGCATCCGATGCAGCAGTATCAGGTGGCAATCAAACCGCTGGAGCTGGCTACCGAAGACGCGCTGGAAGCCGTGCACGCGGCCTCGTTGCAGGTGCTCAGCCGGCACGGCATTGCGTTTGAGCTGGCGGAAGCCCGGCGGCTGTTGCAGCAGGCCGGTGCCCACGTCGGTGCGGACGACGCCATCGTGCGCTTCGACCCGGAGATGCTGCTGGAATATGTTGCGCTGGCGCCGGCGACGTTCAAGCTGACCGGCAGCGACCCCGACCGTGCGCTGATCTTCGGCGGGCGCTATATCAATTTCTCCACCGTCAGCAGCCCGCCCAACAGCACCGACCTTGCCGGCGGGCGGCGCGCGGGCAATTTCGCCGATTTTTGCAATTTTCTCAAACTGGCGCAGCAGATCAATGTCGCGCAAACGATCCCGGGCTATCCGGTGGAGCCGACCGATATTCCGGTCGCCGTCCGCCACCTGCGCGCGACCGACGCCCTGCTGCAAATGACCGACAGGCCCTTCCGGGTGTATTCGCACAGCCGTGAGCGGACGCGGGACGTGCTGCAAATGGTGCGCCTCGCGCGCGGTCTGGATGACGCCGGTTTGATTGCGCAGCCGAGCGTATTCGCCTCGATCAATCCGAATTCGCCGCGCAAATACGACGCCTCGATGCTGTGGGGCATCATCGAATGCGCGCGCGTCGGCCAGCCGATTATTATCACCCCGTTCACGCTCGCCGGGGCGATGGCGCCGGTGTCGCTGGCCGGCGCGCTGGTGCTGCAAAACGCCGAGGCGCTGGCCGGGATTGCGTTTGCGCAAATCTGCCGCCGCGGGACGCCGGTCATGTACGGCAGCTTCACCTCCAACATCGATATGAAATCCGGCGCGCCGGCGTTCGGCACGCCGGAGTTTAGCAAAAGCACGGTGATCAGCGGGCAGCTTGCCCGGCGCTATGGACTGCCGTACCGCAGCTCCAACGCCAACGCCTCCAATGCGCTCGACGCGCAGGCGGTCTATGAATCGCAGATGGCGCTCTGGGCCGGCGTGCTGAGCCGCTCCAACTTCATCTATCACGGCCTCGGCTGGCTGGAAGGCGGGCTGACCGCGTCGTTCGAGAAATTCATCGTCGATGCGGAGATGATTCAGGCGCTGATGGAATTCGTCAAACCGATCGACTTCAGCGCCGACGAGCTGGCGCTCGACGCGATTGGCCGGGTGGCGCCCGGCGGGCACTTCCTTGGCAGTGAGCACACGATGGCGCGCTATCAATCGGCGTTTTACACCCCGTTCCTGTCCGACTGGCGCAACTTTGAAAGCTGGCAGGAAGCCGGCGCCGAGCACGCCGAGCAGCGCGCCGAGCGCATCTACCGCGCGCTGCTCGACTCCTATACGGCGCCGCAAATGGCGGTCGACAGACGCGAAGCGCTGGCCGCATTTGTCGCCCGGCGAGAAGCGCAGGGCGGCGCGCCTCTTTAATTGCGCTTTAATCAGGGGGTTTAAAAGGGGTTAAATCGCCTTTTAAGCACCCTTTAAGCACCTTTTAAGCGCCCTTTAATCAGGGACGGTTAACCGGCTTCGCGCCCCGCATTGCCCGGCCCGTCGCCCGCCGGCGCAAGCGGCGGGGGGAGCTCGGGTTGCGCCGTCGGCGGTGCGCTCGCCGCCGGTGCGTCCGCATCGTCGCTCGGCGGTGCCGGCACCGATTGGCATTCGACAAAGATGCGGCTGCGGCAGTGCTGGCAGATGTTTTTATCCAGCCGGTCGAAGATGCCTTTGATCGCCTGCTCCTTTGAATCGAAGATATTGCTGTCGCCGATATAATCGAGATAGCCGCCGGCTTTCAGGATTTTGCTGGCGGTGTCCTTGAGCCGGTACATATAAAAATCCCCGCCCATCTGCCGCCGCTGGGAGGTCTCATCCGCCAGCAGTTCGGCGCCCGACATATCGACCTGATTGATGCCCTTGGTCAGCAGCAGCAAATGCTTCTGTTTGTCGTATTTTTCCCGATACAGGCGAAACAGCTCGCGGATATGCGTGACCGAGCCAAAGTAAATCGAGTCATCCAGGCGCAGAATTTTCAATTGCGGGCACTCCTCGCGCTGCAGGCCCGAGGCGAACTTGCGATGCGCCAGCTCCGGGCCCGGCACCCGCGGCAGCAGTCTGGGGCGCGAGGTCGTGCGCAGAAACACGACCAGCGACAACAAAACGCCGAGCAGGATGGCAAACTCCAGCTCGAGAAACAGCGTGCTGAAAAACGTAATCGACAGGATCAGCGTTTCCCGGCGGTCGGTACGCAGAATTTTCTGTATATGCTTGAAATCGATGATCCGCCAGGCCAGGATGATCAGCAGCCCGGCAATCGCGCTGGTCGGCAAATACGCGGTCAACGGTGCCAGCAGCGGAATCAGCAGCAGCAGCAGCCCGCCGGCCAGGACCGACGCCAGCGGGGTAACGGCGCCGGCATCATAATTGGCGCTGCTGCGGTTGAATGAGCCGGTGGCCACGTAGGCGGAGAAAAAACTGCCGGCGATATTCGCCAGCCCCTGGCCGATAAACTCCTGGCTGCCCTGAATCACCTGACCGGATTTGAGCGCCAGAGAGCGGGAGATAGAAACCGCTTCGGTCAACGCCAGCACGGTCATCGCCAATGCCAGCGGCGCCAGTTGCTTGAACGTGGCGACCGAAAAATCCGGCGTCGACAACGGCGGCAGTTGCCGCGGCAGCGCGCCAATCATCTGAACGCCGGTATCCTCCAGCGTCGCGTTCAGCACCACCGCCAGCAGACTGCCGACCAGCATCGCGATAATCATGCCCGGTATGTGCGGCCATTTTCGCTTGGTCAGCACGGCGACCACGATCGTCGTCAGCCCGACCAGAGAGACCAGCGGATGCAGCGACTGCCAGTGGTCAACCAGAAACCCGATCTGCTGATGCAGCGCCAACTCATCACCCCCCGCTTCGTGCAGGAGCACGTCCAGGCCAAGCAGCGGCATCAGCTGTCTGCTCACAATCGAGATCGCCACGCCGGCGGTAAAGCCGACAATCACCGAATGAGAAATAAAGTTGACCAGCGTCCCCAGCCCGGACAGCCCCATGATCAGCTGTATCGCACCGACCATAAACGCCAGCGTAATCGCCAGCTGCACATACGCCGGTGTGCCCGGGATCGCCAGCGTGCTCAGCGCTGAAAACATCACAATCGACGCCGCTGTAGTCGGCCCGGAAACCAGGTGCCAGGAAGAGCCGAACAGCGCCGCCACAATCGCCGGCACAATGCTCGCATACAAGCCGTACTCCGGCGGCATCCCGGCAATAGTGGCAAATGCCACCCCTTGCGGCAGCACAATCGCGGCCCCGGTCAAGCCGGCAATCGCGTCGGCGCGCAGCGTTTCCCGATTGACATTGCGCGTCCAGCGCAAAAAAGGGAAAACCTTATCGAGTGAAAAAGAGACAGCCACACTGCTTCCTGATGGCCAGGGTTGATCGGACGCATCCGTGTCGGCCCGGTGCCGACAGCGGCGATTCTACCACGGACGGCAGTTTATGATGCCGCCTTTCTACGCCCGAAAACCGACATCTGTTTCTTATATTTTTCCAGGCTGACGGAGTTGCCGGCTTTGATCGCCTGATAGATTTCCGATAATTCATCACGGCTTATGCCCTTATCCAGAAACCGGAACGATGATGCGGCCACATAATCAAGCTCCAGATCAAAGGCGTACCAGCTTCGCCGCTCCGTTTCGGCGACAAAACCCGTTGTATTCGACCCGGCAAAGATATCCACAACGACGTCTCCCGGCGCGGTTAAAAATTTAATAAAAAATTCGGGCAGCCGGGCCGGGAATCTTGCAGGATGGCTTTTTATGCCGATTTCCTTGCACCCTGCCATATACGCGCCGTTGGATTCGGAATTGGGTATTTGCAGCAAATTGGAAGGGATCGCGCCGTGGTTGTTTTTCCCAAACCCGGTGCCGATATCATGCCCCGACGGTCGCTTTTTGGGGGTATAAAACCGCTCCGGGGCGTGCAGCAGCTTTTTCATTCGGTCGCTGTACTCGATTAGCACATTCGTGACATCCGCTTTGGGAAACTCTGTTTTGCTAAACCACCAAACGGTATTTACCGAATCCTTGGCTCTGATTTTTCTTTTATTGACCCACTCAATCGGGCTGGGCAGTTTTGACGGGTTAAACCAGTAGAAATCTTCCGCCAGAAAGAAGCCGAGCCGGTCACAAAAATGAATCGGAATGCGGAAGTTATACAGACTTCTGGAGGGCACGCCTTTTTGATATGCACCACCGAGATCGAGCACAAAACTCCCGTCGAGTGTGAGTTTTTTCAACACCACTTTAGCAAACTCGGATAACCACTCGATATATTCGCCTTGATCTTTATTGCCATATTCCTTTTTCCGCAGCAATGCAAACGGCGGGCTGGTCATTACCAGATTAATACTGTTGTCGGAAAATTGAGATAAAAGCGCTAACGAGTCGCCACAATAGGCACTGCCCCAATCAGTGGTATAGGCCGGATTGACGGATAATTTCGGGGCTGGGTTCATTCTGCTCGGCGGCCTGCGAGAAAGCTACTTATAGTCTGTAGACGTATAGTCGTCATGAATAGATTATACCGCCATGTCGGGCGCAAATACCAGCCACAGTATCAGAAAGGTTTTTGCCGGGAAACTGAAACAGTTTCGAGTGCAAAAAGGACTGTCACAAGAAGGGCTTGCCGGTATCGCCGGACTGCACCGGACCTATATCGGCTCGGTGGAGCGGGGCGAGAGGAATATTTCCATCGACAATATCGAGCGCCTGGCAAATGCGTTGGAAATACAAATCAAGGAGCTGCTGACGAATGATTGAGCAACACCCGGACATCGCTGTTTTCAATGCAATATACCCTGCTATCTTACAGCTTCAGCGGCTTGCAGAGAAGCACGGCATACACGACATCTTTCAAGACAACGGCGGCAAATTGCTCCAAGTGCTGCTGCTGACCGGATTGCAGGCCTTGCCCGGCAGACAAGGCAACGATGCCCGGGATGGCGCGGGCAACGAATACGAGCTGAAATCGGCTAATATTCTTTTAACCCGCCAATTTTCTACCCATCATCACATGAACCCCATGCTGATCGAAAAATACCGGCAAGTGGGTTGGATTTTCGCAGTTTATGAAGGCATACGGCTGTTGTCGATTCACCAGCTGACGCCGGCGGAGATGGAACCGTATTACTCGAAATGGGAAAAGCAGTGGCACGATAACCACGGCAAGGATATCAATAACCCGAAAATCCCGCTTACATTTGTCCGTCAGCACGGCGTGGTAATCTATTCGGCATAGCACCGGTCGCGGGGATGAACCGGTGCGGCGGCGGCATTGCGCTCAATTGACCCAGGCGCGGGCGTTGCGGAACAGCCGCATCCACGGGCTGTCTTCGCCCCATTCATCGGGGTGCCATGAGCACGCGACGCTGCGAAAGACGCGTTCCGGGTGCGGCATCAGGATGGTGGCGCGGCCGTCGTCGCTGGTAAAGCCGGTCGCGCCGTCGGTGGAGCCGTTGGGGTTGAACGGGTAGCGCTCGGCGGGTTGACCGGCGTGGTCGATGAAGCGCAGGCAGACCTGCTGCTGCCGCCGCAGTTGCGCCAGGTCGTCGGGCTGTCGATAGCCGGTGCGGCCTTCGGTGTGCGCGACGGCGATGGGCAGGCGGCTGCCGTGCATATCGGCAAACAAAATCGACCGATTGCGCGGCACCTCCACCATCACCAGCCGGGACTCGTATTGCTCCGACGCATTGCGCAAAAAGGCCGGCCAATGCGCTGCGCCGGGGATCAGCGCGCGGATCGCCGACAGCATTTGACAGCCGTTGCAGACGCCCAGCGAAAACGTATCCGCGCGGGCAAAAAACGGCTGCAATTGATCGCGCAGCTGCGGGTTGAACAAAATCGATTTCGCCCAGCCTTCACCGGCCCCCAGCACGTCGCCAAAAGAAAAACCGCCGCACGCGGCCAGGCCCTTGAAATCGGCCAGATCGATGCGGCTGCCGTTCGCCTCCGCGCTCAGGTCGTGCATCGTCACGTCCCACGGCTCAAACCCGGCGCGCGCGAACGCCGCCGCCATTTCCAGGTGGCCGTTCACCCCCTGCTCGCGCAAAATGGCCACCCGCGGCTTGACGCCCCGATGCCGGTACGGCGCGCTGATATCGTCATGCGGGTCGAAGCCGAGCGTGGCCGACAGCCCCGGGTCGGCGGTATCCAGCAGGCGGTCGTATTCCTGCTGTGCGGTCTCCGGGTTATCGCGCAGGCGCTGCATCTGAAACGTCGTCTGCGACCACAGACGATGCAGCCGGGTGCGGCTGAGTTGCAGCGCCGAGCGGCCGCGGCGCAGCACAATCCGATCGCCGGCCAGCGGCCGCCCAATCCGCTGCGCGACGGCGGTCAGCGCATACGTATCCAGCAGCCGTTGGAACGCCTGCCGGTCGGTGCACCGCAGCTGCACCACCGCCCCCGGCTCCTCGTTGAACAGCCAGGCCAGGTCATCGCCGTCCGCGCCATTGCCGCCCGGCCCCGCGTCACCCGGGCCGGTATCCGCCAACTCCGGCAGGTCGATCTCAAGCCCGTAGCGGGCGCTGAATGCCATCTCGCACAGCGTCACCGCCAGCCCGCCGTCCGACCGGTCGTGATAGGCCAGCAGCAGCCGCTGTCGATTGGCGGCCTGCACCAATTGAAACAAGCGCAGCAAATCCTGCGCCTCATCCAGATCCGCCGGCTGATTGCCCAACTGCCGATACACCTGCGCCAGCGCCGAGCCGCCCAGGCGATTGCGGCCATGCCCAAGGTCAATCAGCCACAGCTCACTCGCGCCCACATCCGCGCGCAATTGCGGCGTCAGCGTACCGCGCACGTCGCTCACCGGCGCGAACGCGCTGACAATCAGCGAGAGCGGCGCGACCGCCTTATGCGTGCCGCGGTCGCCATCGCGCCAGATACTCTGCATCGACATCGAATCCTTGCCGACCGGGATCGACAGCCCGATCGGGATGCACAGCTCCTGCGTCACCGCCCGCACCGTCGCGTACAAATCGGCGTCCTGCCCCGGCTCGCCGGCCGCCGCCATCCAATTGGCCGACAGCTTGACCTGCGACAGCCGCTCAATCGGCGCGGCGGCGATATTGGTAATCGCCTCGGCCACCGCAATGCGCCCGCTCGCCGGCGCGTCGAGCACCGCCAGCGGCGTGCGCTCGCCGATGGCCATGGCCGCGCCGGTATAGCCGGTATAGCTATCGGCGACCACCCCGACATCGGCCACCGGCACCTGCCACCGGCCGACCATCTGATCGCGGCACACCAGCCCGCCGACGCTGCGGTCGGCAATCGTAATCAGAAAACTCTTGTCGGCCACCGCCGGAAACGTCAGCACCCGCTCCAAAGCCGCCTCAACCCGCACCGCGTCGAGCCGCAGCGGCGGCAGTCGGCGCGCCACCGAAACGGCGTCGCGGCGCATCCGTGGCGGCGCGCCAAACAGCGTTTCCATCGGCAGCGCGATCGGTGTGCGCGCCGGCGCATCGGCGTGCGCATCCACCAGCGTCAGCTCGGGCTGCTCGGTTACCCGCCCGACGACCGCATACGGGCAGCGCTCGCGCCGGCACAGCGCGTCGAATTCGGTCAATGCGCCCGGCTCGAGCGCCAGCACATACCGCTCCTGCGATTCGTTGCACCAAATCTGCATCGGCGACATCCCCGGCTCGGCGCTGCTGATGGCGCGCAGTTCAAACGCACCGCCCTTGCCGTCGGCCTGCACCAGCTCCGGCAGCGCATTGCACAGCCCGCCGGCGCCGACGTCGTGGAGCGAGCGGATCGGGTTATCCGCACCGCGCGCGCAGCAGGCGTCGATCACCTCCTGACAGCGGCGCTGCATTTCCGGGTTGCCGCGCTGCACCGAGGCAAATTCCAATTCCTCCGAGCTATCGCCGCCGGCCATGCTCGATGTACTGCCGCCGCCCAGACCGATGCGCATGGCCGGCCCGCCGAGCACAATAATCGGCGTCTGCCCGGGCAGCGGCAGTTTATCGATATGCGGCTCGCGCAGCGTCCCGATGCCGCCGGCCAGCATAATCGGCTTGTGGTAGCCATAGCGGTAATCGGCTTTCGCCGCACCGCCGCCGGCGGTCGGAATGTACTCAAAACTGCGGAAATACCCGGCGATGCAGGGCCGCCCAAACTCATTATTAAACGCCGCCGCCCCCAGCGGTGCCTCGAGCATGATCTGCAACGCCGACGCAATGCGCGGCGGCCGGCACTCCGCCGCCTCCCAGGCACCCGGCAGCGCCGGGTGATGCAGATGCGAAACCGAATAGCCGACCAGCCCGGCCCGCGCCCGGCCACCGCGCCCGGCCGCCGCCTCATCGCGGATTTCACCGCCGGCCCCGGTCGCGGCGCCGGCAAACGGCGCAATCGCGGTCGGATGATTATGCGTTTCGACCTTGATTGTCAGCGGCAACGCCTCGCGCCGGTAGCGGTACCGCCGATCCGGCATCGCCATCCACCGCTCGCCCTGCGCCCCGCACAGCACCGCCGCGTTATCGCTATACGCCACCCGCGTACCGTGCGGCTGTCGCCGATGGGTCTGCTTGATCAGATCAAACAGCGAGGCCGATTGATCGGCGCCGTCCAGCCGCCAGTCGGCGTTGAAAATCTTGTGCCGGCAATGCTCGGAATTGATCTGCGCAAACATCATCAACTCGACGTCGGTCGGGTTGCGCCGCAGCCGCTCGAACTGCGCGATCAGGTAGCGCTGCTCGGCCGCGCTCAGCGCCAGCCCGAGGCGGGCATCGGCGCGCCGCAATGCATCGATACCGCCGGCCAGAATATCGATATGCATCAGCGCCGCCGCCGGCGGCAGCGAAAACACCGTATCCGCCTGCTCGTCCCGCAGCAGCGACTCGGTCATCGGGTCGAACAGCAGGCCGGCCAAAGCCGCATCCAGCGCGTCTGCCGCCGGCGCACTGCGGTCAAACGTCAACCGCCACCGCACCCCGCGCTCGACCCGCTCGACCGCACCCAGCCCGCAGCGATGAAAAATATCCGTAGCCTTACTCGACCAGGGTGAAATCGTCCCCAGCCGCGGCACACTCAACCGCCACACCACCGCCGCCCGCTCGTCGTCCCGGTCCGGCACCAACGGCGTCCCGTAAGTCAGCAATTGCACCGCGACCGCCTGCTGCCGCTCGCTCAGCGCGTCGTGCAGCGACAGGAAATGCAGATACTGCGCCTGCACCTGCAAACAACCCGGCAGCCGCGCCTGCAACTGCCGGGTCAATTGATGACAGCGAAACGCCGACCGCGCGCGGCCGCCGTCCCTGATCGGCGTCAGCCGTGAAGATAAGCTCGATAGACCGTCGCGGCTATCCGACCGCATTGGCCGCCTGCATCGCCTGCTTGACGGTAGCGTGAAACTGCGCCGACAACGGCGTCAGCGGCAGCCGGATGCCGCCCGGCATCAACCCAAGCTCGGCCACCGCCCACTTGGCCGGAATCGGATTCGACTCGATAAACAAATCGCGGTGCAGCCGCCGCAAGCCGCCATCCAGCGCCGTCGCGCGCTCGAACTCACCGGCCAGCGCCGCCCGGCACATCGCGTGCATGCCCTGCGGCGCCACGTTCGCGGTCACCGAAATGCAGCCGTGCCCACCGGCCTTGATCAGCGCCAGCGTGGTCGCATCATCACCGGAATACAGCGTAAAATCCGGCCCGCAACCGGCGGCCAGCCCGGCCACTCGGGAAATATCCGCCGTAGCATCCTTGAGGCCGACAATATTCGGCACCTGCGCCAGCCGCACCACGGTATCGTTCGCCATATCCAATGCGGTGCGACCGGGCACGTTATACAGCAGCAGCGGCACCTCGACCCGCTCGGCGATATGCGTGAAATGCAGCACCAGGCCGTGCTGCGTCGGCTTGTTATAATACGGCACCACCAGCAGGCAGGCCTGCACCCCCAATGCCGCCGCGCGCTCGGTCAGCTCGAGCGCCTCGGCGGTGGAATTGCCGCCGGTGCCGGCAATCACCGGAATGCGCCCGGCGGCAAACGCCACCGTTTGCGCAATCACCTCGATCTGCTCATCCATATCCAGCGTCGCCGATTCGCCCGACGTGCCGACCGAGACAATCCCGTCGGTGCCGTTGTCCACATGGAAATCCACCAGCCTGCCCAGGCTGGCATAGTCGATTGACCCGTGTTCGAACATCGGTGTCACCAGGGCCACGATGCTGCCTGAAATACGTTGGAATTGCCGCATGATCCGCTCCGCCGATTAAAACGCAATGGTACCGCCGCCGACGGCTGCGAACAAGCCGTTTGTCACCACAGCACGGGCCGTGTACCGGGCCGGCCGGTGAAGGCGCAGGCCCGGCGACGAATGCAACCCCGCCCTGCCGCATACGCAAAGCAAGCCGACAACCAATCGGACGGTTGCCCCCCGGTTTGTTGAATTCCGGCAAACGTATTATGGTAGGATATTCTCCGGTCTTGAGGAGGCTGCCATCATGGGTCAAGATGCGATGATTAAAATTGACAATGTAACGAGGGTGTTCAAGGCGCTCAACGGTAGCCGTGAAGTCCGTGCCCTCGACGGTGTAAGTAATCATATCGCGCGTGGTGAAGTGATCGTGGTCATTGGCCCCAGTGGATCCGGGAAATCAACATTGCTGCGCACACTTAACGGCTTGCAGGATTTTGATTCCGGCTCGATCATCATTGATGGTGTGGACATCGCCGATAAAAATACGGATATGAATCGACTGCGTGCCGAGGTTGGAATGGTGTTCCAGCATTTCAATTTATTTCAGCATAAAACCGCGCTGGAAAACATCGTGCTGCCGCAAACGGTGGTCGCAAAACGCAGTCGGAAGGAGGCGGAGGAGATTGCGAATGCGCTGCTGGAAAAAGTGGGTATCCCGGATCGCGCCGGCAATTACCCCAGTCAGTTATCCGGAGGTCAACAGCAGCGTGTCGCCATTGCACGCTCACTCGCGATGAAGCCAAAGATTATGTTGTTTGATGAGGCCACGTCGGCCCTCGATCCGGAGACCGTAGGCGGTATACTTGAGCTGATGAAAGAATTAGCGGTAGACGGCATGACGATGGTGGTCGTCACCCACGAAATGGGATTTGCACGGGAAGTGGCGGATCGGATGATTTTTATGGATGAAGGCGCTATCATAGAAGAAAACACACCGGATGCCTTTTTTGATAATCCGCAGACTGAGCGTGCTCGGGACTTTCTGCGGAAAATTCTTTAGTCTGAGCAAACAAAATTATGGAGAACAACCATGCGTAAAATACCAGCTCTGGCAGCGGCATTGGTCAGCAGTGCACTACTTGCCTTTTTTTCAACCGCGTCATTTGCCGAATCGACGATGGAAAAGATCGCCAAGACGGGAAAAATGATCATTGCCGTTCAAACCCAGGGTCCACCGGTAAGCTTTATCAATAAAAATGGAGAGCGTGCCGGCCTTGCCATCGAGATTGCACAGATGATGGCCGACGATATGGAAGTCGAATTGGTGATTCAAGATTACGATTGGAAAGGCCTGATTCCGGCGTTAAGCTCCGGCAAGGCGGATTTGATCGCCGCCGATATGACACCAACCGCGAAGCGCCACATGCAAATTGTGTTCACCGAACCTGTTTTCTATTCGGAAACGATTGCATTCTCCAAAGCCGGCAAGGGGTTTAGTTCCTGGAAAGATCTGGACAAAGAAGGTCTTTCTGTCGGTGCAACCCAGGCGTCATCGTGGTCTGAAATTGCCCGCAAATTACTTTCCAGGGCAGAACTGAAGGAATATGCCGGCGGTACCGCGCAGACAGTTCAAGCGGTTACTGCCGGGCGAATAGACGGCGGTATTTCCGACCGGGCAACCATCGCTTCGTTTGTGAATTCGGATCCAAGTCTGGTGGTGCTGGATGGCCAGTTGTCGAAAGAGCCGTTGGGTTTCGCGGTGCGGCCGGACTCACTCCATCTGCTGTTGGCGCTGGACAATTACATGCGCCTGATTAAACTTGACGGTCGTCTCGATGCGAAGCTCCAGTATTGGTGGAATTCCACAGAATGGGAAGCGAAGCATAAATAACCCCCACTAATACGATGCAATGCCGCGGCAACCGTTCAAGGTTGCCGCGGCGGATAACGAACCAATATACGTGGTCCGGTAGCGGCATTGGACAAGCATGGCCTGGCTTCTTGATTACTATAATTACCGCATAGTCGGACAGTATTGGGAGGTCTTTGCACAAGGCATATTCACGACAATATGGATGTCGGGGCTTTGCCTGGTACTTTCTTTCACGCTGGGAACAGGGGTTGCATTGGCGCGCATGTCACGCATTGGCATTATCTGGCGTACTGCCGCAGGCTATATTCAGTTCATCCGTTCCACGCCGCTGCTGATTCAGATTTATCTCGTCTATTACGGTCTGCCGGCGCTGCTGCCTTTCGGTAATTTCTTTGATGAAAGGCAAACCGGCATTATCGCGCTGACCATACATACCGCGCCCTATATGGGTGAAATCATACGCGCCGGCATCGAATCCGTCGCCAAAGGGCAGATCGAAGGCGCCAAATCCGTCGGTATGAACCAACGCCAGGTCCTGATTTACGTCACCTTGCCGCAGGGAATTTCCAATGTGATCCCGCCTTTGCTCGGCCAAACGGCGATCTTAATCAAGGATACGTCATTGCTTAGCATCATTGCCGTGTTTGAGTTGATGGGGGCCGGGCTTTTGATGTTCTCCGAAACGGTGGTTGCCACGGAAAGCTATGTCACAACGGCCATTTGCTATCTCGCCATTTATGTCTTGATGTTGATTTTTTCCGGGTTTGTGCAAACCAAGCTGGGCGGTTCAGCCTGGCGAAGCAACTGAGGGGCCTGATATGATGGAATGGCTGTATGGCAAATGGGAAATCATTGATAGCCTGTCGCCGTTTCTGGCGCAAGGGCTGTTGGTCACGTTTAAAATCTCTATCATCTCGATTTTTCTGGGCTCGTTTCTGGGCTTCGTTCTGGGCGTACTGAAGACGCTGCACCTTTCCTGGCTTGCCCGCGGCATAAATTTTTACTT
This sequence comes from Candidatus Poriferihabitaceae bacterium, assembly GCA_965206445.1. GTDB lineage: Bacteria > Pseudomonadota > Gammaproteobacteria > Arenicellales > Poriferihabitantaceae > CBDBJR01. Next base: position 941,799 of record CBDBJR010000002.1, read on the forward strand.
GCACATTCTGCGCGGCTCACCCTATCTGGTTCAACTCTACATTATCTATTTTGTTTTGCCGTCAACCGGGGTTGAATGGTTGAGTTTCGATAGTTTTACCGCTGCGATTGTATCGTTGTCACTATACACCTCGGGGTATGTTACCGAGATTGTTGCGTCTGCAATTTTTGCAGTGCCTTCAGGGCAGGAACAAGCGGCACGTTCGGTGGGTATGTCCAAGTCGCAGGCGCTATACAACGTGGTTATTCCACAAGCGCTCAAACTGACCGTGCCGCCAATGGCCAGCGTCTATGTGATTGTGATCAAGAGTACGGCGATTTTGTCTGTGATTGGCATTTCCGAACTCACACGGCAGGGCGAAGTTGCCATTATGCGGATGCCGGGAGATATCATGTTCATCTACCTTTTGATTGCCGCCTTTTATTTCATCTATTGCTATCCCGTTTTACGTTTCTCAAAATGGGCGGAAAGCCGTTTCGGTTCTATCGGGGTGGATAATCACTAAGCGGTTGTGGTCTGCGCCCCTCCGGCAGCGCCCGATTTCACCAACTCGCAGCACGCTACCCGGGCGTTTGCAGGCCGCTGAGTAAATAATCCCACACGTATTCGGCAAAACTCCAGCGCACCTGAAGATCAAAGCACAGCGGCTTGCGCTTATGCAGCAGAATGCCGGCATGCCCAAAGCGCGTTTGCGCCACCCGGTCGGCGGCGAAAACCCGCGCATGCAAATCCAGCGGACTGCCCCGGGCGAGCAGGGCGGCCGCGTCCTCTCCTTGGAAAGGAGAACGGGTTTTCCAACCCGTTTATTTTAAAAACACGGACAGGAATGTCCGTGCTCCTGTTCCTGCTCCAGGAAGTCAGAGGCCGGTAAGCGGATGAGCGGCAAAGCCGCCGGTTTAGTACCCCGTTTGGCGCTGAGTCATGCGCGTTTTACACCCCTCCGGCAGCGCCCGATTTCACCAACTCGCGGCGCGCTACCCGGACGTTTTCAGGCCGCTGAGTAAATAATCCCACACGTATTCGGCAAAACTCCAGCGCACCTGAAGATCGAAGCACAGCGGCTTGCGCTTATGCAGCAGAATGCCGGCATGCCCAAAGCGCGTTTGCGCCACCCGGTCGGCGGCGAAAACCCGCGCATGCAAATCCAGCGGACTGCCCCGGGCGAGCAGGGCGGCCGCGTCCTCTCCTTGCAGCCGCAGCGTGGTGTAGTAGTCGGACACGTCCACACAGGCCGAGTGAACGCCGCGCAACGCCTGCTGTAATTGCGCCAGCCGCTCAATCACCTGCTGCAATTCACAATTCAGCCGCCATTCATCCGGCCCCAGCCAATAGACTTCGCCGGCCGGCGCGCGCGTCAGGCTGTTCGGCTCGAGCGGCAGGCGTAGCGCGAGCGCCGCTTCGATGCCGGCGGTGAACGCGGCGTCATCCGCATTGCCGCGCAGGTTGATCTTGCCGTGCAACGGCAGCTCGACCAGCGTGTTGGCGCCGTCAACCGGCTGGCGATGGCCGCAGGGCGTGACGATGTTCTCGCTATCCGGCGGTGACGGTGGTTTGATCGCGTTCATCGTCGCTCTGCCAGAAACACCGGTTTGGTGACGGTAACCCGCTGGTGGCTACCGTCAATCAGCGGCACCGTCAGGCTCTGGCCGTGGCGGTTGAAGCCGTCTTCGACCAGCGCCATGGCAATCGAGCGTCCGACGTTGGGGCTCATGTAGCTGGATGAAACATGCCCCAGCATCCGCATCGGCGGCGCCGCTTGCAGTTGCTCGACCACCTGTGCGCCCTCCGGCAGCACAAAGTCCGGGTCGTCGGTCAGCAACCCGACCAGTTGCTTGCGCCCGCTGCGCCGGGTATCGCTGCGCAGCAGCGAGCGCTTGCCGAGAAAATCGGGTTTGTTTTGCGCAATCATCCGCTCCATCCCGAGGTCGATGGGGGTGGTCGTGCCGTCGGTGTCCTGGCCGACGATAATGAAGCCTTTTTCGGCGCGCAGGATGTGCATCGCCTCGGTGCCGTAGGGGCGGATATCATACGGCTTGCCGGCCGCCATCAGTGCTGTCCACAGCGCCAGTCCATAGCGCGCCGGGACGTTGATCTCGAACGCCCGCTCGCCGGAAAAGCTGACGCGAAACACCCGCGCCGGGATGCCGGCAACCGTGCATTCGCGCACCGACATCAGCGGAAACGCCGCGTCGTCGAGCGCCTGGTCGCACAGCGCGCCGAGCACCCGGTCGCTGTTCGGCCCGTTCAGCGAGGCCACCGCCCATTGCTCGGTGACGCTGGTGCAGTACACCCGCATATCCGGCCATTCGGTTTGCAGCCATTCTTCCAGCCAGTTCAGCACCCGCGCCGCGCCGCCGCTGGTGGTGGTCATGTGGTAGTGGTTTTCCGCCAGGCAGGCGGTGACGCCGTCGTCGAATACCATGCCGTGCTGATTCAGCATCAGCCCGTAGCGGCAGCGCCCCGGTGCCAGCCGGCGCCAGTTGTTGGTGTAGACCAGGTCGAGCAGGCGGGCGGCGTCGGCGCCGCGGATGTCGATCTTGCCCAGCGTCGAGGCGTCGAGCAGGCCGACCGACTGGCGCACCGCCCGGCATTCGCGCTGCACCGCCGCGGTTTGGCCTTCGCCCGGCAGCGGGAAATAAAATGGCCGCTTCCAGTCGCCGACGTCCTCGTATACCGCGCCCTGCTTGTCGTGCCAGGCGTGCATCGGCGTCTTGCGCTGCTGCAAAAACAGCGCCCGCCGGTCGTGGCCGACAATCGCGCCCAGCGTCAGCGGCGTGTAGGGCGGCCGATAGGTGGTCGTGCCGAGCGCCGGCACCGGCGTGCCGGTCAGGTTGGCGATCACCTCCAGCGCGTTCATGTTGGCGGTTTTGCCCTGGTCGGTGCCCATGCCGGTTGTGGTGTAGCGTTTGACGTGTTCTATCGACTCGAAACCTTCGCGCGCCGCCAGCTGGAGATCGGCCACGGTGGCGTCGTTATGCAGTTCGTGAAAGTGCTTTTTCGGCCCCTGGCCGATCGGATGGTCGGTCGGCAGAATCCATAGCGGCCGCAGCGCCGCCGTGGCCGGCTCATCGGTGTCGGCCGGCGCCGCCGCCGCTGCCGACCGGCCGCACGCGGCGGCGGCCCCGGCCCCGGCGGCGGTGCCCTGCTCAAGCGCGGCGTGCAGCGTGAACCCGCCGGTGCAGGCCCCGGCGGCCTGCGCCGGGCTGGTGGCGGACGGCGCGCCCGGCACAAAGCAGTGCTGCCCGGCGAGAAAGCGCAGTTGTCCGCGCGCTTGACTGAACAGGTGCACGCTCGGCGTCCAGCCGCCGGAAACCGCAATCAAATCGCAGGCCCGGGTCTGCACGGCGCCGATCGCCGCACTGCCGTCGGGGCTGAGCTGCATGAGCTCGACCCGCCGGATTTTTCCGCCGGCGTAATCGACGCCGGTGATGGCGCTGTTGGTGTGGATGCGCAGATTGCCGTCGAACTGCGCACGCACCTGCTCAATCAGCGCGCTGTGCGGCTGCGCCCGCAGGTCGATCAGCTCGACCCGGGCGCCGGCGCGGTGGGCGTCCAGCGCGACCGGGTAGGCGGAGTCGTTGTTGGTCAGCATGCAGATGTGGCGCCCGGGCAGTACGCCGTAGCGGTTGATATAGCACCCGAGCGCGCCGGCCAGCATGACGCCGGGGCGGTCATTGTCGGCAAAGACCAGCGGCCGCTCGATGGCGCCGGTGGCCAGCACCACTTGCCGGGCGCGGATTTTCCACAGCCGCTGCTTGACTGGCGTGTCCGGCTGGTGCGGCCCCAGGTGCTCGGCCACGCGCTGGCTGGCGACCAGGAAGTTGTAGTCGTAATAGCCGCTGACGGTGGTGCGGTTGAGCAGCACGACTTCGGGCATGTTTTTCAGCTCGGCAACCATGCCGGCGACCCATTGCAGCGCCGGCTTCCGGTTGATCTCGGCGTGCTCGCTGAGCAGCGCACCGCCGAACTCGGGCCGGTCATCCAGCAGCATCACCCGGGCGCCGCTGCCGCCGGCGGCGTGCGCCGCGCGCAGCCCGGCCGGCCCGCCGCCGACCACCAGGACATCGCAGTGGGCGTGGATTTTGTCGTAGCGGTCGGGGTCGGGCTGCGTCGGCGCATGCCCCAGCCCGGCGGCCTTGCGAATGTATTTTTCATACCACAGCCACATCGACTTCGGCCACATGAAGGTCTTGTAGTAAAACCCGGCCGGCAGCAGGCGGGCGAACCGATCCCCGACCGCGCCGAGGTCGAACCGGACCGACGGCCAGCAGTTTTGGCTGCGCGCGGTCAGGCCGTCGTACAGCTCGATCTCGGTTGCCGGTCGATTGGGTTCGGTGTAGGCGCCGGCCTCCAGCTGCACCAGCGCATTCGGCTCTTCGCAGCCGGCCGAATAGACGCCGCGCGGACGGTGGTATTTGAAGCTGCGCCCGACCACGGTCACGCCGTTGGCCAGCAGCGCCGAGGCCAGCGTGTCGCCGGGGTAGCCCTGATAGCCTGTGCCGTCATACCAGAATCGCAGCGGCTTGCTGCGGTTCAAATAGCCGCCGCTCGGCAGTCGATTAATCTGGCTCATGCGCGTGCGGTTTGGCAGGTGTGTCGGCGGGCGCGTCGGCGGGCGCGTTGTCGATCCGGGGTTTGCGCTCGCCCGGTTTGTAGCTGGCGTAGATGCGATCCGATACCGTGTCTCTGGCGACGTTGAACCAGCGGCGACAGCCGTGCTGATGCAGCCAGCGTTCATAATGCAGCCCCCTGGGGTTGCGGCGAAAGAACAGGTAGTCGCCCCATTCCTGCTCGCTGAGGGCGTCGGGATTGGCCGGCCGCACGAGGTGCGCTTCACCCTGATACGCGAACTCGGTTTGATCGCGTTGACCGCACCAGGGGCAGTCGATCAGCAGCATCTCAAGCGCCGTCTAATGCGCCACCGCCGCCGCCGCGCCTTCGTCGACCAGCGCGCCGGTATTGAAGCGCTCGAGCGAGAACGGCGCCGCCAGCGGGTGCATCTCGCCGCGCGCAATCGAATGGGCAAACACGTGCCCCGAGCCGGGGGTGGCCTTGAAGCCGCCGGTGCCCCAGCCGCAATTGAAAAACAGCTGCTTGACCGGGGTGGTCGAGATCAGCGGTGAGCGGTCTACCGTCACATCAACGATGCCGCCCCATTGGCGCAGCATTTTCAGGCGCGAAAATATCGGGTACAGCTCGAGTATGGCGCCGACCGTTTCCTCAATCACGTCAAAGCTGCCGCGCTGCGAATACGAGTTGAACGCATCGACGCCGGCGCCGATCACCAGCTCGCCTTTGTCGGATTGGCTGATGTAGGCGTGGATGCTGCCGGACATGACGACGCAATCGAGCACCGGTTTGATCGGCTCCGACACCAGCGCTTGCAGCGGCACCGATTCAACCGGCAGGCGAAACCCGGCCATCTCGGCCAGCACGCCGCAATGCCCGGCGACCACGCAGCCGACGGTGTCGGCGGCGATTCGGCCACGGTTGGTATCGACGCCGGTCACGCGGTTGTTTTCAATCCCAAAGCCGGTCACCTCGCAGTTTTGGATAATGTCCACCCCGAGCGCGTCGGCGGCGCGCGCATAGCCCCAGGCGACCGCATCATGCCGCGCCGTGCCGCCGCGCGGTTGCAGCAGCGCGCCGAGCACCGGATAGCGGCAGTCGAGATTGATCGGCGGCACTTTCTGCTTGACCTGCGCCGGGGTCATAAACTCCGCATCGATGTTGTTCAGGTAGATCGCATTGCCGCGGCGGCCGATTTCCTGCAGGTCGTGCTGCGTGTGCGCCAGATGCAGCAGGCCGCGCGGCGAAAACATGACGTTGTAATTCAACTCCCGGCTCAGGTCGTGCCACAGCTTCAATGCGTGCTCATACAGGCCGGCGGATTGGTCGTACAGATAATTCGAGCGCACGATGGTGGTATTGCGGCCGGTGTTGCCGCCGCCCAGCCAGCCTTTTTCGAGCACGGCGACGTCGGTGATGCCGCATTCTTTGGCCAGATAATACGCGGTCGCCAGCCCGTGGCCACCGCCGCCGACAATCACGACCCGATAGGCTTTTTTGGGCGCCGGGCTACGCCAGTTGCGCTGCCAGTGCTGATGGTAGCGCAGCCCGTGGCGCAGCAGACTGAAAATAGAGTATTTTTGCATCGTTGCAGGTGTTGCGATCGATTCGGTGCGGCGATTGATGGGGTTCGACAGGCCGCGGATTATATCAATATCCGAGCGGGATCAACCAGTGTCGGCGCCGCCGAGGGCCTAAAATTCAACCCCTTGAACCGCCTTGATGCCGGCGTCGAACGCATGTTTGCGCTTGACCATTTCGGTCACCGTATCGGCCGCGTCGATCACCTCCGCCGGGGCGCCGCGTCCGGTGAGCAGCAAATGCAGCCAGGCGGGCTTGCGCTGACGAATGAAATCGGCAATCTCCTGGCCGCTGATCCAGCCGTAGCTGCTGCAATAATTGATCTCGTCGAGCAATACCAGGTCAAACTCCTGCGACAGTATTTTGGCCTGGCTGAATTCCCAGATTTCCCGGCTGGTTTTGATGTCCTGCTCGGGGTTTTGCGTGTCCCAGGTGAAGCCGTCGCCCATCGTATGCCATTCGATATGCTCGAATTTATCGGCCGCCTGCTGCTCGCCGGTTTTCCATTTGCCTTTGATATACTGGATCACACAGACCCGCATGCCCCACCCGGCGGCGCGAAATACCACCCCGAATGCGCTGGATGATTTGCCCTTGCCGTCGCCGGTATGCACCAGCGTGATGCCGCGTCGCCGTTCGCGTGATTTCATGTCGATTGAATGCCGTTTGGTCAGTGCGGATGATGCACGATAACCCGGCCAACTATCAAGCCCGCCGACGCGCACCGGGCAAACGGTTTTCACCCCGGTGGCGTGACAATGTAGAATACACCCCCTTAATCAGACGACGGGGAAACAGGATATGGCATGGTGGGGAAAATTCGTCGGCGGCGCACTCGGCTTCATGCTGGGCGGTCCGATAGGCGCGATGCTGGGCGCCACAATGGGGCACAATTTCGACAGCGCGGCACAGCGGAAAGGCGGCCGGCAAGCTGCGCTCGGCCAGCAGGAGCGCACGCAGGCGGCCTTTTTTGCCGCCACCTTTTCCGTGATGGGGCATATCGCCAAGGCCGACGGCCAGGTTTCCGAAAGCGAGATCGGGCTGGTGCGGCAGTTGATGGCGCAGATGCAGCTCAACCAGCAGCAAAAAGCCGCCGCCCGGCGCCTGTTCGAGCAAGGCAAAAGCCCATCGTTTCAACCCGAAGCCGTGCTGCAGCAGCTAAAGCAGGAGTGCCACCGGCGCACCACGCTGCTGCGCATGTTTGTCGAAATTCAGGTGCAGGCGGCGTTTGTCGATGGTCGGCTGGCGCCGGCGGAGCTGCGCATATTGCACTCGATTGCCGCGACACTGGGGTTTACCGCGGATGATCTGGAACAGATTATCGGCCGGATTGAAGGCGTCGAAGCCGGTGCGGCCGATCGTCCGACGCTGGAGCAGGCCTATAAAATCCTCGGCGTCAGCGCCGCCACGTCGACCGACGATATCCGCCGGGCCTATCGCAAACTGCGCAGCCGGCATCACCCGGATAAGCTGGTCTCCAAAGGGCTGCCGGAGGAAATGATCAAGCTGGCGAATGAAAAAACCCACGAAATTCAGACCGCCTGGCAACAGATTCAACACGCCCGAAGCGATGGGGGGTAGGGCGCATCGACGTGGCGGCCCGGCCGGGCAAATTCAGAACAGCCCCAGTTCACTCATAGAAACACAGCCGTCGTCGCCGATCACCAGATGGTCCAGCAGTTTGACATCGACCATCGCCAGCGCATCGCGCAGCCGAATCGTCAGCGAGATGTCCGCCTGACTGGGCTCGGCAATCCCGGACGGATGATTGTGCGCCAGGATGACCGCGGCGGCGTTGCGCGCCAGCGTGTTTCGGATCACCTCGCGCGGGTAGACGGACGCGCCGTTGTGGGTGCCGACGAACAATTCTTCATAGTCCAGCACCTGATGGCGGGTGTCCAGATAGAGGATCGCGAACACCTCGCGGCTCTGGTCGCGCAGCCGGTGGGTGAGGTAATCGCCGGCTTGTTTGGGGCTGGATAACGGGCCGTCTTTGTGCAGTTTCTGCGCCAGATAGCGGTTGCCGAGCTCCACTGCCGCTTGCAGCAGGGCATATTTGGTGATGCCGATCCCGGATATTTCGCACAGCTGCGCTTTGCTGGCGTTGAGAATCTGCCGCAGGCCGCCGAACCGGTCTATCAGATCGCGACCAACGTCTACCGCGGTCTTGCCTTGGACGCCGGTGCGGATGAAGATAGCCAGCAATTCGGCATCGGACAGCGCGTCGGCGCCGCGCGCCAGAAGTTTTTCTCGAGGCCGCTCATCGCTCGGCCACTGGTTGATTGCCACGGTACACCTCCTTGTGCATGGTCGCAAGTTAGGCTGCACTGTAACCATGTCTCGGCAAAAACGCAAGCGCGGTCGAAAGGAGAACGGGTTTTCCAACCCGTTTATGTTAAAAACACGGACAGGAATGTCCGTGCTCCTGTTCCTGCTCCAGTGGTGCGATAAAACGCTTTTATGTGGTAAAATATGCGCCGGATTTGCATGGCTTCTCCCGTTGGACTGAGATGTGCCCGATGTTTGCGCTTATGCAGTCCCCGCCGGGAGCGGCTGCATTACGCCCGACCACGACATTCGCGACCGGGCCGCAAACCGGATTGCTTGACATGAGCCACCGCATGCGCACCACAGACCGGGTTCTTTGCTGCCAATTGACGTATTGCTATCCCGTGCGGCCGGTTTTTACTCACCCTCACCCAGACAAACAGGAGGCTTCCTGACATGTGGTTTTTCGCAAAATGTCCGCCGCGTGAATCGCGGTTGATGATCCGGCTACTGAGTTTCTCCGGGCTGTGGCTGCTGCCCGTCGCGGCGTACGCCCAGGACGCGCTCGACAGCGGGGATACGGCCTGGATGCTGGTGGCCACTGCGCTGGTGCTGTTGATGACCCTGCCCGGGCTTGCGCTGTTCTACGGCGGGCTGGTGCGCTCCATCAACGTGCTGTCGGTGATGATGCAGTGCTGCACGGTGGCCTGCGTCTCGTCGGTATTGTGGCTGGTCGTCGGCTACAGCATCGCCTTCGGTGACGGCGGCGCCGCCAACGCCTGGTTCGGCGGTTTCGGCAAGGCGTTCCTTGCCGGGGTCGGGGTTGACACCCTGTCGGGGACCATCCCGGAGGCGTTGTTCTGCCTGTTCCAGATGACCTTCGCGATCATCACCCCGGCCCTGATCATCGGCGCCTACGTCGAGCGCATCCGGTTCCTGCACGTGGTGATATTCAGCGGTGCCTGGATGCTGATTGTGTATGCCCCGGTGGCGCACTGGATCTGGGGCGGCGGCTTCCTCGCCGACCTCGGCGTGCTGGATTTCGCCGGCGGCCTGGTGGTGCATGCAACCGCCGCGTCCGCCGCCATGGTGCTGGTGATGATGCTCGGCTCGCGCCGCGGTTTCCCGCGCGACAGTGCGCCGCCGCACAACCCCGGCATGACCATGATCGGTGCCGCGCTGTTGTGGGTCGGGTGGTATGGCTTCAACGGCGGCAGCGCCCTGACGGCCGGCGGCGGCGCCGCAATGGCGATGCTGGTCACGCATATTTCCGCCGCCACCGCGGCGCTGGTCTGGATCGTGGTTGAATACATCCGCTTCGGCAAACCCAGCCTGGTCGGCCTGGTGACCGGCCTGATTGCCGGGCTCGCCTCGATCACCCCGGCGTCGGGGTTCGTCGGCCCCATCGGCGGCCTGTTCATCGGCCTCATCGGCGGCGTGGTCTGCTATCTGGCGGTCGGCTGGATCAAGATCAACCTGAACGTTGACGACACCCTCGATGTCTTCGCGGTGCACGGTGTCGGCGGGATCATCGGCACCCTCCTGACCGCGGTCTTCGGCGCCACCGCGTTCGGCGGCCTCGGCCTCGACACCAGCATCGGCGAGCAGTTCGTGCGCCAGCTGATCGGGGTGGCCGTCACCGTGGTATGGACCGTGCTGGCTTCCTGGCTGATCATTCTGGCGGTCAAAAAGCTGGTCGGGTTGCGGGTGGATTCGGCGGCCGAGTCCGAGGGGCTTGATTACACGACCCACGGCGAGCGTAGTTATCACTTATAGGAGATTGAAATGAAAATTATTATTGCAACCGTCAAACCCCACAAGTTTGACCTGGTGGTCGGGGAGCTGGCCAAAGCGGACGTGCTCGGGCTGACCACCCACGAGATTCGCGGGTTTGGCCGGGAGCGCAAGGATTCCACCGAGATTTCCCGGGGCATCGCCTACCACACCAAACTGAAGCCGATGGTGATGCTGATGGTGGCGGTCACCGATGAACTGGTCGAGTCGACCACAAAAATCATCGCCGAGAACGCCAATACCGGCGAGATCAGCAGCGGCAAAATCTTCGTGTTGAATCTCGAAGAGGTTCTGCGCATCCGCACCGGCGAGACCGGCGAAGCGGCGCTGCTGTGAGCCGCTGAAGCACCCGCCGGCCCGGCCCTCACCCCGGCCCTCTCCCAGAGGGAGAGGGAGTTTCCGGTTATCCCGGACGGCGAAGGCGGTTGTCGGCTTTAGCCCTCTCCCTATGGGAGAGGGTTGGGTGAGGGCCGGCAGCCCCACGTCTCTCATCGCTCGCCACTCATGAACTGGTCGAGTCGACCACAAAAATCATCGCCGAGAACGCCAATACCGGCGAGATCAGCAGCGGCAAAATCTTCGTGTTGAATCTCGAAGAGGTTCTGCGCATCCGCACCGGCGAGACCGGCGAAGCGGCGCTGCTGTGAGCCGCTGAAGCGCCCGCCGGCCCGGCCCTCACCCCGGCCCTCTCCCATAGGGAGAGGGAGTTTCCGGTTATCCCGGACGGCGAAGGCGGTTGTCGGCTTTAGCCCTCTCCCTATGGGAGAGGGTTGGGTGAGGGCCGGCAGCCCCACGTCTCTCATCGCTCGCCACTCATGAACTGGTCGAGTCGACCACAAAAATCATCGCCGAGAACGCCAATACCGGCGAGATCAGCAGCGGCAAGATCTTCGTGTTGAATCTCGAAGAGGTTCTGCGCATCCGCACCGGCGAGACCGGCGAAGCGGCGCTGCTGTGAGCCGCTGAAGCGCTCACCGGCCCGGCCCTCACCCCGGCCCTCTCCCAGGGGGAGAGGGAGAGGGCGTTTCCGGTTATCCCGGAGGGCGAAGGCGGTTGTCGGCTTTAGCCCTCTCCCTATGGGAGAGGGTTGGGTGAGGGCCGGCAGCCCCACGTCTCTCATCGCTCGCCACTCATGAACTGGTCGAGTCGACCACAAAAATCATCGCCGAGAACGCCAATACCGGCGAGATCAGCAGCGGCAAAATCTTCGTGTTGAATCTCGAAGAGGTCCTGCGCATCCGCACCGGCGAGACCGGCGAAACGGCGCTGCTGTGAGCCGCTGAAGCGCCCGCCGGCCCTCACCCCAGCCCTCTCCCAGAGGGAGAGGGAGTTTCCGGTTCTCCCGGACGGCGAAGGCGGTTGTCGGCTTTAGCCCTCTCCCTATGGGAGAGGGTTGGGTGAGGGCAGCCCCACGTCTCTCATCGCTCGCCACTCATGAACTGGTCGAGTCGACCACAAAAATCATCGCCGAGAACGCCAATACCGGCGAGATCAGCAGCGGCAAAATCTTCGTGTTGAATCTCGAAGAGGTTCTGCGCATCCGCACCGGCGAGACCGGCGAAGCGGCGCTGCTGTGAGCCGCTGAAGCACCCGCCGGCCCTCACCCCGGCCCTCTCCCAGAGGGAGAGGGAGTTTCCGGTTATCCAGGAGGGCGAAGGCGGTTGTCGGCTTTAGCCCTCTCCCTATGGGAGAGGGTTGGGTGAGGGCCGGCAGCCCCATGTCTCTCATCGCTCGCCACTCATGAACTGGTCGAGTCGACCACAAAAATCATCGCCGAGAACGCCAATACCGGCGAGATCAGCAGCGGCAAAATCTTCGTGTTGAATCTCGAAGAGGTTCTGCGCATCCGCACCGGCGAGACCGGCGAGACCGGCGAAACGGCGCTGCTGTGAGCCGCTGAAGCGCTCGCCGGCCCGGCCCTCACCCCGGCCCTCTCCCAGAGGGAGAGGGAGTTTCCGGTTCTCCCGGAGGGCGAAGGCGGTTGTCGGTTTTAGCCCTCTCCCTATGGGAGAGGGTTGGGTGAGGGCCGGCAGCCCCACGTCTCTCATCGCTCGCCACTCATGAACTGGTCGAGTCGACCACAAAAATCATCGCCGAGAACGCCAATACCGGCGAGATCAGCAGCGGCAAAATCTTCGTGTTGAATCTCGAAGAGGTTCTGCGCATCCGCACCGGCGAGACCGGCGAAGCGGCGCTGCTGTGAGCCGCTGAAGCGCCCGCCGGCCCGGCCCTCACCCCGGCCCTCTCCCAGAGGGAGAGGGAGTTTCCGGCTCTCCCGGACGGCGAAGGCGGTTGTCGGCTTTAGCCCTCTCCCTATGGGAGAGGGTTGGGTGAGGGCCGGCCCACGTCTCTCATCGCTCGCCACTCAATCCGCCAGGCGACCACCGGGTTGAATCCGCCCACGGCACACCTCCCTGTGCACCGGTCGCAAGTTGGGCTACACTGTGACAATGTCTCGGCAAAAATCCAGGCGCGTGCTGGTCGGCGTTACCGGCGGCATCGCCGCATACAAGAGCCCGGAGCTGGTGCGCCGGCTGCGGCAGCGCGGCTGTGATGTGCGCGTCATCCTGACCGACGGCGGCAGCGCGTTTATCACGCCGCTGAGTTTGCAGGCGGTCAGCGGCCATCCGGTACACCGCCGCCTGCTGGACGCCGAAGCCGAATCGACGATGCCGCATATCGAGCTGGCGCGCTGGGCCGAGCATATTGTGGTCGCACCGGCGAGCGCCCATTGCATCGCTAAACTGGCCACCGGTCAGGCCGATGATCTGCTATCGACGGTGCTGTTGGCGACCACCGCCCGGGTGTCGCTGGCGCCGGCGATGAACCGGCAAATGTGGCAGCACCCGGCCACGCAGGAGAACCTGAAAACCGTTCAGGCGCGCGGCGTCGACATTATCGGGCCGGGGCGGGGCAGCCAGGCCTGCGGTGAAACCGGGCCGGGCCGGATGAGTGAGCCGGACGACATTGCGGCGCTGATTGCCGGCCCGGCGCCGGTGCTGAGCGGCAAACGGCTGCTGATTACCGCCGGGCCGACCTTCGAGGCGATCGACCCGGTGCGCGGCATCACCAACCACAGCTCGGGCAAAATGGGCTATGCAGTCGCGCAGGCCGGGGTTGATTGCGGCGCCGAGGTGTGCCTGATCAGCGGCCCGGTCAGCCTGACGGCGGCCGATGGGGTCGAGCGCATCGACGTGCAATCGGCGCAGCAGATGCGCGACGCGGTGATGGCCCGGGTGGCCGCCGCCGACGTGTTCATCGGGGTGGCCGCGGTGGCGGATTATCGGCCGGTGACGGTGGCCGGGCAGAAGCTGAAAAAGCAGGCCGATTCGATGGTCATCAAGCTGACCAAAACCCCGGATATCCTGGCCGCGGTGGCGGCGCTGGAGGCACCGCCGTTCACGGTCGGGTTTGCCGCGGAAACCGAAAATATCCTGCCCAATGCGCGCAAAAAACGCGACGCGAAACGGGTCGATTTGATGGTCGCCAACGACGTATCGCCGTCGTCGGGCACGTTTGCCGGCGATAGCAACTGCATCACCCTGATCACGCGGCAGGAGCAGGTCGCACTGGAGCGGGGGGACAAATACAGCCTGGCGCTACAGCTGTTGCAGTACGTGGCCGGGCGGTTGTAGCCGCCGGGCGGCCACTCAATCAGGCCGCAATGGCCCGCCGGTCGTGCGGCGCCGACCCGCGCTGCACGGACACCGCCGGCAGCGCGAAATTTATCCCGCCACCGGGTCAATTGGCGCCGCGTTCCAGCCGATGTGCTGCTGAATGGCGCTGGCGAGCTGAAACAGCCGGGCCTCGCCGTACGGCTTGCCGACCAACTGCACGCCCACCGGCATGCCGTTATCGGCGTGGCCGCACGGCAGCGTGATAATCGGCAGCGCGGTCATCGTCGTGGCGTAGGCGATCGCCAGCCAGCGATAATATTGCGGGATCGGCAGACCGCCATCGGCGCCGGGGTAGCGCAGCTCGGCCGGCACCGCCGAGATGCTGACCGCCGGGCAGATCAGCAACTCGACCTCGCGCATGAACTGCGCCGCCCGCTGGACAATGCCGCCCTGCACCCGCACCGCATCACGGATTTGTGCCGCCGTCAGCTCCAGGCCGTGGCGGATATTCCACTCGATCTCGGCTTTCATCACCCCCGGATGGGCCTCCAGCGTCGGCGCCAGATTGATCGCGTATTCGTGCGCCCGCAATACGTCGAACGCGGTGTGCACGCCGGACAGATCCGGCGCCGCCGTCACCGTCTCCCAGCCGGCCGCCGCCAGACTATCGACCAGGCGGTGAAATACCGCCAGCACGTCGTCGCTGATCTGCGCCACCTCGAGGTCGGCGCTGACCGCCACCCGGGCCGGGCGCGCCGGCGTCTCGGCGGCCCGCCGCAAGGCCGGCTGCGGCTGGGCGATCATCGCATCGGCAAACAAGCCGAGGTCGGCCAGGTCGCGCGCCATCGGGCCGTCGGTGCCCAGCACGCCGAACGGCAGACAGGCCGAATCGCTGCGCACCCGACCGGGCGAGGGGCGCAGGCTGACGACGCCGCAGAAGCTGGCCGGGGTGCGCAGCGAGCCGGCCATGTCGGAGCCGTGCGCCAGCCACGCACAACCGGCCGCCAGCGCCGCCGCGGCGCCGCCGGATGAGCCGCCGGACGCAAACCGGGTGTTGTGCGGGTTGCGGGTGAGGCCGAAGACGTCGTTGAAGGTGATGCCGCCGGTGCCAAACTCCGGCGTATTCGACTTGGCATAGACCACGCCGCCCTGCCGTTCAAGCTGCTCGACCAGCTGATCCGATTGCGCCGGGATATGGTGCGCATACAGCCGCGAGCCCGAAGTCGTGCGCACCCCTTTTACCGCCGTCAGATCCTTGATTGCCACCGGCAGCCCGCCCAGCACGCCGCGCGCCGCCGGCGGTAGCGCGGCAACCCGATCGGCCTGCCGCCGGGCATAGTCGAAGCAGCGGGTCGGCAGCGCGTTGATCGCCCCGTCCACCGCCTGAATCCGGGCTTCGAGACAATCCAGCGCCTGATGCACAGTGACGCTGCCGTCCTGCAACCGCGCGGCCATCTCGCAGGCCGAATGCCGCCAGAGTTCCTGCATCGGGGTTACGTGCCGGCGCCGTCAGCGCGGCCAGCGCCGTTTCCCGCAAGCCGCCGCATTCGCCTGACTGTCCTGCGAACACGCGGCAACCGCCCGGCGCCGAGCCGGCCGCCATCAGGTCGCACTGTAGCCACCGTCGAGCAGATACACGCCGCCGGTGCAATAGGCGGCGGCGTCCGAGGCCAGATACACCGCCAGCCCGGCAATGTCGTCGGCGGTGCCCGCGCGCGCCAGCGGGATGCGGCGCAAGAAGCGCTCCAGCGTCGCGGCATCATTCCACAGCGCCTCGCTGAAGCGGGTCCGGATCAGGCCGGGGCAAATCGCATTGACGCGAATATTGTCTTTGCCCCAGTCCTGCGCCATCGCCCGGGTCAGACTGTTGAGCGCGGCCTTGCTGACGCTGTAGATGCCGATGCCGGCCTCCGGCGTGATGCCGCCAATCGAGCTGATGTTGATGATCGACCCGCCGCCGCGCTGCTTGAGGAGCGGGCGCGCCTGCTTGCACAACTCGAACGGGCCTTTTAGATTGACGTCAATGATTTTGTCGAACGCGCGCCGGTCGGTTTGTTGCAGCGCACCGAATACCGGATTGGTAGCGGCGTTGTTGATCACGATATCCAGGCCGCCACAGGTCGCGACGGTTTGTTCCACCAGCGCCCGGATGTCATCGATCTGGCCCATGTTGGCGGCGATGGCGCTCGCCGCCAGCCCGTCGGCGCGCAGTGCATCCGCGACCGCATCGACTGCCGTTTGTTTGCGGCTGCTGACGACCACGTGCGCGCCGAACTCCGCCAGTCCGCGGGCCATCGCTTCACCGATGCCTTTGCTGGCGCCGGTGATCAGGGCGACTTTGCCGTCCAGTTGGAATAACGGTCGGATGCGGGGTTGGGTTGCCATTGAGTTGGTTGTTGGTGCGGTGTTGGGTGGTATCGGGGTTGAGTGTGCCGTTGCTGGGTATCATAGTCGTTTGTTGTTATTGGCTGCAAGGGGATGTACGGGCAGGTGGATTCAACCCCGAAATGCAACACAGGCTGGTCATTCCTGCCTCCTTCCGCCATTCCTGCGAACCTGACAGTTCCTTAGTATTGGCTGATTCGAAAGTAAGCTTTCCACGGATTTATGTATATCATTCCCATTGTTCAGTTGAAGCACCACGCCTCCTTTTTGCCTGATCACAAGCATCTCTAACCTTACGACGTATGACTACATCTGGCATTCCCTCATTATCTTTGCGAACCTTTTCAGCAATCTCAATAATCTCCTTCGGCATAGCCTCACTTAAATCAAAATCAAGCAGGACAGGTAACAGCTGTTCTTCCGTTCTGTGCAGGCGAACTCGGTTTGGCCCAAAACTTAAATTGCGCGATAAAAAGCCAATTGAAATTAGAGGAGAAGACGGAGTGTCGTCCTTGATTTCATCACGAATTTTGTCCCGAATTTTCCACGCAAGGTTATCCGTGGTAAGCCACCAATTCTTATATCCCAACTCGGATTTTTCCTCTTTTTTTCTAAGGGCTACAATGCCTAAGTAGTTTTCAACATCGTTTCTTACTAAAATCTCTATTGTCGCGTTTGTTCCCTCATCTATTTGACCACTCCGCCTCCTCGCATGCGCTTCATTCCAGAGTCTTTCAACAACATATCTTAATTCGCTACCTATAGATTGACACTCTTCTTTCAGTGATTTTGTTTTTATCCCAAATTCTTGTTCAAGATACTCAGAAATATCTTGTTCTGGTCGTTCATTTCCACGGAACAACTCTACCCAACTCCTAAACTTCGCTGAATCATGCCCCAGCTCAATGTAGCGAGAATACAAATGCGGTACTTTTCCTTTCCAGTCATTTACAGCGTATCCAGAGCAGGTAACTGCCGTACGAATATGACTGAAAATCTCTCCGACAACTCCTTGCGTAACATACATTGAAATACCAGACTGCGCCAACGCATGTATTAAGTTGATAAAACTTTTCTCGTCCTCTTCTTTTTTTAGTATGTCAACCAAAAGTGGAAGGACTATTGTCGTATCTAACCAAATATCCCCATGTGAAAATATCTTTTTTGTCGCCGATTGAACGTCAGGCACTTCTTTTAAAAATGCGAAAATGGTATAGGAGTTAGACAAATTTTTAAGGTGCTTTTTTACAGTATTGCTTGGATTAGAAATAATGTGTATGACGCTTCCTGTTATTACATCCAATAAAACAGGCGATAAATGATCGGGCGGTGGATGATTGTTAATATCATCAATGATCATGTCTTTTAACGTGTTCATATCGAGACTATTTATTTGTCCAGTAATTACAGCAGATGCGAAATCCTCACCTGACTTTAGCAAGAAGCTGTCGATAATGCGTTTGGCTCTTAAAGCCAGTTCTCGAATATCAGAAATATCAATTTTATCTGCCAATTTGTAATCACTTAGTACACCACCAAAGTATTCGACCAGAATTGATTCAAATTGATTTTCTTCGAGTTCTTGGCCCGCTAACTTTTCTCGAAGTCGAAGTGATTCCTCGTAAGTAAGACAAAACTCGTCCTGAGCTTTCCAATGCCGAATGCATCTCTTTGTCAGGTATCCCAATGCGGAATCAATGAATCTCTCTACCTCTGACGGTTCATATGATGAAAGAAAGGATAATATCTTTGAATGAATAGTTTTTCGTGTAATGCGATTATTTGAATCAGTCCCTCTGAGCGCCCCTCGTACTAATGCTTGATACGCTAATTTTGTAAGACTTTTTTGCGTGATTTCGTCTTCCCATTGCATTCCCAAATAAAGAAGAGCTGCTTTGGCTTCTTGGTTGCTTAACGAAGGACGTTTTTTCTTAATTATATCTTGCCCTTCCAGATAAGGAGTAGCAATAAGTTCTACCAATCTGGAGGCTGCGCCGTATTTCGCGTCGTCCATTTCAAATCGATCTAAGAACCAATTTTTGTCACGTATGTCCAGCGCCAATCCTTTATTTCTTGTGTCAGTACGCTTTTGGTCTCCCTTCGCGCCAATCATTTTGTTCGTCATATATATTAAAATCCTAGCATCAGGAAAATTTTTTTTGATCTTTTCGAGCGTTTGATCGATCTTACTTCCCCAGGATTCCGAAACAGAATATTGAATTACTACCGTAGAAATTCCATTAGGTGTGAATAATTCAGAATCTCTGCCGCCATCTCCACCCCAATTAGCCATTGGGCGTATACCTGAAAAGTCTGAAACTAAGAATTGAGAACTCAATTCTTCGAAATACTTCCAGTCTGAAGGTCGCATCCTATTTAGGGCTAGTTCGAACAATTTTCTATTCATTGGATCAATCCATCTTGGGGGAGATAATTCTTTAAATTCAAATTATAATACTGGCTTACTTGTAATAAATCAACAATAATCTTGCCTTAAAGGCACCGACAATGATTAGTAGGACAGATTATCGGAAGAATAACCGCTCTTTTTCCCAAAATCAAGCCTTTGTATAGGATATAGGTCCGGCACCTTATTGCCCGGCCTAAAGCAATGCCATTCCAGCGGCCCGTTTCAAGTCAGGAGCGAAACTTGTAAGAGATACACCAGGTTGCCATATCGGACAAAAATATAGCCACACGGAAACCCGCCAGCAATACGATAAAGCTGCTTAACGGTATCTCCGGGGGTATCTCCGGGCGGAGTAGCGTCGCTGAGATAAATTCCGTAACGCCAATTCTCTTTTAGATGCGCGATAATGGAGAGCAGGATGCTATCCCGTCGTCTGAGCTATGGAGCATGAAAAGCGATTGACGAACGAGAGTATGGCTTTTATCATATGTTTACTGAATACGGCGGCATATCGACTATGCTTCCTGTACTCGATCGGCAATTTTTTGTGCAGCAGTAAGCTGCCTGCTTACGGCATGTAACACAGGAATATTGAAACGCATGATTCATCTGATTATTGGAACCAAAGCGCAATTAATAAAGATGGCGCCGGTTCTTCAGGAGCTTCGACGGCGCGATGCCATATTCAATTTTATCGATGCGGGTCAACATGCTCGGACCACAGAAGAGATTATCCGACAGCTTGACCTGCCCAGGCCGGATGTCTACCTCAGAAATAGCCAGGAAAATATTTCCACCTTGTTTCAGGCGTTGACCTGGGTATTGTCGGCATTATTTCAAATCATTTTTCGACCGCAGGCAATATTCAAAGCCGTATTTAAATGTCAATCGGGAATATGCCTTATTCATGGCGATACATTGACCACTTTAATCTCACTTTTTTACGCCAAACGATGCGGTATAAAAGTTGCTCATATAGAGTCGGGTTTGCGAAGCTACCGAATTTTCGATCCTTTCCCGGAGGAAATGATAAGACGGATTGCCATGCGATACAGCGACATTCTATATGCCCCTTCCGAATGGGCTGTTTCAAATTTACAAAAAATGGGTTACAGCGACAAAACGGTTTTTATTGATGGCAATACAATTATGGATACTATCGCTTATGCCAAAAATCATCTTGAAACGGCAATAATTCCTAACAAACCCTACATTGTAGTAACCATTCATCGGGTTGAAACACTCTATTCAAAAGCGCGGTTGGTTATGATCATCAATCTGTTAAAGCGTATTGCTCAATCTCGAGAAGTCCTGTTTGTTTTGCATGAACCGACCCAAAAGAAGTTGAAAAAATTTCAACTCGATTCTTTATTGCAGGAGGTATCTAACTTGCGGATGCTGCCTTTGCAACCGTACCTGTCATTTATTAAATTGATATCCGATGCGGATTATATTATTACAGATGGAGGCAGTATCCAGGAGGAAAGTTATTTTTTAAATGTTCCTTGTCTGATAATGCGTTCAAGTACGGAGCGTATGGAAGGCATCAATCAAAATGCGCATTTGGCCAGGTTTGACGAAAAGGCTATTCAGGAATTCTTTGATAAAATGCCAAATTTAAGACAGAAGCCGTATTCAGGCGTTCAGAAGCCATCTAAGAAAGTTGTCGATGATGTATTAAAGCGTCAAGAAATTACAATCTGTTCTCTAGGAAAAATAAAAAAGTTTTTTGCTCCCTTTAAGGGATCACGCCGGTATTGGGCGGATCGCTACGAATCAGGTGGAAATTCAGGAGCGGGATCATACGGTAATCTTGCGCATTATAAAGCGGATTTTTTAAATCGATTTGTCGCCCAGAATAATATTCAATCGGTTATCGAGTTGGGTTGTGGAGATGGAAATCAGCTGTCATTAGCAGGCTATCCTCATTATTTGGGGTTCGATATCAGCTCAAAAGCGATTGAAATGTGTCGAGAGCGTTTCCAATCGGATTCCACCAAAACATTTAAGCTGATGAATGAATATAACGGAGAAAAAGCGGATGCGGCGCTATCTCTTGACGTAATTTTTCATTTGATCGAAGACGATATTTATCAGAAATATATGGAAACTTTATTTAATTCGGGGCGGGATTTTGTCATTATTTATGCTTCAAATACAGCAAAAAGAAAATTTGTTCAGCTGCCTCATGTGAAGCACAGGAGATTTACAGATTGGGTAAACGCTAAAGCTAAAAGCTGGCAATTGATAAAACATATACCTGATCAGCCCCCATTTCCTGAAAATACCAAAGATAAATTTTCGGTAGATTTTTATGTTTTCTCGATCAGGACATCCGACCCTTTGTGCTGATTAATGTAATTGTTTAGTGCAACTTAACAAAGATATGCAATTTTTCCCGTTATCACAAAAAAATCAGATCTATTTGAAGCGATTTATCATATTGCTTCTCGCCGTTTTTACGGCAACTTTTCTATTTTTTATAGTTCGAGAAATGGATTGGAGCGTTGTTCGGCGGGCGAAACCGGCGTATTTCTTCTATATTTTAGGTATTACTATCGTCAACACAATCCTGTATTCGCTGCTCGTATTTATCTTGATTAGAAGCAGCGGCTACAAAACCACGATCCAGCAAGCGTATTTAATTTTAACCTCGAGTTTAACTGCCAGCTATATATCTCCTCTAAAAATCGGCATTCCGCTGCGCATCTATTTGTACAAAGAATACATGCTGGTTCCGGCATCGACAGGGACGGCACTGGTTGCGATCGAAGCATTTTTTGGCACGTTGATTCCCGCACTGATAGCCATTTTCGGCAGTGCGCTTATTTTTCCGAATATCGGACTCTTTATCCCAACAATTGCGTTTTTGATTGTTTTTGGCGGCGCGGTTGTCGGTTTAATTATGCCATTTGAGCAAGTGGCTGATTTTTTTGCAAACCCAAATCGGAAAAACCGATTTAGCAGGCTTGCGCGCCTGTTTTCTTTTTTTAGTCGAATTCAATCCGGCTTGAAGAAAGTACCTCCAAAGGCATTATTGGCTGTAATATTAATTGACCTGGCAATGATTGTCTTGCAGGCAGTGCGACTGTATTTTGTACTGCTCGTATTGGGGGTGGCAATTCCGATTGCCGCATTGTTATCGGCTTCAACAATTTCGGCAACAGCCGGAAGCCTGAGCATGATCCCAATGGGGCTCGGTGTGCAGGACGCAAGTTTTACATTTTTATTGGTTCAATTAGGCATTGCCGACGAAATTGCCATCTCAGCAGCCGTTATTCAGCGACTTTTTTCACCCGGGTGGCCCCTGCTGCTAGGTCTGATTTCTGTCAATATTTTAGGCATCTCCGAACTGATAAGGAAACGACCGGATGCCATTCGGCTTGAGTCCAGAGAAGAGCGGTAGATATCGGGAGGTATACGCCTCCATTTTGGGTTTGTTTGCTCGCTATGGCCGTCAGTGGAAACACACCCCCCCGATCCAAGCCGCCCGGCAACACATCAATCCATACCCTCAATTTGTATCTCAATCACCGTTTTGACCGAGTTGGCAATAAAGCATTGCCGATGCGCCTGCCGGTGCATCTCTTCCAATTGTCGCCGAGTGGGCTGCGAACTGCCTGAAAAGCGCATCCGCGGGTACAGCGTCACTCGGGTAATGGCCGTGACGCCCTGTGCATTGGGCGCCATGATGCCGGTCGCATGGTCAACATATTGGTCAACGACAAATTGCTTTTTGGCCGCAATCCCGAGAAAGAACAGCATGTGGCAACTGGCTATCGACGCGACAAAGGCTTCTTCCGGGTCAACGTGCGCGGCAATCGAATACGGCGGTGGCACGACCTGCGGCGATGCCGATGCGGCTATCGTCGCGCCGCCGTCAAACTGCCAGGTATGCCCGCGGCTGTAGCGGTTGTCGCGGTAGATTTCATCCGCCTGGCGCACCCAGCGGACGGTGGCGGTGTATTCGGACATGTCGGTTCAGATCGCGGTGGGGGGGGTCAAAATGGACCGCGCGTGTGCGCACTGCCCCCGAGTGCGCGCCAGGCGGTCTGGAATTGGGTGATCGCCTGGCGCAGGGTTTCCGGGCGGGCGTGCGCCGGTCGTCCATAGCGCAGCTCGATGTATTGCGCTTCAATCCCGGCCAGCTGCGCATGCAGCTCAGGCAGCGCGGTTTTGAGGCGCTTGAAATAGTCCATCGGGCCTTCATGCGGCG
Source organism: Candidatus Poriferihabitaceae bacterium (assembly GCA_965206445.1). Classification (GTDB taxonomy): domain Bacteria; phylum Pseudomonadota; class Gammaproteobacteria; order Arenicellales; family Poriferihabitantaceae; genus CBDBJR01. Next base: position 964,639 of record CBDBJR010000002.1, read on the forward strand.
CGCGCGCCAGCCCCTGGCCGGCCAGTTTTCGGCCAAACTCGAGGTACAGTCGCTGCACCGGGTCGGGGCGGGCGCGGTCGGTCCGGAATGAGAGCAGCGTGACCAGCGTCACCGCCAGCAGCCCCAGTATAAACGCCCCGCCGGCGAGCGCCGGCAGGCTGAACCGGTCGAGATTCAACTGCGTCAGCAGGGTGCGCTGACTGGCGGCATCGAAGCCGACAAACCAGTTGCGCCATTGCAGTTTGGCCGCCGCCAGCAGCCAGCGGCTTTGCTGCACCAGCCTGGCCAGCGGGTGATTCGGGTCGGTTAAAAAGCGCACGATGCCGTCCCCGCTACCCGAGTAGTCGATTGCGCTTTCAATCCGCTCGGGGGCGATTGCGGCGGTCGGGTCGACGCGCGTCCAGCCGCGGGCCGGCAGCCAGACCTCGGCCCAGGCATGCGCGTCGGATTGCCGCACCAGGATTTGCTCGGTGTGCGGGTTGAATTCGCCGCCGAGGTAGCCGATCACCAGCCGCGCCGGGATGCCGGCCAGGCGCATCAGCGTGACAAAACTGCCGGCATAGTGGCCGCAAAAGCCGCGCCGGCTGGTAAACAGAAATTCATCGACCGGCTGCGCGCTGGTGAGCAGCGGCGGTTGCAGGGTATAAACGAAGTTGCGGGTGAAAAAATAATTCAGCACCGCTTGCACGTATTCCGCGTCGCGGCGCTGGTCGCGCCGCAGCACGGCCACCAGCGAGCGCATGGCCGGGGTGATGCTGTCGGCGGCCAATGCCAGCCCGCGGCGGCGCAATTCCGGGCTGAGCGCCGCGGTGCGGTAGCGGCTGGCGGAGGTCAGCCGATATTTTCGCCGCTCCGGCGCGCCGCGATGGAAGCCGAGCGTGTAATCGGCCCGCATCTGCGTCGTGGCCGGCGTACTGATCGGCAGGTCGAGCGCGAACACCCAGTTTTGCTGGTCGGTATGCAGTTCGATTTCGTAGTCGTAGCGCCCGCCCTGCACGATAATCCTGCCGCCGGCGCCCGACAGCGGCGGGCCGGCCACCCAGTCCCGGCCGTTGGTGTCCCACAGCACCCCGCCGCGCCAGTAGCGCTCGGCTTTCGGCGGCAGGTCGGCGTGCTCGAAGGTGGCGCTGAAAGCCGGTTCGCGGGATTCGATCAGCTGGCTGATGGTGCCCATGCTGAGTTTGTCGGACAGCCCGCTGATGCCCTGATTGCCGCCGATTTGCAGCAGCCACAGCGCGCCGTTCAGGCGTGGGAAAAGAAAAAACAGGATGACCATAAACGGCAGCGCCTGGAGCAGCATTTTGCCGACCAGCCGCGCGTCGCCGACCACTTTGTCGTCGGGCCGAATGTGCCCCATTTGCAGCATCAGCCAGGTCAGCGCAAAGGTCAGAACCAGCATCGGCGCGGCAATCAAGGCCGTGGCGTGGTACAGGAAATGGGTGATGATGATGAAATAACCGAGCAGCAGGACAATCCGAATATCCCGCCGGGTTTTGATTTCCAGCAGCTTCAGGCCCAGCATAATGATTAAAAACGCCACCCCCGGGTCGCGCCCCACCGGCAGGCCATAGAGCTGAAACGCGGTCACCAGGCCGAGCACGCTAAAGCCGCAGAACATCCATCGGTTGACCGCCAGCGCGCGGACAAACAGCGCGGCCACGCGCCAGCCGATGAACAGCCCAAACAGCCCGATAATCTCCACCCGGATATGCAGCGCATGCGGCAGCACCGCCAGCGACACCAGGCCGGCGGTCAGCAGCAGCAGCCGGTTGTCTACCGCCCGGCGCTCCGGCAGATGGTATTTTTTGGCCTGCACCCGGTCAGTCCTCGACGGCATAAAACAAGCCGAGCGCAGCCAGGCAGCGGTAGCGGTGCGCCGACCCCTCGCCGGGCGGCACGGTTTTGCCGGGCAGGCGCAGCCCGAACCGGCGGTTTTGCCGGGATAGCTCCAGCACCGCCCGGCACAGCAACGACAGCCGCTGTTCCAGCCCGGTATTCGGCAGCGCCGACCAGTCCAGCCACAGCTGCTCATGCGGGCTGCCGGCATAGTGCTTTACCAGCAGACCGTGGCCGCGCGCCAGGGCTTTCCAGTCGATGCGGTTGAGCGGGTCGCCGGCCTGATAGCCTCGATGGGCAAAGAATTCATCGCCGTCGTGCGGTTGCCGCCGACGGGCCGCTGTGGCGCTCGCATGGGTGTCGTGGCCGGCGGCCTGGTCGGCCGGGCTGGGGAACACCAGGCAGTGTTGATCGGTGTGGAAATACGCCCAGGCGTAAAACAGGCCCAGCGGAAAGAACGTGAACACCGTGAACCGGTCGGGGCGATACCGGCCGCGTCGCGGCGGCAGCACCGCGACCGATAGCGACTGCTGCTCGCCGCCGGCCAGGTCGATACAGCCGGGCGGCTGCCGGTCGGCCTGGATCTGGAGCGAATAGCGCGGCGATGGACGCCGGTTGACCAGCACGAAGCCGAAGCGGGCGGTTTGCGTCAGGAACACCGGCTCGACCGCGGTCGCGCGGATTTGCAGGCCGGCCAGGTTACGCCAGGTTTGCAGCAGCGCGGAAAACCCCAGCCCGGTCAGCAGGAAGGTCAGCATAAACCCCAGATTGAGGCCGTAGTTGTGCGAGCCCAGCAGCATCGCAAACAACATGCCGGCAAAAATCACGCCGTAGCGCGTCGGCAGAATGTACACCTGCCGGGGGACGATCGTCAGCCCGCCGTCGGCGTCGCGGCGGGCCGAGCGATTCAGCGCCGTGTGCAGGCGCTGCCTGGCCTTCGCCGGCCGCAGGCTGCTAAGGGATAGCGACACTGTTGATAATCAGGTCGGCGATGTCGGTGGTCGGTTCACGCAGGCGCAGATGGTGCATGGTCGAGGGCAGGATGGCCTGAATGTCTTCTGGCAGCGCCTGCGCCCGCCCGGCGAGCAGCGCCCAGGCTTTGGCCGCCCGCAGCAGCGCCAGCGCCGCACGCGGCGAGTAGCCGACCGCGAAGGCGGCCGCGGTGCGGGTAAAGGCGGTAATCAGCTGCAAATAGGCGATCAGCGCATCGCTGGTGTGCACCGCTTCGACCGCGGCCTGCCATTTGGCGAAGGCCGGCGCGGTGACGCAGCGCGGCAACTGCGCCAGCCGGCGGCGCGGGTCGCCGTTGAGCAGCAGCGTTTTTTCCGCCGCCGCATCGGGATAGCCCAATTCAATCGACAGCATGAATCGATCCAGCTGCGATTCGGGCAGCGGATAGGTGCCGACCTGTTCGGCCGGGTTTTGCGTGGCGACGACAAAAAACGGCTGCGGCAGCGCATGGGTCTGGTTTTCCACCGACACCTGCCGCTCCTCCATTGCCTCCAGCAGCGCGCTCTGGGTCTTGGGCGAAGCGCGGTTGATTTCATCCGCCAGCACCATCTGCGCGAAAATCGGCCCGCGATGAAACGCAAAGTCGGCGTCTTGCTGCCGGTATACGGTCACCCCGGTGATGTCGGCCGGCAGCAGATCGCTGGTAAACTGGATGCGGCTAAACTCAAAGCCGAACAGCCGGGCGAGCAGATGGGCGAGCGTGGTTTTGCCGACCCCGGGCAAGTCGTTAATCAGCAGATGGCCGTTGGCCAGCAGGCAGGTCACTGCCAGCTTGAGCGCGTGCCGCTTGCCAATCAACACCGTTTCGGCGGTAGCAATCAGCGCGTCGAGGTTGTCCGTTTGGGGTGTGATTGTCATTGCGAGTGGATGCACGGTAAAATCGGCCTGCCTGAACGGGGGCGGTACGGTGCGTGTGCATGGCTGCCGCCGAGGCTGTCGGGCGCAATCGGTAAGTTTAACCTATCCGGGAGTGAATGGAGCATGACTATTAGAAACGACCATGGCAAATCAAGTAACTGTCCTGGTTTGGGCAGAAACCAACGTATAGTTTGCAATTTTTTGATAAACGAGGTGAAGACCCGATGCAAACAGGGCGATACGTTTTCCGGTCGCAGCTTATTCAGTAGACAATCCGGCAAATGGGATACACCGGAATTGCAACTGCTGATCGATGCGTATGGAGACAACGCAGACTGCCAACTCGGTCGGTTGTTATGGAAAGTGCTGCGAGAAGATTCCGAGGAGTATGATTCCAAGCCAATTTATAGAGGAAAGGAATACACGTGGCTATAAAACCGAATCGTATAAAATACGCACCATAAACTGCACACCGCATCCCGCAGCCCGATCAACCGCCGGCAAATCTGCCGCAAAACAAGAGAGATGAACCGATGAAATTTTCCAGTCTGGTTGAGCGCGTTGGCGGCCGGGGCGCGGATGCCTGGGAGGTGCATTATCAGGGGCTGGCGCGGCTGGAGGCGGGGGAGGATATTATTGTCCTGAGTGTCGGCCAGGAGGAGGACCACTGCACGCCGACGCCGATTGTCGACGTCGCGGTGGATAGCCTGCGGCGCGGTCGGCATCATTATACGCCGGTCAACGGCAGCCTCGAATTGCGCCAGGCGATCGCCCAAAGGCACGGCGATACCAGCGGTCAAATCGTCGATGCCAGTCGCTGCGCGGCATTTGCCGGGGCGCAAAATGCGCTGTTTGCGGTCGCCCAGGTGCTGCTGGAGCACGGCGATGAGGTGATTCTGTGCGAGCCGTACTACACCACCTACCCGGCGACTTTTTCGGCTGCCGGCGCGACCGTGGTCAGCGTGCCGACCACGGTCGAAAACGGCTTTCAGCCCGACCCGGCGGCGATTCTGGCGCGCATCAACGAGCGCACCCGGGCGATTGTCGTGAATTCACCGAATAATCCGTCCGGCGCGGTGTATGCCCGGCCGCAGCTGGCCGCGATTGTTGCCATCTGTGCGCAGCGCAATATATGGCTGATCAGCGACGAAGTCTATCTGTCGATTCTGCCGCCGCAAGAGCGCCTCAGCCCGGCCGGCCTGCCCGGCGCGGATGCGGTCTGCGTCACCGTCTCGAGCGTGTCCAAATCCCACCGGATGACCGGCTGGCGGCTGGGCTGGGTGGTCGGGCCGCCCGCGCTGATGCAGCCGCTGTACAATCTGTGCCTGTGCATGCTGTACGGTTTGCCGCGGTTCATCATGGACGCCGCGGTGGTCGCGCTGAATCAGGACACGCATACCGCCGACGCGATCCGGCAGCGCTTGCAGCACCACCGCGAATTGCTGCTGCGACAGCTGGGCAATATCGACGGTCTGACGGTGCATAGCGCGCTGGGCGGCATGTTTGTGCTGCTCGACGTGCGTGCGCTGCCGGTGTCGAGCCGGGAGTTTGCGCAGCAACTGCTCGATCGCTACGCCGTCGCGGTGCTGCCGTGTGACGGTTTTGGCGCCACCGGCGAGGGCTTGATCCGGGTCAGCCTGTGCGTGGCCGAGGAGCGGTTGACCACGGCTGGTCAGCGGCTGGCCGACTATGTCCGCTCGCTGACGGCGGCATGAGCGCGGCGGCAAAAGCAAACCACAATATCCCCCCAACTAACGAGTCGATAGCATGAAAGAATCAGCACAGGTGGTGGTCATTGGCGGCGGTGTGATCGGGTGCAGCATCCTGTATCACCTGACCAAACTGGGTTGGCGCGACGTGATGCTGCTCGAGCGCGACGAGCTGACCTCCGGCTCGACCTGGCACGCGGCGGCCAACATTCACGGCCTGCACGACAACAACAATATCTCGCGCTTGCAGTACTACACGATGAAGCTGTATGCCGAGCTGGAAAAGGAAACCGGGCAATCCTGCGGCATCCATCAGCCGGGTTCGATCTATCTTGCCTGTACGCAGGATCGGGTGCATCAACTGCGCATACAGGCGTCCAAAGCACACGCCTTTGAGGCCGAGTTCTACGAAATCTCGCCGCAGGAAATCCGCGAGCTGCACCCGCTGCTGGAGCTCGACAACGTCAAGTGCGCGATGTATGAGCCGCTCGGCGGGCACGTTGACCCGTCGGGCGTGACCCAGGCCTACGCCGCCGGCGCGCGCCTGCACGGCGCCGAAATCCATCGCTTCACGCCGGTGACCGCGACCCGTCCGCGCGCCGACGGCAGCTGGGACGTGGTCACCCCCAACGGCACGGTGCACGCCGAGTATGTGGTCAATGCCGCCGGCCTGTGGGGGCGCGAAGTGGCGCGCCTGGCCGGGTTTGAATTGCCGCTGATGACGATGGAGCATCAGTATTTTGTCACCGAGGCGATTCCGCAGATCGCCGCGTTCGGGCGCGAGCTGCCGTCGGTGGCCGACCGCGATCAGGAATATTACCTGCGCCAGGAAGGCAACGGGCTGCTGGTCGGGGCGTATGAGCGTGACGGGCGGTTCTGGGCCGAGGACGGCACGCCGCTGGATTTCGGCCACGACCTGCTGCCGGACGATCTGGAGCGGATTAGCGATAACGTGTCGCGCGCCTGCGAGCGGGTGCCGGTGCTGGCGCAGGCGGGGATCAAGCGGGTGATCAACGGGCCGACGATCTGGTCGCCGGATGCGTCGGCGCTGCTCGGCCCGGTGCGCGGCCTGAAAAACTATTTCTGCTGCAACGGCATCGTCCCCGGCTTCAGCCAAAGCGCCGGGCTTGGGCTGACGCTGGCGCAATGGATTGTCGAGGGCGAGCCGGAGCTGGACATGTTCCCGTGGGACATTGCCCGTTTTGGCGCCTGGGCCGACAAGACGTTTGTCCGGGCGCGGGTCGCGGACAGCTACAGCTCGCGGTTTCGGATTCATTTCCCGCATGAAGAGCGCGCCGCCGGGCGGCCGCTGAAGCGCCGCCCGATCTACCCCATGCAGGTCGAGATGGGCGGCGTATTCGGCCTGTCGTACGGCTGGGAGCATGCGCATTGGTATGCCGCCGACGGCGTCGAACCGGTGGATCAGTTCCGGTTCGAGCGCGCCGGCTGGTTTAACATGATGGCGCGCGAGGTCGATGCGGTGCGCACATCGGTCGGCGTGGTCGATACCTCGAACTTTGCCAAATACGAGATTCGCGGCGCCGGTGCGCAGGCCTGGCTGGATCGACTGGTGGCCAATCGCGTGCCGACCGAAGACGGCCGCATCTGCCTGACCCCGCTGCTCAGCCTGCGCGGCGGGGTGGCCGGGGATTTCACGATTGCCCGACTGGCCGCCGACCGGTTTTTCATGATCGGCTCCGGCATCGCCGAGGACTATCACTGCCGCCTGTTCGAGGCCCAGCTGCCGGCCAAAGGCGTGTCGTTCCAATCGGTCAGCGATGCGATGGTCGGCTTCAACGTGGCCGGCCCGCAGGCGCGCACGCTGGCGCAGCGCCTGACCGGGGTGGAGCTGGACAACGCGAGCCTGAAATTCATGCGCAATCGGGTGCTGCAATTGAACGGCTACGAGGTGATTGTGCTGCGGGTTTCGTTTACCGGCGATCTGGGCTACGAGCTGTACACCGCCGCCGAAAACCAGCTCGCGCTCTACCGCGCGATATTTTCGCATGGCCGCGAGCTGGGCCTGCGACCGGTCGGCTCGCGCGCGCTCGGCTGTATGCGGGTGGAAAAGGGCTACGGCAGTTGGAGCCGGGAATACTCGCCCGAGTGGTACCCGACCGAAAGCGGCCTCGCCGGGCTGGTCAAAGCCGACAAGCCGGCGTTCATCGGCAAGGCGGCGTTCATGCGGATTAACGCGCAGCCGCCGCGGCAGTTATTGCGCTGCTTTACCGTGGACACGCCGGCCGGCCTGGACGGCGCCGATGCCGCCGGCGGTGAGCCGATATACCGCCACGGACGCTATGTCGGGCGCATCACCTCGGGCGGCTACAGCTTCACCCATCAGGTCTCGGTGGCGCTGGGCTACGTCGATGCGGCCGATGCGGTTGCCGACGACGGGTTCGAAGTGGCGGTGCTCGGGCGGCCGCACAAAGCGCGATTGCTGGCGCAGCCGCTGTTTGACCCGCAGGGCAGCCGCCTGCGGGCATAGCCGCCGACGCGCTTCAGCATCAGGCCGCCGCCGCCAGCAGCGCGCCCACCAGAATCGCGCACTCGCCGAGCTCAATCAGCGCACCGTAGACGTCGCCGCTGGCGCCGCCCAGCCGTCGCGTCAGGCAGTGGTGCACCAGCGCGATGCTGAACAGGCAGGCCAGCAGCATCGCCACGCCGACCAGCGGATGGCAGGCCAGCGCCAGCAGCAGGATGACCGCCGCCATGCCCCGCACCGGCCAGCGGCGGGCGCCGTCGTGCATCTGCCGACCAAGGCCCGCGGCGGGCAAATACACCGTTTCACACAGATAGCAGGCCGCCGCCGCGCGCGCCGCCGCCGGGCACAGCCAGAGCAGCCCCGGCAACCCCAGCCGGATCAACTCGGCCAGCGCGACCAGCTTGATCAGCAGCAGCAGCACGACCGCAACCAGGGCGCCGGTGCCGGCGTGCACGTCTTTGAGAATGGCGCGCATCGGCTCGCCGGACTGGCCGCTCATCCAGGCGTCGGCACAATCGGCCAGCCCATCCAGATGCAGCGCGCCGGTCAAGCCAACCCAGAGCGTCAGCAGCAGCGCGGCGGCGACCAGCGGCGGCAGGGCGGCGGCGGCAAACAGCTGCGCCGCCGCCAGCAAGCCGCCGAGCAGCAGCCCGACGGCGCCGAACCAGGTGACGGCGATGCCTTGGGTTTGATTACTGTACGTTATTTGACCGGGTATCGGCAGTCGGGTTAAAAACCGCAGTGCAATCAGAAAGCCGGCCCATTGTTGCATTGGTCGAAGCGTTGAAGAGTGGGTTGAATCTGCCTACGGCGGGAATAAATCCGCCTACGGCGGGAATTAGGAATTAGGAATTAGGAATTAGGAATTAGGAATTAGGAATTAGGAATTAGGAATTAGGAATCAGGAGATCCGCCTTCGGCGGGAATAAATCCGCCTACGGCGGGAATTAGGAATTAGGAATTAAGAATTAGGAATTGGGTTGGTATGATTGTATCGGAAATACATAGGGTATAGGCCACCCTGACAAGGGGGGTTTGGGGGGTTAAAGCCGGCAAGGTCGCACTGCCTGTCTTTCAATCCCCTGACCTCGCGGCAGAGTTTCTCTCGGACAACGCGCAGCCAGTGAGGCCGCACTGCTTGTTTTTTAACCCCCCCAACCTCCTTGTCAGGGGGGAATGAAATTGGAGTGGGTTTCTCATTTAGATCGGTTGGCTGGATACACCGGCTTGCTCGAAGGTTGCCATTTGGTTGTGCAGGGCGCAGGCGCTGCGTAGCAGGGTGACGGCGATGGCGGCGCCGCTGCCTTCGCCGAGGCGCAGGCCGAGGTCGAGTAGCGGTCTGGCTGCGAGGGCGGCCAGTAGTGCTGCATGGCCGGGCTCGGCGGAGGTGTGGGCGAATAGCATCCAGGGGCGCACCGACGGGTTTAGTCGGCAGGCCAGCAGCGCCGCCGCGGAGGCGATAAAACCGTCTACCAGGATCGGCTGGCCGGCTTGTCCGGCGGCGATGTAGTAGCCGGTCAGGGCGGCGATTTCGAAGCCGCCCAGTTCGGCCAGCAGTTCGACTACCGACTCGGGGCGATCGAGCTTGACGCCGGCGCGCTCGATTGCGGTTTGGATGATTTGCCGCTTGTGCGCCAGGCCGGTCGTGTCCAGGCCGGTGCCGGGGCCGGCCAGCGCGCCCGCCTCGCGGCCGGTCAGCACCGCCGTCAGCGCGGTGGCCGAGGTGGTGTTGCCGATGCCCATTTCGCCGCCGATCACCAGCTCGGTGGCGTCGGCATAGCCGTCAACCACCGACTTGCCCAGTGCCAGCGCCTGCTCGGCCTGTTGTCGGCTCATCGCCGCCCGGCGGACAAAATTGTGCGTGCCGCGGGCGACCGGGCGGTTGACCACCGGCGGGGCAAACGCCTGCGCGGCCAGCGTGCCGGCATTGACCACGGTCAGGCCGGCGCCCAGTTGTTTCGCCATGACGCTGATGGCCGCGCCGCCGCGGATAAAGTTGCGCACCATTTCCACCGTTACCGCCTGCGGAAACGCTGACACGCCCTCCTGCGCCACGCCGTGGTCGCCGGCAAACACCGCGATTTCCACCCGCTCCACCGCCGGCTGCGGCCGGTTTTGCATCGCCGCCAGCTCGACCGCCAGCGTCTCCAGCTGCCCGAGCGAGCCGGGCGGCTTGGTCAGGCTCTGCTGCCGCTGCGTCGCCTGCTGATGACACTGCCGGTCGGGCGGTTTGCCGCTTTTCAGGTACCAGTTCACTGGGGATAATCCAGATTCAGGTTGATGGTTTGAGCACGTGGGCGATGCCGAATTGCATCATCGTCACCCGCGCGCACAGGGCGGCAATTTCCTGATGCAGCCAGCCGCTCTGATCGACAAACTCCCGACTGAGGCGCCCGGTTGGCACGACGCCCTGACCGACCTCGTTGGTCACCAGGATCAGGTGCGCCGGGGTTTGCCGCAGGGCCGCCAGAAAGCGCCGTTTTTCCGCCTGCCAGCCCGTCGCCGCGGGTGCGCACAGCCAGTTCGTCAGCCACAGCGTCAGGCAGTCGATGACCGCGCAGTCGGCCGCCTCGAAGCGCCCGACCACCGCAGCCAGCCGGTGCGGCTCTTCAATCAGCCGCCAGTCGGCGCCGCGCTCGCGGCGGTGGTGGGCGATGCGCTCGGCCATCTCGGCGTCGTCAGCGGTGGCGGTGGCGACAAAATACCGCTGCCCCCGGCAGCCGTTGGCGCGCGCCAGTGCCGCCCGGCTTTTGCCGCTGCGGGCGCCGCCGCCAATCAATTCGATCATGCTCGCGGTGCACGCATGCGGGTCAGGCGATCAGCCGATGCCGGTACAGCAGATCATAGTACGGCTGCGCCTCGGCGGCAATTTTCGCCGCCGCCGGGCGCAACTCCGGCGGCGCTTCGGGGTGCGCACCGAAGCCGGTCGATTGCCACACGCGATGATACCAGTATTTGCCCCAGACGCCATCGCTGTCGCGCTGCCCGGCCGGCCAGTGCAGCATGCCGGGCTGAAACTCGAGGCCCAGACAGGCGCAGAGTTTTTGCAGCATGCGGTCGGGGTTTAACAGAAAATCGTGGCTGTCGATCACCGGCGGGACGGTGCCGCTGAGTCGGCGGACCAGCCGGAACAGCTCGACCTGCTGCACAAACCCCAGATCGGCCAGCGTGAGGTCGGTGCGTATCGCCCCGTAGGACGCGACCACCTGCCGGGGCTGGCGCAGCAGGAAGCAGTTGGCGACCCGGCCAAGCCAGTCGCGGTCGATGCCGGGCAGCAGGTGCAGGGTCATGTGCTTTTGGTAAAACACCGGGCGCTGCTGCGGCCCGGCGCGGGTGCAGCGGCTGACGGTATCCCGCCAGTCGGCGCCGTGGTGCGCGATCACCTCGGCGGCGCCGGGGTGGGGGAGGCCGGTTTGCTGCAAGTAATAGCCGTAAAACGGCTCATCCCAGACTTCGGTGTCGGTGCGGTTTTCGAATGCCCGCATCATCGCGGTGGAAATAGTTCTCGGCCCCGACCACATAGCGATGATTTTGGGGGCGATGATTTTGGGCGGCATCACGGCGGGTCGTCAGGCGCACTCGTGTTCGATCAGCGCCTGATACAGCTGCTGCAACTGCGCCACCATCGGCCCGCGCGCGCCCGGCCCCAGCTGCCGGCCATCGACCTCGACCACCGGGACAATGCCGGCAAAGGTGCCGGTGACCAGCGCTTCGTCGGCGCTGTAGACGTCGGTCAGGCTGAAGTTTTTTTCCAGCACCGGTATCTGCTGCTGCCGGCACAGCCGGATAACATTGCCCCGGGTGATGCCGCCGAGGCAGTAGTCGCCGCCGGAGGTCCACACCTGGCCGTCGCGGACGATAAAGAAATGGGTCGAATTGCAGCTGGCGACAAAGCCGTGCGGGTCCAGCATCAGCGCCTCGTCAACCCCGGCTTTGGCGGCCTGGATGCAGGCCATGATGCAGTTGAGCTTGGAATGGCTGTTGAGCTTCGCGTCCTGTACGTCGGGGTAGCCGCGGCGCACGTGCACGGTAAACAGCCGGATGCCGCGGCGCAGGGTCTCGGCCTTCGGCTGCTTGTACTCCGGGATAATGACGATGGTCGGCGGCGTGATGGTGACCCGCGGGTCCTGATACGGGGTTGACTTGACGCCGCGGGTGACCATCAGGCGGATATGCACGCCGTCGCGCATGCGGTTGGCCTCGAGCAGGCCGGACAGACGCTCGGACAGTTGCGCCGGGGTGAGCGGCATGGCAATATCGAGGGTGATCGCGCCGGCATACAGGCGCGTCAGATGCTGCTGCAAAAACGCGATTCTGCCGTTGTGTACGCGCAACCCTTCCCACACGCCGTCGCCGAGAATGAAGCCGCTGTCAAACACCGAAACCCGCGCTTCCTGGCGCGCAAAGTGCGTGCCGTTGATGTCGATCAGAATGGCCGCATTGCGTGCGTCGTCGTGATGGTCGTGTGTGCTTTTCACCGCTCGTCCGGGGGGGTTGCCGTTGGGCGTGTCGTTCGCCGTGCCTGTGCGCGTGCCGATGTATCTGATATATACTGCGATTATACTACTGCGATTGCAACCGACCGAATGCCAATCGAATTTTAATCGCGCTGTAATCGAATTTTAAGCGAACGCTAACCGAACCCTGACCGAACCTTGAACCACCACCAGATGCAGCCGGGCATACGCCAGCTGGCCGCGCAATTGGCCGCCGGCACGGTGACCGCAGAAGCGCTGACCGCGCAGGCGGTGGCCGCCGCCCACGCCGCCGACCGGGTTTTCATTCGGGTCGATGACGACGCGGTGGAGCAGGCGCGCGCGCTCGACCGGCAGCGCAGCGGCGGACAGTTGCCGCCGCTGGCCGGGGTGCCGTTGTCGCTGAAAGATTTATTCGACGTGCGCGGACAGCAAACCGTGGCCGGCTCGAAGGCGCTGGCGGCGGAAATGCCACCGGCGGCGCAGGATGCGGAGGTGGTCGGGCATTTGCGGGCCGCCGGTCTGGTGTTTGTGGGGCGCTGCAACATGAGTGAATTCGCGTTTAGCGGCATGGGCATGAACCCGCATTACGGCACCCCGAACAGCATCTGGGACCGGGCGACCGGCCGGCTGCCCGGCGGCTCGTCTTCCGGCAGCGCGGTCAGTGTGGCCGAAGGCATCGTCGCGGCGACGGTGGGCTCGGATACCGCCGGCTCCTGCCGCGTGCCGGCGGCGTTCAACGGCATTGTCGGGGTCAAGCCGTCTTTTGGCCGGCTGTCGCTGCAAGGCGCCTATCCGCTGTCGCCGACCTCGGATGCGCCGGGGCCGCTGGCGGTGGACGTCGAGAGCTGCTTTTTGCTCGATTGGGTGATGTCGGGGCGGCGCCTCGAGCTGCCGCTGCCGACGCTCGACCCGACGCCGGCGGAGGCGATTCGGCTGGTGTTGCCGGATGCGGTGGTGATGGCGTCGCTGGACGCGCCGGTGGCGCAGACGTTCGCGCGCGCGATGCAGCAGTTGCGCGCCGCCGGGGTGGAGATCATCGAGCGGCCAATGCCGGTGATTGATGACTGCGTCGAGATGCTGTGCACGCAGGCGGTGGTGCTGTATGAGGTATGGCAGGCGCATTTGCCGCGGCGCGACCGGTGGTCCGAGTACGACCCGTTCGTGCGCCAGCGGATGCGCGGCGGCGAGTCGGTTACCTGGCAACAGCAGCAGGCCCGCTATGCCCATAAGGCCGAGCTGAAACGGCGGTTTGAGCAGAATATGAGCGACTGGGGCGCCGCTGCGGTGGTTTATCCGACCACCGCCGGGCTGCCGCCGCCGATACCGCCACCGGATTGCAGCATGGATGAACTCAACGCCATCAACCTGCGCTGCCTGCGCAATACCGCGTCGGCCAATTATTTTGACGGCTGCTCGATCAGCCTGCCGTGCCACGACCGCGGCGCGCCGCCGGTGGGCTGCATGTTGTCGGCGGTGCACGGCGCCGACGCGGCGCTGTACCGCGTGGCCGCCGCGGTTGAACGGATTTTTCACGATGCCGCCGGCTGAGCGCCGCCGCCCGGGCCGGCTGCTGTGCCGGATGATGGCGCCGCTGCTGTTTGCCGCCGCCGTGCACGCGGACAACGTGGCCGTGCTGACCGGCGCCGATGCGCTCGGCGGTGATGCGTGGGAATACCAGACTTTCGACGACATTACGCCGACCGACTATCGCGCGGTCTACGATGCGGCGCTGGGCGCCGATGCGCTGGTGGCCGACAGCGTGCGCGGGGCGTCCGGGTTTCTGCGCCGGGTCAAAATCGATCTGCAAAAAACCCCCTATCTGCATTTTCGCTGGCGGGTTGATGCCGCCGGCGCGGGGTTTGATGAGCAGCTAAAAAGCGGCGATGATTTTGCCTTCCGCATTTATCTGGTCGGCAAGTCCGGGCTGGTGAAATACCGCACGCTCGACCTGGTGCGCGCCCACGGCCTGCCGCGCGGCACCCACTGGCGCAGCCTCTACAGCAGCATGATCAGCGAAATCCAGACCTTCGTATTCGCCGATGCCGGCGACGCGCTCGGCGAATGGCATACCGAGACGCTGAATATCGCCGACATCTGGCGCCTGTCTTTCGACCGCGACGCCGGCAACATCGGCGGCGTCGGCATCATGACCGACGGCGACAACAGCGGCGTCGAGATGAAGGCGCGCTACGGCGACATGGTCTTTTCCGACTCCCCCGCCTCGCCGTTTTGATTCGCCGCCCATATCGTACGCACTGCCTGCCATGACCGAATCGGAACACCCGCATCACACGCGCCCGCTGAGCGAGATAGAGCAGCGGGTCGCGGCGCTGGAGCAACTGCTGATCGACAAGCGGCTGGTGGAGCGCGCAAGCATGGATGCGCTGGTTGACACCTACGAGCAGCAGGTCGGCCCGCACAACGGCGCGCAGGTGGTGGCGCGCGCCTGGGACGACCCGGACTACAAGGCGCGGCTGCTGCACGATGCGACCGCGGCGATTGGTGAGCTGGGCTACGTTGGCCGGCAGGGCGAGCAGATGCGGGTGGTGGAAAATACCCGCGCCGTGCATAACCTGGTGGTCTGCACGCTGTGCTCCTGCTACCCCTGGCCGGTGCTGGGCCTGCCGCCGACCTGGTACAAGGCGTCGAGCTATCGCGCCCGCGCGGTCAGCGAGCCGCGGACGGTACTGGCCGAGTTTGGCCTGCGGCTGCCGCTGGAGGTTGAGATCCGGGTGTGGGATTCGACCGCCGAAATCCGCTATCTGGTGCTGCCGCAGCGACCGGAAAACAGCGCCCATCTGAGCCGCACTGCGCTGGCCGATCGGGTCAGCCGCGATGCGATGATTGGCGTCGCGCTGGCCGGCCCGGCATGAACGGCGCGCACGACCTGGGCGGCTGCCACGGCCTGGGCGAGATCGACCGCACGCAGCAGGTGAATTTTGCCGCGCCGTGGGAGCGCACGGTGTTTGCGCTGACGCTGGCCTGCGGCATGCTGGGGCGGTGGAATCTGGACCAGTCACGGTTTGCCCGCGAGCAGATGCACCCGGCGCACTATCTGGGCTCGAGCTACTATGAGCACTGGTTGTTTGGCCTGGAGCGATTGTTGCAGCAAACCGGGCTGCTCGACCGGTCGGCATCGCCGCCCGGCACCGCGGAGCAGCCGCCGCCGGCTGACGGCCTGCCATCGGCGGTGCGCCCGGAGGCGATCGCCGCGCTGCTGCGCCGCGGCAGCCCGACCACGATGCAGACCGCTGCGCCGCCCGGCTTCCAGCCCGGCGACCGGGCCAGAGTGAAAAATTTCCACCCCCACGGGCATACCCGCGCGCCGCGCTATATCCGTGGCCGCGAAGGCTGCGTGCAGGCCTGCTACGGCGCGCATGTGTTTCCCGACCGGCATGCCGCCGAGGACGGCGTCAAACAGCCGGCGTACTTGTATTCGATGCGGTTTGACGCCGCCGAATTGTGGGGCGCCGACGCGGTCCGCGAGCAGGGGCGGTGCGCGGTCTATGTGGACGTATTCGAGCCGTATCTGGAGCCGGCGGATGGCTGATCTGAGTCAGTTGCGCGGGCTGCCGCAGGCCGCCGGCGAACCGGTTTTCGATGCCCCGTGGCAGGCGCGCACGTTTGCGATGTGCCTCGAATTGCACCGCCGCGGGTTATTTAGCTGGTCGGACTGGGCGCAGCGGTTGGCCGCCAATATCGCCGCCTATGAGCAGCATACGCCGATTGACAGCAGCGATGCCTACTTTGAATTGTGGCACCGGACGCTGGAGCAACTGGTCGATGCGCACCGCTAACCGCGCCGCCGCCCAATCCATTCAGCCGCCATTCAGCCGCCGTTAAATGGCGCTTAAACGGCCATTAAACCGCCATTAAACCCATCTATCCCGAGGAATCCGAGATGCCCAGACAAATGCGAGTACATGCAACCGGCGGCGCCGATGTGATGCGCTGGGAGTCGGCTGATCTGCCCGACCCGGCGGCCGGTGAAATACAAATCCGCCACACCGCCATCGGCCTGAATTTCATCGACGTCTATTTTCGCAGCGGCGCCTATCCGGTGCCCGTGCTCCCCTTTACGCCCGGCCTGGAAGCCGCCGGCGTCATTGAGCAGGTGGGCGCCGAGGTCAAGCAGATGCAGGTCGGCGACCGGGTGGCGTACGCCTCGCCGCCGCTCGGCGCATACAGCGAGCGGCGCAATCTGGATGCCGGCAAGGCCGTCCGGATCAAGGACGGGATCGACGACCAACAAGCGGCGGCGATGATGCTCAAAGGCATGACGGCGCAATATTTGCTGCACTCGACCTATCAGGTAAAACGCGGCGACACGATTGTGTTCCATGCGGCCGCCGGCGGGGTCGGCCTGATTGCCTGCCAATGGGCGCGGCACCTCGGCGTCAAGGTGATCGGCACCGTCAGCAGCGCAGAAAAAGCCCGACTGGCGCAGGCCAACGGCTGCGACTACACGATCGACTACACGCGCGAAGATTTTGCCGCCCGGGTCAAGGAGATAACCGAGGGCAAGGGCGTGCCGGTGGTGTATGACTCGGTCGGGCAGGCGACGTTTGCCGGCTCGCTGGCGTGCTTGCAGCCGCGCGGCCTGCTGGTCAGTTTCGGCCAGTCGTCGGGCAAGGTACCGCCGTTCGACATCGCCGGACTGAGCGCCGGCGGCTCGCTGTATCTTACCCGGCCAACGCTGTTCAACTACATCGCCACGCGCGCGCAATTGATCGCCTGCGCTGATGCACTGTTTGACGTGGTGGCCTCCGGCCCGGTCAAAATCAACGTCAACCAGACCTATGCCCTCGCCGATGCGGTGCAGGCGCACCAGGATCTGGAAAACCGCAAAACCACCGGCTCGACTGTGCTGCTGCCCGATTGAACGTTTGTGGACTCAACGGATAAGTGCCACTTTACTGCGGCTGGGAAGGGGGGATTGCGGACGGTGATGGGGTCGTGCGGCGGCCCTCACCCCAGCCCTCTCCCAGAGGGAGAGGGAGTTGTCGGCTTTAGCCCTCTCCCTCTGGGAGAGGGTTGGGTGAGGGAGGGCAGACACACATCTATAACAGCTCGTATAACAGCGCGCCACTCGCCCCGCCGCGCGACAACCGGCATGGCCCGGCGGCATGGCCCGGCACCGGCCCATGGGTTGCATTTCGAGGTTGAATCTACCGCCGGGATGCGGGTTTGCAGCGGCTGCTCTGTTATACTTGCGGGTTGTATGCTTGCGGGCTGGCAAGCTCCTTTTTGTTCAATATTATCCAACCGGGTTTTTGATTATGTCTTTATTCAGGATGTCTGTTTTTTGCGTGCTCCGACTGTCTGATGGCGACCGCTCCGGTCGTCCCTGCCGGACTGTCTGATGGCTATTTTTGACTTACGGGTGCTCCAGGAGAGCCGTTTTGCGCGCGTTTTTTCCAGTGGCATGGCGGCGGTGGTGCTGTGCTTCGGCCTGTTCTTTGCGGTCTGTATGAGCCTGGCGAACGTGCTGGCACTGTCCTCGTGGTATGTGCTGGTGGTGCTGGCGCTGGCTGCGGTTGTGGTGGCGGGGGTGCGGCTGGTGTCGGGGCAGCGCGCGGCGCTGTTTCGCTCTCTGGCGGCGATCTGCGAAATTGGGCTGTTTGCGGTGGCGGTGGCGCTCGCTTTTCCCGCGTGGCAGATCATTTTCTCCGGCTCCAGCCAGTTGTGGGCCGGGCGCATGGCGCCGCTGTTTGTCGGGGCGCTGGCGCTGTACGCGGCGACGCTGTGGCTGCGGGCTGCGGCCGACCCGCGCGCCATCACCGACCGGCAGTTGGGCGGGCAGTTTGCCGGGCCGGGGCTGTACCTGAGCCTGATTGCCTCGCTGGTGCTGTGCTCCGGCTCGCTGATGGGGCTCGAGTGGTGGGCGGAAAGCCCGCACGCGGTGGCCGCGGTCTCCAACCGCTTTCTCGAGCGCGGCGTGATTCCGCCGACCACGGTGCTGCTGTTCTTCTGGGGGCTGCTGCTGCTGCTCGGCAAGACCTGGCATATCTGGACGCTGCGCCGTGCGCTCGCCCGCGAGCTGTCGTTCGGCGTGCCGACGGTGGCGGAAGGCGGGGTGGATGAGTTTATCAGCGCGCTGTGGCAGAAGCTCGAACAGTCCTATCTGATTCCGCGCTACATCGTCTGGGCGGTGCCGGTGCTGGGGTTTATCGGCACGGTGCTCGGCATCTCGCTGGCCGCGGACGGCATCCGGAACATCCTGTCGTCCGAGTCGGGCCTGTCGGCGTTGTCCAGCGATCTGGCCGACGCGATCTCGCCGCTGGGGATTGCGTTTGACACCACGCTGATTGCGCTGTCGCTGAGTGTGGTGCTGATGCTGGCGCTGACGCTGGTGCAGCGCAGCGAAGAAGGCGCGTTTGCGGTTCTGGAGGCACGGCTGCGAAACGATGCGCGGCAGCAATAGACACGGAAAGCCGGCACAAGGCGGACGAGGTGCCGACCTCGAAAACAACGTGCCGATGATGGCGATATTCGGTGGCTTCTTCGGCATCCTGTTGGTTTTTCTGGTACTGGTCAATCTGTTCACCGGCGAAGCAGCGCGCGAGCGGCTCGAGCGGGCCGGCGAGGGTGGGCTGCACCGCATCGAGCGGCCGGACAAATCGGGCTCCGGTTTTATCGTCATCACCTTCCCGGATGCGCTGCGCATCGTGGAAACCGAGGAGCAGGTGCCGATCGGCTCGGCCTGCTCGGGCGGCAGCACAACGTTTACCGAATACGCCCACAATGTGTATGAAAGCAAGGGCGATCAACTGGTGTTCTTCATGCTCGAGGGCAGTGTGCCGATGATGGCCGAGGCGCGCGAATGCCTGCGCAATTTCTGGCCCGATCAGGCGGTGACCATCGGCTGGGTGATTGCCGACAGCGAGCTGCTGAAGTCGATCGCCCTGAACGACATCCCGGCCCACATACGCGGGTATGTAGAGGAAAAATGAGCCGCCGCTTCCCCGACTTCGCCGGCATGGCGCTGGTGGACATCCTGGCCAACGGCGCGGCGATGCTGCTGATTGTGATTGTGTTCAGCATTGCCGGTCGGGTCGAGCAGGAGCAGCGCTACAGCGAGCAGGTGGAGGAGGTGGCCACGGTGATGAGCCGCCGTTTTGCCACCTCGCTGGTGCTCAACCGGCTGGCGGCGAGTCAGCCGGCGGTGCTGCACGATTATGAAAACTCCCCGATCGACCGCGTGCTCGACCCGGCGGTGCTGCCGATACTGGAGCTGCATCGCGACTATGTGCGCGAGTTTTATTCGGGCGCGCTGTGGCCGCGGCGGGTGCTGCTGGAGCAGTCCAATCCGATGGATCAATGGCTTGGCTCGCTGACCGACGACGTGAAAAGGCGGATGCGGATGGACATCTACGATGTGACGCAGTTTTATATCGTGATGTCGATTTTGCGCGAACACAACGTGCGGCCGACGCACTGGCACTTTATCCCCGTCCGGCTGACGCGCCAGGGCGCCGGCCGCTGTCCGCCCGGGGTCGCCGCAAAGGATTGTGTCGGGGCGGCGGCCGGCGGCGATTCGACGGCGCTGTCGGGCGGTGACGGCGAGGGTGATGGCGGTGGCGAGGGCGGCGCCGGTACCGAGGGCGGTGCCGGTACCGAGGGCGGTGCCGGTTCCGGTACCGAGGGCGGCTGGCAATACGGCCAGGACGGCAGCGGGGCCGGTGGCGGCGGCAGCGAAAAACTGCCCGGCGGTGCGGTTGCCGGCGGCGCGGGATTGGCCGGCGGCGCGGGATTGGCCGGCGGTGGGGGGTTGGCCGGCGGTGCCGGGTTGGGTGGCGGTGCCGGCGGCAGCGGTGGCTCTATCGGCGGTAGCGGCGGCGGCAGCGGCGATTCTACCGGCGGCGGCGCCGGCGGTGCTGCCGGAGGCAGCCCGGGCGGCGGCTTTGCGGCCGGAAGTTTCCCCGATGCGCGCGCCGACCAGCGCGGTCTGTTGCGCCGGGGCCTGACCGGGGCGGGGGCGGGAGATGGCGGCGAATTTCGCCTGCGCTCGGCGTCGCCGGACAGTCTGCTCCAGGACCAGGGGCTGCCGCTCGAAATCGACAGCTCGGCCGGCATAGCCGGGGCGGTGGCGGCGCTGCTGCGGTTTTCGACCGAATTGCAGGCGGTTCTGGACGCCGGCATTTCCCCGGTGGCGGAAATACGCAATTTGCAGCGGCGCTTTGTCGAGCTGCTTTCAAATCCGTCGCCGCTGACCGAAGAGGAAGGCAACATCGTCATTCGACTGGTGCGGCAGTGGGAGGTCATGGGGCGCAAGCTGGCGTCGGAATTGTCGTCCTCGCCGTTAAATGTGCTGCATGAACAGCGCGATGACGGCGCCGCGACCGCGCTGGCCATCGAGCCGAACCGGACGCTGTCGCACGTGGCGGTGGTGTCCGGCGTGCGCTCTCGCGACGTGTTTCCGCCGACCGCGCGCCCGGTTATCCGGCTGAATTCCCACCCCGATATCTGGACCGGATTGCGGCTTTCGCTGCGCTGGGGCTCGGTGCTGCTGGTGCCGCCGTCACAGCAGCAGCCGCAAACCCCGCGCTGGCGGGCGGTCGGCTATGTGTCGCCGGAGTTTGACGATTTCATTGTCGGCTTTGTGTATTCCTCGATCGACGCCAACGGGCGGCTGCTGATTGAGCCGGAAAACAGCCGGGCACGGCTGGACGGGGTCTCGCTGTCCGACCCGCGCTCGGCGTCGATTGTGGGCGCCCGCGGGCTGCTGTTTGCGCTCTACCTGCTGCTGGGGCTGGGGCTGCTGGCGCTGCTGCTGCGGCGGGTTTTCCCCGCCCGCCTGCGCACCCGCGTGCTGGCGCTGCTGCTGTGCGGGCTGGTGATATTGTCGCTGGCGCTGACCCGGCACAGCCTGTTCGGGCGCACCGAGAACGCGGTCGAGGTAGCGCTCGGCGCCCGCCCGGTCGAGGATGAACGCGCCCGCGCCGTTGACGCCGCGGTGTTGCAGCACGTCGGCGTGATTCGCACCGACCAGGAGCTGCGCCGGCGGCTGGCCCACCCCCCCGGCTGGAGTGAGATTGCCCCGTTTCATGCCGACGTGTGCGAGGTCACGCAGAAGGATTTCGAGAATTTTGCCGAGTGGGGGCGGAAAAACCCGCCCGACAGCGCCACCGAGGAAGACCTGAAAAGCGTTTCCACCGGGCACCGGATTGCCGGCCTGCTCAAGTCGCCCGCCAGCGGCATGAACTACGCCGGCGCGAGCGCCTATTGCGCGGCCACCGGCGGCCGGCTGCCGTGGGCCGAGGAGTGGGAGGCGATGGCGTCCGGGCACGAAGGGCGGCTGTACGCCTGGGGCAACGACTGGCGGGCCGAGCCCTGGCCGTACCACGACTCCGACCGCAACGCCGCGCAGGTCTGCGGCACCCATCCGGCGGCGGCATCGCCGGAAGGGGTGAACGGGCTGAACTTCAATGTCATGGAGTGGAGCCGCGGCAGTGCCAATCTGCCGGATTTGGTGCGTCGTCCGGGGGCGCACGGTGCGCCCGCCATCCGGGCGCAGGCGCGACAGCTGTATGCGCTGAACGCCGCCTGGCTGGAGATTGGCGCGACCGTCAAAAGCCATCACCTGGGCTTTCGCTGCGTGTATGACGCGCCGCCGGCATCGCCCGCCGCCTGGGGGGCGGAAATCCGCACGGTCGAGATACCCGGCGGGCGCCATCCGACCGGCATGCCGACCGAGGCCCGCCTGCCCCGCCTGACCGCGCTGATTGCGGAGACCGACAACCCGTCGGTCAACATACTGCAACAGCCGGAGGTGCCGCGCGCGTTGCGGGTTGGCCGCTGCGAGGTCAGCCGCCGCGACTATCAGCAGTTTTTGGGCGACCAGCTGGTGAAGTGGGGATTTTTCGGCAATGAAAACGAGCCGGGCGACACCGCGTACACGCCCGCCGACTGGGCGGCGCAGCTCGAGCAGCCCGACCTGCCGGTCAGCGGCGTCAGCTGGTGGGCGGCGGATGCCTTTGCCCGCTGGGCCGGCGGGCGGCTGCCGACCCGCGAGGAATGGCAGCGGGCGGCGGCGGGGCCGGCACTGCACGCCTATCCGTGGGGCAGCGAATACGACCCGGGCGCCGCCGTGACCGGCGATGCGGCGCTCACCGGGCCGGCGGCCTGCGGCGTGACGCCGAGGGATAGCAATGCCGCCGGCATACACGATTTGGCGGGCGGGCTGTCGGAGTGGACCCGGAGTGTGTCGGTTGACGGCGGCGGGCTGGCGATGTGGGTGCAGGGCGGTAACTGGCTGCTGCCCGGCCACAAGACGGCGAATATTTTCGCCGGTCGGCTGGTGCCGCTGGGCTATCGCTCGTCGGGGGTGGGCTTTCGGGTGGTTTATGATTGACGGTGTGACGGCGGTCGGTGGGGGGGTTGTGCCTGGCTATGGTGCAGTTGTAATCAGATCGTTCACTTCCTCCTTCCAATTGTCTTCAAACAGCATCCTGAAAATCGCCGGCTTGTTGGAGCCACCCGGCAGTTCGCTGATTAACTTACCCCGGTGCAGGGCGCCCCGGCAGAGGTTCTCCAGCGTTTCCAGCAGCTTTTGCTTGTAGTCGGTATCCTCGTTGCCCTGCAAGTGCCGGCCTTTGATTTCCAAAATCAATAGCGTCCCACTGCCGTTTTGGCAGGCGACAAAGTCAGGGTAGACGCGCTGCCGTCGCCAGCCCTGCAAATGATAAGCCTGCCGTGCGGCGATTCTGTGCCACCAGTGAATTGCGTCGCTTTTCTCCAGATGCAGCGCAAAATGCTTTTCAAGGGTGTTGAAATCCTTGGCATAAACCGGTTCGAAAAGACTGTGCTGCATCGACTTGGCCTGATGCTGCAACGCCTCATCGTCATCGGAAGCCATCACCACCAGCGACTTTTTTATCTCATACCCTGACCCTATATCCGCCTCCAGATGAAACTGGATTTGATCCCATTTGACTTTGCTACGAAACAGTGATTCGGCTTTCTCGTCGATCGCCTCCTTCACCCGCCGCCGCAAAATTTCTGCCAGCCAGATGCGGTTGTGCAGCAGTTTGGTCGCGTCGGCTCCGGTTTTCTTGCTGTGTGGGCGGAGAAAATCCGCTGCGATCCGCGCCGCCTGCCACGGATTGGGCACCATATCGATCAATCGCCGGACAAAATAATCCAGCGTCAAACTTTCGTCGGTGTCAATTTCCGTTTCCGAAATAAATTTTTCCCCTTGAATCTCAACGGTCGCGATTCTTTCTGCAATCGTTTCTTGAGCATCGAGATCCACCGCGTCGCCTGCATTAATTGCCTCCCAGTGCAAACCGCCGAGTATGTCGCGGTCGTAGTCAATCGGACGCCATTTCTTTCCGTCCTGGTGCAAGACCTGTGGAAGAAAGATTTTCAAGTTCCGGTAAGGCGGGCGCCGTTCGATTTTTCGCGCAGTGATATTGTTTGCGCTTCCACCGTCAATAACGGCATCTCCCAGCCCGGTCAGCCCCTCGCTTTCCAAACCTTTCCTGACCCCTTCAACTGCATCGCCGACATCTTTGTTATAGCAGTAGATATAGCAGCGGTTCAAAGCGTTGGACTTGTCAATCAGGCGCGCATGGGGTTGGCGGATAACCCGCCCCGTCATCTGCGTAATGGTTGTTGTCGCCGTTGTGTTGTCGAGCAAAGCAAGAATGTATGCAAACGGACAATCCCAACCCTCTTTCAGCGCATCCTTGGTGATAATCCAGCGGACTTCGCTCATTTCACTCAGTAAATCTTCCCCCGCAAGCTCTTTCAGTTCCGATGACTGAACCTTTATGTATCTTTCCGGTACCGAGAGATTTTGTATCAGATACCTACGCGTATCTTCGGTATACGTTTGCCCTTGCTTTTCTTTCGCTGTTCTTTGAACCCGTACCACGGCAATCGGACGGACATAGCGGTTTTCCCGTTGTTTCAGTTTCTGCGCTTCTTGTTCAAGTCGGTTCAATTTCTTTTGGGTTTCTGCAAGTGTGTATTTCCAGTCGGAATTGCTGTAACTGTGAATCTCTATCGGCAGTTTTATCATCTCCTCGTTTTTCAGCTCAGTCCCGCCGATGTTGACCAGAATGTTGCTTATGCCAGTCTTTGGTGTTGCCGACAGTTCCAGCACGAAGCGGGGGTTGAGTCGGTTGACGGATTTGACAAACTCTTTGTTTTCCTCTTCTTTCTTTCCATACGCTTTGTGCGCCTCGTCCAAAATCACCGTCGGGCGAACCCGTTTTAGCACATTGATCAGGCTGTGCTTGATCCAATCGCCGCTGCTGTTTTTCTCGAGGTCGCCACATTCTTCAGCGAGTTTTTGATTTGCCGTTGCGTCGTCCTGTTCCGGGAAAAACGAGGTGTAACCGCCGTTATCCCTGAATATCTTGAGAAACTCTTTTCCTTTCTGTCGGTTTGCGGACGGCAGCATCAGCATCATTATGCAAAGATAGCTTTCCACATCCTGCCGGGTAAATCGGTCGTCTTTCTCAAGCAACTTGACCTTGCCGCCGGAAGCTCTTTCCAGCATCACCCGGTACGGGTGCTCGCGGTGTTTGAAGGCCGTAATGGTCTGCTGATAAATCGCCCTGGTTGGTACAATCCACAGGACAAAGCCGGTTTCCCCCCGCTTGAGCCGTTCGAGTGCGGCGACACCTAGCAGCGTTTTGCCGCCGCCGGTGGGGATTTTCATGCAGACATGCGGGATTGGATCACCGGATGCGGCAGTTCGGGGTATGTAGTCGGGGATTTGAATGTCGCCGTCTTGTTGAATGCCGGGAAGTGTGTTTTGTTTTTTTAGGGTTTCCCAGGCGGTAAGAGGGTGGTTTGTTAAGTTTTTTATGACTTCAGGAATATCGAGTTCTTGATTCTCAATCGCTTCGAGTGCTTTTTCGGCATTTAATCTGGTCTCTTTGAGTACATCAATCCAGCGGTCTAGCTGATCGAGGGCGGTTTGTTGGTAGGTTTTGAGTTGCATGGCTGATTTAATAAATTGTTTTAGATATTTTTGCAGCCCCATTGATAAGTTCTTCTACATCTTCTCTTGTCGGCTCTGCATCTTTATTGTGGTCACACAAGTTTCGCAAATCTGCAAGCCGTTGAATAAATCTCCAATCCTTTATCTGAATAATTTCAGCTTGTTTCAGTAGCTCATTGTAATCATTGATTGCCGGATGCTTTTTTCGAACTGTGATATTGTGGTTTTTGCAAACTTGAGACAAATGTTTCTCTAATACAACTCCGACTATTGCACCAGCACCACGGGAAAATCCTTTTTTGTTTAATTCTTTTGCAGCATCCAATTCAGAATCGAGCAAATCTGCCTGCACGACTTGTTCTATATCAAAAAGAGAACTTTCAAATCTTCTTTGCACGGATTTTAAAATATTCAGCTGCTGGTCGAATTTACGGATTGCGGATGATTTCTTAACTTCTATATTTCCAGAATAATCCTTAACAGTAATACCGTCAAGATAATCTAAGATAACATAATTTTCATGGGTTATTTCCTTCCTTGTTTTAGGCTTTTCATAGAACCGAACAAAATCAATTACCCTGTCTGGTAGCAATACTTTAATAATGATTAAAGACTCTGAATACCAAGATTGGTATTCAGAGTCAAAAGAAGGCAAATCTTTGAGAAATTTATCAGGTTTCTCCTTTACCGTTTTTTTCACTAATTTAACAAAATCTTCTGGATGACAATCATATTTCATCGCACAAAATAACCTATCACCCATAGATATAAGGGAGTCTAAATCTTTTCGGTATTTTTCTAAATTGGATGTCATGATTCTAGCCTCTAAGTAGTTTAGTTGTTTTCTTGGTCGTTAATTTATCCTCTTTGAGCGCATCAATCCAGCTACCTGGTTGATCGAGGGCGGTTTGTTGGTAGGTTTTGAGTTGCATAAATCAGATGGCTTGTCAGGGACTAGCCGTTTGAAGGTTTCTTTTTAATTATTTTTTCCATTATGTCCGTCGCAGAGTAGAGCATTCCCGGATCATCCGCGTGCAAGGCTACAAGTAAATCCGCGCCGCTACGATTTGCCATATGCTTAATCGTTTCAAGAATAATATGATTTCGAAATTCTTTATCACTTCCAGTTGCTTGAATGTATTGCATTATGGCTGCCTTACGAAAACAATCCTCTTGTAGAACTTGCCATCGGTCACGACTTTTCAAAAGAATCCGTGTCCACCAAACAGGAACTGCTGTAAATAGCAATAGTACAGCGATATATGGCAGGAAAGAAAATGCGTTGCTCTCAATAAAAGAAAAACCAGTGGATCGATTTATCCACCAACCTAGAGCTGCGATTCCTAATGCAATAGTTAGGGAAGTAATGACAAAAGAAATCGTTATCAATTTGGTAATGCTATTATAACGAGTGACACATTCTTTTTCTCTTTCTAGAAAGCGATCATGTAATCCAAATATAGAATTAGGCCCTGAAAGAAATTCTTCTATTTTCCCTTGAAAATCACTTTCTTGTTTTTCAATAAGTTTTAACAGTGCATTTGATCGGCCCTCATTGGCTCTATGGTGATTGTGGTCTTTTTTGATAGCTTTATCATATTCAACTATAGCTTCTTTATATTGACCTAGATCGCTGTATGTGTTTCCTAGAAAATAGTGAGTGTCACTATTATGCTTCTGGAAAGGGGTTTTATCTTGATATTCAATCGATTTCTTATATTTTATTATGGCTTGTTTATGATCTCCATTTTGAGCGAGAATTTGTCCGAATATACTGTATATACCAGCAAGTTGGGGTAGTATCACATGAGTGAAATTTTGGTCGTCATTATCGACATCAATATTTTCCTCATACTCTTTAATGATTTTCTCAATATCATTATTACCTAGAATGTCGTTTTTTTTATGTAGGATGGCTTCTAAAAATTTAATCGCATCAGGATTTGCAGGGTTTAAGGAAAGTACTTTACGAAGATCATCAAGAACTATGTCATAATTTTCGGTCTTAAGGCAAAGGTTACCTCTTGCTAAACGTAAATGAGCGCTATCAGGAGATAGTTTGACTGCATGAGAAAAATCCTCTATGGCCGGCTTGTGGTGACCAGTAACCTCATATATATAGGCTCGACGCTCATAAGCTTCCGAATAGTCAGGGTCAATTTCTATTACTCGTCTATATTCTCTTACAGCCTTTTCACTTTTCCCTTCTAGAGCTATTTGACCTCTACCCCTGTATATAGTTATAACTGGCACAGGTGTGGGAAAGTATAGTTGTGCTAATGCCATACGGGATTTTATATGTGAAGGCTCTATTTTTATTGCCTCCATAAGGAAGTGTTCCTTATACTGGTATGGATCGCTACTCCAGAGCATATGGAAGTTAGATGCACATATATAATATGCTTCAGCAGCACTTTGCGGGTATTTTTCTATCACTTGGTCGATTATTTCTTTCGCCTCCACGTGTTTGCCAATTTTGGAAAGTGATTTTATTTTCTCGAAAAGTTGTTGAATTTCAATTTGATTATTCATATTAATTGCTCTTCTTAATAAATTACGTAAGGCAACTGACAAAATACCATTTTCATATCTGTCAATTCCTGTTGACCCATAAATTTATGAGTGGCGAACACAAAAGCAGTTTTGCTCTTTTTCTTTGCCTCTTTTGCTATTCTGTTTGCACGGTCGCTGTTCAGGGCGGAGTCAGGGCTGCGGAGGAAGGTGAGTTTCGGATCGTATATCAGATAAAACAGGCGGTCTTTTGTTTCGTAGAAGAAGCCGTCTTTGCCGCGTTGTTTGCGGATTTTGTCGGGGGATTGTCCAGTTGCTGTCCAATAAAGATGACGGGCTAATGTTTCATAATCGGGTAGATTCTTTCCTGTCAGCATATTTTCGGCATTCACTTCATCGCCCAGAGTGCAATAGGTGAAACTTCCGCCTAGTCCCTTTTTCAGGTTGTCATTTTTTGCTTTTGGAATGCCTTTTATCACACGGCGGACGCGCTCGGCGGTGATTTTATTGGCATAATTCTCACACTCTACCGATAGAAATTTTCTGTTTCCATCGTCCTTTTTATTCAGTTCAAGGATCGCTTGAGCCGTTGTTCCAGAACCAGCAAAGGAGTCTAAGATAAGGGCATTCTTGTCCGCCGCAATTTGGATGATCTGTTTTATCAAACCGATTGATTTCGGATTGTCAAATGGCAATTGCTGTTCGTGAAAAACTTCTTTTAATGATTTTCTAGCTCCGTCAGTATGCCCAACTTCATCATAAGTCCAGATTGTTAAAGGAACGATGCCTTGCTTCACTTCATTTTTATAGCGTTTGCCTTGCGGACGTCCCCTCCCATCTTTACCAAAGAATACACGATTTCCTTTTATCCATTTATCCATTGTTTCTTTTTTGGTTCTCCAGCAAGTGCCTTGTGATGGCATGTGTTTTTTTCTAGTGTTCGGATTAATGATCGGATAATTATATTCAGGAGAATAAGTTTTTGCCGTTAAGTTATCAGAGCGCCATGGACCCCTTCCATCATTATCATCATATTTATAAAGTTTATCTTGTTTCTCAGTACGCGGAAGAAGAAGTCGTTTCCAAGTATCTGTTTCGCTATTTTTTCCACTGTTTCTATTCTTTGCATAACACAAAACAAAATCATGATTGTCGGAAAAATATTTTGCATCATTAGCAGGTGCGTATTTCTTTTGCCAAATAATATTTGTAATAAAATTCTCCTCCCCAAAAATCTCATCCATCATCATCCGCAATCGATGCTGTTCATTATCGTCAATAGAAACAAAAATCACCCCATCCTCAGCCAGCAACTCACGCAGTAAATGCAACCTCGGCCACATCATGCAAAGCCATTTGTCATGACGCTCCAAATCCTCACCATCAACCGAGCTTTTATTCTTCAACCAATCCTTCATCATCGGACTGTTCACATTGTCGTTATAAACCCACCCTTCGTTTCCGGTGTTATACGGCGGGTCAATATAAATACAGTTCACCCGCCCCCCATAACGCGGCATCAGCGCCTTGAGCGCGTGCAGATTATCCCCGTGAATGATAAGATTATCGTCAAGCGACGGTTTCCCGCCTTTCAGCGGCAGGGATTTTTTCACATCGACCTCGATCGCCCGCGACGGCACGGTCAAGTGGTACGAATAAACAATCGATTTTCCTTTGAAGTCGAGGGTCGGCATGGCGTTGGTAGTCGGAAACAGGTTCGGTTTGCTCTAAATTGGTGTTTGAGTGCTCGGTTTCTGCATTGAGAAAATATCGGCGGATTATATGCTTTATGCGCTACCAGATGCAACAAAAACAAGAACTCCTAACCTTTGTAGGGTATTTTTGACTTTTCAATTAGTATACCTCGTCCGTGTGGTTTCAACCGTGCCCACTTCTGCCACTCCACTAATCCGGGTGCTTTAGGTCCCAGCAACACCTTATCAAAATGAAATCCTTCCGGCGCATCTAAATAAAAGCGTGGTGGGCAATAGCCTATATCTTCTTTTATTCCACTATTTGACAGATCACTGTCGACAGAAATATGTCGTATTAAGACAACTCGCATTTCGTTTTCACCTATGTAATGATCACCCTTGAATAAAAATCGGATTTCGTCCAGTAATTCTCGTACAAGCCCTCGTATTAAATCTTTCTCTTCATTGTTGGATGCTCCTTCTAAACATTCTCTATTTATGACCCCAAGTTGAATTGCTAAATTTTTTATGATTGCGATCAGCTTGTCATTTATATTCTTTTGATACACTACTTTATAAAGGCATAGTTTATCAGAAGCTTTCTGACTAAGAAAAGTTTCTTGCGTTTTCATAGAGCCAAAGTGCATAGAAGTTTTCTGATTAAGAAAAGCTTTTTGCATTTTCATAGAGCCAAAGTGCAAAGGAATATCTTCAGAAAAACAAGACGCTTCCTTGAAAACCATGCAGGACCCACTCGCATCTTGGTTTTTATGTTTGCCATATGTTTGCCAAAGAGATAATTTATCTTCTTCTTGCGGATCATCTACTTTTGTAAAACTGCCAATATATGCAGAGGAATGAAAATCCGTGGAATTCTCATAGAATCTCTCCTTGATGTCTATATCATCCTCTTTTCTTAAAATTTCAAAGAATGTCTCCCCTTCCTGAGGGTCATTCATATACGTGGCATTGTAAAACCGGAACCGTTCTCCAGATAATAGCTTTTGTAGTACATCTAGCGATGTGTAATGAGCAACGATATCTCGTTTCAATAGATTTTTCTTTAATTCGGTGATGATTTCTAAAAGATCCATGCAATATTGAAAGCTCTTGATACGAAGAGATGCATTAGTTATTGCTTGGAGTTGAAATCGAATATAAGCATACGGTATTTCTGACTTTAGATTGGGAGAAATCCTTATCGCTTCACCGAAATCTGCGAAAGACCTATTGTGGTCGTTTTTTCTACGGTATGTATGACCTCTCCATACATAAGCTTTCGCATTATTTGGGTTTAACTCTATTGCTTTTTTGAAGTCCGTAATGGCGTGGTCATATTCACCTTTGGCACTGTATGTAGCACCTCTATTTCTATAAGCCTCCGCATTATTAGGGGCCAACTCTATTATCTTATCGAAATCTGTAATGGCACGGTCACAATCATCCATAGAATGGTATGCAAGACCTCTACTACTGTAAAGATCGGCATTATTTGGTTCTAGTTTTATTGCCTTGCTAAAGTCCGTAATAGCACGGTTATAATCACTCTTATAATGGTATGCAAAACCTCTATTCATATAAGTATGCGTATCATTGGGTTTTAGTTTTATTACTTTGGTAAAGTCCGTAATAGCACGGTCATAATCACTCTTACGATAGTATACAAGGCCCCTCCCTATATAAGCCGGTGCATCATTGGGCTCTATCTGTATTGCCTTGTCTAAGTCGGTAATAGCGTGGTCATAATCACCCTTAGAATAGTGTGTAAGACCTCTCCAAATATAAACTTGCGCATTATCGGGAGCTAACTCTATTGCCTTACCAAAGTTGGTAATGGCAAGGTCATAATCGCCCTTATTAATATATACAATGCCTCTATCTATACAAGCCTTCGCATTGTTTTCTATAGGCTCTTGAGGATCATCTTGATTCCCATTTGTCTCTGTCATACTTGCTCCATTAAATTATAAATAGTGAAAAGTAATTGCGCGAAAGTCATGCCTTTTCCGGTCAATAATTTCCGCCCCATGAATTTATAGGCGGCAGCATATACCAGGCAAACCAATCACTCTCTTGTTTTATTCACTGTGCCCACTCAGTCCCATTCATCGCGCAGTTTTCTGACAAACTCTTCAGTGGTCATGCCGCCAGTTGCGTTGGGTGCGATGCCATACAAATCGCGCAGGGAAGGCAGCGTGCTGGCCGGCGGAAAAACCTCCATTTCCTGAACCTTTATTTTATGTGCAAAATTAGCATGCGGACGATAAAAGCATTCACCCCGAACGGAGACATAACGCCCCAATGCTTTTCGCGCGTCGTCAATCAATCGGGTTGGAAATTGGCACTCGAGTGCTGACCGGTTTGGCAAAGTGGGGTGTATCCTGAATGTGTTTTTGTTTTTATGGTTATCGATTTGCTCTAGTTTGCCGTCAATTGTACTGATTTCCCGCATTCCCGTATTGTCCGGAGCCTTCTTGAAGTGGTTATTTTTCAAACCACTATCTCCATTACGACACCTTTTCCGGATAGATCGGCATCTTGAATATCGGCAGACAGGCAGCCTTCAACCGCTTCATGGAGATTGCCGATTAACTCGGCAAACGTGTCGCCCTGCGTTGCACAGCCTTTGATAGCAGGCACTTGCGCCCAATAGCCGCCTTCTTCCGCTGCATGAATGATCGCTTTCAATTTCATATTTCCCTCGGAGCGGCCTGTAAGCATAACCCGCCGCCAATTTTGGCAAAATCGGGCATTGGACGCCTGCAATTGACTTGAGTAATTGGTGTGAATTGTACCCGCCTGAGATTACAGTTCAAGACCAAACCCCCGATTTTCCCACCACATTGCGCCCTCGCCCCCGACCGGGCCGGGGAATTTGCCATATTCCCACCGCATTTCCCGCTGCTGTCGGCAATAACAGGATACCGCCAACTGTCCGCCGCATCGGCTGTTTGCCCGGGGCCTGCTGCGGACGTGTCAGATTGCGCATGAGTTTGCCCGGCTGACGGTGCTGGAAAACCTGCGGATGGTGCCGGAGGCGCAGTCGGGTGAGCGGCTGCTGAATGCGTGGTTTCGGCCGCAACGGGTGGCGGTCAAGGAGGCGGCGAATCGGCAGCGAGCCGAGCAGGTGAGGGCGTTTTTGAATTTGTCGGCGGCGGCCGACCGGGCAGCCGATTTTGGCTTTTTCCCGGAAAAATTCTTGCCTGTATGCTATATAACCTGTATCAGAACCCACACAGATAAGGAGATGAACATGATTGAAACGGTGAAACTTACCAAAATCGGCGAAGCCGTCGGCGTTATATTGCCGAAAGAGCTATTGGCCAGGCTGGATGCCGATGACGGCGACAGCCTGTATGTGCGCTATGTGCCGGACGGCGTGCAATTGTGCCGTCGTAACAAGAAATTTGAAGCCGTGATGAAAGCGGCGAGAGAAGGTATGCAAAAATACGATAATACCTTGCGCGAACTCGCCAAATGAATGAGCCAGAATGGCTGCACATTCAGGAAATGGTTGCCATCCACGCCGCACAGTTTGCGCTGTATGACGGCGGAGAGGGTATCCGTGATGAAGCGTTGCTTGCCTCGGCCCTAAAAAACGATAAACCCATGATCCGAGTCGAAGCCCTGCCCCGGCATTTTGGCGACCTGAAGGCGGTCGATAATGTTTCACTGCGGCTCGAGCCCGGGGCGATTACCGGCTTGATTGACCCGAACGGGGCCGGCAAAACGAACGCTGTTCGATGTGATTACCGGGCTGTGTCCATCGACCGCCGGGCGGGCTTCCCTGGTGTTGTCTAATTGCGTTTTTTCGCAATAACCATTAGTTTTTTTCTGTATACGCTTATGGAATGATCCGATAGAAATTTTTTCCATGGAAGCTTTTTTATAAGCCATCCTTGTATTCTACGAAATCGACTTACAGAATAAAGAAGTTTTACATCAACATATTGGCCGCGTTCGCAGTTTGTCATATATCGCATATTGCCACCATGGATATAGCCGCTAAATTTGGATAATAACGTTCGGCTAAGTAGTTCTGCCCATCGCGAAAAAAATGGAATTCTGAGCCATGCAACACCTCGCAGGATCCAAGAAGATATGGTAATTAATTCATCGCCGGGTGGTAGCATAGTCACACAATCAGCCGCATTGACCAATCTGTAAACAGGCGTCTTAAACTCCGATATCCATTCATCATTCCCAACTCTCGGCGCTCCAAAGGTATAGCACGCGGCGATGCCACCTTTATGAGACAATTTTTTTGCAGCTATGGTCGCCAAGGCCCCACCTAAACTGTGCCCGGTGATGAATAGAGGGGTTTCTTTAAATGCATCTTCATCAAGCTTTGTTTGAATATCTAACGCTACTGCGTCGAATGCTTTTTTGAAGCCCGTGTGAATTTTTCCTCCTGTTTCACATGACATGGTCTGCGCTTTCACGTCTGCTTTGATATCTTTTATGCTTGTGGCCTCAGTGCCTCGAAATGCAAGTGCAATAAACCTGGTATTATTAGTCTTAAATGAGATTAATATGGCTTGAGTCCCATCCTTATCAAATGTTTCGAGGAGCTCCATCTTTAAATTCCTTAATTCCTTTTCAAGATTTTTTCTTTCTTCGTTATGATCATATCCAACTGCGTCAATCAATTTCAGCAAAGAAGACTTGCTATTTTTACCTACAAGTGTATTTATATTGTCAATAAACCATGATTTTTTTTCGTTGCCTGAAAAGAGAGGATTAAACCTGATGTAAGCCAATTCAGATAAACAAGTCATGATCCAGGCAGTCCTATCGCTATACGCTTGCCTGTAAGATGGCAGATTTTTATTCAATAACCCGTTGACTGCATCGAGTTCCATTTGTGAATTAACAATTGTATTAGTCATGACTGCCTCCACTATATTGTGTGTTTTTACTAGACGTTTTTAACTGATAAAAAAATTTGTCACAGGTTGAGGCTACCATAAGGTAGCCCACAAAACACTACCCCCCATCGCTGTTAGTTTCTTTTGCCCCATAAATTTGTGGGTGGTGAATACGAAAGCGGTTTTGCTCTTTTTTTGCCGTTTTTTCTATACGTTCGGCGCGACCGCTGTTCAAGGCGGAGTTGCGGAGGAAAGTGGGATTTGGCCCGTATATCATAGAAAACAGGTGATTTTTTGTTTCGTATGCGATTATAACCCGTCGCCAATTTTGGCAAAATCGGGCATTGGATGCTTGCAATTGACTTGAGTAATTGGTGTGAATTGTACCCACCTGAGATTACAGTTCAAGACCAAACCCCCGTTTTTCCCACCACATTGCGCCCTCACCCCCGACCGGGCCGGGGAATTTGCCATACTCCCACCGAGTTTCCCGCTGCTGTTGGCAATAACAGGATACCGCCAACTGTCCGCCGCATCGGCTGTTTGCCCGGGGCCTGCTGCGGACGTGTCAGATTGCGCATGAGTTTGCCGGTTGACGGTGCTGAAAAATCTGCGGATGGTGCGGCGGCGCAGTCGGGTGAGCGGCTGCTGAATGCGTGGTTTCGGCCGCAGCGGGTGGCGGTCGAGGAGGCGGCGAATCGGCAGCGGCCGACCGGGCAGCCGATTTTGGCCTTTTCCCGGAAAATTTCTTGCCTGTATGCTATATAACCTGTATCAGAACCCACACAGATAAGGGGATGAACATGATTGAAACGGTGAAACTTACCAAAATCGGCGAAGCTGTTGGCGTTATATTGCCGAAAGAGCTATTGGCCAGGCTGGATGCCGATAACGGCGACAGCCTGTATGTGCGCTATGTGCCGGACGGCGTGCAATTGTGCCGTCGTAACAAGAAATTAGAATCCGTGATGAAAGCGGCGAGAGAAGGTATGCAAAACTACGATAATACCTTGCGCGAACTCGCTAAATGAATGAGCCAGAAGGCAGTTGCGCGAAGGTTATGGCTTTCCCTGTCCATTAGTTCTGCCTCATACGTTTGTGGGTGGCAGATTTGAGTTGTGCTGAGTCAAGCTGGCTTTGAAGATAACCCGTAATTTTCTCCTGATTTGCTGCCAGACTGGAAAATTGGTAGTCACAAACTTCAGCGAAACGGGATAGCACTTTGCGGTTAATTTTCTCTCGGTCTTTAAAAACCCCTAAAGTGAAAAAAGGAAGTTTCCATTGACCTCGATCGCCCGCGACGACACGCTCAAGTGGTGCGAATAAACAATCGATTTTCCTTTGAAGTCGAGGGTCAGCATGGCGGCGGTAGTGGAAATAGTTTCAGTTTGCCTAAATTGGTGTTCGAGTAACGAGTGTATGTACTGAGGATATATCGCCGGATTATATTTCTTTCAAGTAACTTGATTTGAAAAAATCTGTTTAACTGGGATCTCAACTTCATATAGTTGGCGTAACCCAGATGTGTATTTTTTCGGGGTAAACTCACGAGGTGTCGGATATACGATTTGTATATCATGGAGAGCAGCTCGGAACAATGCTACAGCGACAGTCTGCATCTTGCTTCCTGTTGGTGCGATTACAAGTCGGTTAAAAATATTATGTTCTGCATATATTTTGAGCAAGGTATTTAATGCCTTTTTATAGTCAAAAGTACATACCTCATGTTTTTCGAAATTTTTTAGCATATCAAGAGTTGGTTGATTTAGTTTATGAATTGCATCTGTTCGCCACTTGTTAGTTGTGTCGAGCGGTATACCATTAATAACTTCTACATAAGTTGGTTGCAATTCTTGAATCGAATTAGTAAGTTGTGTGTGATCGAATGATGGAAAGGAAATCAGCCTGATCGCTTCTCCTAACATGGCTACAGCGCTTAATTCTGGAGTTATTGCTATTTCAAAAATCCCTGATGACAGGTAACTAGGAACTGACTTATCTCCATCTTTTTTATAACCTTCGTTGAATTCCTTTTCAGAAGGGAAATATTTTTCTGCCTCACCATAAATTATAATTATTGGTCGATTCTGTTCACTAACTAGTTCGACCAGAATCTGCACTATAAGGAGGCGCGACATACCAGAGATATCTAAAAACACTCGGCCTGTTGCTTGCTTTTTCAGGTATTCTCCTAATTTTTCTCCAATACCTGTCGGGTTTTCTCGATCATAAATCAACTCATACGATTCCAGATTGGAATTTCGTGCAATTTCATATAATTCTTCTCTTTTATTCTCTTCGTATTTTGGAAGGTAATCTACGACGATAAGTGAAAAATCTTTCTTCCCAGCATCACAGATTCGACGTAGTGATTCCATAGAGCGGTCTTCAAAACCGGCACATACCAATAAAAAATCACCCCTTTCAATTGAAGGAACTTCAATTTTTTTCAAGTCAGGCCAATCTATAGCGCTTAAATGTTCGTCCATTCTCAATAAATCACTTCTTGACAAAATCTTACTATTCATGATCAAAAATATCCTCTTGGGTTGGTTTATACTGTAGCATTTCCTGCTCAAATTTATCAGGTTCATTCAAGAGTATTTCAATTTGATAGTTTTCCAAGCGAAGAGAATCTCTTTTACTAAAAGTTAGCATAAAATGAGGTATCAAATAACGTCGAAGATAAAATCTAGGAACAACATCTCCTCTTGGGCTCTTTCCACGTGGGTCCTCAATAAGCACTGAGTAACGTAATAGTGAGTCAAGATTTTTTTGGGCTTTTTCAGAAAGGTTTAATGCATGGTATGGCTCTATTCTAGATGCTTGATGAGGAGTTTCCTTCCCTTCATTGTTTGAATTTTTATGCACAAGATTCGAATGTGCTACATTGCCAAGTGCAGTCACGATAGCTGTTAATTCTGGACCATCAGGTAATATACGAATTGATTCCATAAAGGCACCTGCTGCTGCACGAATAGAGTTATTCTGTTTGTCATACGGTATTGGTATTTTATTATATTTTTTAAGACTTCGTATGCCTCCGTTATCTTCCACCATTCTCTCAACGAGGCGAATTATGTAGTGGATATCGCCGCTACACATAGCGGTAATGGTTTCTTTTCCTGCATAATAAGTATCATCTATTGTGGTTATTTTTTTATTTCTAATAGTACGATTCTTAATAGCACGATTCTTAATAGTACGAGCCATGCTGTTTTCATTGCGCGGTTTTGATCCTAAAAGTTGTTCAAGATTGACTACAGGATAGTTCTTAACTTCAGCAAATCGACGGTTAAAGAGATCCTCAAGGAATCCCATAGATTCTCCTGCTTTATCATTGATATACTTTAACCCAAGATTTAATAGATTAAACTCACGAGTTTCAGTAAAATACTTTTGGTCAATATCAAATCGTGCGAAAGATATCGGACTCTCTGTTGAAAGTTTGAAAAAAACATCAGCAGTACGATGCATCAATAATCGATTAAGGTTTGCCTGTAAATCCTTAGTGATCTTTGGATCAGAATAGTCATCAATGAAGAAGTAGAAAGGGCGATTTTCTAAAAAGTCGAATGTTTGTCGGATAAAAGAACAGGCTTTCAGCGTTACTTCCGGGCCAAAATAGCTTTCGATAAGCGTCTTATCTTTCCGTTTTCTTTCTCTTATTAAAAGAGCCCTTTGTTCTGTTAACTTATGTATAAGAGTAGTCAATTGATTGGCACTAGGATCATCTAGGGGGCTCCATTCAAAGATATTCCAGAGCCCTATAACAAGAGATTTTTCTTTTCTTTTGAGCTCTTCCGGACAATGTATTTTTGTCCATTCTTTGATCTTTTCTAGTGCAATCGCTAATAACGTGACTGTGAGAAAATGCATAGGCATATCTAGTGATTCAGGACGTTCAAATTTTTTATCATATCTGGGAAAAGCGAAATATAGATCGTCACATCTATAGTAGATGCCAATATAATCTTTTAGATCATTAGGGCTATCTTTATTGATTGACATCAAATATTCTAGACTCAGCGCACGGAAAACAGTAGTTTTCCCGCATCCGCGTGGCCCGGTTAGTACCAGGTTGGATTTTTCCTGAATTGCGGTTAAACCAAGTAGGCGATCAGAGTAAAGACTCTTGAGTAGCAAATGAGAATTTCCGATTTGTTCGCAATTAGGGTAATCGAAAGGTGTTTGGAGCTTGGGTCTCTCATATTTCGAAGCAGCCGATTGTTTTTCTCTTTTATAGCCAGCCTCTAAGGATTTCAATTTTTCTCGTAGATTTTTAGCATCACAAGCTAATGTATCTACGATTTTGTCAGTTTCATATAGATGTCGTTTTAAGAAATCATCCTTAAGAATTTTGTAAATATACCGTTCTCGACTTTCTAGAGTTTCATAGTCTATACATTTCAAAAGCTGACGAAGTATTTCCGCTACCCCCAGATAATCTTTTGCATGCTCAATTTTTCCAGTTAACTCTCTAACACCAAAATCTGTTATGCGAAAATTATATTCCTCAGATAGGCTATGTTCATATTTAGCAACAAGTACGTTTCCAGCATGTAAGTCGCCGTGCTGAAATTTGCGATTATCAATTTCATGTAACAATTCAAATATAGTATCCAAAAATCGCTCAATGAACGTTATATTTATCTTTGATTTGTTGTTCCTCATATAAGACTTAAGATTTTCTCCTTCCACATAATCATATGCGAAAACCACACAGTTGATATTAGATGTTTTATATTCGAAAACCTCATAGCACCTGACAGCAGATGGATGAGTTAAACGATTTGCTTTCCTTGCCTCAGTCAAATAATTTTCTTGTAAGTTATTAACAGGAACAATTTTAAGAGCTAATTTGCTTTCTGTTAATTTATCATATGCAAGATATACACTACCATTTCTTCCACGTCCGATGAATTTCTTGATTTTGTGTTTAGAGGATTTGGTAATTATTTTCCCAATAAAATTTTTTATTGGTGGAAGGTTGTTACTCATGGCTAGTGCTTCCTGAATGCTAGAATATTTTCTTGTTTTACTCCGGAAATATATCTGCGTGAGCGGCGAATATCAGGGATTATATCGCTGATAACATGGTGTAGTTCCATAGTTGGGGCATGGGTTGTAAAAATCCGTATCAATTCTTCAGAAGGCAGTCTATCTTTTTTACGTGCCAATTGCTCGCCAATTACAAACACACAATAGCCACCCACTCGAACTTTTCTCTGTAATTGTTTGGCAAGCGCAGTTATTGAATTTATGAAACCCTGAATGCTCGCCAAGGGACGATCCAGAGCCTCTATATCCGTTTCACCTAAAAACCAGAGCCTAAGTCGGTTATCACGGCCATAATCAAGCGCGTTCATGTAAGGAGGGCTTGTGATAACACAATCGATAGAGTTCGGTAAGTTGAGAGTTACAACGGAGGACTGGCAGATACTTTCAACCAATCCGGTTAGATTCTTCCTTGGTGGTCGTTTCAGGGCACGCTCCACTTTTGCTATCAGGCGCGGAGCCACTGGGCGATATGCATAAAGGTTAGGGTAGGTCGATCTGGGATACTTCTTTGACCGTAGATAAGGAACAAGGTGACTACTTGGAAATGATAGGAAGCCATTTCTCTCGTGATGTAGAATGCCAAGCAAGGAAGCCAGTAGGAAATACTGGTGCTCTTTTTTGAGAAATTGAGCAAGCCTTAGTGTCTCTTTGAGTGTGCGAGGATGAAAGAATTCTCTAACCCAGCAAGGAACTCGTCTGAGGTCAGGCATAGGTAACGAGTTGACGCGCTTTAGAATGTCATCGAGATTTTCCAATGCTGCTTCAGCGTTCTTTGGCGCTTGAAGTTTACCTTTAGTGAGTGTAACCGCATAGTTGCTCATATCGGAAGCAAATACCCTGCGTCCCAAGCGGGCTGATTCCAATGGTACAGTGCCACTGCCACAAAACATATCCACTACTAATTCGCCGGGCTTACTATATTCCTGGATAAGGTCTTGAGCGATGATACTCTTTAGCTTCCCAATGTATGGAGAGAGTTGATGCAATGAGCATTCTTGATGCGTACAGGGTTCTGCCCAGTATGATGGGGATAAAGAAGACATTTTCGTTAATATTATGTTTTTTCCCACGATTTGATTTTATTCTCTATCAAAAAACAGCTTAATCTAAAAAATCCTAATTCGGCGGTATACCTTAGTATGTGCCGCCGGTCTCAATTCGGATTTATACCCTGGATAACCGTACTGACTTTGCCCACCCGCATAGGCGCCGGCTAGAAACCGGGGCGTCGGCGGGCTATCTCGTAGCTATACGCAAAATTGGCATGCGGACGATAGAAGCATTCACCCCGAGTGGAGACAAAACGCCCAATGCTTTTCGCATCTCGTTAAGAAATCGAACTGGAAATTGGTACTCGACCGCTGATCTGTTTGGCAAAGTGGAGTATACCCTGAATGCATTTGGGGTTTTATGGCTTTGAGCAATTAGCTTGAATTGTACTCATCCAAGATTACAATTCAAGACCAAATGCCCGCCATTCCCACCACATTACGCCCGCGCCGCCGACCGGGCCGGGGAATTTGCTATACTCCCACCGAATTTCCCGCTGCCGGCGGCAATCACCGGATACCGTCACCCGTCCGCCGCCGCTTGCGATTTTCCACCCGACCAAACAATAAAATCCCCCCGAAAAACCATGATCCGAGTCGAAGCCCTTTCCCGGCATTTTGGCGGCCTGAAGGCGGTCAATAATGTCTCGCTGCAACTCGAGCCGGGGGCGATTACCGGTTTGATTGGCCCGAACGGGGCCGGCAAAACGACGCTGTTCGATGTGATTACCGGGTTGTGCGCACCGACTGCCGGGCGGGTTTTTCTCGGTGATGAGGATATTACCGGCCTGCCGCCGCATCGGTTGTTTGCCCGGGGGCTGTTGCGGACGTTTCAGATTGCGCATGAGTTTGCCCGGTTGACGGTGCTGGAAAATCTGCTGATGGTGCCGGCGGCGCAGTCGGGCGAGCGGTTGCTGAATGCGTGGTTTCGGCCGCAGCGGGTGGCGACTGAGGAGGCGGCGAATCGGCAGCGGGCCGAGCAGGTGATGGCGTTTTTGAATTTGTCGGCGGCGGCTGATCAGCCGGCGGGTACGCTGTCCGGCGGTCAGAAGAAGCTGCTTGAGCTGGGGCGGACGATGATGGTGGATGCCAAGGTG
Organism: Candidatus Poriferihabitaceae bacterium; assembly: GCA_965206445.1. Taxonomy (GTDB): domain Bacteria; phylum Pseudomonadota; class Gammaproteobacteria; order Arenicellales; family Poriferihabitantaceae; genus CBDBJR01. The sequence continues at coordinate 1,006,251 of CBDBJR010000002.1, forward strand.
GTGTTTCTCGACGAGGTCGGGGCCGGGGTGAATCGGGTGCTGCTGGGCGAGATCGGCGATGCGGTGCTGCGTTTGAATCGGGAGAGCGGCTATACCTTTTGCCTGATTGAGCACGATATGGAGTTTGTCGCCCGGTTGTGCGACCCGGTGATTGTCATGGCCGAGGGCGCGGTGCTGGCGCAGGGCAGCGCGCGCGAGGTGCAGCAGGATGAGCGGGTGATTGAGGCGTATCTCGGGCGCGGGTTGGCGGAGCAGTCGGCGCGCACGGACGGCGGCGCATGAGTTATCTGCTGGGGGAGAATCTGGTCGGCGGCTATGCCGGGGCGGATATTTTGAAGGGCTGCACGGTGGCGGTTGAGGCGGGTGAGATTGCGGTGATTGTCGGCCCGAACGGCGCCGGTAAATCGACTGTGATGAAGGCGCTGCTGGGGTTGCTGGAGCTGCGCTCCGGGCGGGTGGTGCTGGCGGGTGAGGAGATTACGCATTTGCGCCCGCAGGATCGGGTTGTGCGCGGGATGGGGTTTGTGCCGCAGACCGATAATGTGTTTGCCGGCATGACGGTGCAGGAAAACCTGGAGATGGGGGCGTATCTGCGGCGTGATGATTACCGCGGCACGATGCGGCAGGTGTTCGAGTTGTTTCCGGTGCTGCGGCAGAAGCGCCATCAGGCGGCGGGCGAGCTGTCCGGCGGGCAGCGGCAGCAGGTGGCGTTTGGCCGGGCGATGATGACCGAGCCGTCGGTGTTGCTGCTGGATGAGCCGACGGCGGGGGTGTCGCCGCGGGTGATGGATGAGTTGTTTCGGTGTATTTTGCAGGTGCGCGAGACCGGCGTGGCGGTGCTGATGGTCGAGCAGAATGCGCGGCAGGCGTTGCATATTGCCGATAAGGGCTATGTGCTGGTGGTCGGTGAGAACCGCCACACCGGCAGCGGGGCGGCGCTGCTGGCGGATGCGCAGGTGCGCAAATCTTTTGTCGGCGGGTGAGTCGATGACGGCGGGGTCGGAGTGGCTGAATGCGCTGTTACTGCTGGCCAATTTTGTCGTCGTGCCGGCGGTGGCGTACGGTTGTCAACTGGCGCTGGGTGCGCTGGGCGTGACGATGGTGTACGCGGTGCTGCGGTTTTCCAATTTTGCGCACGGCGATACGATGGCGTTCGGGACGATGGTCGTGGTGCTGCTGACCTGGTGGCTGCAAGCGGCCGGGGTGACGCTCGGGGTGCTGCCGACTGCGTTGCTGGCACTGCCGGCGGGGATTGCCGCGACCGCGGCGCTGCTGTTGTTTTTCGATCGGGTGGTGTATCGCTATTATCGGGCGAAAAAGAGCAGCCCGGTGACGTTTGTGATTGCGTCGGTCGGGGTGATGTTTATCATCAACGGTTTGATCCGGTTTGTGATTGGGCCGGACGATCAGAATTTTGCCGACGGTGCGCGTTTTATCATCAAGGCGCGCGAGGTCAAGCAGGCGTCCGGGCTGGCGGAGGGCGTGACGGTCAAGGTGTCGCAGGGGCTGACGATGCTGATGACCGTGGCGCTGGTGCTGGCGGTGTTCTGGTTTTTGCAGCAGACCCGCCTCGGCAAGGCGATGCGCGCGTATTCGGATAACCCCGATTTGGCGCTGTTGTCGGGCATCAGCCCGCAGCGGGTGGTGACGGTTACCTGGATATTGGTGGCGGCGCTGGCGACCATTGCCGGGACGCTGTATGGGCTGGACAAGAGCTTCAAGCCGTTTACGTATTTTCAGTTGCTGCTGCCGATTTTTGCGGCGGCGATTGTCGGCGGCATCGGGCGGCCGCTGGGGGCGGTTGCCGGTGGTTTTGTGATTGCGTTTTCCGAGGTGACGCTGACCTATGCGTACAAGAAATTTCTGCTGTATGTGTTGCCCGCCGACTGGCAGCCGGGTGGGCTGGTGCAGTTGCTGTCAACCGATTATAAGCTTGCGGTGTCGTTTATCGTGCTGGTGGTGGTGCTGATTGTCCGCCCGTCCGGGATTTTTCGCGGTCGGACGATATGAGTTATCGCTGGCGGGTGCGCATGGCGTTTGCCATTATGCTGCTGCTGTTGGCGGTGGTTGGCGTTGGTCAGTCCTGGTCGGTGGCGCTGGCGATTGTCAATCTGTGCCTGATCTCGTCGCTGATGGCGCTGGGGGTGAATATTCAGTGGGGCTACGCCGGGTTGTTCAACGTCGGCACGATGGGGTTCGCGGCGCTCGGCGGGGCGGCGGCGGTGCTGGTGTCGAAGGCGCCGGTGGCCGGTGCCTGGCAGGCCGGCGGGGGTGGTTTGCTGGCGTCGGCGGCCTGTGTGCTGGCGATGGCTTTGGGCGGCGTGTGGCTGTGGCGTCGGCTGACGCCGGGGCGGTTGCGGTCGCTGGCGGTGGCCGGGCTGATGGTGGCCGGGTATTTTCTGGCGCGCCATTTTTATCTGCCGGCGGTGGCGGCGATTGAGGCGGTCAACCCGGCCAAATACGGTTATCTGGGCGGTCTCGGTCTGCCGATTGTGGTTTCCTGGGCGGTTGGCGGGCTGCTGGCCGGGGCCGCCGCGCTGCTGATTGGCCGCCTCGCGCTTGGGCTGCGCTCGGATTATCTGGCGATTGCGACGCTGGGCATCTCGGAAATTATTATCGCGCTGTTGAAGAATGAGAACTGGCTGACCCGCGGGGTGAAAAATGTTACCGGTCTGCCGCGGCCGGTGCCGTATGAGGTGGAGTTGCAGCGCAGTGCGTCGTTCGTCGAGTGGGTCGAGCGGCTGGCGGCGCCGGGTCTGCGCGGGCTGGAGGCGGCGGCGCGGGCCGATGCGCTGCAACAGCAGGTGATCGATTATGCGTCGATTGCGGTCAAGCTGTGCTATGCCGGCTTGTTTGCGGCGGTGTTGTTGGTGGTGCTGTGGCTGAGTATGCGCGCGCTGCATTCGCCGTGGGGCCGGATGATGCGCGCCATCCGCGATAACGAGGTCTCCGCCGGCGCGATGGGCAAGGATGTGACCGCCTGCCATTTGCAGGTCTTTGTGCTCGGCTCGGCGGTGGTGGGGATTGCCGGCGCGATGCTGGTGACGCTGGACGGTCAGTTTACCCCCGGCAGTTATAATCCGCTGCGGTTTACGTTTTTGATCTGGGTGATGGTGATTATCGGCGGTTCCGGCAATAATCTCGGCGCGGTGCTGGGCGGGATGGTGGTCTGGTTTGTGTGGGTGGAGGCCGAGCCGGTCGGGCTGTGGTGCATCGACGCCGGTACGCGCTGGCTGGGGGACGACAGCGGGCTGCGGCAGCATTTGCTGGACAGCGCGCAGCATATGCGGGTGTTTTTGATGGGCGCGGTGCTGCTGCTGATTATGCGCTTTACGCCGGACGGGATGCTGCCCGAATCGATGCAGTACCGGCCGGTGTCGGTGCCGTCCCGGAAGTCGGCGGCTTTGGTGGGTGCGGGTGATGGTGGGCAATGATGGTCAGGGGGGATGACGGGATGGGTGACGGCGCAATCACGGCGTATCGGCGTGCCGCGCGGCGAGGTGGTCGTGCCGCTTAGCGATACCCGGTACTGGATTTTCGATATGGACGGCACGCTGACGCTGCCGGTGCATGATTTTGCCGCGATTCGGCGGTCATTGGCGATTCCGCCGGACATGCCGATCCTGGAGTTTATTGCGCAACTGCCCGCCGAGCAGGCGCAGGCGGCGCGGGTTCGGCTGGATCAGATGGAGATGCAGCTGGCGTATCAGGCGGTGGCGCAGTCGGGTGCGGCGGCGCTGCTGGAGCGGTTGTTGGGGGCCGGTAAAACGCTGGGTATTTTGACTCGCAATAGCCGGGCGATTGCCGAGGTGACGTTGCAGGCGTGTGGGCTGGGTGGTTATTTTGAGCGCGCGGCGATCATCGGGCGCGAGACCTGCCGGCCGAAACCGCTGCCTGATGGGGTGCTGCATCTGCTCGCCGCCTGGGGGGCGGAAAAACATCAGACGGTGATTGTCGGGGATTATTTGTATGATATTCAGGCGGGGCGGGATGCTGGTATTCAAACTGTGCATTTCGATGCCAGTGCTCGTTTTCTTTGGCCTGAGTTGGCGGATTATAAAATCTCGCGGATTGCTGATTTGATGGGTTTGTCGGGGGTGTAGTGGGCGGTGAATTCGGCTGCTTGCGACAATATGTTGATTCAGGGCAGCTCTGATTGATGATCAGATTATGACTTATAATACCGTCAACGGTCAGGCGGCATGGTTCGGCATAGCACCACCTGACAGGAAGTTCGCATACAGCCCCCCTGACATGTCAGGGGGGAATAAAACCGGAGCCGCATTGGGCCTTAATACCGCGTTTCTCATTGACCACACAGTTTTCGCGTAAGCAAAAAGCAGCGGTCAAAACCGGTCCGCCCGATACGGTGAGAGGTCCAGGTCGGGGGTGCGCCCGCTCACCAAAACGTCAACAAGCTGGCCGGTTCGCGCCGACAGGGTCAGGCCAAGATGGCCGTGGCCGAACGCGAAAAACACATTGTCCAGAACCGGGGATCGACCGATCACCGGCTTGCTGTCCGGCATTGACGGGCGATGTCCGAGCCACTCCCGGTCAACCTCGCTTCCCAGCCCCGGCAGCGCCGCCCTGGCGAGCGGCAGCATAGTGTAAATGCGCCGAAAATCCGGCGCGGCATCGACACCCGCGAACTCCACCCCGGAGGTCAGCCGCATCCCATCCCGCATCGGCGCGAGGAGAAAGCCATGCTCACTGATGAGCACGGGGCGCCGCAATCCGGGCCCGTTTTCAACCTGCAAATTCAGATGATAGCCACGCTCGGTGTCCAGCGGCACGGTGGTGCCCAGCATCGCCGTCAGCCGGTCCGACCAGGCGCCGGCACAGATGACGAAGGCCTCGGCGTCCTTCATGCCAAGGTCGGTAACCGCGCGCACCGGTTTGCCGCCATCGAACTCGAATCGGGTCACCCGCTCCTGGACGAATCGTCCTCCGCGCTTCACGAAGGCCGCGGCGTAGGCATCGGTCAGCATCGCCGGACTGGTGACGAACCCATTGTCGGGCTCGAAGGCGCCATGAGTGAAGCCATCGGCCAGCCCCGGTTCGAGCTGACGGATCTCGTCCTCGTTCAGGATTTCGATCCTGACGCCATGTCTCGTCTGTATATCCCGCATTGCCGCCGCCGCCTCGAACGCCTTCCGTGAACCAAAAACCTTGATCCATCCGACCGGTTTGACGATATCGGTGATACCGAATTCTGCAAGCAGGAGATCGTGCGCCGCCACCGCGTCTCTGGTTATGGCGCGAATTTCCCCGGAGATCCGTTCGACCCGCCCCGGCGTGCCTGCCGCCAGAAATTTTGCCAGCCACGGCAACATGCGTGGCAGATACGACCAGCGCAGGTTGAGCGGCGCGGCCGGGTTCATCAACATGCCCGGCACCTGCTTCCACGCGCCGGGCATGCTGACCGGGTAGACACTACCGACCGCGAGTGAGCCGGCATTGCCAAAGGACGTGCCGCGACCCGGTGGCCTGGGGTCGATGATGGTGACCGAATGGCCGCTGCGCTGAAGGAACAGCCCCACGCACACCCCGACGATGCCGGCGCCGATGACGATGATCCGCCTGGGGCCTGTTTCTCCGGTCGATGATTGCATGGACTGGTTCATTTTCGGTTTCGATTTCCCGGGGTGATCAGTGGGCGGTTTCCTTTAGATCCAAATACGAGCCAAACCGGGTAGGCAACCTCTGGGGTGAAGTTATGGCCATTTTGCCGTCATGTACCGGATTTAGCAAATTCGCCAGGCCACCCACCGCAGGGTGTCCAGCGTATACCGGGCGACGGCTACCGCTTTTCTTATCGTTGCTTCAGACGAATGCGCAGCGACATTTCATGGGCTTTCAGGCCTTCCATCGCCGCGATATCCGCGCCACGGGCGTAGAGTTCCCGGCCTGTTTGTGCATTGTGCTGTTGCACCACGCGCCGCACCAGAAAATCCTCGACCCCAAGCCCGCCGCGATAGCGACCGCCCCGTCCGGTGGGAAGAACATGATTGCCGCCCGAAATGTAATCGCCCAGAGCCACCGGGGTTTGTTCTCCCAGAAAAAGGCTTCCGTAATTGTTGATTTTCTTGAGTAAGGGTTGCGGATTTTTAACCGCAATATGCAAATGCTCCGACGCGATAAAATTCGCCGTGTCACAGGTGTCACACTGGCTGCGGGCGTGCAGTCCGGTGACTTGAGCAAGAACCTGTTGGCGCTGTCGGGTATCTGCATAAAGCGCAGCGGCTTTTTCCTCGAGCACAGCGGATAGTTTTTGCAATACCGTGAGGCTGCGGGACATCACAATGGAGGTGCTGTCCGGCCCGTGTTCGCTTTGGGCCATGAGGTCATAGGCAATCGGTTCCAGAAGGGTGGATGCATCGACCACTACCAGCAATTCGGACGGCCCGGCCAGCATGTCAATGGCCACTTCACCTTGCAACTGGCGTTTGGCTTCGGTGACAAAGGGGTTGCCGGGGCCCACAATTTTATCGACCGACTCCAGCTCCCCGGCACCCAGCGCCGCCGCTGCGATTCCCTGGGCACCACCTGCGGCCCACACTTCTGTGGCCTCCGCCAGATAAGCGCTGGCCAGAACAGCAGGATGAATCTCTCCGTTTTTCGCCGGCGTGAGGAGCACCCGGCGCGGTACCCCGGCCACTTTCGCGGGAATCATGTTCATCAATACGGAAGACGCCAAAGGATATTTTCCGCCCGGCACGTAACAGCCGACAGAAGCCAAAGGGGTTATTTTTTGCGTGAGTGTGATCCCCGCCGAGGTGAGACGCACCTGTTTTTCGGGGAGGCATGCTTGTGACCACACGGTGAGTTGTTCAGCGGCCAGCTGCAACGCTTTTTTATCTTCCCGGGGAAGCGCCTGCCAGGCTTGCTTGCCGTCCTGCAATGGCCGCTGCCAGGATTTGGGGGCTGCCCCGTCCCATTTTTTGGCATATTCCGTAACGGCCTTTAGTCCCTTTGCACGCACCGCGGCAATGACCTCGCGCACCACTTTTTCCGGGCCGGGTTGCCGCACGGGAGGCTGCCAGTTGCCGGCCGGCATGATTTTCATACGCGCCTCCTTGCAGCCAGCTCGGCTTCCACTTCGTCCAGGCTCAGGCCCTCCCGGTGCATGAGAACCGCTACATGGTAAAAAAGATCGGCAATTTCCCAGCGCAGGTTTTCACGGTCACGAAAGGCGGCCACCTCGCCTCCTTCTTCGATGATCTTTTGGGTCAACAGGGTTTTGTCGGCCAGGAGTTTTTTGGTCCAGCTGTTGGCATGGGGGCTTTCAGCACGTTCGCGGATGTCCTCTGCCAGCGTCTGCCACAGATTTCTGTCTTTCTCTGCAAAGCAGGTCCAGGTGCCAAAATGGCAGGTGGGGCCCGCCGGTATGGCTTTGAACAGCAGGGTGTCACGATCACAATCCCAACCGGCTTGCCGGAGTTCCAGGGTATGACCGCTGGTCTCTCCCTTCATCCACAATCTCCCCCGGGAGCGCGAATGAAAGCAGGCCTTGCCCCGGCTCAGACTTTCCCGCAGCGCTTCTTCATTGCTGAACCCGACCATCAGAATCTGCCCTGCGGGATCCTGAACCACCGTCGGCAACAGGCCCTTGCTCCAATCACCCTGGTTGACAAAGGCTTTCTTTAGATCAAGTTTGCCACTGTACAGACTCATACCCAGCTGGCAATCCATATTCAGTTCCGTCAGTTCCAGAATTTCTTCTTCGGTGGAGATGCCGCCGGCGGCAATGATCGGTTTGTCGGTGAGTGCGCGTAGCGCTTTGAGGGGTTCCCGGTCAAAACCGCCCATCAGGCCTTCCTTTTCCACTTGTGTCACCAGAAAACCACTACAATAAGGCAACAGGCGTTTGGCCCGTTCAAGGTAATTTTCACCGCTGCCCCGGGTCCAGCCTTGATCCACCACTTCCTTTTTTTTCATGTCCAGCGCCACCAGAAGGTGGTCGGGATGAAACTGCGACAGAAAGGCCGCATCAGCCCGGGTACCGATGATGAGTTTGCGGGCACCATTTTTGAGATAGAACTCTGCGGTTTCCCGGTCGCGAATACCCCCGCCCACGTGGACGTCAAACTTCCGGCAGAGATCCGCAATCAAGCTGCGGTTGTGGCCTTTGCCAAAAGCCGCATCCAGGTCGATCACCGCTATGCGCCCGGTAAGAGAAAAGTCGGCCGCAAGTTTGTGCACCTCTGATTTTTCATACACTTTCCGGTTGGGGTCTCCCTGCTGCAACTGCACCGCCTTCCCCTGCATGATATCCAGGCTGCCAATCATCATAAGCGCACCTCAATCCCTGCCTGCAAACACATTTCCTTCACGCCGCCAACCGTTTCCAGGCCATCATGGAAAATGGAAGCGGCCAAAGCCGCCTGGGCATTGGTTTTCAGAAACACATCCACAATGTGTGCCGCACAGCCCACCCCCCCGCTGGCAATCACGGGAACCTTCACCAAATCCGCCACTTCGGCGGTGATGCCCAGGGAATAACCTTGCTGCATGCCATCCGTATTGATCGCGTTCAACAAGATTTCACCCACCCCCCGGTCTACGGCTTCTCGCACCCAGGGCTGAAGTTTTTTGTCGGTGACTTCAGACCCTCCCTTGATGGTGATCCACCAGTCATCGTCTTGGTGAAGGGTATCGATGCTCAACACCACAAACTGGGAACCAAAGTCACCGACCGCTTGATTGATCAGATTTGGTGTGCTCACCGCTGCGGTGGACAAAGAGATTTTGTCCACGCCAATTGAAAGCAGTTTGCGCATTTGATTGAGATCTCGAATCCCCCCGCCCACGGTGAAAGGGATGTTCAGTACTTCGGCCACCGGGGCCACCCAGGAATACTGGGTGTCGCGGTTTTCCTTGCTGGCGGTTACATCCAAAAAGGTCAGTTCGTCAGCTCCCTGAGCCACATACTGCCGGGCCAGTTCTACCGGATCGCCCTTGTCCTGCAAATTGAGAAATTTCTTCCCCTTCACCACGCGGCCATTGGCCACGTCCAGACAGGGAATGATGCGTTTGGCTAACACGGGGAGGCTTCCAGAAATTTTTTCAGAATATTCTGCCCGTCCACCGAGCTTTTTTCCGGATGGAACTGAACCCCCCCCACCCCGGCGCGCCACACGCCCACGGTGAAATCCTGGCCGCCATCGGCGGCGGTGAGCACGGTGTCGTTCACGTTACGCGGCGCGTAGCTGTGTACAAAATACATCCGGGAGTGGTCGAAGTCGGTAAGCCATTCGGTGTGGGTGGTGATTTTGTTCCATCCTATATGCGGCACTTTCCGGCTGGGCACATGTTCGCAGCGGCCTGCAAAAAAGCCCAGGCCTTTGGCGCCGGGCGCTTCCACGCTTTCCGAAAACAGCAGTTGAAACCCCAGACAAATGCCGATGAGGGACTTTTCGGAAGCCACCCAATCTGCCAGGGCGGCGCGCCAACCCTGATCCAGCATCTCGGCCGCTTTCCCGAAATGCCCCACCCCCGGAAACACCAGCTGGCTGCATCCGGAAAAATCCGGCGCGGTGAGCCGGGCGCAGTCTTTATCCAAACGCGCAAGACACTGGCATAAACTCCCCACATTCCCCAGGCCCAGATCAAGCACGCCGATCATTGGCTCAGCGTTCCTTTGGTGGACGGTACGCGACCTCTCTGCCGCTCGTCAATACGCACCGCCTGACGCAAGGATTTGGCAAATGATTTGAACAGAGCCTCCGACATGTGGTGGTCATTGCCCGGCGTCAAAATCTCCAGATGGCAGGTGATCAGCAGCCGGGACACAAGGGCATGAAAAAATTCCTTCACCATGGTGCTTTCCATCTCGCCTATGTGGCGGTGTTCGAAGGTTCCGCTATAGGTGAGCCCCGCACGCCCGCTCACGTCCAGGGCACAGCGGGCCAGCACTTCATCCATAGGGTACAAACAGAACCCGCTGCGAAAAATGCCTTTGCTCTCACCCATGGCCTGGCGCAGGGCATCCCCCAATACCAGGCCGGTGTCTTCAATCGTATGATGCTGGTCTACCTGCATGTCGCCCGTCACGTTGAGGTTGAGGTCAATGAGAGAATGCCGGGAGAAGGTTTCCAGCATGTGGGTAAAAAAACCAATCGGCGTCTCAATCTGATAATCCCCGCGGCCATCCAGATCTACCTGACAATGGATTTGGGTTTCTCTGGTTTCGCGAATCACTTCGGCTATTCGAGGCATCTTATTCTCCTGACACGGCATCTAAAACGTTCAAAAATCGGTCTGTGACCTCTTCCGGCCCGATGGACACCCGCACCCAGCCCTGAAGGCCGCGCTTGTTGTGATGGTCGCGCAAACGGATCATGCTGTCTTCAAACGCTGTCAACAAGGCTGTGCGTGACGCCCCCAGATGCCACAAAAAGAAGTTGCCGTAGCCGAAGTGGGTCGTATAACCCCGCGCTATCAGGGCCTGTTGCAAACGCGTGCGTTGTGCGCGCACCTGTCGGGAGACGTTGGCCACCCACCCCGGGTCGGGCAGCATATTGGCCAGTATGGAAAGCCCCATCGCATTCACACTGTAGGGACTCCACATCTTCTTCAACTCTGCAATCAATTCTGCCGACGCCAGCACCGCCCCCAGACGCATGCCCGCCAGTGACCAGGCTTTGGAAAAGGTGCGAAACACCACCAGATTAGGGAACTCGGTGACCGCATCGAGCAAACTCAAACGGGGCTCCGCAAACTCCATATAAGCCTCATCCACGACAATCAACCGATCCGGATAATCGCGACACCATTTCCGGATGACCGCACAATCAATGCAAGACCCGGTGGGGTTATTGGGTTGTCCGAAGGCCAGGCATTTCCCGCCGTCTGCCAGAAAGCGGTCGGCCACCTCCACACGGTAGTTGAATTCAGGGGCATCGAGTTCCCAGTTCACAATCGCGGCTTCACACAGGGTGGCGTAGAATTCCATCATGGCATACCCCGGATTGGGTAACAGAATCTTTTCCCCGCGATCCACATAAGCACGAAAGACATTGCAAAAAGCTTCGTCCACCCCATTGGAAAGCAGAATATTTTCTTCGGCCACAGCAAACTGGCGACTCACCCCCCGAATGGCCGCCTCCGACTCGGGGTACATGTTGAGTTTGTCCACGCTAAAACTGTCGAGCGTTTCGGCGATAGCCGGATGCGGTTCTCCCAGCCATTCATTGAAATCCAGGCGTAAAAAATCATCACGCCCCGACAGGGGCGGGTGATAGGCTTTCAGGGTTTGTACCCCCTTGATGGCCCGGGGTTTCATGGCAGGACTTTTCTCAAGGCTTGTTCCACAATGTCCGTGGCCCCGGCTTTTTTGAGTGCGGGAATGAGCACGCCCACCTGGTTTTTGTCCACCACGCTGCGCACGGCAAAATCCCGACCGCCGGCCAGGGGTTGAACGGTAGGGGATTTCATGGCCGGCAGGGCATTGAGCAGTTGGTCGAGATGCTGCTTGCTGACATTCATTTCCAGCATCACTTTCCGGCGGGCTACCAGAGCGGCTTCCAGCAACATGGCGATGTTTTCAGCCTGTTTTCTGATTTGAGAATTTTTAAGTAACTCCCGGTTCACCAGAAAACTGGTAGAGGAATGCATGAGGGTATCTAAAATGGCCAGTTGGTTGGCTTTCAGAGTGGAGCCGGTGGAGGTGTTGTCGATAATCATATCCGCATCATCCGGCGGATACACTTCGGTGGTGCCGTTGGTCCGCAGCACAATGGCATTGATGCCCTGTTTTTTCAGGTACTTCCTGCCAATATTGACATACTCCGTGGCCAGCACCGGTTTTTCCTTTTTCTTCAATTTGGCCAGGGTCGTGCCTTCCGGGGCCGCCAGTACCAGACGGACCGGATTCAACCCCAGTTCCAGCATCACTTCCACTTTGGCGCTGTGTTCTTTGACCCAGTCCATGCCGCAAAAACCGAAGTCATGACGGCCAATGGCAATGAGATTGGGAATATTGATCGGCTTGAGAAATTTCACATCAATCTCGTCCACCTGGCATCGCGGACGGTAGTTGCGATCAGATTCTTCCACATGATAGCCGCACTCCGTCAATAGCGGCATCAACTTGCTGTTCATACGACCGGTGGGGATTAACATACGGATTTTGGGCGTTTTCATTTTATTTGTCGTTGGATTTTTTGGGGCAACACGGGGCGGCACTCGCCGGGAGATCAGGCGCGGTGATGGGGATGTCGAGAGGGATATTTTCCGGCCTGCATAGGGGCGATATTATGATCCAATCCCGGGGAACTGTCCAGCCCGGACAGCAAATGGCGGATTCAACCCCGAAGTGCAACCGGTGGGCCCTGTGCCGGACCCTGGCCAGGCCATGTCGGTTGTCGCGGCGGATTGAGTGGCGAGCGATGAGAGACGTGGGCTTGCCTGCCCTCACCCAACCCTCTCCCAGAGGGAGAGGGCTAAAGCCGACAACCGCCTTCGCCTTCCGGGATAGCCGGAAACTCCCTCTCCCTCTGGGAGAGGGCCGGGGTGAGGGCCGCCGCACGCGAACCACCGCCCCGGAATCTCACCCTCCCATCAGCGGTGAAATTGCACTTATCCGTTGAATTCACCAAACGCGGCATTCGTATGCAAACGGGTATGTGAAAATGTGTGCTACCCAATCAGTCTGGCCGCCTCAGCCAGATTCGTCATCTTTGCAATCGCCGTCTTCCGATCCAACATTCCCAACCCACAATCGGGCGCCGCCATCAACCGAGCCGCATCGATATGATGCAACGCCGCTTGCAACCGCGCCTCAATCTCCGTCACCGCTTCCACCCGACTGCGCGCAATTGCCACCACTCCCAGAATAATCGTCTTCGTCGGATACCGCTCCAATAACGTCAAATCATTGTGACGATGGGCATCCTCAAGCGAGATCGCTTGCACCGTTGACCCCTCCAGCGCAGCCGCCAGCTCAAAATATACCTTCCGATCTGCCTTTGCATAATCCTCATTATCAACTCGATCGGGATACCCGCAACACAGATGCACCGCCGACACGACCCCGTTCGGCAATCCATCAAAGCAGCGATCCAACAACGCTACCCCGAAACTCAGCGCCTTCTCGGGATTGCGGGCAAATACAGGCTCATCAATCTGTATCCAGCGGCAACCTGCCGTTGCCAGCGCGAGTACCTCCCGGTTGATGGCATTCGCCAACGCCGCCCCCCATTCGCGCGCATTGGCATAATAGCGATTGGCCGTCGAATCCATAATCGTAATCGGCCCTGGAATGGTGATTTTGACCGGCTTATCCGTCACCGCTTGTGCCACCGTCCAATCGGCAGGCAAAAAAGCGTCGCCAGCCGCAATGGGGCCTGTCACTGTCGGCACATGGGAACGCCATGTGCCATTGCGCATATCAGCGCGCTCTGTCAGCACGTTAAAATCGTACCCTGCCAAATGGCGGCAATGGTAATGAATGTAATTTTCGCGCCGAATTTCACCATCGGTAGGCACATCAATCCCGGCATTGACTTGATCCAGCACCGCATCCTGCGTCCCTCTGTCCAACAGGCCATGCAACTCTGCCGTATGTAATTTTGCAAATGCGTCATACGCCTGGGTGGTATACAGATGGAGTGTTTCCGAGCGGAACCAGTCCGGGATTGCAACAAAATCAGGCTTGGGGTACGCCCCAATCGTGGTGGTTAAAACCGGCATGGGAATCTCCTACAGGTATTTTTGTGTCAACGCTCTGAGGCTGATGCCGGGAGCATACCCGAGAACGGCATAACTATGTGATGATCACAGTGCGATCTGATTGGCGCGTTGGATGACGGCATCAAGCAGTTCGACCGGGGACAGATCACCGGACCTGAACAACCCGATGGCTTCGGTAGCCGATAGATAGTGCAGACGGTCTGTATCCGGAGACCTGTTACTTTTTGTGTCCGGAGTTGATGCGGTTAAGACTGCAAGGGCGATCGATCCAGAGGGCAGGGCGACGTTCGGGGCAATCCAGCCAGGGCTGCGCGGATTCCAGCGCACTGGCTACCCGAAAAACCCGCTCATCGTCGAGATGGCGCGCGACAATCTGGACACCGGTTGGCAGGCCATTTCCACCTACACCGGACGGAACGGAAAGCACCGGCAATCGGCCCAGCATATTAAACGGATGGCACATGCACCAGCCATATAGCGGGTCCACGGTTTTGCCGTTAATAATGACCGGGTCGTTCGGATTCTGAGCGGCCGGAATTTCGTGGAAGTTCAAGGTCGGACACACGAAAGCGTAACAATCTTCCATGATCGCGCCGGCGTGACGTGACATGGCGGCCTGCATTTCGTAGGCTGCGTAAAAATCGCTGGCCGTGGTTTTGTCGCTGGCTTCGGCGCAATACAGCGCCCAGGGCGAGGCCAGCCCGGGATCCGTATCGACATAGCTCTTGATAAAGCCGCCGAACAGATGGTCGAGGTAATTCTGCGTTGCGCGATCCGCCGCTGCGTTCCATTCGAAATTAACCTCCACCAGTTCTGCGCCCAGGCTTTCCAGCAGTTCCAGCGTGCGCCTGGTATTGGCGCGGACATGTTCATCAACTTCGAAGAACCCCAGGTCCATTGACCAGGCGATTTTCAATCCGCGGATGTCGTCGTAGCTGTCAGGCAATACATATTTTGGGCGGATGGAGGCATTGTCGAGCGGGTGCGGTCCGCAGAGGATATTTTGCATCAGTATGGTGTCACGCACGGTGCGACCCATGGGGCCGACGACGGCGTACATATCAAAGGCAAACGCCGTATTGTCCGGGTTGCGGCCATACGGCGGTTTGTAACCCACCACGCCGCAACTCGCCGCCGGAATGCGGATGGAACCGCCAATGTCGGACCCGGTCGCCAGCGGCGTGGTGCCGGCGGCGAGACTGGCGCCGGAACCACCGGAGGAGCCGCCACTGGTGATGCCGTGTTTCCATGGCGTGTGCGTGGTGCCGTGGATGCGGGAATCGGTGATACCCGCACAGCAGAACTCGGGCGTGGTCGTGCGCGCATGCACAATTGCACCCGCGTCCAGCAATCGTTGAACCGAATAATGGGTTTCCGTGCTGACATTGTCTTTTAGATAAAGCGACCCGGAGGTCACCGGCTGACCTGCGATGTCCATCTCGTCCTTGACGGCTACGGGCAAACCTTCGAGCGGGCGAATATTACTGTCTGACCGTGCATACTTTGCCTCTGCCACGCGCGCCTGTTCCATGGCTTCGTCAAACCGGGTAAAGGCAAAAGCGTTGATGACCGGCTCGGCTTGTACGCTCCTGTCAATCAGTGCCGCGAGGTATTCGACCGGTGACAGGGAGCGGGACCGGAAGCGCTGCAGCACTTCGGTCGCGGACAGGTAGCATAGTTCGAGATCTACGGATGGCATGATTGTTTACCCCTGGGTTAACGGTGGTTGGAAATTCGGGTGAATATTTGCCGCAATTAATTTGCGCGTGTAATCGTGGTTCGGCGCAGTGAAAATGGATTCGGTGGTGCCCACTTCGAGAAAATCTCCCATGTACATGATCGCCACGCGGTCACTGATGTGACGAACCACGTGCAGGTTATGGGTGATCAGCAATATGGAGACGCCGGTCTCGTCCTGAATGGAAGCCAGCAAATTGAGCACCTCTCCCTGGATAGAGACATCCAGCCCGGCCGTCGGCTCGTCCGCAATAATCAGCTTCGGCCGCAGTGCAATCGCGCGGGCAACGGCCACGCGCCGTGCCTGACCACCGGACAATTCGTGCGGGTATCGATCCAGGAAGCTCGCATCCAGTCCGACAAGGCCCAGCAGACGTTCGGCTTCCCGGCGATAATTGCTCCCGGGGATGTTGTGAATCCGCAACGGCTCGATAACCGCCTGCCATAGTTTCATGCGCGGACTCAGCGCACCGACCGGGTCCTGAAACAGAAACGCAATTTCCTGACGAACCGTCTTGTAACGGGAGTCAGAGAGATTGATCAGCTCTTTGCCGTTAAATATAATGGACCCGTTCTGTGCTTTTTGCAGTCCAACAATAGTGCGTGCTATGGTGGTCTTTCCGGAGCCGCTTTCGCCGACGATCGCGACCGTCTCGCCCTGGCTGATCTGCAGATCGATACCTTTGATTGCCTCTATCTTGAAGCCGTCGCCGCCGAACAGGCCGCCGAGAAAGGACTTTGTCTCGAAAGTGACAGCAAGGTTGGAGATTTTCAGTACCGGCTCACGATCCGACTTAACGCGATCAAGGGCACCGGTTTCAATCCGTAGTGGCGTGTCGGGATCATCCGCCGTTGTCGGCAGTCGCCGCGTCTTTCCCTCAATCCGGGCGGGGTCGCAGCGCAGCAGCATTTTTGTGTACGGATCATGCGGCTTGCCAAATACATTCTCGACCGTCCCCTGTTCGCGGACGACGCCATGCTGCATGACGACTACGTCATCACACAAACTTGTCACCACCCCGAGGTGGTGGGTGACAAATAACATGGAACAGCCGATTTCGGTCTGAAGCTCTTTCAGCAGTTTGATGATTTCAAGCTCGAGGGTGGCATCCAGTGCGGTGGTCGCCTCGTCGGCAATGAGCAGGTCGGGCTTCATCATGACGGCCATCGCGATGGAAACCCGCTGGCGCTGACCGCCGGATAACTCATGCGGGTACATATCCAGTCTGCGTTCGGGGTCCGGCATGTTGACTCGCCGCAACATGGCAAGGGCGGCCTGTCGTTTCGCGGCAACGGGTTTGCCTGAACGAAACTGTATATCCTTCATCTGCTCGCCGACGATCAGGGTTGGCGTGAGCGCACGTAACGGATCCTGTGAAATATAGGTTATCCGCTCACCCCGGAGGGAGCGCATTTGATCGGCCGGAAGCGTCGACAAATCCATTCCATCAAACAGGATCCGGCCGGATCGGATCTTCGCGGCGTCAGGCTGTAGCCCGAGAATGGCCCGTGCCAGGGTCGATTTGCCACTACCGCTTTCACCCACGATCCCCAGGATACGACCTTTGCCTATCCTGAGAGAGACCTCGGACAGGGTTCTGACAGGACCGTAATCCAGTGTCAGATTATCGACCGTGACAGCCGCATCGTATGCCGCCTCCGAATGGATCACGCCCTATCTCTCACGTCTGAATTTGGGATCGAAAGCATCGCGCAGGGCTTCACCGAGAAAGGTAAATCCAAGCGTTGCGATAATCACCGGTATGCCTGCGGACACCACCATCCAGGGCGTACGGCCGATGAATCGGTAGCCCTGATCGAGCATCAATCCCCAACTGGTCTCGGGTGGTTTGATACCGACACCGAGAAAACTCAACCCGGCCTCGGCGGTGATGATGATCGGAATGTCCATGCTGGCGAGGATCAGCATCGGGCCGATGATATTGGGTAAAATATGGATGCAGGTCACGCGCACGGCACCGGCGCCCATCGCCTTTTCGGCATCGATGAACTCCTGTTTCAGAATGGCAAGCGCAGCGGTTCGGACAATGCGCCCGTAATACGGCACGGAGGTCGCAATCAGAATGCCAACCACCGTCCAGATGCCGGCGCCAAACATGGGGCCGACCGCAAGCGCGAGTACGATCATGGGATAGGCGCGAATAGTGTCGAGGACGAGGACGATGGCGTTGTCCAGCCATCTCGGGCCGTAGGCCGCCATGAAGCCAAGAACAGTACCGATGCTCAGAGCCGCGAAGGTAGACACCAGAGCGACTTTCAATGCGATGCGTCCGCCGTAGAGCGCGCGCGAAAAAGTATCTCTGCCCAGTTGATCCGTACCCAGTAAATGGTCCCAGGAAGGCGCCAGAAAGCGCGACGGCAAATCGATTTTTGCCGGGTCCCAGGGTGCCAGAAAGCTGGCAAATACTGCGAGGATGATCAGGGTTGAAACGAGGACTAATCCGAAAATGCCCATGGGGTCGGACAACAGTTTGCGGACCCCCTCCGAAAAACTCGACCGGCCGGTGCTGGACGTTTCGCCGGTCATTCCTGTGATTCCCGGATTCGAGGGTCGATCAGCGCGTTGATGATATCGGACAGTGTAGTCGCGGTTACCAGCAGGATAGTGCTGACCAGCACCACACCCATGGTGATGGGATAGTTTCTGACGTTGACCGCGTCATACATCATTTTGCCGATGCCGGGTCTGGCGAAGACGATTTCCGCAAAGATGGCGCTTCCCAGCATGTAGCCGACGCCAATTCCCAGAACCGTGATGGTCGGTGCAACGGCAATTCGCAAGGCATAGCGATAAATCACCCAGCGCTCCGGCAAGCCATAGGCGCGGGCATTCAAGATGTAATCTTCATTCATGATTTCCAGCATCGCCGAGCGTACCAGCCGTGCAAGGTACCCCACCCAGCCGATGCCGACCGCTATGGCCGGCAAGATCAAATGATGCAGCTGATCGAGAATATCTCCACGCTCGCCCATGCCGATCGCGGGTAACCAGCGCAGATGAACGGCAAACAGAATCATTCCGTAAATGGCAATAATTAATGGCGGTACCGCAATTACGCTAACCGACGCGAAGCCGACGAGGCGATCTAAAAAAGTATTTCGATGCAGCGCGGAGTAACACCCCAGTGGAATGCCGAGCCCGGCCGCCAGTGCCAATGAGGCCAGAATCAGTGCAACCGTGTTGGGCAGCTGTTCCAGAACGGCGGTGGCCACGTCGCGCCGGGTTTTGATGTCGTAGCCGAGTTCACCCTGGAAAACACCGGAGAGGAAGTGAAACACCTGCACCGGTATCGGTTGATCGAGACCCAGTCGCGCCTGCAGGCTGGCGATCATTTCGGGTGTCGCCCTGGGCCCCAGCATCAGCGCTACCGGATCACCCGGGGCCAGCTGCACGAGAATATAGAGGGTCGAAATCGCCAGCGTGATGATAACGAACCCGAGCAGTATCCGTTTCAGGCAGAATTTCAGCACCTGACTATTTCCGGAACCGATGATCCGGACCAGAAGGCTTGCAGGGGCAGGTCACGGTGGATCAGCCCCGGTTCTGACCAACCTGAGCGCCGTTAACTAGTTCTTGCGAAACGCATAGAATATCGGTTTCCCATCGGGCAACAGTCCGGGCACGATGCCCTTTTTGTACAAGATTACTTCAGGGGCGTTGTTGATGAACAGGAAGGATCCGGACGCCTCCATGAGGTCCTGCATTTCTATATACATATCGCCGCGCTTTTTATCGTCGGCAACTTTCCAGGCAGCGTTCTTTAACTCGGTGTACCTGGGGTCGTCGAAACCTTCCCAGTTCCAGCCTTCGAATTCGTCCGCAGTGAAGTACTGCAGGCCGTACATGGCTTCCGGATTGCCATACCATGCTTTCAGTGTCAATTGACGATCAGATGTCTTAATCGCAGTTGCGTCCCAGTAGGTTGCTTCATCCATACCCACCAATTCGATGTTGAGACCGATTTCGGCCAGATTGGCCTGGATAATCTGCGCCTCCGTTGAACGTGCACCGAAGTTGGCGTATCCCAGCTCGATGGTCAGCCCGTCGGCACCCGCTTGTTCGATCAGGGCACGCGCGGCGGCAACGTCGTGCTTGACCTTGCTGTTCGGCCGATAGCCGACCATGCCGGGGGCGGCGAAGCCGGTTGCGCGGGGAACGTCCATCCCTTCATAGGATGAAGCGATCAGCGTATCGATGTCGACGGCCATCTGGATCGCCTTGCGTACCTTGATATCGGCCAGCCTGGGATGCTGGGCATTCATCCCGAGCCAGGTAAAGTCTACGCTGTTCAGAACCCCCACCCTGGCCTTGTCGCCGTGCTGGGCACGAAGCTGGTCCGGGCTGGTTGCGGTCGAGGTTAAAAAGTCGAGCTCGCCCGCAGCAAACGCGATCTCAGCCGCATTCGCATCGGCAATCGGGATCAGGATGATCTCGTCGAAATAGGGTTTGGGGCCGCGCCAGTTCGGATCGGCCTTCAGTACCATGCGCTCGCCGGGCGAGAACTCGGCAAAGGTATAGGCGCCGGCGGTCGCCTTTACCTGAACGGGCAGGCGGCCGTCATTTTCCATGGCCTCCTGTTTCGAAATGATCGTGCCCGAGAACCAGCCGAGGGTCGCCTGCCACATGGGGGCCGCCGCGTATTTCAGATGGATGATGCCGCTATGGCTACCGGTTACTTCCACATGGTCGATCGCATCAAACTCGCTCGCAACGTAAGACCCCAGGCTCTCGTCGAGGTGCCGTTCGAACGAAAATTTCACGTCTTCTGCCGTCAGTTCACCATACCCGTTTGCCCACTGGATGCCCTGCTTGAGGCTAAACCTGATTTGCAGGGGATCGCTCCGGTCCACGGATTCGGCCGCATCCAGTTCGAGTTTCCACTCGTTACCGGGGGCCGGGGTCGCCAGTCGCGGTAGCAGGTTGAGCATCAGGTAACCATCCACCGAAGCGCCCCAGAATGCCGGGTCCAGACTTGCGGGGTCGCTGGGCACATAGACGCGCAGCGATTCTGCATTGGCGGTGCCTGCAATGGTTGCGAGCACAATGGCCGCAACCGCCGCCAGGCGCGCAATGCTACGGGTGGTTCTGTCAAACAGATTCAATATTGTCGTTTTCATGCATAGCCTCCTTTATTGATATTCGGACCCAGTCGGAATCGATGCGGTACCTGCAAGCCGGTCGGTGCTGTTGTTAATTGCCGGGTCAGCTTCGAGGTGGAATTCATATCCGGTCGAAATGACCCCCAATGGTCTTTCAGGGTGCTGCGATTACACAATCGCGGTCATTTTATCACCGGGAATGGGTGATTTATATAGATTTGGGTGACGCGTAATGGTTTGAAGTAGCTGCAATTAGCGTCATACTGTAGCGTGTTTAATCAGCGAGCAAGATGATGAGTCATTCCGATTTCAAGCACAACCTGATGCTGGTGACGAGCTACGGGCGGTCGGTTTCCGATGTCTGCCGGCGCGCGGGAATCAATCGGCAGCAATACAATCGATACCTTTCGGGCCAATCGTCTCCCACCTTGTCTACGTTAAGACGCATCTGCGATTTTTTTGGCCTCGAAGATCACGAGATTTTTCTGGATCACAAAACCTTCGCCAGCATTATCAGGCTGCGACCGCCGGTGTGTAGAAACACGGAAGACCCGATTTCGGAGTTTGTCAGAAATATGTCACCGCAATACGGGCATCAGGAAGATCCGATGAGAAAGTACGAGGGCTACTTTCACAGCTATATCCAGCTAAATGATGCCCCGCAAAAACTGCTGCGCAGCCTGGTCTCGATCCGGCACAACGGACTGGGCTGGGTTTCGAAATCGATCGAGCGATACCCGGCATCGGTCCATACGGTTCCGAATAGAATAAAGTACCGGGGCATCGCTTTTTTCAAGGCCGCTCGAGTGATACTGATGGAGCAGGAGATCGTATCCCGGCAGTCAACCTGGACAACCGTGATGTATCCCACTGATTTTGATGACCCCAATATACTGTCGGGTTTGTCCATGGGAATCAGCCCGGAGAGCTTACATGACATCATGTGTTTTCGCACGATCTGGGAATTCCTGGGCAAACAAACCGATTTACGTTCCGCGCTCCGCGCTTGCGGAATGATAGATCAGATGGATCCGTCGATTCCCAAATGTCTTTCCGGAAATATTGGCGGCATGTCTTTGTCGGGTACCTGGTAGCCGGGGCCCTGCGTTTATCGTGTGGGGGGAGTCAACCCGGGCCAAGCCGTTGGTTGGATGGCGGCTGGTACGAAACCCCGCATTTTTCGCTGAAAGAGGCGGGGATTGGAACAGGCGCGTGCGACACGGGCGCAAAGAGAAAAAAAAGCAGAATCGCGGCAAACACAGATTGGATGCGTTTGTCGGGGCGGTAGTGTGCGGCGAAACGGGCTGGCGTGCGCCGGGTGGTCAGGGGGCGGTCGCCAGTCGGTCGGGCTGTGGTGATTGAAACGCGACAAAGCCGCCCGATTGGCGCGCCCACAGCTCGGCATACAGGCCGCGCTGGCGCAGCAGCGTGGCGTGGCTGCCTTGCTCGACAATGCGGCCACGGTCCATGATCACCAGCCGGTCCATCGCCGCGATGGTCGACAGTCGATGGGCAATCGCGATCACCGTTTTGCCTTTCATCAGCCGGTACAGGTTTTCCTGAATCGCGGCCTCGACCTCGGAATCGAGTGCGCTGGTGGCCTCGTCCAATATCAGGATCGGGGCGTTTTTCAGCAATACCCTGGCGATTGCGACTCGCTGGCGCTGGCCGCCGGACAACTGCACGCCGCGCTCGCCGACGTGCGCCTGATAGCCGGTTCGGCCTTGTGCGTCTTCCAGTTCGTGGATAAATTCATCGGCTTTTGCCTGCTGGGCGGCGGCGATAACGGTGCGCTGATCGGCATCCGCCTGGCCATAGCGGATGTTGTCGTAGATCGAGCGGTGCAGCAGCGACGGCTCCTGGGTGACCACGCTGATCGCTTGTCGCAGGCTGTCTTGCGAGACGGTCGAGAGGTCTTGATCGTCGATCGTGATGCGGCCTTTTTCCAGGTCATAAAACCGCAGCAGCAGGTTGACCAGCGTCGATTTGCCGGCGCCGGAGCGCCCGACGATGCCGATTTTTTCACCCGGCTGCACGGTCAGCGACAGATTTTCGATGATATGGCTGTCGCCGCCGCGCCGGCCGTAGTTGAAGTAAATCTGCTGATAGTCGATCCGCCCGTGGCGGACGCGCAGCGGTTTGGCGTCGGCGCGGTCGGTGATCGCCACGGCGGTGGAGAGGGTTTCGATGCCGTCCTGGACCACGCCGATGTTCTCGAACAGGCTGGAGATTTCCCACAAAATCCATTGCGACATGCCTTGAAAGCGCAGCACCATGCCGAGTGAAAATGCGATCGTGCCGACGCTGACCGCGTCGCGCTGCCACAGCACGAGGCCGACCGCCGCGACGCCGAACAGCAGCAGCGCATTGATGCCGTTGAGCACCGCAGTCATCAGCGTGGCCAGCCGCATTTGCCGGTACACCGTGTCGAGAAATTCATCCATGCCGGCACGCGCGTAGCGGTCCTCGTGGTCGGTGTGGGCGAACATTTTTACCGTGGTGATATTGGTGTAGCTGTCGACCACCCGGCCGGTGACCATCGAGCGCGCTTCGGCCTGCTGCATCGAGACCTGTTGCAGCCTGGGGATGAAATAGCGCAGCGTGACGAGGTAGCCCAGCAGCCAGATCAGCAGCGGCAAGGTCATGCGCAGGTCGCTGGTGGCAAACATCACCATCGCGCCGATGAAATAGACCGCGACGTAGAGGATGACCTCGGTGAATTTGATCACCGCGTCGCGCACGCCGAGCGAGGTCTGCATCATTTTGGCGGCAATCCGCCCGGCAAAGTCGTTCTGAAAAAAGGCGATGCTTTGGCGCAGCAGGTAGCGGTGCGCCTGCCAGCGTGTGCGCATGGCAAAATTGCCGAGCAGGCCCTGATTGATGACGCTTTCATATACCAGCTTCAGAACGGGCAGTATGATCAGCACCAGGACCGCGACCGCGGTCAGCCGGGTGCGGTGGGCGGCCCAGAAATCGGCGCGCGTCGATAGCGACAGCCAGTCGATCAGATCGCCGATGAATGCAAACAGCCAGACTTCAATCAAGGCGATTACCGTGGCCAGCGCGGCGCTGACCAGAATCAGCGGCTGGAACGGGCGCGCGTAGTGGACGACGAACCCGGTCAGGGTGCGCGGCGGCTGGTCCGGTACCGAGGGCGGAAACGGCTCGGTGCAGGCTTCGAGGAGGCGAAAAAAACGGCGGATCATGCGCTGGTGGGTGCTACTGCGCCCGCGACGGCGGTCGTGGGTGAGCGGGGTTTGCAGGGGCGGGTGACGCGGCGCATTGGCAGTGGGTTTTTATGTTCCTGTGGTGCGGCATTGAGGGTACAATCTGCGGTTTTATCGCGATTTTATTGCGGTTTTAACGGCATCCGCTCGCCGATTGGTCGGGTAATGGTGCTACATTTCGGCTTTCAATCCGGCCGCGCCGACAAGTCGGCCGACGGTACGGACGGGTTATTCGCAAGACCAGCATGTTTACCGGAATTATACGATCATTGGGGCAGATTCAGGCGACCGACGCGCAGGCCGATGGAGGGCGGTCGATTGCGGTGGCGCTCGGCGGGCTGGAGGCGGATGCGATCCGGGCCGGCGACAGCATCGCCGTCAACGGCGTCTGCCTGACGGTAACCCGTCTGCTGGCGGAGGCGGCGCATTTTGATGTCTCCGGCGAGACGCTGGAGCGGTGCCTGGTTGGCCAATGGCGGGTCGGCGACCGCGTCAATCTGGAGCCCGCACTGACGCCGACGACGCCGCTGGGCGGCCATCTGGTGTCCGGGCACGTGGACGGCATTGGGCGGCTGCAAGCGCGCTGCGCCGCTGCGGGCGGTACGCAGATGCGCTTCAGTGTGCCGCCGGAGCTGGGCCGATTTGTCGCCGTCAAGGGCTCGATTGCGGTTGACGGGGTCAGTCTGACGGTAAATCGGCTCACCGATGCCGATGCGCGCACCGAGTTCGAGGTGATGCTGGTGCCGCATACCCTGCGGCATACGACGCTGGATGCGATTCAACCGCCGGCGCCGGTGCATATCGAGGTCGATATGCTGGCGCGGTATGTCGGGCGGCTGGCCGAGTTTGACGCCGCCGGCAAATCGACCGCAGCGGTTGTGCCGCCGCCGTGTCCGGTTGTCCACGATTGACCACAATCCGTTATCATGCAGCCTATGTCCATTTCCGGCATCCATAGCGTAGAGGATCTCCTGGCCGACTATCGGCGGGGGAAAATGGTGATCCTGGTGGATGATGAAGACCGGGAAAATGAAGGCGATCTGGTGGTGGCGGCGGAATGCGTCACCCCCGATCAAATCAATTTTATGGCCACCGAGGGGCGCGGGTTGATCTGTTTGACGCTGACCGAGCAGCGTTGTCAGCAGCTCGATCTGCCGTTGATGGTGAGCCGCAACAGCACGCGCTTTGCGACCAGTTTTACGGTCTCGATCGAGGCCGCCGAGGGCGTGACCACCGGCATTTCCGCGCAGGATCGGGCGATGACCGTGCGCGCGGCGGTGAAGCGCAATGCGCGCCCGCAGGACGTGGTTTCGCCGGGGCATATTTTCCCGATAAAGGCGCAGCCGGGCGGGGTGTTGACCCGCGCCGGCCACACCGAGGCGGGGGTCGATCTGGCGCGCATCAGCGGCTTTGAGCCGGCCAGTGTGATCTGTGAAATTTTGAAAGCCGACGGCACGATGGCGCGGCTGCACGATTTGATCGCGTATGCGCACAAGCACGACTTGAAAATCGGCACCATCGCCGACCTGATCCGCTATCGGATGGAGAACGACCCGACCGTCGAGCTGCTGTCGTCGGGCGGTTTGCCGCTCGAGCAGGGGCGGTTCCATTCCCATATTTACAAGGATCGGGTCGAGGGCGGCGTCCACCTGGCGCTGGTGCACGGCGAGCTGCGCCCGGGCGATGTGATTCCGGTTCGGGTGCACGTGCATCGCGGGCTGCTGGATGAGGTGCTGCAACCGGAGTCGGCGTGGAGCTGGCCGCTGGAAACCGCGCTGCAGGCGATCGCGGCGATGCCGTGCGGCGTTGTAGTAATATTGGCTTATAATGAGACGCCGGATGAATTGGCCGCCCGCATTGAGCAGTTGGGGCTGCCCGAGCGCAGGCGCCATGCCGGCAAGCAACCCGCAACGGGGCAGGATTCGTCGGCCAACCTGCGTATGCTGGGCGCCGGCGGTCAGATTCTCTCGCAACTGGGCGTGGTCAGTGTGCTGGCGCTGGGGCGGGAAAAGCGCACCTATGGCTTGTCCGGCTTTGGCATAGAAATCGTCGACTATGTTGCCGACCCGGCCGAATTGCGGCAGTGGTGGGAAGGGCACCGGCAACCGGCGGCAACGTATCGGAAAAATGTAAGCGTATGAATACCCTGAGCGGGCGCGTCAGCCCGGGTTGTTGCCGATGAATGAAATCACCGGCAGTTGCATTGATGGCGGCGGCCGATACGCGCTGGTCTGCGGCCGCTTTAACCGGTTTATTACCGATCGGCTGGTCCAGGGGGCGGCGGATGTTTTGCTGCGCCACGGCGTCGCGGCGGCGGCGATCGATTGCATCTGGGTGCCGGGGGCGTTTGAGATTCCGCAGGCGGTCAGCCGGGTGCTGGCGGCGAAGCGCTATCAGGCGGTGATTACGCTGGGGGCGGTGGTGCGCGGGGCGACGCCGCATTTCGATTATGTGGCCGGTGAGTGCGCCGCCGGCATTGCCCGGCTGAGTCTGGAGGCGGAAATCCCGGTTGTGTTCGGGGTGTTGACGGTCGATACGCTCGAGCAGGCGGTTGAGCGCGCCGGTGCCAAGGCCGGCAATAAAGGCGCCGATGCCGCGCTCGCCGCGCTGGAAATGGTGAGTTTGCTGCAGCAGCTGTAGCCTGCGATCCGGCGCGGCTCTGGGGCAATGATAAGAAGCGGACGACACCTGGCGCGGCGCAGTGCGGTGCAGGCATTGTATCAGTGGTCGATGACCGGGCAGTCGCCGTCGGAGATCCGGGAGACGTTTATCTATCATGCCGGTCTGGCCGGTAAATACCGGGATTATTTCGATCAGTTGATCGAGAATATTCCGGTGTACGTGCAGGCCATCGATGGGCGGATTGAACCGCATCTGAATCGGCGGGAGGATCAGGTTGACTTGATTGCACAGGCGATTTTGCGCTTGGGAACGTATGAATTGCAGTATGATAAAACGGTTCCGGCCAGGGTGGTGATTGATGAGGCGGTTGAGCTGGCGAAGGTGTTTTGTGCCGAAAACAGCTTTCGTTTTGTCAACGGCGTACTGGACAAGGTGGCCGCCGACGTGCGGCCGGATGAATGCAAAAGCGAGTCGGTCGAGCCGGGGTGAATCGCCGCTATCTGACGCGCCGCGCGTAGCGGGGCAGGCGGCGGGATGATAAAACCGATTCGTTTACAGCAGATGACAGCGCACCCGTGGGGCTGGCTGGCATACGGTTTTGGCAGCGGTTTGGCGCCGAAAGCGCCGGGCACCTGCGGTACGCTGGCGGCGATACCGATTTACCTGCTGCTGACCACGCTACCGCTGCCGCTGTACGGTCTGGTGGTGGGCGTGTTTGCGGTCGCCGGGGTGTATATCTGCGGCTGGGCGGCCGAGCAGTTGGCGGTGCCGGATCATCCGGGCATTGTCTGGGATGAGATAGTGGGGTTTTTGTTGACCATGTGGCTGGTGCCTTTTTCCTGGCCGGCGCTGGTTTTGGGTTGTGCGCTGTTTCGTGTGTTTGATATTGTGAAACCGTGGCCGATAGGCTGGGTTGACCGGCGGGTTGCGGGTGGTTTGGGCATCATGCTGGATGATGTGATCGCCGCGGTGTTTGCTTGTGTCGCGCTCAGGTTGATTTTATCGGGCTATTCGGCCTGGTTTGCCGCCTGACCGTTGCGGCGGTTGCGCGTTCGGCCTATCGTTATCTGTTTGGCGCCATCCGTTGGCGTCATCTATTCGGTTTCGAGCTATGCTGGCAACCAATCAGTTGATTTTAAGAACCGATGTCTCGGGCATGCCGCTGGAGTGGATTGACTATCGGCGTGCGGTTACGCTGCAATATCTGGGGCAGGTGGCGTATATTTGCGGTGCGTACAGCATCCGCATACGCGGCGGCGTCAATCGGCGCAGCCGGCGGCGCTCCACGATCGAAATCAATTCGATTATCGCCACCTATGGCAACGCGTCTGCGGTGGCCCGAATACGGCAAAAATGCGCGCCGCCGCTGAACAATGATCTGCTGTTTCAGCGTGATGCCCATCTGTGCATGTATTGCGGCGAACGTTATAATAAGCACAAGCTGTCGCGGGATCATATTGTGCCGCTGAGTCAGGGCGGCGCCGATTGCTGGGATAATGTCGTTGCCGCGTGTGTCGGCTGCAACCACTTCAAAGCCGGGCGGGCGCCGGAGCAGGCCGGGATGCAGTTGCTGGCGATTCCGTTTACCCCGACCCATGCGGAGTATATGTTTTTGCAGGGGCGGCGCATTCTGGCGGATCAAATGGATTTTCTAAAGGCGCATTTTCCGCGCGTCAGTCGGCTGCATCGGCATGATCGGCTGGTTTGAGTGGCGGTTTGATTGGTGGCACAGGCTGGCCGGGCGGGGTGCTTTTTCACGCGCCGGGCCGGGTGCCATTGCCGAATTTTTACTTGCCGGCGTTTAATTGCCGCGTTTAATTACATTACCCTGTTTTAACCGGAGAGGAAAACATGTCGTCATTCAATGCGTTTAGAATCAATCAAATCGACAAAAAAATTGTAGCTGGGTTTGAACGGCTCGAACTCGATCAGCTGACCGACGGCGAGGTGGTGATCGAAGTGCACTGGTCGGGGATCAACTATAAAGACGCATTGGCGGGCACCGGCAAGGGTAAAATTCTGCGCCGCTATCCGCTGAACGGCGGCATTGACCTGTCCGGTCGCGTGGTCAGTTCGACCGATGCGCGCTATCAGGCCGGCGACTCGGTGCTGGTTTGCGGCTGCGGGTTATCCGAGACCGCCGACGGCGGCTATGCCGAAATGGCCCGGGTCAACGCCGATTGTGTCGTGCCGCTGCCCGACGGCCTGTCGCTGCGCGAGGCGATGGTCCTCGGTACCGCCGGGTTTACCGCCGCGATGGCGGTGATACGGATGGAGCAAAACGGTCAGACCCCGGATCTGGGGCCGGTGGTGGTGACCGGTGCGACCGGCGGTGTCGGCAGCATGGCGATTGATATGCTGTCGGCCCGCGGCTATGCGGTGACCGCGTTTACCGGAAAATCCGAGCAGCACGATTATCTGCGCGCATTGGGCGCGACCGATTTTATCGACCGGCATCAGGTCGACATGGGCACGCGCCCGCTGGAGCGCGCGACCTGGGGCGGGGCGGTGGACAACGCCGGCGGCGATACGCTGGCCTGGCTGACGCGCACCGTCAAGCCGTGGGGCAATATTGCCAGTATCGGCCTGGTCGATGATATCAAGTTGAATACCACGGTGATGCCGTTCATCCTGCGCGGCGTTTCGCTGCTCGGGGTCAATTCTATCGAGATGCCCAATACGGTGCGCGATGCGGTCTGGCGCCGTCTGGCGGATGATTTGAAGCCGGCGCATTTGCCGCAGATGGTGACCCGGGAGATTGCGTTTGCCCAGTTAACCGAGCTGTTCGACAGCTATCTGGATGGCAGCAATTATGGCCGCAGTATCGTCAGGATTGGCGCCTGACATGTGTCCGGCGGTTACACACCCGGTGGATACGCGGTGCCTGCCGGGTGTCGGTTTGGTTGTGCGGTCGGCGCGGCTGCCCGGCGGTCAGGCCGGCGCTTTGAGGATTACCGTCCCCTTCGTCTAGCGGTCCAGGACGCCGCCCTCTCACGGCGGAAACAGGGGTTCGATTCCCCTAGGGGACGCCACTCGTCGCGTTGGCGAGTGGCGGGTATCGTGTATAAGTTCAGAAACCTTTGGCACTCTTCTTACGCCAAAACATGAGGTTAAGGATAAATGCTGAAAGATACCCTCGCGCCGGCCCCCGAAGGCCCGATCACCCTCGTTATCGGCACACATAATGTCTTCAAACAGGTCGTTACGTGGATAGAATACGCGCGCCGCGCAGGGTGCCGCCACTACCGCATAGTCTGCATGGATGACGAAATCGAGACCCGCCTGCGTGAGCAAGGAGAGAAAAATACCCTCTCCTATTACGAACTTTTCCCGGATGCGGTCCAAATAAACTTTAGATCCGGTATGACGGAAGGTGAATTATTCGCGGAAAGAAGCAGACTGTGGAAACTCAGGATTCGGCTTTGTGCCTATCTTGCAGAGCAGCGCGTTGAATTCATTTTCAGTGATGCAGACGCGTTTTGGATAAAAGACCCTCGGCCGTTCCTGATATTGCACCCGGAATATGATCTGCTTATTTCACAGGGGGTATATATTCACAATGGATTAGATATGCACAAAAGCCGCGGTATGGGAAAAAAGGACGCCGCCGCCCGTTTCCCTGTTGTATTGTGTGCCGGATTCTTCCTGGCCCGCCCCAGCCTTAAAATGCAAAACTATTTCAAGGAAGTCGCTTTACTCATAGAAGAATACCCAAATGACCAATACTGCATGAACGAGGTACTTGTGCGCAATTCCATAAAGCACTGGGATATACAAAAACCGATGCGCATACCGATTTATGATAGAAAAAATCGATTGTTTGGTCTGTATTTGCCAGGCTTTTGTCAATTTCCATGCTACAACCGTTTTCGCAACGCCTGCTGCGATTGTTGCCTCGTCACTGTATTGTTGTCAGCCCTGAGATCATACGTTGGGTCAGCGGGGAATTGACAGTCGGTGTAATCCCGATGGGACTGATCGCACGAAAGATCCGGATTGCCATGTGGCATTGGAGCCGCCTCATACCGAAAACGAAAGCTATGGTTATCCATTATTACACGCACTGGTAAGAAAAAAAAATTGCGTACCGGCGACTTCTCAAGGCGCATGGCCTGGTTGGTGGCGAGCCGCAAGGGTGACGCCGGGGTAATGCGGTAGCAGAGAGCTTGTTTGCGAGTTTGAAGAAAGAGCGGGTGCAATGGCGACGCTATCAAACCCGTGCGGAAGCGCAGCAGGATATTCTGGACTACATTGTGATGTTTTATAACAGCCGCCGGCTACATTCGTATGGGACTACATCAGTCCCGATGAGTGCGAATCAGCGATGGTTGAATTGAAAAAGCAGCCTGGCTGAGCGGTCGCAAAAGGCTTGACCAATCAAACCGCCGGTGTCGGTCAACCCGACGTACTGCCGAGCCGCTATGCGGGTCGGGTGGTGTGATCAGTGCCGACTGCGGCGGTGGTCATCCATTCCTGCGCCAGCGATGGAATTTTTCCAGCAGGTCAAGCGCCCATTGCGGCGCGTGGGCGCGCTTCCAGTTGCCGGCGGCGAATTTGTTGGCTTCCATCCAGGTCGGGTAGGCGTGAATCGTGCCGAGTATCTTGTTCATGCCCAGGCCGTAGCGCATGGCCAGTACAAATTCGGCAATCAGGTCGCCGGCGTGGTGGCCGACAATCGTCACCCCCAGGATTTTGTCTTTTCCCGGCACGGTCAACACCTTGACTTTGCCGCTGGCGTGCCCCTCTGCAATCGCGCGGTCCAGGTCGCTGAGGTCATATTCGGTTACTTCGTATTTGATGTTCTGCTCGGTGGCGTCCTGTTCGTTGAGGCCGACCCGGGCCACCTCGGGGTCGGTGTAGGTTGCCCATGGCAGCACGCTATAGTCGACTTTGAATTTTTTCAGCGGCGAGAACAGCGCATTGACGGCCGCATACCAGGCTTGATGGGCGGCCGCGTGGGTGAATTGATAGGGGCCGACGACATCGCCGACCGCATAGACATTGCTGTAGCCGGCCTGGAGATACGCGTCGGTTTGGATGGTTTTGTGCGGACTGATTGGCGGGTTCAGATTTTCCAGGCCGTAACCGGTTAGTCGCGCGGCCCTGCCGACGGCCACCAGCAGCCGGTCAAACTCGACCTCGACGGTGGTCTCGTTGTGCTGGCATACCAGGGTCTGCCGGTCGCCGTCTACGACCACTTCCAGCGCGCGATGGGCGGTGAGAATCCGCATGCCTTCACGGGTAAAAATATCCGCCATGCTGGCGGCGATTTCGGTGTCTTCGCGGATCATGATCTGCGGCAGCATCTCCACCAGCGTGACCTCACTGCCAAACCGGGCGAAGCTCTGCGCCAGCTCGCAGCCGATCGGCCCGCCGCCCAGTACCGTCAGTTTTTTCGGCAGCTCGGTCAGATTCCAAACGGTGTCGGAGGTCAGACAATCGATCTGATCGATGCCCTTGATGGGGGGGATGAACGGCTCGGCGCCGGCGGCGATGACGATGTTTTTCGCGCTCAGATCGGTGCCGTTGACCCGGACGGTGTGGCGATTCAGAATCTCTGCCTGCCCCTTGATGACCTCGACCCCGAGGCTGGTATAGCGTTCGACCGAATCATGCGGCGCAATGTGCTCGATCACGCGTCGGATACGCTGCATGACCTCGGCAAAGTCAAATTCCACGTCGGCGCGTCGGATGCCCCAGTTTTGCGCCTGCCGGGCGTTGTGGACAAACCTGGCCGACGCGATCAGCGATTTTGACGGCACGCAGCCGGTGTTCAGGCAATCGCCGCCCATTTCGCCCTTTTCAATCAGGATTACCCGGGCTTTGATTGCGGCGGCGATGTAGGCGGTGACCAGGCCGCCGCTGCCGGCGCCGATGACAATCAGGTTGGCGTCGTATTTCATGTTCAATACCGGATTAGGTGCAGGATTGGGATCGCCGCCGCCCACCGGCGGGCCGACTGTGGCTACGCCCGCCGATTCTTGATCAGCTTGAGCGCGTATTTGGCAATATAGGGAAACGCGGCCAGCAGCGCAAACGACGCCAGGATCGGCGGGGTCAGCAGGCCTTTAAGCGAATCCAGTTTGGCCAGTTGGGTGCCGGCGTTGATAAACACCATCGTGCCCGGGGCCATGCCGAGCAGCGAGGCGATGGCATAGGTGCGGGTTTTGATTGAGGTCAGCCCCATCAGCAGATTGATGGCGAAAAACGGAAATACCGGCACCAGCCGCATCGAGAAGAGGTACAGCGCGCCCTCGGTGCGGAAGTTTTCCCTGATTTTGGCCAGCCGCTCGCCCATTCTTTTTTGCACCAGATCGTCGAATAGATAGCGGGCGATCAAAAATGCAATCGTGGCGCCAATCGTGGCCGATATGGTCGCAATCACGGTACCCAGCAGGAAGCCGAAAATCGCCCCGCACAGTACCGTCAGGATCAGGGCGCCGGGAATCGATGCGGCGGTTACGGCAACATAGATTGCCGCATAGATCAGCGGGAACAATACCGGATGGGTCTGGTTGTATTGCTTGAGTTGATCGAGCCTGGATTTGACAAATTCCAGTTGCAGGTACTCTCTCGGGTCGAAGCCAAAGTACCAGCACACACCGGCCAGAACGACCAGCAGTACGATGACGGACAATTTGGATTTGTTCATTTGACGGGGGCTCGTTTGGTTCGACGACGCTTGAGTATACGCTAAAAATACGAAAATACGACGGTTTATCCGCGCCCGGGTGGTTTCGCCGGGCGCGTGCCGCGTGTCGATGGGCGCCGCTCGGCAGCCGGCGGCAAGCCGGTCGGGATTTCGGTCGGCGGCCTCGGCTATGGTCGGATTTTGCGCACCAGCGCGTCGGCAAAGTCGCTGGTGGAGAGCTCGGTGGCGTCCGGCATCTGCCGGGCAAAATCATAGGTCACGGTTTTATCCGCTATCACGCGGACAAAGGCGTCGTTGATCAGCGCCGCCGCTTCCTGCCAGCCGATGTATTCGAGCATCATGACGCCGGACAGCAGCAGGGAAGACGGGTTGACTTTGTTCTGGTTGGCGTATTTCGGTGCGGTGCCGTGCGTGGCCTCGAATACGCTGATGTGGTCCTGCATATTGGCGCCCGGTGCGATGCCGATGCCGCCGACTTCCGCCGCCAGCGCATCGGACAAATAATCGCCGTTCAGGTTGGTCGTGGCGATAACGTCGAACTCGGCCGGGCGCAATTGCAGCAGTTGGAACATGATATCGGCGATCCGATCCTTGATCAGGATTTTGCCTTCCGGCATCCGACCGTTGTGCTGCTGCCACAGCTCTTCTTCGGTGATAATCTGATCGCGAAATTCTTCGGTGGCGACTTCGTAGCCCCAATTGCGAAACGCGCCCTCGGTGAATTTCATAATATTGCCTTTGTGCACCAGCGTGACACTCGGCCTCTGGTGGTCAATTGCATACTGAATCGCTTTTCTGACCAGCCGTTTGCTGCCGAATGCGCTGATTGGTTTGATCCCCAGCCCGGCATCCGGGAAAAATTCGGCGCCCATCTCCTGGCGCAGAAACTGCGCCAGTTTTTCATTTTCCGGCGTGCCGCTGGCGTATTCGATGCCGGCATAGACATCCTCGGTATTTTCCCGAAAGATGACCACGTCCACCTCTTCCGGGTGCACCAGAGGCGATGGCACGCCGGCATAGTAGCGCACCGGGCGGACACAGGCGTACAGGTCCATCTGCTGGCGCAAAGCGACGTTCAGCGAGCGAAATCCGCCGCCGATCGGGGTCGTCAGCGGGCCTTTGATCGCCACTATCAGCTCACCGATCGCGTCCAGCGTTTCCGCCGGAAAGTAGTCGCCGGCATACCGATCGGCCGCTTTTTCACCCATGTACAGCTCGCACCAGTGTACTTTGCGCTGCCCGTCGTAGGCCTGTTCGACCGCCGCATCCCATACGGTAAGGCAGGCGGTGGTGATGTCCGGGCCGATGCCGTCGCCCTCGACAAAACCGAGAATCGGCTGTGGCGGCACAACCAGTTGATCGTTGCGGATGGTGATTTTGCTGCCGGCGGTCGGCATCTCGATATGACGATAAACCATGGTGAATCCCTGAGTTTGAATGATGAAGGTCGGTGGACGGCAGACTGCGGTAGCGGCCTGTCTTGCAATCGTGTTATTTTAATGACTTATTGCGCAGACGCAAACCGGCCAAGTGCAAACAGGTCGCGTAATCTGGTCGTCTGTTGATTTTTTTTTAATCGGAAGTGTCGAGGAGTTGACGGATGGTGGATGCGAATGCGACGTGGTCAGACTGGCGCAGGCTGGCTGAAAAAGAACTCGGGCAGCGACCGGTGGGCGAGCTGGACCGGCATACGCCCGAAGGCATCGACATCAAGCCGCTGTATACCGCCGCCGATCTCGAGCAGATCGCCGGCCTGAACACGCTGCCGGGGTTTGCGCCGTTCACCCGCGGCCCGCGGGCGACCATGTACGCCGGGCGGCCATGGACGATCCGGCAGTACGCGGGCTTTTCTACCGCCGAACAATCGAATGCGTTTTATCGCCGCAATCTGGCGGCCGGCCAGACCGGTTTGTCGGTGGCGTTTGATCTGGCCACCCACCGCGGCTATGACTCCGACCATCCGCGGGTCACCGGCGACGTGGGACAGGCCGGGGTGGCGATCGATTCGGTCGAGGATATGAAAATTCTATTCGATCGTATCCCGTTGGCGGACACGTCGGTGTCGATGACGATGAGCGGTGCGGTACTGCCGGTGATGGCGATGTACATTGTCGCCGCCGAAGAGCAGGGCGTGGCGGCGGCCGCGTTGTCGGGCACGCTGCAAAACGACATCCTGAAGGAATTCATGGTGCGCAATACGTATATTTATCCGCCCGAGCCGTCGATGCGGATTGTCGCCGATATCATTTGCTACACGGCCGAGCAGATGCCGCGGTTTAACCCGATCTCGATTTCCGGCTACCACATGCAGGAGGCCGGGGCGACGATCGTGCAGGAATTGGCGTTTACGCTGGCGGACGGGGTCGAGTATGTGCGGGCGGCGGTCGCGGCCGGGATGGCGGTCGATCGGTTTGCCCCGCGGCTGTCGTTTTTCTTCGCTATCGGCATGAATTTTTTCATGGAGATTGCCAAACTCCGTGCGGCGCGCGCGTTGTGGGCCGAACTGATGCAGCAGAACTTCGCCCCCGGTGACCCGCGCTCGCTGCTGCTGCGCACCCATTGCCAGACTTCGGGGGTCAGCTTGACCAGCCTGGATCCGTACAATAATGTGGTCCGCACGACCGTCGAGGCGATGGCGGCGGTGTTCGGCGGCACCCAGTCGCTGCATACCAACTCATTCGACGAGGCGCTGGCATTGCCGACCGAAAATTCGGCTCGAATTGCCCGCAATACTCAGCTGGTATTGCAGCATGAGGCCGGTTTGACCGATGTGGTCGATCCGCTGGGTGGCTCATATTATATCGAGAGTCTGACCGCGAGTTTGATGGCGGCGGCGCGGCAGTTGATTGCCGAGGTCGAGCAGCTTGGCGGCATGACCGGGGCGGTTGCGGCGGGTATGCCGAAGCTGCAAATCGAGGCCGCTGCGGCGCGCACGCAGGCGCGCATCGACCGCGGGCAGGAGGTGATTGTCGGGGTCAATCGCTTCCGGCGCGAGCAGGAGGAAAGCGTGAATATCCGGACGGTCGATAATGCGGCCGTGCGGTCGGCGCAGCTCAGCCGTTTGCAGCAGGTGCGCGCGCAGCGTGACGCCGCCGCCTGCGAGCGGGCATTGGCCGGGCTGCGGCAGGCGGTCGGCGGTGCCCCCGGCGGCTTATTGACGGCCGCGGTGGTCGCCGCCCGTGCGCGCGCGACCGTGGGCGAGATTTCGACCGCCCTGGAGCAGGTCTATGGCCGCCATCGGGCCGCGATTCAATCGGTCAGCGGGGTTTACGGCGCGCAGTATGCGGATGATGCGGAATTTGCCCGGCTGCGCGACGCCATTCGACAATTCGCCGCCGATGAAGGCCGTCAGCCGCGCATTCTGGTGGCCAAACTCGGGCAGGACGGGCATGACCGCGGCGCGAAAATCATTGCGACCGCGCTGGCCGACCTCGGCTTCGATGTCGATATCGGGCCGTTGTTTCAAACCCCGGCGGAGGCGGTGCGTCAGGCGGTGGAAAATGATGTGCATATCCTCGGGATTTCATCGCAGGCGGCGGCGCATCGAACCCTGGTGCCGGAGGTTATGCAGGCGCTCGAGGCGGCGGATTCGCAGGATATTATTGTCGTCTGCGGCGGTGTGATTCCGCCGGACGACTATGCGATGTTGAACGCGCAGGGCGTGGCCGCGATTTTCGCCCCCGGCACGCCGATTCCGCAGGCTGCCGGGAAAATCCTCGAGTTGCTCAGGCGGCGACCGCGTGCGCCTGCCGATGGGGCCGAGTGAATCGCAGATCGGCGGTGCGGCGGGCGACCGGCGGCAACGGCGGGGCGGTGAGTAAAGCCTGATGCGGCCCTGCCGATATACCGACGATTTCAAGCCCGAGCCGTATTGGTGGGATCAGCTGGCGCCGCTGGAATTGGCCGAATCGGGGCCGCCCGGGTCGGTGGATGTGCTGATTATCGGCTCCGGCTACAGTGGGTTGAACGCCGCTATCGAGACCGCCCGCGGCGGCCGGCACACGGTGGTGGTGGAGGCCGACCGGGTCGGGTGGGGGTGCAGCACCCGCAACGGCGGGCAAATCAGCACCAGCCTGAAACCCGGCCTGGCGGCGTTGGCGCGCCGCTATGGCCGGCCCAGGGCGATTGCGCTGGTGCAGGAGGGCGTGCAGTCGTTGCGCTGGATCAAGCAATTTGTCGCGCAGCAGCGGCTCGACTGCGACTTTGCCGAGGTCGGGCGCTTTCACGCCGCACATAATTCGGCTGCCTTCGATAAGCTGGTCCGGCAGGCCGAGCAGTCGCGCGCCGAATGCGATAGCGGCGCTTATGTGGTGGCGCGCAGCGAGCAGGCGCGCGAGCTGGGCACCGACGCCTATTACGGCGGGGTGGTGTATCCGCAGCATGCCTGCCTGCACCCCGGTCACTATCACCGCGGTTTGCTGCGGCTGGCTATCGAGGCCGGCGTGCGCATCGTGCCGCACTGCCCGGTGGTGGCGCTGCAGCCGGGCTCATCCGGCTATCTTGCGGTGACCCCAAAAGGGTCGATCCGCGCCAATAAGGTGGTGCTGGCGACCAACGGATATACCGGTGCGATCGCGCCGTGGCAGCGCAAAAGGGTGGTCCCGATCGGCAGCTATGTGATTGCGACCGAGCCGATCGACGCTGAGCTGATGGAGCGAATTATGCCGACCGGCCGGATAATCAGCGATAGCCGCAAGGTGGTGTATTACTATCGGCCATCGCCCGACCGCCGGCGGATTATCTTTGGCGGTCGGGTGTCGCATCGTGAAATCAGCCCGCTGGTCAGTGCCGGGCACCTGCATCGAGAGCTTGTCCGGCTGTTCCCGCAACTGGCGCAGGTGCGCGTAAGCCATTCGTGGATGGGGCTGGTCGCCTATACGTTCGATACTTTGATGCATATCGGCCACCGCCGCGGCCTGCATTATGCGCTCGGCTATTGCGGCTCCGGGGTGGGCATGGCGAGCTACCTCGGCATGCGCATGGGGCAGCAGGTGCTGGGGCTGCCGCAGGGCGGTACGGCGTTCGATGGCCTGCCGTTTCCGACGCGCCCGTTTTATACCGGCCAGCCGTGGTTTTTGCCGCCGGCAATGCTATATTATCGCTGCCGTGATCGGCTGAATTTCTAGATTGTCTGTCAACCTGCTGGAATGAGACTATGAATAACGAAGTGATTATTACCTGCGCGCTGACCGGCGCCGGCGACACGACCGCGAAAAGTAATCTGGTGCCGATTACGCCGGAGCAGATCGCCGCTGCGGCGGTTGAGGCGGCGCGCGCCGGTGCGGCGGTGGTGCACGTGCACGTGCGCGACCCCGAGACCGGGCAGGCGGCGCGCGACCCGGCGCTGTTCAAACAAACGGTGGACCTGATTCGCGGCAGCGGGGTCGATATGGTGCTGAACCTGACGGCCGGTATGGGCGGCGATTGGGTGCCCGATGCGGCCAACCCGGCGATGCCCGGTGAGGGCAGCGATATGGTGGGCCCGGAGCAGCGGCTGGCGCATGTGTTTGCGTGCCGGCCGGATATTTGCAGCCTGGATTGCGGCACGCTCAATTTTGGCGACGGCAATACGATCTATATCAATACCGGCGCGTACCTGCGGCAGATGGCGAAAATGGTGCAGGACATCGGGGTCAAGCCGGAGCTGGAGGTGTTTGACCTTGGGCAGGTCCGGCTGGCGCGCGCGTTGATCGACGAAGGGTTGATCGACCTGCCGCCGCTGTTTCAGCTTTGCCTCGGCATCCCCTGGGGGGCCGGGGCCGATACCGACACGATGGCGGCGATGAAGCGGGCGCTGCCGGACGATGCCGTCTGGGCCGGGTTTGGGATTTCGCGGATGCAGATGCCGATGGTGGCGCAAGCGGTTTTGCTGGGCGGCAACGTGCGCGTCGGGCTCGAGGATAATCTGTATCTCGACCGCGGCGTGCTGGCGACCAACGGCATGCTGGTGGAGCGCGCAGCGGAGATCATCCAACGCCTTGGCGCCCGGGTGCTGGGGCCGGATGAAGCGCGGCGGAAAATAGGCTTGTAAGCGCGCACCGGCGGTCATGGGGTTGGCGGAGATGGGCGATGATGCCGCGGTGCCGGCGGGCATGGCAAGTGAGCTGATCCACGCGCTGGATGCGGCCGGGAAAAAGTTTACCATCGACGTCAGGGTCGGCGCCCCCTGCCGGGTGGATGCGCACGAGTGGGTGTGCCCGGTGTCGCTGGCGCCGTTATCTGATCGGCCGTACGACGTGCATGGAAATTCTTCTTTGCAGGCGCTCGGGCTGGGGTTGTCGCTGGTGGTGGATGTGCTGCGCAAATTCGAGCGGCGCGGGGGCCGGCTGATGTACGCTGACGGCGCCCGGTATGATCTCGGTACGCTGGCATTGGTCGGCCCCATCACGACGCAGTGCGAAGAATGATATTCGAGTGGCACCGCTTCGGTACGGCGCGGTCGGCGGTGCGTGCGTGAGGGGGGCTTTGACGGCGGTCGGGTGCGAGAGGTCGGGAAATTGAACAGCGCGCAATTAAAAATCGCGGTAATTATGGCGTGCTTCAACCGCGTGGAAACAACGCTGGTCTGTCTGGATAAAGTGCATCGCTTCGCGGGCGCGACGATCGATCATCAGACGGTCGATATGCAGGTTTTTTTAACCGATGCAAACAGCCCCGACAATACGGCGCAGCGCGTCAAGGCGCGCTTTGACCGAGTGCAGATTATCCCGGCCGATGCGGACACATTCTGGGTCGAGGGTATGCGGCTGGCGTGGAAAAAGGCGCTCGAATACGATTTCGATTATTTTCTCTGGCTCAATGACGATACCTTTTTGTACCCCGATGCGCTGGAAAAACTGCTTGCTGTCAGGCGCGCACCGGCGGCGCAGCATCAGCCGCTGCATATCATCGTCGGTTCGACTCGAGAGCCGGGTACGCAGAACCCCACGTATGGTGGCATACGCTGGAAAACGGCGTACAAATTCAAGTTTGGGCTCGAGCTTATACGGCCGACCGATGAGATGCAGCGCTGTAATATGATGAGCGGCAACTGCGTACTGGTTTCCAAACCGGTGGTCGATCGAATCGGTATTTTGTCAAAGCGATTCGGCAGCAATTCGTTTGGCGACCTGGATTACGGTTTGAGGGCGAGCAGTCGGGGGGTGCCGATATACCTGTGCCCCGGCTATGTCGGCGAGTGCGCCGGTCATCCGCCGCTCTGGCAGGACAAGAAACTCAGTCTTTTGCAGCGCTTGCGGATGCTGCATTCAATTAGAGGGATACCGTTTCGGGAATGTGTGGTTTTTTGCCGCCGCCACGTCGGCTGGTATGCGGTGTTCGGCTACATTAAATATTATCTGGTACTGTTCAACTTACTGCCGCTCGAGCTGGGCGTACGGCCCGCTAAAGCAGACGCTGGCAGAGAAAACGGTGATGCATGAGCTGCGCTCTCAATGCCGGCGGGACAGCTATTATTTCCCTATCGACATCTGCTCGACTGAAGCTGCCGATCGCTATGCGGATCAGGCGAGGTCGCTGGCCAACAGTGCGGATGACGCCCGGTGCGGATGACGCCCGGTGCGGATGACGCCCGGTGCAGATGACGTGCCGTATTCAATATGAAGTTTCCCCAGCCCCGGCACAAGGCCATCCGCATGATGCTGAATCTGCTGGCCGCTGCGCTTTGTTTTGTGCTCATCAGACTGACCGGCAAAGGAGAAAGCAACATTCCTCGACAGGGGCCGTATATCCTGGCGCCAAACCACGTCAGTGTTATTGACCCGGTCGTTTTGTCTGCTAAAATAAAACCGTCGATCACATTCTTGATGGCGCAGGATTTGACTGACTTGTCTTTGCTCGAATCTCTGATCCCGTGGGCGTATGGGGTTTTTCCGGTTGACCGTAAAAACCCAAAACTGTCGGCGGTCAAAGCGCTGCAAAAACAGATACAGCACAAAGAGGTGATCTGTATTTTCCCGGAAGGCGCCGTCGTGCGGGCCGACCTGCAAGCCAACCCGGCCAAAAACGGCGTCGCATTTCTGGCGGTAAAAAATGCGATTCCGATCATCCCGGTGGCGATATACGGCACCGAAAATATTATTTCCGGATGGAAAAAAATGCAAAGAGCGAAAGTGGGCATTCATTTTGGAGAGCCGATTTTTCCGCGACAGGAAGACCGGCAGAACCTGCCCGTACTGACTGAAGAAATCATGCGGGCGATTAGAAAAATGCTGCCGGCATCGTATGCTTAAGCCATCGTGATGAGCCAGTCCATATTATTGCGAATGCAGGAGAGAATCCTGCGCCGGCGAATCGAGTCGTATGCAAAGACAACAGGGATGATGCGGCCTGAAAAAATCATCTGGCACGACTACTCTTTGGATGCACTGGAAAATTATGATTGTTTGCCGCAGCAGCCATTGCCGTATAGCTACCCATCGGAGTCGTTAACGGCATTTGACGCCATGGTGCTGAATAAACTTCAATTGCTGCAATTTGCAGTCCCGGATCACAAATCCAGATTTCTGGTCATCGACTTGCCCGGCGACGGCCTGGGTGCCTCCATGCTGCATGTTTTAAGCAAGGCTCATATATACAGTTATTTATATAATCGAGCACTGCTGGTTGACGATAGCCGCCTGGTTTACGATTTTTGCTATCAACCGATATCGTCCCATTGTTTGCAAGATATCAGAGAGCGATATTCTGCGACCGGCAGGGCGGAAGTAGCGTTTAATTTTCTACCGCAAAAAGAAAAACTGACGTATCTCAACCGCAGACGATTCCTTGGCTTGCAGCCGATACCGCAAATTTTTAATCCGGTTCATCCGCTTTATTTGCCAATGCCGAATCTGTATATAAGAGGGCTGGTGTTGGGGGGGGTATTGAAACTAAAGCAAGAGTACAAAGCGCATATAGAAGAAAAAATGAGCAGGATAGGGGTGAACCCTCCAATTATTGGGGTTCACATCCGGCAGGGCGATGTAATCAGCGATCCCTCAGTCCGCTTCCGGGTTGTTCCGCTTGATATCTATCTCAACGTGGTGAAAAAAACAGCGGAAAAAACCGGCATCAAGACGGTGTTTGTAACTACCGATTCGCAGCAGGTTATTCGGGATCTGCCTAAAAATTCAGGGCTGGATTTTATCTATGACGACACCGAGAAGCGCTACGATAATTGCAACGCGGATATGCTGCAAGACAGCCCGGAGCTGAAGCGGCAGGAAACCATGACGGTTATAAGCAATATCCATATTTTAAGCCGGTGCGATTATATTATTGGCGGTATAAGCAGTTGGTTTTACAATAGCCTGGCGCTGTCTTATTTTCGCAATAAAAAAATGAACGGCATACGCATAATAAGAGGAAATAAGGCCGATGCGTACGCAATTAACTACTTTATTGCCGATCCGGCATCACCGCGCCGTTGATGCGATGCCTGGTCGCCGTGGCTGATTTCAGCCGATGGTCATTTGCTGCCCGGGATCGGCGCGCCGGAGTCGCGTTCGGCAACCGCCTGCTTGAAGCCGACTTCCTCGGTGCGCCGCTTGAAGCGAACGCCTTCCGGGCTGTGCCGTGCGATGCCGTCAAACAGCGTTGCCAGCATCTGGGTGTGGGCAAGCCCGCTGTTTTCAGACGCCTGATTGACCAGCATTTTCATCATCATCAGCTGATTTTTCGGCACCCCTTTGATGCGCTCGGTCAAGGCCTCGACCGCGCGGTCGAGCTGCCGTTGCGGCACCGATTGAAAAACCAACCCCATTTCGGCGGCTGTTTTGCCGCCGACCAGGTCACCGGTAAAGAGCATTCTTTTTGCTTTTTCCGCCCCCAGTTGATAGACTCATATCATACGGCACCGAAAATATTATTTCCGGATGGAAAAAAAATGCAAAGAGCGAAAGTGGGCATTCATTTTGGAGGGCCGATTTTTCCGCGACAGGAAGACCGGCAGAACCTGCCCGTACTGACTGAAGAAATCATGTGGGCGATTAGAAAAATGCTGCCGGCATCGTATGCTTAAGCCATCGTGATGAGCCAGTCCATATTATTGCGAATGCAGGAGAGAATCCTGCGCCGGCGAATCGAGTCGTATGCAAAGACAACAGGGATGATGCGGCCTGAAAAAATCATCTGGCGCAGCTACTCTTTGGATTCACTGGAAAATTATGATTGTTTGCCACAGATGCCATTGCCGTATAGCTACCCATCGGAGTCGTTAACGGCGTTTGACGCCATGGTGCTGAATAAACTTCAATTGCTGCAATTTGCAGTCCCGGATCACAAATCCAGGTTTCTGGTCATCGACTTGCCCGGCGACGGTCTGGGTGCCTCCATGCTGCATGTTTTAAGCAAGGCTCATATGTACAGTTATTTGTATAATCGAGCGCTGCTGGTTGACGATAGCCGCCTGGTTTATGATTTTTGCTATCAACCGATATCGTCCCATTGCTTGCAAGACATCAGAGAGCGATATTCTGCGACCGGCAGGGCGGAAGTAGCGTTTAATTTTCTACTGCAAAAAGAAAAACTGACGTATCTCAACCGCAGACGATTCATTGACTTGCAGCCGATACCGCAAATTTTTAATCCGGTTCATCCGCTTTATTTGCCAATGCCGAATCTGTATATAAGAGGGTTGGTGTTGGGGGGGGTATTGAAACTAAAGCAAGAGTACAAAGCGCATATAGAAGAAAAAATGAGCAGGATAGGGGTGAACCCTCCAATTATTGGGGTTCACATCCGGCAGGGCGATGTAATCAGCAACCCCTCAGTCCGCTTCCGGGTTGTTCCGCTTGATATCTATCTCAACGTGGTGAAAAAAATAGCGGAAAAAACCGGCATCAAGACGGTGTTTGTGACTACCGATTCGCAGCAGGTTATTCGGGATCTGCCTAAAAATTCAGGGCTGGATTTTATCTATGACGACACCGAGAAGCGCTACGATAATTGCAACGCGCAGATGCTGCAAGACAGCCCGGAGCTGAAGCGGCAGGAAACCATGACGGTTATAAGCAATATCCATATTTTAAGCCGGTGCGATTATATTATTGGCGGTATAAGCAGTTGGTTTAACAATAGCCTGGCGCTGTCTTATTTTCGCAATAAAAAAATCAACGGCATACGCATAATAAGAGGAAATAAGGCCGATGAGTACGCAATTAACTACCTTATTGCCGATCCGGTATCACCGCGCCGTTGATGCGATGTCTGGTCGCCGTGGCTGATTTCATCCGATGGTCATTTGCTGCCCGGGATCGGCGCGCCGGAGTCGCGTTCGGCAACCGCCTGCTTGAAGCCGACTTCCTCGGTGCGCCGCTTGAAGCGAACGCCTTCCGGGCTGTGCCGTGCGATGCCGTCAAACAGCGTTGCCAGCATCTGGGTGTGGGCAAGCCCGCTGTTTTCATACGCCTGATTGACCAGCATTTTCATCATCATCAGCTGGTTTTTCGGCACCCCTTTGATGCGCGCGGTCAAGGCCTCGACCGCGCGGTCGAGCTGCTGCTGCGGCACCGATTGAAAAACCAACCCCATTTCGGCGGCTGTTTTGCCGCTGATCAGGTCACCGGTAAAGAGCATTCTTTTTGCCTTTTCCGCCCCAGTTGATAGACTCATATCATACGGCACCGAAAATATTATTTCCGGATGGAAAAAAAATGCAAAGAGCGAAGGTGGGCATTCATTTTGGAGAGCCGATTTTTCCGCGACAGGAAGACCGGCAGAACCTGCCCGTACTGACTGAGGAAATCATGCGGACGATTAGAAAAATGCTGCCGGCATCGTATGCTT
The DNA here is from genome assembly GCA_965206445.1 of Candidatus Poriferihabitaceae bacterium. GTDB lineage: Bacteria > Pseudomonadota > Gammaproteobacteria > Arenicellales > Poriferihabitantaceae > CBDBJR01. Next base: position 1,051,068 of record CBDBJR010000002.1, read on the forward strand.
GAGCCATCGTGATGAGCCAGTCCATATTATTGCGAATGCAGGAGAGAATTCTGCGCCGGCGAATCGAGTCGTATGCAAAGACAACAGGGATGATGCAGCCTGAAAAAATCATCTGGCGCAGCTACTCTTTGGATTCACTTGAAAATTATGATTGTTTGCCACAGATGCCATTGCCGTATAGCTACCCATCGGAGTCGTTAACGGCATTTGACGCCATGGTGCTGAATAAACTTCAATTGCTGCAATTTGCAGTCCCGGATCACAAATCCAGGTTTCTGGTCATCGACTTGCCCGACGCCGGCCTGGGTGCCTCCATGCTGCATGTTTTAAGCAACGCTTATATGTACAGTTATTTGTATAATCGAGCGCTGCTGGTTGACGATAGCCGCCTGGTTTATGATTTTTGCTATCAACCGCTATCGTCCCATTGTTTGCAAGACATCAGAGCGCGATATTCTGCGACCGGCAGGGCGGAAGTAGCGTTTAATTTTCTACCGCAAAAAGAAAAACTGACGTATCTCAACCGCAGACGATTCCTTGGCTTGCAGCCGATACCGCACATTTTTAATCCGGTTCATCCGCTTTATTTGCCAATACCGAACCTGTATACAAGAGGGTTGGTGTTGGGGGGGGTATTGAAACTAAAGCAAGAGTACAAAGCGCATATAGAAGAAAAAATGAGCAGGATAGGGGTGAACCCTCCAATTATTGGGGTTCACATCCGGCAGGGCGATGTAATCAGCGATCCCTCAGTCCGCTTCCGGGTTGTTCCGCTTGATATCTATCTCAACGTGGTGAAGAAAATAGCGGAAAAAACCGGCATCAAGACGGTGTTTGTGACTACCGATTCGCAGCAGGTTATTCGGGATCTGCCTAAAAATTCAGGGCTGGATTTTATCTATGACGACACCGAGAAGCGCTACGATAATTGCAACGCGCAGATGCTGCAAGACAGCCCGGAGCTGAAGCGGCAGGAAACCATGACGGCTATAAGCAATATCCATATTTTAAGCCGGTGCGATTATATTATTAGCGGTATAAGCAGTTGGTTTGACAATAGCCTGGCGCTGTCTTATTTTCGCAATAAAAAAATCAACGGCATACGCATAATAAGAGGAAATAAGGCCGATGAGTACGCAATTAACTACCTTATTGCCGATCCGGTATCACCGCGCCGTTGATGCGATGCCTGGTCGCCGTGGCTGATTTCATCCGATGGTCATTTGCTGCCCGGGATCGGCGCGCCGGAGTCGCGTTCGGCAACCGCCTGCTTGAAGCCGACTTCCTCGGTGCGTCGCTTGAAGCGAACGCCTTCCGGGCTGTGCCGTGCGATGCCGTCAAACAGCGTTGCCAGCATCTGGGTGTGGGCAAGCCCGCTGTTTTCATACGCCTGATTGACCAGCATTTTCATCATCATCAGCTGGTTTTTCGGCACCCCTTTGATGCGCGCGGTCAAGGCCTCGACCGCGCGGTCGAGCTGCTGCTGCGGCACCGATTGAAAAACCAACCCCATTTCGGCGGCTGTTTTGCCGCTGATCAGGTCACCGGTAAAGAGCATTCTTTTTGCTTTTTCCGCCCCCAGTCGATAGACCCACATCGCGGTGGTCGGGCAGCCCCACACTCTCGCCGGTGGGTAGCCGATGCGCGCATCGTCGCTCATGACGACAATATCGCTGCACAGCGCGATATCACTGCCACCGGCAATGGCGTCACCGTGCACCCGTGCGATAACGGGTTTATGGCAGCGCCAGATCGACATGAATTTTTCGGTGCAGCGCTGCATAAACCGATAATCGATCATCGCATCCCACGGCATTTCCTGCAGCGCCGGGGTTTCACCCGCGGGCTGGGCATACACCTTTAAATCATAGCCGCTGCAAAACCCGCGCCCGGCGCCGGTCAAAACCACCACATGCACCGTATCGTCCTGATTGGCATGCTCAAATGCCGCCGCGATATTGTCCGGCATGGTTTCGTTGATGGCGTTGAGACAATGCGGCCGATTGAGTGTAATCACGGCAACCCGATTATCCGATGCGTACAAAACATCGCCAAACTGTATCGCTGCTTGCATACTATTTCTGTTCTGCTGCTCGTGTTGCTTCGATTTGCCGCCGTGGGCCTGCAATCGACGGCGTGATTTTACCGTTGATACTATAGCAGAGCTACTGCTCTATATCACCTCTGTGTTATGCTTGCAGGATATGCGATTGGCTGTCGTCGGTGACAGAGGCGGCTAAGCCGATCGGATCGGTCGATTTTATTTTCCCGTTGCTATCGAGTTGCAGATGCGTTTTTTTATGCCCCCAGAATCAGAGTATTGCTACCTCGCACTGAAACCGGCGCGCACCGACACGTTGGAGATGGAGATTCGCAGGCGGTTGCATTTAGCATTGCTGGCCGAGGAAATAAAAATCCCGTTCGTCTATACGCCGATGCAAAGCCGTATCGGCATCGCACAAAGTCGGTTTTCAGCGGCGGTATTGGATAAAAAATGGGAAGCCTTTTTTCGTCGCCTGGTGCATGAGTTTGTGCCGCTGGAGCAGGCCGATGGACGGTTGATTTGGGCGGATGACCATTATGCCGCCCATTTAAGCCCGCAACTTCTGTGGAACAAGTCGCCGATTGCAGACGAGCTGTATTTGAATCCCGGTGTGGTGCGGGCATTGGAAAAAGTGTACGCTCCTCCATCGAGCTTTGGCAGCCCGATCAAAACGGAGGTGATCCGCGGCTTCATCGAAAGAGCGCACCGCGCCTACGCGGAAACTTTTTCCATTACCCCACGCGCACCTTTTTCCGACGGTGTGCTGCGGGTAACGTTTGTTGTTATCAAAGATTACGGCGTGAGAGGGCCGCTGTTTTTTCAGCGGCTGGGCGCGTTGCTGGATTTCGTCGAGCAATGCGCGCACGACATCGATTGCACAGTACAGGTCGATTTATTCACGTCGCTGGCAATCGATCAATCACTGCCGGATTGCTGGCAGCCGTTCAAGCAGCGGGCGCTGCGGGAGGCGTGCTCGCGGCCTTGCGTCCGTCACCGCCCTGATCCGTCTTTTGAAGAGCTGGTCGATTCGATCGCGTTCGCCGATCTGTCCTGGATAAGTGACATATTTTACGTGCGCGAGATTGTTCGTAGTGCGTTGATGCTGATATCGAATCCAAAGCAAATATTGCTCGATATGGCGACTTCGCACGACGACCTGCACTCGAATCGCTGTTTTTTATTGTGGGACGGGAAAAACTTTCTGCGCGAAAGCGAGGCGCTAGCGACGCTATTGCAAACGGCAAGGCCTGCTACCGGTGGCGCGCGCAATACGCCGATTAAAGACCGGATCAAGCAAATTCTGCCGCTCATCAAGCCGCCGGTCAAGCGGCCGGTTCGGTTCAATCTTGCTGCGAGTGTGATAGACGGTGTCGGTTCGTGCTGTACAAAAATCTTTTCCCTGCAGGTGATCGCCGACTATTACCACCTGCGGTATGTGCATATTCCGCGCACGTTTATCGACCACAATTATGCCGCCGACCCCGAGTGGGAGCGTAAGTGGGAGGCGTTTTTTATGCTGGGTGCGGATTATCCCGATTTGGCGCACGTATTTGGCGATGCGCGTCCGCCTATCCGGTTTTACTATTCACTGCCGCCGCTACGGTATTTTGAGCGTGCGCAGCCGGGCTCTTCTTCCCTGGTGGTGGCCACTATAGCGAAGCTGGCGGATTGGCCGCTGCCGGACGAGTACCTGCGGGAGAAAATAGCCCGCATCCGCAAGGCGTTTCATACCGCGCACCAAGGTGATCCGGATCGTTTCGATCAAGGGGTATTGAATGTGGCGGTGCATATCAGAGCGGTTGAGCGTCACGACCCGGCGGTCAAAGCACTGTTCCGGCGATTTAAAAAACTGGCGGTCAATGATCTGCTCAAGTATGTCGACCGCGCCCGGCTTTTACATCAGACGATACGGCGGCTGGGAATCGCGTTTACCATGCATATTTACTCGAACGCGCACCGGCAGGATATCGAGCCGCTACTCGAATTTGGCGACATACAATTGCATCTGGCGGACGAAGAAGAGGATTTTCTGCATTGTCTGGAGATGTCACGCGCCGATGTGCTGCTGGCCGGCGCCAGTATGATCAGCTATAACGCCGCGTTGTTTGCCAGGCCCGATCAGATCCAATTGCTGCTGCCGTATGATGCGGACATGCTGCATTTTTTGCGCTGCGCCGGCAACGCTGTTCAGTTGGTTGAAGATGCCGATTGTCTGGGCAATGTGCGCCTGATCGAAACGTTGTTGGCGCCGCATGTGTAAAAAAATGCGGTGGCGAGGACGGAATAACAGCGGGCCTGGACGTCAGTTCCGCTCAGGCGCCAGGTCGAATTGTCTGGTCGAAAAAACTGGCCAGTCGGTCCTCGCAGCTACGGGCGTGTCCCTCCATGCCTTCCGCGCGCGAAATGCGCGCACTGACCACGCCAATATCGTGGTTGGCCTGCCGGTTCATGCGCTGGTAAGTAAATACCTGGATACATTTTCCGACGATGCGCGTGACTCCATCCTCGTCGGGCGGTCGGCACCGCCCCGCCGGTCAAGCCGCGAACAGAATAACCGATCTGGCCGAGCTTTGCATTGCAACCAGCAAGGGCGAGTCGGCATTATCGATGTCGATGTGCAGGTGCGCCTGGTGCCCAGGGGTGTATACCACATCGCCAAACTGTATCGCTGTTTGCGTACTATTCCTCTGCTGCTCGCGTTGCTCCGATTTGTCGCCGCGTGCCTGCAATCGACGGCGTGATTTTACCGTTGATACTATAGCAGAGCTACTGCTCTATATCACCTCCGTGTTATGCTTGCAGGATATGCGATTGGCTGTCGTCGGTGACAGAGGCGGCTAAGCCGAATCGGATCCGGTCGATTTTATTTTCCCGTTGCTATCGAGTTGCAGATGCGTTTTTTTATGCCCCCAGAATCAGAGTATCGCTACCTTGCACTGAAACCGGCGCGCACCGACACGTTGGAGATGGAGATTCGCAGTCGGTTGCATTTGGCATTGCTGGCCGAGGAAATAAAAATCCCGTTCGTCTATACGCCGATGCAAAGCTGTATCGGCATCGCACAAAGTCGGTTTTCAGCGGCGGCACTGGATAAAAAATGGGAAGCCTTTTTCCGTCGCCTGGTGCATGAGTTTGTGCCGCTGGAGCAGGCCGATGGACGGTTGATTTGGGCGGATGACCATTATGCCGCCCATTTAAGACCGCAACTCCTGTGGAACAAGTCGCCGATTGCAGACGAGCTGTATTTGAATCCCGGTGTGGTGCGGGCATTGGAAAAAGTGTACGCCTACCCCTCGAGCTTTGGCAGCCCGATCAAAACGGCGGTGATCCGCAGCTTTATCGAAAGAGCGCACCGCGCCTACGCGGAAACTTTTTCCATCACTCCGCGCGCACCTTTTGCCGACGGTGTACTGCGGGTAACGTTTGTCCTTATCGAAGATTACGGCTTGAGAGGGCCGCTGTTTTTTCAGCGGCTGGGCGCGCTGCTGGATTTCGTCGAGCAATGCGCGCACGACATCGATTGCACAGTACAGGTCGATTTATTCACGTCGCTGGCAATCGATCAATCACTGCCGGATTGCTGGCAGCCGTTCAAGCAGCGGGCGCTGCGGGAGGCGTGCTCGCGGCCCTGCGTTCGTCACCGCCCTGATCCGTCTTTTGAAGAATTGGTCGATTCGATCGCGTTCGCCGATCTGTCCTGGATAAGTGACATATTTTACGTGCGCGATGTTGTTCGTAGTGCGCTGGTGCTGATATCGAATCCAAAGCAGGTATTGCTCGATATGGCGACTGCGTACGCCGACCTGCGCTCGAATCGCTGTTTTTTATTGTGGGACGGGAAAAACTTTCTGCGCGAAAGCGAGGCGCTAGCGACGCTATTGCAAACGGCAAGGCCTGCTGCCGGTGGCGCGCGCAATACGCCGATTAAAGACCGGATCAAGCAAATTCTGCCGCTCATCAAGCCGCCGGTCAAGCGGCCGGTCAAGCGGCCGGTTCGGTTCAATCTTGCTGCGAGTGTGATAGACGGCGTCGGTTCGTGCTGTACAAAAATCTTTGTCCTGCAGGCGCTCGCCGACTATTACCACCTGCGGTATGTGCATATTCCGTGCACGTTTATCGACCATAATTATGTCGCCGACCCCGAGTGGGAGCGCAAGTGGGAGGCGTTTTTTATGCTGGGCGCGGATTATCCCGATTTGGCGCACGTATTTGGCGATGCGCGTCCGCCTATCCGTTTTTACTATCCGCTGCCGCCGCTACGGTATTTTGAGCGTGCGCAGCCGGACTCTTCTTCCCTGGTGGTGGCCACTATGGCGAAGCTGGCGGATTGGCCGCTGCCGGACGCGTACCTGCGGGAGAAAATAGCCCGCATCCGCAAGGCGTTTCATACCGCGCACCAAGGCGATCCGGATCGTTTCGATCAAGGGGTATTGAATGTGGCGGTGCATATCAGAGCGATTGACCGTCACGACCCGGCGGTCAAAGCACTGTACCGACGATTTAGAATACAGGGTGCCGATGAGCTGACCGAGTATGTCGACCGCGCCCGGCTTTTGCATCAGACGATACGGCGGCTGGGAATCGCGTTTACCATGCATATTTACTCGAACGCGCACCGGCAGGATATCGAGCCGCTGCTCGGATTTGGCGACATACAATTGCATCTGGCAGACGAAGAAGAGGATTTTCTGCATTGTCTGGAGATGTCACGCGCCGATGTGCTGCTGGCCGGCGCCAGTATGATCAGCTATAACGCCGCGTTGTTTGCCAGGCCCGATCAGATCCAATTGCTGCTGCCGTATGATGCGGACATGCTGCATTTTTTGCGCTGCGCCGGTAATGCTGTTCAGTTGGTCGAGGATGCCGATTGTCTGGGCAATGTGCGCCTGATCGAAACGTTGTTGGCGCCGCATGTGTAAAAAAATGCGGTGGCGAGGACGGAATGACAGCGGGCCTGGACGTCAGTTCCGCTCAGGCGCCAGATCGATTGTCTGGTCGAAAAAAACTGGCCAGTCGGTCCTCGCAGCTACGGGCGTGTCCCTCCATGCCTTCCGTGCGCGAAATGCGCGCACTGACCACGCCAATATCGTGGTTGGCCTGCCGGTTCATGCGCTGGTAAGTAAATACCTGGATACATTTTCCGACGATGCGCGTGACTCCATCCTCGTCGGGCGGTCGGCACCGCCCCGCCGGTCAAGCCGCGAACAGAAAACCGATCTGGCCGAGCTTTGCATTGCAACCAGCAAGGGCGAGTCGGCATTACCGATGTCGATGTGCAGGTGCGCCTGGTGCCCAGGGGTGTATACCACGTCGCCAAACTGTATCGCTGTTTGCGTACTATTCCTCTGCTGCTCGCGTTGCTCCGATTTGCCGCCGCGTGCCTGCAATCGACGGCGTGATTTTACCGTTGATACTATAGCAGAGCTACTGCTCTATATCACCTCCGTGTTATGCTTGCAGGATATGCGATTGGCTGTCGTCGGTGACAGAGGCGGCTAAGCCGATCGGATCGGTCGATTGTATTTTCCCATTGTTATCGAGTTGCAGATGCGTTTTTTTATGCCCCCAAAATCAGAGTATTGCTACCTCGCACTGAAACCGGCGTGCACCGACACGTTGGAGATGGAGATTCGCAGGCGGTTGCATTTGGCATTGCTGGCCGAGGAAATAAAAATCCCGTTCGTCTATACGCCGATGCAAAGCCGTATCGGCATCGCACAAAGTCGGTTTTCAACGGCGGCGCTGGATAAAAAATGGGAAGCCTTTTTTCGTCGCCTGGTGCATGAGTTTGTGCCGCTGGAGCAGGCCGATGGACGGTTGATTTGGGCGGATGACCATTATGCCGCCCATTTAAGCCCGCAACTTCTGTGGAACAAGTCGCCGATTGCAGACGAGCTGTATTTGAATCCCGGTGTGGTGCGGGCATTGGAAAAAGTGTACGACTACGCCTCGAGATTTAGCAGCCCGATCAAAACGACGGTGATCCGCAGCTTCATCGAAAGAGCGCACCGCGCCTACGCGGAAACTTTTTCCATTACCCCGCGCGCACCTTTTGCCGACGGTGTACTGCGGGTAACGTTTGTCCTTATCGAAGATTACGGCTTGAGAGGGCCGCTGTTTTTTCAGCGGCTGGGCGCGCTGCTGGATTTTGTCGAGCAATGCGCGCACGACATCGATTGCACAGTACAGGTCGATTTATTCACGTCGCTGGCAATCGATCAATCACTGCCGGATTGCTGGCAGCCGCTCAAGCAGCGGGCGCTGCGGGAGGCGTGCTCGCGGCCCTGCGTTCGTCACCGCCCTGATCCGTCTTTTGAAGAGCTGGTCGATTCGATCGCGTTCGCCGATCTGTCCTGGATAAGTGAAATATTTTACGTGCGCGAGATTGTTCGTAGTGCGCTGATGCTGATATCGAATCCGAAGCAGATATTGCTCGATATGGCGACTGTGTACGCCGGCCTGATCTCGAATCGCTGTTTTTTATTGTGGGACGGGAAAAACTTTCTGCGCGAAAGTGAGGCGCTATCGACGCTATTGCAAACGGCAAGGCCTGCTACCGGTGGCGCGCGCAATACGCCGATTAAAGACCGGATCAAGCAAATTCTGCCGCTCATCAAGCCGCCGGTCAAGCGGCCGGTTCGGTTCAATCTTGCTGCGAGTGTGATAGACGGTGTCGGTTCGTGCTGTACAAAAATCTTTTCCCTGCAGGTGGTCGCCGACTATTACCACCTGCGGTATGTGCATATTCCGCGCACGTTTATCGACCATAATTATGTCGCCGACCCCGAGTGGGAGCGCAAGTGGGAGGCGTTTTTTATGCTGGGCGCGGATTATCCCGATTTGGCGCACGTATTTGGCGATGCGCGTCCGCCTATCCGTTTTTACTATCCGCTGCCGCCGCTACGGTATTTTGAGCGTGCGCAGCCGGACTCTTCTTCCCTGGTGGTGGCTTCTATGGCGAAGCTGGCGGATTGGCCGCTGCCGGACGCGTACCTGCGGGAGAAAATAGCCCGCATCCGCAAGGCGTTTCATACTGCGCACCAAGGCGATCCGGATCGTTTCGATCAAGGGGTATTGAATGTGGCGGTGCATATCAGAGCGGTTGACCGTCACGACCCGGCGGTCAAAGCACTGTACCGACGATTTAAAATACGGGGCGCCGATGAGCTGACCGAGTATGTCGACCGCGCCCGGCTTTTGCATCAGACGATACGGCGGCTGGGAATCGCGTTTACCATGCATATTTACTCGAACGCGCACCGGCAGGATATCGAGCCGCTGCTCGGATTTGGCGACATACAATTGCATCTGGCAGACGAAGAAGAGGATTTTCTGCATTGCCTGGAGATGTCACGCGCCGATGTGCTGCTGGCCGGCGCCAGTTTGATCAGCTATAACGCCGCGTTGTTTGCCAGGCCCGATCAGATCCAATTGCTGCTGCCGTATGATGCGGACCTGCTGCATTTTTTGCGTTGCGCCGGCAACGCTGTTCAGTTGGTTGAAGATGCCGATTGTCTGGGCAATGTGCGCCTGATCGAAACGTTGTTGGCGCCGCATGTGTAAAAAAATGCGGTGGCGAGGACGGAATGACAGCGGGCCTGGACGTCAGTTCCGCTCAGGCGCCAGGTCGATTGTCTGGTCGAAAAAAACTGGCCAGTCGGTCCTCGCAGCTACGGGCGTGTCCCTCCATGCCTTCCGCGCGCGAAATGCGCGCACTGACCACGCCAATATCGTGGTTGGCCTGCCGGTTCATGCGCTGGTAAGTAAATACCTGGATACATTTTCCGACGATGCGCGTGACTCCATCCTCGTCGGGCGGTCGGCACCGCCCCGCCGGTCAAGCCACGAACAGAAAACCGATCTGGCCGAGCTTTGCATTGCAACCAGCAAGGGCGAGTCGGCATTACCGATGTCGATGTGCAGGTGCGCCTGGTGCCCAGGGGTGTATACCACGTCGCCAAACTGTATCGCTGTTTGCGTACTATTCCTCTGCTGCTCGCGTTGCTCCGATTTGCCGCCGCGTGCCTGCAATCGACGGCGTGATTTTACCGTTGATACTATAGCAGAGCTACTGCTCTATATCACCTCCGTGTTATGCTTGCAGGATATGCGATTGGCTGTCGTCGGTGACAGAGGCGGCTAAGCCGATCGGATCGGTCGATTGTATTTTCCCATTGTTATCGAGTTGTAGATGCGTTTTTTTATGTCCCCAAAATCAGAGTATTGCTACCTCGCACTGAAACCGGCGTGCACCGACACGTTGGAGATGGAGATTCGCAGGCGGTTGCATTTGGCATTGCTGGCCGAGGAAATAAAAATCCCGTTCGTCTATACGCCGATGCAAAGCCGTATCGGCATCGCACAAAGTCGGTTTTCAACGGCGGCGCTGGATAAAAAATGGGAAGCCTTTTTTCGTCGCCTGGTGCATGAGTTTGTGCCGCTGGAGCAGGCCGATAGACGGTTGATTTGGGCGGATGACCATTATGCCGCCCATTTAGAAACGCATATCCTGTGGAACAAGTCGCCGATTGCAGATGAGCTGTACTTGAATCCCGGTGTGGTGCGGGCATTGGAAAAAGTGTACGACTACGCCTCGAGATTTGGCAATCCGATCAAAACGACGGTGCTCCGCGGCTTCATCGAAAGAGCGCACCGCGCCTACGCGGAAACTTTTTCCATCACTCCGCGCGCACCTTTTGCCGACGGTGTACTGCGGGTAACGTTTGTCCTTATCGAAGATTACGGCTTGAGAGGGCCGCTGTTTTTTCAGCGGCTGGGCGCGCTGCTGGATTTCGTCGAGCAATGCGCGCACGACATCAATTGCACAGTACGGGTCGATTTATTCACGTCGCTGGCAATCGATCAATCACTGCCGGATTGCTGGCAGCCGCTCAAGCAGCGGGCGCTGCGGGAGGCGTGCTCACGGCCCTGCGTTCGTCACCGCCCTGATCCGTCTTTTGAAGAATTGGTCGATTCGATCGCGTTCGCCGATCTGTCCTGGATAAGTGAAGTATTTTACGTGCGCGATGTTGCTCGTAGTACGCTGATGCTGATATCGAATCCGAAGCAGATATTGCTCGATATGGCGACTGTGTACGCCGGCCTGATCTCGAATCGCTGTTTTTTATTGTGGGACGGGAAAAACTTTCTGCGCGAAAGTGAGGCGCTAGCGACGCTATTGCAAACGGCAAGGCCTGCTGCCGGTGGCGCGCGCAATACGCCGATTAAAGACCGGATCAAGCGAATTCTGCCGCTCATCAGGCCGCCGGTCAAGCGGCCGGTTCGGTTCAATCTTGCTGCGAGTGTGATAGACGGCGTCGGTTCGTGCTGTACAAAAATCTTTTTCCTGCAGGCGCTCGCCGACTATTATCACCTGCGGTATGTGCATATTCCGCGCACGTTTATCGACCATAATTATGCCGCTGACCCCGAGTGGGAGCGCAAGTGGGAGGCGTTTTTTATGCTGGGCGCGGATTATCCCGATTTGGCGCACGTATTTGGCGATGCGCGTCCGCCTATCCGTTTTTACTATTCACTGCCGCCGCTACGGTATTTTGAGCGTGCGCAGCCGGACTCTTCTTCCCTGGTGGTGGCTTCTATGGCGAAGCTGGCGGATTGGCCGCTACCGGACGCGTACCTGCGGGAGAAAATAGCCCGCATCCGCAAGGCGTTTCATACTGCGCACCAAGGCGATCCGGATCGTTTCGATCAAGGGGTATTGAATGTGGCGGTGCATATCAGAGCGGTTGACCATCACGACCGGGCGATGAAAGTACACCATCGATTCAAAAAACCGGCGGCCGATTATCTGATCGAGTATGTCGACCGTGCCCGGCTTTTACATCAGACAATACGGCGGCTGGGAATCGCGTTTACCATGCACATTTACTCGAACGCGCACCGGCAGGATATCGAACCGCTGCTCGGATTTGGCGACATACAATTGCATCTGGCGGACGAAGAAGAGGGTTTTCTACATTGTCTGGAGATGTCACGCGCCGATGTGTTGCTGGCCGGCGCCAGTTATATCAGCTATAACGCCGCGTTGTTTGCCAGGCTCGATCAGGTCCAATTGCTGCTGCCGTATGATGCGGACCTGCTGCATTTTTTGCGCTGCGCCGGCAACGCTGTTCAGTTGGTTGAAGATGCCGATTGTCTGGGCAATGTGCGCCTGATCGAAACGTTGTTGGCGCCGCATGTGCAAAAAAATGCGGTGGCGAGGGCGGAATGACAGCGGGCCTGGACTTATGCACCGGCCGACCGGTTTTTTTGGTTGCCGACATTGGCGTTTTTGCGTTATTTTGTGCATTATGTGTGTACAGTAAAAGGCCCGCGATAGCCCAGAATTCTCCCTGCAGCCATGCCCGCTAAAACCATTGCCTTTTTCCCCGAAGCCGCGTTTGGCCCGGCGCTCAACTCGGTCGGGATTGCGCAGGCGGTCGAAAAAATCGGCCACCAGGTGGTGTTTCTGTCCGACCCGGGGTTTCTGGAAGTCTATCGCGGCTACGGCTTCAAGGCCCATCCGGTGAATTTGTCGGCGCCGATGCCGGCCGAGGAGATGGCCGGGTTCTGGGAGAATTTCATCAACGGGCATATTCCCAACTTCCGCAAAGCCCCGCTCGATCAGATCGACAATTACGTCAAGGAATGCTGGCAGGCAATCGTCGATAGCGCAAAATGGGCGGAAAAAGATTTGCCGGGAGTGCTGGCGCAGGTCAGGCCGGATCTAATCTGTGTCGATAACGTGATTATGTTTCCGGCCATCAAACGCTACGCGCACGAGCACGGCGTACCGTGGATTCGGATTATCTCCTGCTCGGAAAATGAGATCGAAGACCCCGATATTCCACCGCACCTCTCCGGCTGCGGCGCGCACGACAGCGCCTGCCACGCGGCCTATCGCCGGCGGTTTGAGCAGGTGATCCAACCGCTCCACGATGACTACAACCGGTTCATCCGCGAGTGCGGCGAGCCGGCATACCCGCTGGCGCAGTTTTGCGAGACGTCGCCCACCCTGAATCTGCTGATTTATCCCGCAGCGGTCAAATTCCAGCGCCGGCAAGCGCTCGAGCCGCCGCAGTTTCAGTATCTGCAAGGCTGCGTACGGCATGAGCAGGCGTACGCGGTGCCCGAGTTCAAACTGCACAACGACAAGCCGCTGCTGTACGTCAGCTACGGCTCGCTGGGCAGCGGCGATACGCCGCTGCTGCAACGGGTGATCGATGCGCTGGCGGCGATGCCGGTGCGGGCGCTGGTCAATGTCGGCGAATATATGCACGCCTACCGCAATCTGCCCGACAATGTCCTGATTGCCGATTGGTACCCGCAGCCGTCGGTTATTCCGCAGGTTGACGTGGTGATTCATCACGGCGGCAACAACAGCTTTACCGAGTGCCTGTATTTCGGCAAGCCGGCAATCATCATGCCGTATGTCTGGGACGGGCACGACAACGCCACCCGCGTGCAGGAGACCGGCCACGGGTTCAAGCTGGATCGCTATCGCTGGGATGATGCACTGCTGCAAAAAACCATCGAGCGCTGCCTGCATGACCGGCAGATGCAGCGCCGACTCGCTGCGACTTCAGCCGACATGCAAGCGCGCCATGGCCCGAGCCGGGCGGCGGGGTTGATTGCCGGCCTGCTGGGCTGAGCGGTATCCGGGTGGCGCGGGTGTCGATAACCATCGCGCTATGTCGCAGCGGCGGCCAGCCTCGGCCCCTGTCCGGGCCGGGTGGGGCGGTCCATCCGTGAGCATGGGCGGCGAGAAAACCGGGCGCTCGCAGGAGGTCGTGTCGTTCCAGAATGTCTGGAAGCGCTATGGCGATATCGTCGCCGCCCGGGATCTAAACCTGTCTATCGACAGCGGCGAGTTCCTCTCTTTTCTCGGCCCTTCCGGCTGCGGCAAAACCACCCTGCTCAGGATGATAGCGGGCTTCGAACAGCCCGACGAGGGCATCGTCTGCCTCAAGGGCGAGTCGGTAAACGGCGTGCCGGCCTACCGGCGACCGGTCAACATGGTGTTTCAGCAATACGCGCTGTTTCCGCATCTCAACATTGCCGACAATGTGGCCTACGGGCTGAAACAGCGCCAGCCGAAACCGACCGCGCGCGAGCTCGACCGCCGGGTGGCGGCGGCGTTGGAGCTGGTGCGGCTGTCCGGCTATCAGCGCCGCCGGATCTGGGAAATATCCGGCGGTCAGCAGCAGCGGGTTGCCCTCTCCCGGGCGCTGATTAACCGGCCCGACGTGCTGCTGCTGGATGAGCCGCTGGCCGCGCTGGACCGCAAGCTGCGCCGGGAAATGCAGCTCGAACTACAAAGCCTGCAAAGAAGTGTCGGCATCACGTTTGTGCTGGTCACCCACGACCAGGAGGAGGCGCTGTCGATGAGTGATCGGGTCTGCATCATGCAGGACGGCGAGATCATCCAGGTTGGCAGTCCCAGGGAGTTGTATGATCAGCCGTTGAATCGCTATGTCGCCGATTTTGTCGGCAAATCGAATTTTTTCGACGGCGTGATTGTCGCCTCCGACAGCGCCGACCTGACGGTCAGACTCGGCAGCGGGGACCTGGTTTGCGCCGGCCGGCAGGCCGGCGCCGACTATGCGGTCGGCCAGGCGGTGGCGCTGGGTGTCAGGCCCGAACAGATATTGCTGGCCAGATCATCGGAGCATTTGAGAACCGATGGTAGTATTGTCGTTGAGGCGACGGTCAGAAACCGCATCTTTCTCGGCGAGCATACCGAGTACCTGCTGTTTAGCCGCCCGCTGGGCGAGTTTCTGGCGCTGTTGCCAAGGCAGAACGAATTCGAGCAAACCCCGATCGAGGTCGGGGAAAGTATCAAAGTCGGTTGGAGCCGCGCGGCCAATCTGGTGTTTGGCGACAGCTGACAATGCGGCAATCAAGCCATCATTCACTACACAGTTAGGAGGTTAACCATGTCACACGACAATCATCCGCTCAATCGGAAACAATTCATGCGGGAATTATGGCGCTACCGCCACGGCTCAATCAGCCGGCGCCAATTCCTGGGGGTCACCGGCCTGGGCACGGCCACGGCGGTGCTGGCGGCGGCTGTGCCGGGGCTGGTGCCGCGCAAATCAGCGGCGGCGGAGATTGGCGACCGGGTTGTGCTGGCAACCTGGCCGAACTATCACGACCCCGCCAATTTCGAGGCGTTCACGGAAATGACCTCGGCCCACGTACAGGTGAACGTGTTTGGCTCGAACGAAGAGATGCTGGCCAAGTTGCAGGCCGGCGGCAGCGGCTGGGATGTTTTTGTGCCGACCAATTACACCATCACGACCTATGTAGGCGAAGACCTGATCGAGCCGTTGGATTTGTCCCGGCTGCCGAACTATGTCGCCGACGCATTCGATGCCCGCTTCTCCGATGCGGGGACGGTCAATGGGCGCGTGTATGCGGTGCCGAAAAACTGGGGCACCACCGGCTATGTGGTCAATACGGCGCATACCAACGGCAGAAAAATGACCAGCTGGAAAGACTTCTGGGACATTACCCGGGACGAGTTTTCCGGCCGTACGATGGTGCATGACTACCAGTTGACGACCATCGGCAATGCGTTGAAATATTTCGGCTATTCATTCAATTCGATCGATGAAACCGAGCTGGCGGCGGCGGAAAAACTGCTGCTGGAGGTCAAGCCGCATTTGTTTGCCATCAACAGCGACTACCAGCCGTCGCTGCGCAGCGGCGACGCCTGGATGTCGATGTGCTGGACCGGCGACGGCAAACAGCTGAACACCGACATCCCGACCATGCGATATATCCTGGGCGTCGAAGGCGGAGAAATCTGGAGCGATTATTACGCCGTCCCCCGTGGGGCGGAACACCGGGAGGCCGGCTATGCGCTGATAAACTACCTGCTCGACCCGGCGGTCAATGCCAAAGAGGTGCTGGCGCACGGCTATCCGGTTGCCGACCGCAATACCAACGCATTGCTGCCCAAAGCGCTACTGGAAGACCCGATCCTGTATCCGGCGCAGGAGTTGCTCGACGCCCTTGAGTTTGGCGCCGCCGCCACGCTGACCGACCCGAACCGGGCCGAGTTGCTGGCCCGCTTCAAGTCCGCTTGACCGGCTGGCCGCATCGGGATGACCGCAAACAGCAGGCTGATTCACCGGCTGTTGCTGCTGCCGGCCGCTTTCTGGCTGACTGTCATGCTGGTGCTGCCGCTGGTTGTGGTGGTCGTTTTCAGCTTCGGTGAGCGCGCGCCGGCGGGCGGCTATGCGGCGGGTTTCAGCCTGCAGCAGTACGCCAATCTGCCGGCGCGTTTTACCGCATTCAAAAATACCCTGCTGCTCGCCCCGATCGGCACGCTGGCGGCGCTGCTGATTGCGTATCCGCTGGCGTACTACCTGGCGGTCAAAACCGCTCCGGGATTGAAAACCATTTTGCTGGTGATGATTATTGTGCCGTTTTGGACCAGCATCCTGATTCGGACCTACGCCTGGATCTTCATCCTGGGCGGCCAGGGGATTCCGCGCCTGCTGGACCTGATCGGCCTCGACGGCGTGCGGCTGATCAATACCCCGACCGCGGTGCTGATCGGCATCGTTTACGGCTATTTTCCGCTAATGGTATTCCCGATCTATGTCAGCCTGGAGAAGCTGGACAAACGGCTGCTTGAGGCGTCCCAGGACCTGGGCGCCTCGCCGCTGCGCACGTTTCGCAACGTTACCCTGCCGCTGTCGCTGCCCGGCATGGCCGCCGGCTGCATGCTGGTGTTCATTCTATTGATGGGCGAGTTTCTGATTCCCGCGCTGCTGGGCGGCGGCAAGGTGTTTTTCGTCGGCAATGCGCTGGTCGATCTGTTTTTGCAATCTCGCAACTGGGCCTACGGCTCGGCGGTCGCATCAACGCTGGTCGTGATCATGCTGATTACCGTCACCGTATACATGAAGCTGATACAGCGCAGCGCCGGTCAGCGTCAGGACGTATCGCTGGTATAAACACCATGCGGGTGTACGCCATTGTCGTCTATCTGTTTCTGTATGCGCCGATTGCGCTGATTGTGCTGTTCAGTTTCAACTCCGGCCGCCATGCCAGCGACTTCATCGGATTTTCGGCCAAATGGTATGGCAAGGTGCTCTCCAATCCGCTGGCCATGGAAGCGCTGGCAACCAGCCTGAGCGTGGCCCTGCTGACCGCCGTCCTGGCCAGCCTGTCCGGCACGATGGCGGCACTTGGCCTGCAGCGGGCCAAACGCCGCACCCGGATCGTGTTTGATGCGGCGATCTACATCGCCATCATGATCCCGGGCATCGTAATTGGCATCGCCACGCTGATTGCGCTGGTCACCGTGTTCGGCTTTTTGAACCCGCTGCTGAGCGAATGGTGGCCGCTCTGGCTGGGCCAGGCGCCACGGCTGAAAATGGGCTATGCCTCCCTGGTCGCCGCCCATACCGTGTTCACCACGGCGCTGGTAGTGATCATCGTCCGCTCCCGGATTGACGGCATGGACCGCACCCTGATTGATGCCTCATCCGATTTATACGCCACCCCGTGGGGCACCTTCAGGCAGGTCACGCTGCCGCAGATTTCCCCGTCAATCCTGGCCGGTTTTCTGCTCAGCTTCACCTTCAGTTTCGATGATTTCATCATTGCTTTCTTCGTCGCCGGCGCGCAAACCACACTGCCGGTCTATGTCTTTTCCTCGATTCGACGCGGCGTGACGCCGGAGATAAATGCCATCGGAGCGATGGTGCTGGCGATCTCGCTGACGCTACTGGTAGCCGCCCAGTTCCTGCTGCGCGCACGCAACAAGCGGCGTGTATAGGCTCAGCAACAGAGGGCACTTCTCGCCCCGGGAGGAGAAGCCGGGCAAATCCGGCCTATCGGCTGCCGGATAAAAGGGTTTGATCGCGTCGTCCGGAACGGGCATGGCTGGCCCATGAACGATCAGGCCCAACGACAAATGCAACCCCCGCACTTCTGGCAAACCTGCGCACCGCCGCCTGCACCGGTGGCCGAGATACGCCACCTGCGCACCGCATCCTGCTCTGGCGATGAAATCTCCTGTATAATTACGGCCCGTCAATTACCCGTAGTGCCAAAAGTACCGGCGCCTGCAATAACTGGATTTTTATCAAAACAAATGGTTATCATCGACAATACCCCTACAGGGTCTCTACTATGGCACTAACGGAAACTCCGGTGTGCGCGTTCGGCCTGAATGCCGTCGATTTTCAGCTGCAGGGCACCGACGGGAAAATCTGGTCATTGAGCGACTGCCGCGGCGAGCGGGGCACCCTGATCATGTTTATCTGCAATCATTGCCCCTATGTTCAGGCGGTTCTCGACCGCTTGCTGGATGATGTCAGGCGATTGCAGGCTATGGGCGTCGGTTGCGCCGCCATCATGCCCAACGATAGCCGGGCTTATCCCGAGGACAGCTTCGATAACATGGCTGTGCTGGCGCGCCAAAAAAAGTTTTCGTTTCCCTATCTGCTTGATGAAACCCAGCAAACCGCGAGAGACTACGGCGCCGTGTGTACGCCCGATTTCTTCGGCTACAACAGCGATCTGAAACTGCAATTTCGCGGCAGATTGGACGCCAGCGGG
Source organism: Candidatus Poriferihabitaceae bacterium (assembly GCA_965206445.1). Taxonomy (GTDB): domain Bacteria; phylum Pseudomonadota; class Gammaproteobacteria; order Arenicellales; family Poriferihabitantaceae; genus CBDBJR01. Next base: position 1,069,693 of record CBDBJR010000002.1, read on the forward strand.
ATGCAGCCGGCCGCGGAAGGTTCGCGGCGGGAATTATATGCAGCGATGCAGCAAATTGCCGCAACCGGGCAGGGGCCCGAACAGCAGACCCCCAGCGTGGGCTGCTCGATCAAATGGCGCAATTGAGCGCCTTGGTCAAGGAGCAGTCGGTCGTTGATTTTTTAAACTCTTTGCAAACGAGGAAAATAACGTCATGAATAAATACACGCACTATATCACTACCGAATACAACGACAGTTTTGAAAAAGTAGATGGACTTCGGTGGTTGCCATGGGTCGGCAAGCACTACGACGAAACTCGAATCTTGATTATCGGGGCAAGCACCCACAAAGACGACGGACATGATTGGACACTGGATCCGCAATGGGGGGGGCCGGAAAATGCCAGCCATATACTGGTGGCGGGGGTAGAAAACAAAGATGCCCCGGCATTTGGCTCGGAATTTTGCAAAAAACCATTTGATGCCACAGTGAAAATGTTCCTGCCCGAAATGGACATGGAACAAGCCCGCCAACAATTTTGGCCGGCGGTTGCCTTTAACAATTTTTGTCAAGAGATAGTCGAGGAGAGTGGAGACGCTTGCCCATGTCGAGAAGAGTCCATTCAGGCATTGCAAGACACGATTGAAGTTCTCAAGCCTAGATTGGTGATTGCCTGGACGACGGAAATTGGGAATTTTGGGTTTGATGGGCATGAGGATCAGGAAAAAATCAATCGTGATATACCGAGAGTGGTCGATAAGCCGACACCGATTGTTGGAATAAAGCATCCGTCTATGGCCTTTAGTGCCGCTGATTGGCTCGAGTTTTTGCAGCGCAACCCTGTGACTAGCCGACCGATTGCGGATTTGATGGCGTATCTGAAACGGCAGCCGAGCAGTTAGATTGCCGCCAATAATCGGTTGAGTCAGTAGCATACAGAGCAAGCATCTCCCTGTTTGCCTTCGCCATTGCCGCCGATCAACAGGCACGCAGGCTGCTCAATGGGTACCGAATTCCCTAACGCATCGAATCCACCGTAGCATGGCCGACATTCGCCCTTTTCATCTCGACGTTGCCGACGCCACCCTCGACCGCATTCGCGCCCGGGTGGCCGACTATCCGTGGCATGAGATGCCCGACGACGGCGGCTGGGCCTATGGCACCAACCTCGATTATATGCAGGCGTTCTGCGCCTACTGGCTCAACGAGTACGACTGGCGCCGGCACGAGGCGCGCATCAATCGGTTTTCGCACCATCTGGCCGCAGTCGATGGCATCGATCTGCACTTTATCCATGAAAAAGGCAGCGGCCCGGCGCCGCTGCCGCTGATCATCTCGCATGGCTGGCCCGGTTCGGTGGTCGAGTTCCTCGATCTGATTGAGCCGCTGGCCCACCCGCAGCGCTTCGGCGGCAGCATCGAGGATGCCTTCACCGTAGTCGCGCCGTCGCTGCCGGGGTTCGGCTTTTCCGGTCGCCCGCCGCGCCCGTACGGGCCGCGAAAAATGGCCGCGCTGTTCAACCAATTGATGACCGACGTGCTGGGCTACGATAGCTATCTGGCACAGGGCGGCGATTGGGGCGGGGCGATTTCATCCTGGCTGGGGATGGCGCATGCGCCGGCCTGCCGTGCGATCCATATCAATATCATGACGATGCGCCACCCCGACGGCCCGCAGGGGGCGGCAGAGCAGGCATGGGCGGCCGAATTCGAGCGCGAGCAGATCATGGAGGACGGCTATCGAACGCAGCAGGCGACCAAACCGCAAACCCTGAGCTACGCGATGATGGACAGCCCGGTCGGGGTGGCCGCGTGGCTGCTCGAGAAATTCAACTCGTGGTCTGATACCGACGGCGACGATATCGAGAGTGCGCATTCCAAAGACACGCTGCTGACCAACATCATGGTTTATCTGGTAACCCGCAGCTTCAATACCGCATCGTGGATTTATTACGGCCGCCGCGAGGAGGGCGGGCGCGTGCTGTCGCCGCAAGGCAAGCGGGTGGAAGTGCCGACGGCCGCGGCCTTGTTCCCGCAGGAAATGCTGTCCTGGCCGCCGCGCTCCTACGTCGAGCGCGTGTACAACCTGACCCGCTGGAGCGAGATGCCAAGAGGCGGACACTTCGCGGCGCTGGAGGAGCCGGAGTTGTTGATTGACGACCTGCGGGCGTTTGCGCGCACGCTGCGTTAGGGCGCTCATGGCGACCGATGGCTGATTGCTGTAATTTGATTGCCGGCTTGTCGGCGTTTTTTGCGTGCCGCGATGGTTTTGTTGGCAGCCGCTTCGCATATTGCCGGTTATTGCGTGGTGTATGATGTTTTCGAGCGCGCGTTGCAATTGGAGCGCCATGGACAATGGATCAAAAGGAAAAGCTGCGACACATTCGGGCTGGTCGGCTCTTATAACGGGCGATATTATTGCAGCCGGAATGCCGCAAGAGGTGGACTTGGGAAGAAACCCGCTGATGTATTTGAAGCCCGGACAAGTGGTGACGCTCGGTGTAGAATAGCTGGGCGAACAACGCCAGCGTGTTGTCGTTTGAAACGGCGCGGCGACATGGCAGATTGATGACCGTCGCCGATACGGGGCAGCGATGCAATGCTGTGCAACGGCAAACCGTTTGTTGCCCCGCGCACTTGGATTAGCCTTGATTATAGTCTGCAATAATGTTTGACCCTTTTCTTGTATTGTTGGAATTTGCGAGGATCATTGTGCAAAGTTCGTTTGAGCAACCAGCCAACATCTCTACCGGCTTGTTTTTTTGCTTTGCGCGCTTTCGCTGCTGTTGTCAGAGTGGGGCTTTGTTGCTTATGGCGATTTTGATAAACCGCCTGCAACGGCGTGCCTGTCCAATTGGCATAGTTATTACCGCCGAATAAATCCCGTGCAGCGAACTGTTTCCCAGGGTATTTGTCGCACCAGTCATGGACTTCCTGCCGTATAAAATTCATCGCATTGTTTTTTTCCTGATTAGAAAGGCCGCCAATATCTTTCAGATTACCATTAGGGGTTACAATAGTCATAGCAAAATCCTCGCAGTGGGGGTGGTGAAGAACTGATAGAAATATCGCAAAGGGCGGGAATGGATTCCTGTTTTTTCCTAATGCATAGCATAGCATGGCATCAATGGATGGCAATCCGCCTACAGGCTTTACACTCGGTAATTTCGATTACCGGAGATTACTCGTGATTCATCCACCCAAACCACTGGAGAAAATCATATGGCTTTCCCGCGGCCTCGATTGACTTTTTTAGGCACCGGTATTATGGGCTTGCCGATGGCGCACAATATGCTGGCCGCCGGTTATCCGCTGTCGGTTTGGAATCGTACGCCCCTATACGTATGAAATTCGGGCGCGTTATGCTGTTCCTGGGGGCAGTCTGTATCGCACTGGGCGCCCGGGCGTTTTGGTTCGAGCCGGCTTCCCTGGTGAAAAACACGGTGCGCCTTCACATTCATCCCTGGCCGCAGCAGTGCGATGGTTTGACCGTCGCAGTGATAGCCGACCTGCATGTGGGATCACCGCATAACGATCTCGACAGGCTGAAGGAGATTGTCAATGAAACCAACAGACTTGAGCCGGATTTGATATTGCTCGCCGGGGACTTCGTGACCCAGGGCGTGGTTGGCGGGGCGTTTGTGGCGCCGCAAGACATCGCCATTGAGCTGGATAGACTGCAAGCCGGGCTTGGGGTATACGCGGTACTGGGTAATCACGATTGGTGGTATGGCCAGGAGGAGATCATCCATGCTTTCAGCGCTACCGACATCGTATTTCTGGAGGATGCGTCTCGGCGGCTGGTCAAGGGCGATTGCCGGTTTTGGCTGGCGGGCGTCAGTGATTATTGGGAGGGCGCGCATGATGTCGGCAAAGCGCTGGCGGATGTCCCGTCCGATGCGCCGACGCTGGTTTTCACGCATAATCCCGACGTGTTTGATGGCCTGCCGGACCGGGTGGCGCTGACTTTTGCCGGCCACACCCACGGTGGCCAGGTTAATCTGCCGCTGGTGGGCCGCCCGATTGTGCCTTCGCAGTTCGGCGAGCGTTTCGCCATCGGCCATATCAATGAAGCAGGCCGGCAGATGTTCGTGACGCCGGGCATTGGCACCAGTATCCTGCCCGTGCGTTTTCGAGTCCCGCCGGAGATTTCCCTGGTCACCCTGAAAACCATCGGCACGGATACCGCCCCTTCCGAGCGCTGACAGACCACGGGGGCCTGTTATTCTCCGATGTCGCCGCCGTGCAGCCGCAAAATGGCCGCCTGGCGGGTGTTCTACAACACCGAACGACCTCATTTTCCCTTGCAGCTGCAATCTCCTGTACAATTTCGGTGCCATTCGCGCAGTCCGATATGTTATGGTTGCATACGGGATATTGATCAGATTGGTCGGGTCAGTTTACAATTAAAGATTTTTAACGAGATTTTAAACATGTGGATAGTATATGAACAATAATTCATCCGTTGCCGTTTTTATAGATGTGGAAAACATTCTCTATTCCACGCTTAATAATTATTCCGAAACGCCTGATTGGTCTTTCATTGTTGATGCCTGCAAAGCGTATGGGCGAATTTCGTTTATACAGGCCTTTGGTGATTGGATTGAATTTCCAAAGGAGGTTCCTGAAATCCAAAGAAACGGCATACAACCTGTCTTTGTACCGTTGTCGCAAGATAAAAAAAGCAGCCTGGATTGTTATTTGACGGTGTCGGCCATGAAGCTGTTCTTTCAAAACAGCTCTATTGATACGCTCATTCTCGCATCGGGTGACCGCGACTACATTCCGTTAATTTCCGAACTTAAGGCCTCGGGGAAGAGTGTGATTATACTGGCTGTTCCGGAAACATTATCTAAAGACCTGACCAGCATCGTTGATGGCGTTATTTCATACGAGTCAAAAAGCGTGGGCAGAGTTGGTGACGCTTCCATCGAGTCGGCCGATAGGCACGAATTTCAGGAAGATGTGATCGGCACGGTAAGAGAGTGCGAGGAGCGTTCGCCTAATGATCGTTGGGTAAATTTAGCCGCTATCGGTCTGGCCTTGAAAAAGAAAGATTCAAATTTTACGCATACAAAATACGGCTACAGAAAACTGGCTGATATGCTGCATGCTATCCCTCAACTTGAGCTTAAGTACGACAACTACGAGAAGACCGTCGCGCTGACGAGAACGCGGACAGGGGAGGCGGTAAAAGACGCCGGTAATTTACTTGAGGGCACTATTTGCAACATCAAGGAAGGGTATGGTTTTATTAGACCAAACGAAGGCCACGAAAACATATTTTTTCACCACAGTAAGTTATTGCAGATTGAACTGTGGGAGTTAAACACGGGAGATGAGGTTTCCTTTAGCGTTTATAACACGGACCGAGGGTTGAGCGCCGAGAATGTTCAAAAGAAAGCCTGAGAGCGTGGCCGCACCGGCGCAGACGACCGGCCGCCCATAGGCACTGGCCGATGCAATCCGCCACTTGCGCCGCCAATATCCTAACTTCTAATATAGGCTGTTTGGTTAGACGGGATCAGATGAAAACGTGCAAGAAATGTGGAAGCCATGATTTTGGCACTTGGACATCCGCATCACGTGGCACAGTTCATTACTACTGTCGGAGTTGTCGGCGCAAACGAGCGGCTACATATACCGCAAGAAAACTTCACAATGGTGGTACTCATACTCAGTCACAATGGTTGAAGAGGCTGAAGGAATATGATCGGTGTCCTCGATGCAAACGGGTCTGGCACGAAATATCACCACGCCCTGATAGGCGATATCGGTATGTTTGGACAAAGGATCATATCCTCCCATTGACTCGGGGAGGAACAGACGACATCATCAACATCCAGCCTCTCTGCTATCAATGCAATTCCTCAAAGTGTGATGGAAGGCAAAAAAAACCCGAACCATATATGTCTCGCGGTGGTTAGCGCGTGGTGACAACTGCCTGAGCGACTTCCTGCGATAATAGAAATATCCACCGGCACAACAGGAAATCACGCTCTTAATGCAGTCTCGGCAATAGTGACTACGCTACAGGCTGTTAGCTGTATTTGTGTTACTGATCGGCATAAGGCAGGCGCTACTCATAACGCCATTGACCAACAATCGACGCAATATCGATTATTTAGGCATGGTTGAATTGCGATAACAGCGACACCGCAAGCTGTTTTATTGAAAAAACGGCGAATTTGCAGAAAAAAGTCAAAATTATGATGAATATTGCTAATAATATAGGAAATGTGGAATATCTGCAGGGCGGATTCAGCCGCTAAAAAACGCATTTTGCATGGCGGCGGTTATCTGATATAGTGGACGGCAATCTTTAACACTCCGAAGAGGTGAATCCAATGATACACAGAACCGTTCCCGCGAAAAGACGCGAATTTCTCCGCCAGGCGTCGGTGGCGGCCGCCACCGCGAGTTTTCTCCCCAGGCTGGCGTTTTCGGCCAACCACACCCTGACCGTCGGCATGAACATTCCGATGACCGGCGACTACGCCCCCTGGGGGCTGCCGGGTCTGTATGGTTGTGAAATCATCGTCAACAATATCAATGCCGCCGGCGGTGTTGCCATCGGTGGCGAGACCTACAATATCCGGCTGGCGTCCTATGACCACGGCTACGACACCGAAAAGGCGCTGCAGGGCTTCAAGAAGCTGGTGCTGCAGGATGACGCCAGTATGGTGATGATGCTGGGTGGCTCGACCGTGGCGGCGGTGTTGCCCTGGGCGACGCGCAAGAAGGTGCTGACGACGACGTTGCTGCCGAGTGATATTACGCCGGACTCGCGTTATCTGGTGGCCACCTGCGAGTCTCACCCGCTGTATAACGTCACCGGTGTGGAATGGCTGGCGCAGCAGCATCCCGAGGCGAAAACCGCGGCCATTGTGACCAATAACGATGTCGAATACGGTCAGCAGTCCGCCGCGACGTATAAGGCGGCGTTCGAGGTGGCCGGCATCGAGGTGGTGGATACGCATCTGCACGGCTTTGATGTGACCGATTTCGCGCCTGTCGTGAGCGCGTTGCTGGCGAAAAATCCGCAGATTATCTGTATGGCCACCAGCTTCTACGTCACCCCGATCATGGAGCAGTTATACCATCAGGGGTACAAGGGCAAAATCATTTCCTGCACGCTGGATTACTACGATGAGATCATCGCCAAAACCAGCCAGGACTTCGTCGACGGTACGATCTACCAGTTCCCGGATTTCGATGATCCGAAACTGCGCCAGGCCGGAGTGAATTTCCCCGACCCGGCCGGCTTTGACGCGGCCTTTCGCGCGGCGCACCCGAATGACTGGTCGGCGGTCGCCTGGGAGTACCCGGCCATTCTGCTGAACTGGCTGGAGGCCGCCAAAGCCGCCGGCAGTACCGACAGCGAAGACGTGCTCAGCGTCCTCAAGAGCACCCGGCAGGATTTTGTCTTCGGCGGTGGCGGCTGGTGGGGTGCCGAGTTGTGGGGGCTTGACAACGCGCTGGTCGGGCGCTGGCCGGTGGTGAAAATTGTCGATGGCAAGGCGCGCATTCAGGCCTTCGGCGACGTCTCCGCCTGGCTGGCGAAACACAAGTCGGTGCTGATCCGGCACATGAAAGAGTTCGGTCTGCGTACGGTATAACCGGGGAGCGATTCCCGCGCACCTTGGAACTGCTGATCCAGTCGGTCGTTAACGGCCTGATCCAGAGCGGTTTCTTTGCCCTGGCGGCGGTCGGGCTGGTGCTGATCTTCGGCGTCATGGGCGTGGTCAATTTCGCCCATGGCGAGTTTGTCATGGTCGGCGCCTATACCGTCTGGTTGTTGCATGCGCAATACGGCCTGCCGTTTTTGCCGACCATCGTCGTCGCCATGGCGACGGTCACCGCGATTGGCCTGCTGATGGAGTGGTGGCTGTTTCGACCGATGCGCGCGGACCCTCTGGGTGGGTTGATCTGCTCCATCGGCGCCTTGTTTATCCTGCAGGTCGTCGCCACGGTGGTGGGCGGTGGCGGCCCCTCCAAGCAGGTGCCGCCGCCGTTTGAAGGCACCCTGGTATGGTTCGAGTTCGTGCGCATTCCTTACCAGCGTCTGTTCAGCATCACGGTATCGGTGGCGGCGCTGGGGATGCTGTGGTATTTCCTCACCCGCACCCGGTTGGGCTGGGCGTTGCGCGCGGTCTCGCAGGATCGCGAGGCGGCCGCCCTGCAGGGCATCAACAGCGACCGGGTGTCTCTGCTGGCCATCGGCGTCGGCGCGGCTCTGGCGGGGTTGGCCGGGGCGCTGCTGGCGCCGCTGACCAATATCAACCCGCACATGGGGCACAACGTCATCATTACCGCTTTTATCGTCACCATCGTCGGCGGCGTCGGCAGCCTGTCCGGCGCGGTCATTGCCGCGATTCTGTACGCGCTGCTGCATACCTTCATCACCACCTACTTCAACGGCACCATCGCCACCATCTGCGGCCTGCTGATCATGGTGCTGGTGCTGATTGTCCGGCCAAGCGGTATCACGGGCGTTCGGGTGAGCGAATAGTGGACCCCGGCGCGCCCGTTTCCCGCCGCGTCGGGGCGACCGCCGGCCTGCTGGTTGCATTGCTGGCCGGATTGCTGGTATTGCCGCATTATCTGGCCTACCACCATCAGGACTTCCTGATTTTCCTGACCATCAACGTGCTCGTGGTGTCGAGCTACCGGCTGGTCACCCTGAGCGGCGAATGGTCCCTGATCCACGCCGTCATGATGGGGGTCGGCGCTTATACCAGCGCCATCCTGACGCGCTATTTCGATTTGCCTTTCTGGCTCGGCCTGCCCCTCGCCGGGCTGGTTGCCGGCCTGGTTGCGGCGCTGTTATGCGTGCCGCTGTTTCGCATGACCCGGTTTTACTTCCTCATCGGCTCGTTCGCCGCCGGCGAAGCCATCCGGTTATGCTGGATCCATTTCATCAAACCCTTCGGCGGCACCGGTGGCATCAGCGCGGTGCCGCCGCCGGAGTGGGGGAATATCGATTTCCTCGAGCCGATTGCCTATTTTTATCTGGTACTCGGCGTCGTCAGTATCTGCCTGTGGCTGCTGTACCGCATCGAAAAATCGCGCATCGGCCTGACCCTGCACGCGATTCACTGGCAGGCTCCGCTGGCCGAATCGGTCGGCGTGAACGCCTGGCATTACCGCTCCCTGTCGTTCATCACGGGTTCGCTGTTTGTGGCGCTTGCCGGCGCGCTCAAGGTGCATTACATCGGCACCGTGACGCCCAAGCAGTTTGATATCGGCTTCATGGTTTTTATTCTCATCTGGGTCATCGTCGGTGGCTACAAGACCTTCTACGGCGCGATCCTGGGGGCGGTGATTCTGTCGGTCCTGGATGAGGTTCTGCGCCAGTTCGACCAGCTGCGACCGGCGCTTTACGGCATTATTTTGATCCTTTTTATCCGTTACCTGCCGGGCGGCCTCGAGAGCCTGCCGCAAATCCTCATGCGGTGGGTGCGGCGCGCAAGCCGACGGCCCGGGAAAGCCTGATGGCGTTGCTCGAGGTACGCGACCTGAGCAAGCGGTTTGGCGGCCTGACCGCTCTGGACGGGGTCAGCTTTGACGTTGCGGATGGTGAGATTCACGGCCTGATTGGTCCGAACGGCGCCGGCAAAAGCACCCTGTTCAAAAATATCGCCGGGTTCTATCGGCCGACCGGCGGCGATATCCGCTTTGACGGGCGCAGCATCAAAGGACTCAAACCGTCGCGCATCGCCGCCGCCGGTCTGGTGCGCACCTTCCAGGAAGCCACCTTGTTCGCGCCGCTCAGCGTGTTTCAAAACGTCCTGGTCGGCACCCATAACCAGGCGCGGACGAATATTTTTTCGGCGCTGTGCGGCCTTGACCGGCGGGTGCAGCGGCGCGCCCGGGAGGCCGCTCTGGAGATGCTCGATTTTATCGGGCTGTCCGAGCGCAAGGCGCAGCCCGCGGCGGAGCTGCCGCTCGGTAGCCAGCGCGCCCTGGCGATCGCCATCGCGCTGATGTCCCGCCCGCGGCTGATACTGATGGATGAGCCGTTCGCCGGCATGAATCCGCAGGAAACGCAGCGGATGATGGGATTGACGCGCAAGATACGCGAAACCGGCGTCACCATCGTGCTGGTCGAGCACGATATGCGCGCCGTTATGGGCCTGTGCGATCAGCTTACCGTGCTCAACTTCGGCTCCCGGCTGGCCGGTGGCTCGCCGCAACAGGTGTGCGACGATCCTGCGGTCATCAGCGCCTATCTCGGCGGCGGGCGGGCATGAAACTGTCGCTGCGAAACCTGGTCGTGCAGTACCACAACGTACTCGCCCTGAAGGGGGTCAGCCTCGAGGTGCCGGACGGCGCCTTCATTACCCTGATTGGCGCCAACGGCGCTGGTAAAAGCACCACGCTGCGGACGATTTCCGGCCTGGTGAAGCCTCGTCAGGGCGTGATTGAACTGGACGGCAGACGCATAGACCACCTGAGCGCCGACCGCATCCTGTGCGCCGGGGTCGCGCACGTCCCTGAAGGGCGGCGGGTTTTCAAGGACCTGAGCGTGCAGGAAAACCTGCTGCTGGGTGCGTATGTCCGGCGTGACCGGGCGCAGGTGCAAACCGACCTGCAATCGGTTTTCCAGCGCTTTCCCAGGTTGCGCGAGCGCGCCGCCCAGCAGGCCCGTACCCTGAGCGGCGGCGAGCAGCAAATGCTGTCTATCGGCCGCGCCCTGATGTCCCGTCCCAGGGTGCTGTTGCTCGACGAGCCGTCGCTTGGGCTGGCGCCCATCATCGTGCAGGAGATCGGCGGCATCCTGCGCGAGATCAACACCCACGGCGTGACCGTCATACTGGTGGAACAAAACGCCGAGCTGGCACTGCAACTGGCGGATTACGCCTACGTGCTGGAAACCGGCGCCATCGCCCTGCACGGTGAGGCCTCCCGACTGGCCGATGATGTGCATGTGAAGAAGGCCTATCTCGGCCTCTAGTCGGCCCGGCGTCGATCACCGCTTCCGGTGAGCCTGTCGGCGCCGTTACGCACTATATCCTCAACCGGCACCGGTCTGTCGCCGCCGTGTTTCGATGGCGGTTTTGGTGTCATCGCCATTCAACCTGACGGTGTTCAGCGCCCCGCCGATGGTCTTTCGCCGACGCCAGTAAGCCGCATACCGTGTCGGCTGGCAACCGGAGGATGGCCTTATGGACAAGGCTGGATACGTGCTACACTGGCCGCCACAGAGGGTTGCGAACGCACAACAGCAAGCCAATCCCGGGAACCCGATGCAAACCGGTGCCCGGCAGGCTTGCCGGTGTGCATATATGAAAATCAATCGCCTCCCGAATTGCTCGTGCGCGGTTATACGCAATCTGATGTATGCTTTTCTCGAATCAAACAAGTTGAGCAATCATGCCGAACATTATCAAGCGATATGTGGCGTTGATCGACAGGGTGAATTTCCTGGTCGGTCGCGCAACGATGTTTTTAATCTTTGCGATGATCGGGGTTTTATTTTATTCTTCCATTTCGAAAACCTTCTTCTTCCCTTCTTTGTGGACCCTTGAGTTTGCGCAGTTTCTGATGGTGAGCTACTTCCTTTTGGGCGGCGCATACTCCATCCAGCTCAGGGGCCATGTGCGGATGGATTTACTGTATAGCCAGGGATCGGAGAAAACAAAATATACAGTGGATGCCTGTACGTCGCTGTTTATGATTGCCTATCTTGTCATGCTGCTCTACGGCAGCCTTTCCAGCTTGCAGTATGCGATCGAGTACGGCGAGCGCAGCTATTCGTCATGGCGACCGTATATGTGGCCGGTGAAATCGGTTATGTGTACGGGCATCGTTTTAATGCTGCTACAAGTGATCGCACAGTTCTTTAAGGACCTGGCGGCGACTATGGGGAGATCGTTGTCATGAGCTATGAGGCGATCGCCCTTGCCATGTTTCTCGGCATGATGGGCATGCTGTTGACCGGGCAGCGCGTGTTTGCTGCGATTGGCTTTGTCGCAGGCATTGCCGCACTGTTTTTATGGGGTGGCGGCGGCTCGGAGTTGCCGTTTAGTGCGGCCATGAAGTTGATGAAATGGTATCCGTTGATGACCTTGCCGCTGTTCATCTACATGGGATACATCATGTCGGAATCGCGCATCGCCGACGATTTATACCAAATGTTTCATGTCTGGATGGGCCCCATTCACGGCGGGCTGGCAATCGGGACGATTGCGTTAATGGTCGTCATATCCGCGATGAACGGCCTTTCGGTTGCCGGCATGGCAATTGGCGCGACGATTGCACTGCCGGAATTGCTGCGCCGCGGCTATAACAAGGTGATGGTGACGGGCGTGATTCAAGCGGGCAGTTCGCTCGGCATCCTCGTGCCGCCAAGCGTCGTGCTGGTTCTCTATGGCATGATCGCGCGCCAGCCGGTTGGCCAACTTTGGCTTGCGGGCGTTTTCCCCGGCTTGATGATGGCCGGTTTATTCATCGCCTACATTGCGATTCGCTGCCGACTGCAACCCGGGTTGGGGCCGCCGTTGTCAAAACAAGACCGCGATGTGTCATGGAGCAAAAAACTGTCATTGTTAAGAGCGGGCATTCTTCCGCTGTGTATTTTTGCCTCCATGACCGGGTTGTTTCTTACCGGCGTAACCAGCCTGGTGGAAAGCTCGGCGGTGGGCGCGACGGTCGCCACATTCGCTGCGCTGATAAAAGGCCGGCTGACGATAAAAGTCATGGAAGTAACATTGCGCAAGACGCTGGAAGTCACCTGCATGTTTATGTGGATTATCATGGCCGCACTTTGTTTCGGTGCGGTATTCGACGGGCTTGGTGCAGTCAAAGCGATTGAATCGGTTTTTATTCATTCACTGCATCTGAGTCCGTGGGAAGTTCTCATTATGATGCAGCTCTCGTACCTTGTAATGGGCATGTTTTTGGATGATACGGCGATGCTCATTATTGTCGCGCCGCTTTATGTGCCGCTGGTCGGCGCCCTGGGCTTTGATTTAATCTGGTATGGCGTCCTGTATACCATCACGTGCCAGATTGCCTACATGACCCCGCCTTTCGGGTACAATCTGTTTTTGATGCGCGCTATGGCACCGCCGGAAATTTCACTGGGCGATATTTATAAATCGATTATTCCATTCGTGCTGGTGATGGTTCTCGCGCTTGGGGTCACGATGATTTTCCCGGAGGTGGCGCTGTGGCTGCCGCGCTGGCACTATGCACAATAAATTCGAGCGCGGCCGAATTGAAACCGTTTTTTTGAACGCGATACTGTCGCAGGATTTCCAGGCAATACGCACGCAGTTAACCTGCAAATTTAATTTTCACATAACCAAGAGGTAAAAATATTATGGCTATCAGTACCAATCGACGTAAATTCCTTAAAACGGCTGGCACCGCAACCGTCGCCGGCGCGGCCACGCTGGCCGCCCCGGCAATACATGCTGCTGAGCCAATCAAATGGCGTTTCCAGACGTATGCCGGTTCCGCATTGGGGCAGTTTGTCAGCAAGCCCATCATCGATGCAATCAATGTGGCCGCAAAAGGCGAGCTGGAGATCGAGCTTTTTTATGCCGACCAGCTGGTACCGACAGGCGAATTATTCCGTTCTCTGCAGAAGGGCACCATCGATGCCGTGCATTCGGATGATGATTCGATGGCGGCACCGGTGGAGGTCGCGGTGTTCGGCGGGTATTTTCCGCTGGCGACACGGCACGCGCTCGATGTTCCCGTGCTATTTCACCAATACGGCCTTGCCGATATTTGGTCGCAAGCCTACAAAAAGGCCGGTGGCGTCGTATGGTTATCTGCCGCCGGGCAAGACCCTTGCAATTTCAACACCAGGAAAGAGATCCGAAACCTGGATGATCTGAAAGGTCTGCGGCTGTATACCTTCCCCACGGCCGGTCGCTTCCTGTCGCAATTCGGTGTGGTACCGGTGCAGATTCCCTACGAGGATGCCGAAGTTGCAGTGCAGACAGGCGAGCTGGACGGCATGGCATGGTCGGGGATCACCGAGGATTACACCGTTGGCTGGGCGGACGTGACCGACTACTTCCTGACCAACAATATCTCCGGGGCGTGGATCGGCTCGTTCTATGTCAATGAGAAGCGGTGGAGTGATTTGCCCGCACACTTGAAGCAGATTGTGATGTCGTGCATCGAGAGCGGTCACTTCTTCCGCAATCAGTGGTATTTCGGCGGTGAAGCGAAGCTGCGCGCCGAGGGAACGAAACTAAAAGTGCGCTCCATTCCGGCTGATCAATGGCGGGAAGTGGAAGTCGCGGCCGCAAAATTCTGGGATGAGATTGCCGAAACCGGTGAAGTTGCGCAGCGCGTTGTGCAGATATTCAAAGACTACGACGTGATTCGCCAAAAAGCCGGCGGTATTTACACCTGCGGTTAACTGCGGCAATGAAGATAAAGGGCGGTCTTATGGCCGCCCTTTTTACCTGTGCAGCGTGGAAAAACGGCCAAAGGAAGCGCAGAAATAGTTGGTTTAACCCCGGCTCTTCGGAGAAGAGGAGGACGATTACCACGGCATGGAGCATGGCCGGGATGAAGTTGCAGCAAGGCAGCCCCCTAAGGGAGCCCGAGGCCGGATCGCCGCCTGACAACAGATTCGGGGGCGGAGCGTTCACCCCATCTGCCCGGACTGTTCATCTTCATTTTTAACTATACTTCCATAGATATATTTCTATACTATAAACAGGTGCCCAATGGCTGAAAATAGAGTATTGTCTTTACTCATCCTGTCCATAATTCTGTTTTTGAACACAAGGCTAATTCAATGATACATTCTGACTATGTTTATAACCGCGGCTATCGCGGAAAAATCAAAGGGGCTGTTTTAGACTGGAGCGGCACCGTCGCCGATGCGTATGTGATTGCGCCGGCGGTTGTTTTTATGGAGGTGTTTCGGCAGCACGGGGTAGACGTTTCCATGGCAGAAGCGCGCGAGCCGATGGGCCTGCGCAAGGATTTACACATCAAGGCAATGACCGAAATGCCGTCGGTGCGCGAACGCTGGAAATCGGTGCACGGATCATATCCCGAGCAGGCCGAGGTTGACCGCATGTTCGCCGACTTCGTGCCGATGCAGTTGGCGTGTTTGCCGGAATACACCGACCTTTTGCCGGGGATAGCGCAAGTCACCCAGAAAATGCAAGGCAGCGGCGTCAAAATCGGCGTATCCACCGGTTTTATCCGTTCCATGGTTGATGTGCTGCACGCGGCGGCAAAAGAACAGGGCTTCCATCCCGATGCCACGGTCGCCGGTGATGAAGTGGAAAACGGCGCCCGCCCAAAACCGTTTATGTTATATCGCAATCTGGATTTGATGGATGTGCATCCGATCCAGGCGGTGGTCAAAGTGGACGACACGGTTTCCGGAGTGGGCGAAGGATTAGAGGGGGGCTGCTGGACAGTGGGGGTCGCTCGGTACAGCAATTACATGGACATCAGCACCATGGCCGAGGCTGACGCCATGCCCGAGACGGAAATCACACGGCGATTGAATCACACCCGCGAGCTCCTGCGTCGGTGCGGGGCGCACTATGTATTGGATAGCATTGTAGATTTGCCGGAGGTCATTGAGGACATCAATCGACGCCTGGCACGCGGTGAGAAGCCGTAAATCGTGCCGCCTGTGACTGGCAGCGGCGCGGGCAAAAAATCAAATCCGGTTGGCGTATCAATGCTAAACCGATTTATACGGGTAAGGCCATCAAAATCCCATCCAATCCGTATTTGTTGTTGACGCCGGGGCCGTTGTCTACCAGCGACGGCGTGCGAGCGGAAATGCTGCGTGATTGGTGCACCTGGGATGATGACTACAACATCGGCGTGGTGCAAAAAATCCGCCGGCGTCTGGTCGAACTGGCGGGCAAAGGAGACTATACCGCTGTATTGATGCAAGGCAGCGGCACCTTTGCGATGGAGTCGGTTATCGGCTCCTCGATTCCACG
The DNA here is from genome assembly GCA_965206445.1 of Candidatus Poriferihabitaceae bacterium. Taxonomy (GTDB): domain Bacteria; phylum Pseudomonadota; class Gammaproteobacteria; order Arenicellales; family Poriferihabitantaceae; genus CBDBJR01. The sequence goes on from CBDBJR010000002.1 coordinate 1,085,617, forward strand.
CGATGGAAAATTATTGTCGATTGTAAACGGAGCCTACGGACGGCGCATTGTCACGATTGCCGAGATGCTGGGTATTGCGGTTACGGTGATGGACGGCGGCGAGCGCTGGTATCCGAGCGGCGAAGAAGTTGCCGCCGTCCTTCGTGATGATAAAGCCATCAGCCATATTGCGGTCGTCCACGTGGAGACCACCACCGGCATGCTCAATCCGGTGTCCGACATTTGCGCCGCCGCCAAAGACGCAAATAAAGTTGCGATTGTCGATGCGATGAGTAGTTTTGGCGGCATCCCGATGGAGCTCGCCGCAATCGGGGCGGATTTTATGGTCAGTAGTGCAAACAAATGTTTGCAAGGAGTGCCGGGTTTTGGTTTTATCATTGCCGAGCGTGGCGCACTGTCGGCGACCAAAGGACTGGCGCGCTCCCACAGTCTGGACCTGTATGACCAATGGAAGACCATGGAGGAGCAAAATGGCAAGTGGCGTTTTACCTCTCCGACCCACACGGTGCGCGCTTTCCTGCGCGCACTGGATGAGCTGCAAGCCGAGGGCGGTGTTGACGCGCGCTATGCACGTTATGCGCAAAACCACGACATTTTGGTGAGCGGTATGCGCGACCTGGGCTTCGCCACGCTGCTGCCTGACGCACATCAATCGCCGGTCATTACCGCTTTCCTCAATCCCGATTCCCCGGACTTTGAGTTTGTTCGGTTTTACGCCGCGTTGAAAAAAGCGAGGTTTGTTATTTACCCCGGCAAAGTGACCGATGCCGAGACGTTTCGCATCGGTAATATCGGCGACGTTCATCCCGCCGACATGCACCGCTTGCTGGATGCCGTTGCCGCCGCCAGATATTGGGACAATTAACTCGCCGCCGATAAGGGGATGAGCAAACACAACATCGACCCGGTAGACATTCAGCTCGGCGATGCGTTGCTGACGGTCACGTGGGCGGATGGGGTGCGTAAATCGTTTCACTCGATTTGGCTGCGTGACAACTGTCGATGCGCGCAATGCCGCCACCCCAACGGGCAAAAACTAACCAACATCAGTGCGTTTTCCGCCGATATCAGAGTTGTTTCGGCAGTGCGCGAAAATGGCGGGCTGCAACTTCAATTTTCCGCCGACAGGCACAGGGCGCAATTTGATTTTGCGTGGCTGCGAAATTCCCCCGCAGAAAACGCCCTGCCGCAGCCGGTTTTGTGGGACACCGAATCGCTTGCCGTCGCCGATGTTGCCCGCGACTACGCCGTCGTCAACGCCGGCGGTAGCGCGCTTGGCGACTGGCTGGAGTCCATCGTGCGCTATGGATTCGCCGTTTTGCGCGGCGTGCCGACCGAACCGGAAATGGTTTGCCGCATTGTGGACTGGTTTGGCTATGTGCGCGAGACCAACTATGGGCGGTCGTTTGAAGTGAAAGCGATTGCCGAGCCGAACAATCTCGCTTACACCAACATGGCGCTTTTCGTACACACCGACAACCCATACCGCGACCCGCCGCCCGGATTACAGCTATTGCACTGCTTGCAAAATTCCATTGTCGGCGGCGACAACGTTGTGGTTGACGGCTTTATGGCGGCGAAGATTTTAGCCGAAGAAAACGCGGCGCATCATCACGAACTCTGCCGCCACGCCGTGCCGTTTCATTTTTGCGACAGCGGGGTCGATCTGCGCAGCCGCCTGCCGGTTTTGGATCTTGCCCCCAATGGCGCCCCCAATGGAGCGGTCCACGCCGTCAATTTCAACCACCGCGCCATTGCGGCGCTGGACATGCCGCTGGCTGAACAACCAAAATACTACTCCGCCTACCGCCATTTTTCCGCGATTCTGCAGCGCCCCAGACTCAACCTGCGGTTTAAGATGGCAAACGGCGACCTGTTTATCGTCGATAACCGTCGCGTGCTGCACGGGCGCACCGAATTTGAGAGCGGTGGCGGTCGCCATTTGCAAGGTTGCTATGCCGACCGCGATGCGCTACTGTCCACTTGGAGAATGGTCCGCGACGAGGGCAGGCAATGAGACCGACACACGATACCGCTTTGGAGTACATCCATGCGCTATTTGATGCGCGGGGCGCGGACGCCTATTTTGGCGAAGACGTAACCATAGCCGAGCACATGCTGCAAACCGCCCACTTCGCCGAACAGGGCGGCGCCGAGGAAACGCTGGTTGTCGCCGCGCTGCTGCACGATGTCGGGCACCTCAACAGCGAGTTTGGCGATGACTATATTGAGCAGGGCGTGGATAACCGGCACGAGAATGCGGGCAGCATCGCGCTGTCGCCGTTCTTTCCGCAGGCGGTTACCGAGCCGATTCGCCTGCATGTCGCTGCTAAAAAATACTTGTGCGCGACGGCCCCGGTGTATTATAAAAACCTGTCCGACGCATCCAAACGCACGCTGGAACTGCAGGGCGGCGTGATGAACGAGGCGCAGCAGCGCGAGTTTGAAAGCAATGCGTATTCCGAGGCGGCGGTAAAACTGCGTTATTGGGACGATGCCGGCAAAATCCCGGGGCTGCGAGCAGCAGAGTTAGAGCATTACCACGCAATGATCGAGCGAGTGCAAACAACACGATGAATGCCGCCTGTTTCCGGAAATTCGACTATACATTCGTCATGATTGCCATTGGCATGATCACTGCAATCTGGGTCACCCGGAACAGGGCGGCGCCGATTACAGACCGTTTTACACTTTTTTTTTTTCAACACACTACTATGAGGACAAAGCCATGAGAAATTTCTTCACTTCAATTCGCCGAGCAGGATTTGCCTGCGCGTTGCTGGTCTCCGCCCTGGCGGTCGCCCCGCTGGCATTAGCGGAAGAGCTGCTGGTGTATACGGCAATAGAGGCCGATACGTTGGAGGAGTACAAAAACACCTTCAACCAGGCGCACCCTGATATTGATATCACTTTTGTGCGCGATTCCACCGGCATTATTACCGCCAGACTGCTTGCGGAAAAAGACAATCCGCACGCCGATGTTGTCTGGGGACTGGCGGCGACCAGTTTGCTGGTGCTGGGAAACGAAGGCATGCTGCATCCTTACGCCCCCCAGGGCGTGGATAAGCTGGATGCCAAGTTTGTTGACAAAAGCGATCCGCCGGTGTGGACCGGTATGGATGCGTGGGTGGCATCCATCTGTTACAACACCATCGAGGCGAAAAAGCACAATCTGCCCAAACCGACTTCGTGGAAGGATTTGCTTCAGCCCGTATATAAAGGGCATTTGATTATGCCCAATCCGGCGTCTTCCGGCACGGGGTTTCTCGATGTATCGAGCTGGCTGCAACTGTTCGGTGAAAGCGGCGGCTGGGAATATATGGACGGCTTGCACGCAAACATCGCCCGCTACACGCACTCCGGTTCCAAGCCATGCAAACTGGCGGCATCCGGTGAAATTCCGATCGGCATCTCGTTTGCGTATCGTGCGGCGAAATCCAAAAATGCAGGGGCGCCGCTGGACATCGTCATTCCGTCCGAAGGCATTGGCTGGGACCTGGAAGCCAGCGCAATCATCAAGGGCACCGGAAAACTGGCGGCCGCAAAAAAACTGGTTGACTGGTCCATTTCCGAAGAAGCCAACCGCATGTATAACAAGTATTATGCGGTGGTCGGGTATCCCGGGGTTGCGGCAGAGGTCAAAAACTATCCGCCCAACGTCGCCGCGAAAATGATCGAAAATGATTTTGCCTGGGCCGCCAACAACAGGAAAAAAATCCTGGCGGAATGGAGCAAACGGTATGATGGTAAGTCGGATCCCAAGTGACTGCATCGCCCTCGTCATTGGACAGTGAAGATAGTTTCCTGATCCTTGACAGCCTGGTTAAAAAATTCGGTCCGGAGATTGCCGCGTTAAGCGGCGTCTCCTTATCGATTCGCCGGGGTGAGTTTGTTTGTTTTTTAGGCCCATCGGGATGCGGTAAGACGACATTGCTGCGTCTTATCGCGGGCCTGGATTATCAGACCTCGGGGCGCATCTGGCAGGGTGGGCGCGATATTTCCTGGCTGCCGCCGCAGCATCGTGACTTTGGAATTGTTTTTCAATCCTATGCGTTGTTTCCCAATCTGACCGTAGCGGACAACATCAGCTACGGACTGGTTAACCAAAAAGCGAAAAAAGAAACGATTGCCGGGCGGGTTGACGAACTGCTGCAACTCGTTAATTTGTCTGCGCACCGGCATAAATATCCCTGGCAATTATCCGGTGGCGAACAACAGCGGGTTGCCCTGGTTCGGGCGCTTGCGATTTCACCGTCATTACTGCTGCTGGACGAGCCGTTATCGGCGCTGGATACGCAGGTGCGCGCCTATCTGCGCACCGAAATCCGGGCGCTGCAAAAACACCTGGGGGTCACGACCATCATGGTCACGCACGACCAGGAGGAGGCGATGACCATGGCCGACCGCGTGGTGGTGATTGACCGTGGCAGCATAAAACAAATCGGCACACCGGAAGAAATTTATCGAAATCCCGCTGATGTTTTTGTTGCCGGTTTTATCGGGGTCATCAACCTGCTGCCTTGTCGCGTGGTTGAGGACGGGGCAGTCGAAATTTGCGGCATCAAATTGCATTGTCCGGGTGCCTCGGGGGCAGGCAAGGAAGCACAAATCGCCATCCGGCCGGAGGACATAATCGTGCACGCCAAAGCGCCCGCCAACAACGGCCTTGCCGTTTGCGTGGAAAAAATCGAGTTTCTCGGCGCATTTTCCCGAGTGCATCTGGCGCACCGGGACGGGCCGGTTTTTATTGCCGATTGCGCACGGAGTATGATGCACGATTTTCCCGCCGCCCAAGGGCAAACCGTGCACATAAGCATTCTGCCCGAGCACCTTCGTTTATACCCTGCCGCATCATAAAGCGGCCAATACCGGGTATTTCTCTCGTGTTGACTCTCTTGTCGTTGATCCTCTTGTGTTAGGCCGGCACTATTGGCGCGGCGTGTTGCGGGCATACGGCAATCAGCCGTGGTCGTGGGTCGCGCTGGTGGTTGTCGCGGTGGGCATGTTTGTGACGATTGTCATGCCGCTCTACAGCATGCTGATCAAGAGCGTGCAAGACCGTACCGGCGCATTTATCGGGATGGGTAATTTTGCCGAGTACCTGCAAAACCCGGCGCTGTTTAACTCGATTTTCAATTCGCTGTTCGTTGCGGTGTCGGCTACCGTGATCGCCGTCGTGCTGGCGTTTCTGTATGCGTATGCTCTGACCAGAACCCGCATCCCGGGGAAAAATGTATTTGGCGCGATTGCAATTATCCCGTTGTTATCGCCGTCGCTGTTGCAGGCCATCAGTCTGATTTACCTGTTTGGCAATCAAGGCATCATAAACGAAGTGCTGCAGGGGCGCAGCATATACGGGCCGATTGGAATTATTGCCGGGCTGTCAATGTGGTCGTTTCCGATGGCGTTGATCATTATCAAAGCATCGATGTCGGCCAGCGATGGGCGGCTGTATGAATCCGCCATCTCGATGCGGACCGGCGCGGTGCGGGTGTTTTTTACTATCACGCTGCCCGGCGTCAAATACGGGCTGATTAGCTCTTTGTTTGTCATCTTTACGCTCACCTTTACCGACTTTGGTGTGGCAAAAGTAATCGGCGGCAATTATCAGGTGCTGTCAACCGATTTGTTCAAACAAGTCATCGGCCAGCAAAATTTTCAAATGGGTGCGGTAGTCGGCTTGATGTTGTTGCTGCCGGCGGTGTTGTCTTTTTTAGTCGACCGGCATGCGCAACGAAAACAAATATCCATGTTCAGCTCCCGCTCGGTTCCTTATGTGCCGCGTCAGAATAAGCTGCGGGACGGCGTGTATTTTGTATATTGCTCGCTAATCGCTTTTGTGCTTGTCGGCGTGCTGGCTATATCGGCATTTGCGTCGCTGGTGGCATTCTGGCCCTACAACATGAGCATTTCACTCGCCAACTACAACTTCGACATTATGGACGGCGGCGGTTGGGGCGCCTACTACAATTCCATCGTCATGTCGTTTGGGGTTGCTATATTTGGCACCGTTTTTATTTTTATTACCGCCTATCTGGTCGAAAAGATTCGCAGTTTTCCCGTATTGCGCGCATCGATACAATTGCTGGCACTGCTGCCGATGGCTGTGCCCGGTTTGGTTTTAGGGCTGTCTTACATTTTCTTTTTTAACGCCCCCGGCAATCCGCTGCATTTTTTATACGGCGGCATGGCAATTCTTGTTATCAGCAGCATCGTCCATTACTACAGTGTCGGCTATCTAACCTCGATTGCTGCTTTGAAACAAATCGACCCCGAATATGAATCTGTCGGCGCCTCGCTAAAAGTGCCGATGTACAAAACATTTTTTCGAGTCAGTATGCCATTGTGCCTGCCGGCGATTTTCGATGTCTCCACCTATCTGTTCATGACCGCAATGACCACGGTATCCGCCGTTATATTTCTGTATTCTCCCCGTACCCAACTGGCCTCTATTGCGGTGATTAATATGGAAGGCGCGGGCGACGTTGCGCCGGCCGCCGCGATGGCGATGATTATTGTGCTGACCACCGCATCGATTCGTATTTTGCACTGGGGCTTGACGCGAAAAATCAGCGCCCGCCTGCTGGCGTGGAGCGGGCAAAAATAAACCGAATAGTGCTATCAAATCGCTATTCACCATCGGCCAAATAGAGTATGCCGCTTTCACACGCACATCTGCGCTCCTTTCACGCGGTCGCTACCCAGGGCAGTTTCACCAAAGCGGCGGAGATACTGCACATCACCCAGCCGACGCTGTCGGGGCAGGTCAAGGAGCTGGAAAAAAGATACGGCGTAAAGCTGTTCAGCCGCCACGGCCGCCGGGTTGAGTTGACCGAGCTGGGGCGCGCTGCTCTGGCGATAACCAGCCAGCTGTTTCACTACCAGGAAGAAGTCGAACAATTGCTGCTGTCGGCGCGCGGGCTGACGACCGGCGGGCTCAGGGTAGGGGCCGATTCACCCTATATTATTACCCCGCTGCTGGCGCGGTTTCAGCGGCGCTATCCCGGCATTCAGATTTCCATACAGTATGGCAATTCCGAGCAGGTGATGAAATGGCTTGAACTCGGACGCTGCGATATCGCCATCGTGCCGAACGCACCGATGGAGGACGATCGGCTGGACGCCCTGCCGCTGGCATCGGATCAACTGGTGTTGTTCGTCTCCGGCGAACACCCGTGGGCGGCGCGCCGCACGGTGGCCATCGAAGACCTGGTCGGGCAGCGAATCATCCTGCGGGAGCCGGGCTCGCGCACCCGCGCAATTTTTGAGACAGCCTTGTCCGAGTGCGGCGTGCAGCTGACCGAGCGCATGGAAATCGGCAGTCGAGAAGGCGTACGCGAAGCGGTGGCGGCCGGATTTGGCGTCGGTGTGGTCTCGGAAAAAGAATTGGGCGGCGACCTCCGGTTCCGCACCCTCAAAATAACCAACGTCGACCTGACCCACTCGGAATTCGCCATTTGCCGCAAGCAGGGCCGCGCGGTGCGGGTAACCGGTGCGTTTTTTGAATTGGTCGCAGAGAGTGTCGGTCGGGACGTAAAATAAGCCCCCTTGTGTCGAGTAGTCCTTGCCTCGGCCTGCAAACCCCACTGCAATGCGGCTTTCAGCAACTGGTTGATTGCCAAAGGTGCCGGTTCAATGTGTTCGAATTCGCTGCGGGGGTTAGCCCGCCGCTTTCTTATTGCATTTTATTTATGCCTCATTTGCTATGCCTTCGGGCGATGAATTGGGCATGCGCCGCTTCGCCGCCGTTGTGCCAGGTGCCGAATAATTGATCCAACGGTGCGCGTGGATTGCCATAGTTGACCATGAAGTAACGGTGGTGCAACTGATGGTGGTGGGTGCCGGCGGGAAACACACAACGCTTGCCGATTTTCACTTTCGCAAACCCGCAGTGTGAGAATGCCGGACCCAGCCCCGTAAAAAATCCGGTGGCAATGATGAGAATGGGGTCGACGGGTATCACCCACCACAACATCACCGGGCTGAAATACAGTACATGCTCAAGCGGGTGCATGGAAATCCCCGACCATGGACCCACATTCACATTGCGGTGATGCAACGCATGAGCGATGCGATACAGAGGCGGCCAGTGCAGGCAACGATGAATCCAGTAGAAATGAAATGAGCCCCAGAAAAACATCACCAGAGTCATGCCCAGCAGATATCCGCTATGCGAATTCCAAGCGGGGGCGTGAATGCCGCCGCTGGCAACCCACCACAGCGTCATCGCTTCGTATAGCGACCAGATCAAACTACCGCTTACCAGGCTCCAGAACATATTATCCTTTACTTGATTGCCCCACAAAAAGGCGGGATTTTTCTTATGCAACCAGCGATCGTTAAATTTGAATTGCTTAGCCTGTCCGCGGCGGATATACAGATACCAATGTAATCCGCCCGCCACCAAACCGAGCAAGATCGCATTGCGCAGCCAAATCATGAGCATCCAACCCGGTTGCAAGCTGCTCATTACGGATAAGTCCGGCGTCAGAAATTTCCAACTCAACGCCGCCAGTCCGAGAAAAAAGAGGCCATACGGGAAGACCAAATCTCTCCAGATCCACAGCAAACAGGCTTTGCACCGTAGCGGTAAGGAATAAATGGGTGGTAGCGATTCGGGCGACGGACGATATTCACCACCGAGGATAGAGGTATTTTCAAGTGTTTTGATGGTCAACATAATTCACCCCCGTTGGTGAGTTGGTTGATAAAAATGGTTTATTAAAAAATAACCTATAAAAGCGGCGGCGATTATGCCAACCCACCGCCGCTTTTTAGTAACGCTAACTCGCGATTATATGTTGCCGCGTGACACTTGTTTAGCAATGTAATCCGCTTGCCGCAACGCCAACGCCATGATTGTGAGAGTTGGATTTTCCGCGCCGCCGGTCGTAAATACACTGCCATCCGAGACGAACAGATTGGATATATCGTGCGCCTGCCCCCACTGGTTTACTACGCCATCACCAGACTTTTTGCTCATGCGATTAGTGCCGAGATTGTGCGTGGATGGATACGGCGGGGTTGGCAAAGTTCGCGTTGCACCAACGGCATCATACACCGCTGAACCTTGCCGATATGCATGATTGCGCATTGCAATGTCGTTTGCGTGATCATCAAAATTAACATTCGGCACCGGCAAACCATACTGATCTTTCTCGGTTTTATGCAAACTGATGCGGTTGCGCTCTTGTGGCATGTCTTCACCAACCAGCCACATACCGGCCATGTTCTCGTATGAATCCATAGCCGAAGCGAACTCACGACCCCAGGCCCCAGGATCGAGAAACGCAGCCATAAATGGAATCCCCAATGACAAAGTTTCCATTTCATAACCGCCAACAAAACCGCGCGACGGATCATGCCTGGCTTCGTCTTGAATGATGCCGGCCATGGTGGTGCCACGATACATGTTAACCGGCTGGTCGAAAACCCCATAGACCGAACCGGTCATGTGTCGCATGTAGTTTTTGCCGACCATGCCGGATGAGTTTGCCAATCCATCCGGGAACATGTTGGAAGCGGAATTTAGTAACAAACGCGGACTTTCGATTGAGTTGCCAGCAACGCAAACTGCGCGCGCTTTCTGCATGTGCATGTTGCCGTCTTCGTCGGCATATAAAACGCCGGTTGCTTTTCCCTTGCTGTCATGCTCGATTTTCAGAACTTGCGAATTTGGGCGCACTTCAAGGTTGCCCGTTTTTTCACCTTTGGGAATTTCGGCAACCAAGGTACTCCACTTTGCGCCGGTTTTGCATCCTTGAAAACAAAAACCAAGTTGTTGACAAGGGGCTCGACCGTCGCGCGTTTCTGAATTAATCGCCATGCGCCCGGTGTGACACTGCTTGTAGCCAAGCAAGTCAGCACCTTTCTTCATGACCTTGAAATTGTTGTTGCCGGGCAAGCCGGGAATCCCATTCGTGCGGGTTACACCCATACGGTCTTCCGCTTTGTCGTACCACGGTTCCAATTCTTTTAGCGTGACTGGCCAATCCAGTAAATTCGCCCCGGCAATTTCGCCGTAGTGGGTTTTGGATCTGAATTCGTGGTCTTGCAATCGCAGGCTGGCACCCGCCCAATGCACTGTAGAACCGCCGACTGCTTTTACAATCCACGCCGGTAATCCGGAAAAATCGCGTGATACGCGCCACCTTCCGGAAGTTGTGCGTTTGTCCAGCCAGGATATTTGTGAGAAACTTCCCCACTCATCATTCTGGAAGTCCGCTGTTTCATGGCGCCCGCCCGCTTCTAAAATCACGGCCTTGACACCTTGCATAGCCAGTTCAGCACCCACCGTTCCACCACCTGCGCCGGAACCGACCACTACCACGACCTTATCGTCGTTCAAATTGAATTTTGTGTTCATTGTGTTGTCCTCGCTTATAACCAGTCGATGTCATTAAAACCGCGGCGAATGTATCCGCCTTTGGATGCGGATTCGCCCTCGTAGCCAAAAATCGGCCATGCGTCCTGGTTGTTGTAGATTCCTGTTACCAGAGTGGATCGCAATTTCTGGAAAAATGCATCACTTTGCATGGCGCGCAGAATGTCTACGCGCTGTATTTCCCAACCCACATCAAGATAATCCACATCGTGCGATTTTTGCGCCGCTTGATTAAGGGCGGATACGCCGCCTTCCAGCAAACTTTTTACACCATCATCATTCACAGCATCGGCATCAAAACCTTCTACGACTTTCGCATAAAAGGAATCGGCAAGTTGGTCATGCGGATATATATCACGACACGCTTGCACGAGAGTTGCGAACGATTCTGGCTTAAGCGATTTGGCGGTGGCTGACCACGCGCTTTGTGCGCCGATAATCATGCCGGAGGGCAGCACCGACATTGCTATTAATGCACCTCCATCAGTCAGCACCTTGCGGCGCCCGCTATCGAAATTGTGACTACCATTAAGTCGTGTTGGTTTCATGTTGTACTCCGTTAAGAAAGTGGATTTTACATAAGATATTTGCATTGCAAGTAAACGACCGTTTAGACATAACGACCGTGACTCTGCAACACCTCAATTTTATAGCCGTCAGGATCTTGTATAAAGAAAAATCTGGCCATTAATTCCCCGTCACGATGGAATTCCTTTACATCCGTTGGATGCATACCCTCACCAACAAGGCGCGCATGCTCGCTATCAACATCGGCAACGCAGACCGCCAGGTGGCCGTACCCACTGCCGTGCGTATAGGGTTCTTGCTGGTTGTGATTAATAGTCAGTTCAATTTCAAAATCGTTCTCTTCGTTTTTCAGATACACCAAAGTGAACCCGTCAAACTCAAACCGACTTTTCACCCCAAGATTGAATGCCTTAAGGTAAAAGTCCACTGACTTATTTTCGTCAAAGACGCGGATCATCGAATGAATTGCTTTTGCCATGGTTTTCTCGCGGTTGGTCGTTATAAATTGCTATCTTGTTAATGCAGCCGAATAATCGGGTTGTATGCATATAAAAAAATCTGCACGCGCACATTGAATGTCAAAAAATCCGCTTTTTGCAAGCGATTTGCAAGGTTTTTTGCAGCAGTATTGAATAATAATTGGCAAATTTACGCTTTTTTGCCAAATACCCCAAAAACCACCCCCAACCCCACCATCAAAAACACAAAAAAGCGGCGGAGACTTTCGCCCTCGCCGCCATTTTATAACCCGTGATGTAGATAATCTCAAACCGAAACGGGTTGCTGGTGGGAAATTTGCCGCAAGCAGGGCCGCGCGGTGCGGGTAATCGGTGCGTTTGAATTGGTCGCGGAGCGTATCGGCCGGGACGTAAAATAAGCCCCCACTGGTGTCGAGTAGCCCCTGCCTCGGCCTGTAAACCCCGCTATAACGCGGCTTCCGGCAACTGGTTGATTGCCAAAGGTGCCGGAGCTATACAACGCTTCTTAAAAGCGAGTTTTGTCATCCACAACCTGCCTCCGCAGTCTGTAAGCGGGGGCGGGTTAGTACCGCGTTTTACTGGATTCCCGCTTGCGCGGGAATGACGGTTCTATTTCATACCCATCCCACCACCGTTTCCGCGCGGCACGCTGCTGCTTGACGAATACAACAGCAATACCGGCAAGCGCATCACTTATCCGTACCCTGCGTGGAGTGATACCGATTATCGGCATCGATAATCGGCATTGCCGGGCGTAAAGTGCAGGCAGGCGGATTGACAGGGCAGGGCAGAATTGCCCCCGGCAAATGCGGTATATTCAGGGTGCCCGGCTTGCAACCCGGGCGGGGTACGGGCTGTCCGGGGCGGAGCGCAACCGCCATCGATAACGCGCACAGCGGGGAGAACAGGCAGTGACACAACCGGCACAACAGGCACCGCAAACGCGGGCATCGCGCCCCGCGTGCGCCGCCTCGCCGGCCGCCGGCAGTTATGACGTGGTGCTCGTGGGCGGGGCGATCATGGGCGCATCGACGGCGTGGTTCCTTACCGACAACCCCGATTTCGACGGCTCGGTGCTGGTGATAGAGCGCGACCCGAGTTACGAGAAGTGTTCGACGGCGCACACCAACAGCTGCATGCGACAACAGTTTTCGACCGAACTGAATGTGCGCATCTCGCAGTTCGCCGCCGACTTCGTCAACCACCTGCGGCGTTACATGGGCGGCGACCGCCGCGTGCCCGAGCTGGCGATTCGCAGTTTTGGGTATATGTACCTCGCGGATTCGCCGGACTTCGCCGCGGTGCTGCGCGCGAATCAGCAAGTGCAGCGGGCGGCCGGCGCGGCCACGCAATTAATGACGCCGGACGAGATCAAGCGCAACTACCCGTTCTACAACGTCGACGACATTGTGCTGGGCTCGATCAACCTGGTGAACGAAGGCCTCTGGGACGGTACCGCGGTATTCGATTGGTGGCGCCGCTCGTCAAGCGAGCGCGGGGTGGAATACATCGCCAACGAAGTGGTGGCGATGACGAAAAATGCCGCCGGCACGCGGGTCGAAAGCGTCACGCTGGCCACGGGTGAGGTGATCGCGTGTGGGCAGGTGGTCAACACCTCCGGGCCGCGCGCCGCGCGCACCGTAGGCATGGCCGGCATCACCGTGCCGGTGGAGCCGCGCAAACGTTTTTCCTGGGTGTTTTCCGCCGAGCGGCCGCTGGACCGCGACTTGCCGCTGTCATTGCGAAAATTCCAATCGCTGGAATTCGCATTATAACGCAGGGCGGGGCAAGCGACTCGCCCCGCCAAATTCGTCCGTCCTTTTATTTTGCCGACGCTATGCGGCTTGCGCCGCCTCTTTCATTGGAGGCGGAATAGCGGCGACAGCGGAAGAATCCTCCCGCAGCGATTTAATCACGCCCCAAGTTATCAGCAGCAGAATAATGCTGACCGGAAAAGCGGCGGCAATGGATGCCGTCTGCAACGCTCCGAGTCCGCCGGCAACCAGCAGCACGGCGGCGACGAGTCCTTCGCCCAATCCCCACATGATGCGGAATTTCTGCGGCGGGTTGTCGTTGCCCATGCTGAGCATCGTGGTTATCACCAGCGTGCCGGAGTCGGACGAAGTGATGAACCATGTGGATATGAGGAATGTCGCCAATGCCGCAATCGCCCAAGTCGCCCAGCCGAAATTCATCGCTCCTATCGTTGTGTAGAGGGCGGTGGATATATCCTCGTTGACCGCGCCGATGATGTCAGTGTCGGTCTGGAACAGCGAGAGCAGGGCGGATTGTCCGGCGCCGGCCACGACGGTCGGCCCCTCGCTGAATAATTCCAAATGCAATGCGCTGCCGCCGAAAATCGCCAGCCAGAAAAAAGCGATGGAAGTCGGCACGAACATCACCCCGACCATAAATTCCCGAATCGTCCGGCCACGTGAAATTCGGGCGATGAACATTCCGACGAAAGGCGCCCACGAAATCCACCAGCCCCAATAAAAGATTGTCCATGCGCCCTGCCACGCCGACGATTTTTCGCCGCCCGCCGTCCAGAATCCCATCGGCACGACATTCCACAGATAGTCGCCGACAGTGGTGATGAAAAACCCAAGCAGCCATTTTGTCGGTCCGATCAGCAAAAACGCCCCGACCAAAATTATGCTGAGATAAATGTTCCATTCGCTGATGATGCGGATTCCCTTGCCGACGCCGGAAACCGCCGACAGAGTCGCCACCGCCGAAATGACAGCAATAAGAATAACCTGCGTCATCACCGTATTGTCGATATCAAACAGATATTTCAGCCCGGCTCCCATCTGGCTCACGCCGAGCCCCAGCGAGGTGGCGACGCCGAACACCGTGCCGAAAACAGCCAGCAAATCGACGGCGTTACCGATTGGCCCGTAGATTTTGTCGCCGATAATCGGATGCAGGGCGCTGCGCAAAGTCAGCGGCAATTTTTTCCGAAAGCCGAAATACGCCAAGCACAGCCCGACCATCACATAAACCGCCCAGCCGTGGAATCCCCAATGGAAATAAGTCACGCGCATGGCGATGATGGCGGCGGATTCCGACTGCGGAGCAACGCCCGCTTGGTCTTGAAACGGATTCCCTTGAAAATGGTAAATCGGCTCGGCGATGGACCAGAACAGCAAACCGATTCCAACGCCGGCCGAAAACAGCATCGAAAACCACGAAAAATTTGAAAATTCGGGGCGCGAGTCGTCGTCGCCGAGACGAATGCTGCCGAAGCGGCTGAACATCAAGTACAGCGTGGCGAAAAACACCACCGACACGGTGGAAATGTAATACCAGTTGAGCGTCGATTCCAGCCAGCCGCGCACGGCGCCGTAAATGGAATTGGCGAACTCCACATTGAGTATCGTGAAAATCACGAACGCCGCCACAATGCCTTTGGCGGCGAGTGCCATGCCGGGATGCAGGCCGTTCCAAAATCCGGCGGTTGCCACGCCGATGCGCGGCTGAGGGGTGCTATTCATGGTTGTGCCTCCGTTTTTTATTAGCGAAGTTGAATTATTACCATAATTCTCCCCGCTGTCAAATAACCGGACGGGGAAATTTGAGGGAGAAATTAAATGTTGAGGATGATTTTTACATCGTCCGGAAAGTATCGCTTTTCTAAATTGTCGCCCGGGCCAATGCGGTCGGCGACTAAAAAGTCGCCTCCCGAATCCAATGCAATCAGCGGATAATGCCATATACCACGACGAAAATTTATTCCGCGCCCCGGCTCAACAATAAACGCCCGCAGCGATTCCGCCAAAATTTCATCGCCAAGCGGCGCGACCACAACCGCGAATCTTCCCGCCGTCATCGGCACAAACGCCTGCGAACCCAAGGGATGGCGCTCCAGCATTTCAATTCGCAGCGGCAATTTTCGGGCGGCGGCGCGAAAAATGCTTAGTGCGGCAACGCCGTCTTTCGCCGCTTCCACGCGGGCGAGGTCGTTGAATCGCCATGCAGTGCCGTCATTAACGGAAAAATGCGGGCGTCCGTCGGCTTCTATGACATCGCCGAAAGGCGCGAAAGATTCGCTCGTGAGAGGCAGCGGCGACAGCGAAATTTTCATTTTTCACGCCGACCCGGCCCCGCTACGCCCCGCCCCGGCCCGTACCGCCCCATTGGTCGCCGCGCCCCGGTGCCGCACGCGCAAAATCCGCAGACTCAAACACCACCGCCCGCCACCGCTGTTCCCCAGCCTGGCCCTGTTCAACCGGAAAATGGCCGCGTGGCTGGTGCCTGTAACACGCCATTCTCCACCATAGCCTCGGTCTGCAACCCCCGCCACAATGCCGCTTTCAGCAACTGCCTGATTGCCAAAGTCGCCGGGCCTGCATATTTTGCTTGACTTTGTCTGCAACCAAACGATAGTATGCGAGCGCCTGAGCTTCCCACGCAATCATGCTATGCAGGGCTAACCGCCTTCCAGTCAGGCAATACACTGAGTGGAAAACAGCATGGCGGGAAGAAATTTAAATCGCAATCACACATTAATTGAGGAATGAAAGACATGCAAAAAAGTAACTCAGTAACCGGGATTTCATCATTGATCAGGTTGACCGATAAAGGTCGGCATTACACACGACTCCTGCTGTGTACGGCGGCTCTCCTTGCAATATTTTGTGGGGGGGGGGGGGGGGGGGTAACTTCCGCCTGGGGGCTTGCGATAGGAGAAGGTGCCGATGATGTCGTCGCTTCTATCCCGAGCTATGCCAATGTGGCAGAGTTTTTGGCCAATGCGGATCGGTATGAGGACCGAAATGCCGAAATAAACGGGCGTCTCTATCCTATTTATCTTCTTCGCGAATTTGAAGATGCTCCCGGCAATACCCTGACCGATGCTAACCTGGTTGCAACCTATACCGATTTAGTAGCATTCAGGGACGCCGCTGGGCGCACCGGAACGGTGTTTGCCGTGGTTGGAGGCGAGCTCTATAGGTCGAACACTTTAGATGTGTTGGGAGAAGACGCCTCGCCGGAATCTCTCGGGTTTCGCACTACTGCGGTGGGTGACAGAGCCAGGGCTACTGGCTATGATGCCACAGCCGTGGGACAGGGTGCGAGAGCCTCCGGCGATTCATCCACTGCCCTGGGTCAAAGTTCTGGGGCACAGGGTGGTAATTCTATAGCGATCGGTGACCATGCCCGATCCTATGGTGGCAGGTCCATTGCTCTCGGGGCTTTTGCTCATAGTGGTGGCGACAGATCTACCGCAGTAGGGCGGATCTCCGTCACTTACGGAGAGCGTAGCAGCGCGTTTGGTAATTACGCCCACGCGCTGGGACGGCACTCCACTGCGCTGGGCCAGAGCGCCTACGCGGCCAATCTGGCACCCGGTGAAGACTTTGAGGATGTCATCGCTGCCGACAATAATCTGGGATATCCCCCCGAATTAATTGAATGTGCTCTCGACCAGAGAGCCTACGTACCGGATTGCCTGAAATACTACACCGATCAGGAAAAGGCCAATTCGCTGTTAACCGCCGAGAACGCCGAAGGTGAAGCGTTCCGTGCCGGCATTCAGACGCGGTTGCAAGGCGTTTTGGATGGCCTTACTGTAGAGCGCGCCACCGCCGTAGGTGACAGCGCCAGAGCGACAAACGATGATGCTACCGCCGTGGGACAGAGTGCAGAAGCCTCCGGCGATGAATCCACTGCTCTGGGTCAAAATTCCGGGGCACAGGGTAGTAAGTCTATAGCGCTCGGTTACAATGCCCGTGCCTATGGCCTTAGGTCCGCTGCCCTTGGGGATTTTGCCCATAGTGGCAGCGATAGATCTACCGCAATAGGGGGTGTCTCCAGTGCTTATGGCCAGCGTAGCAGCGCGTTTGGCCACTACGCCAACGCGCTGGGACTGCGCACCACTGCGTTGGGCAATGGTGCCTATGCGGCCAACCTGGCACCCGGTCAAGAATTTGAAGATGCCATCGTTGCCGACAGCCCGGGATTCCCGCCCGAATTAATTGAATGTGCTGCGGATAACAAGCCCTATATACCGGATTGCCTGAAATTTTACACCGCTGAGGAACAGGCCGATCCGCTGTTAGAGGTCGATTCCCCCGCAGGCGATGCGTTCCGTGCCGGCATTCAGACGCGGTTGCGGGAAGACATTTTGGATGCCCTTACTGTAGAGCGCGCCACCGCCGTAGGCGACAGCGCCAGAGCCATAAATGATGATACTACCGCCGTGGGGCAGGGGGCGGAAGCCTCCGGCGATCAATCCACCGCTTTGGGACAGGAGGCGAGAGCCGCCGGCGATGATGCCACCGCCCTGGGGCAGAGGGCGAGAGCCACCGGTGAAGATGCCACCGCCGTGGGGCAAGGCGCGAGAGCTACCGACCGGCAATCCACCGCCCTGGGTCAGCTTTCCGGCGCGCAGGGTGAGAATTCTGTAGCGCTCGGCGACCATACCCGTGCCTATGGTGACAGGTCTACTGCTCTCGGACAATTTGCCCATAGTGGTGGCGAAAGATCTACCGCAGTAGGGCAGATTTCCAGCACTTACGGGGATCGTAGCAGCGCGTTTGGTCGCTACGCCAACGCACTGGGACTGCGCTCCACTGCGTTGGGTCACGGTGCCTACGCGGCCAATCTGGCACCCGGTGAAGACTTTGAAGATGTCATCGCTGCCGACGATAATATGGGAACTCCCGACGAATTAATTGAATGTGCTCTCGACGCTGAAGTCTATATACCGGATTGCCTGAAATTTTACACCGCTGAGGAACAGGCCGATCCGCTGTTAGAGGTCGATTCCCCCGCAGGCGATGCGTTCCGTGCCGGCATTCAGACGCGGTTGCGGGAAGACATTTTGGATGCCCTTACTGTAGAGCGCGCCACCGCCGTAGGCGCCGATGCCCGTGCCATAAACTCTTTTACCACCGCTATAGGCGTCAGCGCGGAAGCATCCGGCGAAGGATCCACCGCTGTGGGTGCAGGCGCAGAAGCCGCCGGCAGACTATCCACCGCCCTGGGCGCAGGTGCAGTCGCCCGTCGAGACAATCAGATTGTGCTGGGCGTCAGGTCAGTCGAGGATGACCCCGCCACTACCGGTGTGGACGAAACGCGCGCTGCCAGCACGTATACTCTGCCGGGCTTGCCCGATGATTCGGCGTCCGGTCCCCAGTTGGTAACCACCGATGCCGATGGCAACCTTGCCACCGACGGTGGCAGCGTGCGGCGCGAGATTGCAGCCGGTGATGCCGCCCTGCGCAACGATTTGGGTACGGCTGCGGATGTGGCGGCTGCGGACGGCAGCGTCTATGCGCGCATAGGCGCTGAGATTGCCGCCCGTGAAACTGCCGTGAGTGGCATTGAAAGCGCGTTATCCAGCCTGAGCAGCGGTGGCGTCGGGGAACTGGGAGCGGAAAGGGCCGCTCGAATGTTGGGTGATGCCGCCCTGCGCACCGATTTGGGCACGGCTATGGATCCGGAGTCTGCGACCGGCAGCGCCTATGCGCGCATCAGAGCTGTGCAAAGTGGTTTGGGCGCGGTTGGCGATCCGGCGTCTACGGGCGGCAGCGCCCATGCGCGCATCAACGCTGTGCAAAGTGTTTTGGGCACGGTTGACGAGCTGATGGATGCGGAAGGCAGCGCCCATGCGCGCATCAGCGCTGTGCAAAGTGGTTTGGGCACGGCTACGGATGCGGAGTCTGCGACCGGCAGCGCCTATGCGCGCATCAGCGCTGTGCAAAGTGGTTTGGGCACGGCTGACGATACGGCGGCTGTGGACGGCAGTGCCTATGCGCGCATCAGCGCTGTGCAAAGTGGTTTGGGCACGGCTACGGATGCGGAGTCTGCGACCGGCAGCGCCTATGCGCGCATCAGCGCTGTGCAAAGTGGTTTGGGCACGGATGGGGATGGGGCGGATATGGACGGCAGCGTCTATGCGCGCATCAGCGCTGTGCAAAATGTTTTGCGTACTGGCGATGCGATTAGCGCGGCGAATGCCGCCCGAGTTGTTGAAGAAGAGGTCGGGTCTGCGGTTGAAACCGTCGACGAGGTGAGCGATTTGATCGAAGGCGAAACGGTGACACTGGACGAGGAACGGACAGCAACGAGCCAGGCCGTGGTCCTGAGAGGCGGTAGCGTTAACCAGAAAGTGGCGTATCTGGCCACCCGAATTGGTACAGCAGTTGATCTGGACGCCCCAATCGTGATTTTGGATGATGACGGAGTTGAGATTCCACTGAATACGAAGGAAGAACAGTTCATACAACTCGGCGTGGACCGGGGCGTGGTCCAGCAAAACCAGTTAATGTTCCGTCACCTGTTCGGCACCCCGACCGGTTCTGCCGAGGGCGCCAATAGCGTTGACCCGGACCCCGGCAGTATCGCAGGGAGAGTCGGTCAAATGGAAGAGGGTGTCGGTGAAATGAAAGCGGGTGGCGGTTTTGATCTTGAGCGGGCTACTGATATGCCCGCCGCAGGCGTGACGCGCCGTGTGGTGGTAGAAGAGACCGAGGGGCCCCCGGGGGGCCGCACCACACGGTTGAGAACGCTGGATTTGGGCGCTCTGGGCGGCTTGGATCAGCGTGTAGACGGCTTAAACCGGCGGGTGGAAAGCTTATCCACGCAGCTGGACGAGGGCATCGCCATGTCTGCGGCGCTGTCCGCTTTGCCTAACGCTGTTCCCGGCAAAGGCCGCTATACCCTCGGTCTGGGGCTGGGCAATCACGGGGGCTCGTCGGCGGTCGCAATGGGCTTCGCCGGTCGTTTAAAGAAGTCCACCCACATCAATATCGGTATTTCGACAGCGGGCGACACGATTACCAGCCGTGCCGGGGTGAGTTGGTCCTGGTAGCCTGTCAATACAACCTGAGAACCCCTGCGGCTGAGCGGTCGCAGGGGTTTTTTAATTGCCATTGCCGTACTCGGCTGGTTTTGACAACCCCCCCTACGCCGAGACCCTGGAAGGACTAGAGGCCATCCGCCCATACGACGCACCTTGTAGTATAAGCAGTCACTCCGCCGTGGGGCTTTCGCAGAGTGGGTGTGGGCTTGTATAAGCTCAGAAACCTTTGGCACTCTGCCCCAAGAGGAGAGCCATGCAAATTCACCATGCCGGATACCGCATCCGGGGGTTTTACCGAGTAGCTCATTCAGGGCATGTTTGGGGGATGACTTCCAAACATGCCCAACACCGCCTTGCGATCGGGGAATTTTCCGACCGGCACGGCAAAATCGCTGCCAGCGAGGCCTTTAAGGTCAGCATTCGTACGCTCTATCGCTGGCGTCAGACCCTCAAACACAACGCCGGCAACGCCGCCGCGCTCACGCCTGAATCCTGTGTACCGCACCGGCGCAGGCGACCAGTCACGCCACCGCTCCTGAGCGAGCAAATCCGGCAATTGCGCCGACAATACCCCAACCTCGGCAAGGCCAAACTCCATGTATTATTACGCGACTGGTGCGCGCAGCGGCGACTGGCGCTGCCGAGCGTCTCCACCATCGGGCGCATCATTGCCAAAGACCCGCATAAAATGCGCCACGCTCCCGCGCGTATCTCACCCACCGGGCGCCTCAAACCGCTGCTGCGTACCCGTAAAACACGCAAACCCAAACACTACCGGTCGCCGCCACTGGCCCTGTTTGCCTGCGATACCGTGATGCGCCTGCGCGACGGCATCCGCCGCTACCTGTTCACCTTCATCGACCCCAACAGCCGCTTTGCCATTGCCTTTGCGGCCAATTCTGCTACCAGCCGCAACACCTCCATCGCCCTGGAGGCGCTCACCGACCTGCTGCCCGTGCAACCGCAATTCCTGCTCTCCGATAACGGTTCTGAGTTCATGGGTGATTTCCAGCAACGCCTTAATCAGCTCGGTATTGTCCACTGGTGGACTTACCCCAGGTCACCCAAAATGAATGCCCATTGTGAGCGCTTCAACCGCACCATACAGGAGCAGTTCGTGGATTATCACGCCGACTTGCTGTTCACTGACCTGGCCTTGTTTAACCGCAAAATGGCCGCCTGGCTGGTCGAATATAACACCGTCATTCCCCACCATAGCCTCGGTCTGCAAACTCCGATACAATTCGGCTTCCAACAACTGCCACAGTGCCAAAGGTATTGGACCCATACACACAGCGGGGAGAACAGGCAGTGACACAACCGGCACAACAGGCACCGCAAACGCGGGCATCGCGCCCCGCGTGCGCCGCCTCGCCGGCCGCCGGCAGTTATGACGTGGTGCTCGTGGGCGGGGCGATTATGGGCGCATCAACGGCGTGGTTCCTTACCGACAACCCCGATTTCGACGGCTCGGTGCTGGTGATAGAGCGCGACCCGAGTTACGAGAAGTGCTCGACGGCGCACACCAACAGCTGCATGCGACAACAGTTTTCGACCGAACTGAATGTGCGCATCTCGCAGTTCGCCGCCGACTTCGTCAACCACCTGCGGCGTTACATGGGCGGCGACCGCCGCGTGCCCAAGCTGGCGATTCGCAGTTTTGGGTATATGTACCTCGCGGATTCGCCGGACTTCGCCGCGGTGCTGCGCGCGAATCAGCAAGTGCAGCGGGCGGCCGGCGCGGCCACGCAATTAATGACGCCGGACGAGATCAAGCGCAACTACCCGTTCTACAACGTCGACGACATTGTGCTGGGCTCGATCAATCTGGTGAACGAAGGCCTCTGGGACGGTACTGCGGTATTCGATTGGTGGCGCCGCTCGTCAAGCGAGCGCGGGGTGGAATACATCGCCAACGAAGTGGTGGCGATGACGAAAAATGCCGCCGGCACGCGGGTCGAAAGCGTCACGCTGGCCACGGGTGAGGTGATCGCGTGTGGGCAGGTGGTCAACACCTCCGGGCCGCGCGCCGCGCGCACCGCAGGCATGGCCGGCATCACCGTGCCGGTGGAGCCGCGCAAACGTTTTTCCTGGGTGTTTTCCGCCGAGCGGCCGCTGGACCGCGACTTGCCGCTGACCATCGACCCGGCCGGTGTGCACGTGCGCGAAAACGGGGGCGGCACCTATCTGTGCGGCGGTCACGCTGCGGTAGACCCGGCCGTGGAATACGATGATTTTCAGCTGGATCAGAGCCTCTGGGAGCAGCATATCTGGCCGGTACTGGCCGCGCGCATCCCGCAATTCGACGCGATCAAGGTGACCCATGAATGGGCCGGGCACTATGCCTGGAACAGCTTCGATCACAACGCGATCATGGGGCCGCATACCGCGGTAGAGAACTTTATTTTTCTCAACGGCTTCTCGGGGCACGGCTTGCAGCAATCCCCCGCAATGGGGCGCGGCACCGCGGAATGGCTGACCTACGGCGAATATCGCACGCTCGACCTCCGCGCTTTCCATTATAATCGCATCGTGCGAAATGATCCGATTATAGAGCGGGCGGTGATATGAAATTGCCCACCAATGCATTCCTGCAAGCGCTGCGGGCGGGTAAGCCGCAGCTCGGCATCTGGGTGAGTCTGTGCAGTTCGCTCTGTGCCGAGGTGGTGGCCGGCGCCGGTTTCGACTGGGCGGTGATCGACATGGAGCATTCCCCCAATGAGGTGGATTCGGTGATGCAGCAGTTGCAGGCGTTTGCCGGCTATCAAACCACCCCGATTGTGCGCCCGGACTGGAACGACCCGGTGAAGGTCAAACGGCTGCTGGATGTGGGGGCGCCGGGGCTGTTGTTCCCGATGGTGCAATCCCCGCAGGAAGCCGCTCGGGCGGTTGCCGCCGTGCGCTATCCACCGCGCGGCATCCGCGGCGTATCCGGCTTTACCCGGGCCAACCGGTTTGGCCGGGTGGATGATTATTTCGCCCGCGTGGAGGACGAAACGGCGGTCATCGTACAGCTCGAAACCCGCGCCGGCGTGGCGCAGGCGGCGGCGATTGGCAGCACCGACGGCATCGACGGCGTGTTCTTCGGCCCCGCCGACATCGCCGCCGACCTGGGCTATCTCGGCGAGCCGATGCACGCCGATGTGTGGCATCTGATTCGACCTGTGGCGCACAAGCTGATCGAGGCCGGGGTACCGGTGGGCACCCTCGTGCTCGACCCGGCGTTCGCCCGGCGGCTGCTTGATGAGGGATTTTCCTTTGTGATCTGCGGCGCCGACAGCACCTTGCTTGCACGCGGCGCCGAGCAGTTGCTCAGCAGCGTGCGCGGCTGAGTGGTATCGGCCTCCTGTCAGTATCCGGGATGACGAAATAAGATGAACCATTTGGAAACCCTGGTTCGGCAGTGCTATGAATGGCAGGGCTATATCGTTAAGGGTAATGTGAAGGTGGGCAGGCTATCCCACGGCGGATGGGCGGGTGAATTGGATATCGTGGCCTATCATCCACAAACCCGGCACCTGATACACATTGAACCCTCAATAGATGCGCACTCGTGGAAGAAACGGGAGGAGCGCTTTAAGAAAAAGTTTCTGCATGGGAGGGAATATATCTATCAGGAGGTGTTTCCGTGGCTTGATAAAAAAACCCCGCTTGATCAGGTTGCTATTCTGGTCAGTTCCGGTCGGGATACGGTTGCAGGATGTCGGGTCGAGTCAATCGATCAATTTATGAGTTGTTTGAAGAAAAAAATCGAGAAAGAGGGAAAAATGACACAAAACGCGATAGCAGAACAATATGGATTGCTTCGCACTATTCAGATGACAATTTGCGGTTACTCTCGTCTTGAATCATGATCCGCTCGGTTCGCAATGAGACTACCAACAGAGCGTGACACAAGAAACGATTGGTTACGGAATCGGCCTTGCGGAGACTCAGCGCGAGAGGGCCGCGCAGATATACGATGAGGCCTTTGGGGCAAAGTTCAGTCTTGCCATCAAATCCCGGCGGGTTCGGGAAGACGTACTGCGACGTGCGTTCGTCGGGAAATTCGGGGTTACTGCAAGCGCGGGGCAGGTGCTGGTGGGGCTTGCGGGTTTTCATACGCCTGCGGGCTCCTTTACCGGCGGCATCGGCGCCGGGCGGCTCCTTGCCAGGCTGGGTGTGTTCCGTGGGCTCTGGGCGATTGCCGTATTTGGCCTGTACGCAAGAACACCCGCGCCAGGAGAGTTGGTGATGGACGGTATTGCGGTGCATGAGGACTATCGTGGGCAGGGCATCGGGAGCCGGTTGCTGCATGAGATCGTGAACTATGCCAGGGGGAATGGTTTCAAAACCGTGCGGCTGGATGTCATCGACATCAATCCCGGCGCGCGGCGATTGTACGAGCGGAGAGGGTTTGTTGCCGTCCGTACCGAGCATTTCCCCTGGCTTCGGTGGCTGCTCGGATTCGGCGGCTCCACTACCATGGAGTTCCGCATTGACGATGCGACCTGACTTGCAGACGATGCGGTTTTGAGAACTGACAATGCCGAAGAATATTCTTTTTATCATGTGCGATCAGTTGCGTTGGGATTACCTGTCCTGCGCCGGGCATCCTTGGCTGCATACGCCGAACATCGATCATCTTGCCGCCCGCGGGGTGCGTTTTTCCCATGCGTTTTGTCAGGCGCCGTTGTGCGGGCCATCGCGGGCGAGTTTTTATACCGGGCGCTACATGACGTCGCATGGCGTGATGGCGAACGAGGACCCGATGAAGCCGGGCGAGCGGACGCTGGGGGATTATCTTGGCGCGGCCGGGCTGACGACGGTGTTGGTCGGCAAGTCGGATGTGCGATTCGAGCGCGCGCGATTGGCCGGGGGAGGCAGCAATCCGGCCTCGCTTCGACGCGCCGAGTGCGGCGGCTTTGAGCCGTTCGAGCGGTTGGAGGGGTTGTACCCGGATCAACTGGTGCCGCGCGACCTCGGCTACAATGCTTTCTTGCGCGCCCACGGTTACACCGCCGACAATCCGTGGGCAGCGTATGCCAATAGCGCGCTTGATGAGCACGGCAGCCTGGTCAGCGGTTGGCACATGCGCAACGCCTGCTACCCGTCGCGGGTGGCGGCGGCGCACTCGGATACGGCGTTTTTGACCCGGCGCGCGATTGATTTTCTCGAGCAGGCCGCTTCATCCGGGCAGCGCTGGTGTCTGCATTTGAGTTTCTTTCGGCCGCACTGGCCGTATCTGGCGCCGGCGCCGTATCACAATCTGTTTTCCGCCGAGCAGGTGTTGCCGGCGGTGCGCGATGAGTCCGAACGACACAATCCGCATCCGCTGTATGCCGCGTTCATGGCGCAGGAGTACAGCCGGAGCTTTGCTCGCGACGCCGTGCGTGCGCGCGTTGTGCCGACTTATATGGGGCTGATCAAAGAGGTCGATGACAACCTCGGGCGCTTGTTTGACTATATGCGTGAGCACGGTTTGTTCGACGATACGTTGATCGTTTTCACCAGCGACCACGGCGATTATCTGGGCGATCACTGGCTCGGCGAAAAGGATATTTTTCACGAGCCGTCGGTGCGCATTCCGCTGATTGTCTGCGACCCTGACGCCGGCGCCGATGCCACGCGCGGCAGTGTCAATGATGATCTGGTCGGCGCGGTTGATGTATTGCCGACCCTGGTGGAAGCGCTCGGCGGTACGCCGGCGGCGCCGCTCGAAGGGCAGTCGCTATTGCCGGCGTTGCGCGCGCAGCCCCGGTCGGTGCGCGAATGCATTGTCAGCGAGATCGATTTCGGCGACCGTGGGCCGCGCGGGCTGCTCGGGTTGCATCCGTATGACTGTCGGGTGTGGATGCTGCGCTCGAAACAGTGGAAGTACATCGCACACGCAAAGTTTCGCCACCAACTCTACGACCTTGAAAACGACCCGAACGAGTTCGATGACCTCGGCGAAACGCCGGCGTATCAGGAAGTGTGTGCCCGGATGCGCGCACATCTTTTTGACTGGCTGTGTCAGCGGCAGGTGCGTACGGAAGTGTCGCTCGATGAGCTGCTGAAGCGGGGGCCGGAGCGTGACGAGGAGGCGGGCATCATCATCGGGCGCTGGTGAGTTGATAATCGCCGGCGTGCGGAACGCTGAAAATTACGCGCGCACTTTAATGCGTTATAGCGTGGCGTTTTTCGCACTGCATGGCGTCTACTGTTTCGGCCTGCGGCGCAGCATCGCGCCGAAGTGGGCGGCAATTTGAATTCACCTTGCGCTACGATCAAGCGGTAGCCGCAGTGGATGATATTTTTTTGTTTCGGTTGATGGCGCGCGAAGTGGCGATGGAACACGGAATCCTGCTGACCATGATGCCAAAACCGATCGCCGCACTCAGCGGCTCCGGCGTACATGTGAATTTTAGTTTCACCGATGCGAACGGCAGCAATGCCATCGGCGATGCGGCGGCCAAAGACAAGCTCACGCCGCTGGCGCGCAGCTGTATCGCCGGGTTGCTGCACCATCACCGCAGTCTGGCCGGCCTGTTGGCACCGACGGTGAATTCCTACCAGCGTTTGCGCCCCGCCAGTTTGTCGGGCTACTGGCGGAATTGGGGGCATGACCATCGCGGCGTGACCACTCGGGTCACCGCCGAGACCGGTGTGCATGCGCGCATCGAGCACCGCATGGCCGATGCCGGTGCCAACCCCTACACGATGGTCGCAGCGATATTACAAGCGGCGCGTCTCGGGGTGGTCAAGCAATATCCGTTGCCACCGGCGGAAACCGCCGATTGCCTGGAAAACCACGATGCCGAGGATGGCGTGCCGGAAGATCTCGGCGGCGCCTTGGATGCGCTGCGTGCCGATACGGATCTGGTCGCAGCAGTGGGCGATGAACTGGTGGCCAATCTGGTTGCGATCAAACAGGATGAAATCGAAAAAACGGCGCAACTGGATGCTGGGGCATTGCGTGACTTCTATATCCATTACCTTTGAATCAATGGTAAAAACCACATGTAAATCCGAGCGCCGCCACGAAGATGTCCGTTTAATCTATCAACTACCTGGAGGGAATGATGAATCCGACACAGATGGCAACCAAATGGTTGAATGATTTTTCCGATGCGCTTGCGCGCAAAGATACCGCCGCTGCCGCGGGTTTGTTTGCCGAACAGAGTTATTGGCGCGATTTGGTGGCATTTACATGGAACATCAAGACCATGGAAGGGCGGGATGCGATCCGGGCGATGCTGGATGCCCGGTTGGACGAAGTCGGTGCGGGCGACTGGCGGCTGGACGGCGAAGCGAACGAGGCCGACGGCGTCATTGATGTGTGGATTAACTTCAATACTGCGGTCAGTCACGGTCGCGGGCATATGCGTTTGCGCGATGGTCAGTGTTGGACGTTGCTGACAACCATGGTCGAACTCAAGGGGCATGAAGAAGCCAAACAGGTGAATCGTCCAATGGGGGTTGAACACGGCGTAGAGCCGGGGCGTAAAAACTGGCTGGAAAAGCGTCAGCAGGAACAAACCGAGCTGGGTTATACACGTCAGCCGTATTGCGTCATCATCGGGGGCGGACAAGGCGGCATCGCTCTTGGCGCACGTCTGCGGCGATTGAATGTGCCAACGATCATCGTGGAGAAAAACGAACGCCCCGGCGATTCGTGGCGCAAACGCTACAAATCTTTGTGCCTGCATGATCCGGTCTGGTATGACCATCTGCCGTATCTGCCATTCCCCGATGATTGGCCGGTATTTTCACCGAAAGATAAAATCGGCGACTGGCTGGAAGCCTACAGCAAAATCATGGAACTGAATTATTGGAGCTCCACGCTGTGCAAAAACGCCCGCTACGACGAGCAGAAGCAAGAGTGGGAAGTGCGGGTTGTGCGCGATGGCGAAGAAGTGATCTTGAGACCGAAGCAACTCGTGCTGGCGACCGGCATGTCCGGTATGCCCAATGTGCCTGAAATTCCCGGGGCCGACGATTTTGTGGGTGATATCCATCACTCCAGCGCGCATCGAGACAGCGACGCGTATCGTGGCAAGCACTGCATTGTGCTGGGTTCCAACAATTCAGCGCACGACATCAGTGCGGCATTATATGAGCAGGGCGCCGACGTCACGATGATTCAGCGCTCATCGACCCACATATCGCGTTCGGAAACGTTGATGGAGCTCGGCCTGGGCGCGCTATATTCGGAAAAAGCGCTGGCGAATGGCATCGACACGAATACTGCCGACATGATTTTCGCTTCAATTCCATACCGAATTATGCACACGTTCCAGATTCCGGTATATGAAGAAATGGCGCGCCGGGATGCCGATTTTTACTCTCAGCTCGAGGCCGCCGGTTTCATGCACGACTGGGGTGATGACGGCTCCGGGTTGTTTATGAAATACCTGCGGCGCGGTTCCGGTTACTATATTGATGTCGGTGCTTCGCAGCTGATTATCGATGGCAAGGTGAAGTTGCGCAGCGGGGTGAATATCAGCGAGATTAAACCGCGTTCGGTGGTGCTGGATGACGGCACCGAATTGCCGGCGGACCTGATTGTACTGGCCACCGGTTACGGCTCGATGAATGGCTTCGCCGCACAGCTGATATCGCAGGAAGCAGCAGACCGGGTGGGCAAAGTCTGGGGGCACGGCTCGGACACCAGAAAGGATCCGGGGCCGTGGGAAGGTGAACAACGCAACATGTGGAAGCCCACCCGGCAACCGGGACTATGGTTCCACGGCGGCAATCTGCATCAATCCAGGCACTATTCCCAGTTTCTATCTCTGCAACTGAAAGCGCGCTGTGAAAACATACCGACTCCGGTGTATGGGTTGCAATCGGTGCATCATTTGAATTAGTTCGTTATGTGGCAATCATGGTACGCCTCGCCTTGGGGCGGGGAGGTGCCATTGGTTTTCGAGGCTGAAAATCTTTGATCGAGAGATGACTAATGATGTTGATAAGCCACCTTCAAGGGATATAACGCGCCCCGGACGGGTGAGTAATGCGTAGCAGCCGGCACGGTGGTGGGGACTGACTCCGTGCCGGCAGTCGCGGTAATATGGAGGGTGCAGGCGTTAATCGGAACCACTCGGCGCAAAGCGCAAGCAGGCGGTTTGTTAAGCCAGATGCGAAAACCCCGAGCTGGCCAACATTTTTTTGGCCGGGCTGGCGGCGAATCATGGGGTTGCTAAAAAAACGAAACCAAAAACAATACGCACCCTGCTGCGCCGGCGTTGTTTTTGTACTGGCGACGAGTTCGCTTGCGCACGCTTTTGCCCTCGGCGTGTCAAACCAGACTGCGTAGAAACCTGTATCGACCCCAACAGCCGCTTCGCCGTCGCCTTTGCAGCCAATTCCGCTGCCAGCCGCAATGCCGCCATCGCCCTGGATGCGCTCATCGACCTGCTGCCCATATAACCGCAATATCTGCTCTCCGATAACGGCTCCGAGTTTATGGGAGACTTCCCACAACGCCTTGATGAGCGCGGTATTATCCACTGGTGGCCCACTGGTGGCTCTACCCCGGATCACCCAAAATGAGCGCCCACTGTGAGCGCTGCAACCGCACCCTCCAGGAACAGTTCGTGAATTATCACGCGGAGTTGCTGTTCACCGACCTGTCCCTGTTCAACCGTAAAATGGCTGCGTGGCTGGTCGCCTGTAACACCGTCATTCCCCACTATAGCCCCGGCCTGCAAACCCCGCTGCAATTCGGCTTCCAGCAACTGCCGGAGTGCCAAAGATACTGGCCTTATACAATTGGACCCATAAATGCTTGACCATGCCAGCACCTGTGCTAGTATGGCTGGTACAGAAGGTCGCAAAGTGGTGACGTCGAGTCAATCTTCAATAAGGTGGGCCAGGATATCCGTTCTTCTCTGTCCCGCCAGAGTGTTAGCATTTGTGCCGGGAAAAGCGATGATTAACGAAAATACCTGGATTGAATTGCGAGATGGGCGGCGGTTGGCGGCGCGGTTGTGGTTGCCTGATGGGGCGGAGCAGCATCCGGTACCGGCGATTTTAGAATACTTGCCATACCGTCAGCGCGATGGCACTGCGCAACGTGATGAAGGCAACTATCCGGCTTTTGTCGAAGCGGGTTATGCCGGGGTGCGAGTTGACCTCGCCGGCAGTGGCGATTCGGACGGCTACTTATCGGATGAATATCTGGACGATGAATTGGCATCCGGTGAGGAGGTAATCGAATGGATTGCCGTACAGCCCTGGTGTAGCGGTGCGGTCGGCATGATTGGTATTTCCTGGGGCGGATTTAACGGCTTGCAAATTGCCATGCGCCGCCCTCAGGCATTGAGGGCAATTGTAACGGTGTGTTCAACCCATGACCGTTATCGACAGGAAACGCACTACATGGGCGGTTGCCTGTTAAATGACAACTTTAACTGGGGCGCGCAGATGACGGCGTTGTCTTGTCGCCCGCCCGACCCCACTGTGCGCGAGGATTGGCGGGAAGTCTGGTTCGACCGAATGCGACGGCTGCCTTTTCTTGCCGCCAACTGGTTGCGCCATCAGCGGCACAGCGCGTATTGGAAGCACGGCTCCGTGTGTGAGGATTGGGATGCCATTCAGTGTGCGGTGCTGGCCATCGGCGGCTGGGCGGATTCGTACTCCGATACGCCGCCTGTTTTGGCAGAACATCTGACCGCGCCCGTCAAGGCGTTGGTTGGACCGTGGGAGCATCGTTACCCAAATATCGCCCAAATCGGCCCGCGCGGGGATTTTCATGGCGAAGTGACCCGGTGGTTCGACCGCTGGCTAAAAGGCGAGCAAAACGGGGTTGAACAATTACCGGTGTACCGCGCTTACATGCAAGAACACGGCAGTCCTTCGTCGAAGTTTGATGAGCGCCCGGGGCGCTGGGTCGGTGAGGCGCAATGGCCGTCGGTAACGCCACCGCTGGCTTTCCATCTGGCGCCGGGAGCTTTGGCGATGACGCCTTCGGCGGATGATGTTGTCGTGTGCAGTGCGCAGGATGTTGGCGATGCGGCGGGCAACTATTGTCCGGGCATGCGGGTCGATGACGAGCTTCCCGACGACCAGCAGCGGGAGGATGAAAAATCGGTTTGCTTTGACGGTGCCCGGTTGACCCAGCCGTTGGACATTCTTGGCGCGCCGGAAGTTGAAATTGAATTTTCCACCGACTGCCCGCAAGCGTTGCTGGCTTTTCGTTTATGCGATGTTGCGCCCGATAATTCTTCTGACCGGGTCAGTTTTATGGTGCACAACCTGACGCATTGCGTAGCGAATGAGTGCCCGGTCGATGTGTGTCCGGGGCGGCATTACCGGGTCCGCATTCCGCTGCGGCATTGCGGCCACCATTTCGCCGTCGGCCACCGGATGCGGTTGGCGGTTTCCACAACCTATTGGCCAACGGTATGGCCTTCTCCGACAAAAGCCGCAGTAACGCTGCATTTGGAAAATTGCCGGTTGATTTTGCCGCAACGACCGGATGCGGGGGATGTGCTGGAGCAAGAAAAAGGGGTGCCTGCGGTAGCGCCGGTGGTTGATGCGTCGGCATTTATACAACTGCGCCCGGCCACCTGCAAGGTTGAGCGCGAAACGCTTGCCGATGGCGTTTATCGAGTGACGCTTATCGATGATTTGGGCGAGACGCGCAATCCGCACAACGATATTGAGTCCGGTGCCACGGCGTGTCAGATGTTTTCCATTCATCCTGATGACCCGTTGTCGGCGCGGGTGGAAACGACCTGGGAACATACGCTCTGTCGTGGCGATTGGCGCACACGCGTGCGCTCGCACAATAGTATGACTGCCGATGCGGATGAGTTTCGCATAGTCAGGAAAATTTTCGCCTATGAGGGAGACGGCGTGCTAGTATTGGAAAAAACCTGGGGCGAAACCGTGCCTCGGGATTGTTGTTAACATTCATACAGAGGTAAATGAACATGAAAAAATTTCACTGGTTTAAGGTAGCCGGGCGACCTGTTGGTCGCCGCAAATTTGTCAAAGGCATGTCACTGTTGGGCGCGGCCACCGCGTTTCCATTGCCGCTGTCAATTGCACGGGCGGACAGCGGCACGTTGCGTGTGCGCACCTACGCTGATATAACAACGCTGGACCCGGCGTTCAGTATCGGCGTGGTCGATGAGGAGATTCACTCGGCTATTTACAACAAACTTATACAATACAAGCCGGGGCGGGAATGGGACTGGCAGTTAGATGCCGCCACCATGATCGAACAGGTGAGCGACACGCGTATTAATTTCGCGTTGCGCGATGATATTGGTTTCACCAACGGTTTCGGTGCAATGACCGCGGAAGACGTTAAGTTTTCTTTTGAACGCATCGTTGACCCGAACTTACAGTCCACCAACAAGCCCGACATGGGGCCGCTCAAGCAAGTAGAAGTAACCGGCGAGCGCACCGGGGTTATCGTGCTGGACAAGCCGTTTGCTCCGCTGTGGTCGATCGCATTGCCGTATATTACCGGCAATATCGTCAGCAAAAAGGCGTTTGAAAAAGCCGAAGGCGGACGCATCGGCACTGACCCGGTTGCCGAATCCGGTCCTTACTTGCGTCATTCATGGCGATCGAAAGAAAAAACGGTGCTGAAGCGCAACCCCGACTGGCGTGGCGCGCCAGCGGCGTTTGACACGATTGAGATATATCCAATCGATGACGAAAAAACCGCCGAAATCGCTTTTGAAGCCGGTGAAATCGACTACACCAGAGTTGGGCTCGATTCGGTGGCACGCTACCGTGACAACCCGCCGGCCGATTCCATATTGGCAGAATATCCGTCACTGTTTTATGTTTGGATTGGGATGAACGTTGACAATGCGCTCTTGAAAAACAAAAAACTGCGTCAGGCAATTCAATACGCAGTCGATGTTCCCTCCATTATGGACGCCGCTTATTACGGCGCCGCGGAACCTGCGACCGGCATTATCGCCCCCGGGCTGGTTGGGCACCGTCCGCAAGGAATCGTGCCGCCGGCGGCAAACTTCGACAAGGCACGGCAATTCCTTGCCGAGTCAGGCGAAACCGATGTTAGCCTGACCCTGGATGTCATCAATAAAACTGCCTATACAACCGCCGCTCAGGTTATCCAGGCCAACTTGCAGCAAATTGGCATCAACCTTGATATCAACGTCCATGAGGCGGCGACTTTTTGGTCGCTGGGCGATGAAAGCAAGGGCGAACAGTGGAAAAACATACAATTAATTATGAATCGTTTCTCCATGACGCCGGACCCCTACTATGCCACCGCATGGTTTACGCAGAAGCAGGTCGGGGTATGGAATTGGGAGCGTTTCCGTTCGCCTGAGTTTGATACACTTCACGAACAAGCGGCGCAGGAAACCGACCTCGCCCGGCGCGATGAACTGTATCGCCAGGCACAGGATTTGATGGAAGAGTCGGGTGCCTACCGCTTCCTTACGCACGAAGCGACGCCAGTCATCTATCGAAGATCGATTCGCCCGGCGTTCCGCCCGGACGGACTGCCGTTGTTTCGCTATTTCGCGCATACATAAAAATATGAGCAAAGCATGAACAACGAGTAAGTCGGGCAGCAGATGCTCAAATACACGATACAGCGATTGTTTCTGTCGGCGTTGATTGTTGTTATCGCCGTAACGTTGATGTTCATCATGATACGCTCGGTGCCGGGCGATCCAGTCAGTGTCATGCTGGGCCCGCGCGCGACGCCGGACTTAAAAGCCCAGCTCATTGAGCAGATGGGGTTGAACGATCCTTTGCCGTTGCAGATTTCCTATTTCTTTGGCAACTTGCTTGCCGGCGATATGGGCGTGGATGTTTTTTCAAACCGGCAAGTATCGGACATCGTTTTTGAGCAACTGCCTTATACGCTGGAGTTGATTTTTTGCTCGATTATCTGGTCGGCGACGCTGGGCGTGTTTCTCGGTGTCTATGCCGCAGCGCGGCGCGATTCGCTAGTCGATCGAATTACCGCTTTCTTGTCAGTGGCGTGTGTTGCCGCGCCCGCTTTTGTTGTCGCATTGCTCGGGTTGTTGCTTTTTGCAGTGCGATGGCAGTGGTTCCCCGCCATCGGCGCTGGCGACCCGGAGCATTTCAGCGGCAGGCTGTCGCATTTGGTCCTGCCGTCTTTTGCCATCGGGTTGTCCTGGGTCGGGTATGTGGCGCGTCTTGTGCGCGCTTCCATGTTAGAGGTCATGGTCGAGCCGCACATTCGCACGGCGCGGGCGTTTGGCTTGCCCGAGTGGCGGATTGTTTTGGTGTATGCGTTGCGTGTTGCGATTTTGCCGGTGGTTACCGTGATCGGGGTCGGCATGGGATTTTTGCTCTCGCAAGCGGTCTTCACCGAGATTATTTTCGCCCGTCCCGGGATTGGCAAACTGGTAATCGATTCCATCACCACGCGTAACTATCCGGTGGTGATGGGAGGGGTCTTGATCTCGACCGTGGTTTTCGTTTGCGCTACCGCGGCCGCCGACATTATCAACGCCGTGCTTGACCCGCGCGCGCGCACCGCATGACACCCGCCAACACAGCTGGAGCAATCACCGCAGCCATGCGCCTGATGTTGCGCGAGCCGACGGGAATGGTGGGTGTTACCATTGTCATCGTCATTGTATTGTCGGCGCTGTTTGCCGATCAGATCGTTCCTTATAGCCCAACGGCACTGGACGTGCCGGCGCGTTTGCAGGGCCCTTCCGCCGCGCACTGGCTCGGTACCGACCAGTTGGGGCGCGACTTGTTTTCGCGTGCTGTTATGGGTGGACGGGTGGCGTTGCAAGTCGCGTTACCCGCGGTCTTTGCGGCAATGTTGCTGGGCCTCGCGCTCGGCATGGTCGCCGGTTTCGGCCCGCGCTGGCTGGATAGCGCAATCATGATTTTCCTGGACACCATTCGCTCATTCCCCACGGTCATGTTTGCGCTGGCGGTGGTTGCGCTGACCGGCCCCAGTCTGGAGACCGTGGTGTTTGTGGTCATGGTCACTTCCATCCCTACTTACGGACGAGTGGCACGCACGCAAACCTTGAGTTTGCGGTACAGCGAATTCATTCTCGCCGAACATTCGCTCGGCGCATCGCTGCCGCGCATTTTATGCGTGCATATGCTACCCAACATCATCGGCGTGCTGCTGGTATTGGCGGCGATGGACATTCCGGCAATCATTGCGCTGGAAGCGGGGTTGTCTTTTCTCGGAATGGGAGTCAAACCGCCGACACCATCGTGGGGCTCGTTGCTCAAAGACGGTTATGCGCTGATTCGCAACACACCATGGCCGATAGTCGCCGGCGGCCTGCCGATAATTCTGGCGACGTTGGGGTTCACTTTTTTTGGTGAGGCGCTGCGCGATCTTGCCGATCCACGAATGCGCAAGACGCGATAATCGTGACCGAAGACGCATTACTGGATATTCGCGACTTTTCGCTCAACTACGGAGACGTGGAGGCGTTGCGCAACGTTTCGTTTTCCATTGGCAAAGGTGAAATTGTCGGCGTAGTAGGCGAATCGGGTTGCGGTAAATCTTCGCTGATGAATGCTATCTTGCGATTGCTCCCGGTCAGTGCGAAAACGCGCGGCGGGATATTTTTTAAACAGCGCAATGTATACGATTTGGACGAAGCGGAAATGCAGGCTTTGCGCGGCATGGACATCTCCGTTATTTTTCAGGACCCGATGCGTACGCACAACCCGGTCATCAACATCGGCGCGCAAATGACGGATATTCAATACCGCGAAAAAATTTCGCGCGGCGCAAAATTAAAGCGCAGCGTGAATATGCTAAAACAAGTCGAGATTCCAGATCCAGAATTGCGATTGCAACAGTATCCGTTCCAGTTTTCCGGTGGGATGTTGCAACGTATTGCTATCTCCATGGCGCTGATATCGCGCCCCGACCTGCTCATCGCCGACGAACCGACAACCGCGCTGGACGCCACTTTGGAAGTGCGGATTATCGACACATTGCGGCAGTTACAGCAGGATTACGGTTGCTCCATTTTATTTATTTCACACCATCTGGGTGTGGTCGCCGAACTGTGTCAGAAAGTTGCGGTGATGTATGCCGGTGAGGTGGTGGAATCGGGTGCGTTGCGCGATGTCTTTGCCAACCCCGGCCATCCGTACACCCGCCGCCTGCTGGAATGCGACCCCGGTCACGCCAAACAAACCATGCGCCGTTTGCCGACCATTCCCGGCGACGTCCCCGATTTGAGCAATTTGCCGGACGGTTGCGCGTTTGCATCGCGTTGCGATTCGGCACTGCCCAAATGCGCTTCGCAACGCCCGCCAATATTCAGTTGCGGCACAGGGCATCGAGCCTGTTGCTGGCTGCAAGAAACTGCGGATCCGGCATGACGGCATTGCTCGAAGTCGAAAATCTCCGCGTCAGCTTTCCCTCGGGCGGTGTCCTCGGATGGCACCGGAAAACCATAGACGGTGTTGCCGATGTCTCATTTACTATCGCACCCGGAGAGACTTACGCGGTAGTCGGCGAAAGCGGTTCCGGTAAAACTACTTTGTTGCGTGCCATCGCCGGTTTGCTGCCTGCTGCCGGCGGCTCGGTCAGGTTCGGCGGACAAGAAATTACCGGCCTGTCCGCTGCCG
This sequence comes from Candidatus Poriferihabitaceae bacterium, assembly GCA_965206445.1. Taxonomy (GTDB): domain Bacteria; phylum Pseudomonadota; class Gammaproteobacteria; order Arenicellales; family Poriferihabitantaceae; genus CBDBJR01. The sequence goes on from CBDBJR010000002.1 coordinate 1,122,374, forward strand.
AATATCGCCCGCTGCGAAAAGATATTGCCGTGATGTTTCAGGACCCGGTCGGCAGTTTGAGTCCGCGCCGCACAGTGTACGCGCTGCTCGCCGAGCCGTATGTCATCAACGGAATGAAAGATCGGGATTTGCGCGCCGAGGTGGCACGGCTGTTGAATATGGTTGGGTTGCCGGCCGATTTTGCCGAGCGTTATCCGCACCAGTTGTCCGGCGGGCAGGCACGGCGCATCGGCGTGGCGCGGGCGTTGGCGTTATCTCCGAAATTGATTCTCGCCGACGAACCGACAGCCGGTCTGGATGTTTCGGTGCAAGGTGAACTGCTCAATTTATTAAACGACCTGCGAGAAAATCTCGGCCTGGCGATGATGATGATTACGCATAACCTGAATGTGATTCGTCATGTCGCTGACCGCATGGGAATCATGTATCTGGGGCGGCTGGTGGAGGAGGGCGACACCCAGGCGATTTTTGCCCGCCCCCGCCATCCCTATACCCTGTGCTTGCTGTCGGCAAACTCGTCGCTCAACCCCACCGCCGGTGAACAGCGAATCACGCTGCAAGGAGAACCGCCCAGCATTGCCATGCGCCCGCAAGGCTGCGAGTTCAGACAACGTTGCCCGTTCGCCGAGGAACCGCTATGCACACAAACCCCGGCGTGGACGACGCTCGATGAACGCCGTGGCTTGCGCTGCCTGAAACCGCTGGCGTGACCGGTCGGTGAAATCCGAAGCGTTTCTGCCTTTGGCGCACGAATTCGAACTGGACACCCACATCCTTTCGCCCGGCGGCATCACCGAAGTGCAGCCGGGTCTCCGCCCCGGTCGTGATTGCCTCGGAGCGATGTCCACCTCCACCGATGGTTATGCCGAACCAATGCTCATTGCCCCCGCCTTTGCTCACGCAGCCATGCGCCAGGTCATTCTATGTTTGCGATACGTTTGAAACCGAGCAAGCAAAACCCGGGCTCTCAAACTACCCAACCCCAGGGCCATTCTACTTTGGGGGGATTGACAGCTCGTGGAGTATATGCAAGAGTTATGGATAGTCGTTTCAAAAAACTCACATTCCCAGCACCTTTTCCGGAGGATACAATGAAATATCGCACTCTAAAATTTGTGGCACTTTCAGTGCTCTCGATGACATTACTGGCAAATATCGCGCAGGCCGAGACTTTGCGCGTCGGCATGGAATGCACTTATGATCCGTTTAACTACCGAACCTCGGACGGTGAGTTGGCCGGTTACGATGTTGATGTCGCCAAAGGCGTCAGTGAAAACATCGGCGCGGAAGTGGAATTCGTTTGCCAGAAATGGGATGGCATGATACCGGCCTTGCTGGCGAATAAATTCGATTTGATTGTCGCCTCGATGTCGATCACCGACAAACGCAGCGAGAAGATCGATTTCTCCAGCCCTTACCGTATTTCCGTTGGGCGTCTGGTTGGCAGAAAAAGCGACAACTTTAATCTGTTCAACGCCGACGATTCGGTAAACGCGGATGGCTTCAACGGTATCAAGGTTGGGCTCGAACGATCATCAACCTATGAAAACTGGATGATAGCCAAAGTGCCCAACGCGAATATTCTGAGATACGACAACAACGAGGCGATGTATCTGGATTTGCAAAACGGGCGCACCGATATGATTATGACAAACCCGATGAAAGCCTACCTCAAGTTCCTCAGCAAGGAAGACGGTGCCGGTTACGAGTTTGTCAGCCCGGCGCTCAATGAAACCGAGTACTTCGGAGTCGGTGTTGGTATCGGTTTGCGCAAGGGCAATGATAAACTTCGCACGCGGATTAACACCGCGCTGAAACAACTCACCGAAGATGGGTCGCTGGAAGAATACGCGCTCAAGATTTTTCCGTTTCCGATTCACCCGGCTAAATGGATTAGCCTCGATTAGATTAGCAGGCGTGGTGCACGGCTACGCAGCAATATATCGTGTCGGAAATCGTCGGCTGGATAGACGACTTTCTCCGTGGAGGCGTGGTCGTCCTCCAGATATTCGCCGTCTCGCTGGGGCTTTCGGTCATCATCGGATTGATCGGGTCGGCGATCAAACTGTCCGGCAACCGAGCGGCCCGGGCCGCCGCCAATGCCTACACGGTCGTCTTTCGGGGAACACCTGAACTGCTGGTTTTGTTGATCATCTATTTCGGCGCAGCACTCACGCTGACCGCGATTTTCCAACTCTTCGATCCCGGCATAAAGTTCATCGAAATACCGCCGTTTTGGGCGGGTGCATTCGCCATCGCCCTGATCGTAGGTGCTTACATGACCGAAACGTTCCGAGGCGCTTTTCTCGGCGTCGACCCCGGACAAGTCGAGGCGGCCCTCGCCCTCGGGCTTGGCCGGTTTCACACCTTTGTCTATGTGCGAGTTCCGCAGATGTGGCGTCTCGCGCTGCCGAATTTTGGCAATCACATGTTGTCGCTGATGAAAGACACGGCACTTATCTCGATCATCGGTGTGGAAGAGATCGTATTCGTGGCCGAGATGGCGACCTCCGTGACCAGCAAGCCATTCACCATGTATATGATTGTGGCAGTCATTTATCTGTGCATCACCACGGTGATAACGCTGGTGGTAATGCTGCTGGAGAAATACGCTAACAGACACCTGGTGGGCGGCCTGTGATATTCGACGTCGCTTTGGTTTTCGACAGCATTCCGAAATTACTCACCGGGGTTGGCCTGACTCTCGAACTTCTGGTATTGTCTTCCTTTATTGGCTTGCTGCTGGCCCTGATCACATTGCTGATGCGCCTCAGTGGTCGCTGGTTTCTGGTGGCGCCGGCGTTGGCTTACATCTACCTGTTTCGCGGCACCCCTATCCTGGTGCAAATTTTCATCATTTACTATGGTCTCCCGCAGTTCGATGCGATTCGCACCGGCTTGTTTTGGCCGATTCTGCGCGAACCTTTCTGGTGTTGTATTATCGCCCTCAGCCTGAATGCCGGCGCCTATGTCTCTGAAATATTGCGCGGCGGCGTGCTTGGTGTAGACCAGGGATCGTTGGAAGCGGCGTCGGCACTCGGCATTTCCAGGCCGCAAAGATTCATCTACATCACCACACCGATCGCCATCCGGCTGTCGCTACCGGCCTACTGCAACGATATGATCAGCATGACCAAGGCAACCGCTCTGGCGAGCACGGTCACTTTGCTCGAAACGACCGGTGTGGCACGGACCATCGTCGCGCAAACTTTTGCGCCCTATGAGGTTTTTATTTCTGCGGCGATTATCTATTTGGTGATTGCGTCGATATTGCAGAGAGGATTTGGCTTGTTGGAAAAGCGAATGAGCCGGTATCTCCCAGTGGTCACGGGATGATGAGTAAATCAGAAGTTGACATGAGTGAGCGCGATCCAATCGTTGTCCTCGATCAGGTTTGCAAAAACTTCGGTGAATTCAATGCCCTTATCGATGTCAATCTCACCGTACACAAAGGGGAAAAAGTCGTTATCTGTGGGCCATCCGGGTCCGGCAAGTCAACCCTGATTCGATGCATCAACCGTCTGGAAAAGCACGACAGTGGTCGAATTGTCGTCGCCGGCAGGGAGCTAACCGGTGGACTGAAAGATATCAACATGGTGCGTAGAGATGTAGGCATGGTCTTTCAGGGCTTTAATTTATTTCCTCATTTGAAGGTAATTGGAAATCTGACCCTGGCACTGAAACTGGTACTCAAAGCGTCTGAATCCGAGGCGCGCGAAACCGCGATGCACTACCTCGAGCGGGTACACATTCCGGAACAGGCCGACAAGTATCCGAGTCAACTATCCGGCGGCCAACAACAGCGTGTGGCCATCGCGCGCGCGTTGTGCATGAATCCAAAAATCATGCTGTTCGACGAACCGACTTCTGCGCTCGACCCGGAAATGATCAGCGAGGTGCTGGATGTTATGATCGAGTTAGCGCACGGCGGCATGACCATGATTTGCGTCTCGCATGAGATGGGGTTCGCTCGCTCAGTCGCCGACAATATCGTTTTTATGAACGAGGGCAAGATCGTTGATATGAATCCCCCCGCAAAATTCTTTGACAATCCCAGGAGTGAGCGCGCCAAACTTTTTCTCAAACGCATTCTCTCCCATTAGCATGGATACGAAAAAATGAAAGATATTCACAAGCTGGCTGCGTTCGGCACCGAGCTCGCCGAGTTGAGCCGCAGCATCATACGCTCGCAACCGATACGCGAAGTTGACTATGAGATCAAACCCGATGGTTCGCCCGTGACGGCGATTGATAAAGAAGTCGAACGACGGCTGAGGGAACGCATCGATGATCGCTACCCCAATCATGGCGTTTTCGGCGAAGAATTCCCGAACCGGGATACGGGTGCGGAACGGGTATGGCTGATAGACCCGATTGACGGCACCAAACAATACGCCACCGGCATCCCGCTTTACGGCACCTTGATCGCACTGGCTGAAGCGGGCCGGTTTGTCTTCGGCGTGATGGATTTCCCCGCGACCGGCGACCGCTGGATGGGTGGGCACGGTTACCCGACTTGCTGGAACGGTCAACCGGTGACTGCCGCGCAATGCGCCGATTTGCGCGATGCGACCATAGTATGCGGCTGCCCCGGCCGGAGCAATACCGCGGAGACCGCCGGGGCTTTGACGCTTTCCGGCGCCGGATTATTCAGCGTTTGTGGTGCCGGCAGCTATGGTTTTGCCTTGGTTGCATCCGGCCGGCTGAATGTTGCGATAGACACCGGGTTGGACCCGTTCGATGTCGCCGCGCCAGTGGCGATCATTGAAGCAGCGGGGGGCTCGGCGAGTGATTGGTCAGGTCAGCCACTCACGCTCGAATCTCACGGCAACGCGTTATTCGTGAGCGATTCCGCTTTGCTCAACCCGGTAATTGCTCTGCTACAAAGCTAAGCCGCCCATACGGCAGCCCTCGCTCTTCATGCCGGTCTCAGGGAATCCAACGACCGAATGCTACCGTGTATTGCCGTTTCAACCCCGGCGATCGGCTAAAATGAGCGTGTCGGTCGTGGAATTGACCGGAATTATAAGGCACATGCCGTCTGATGGCTGGGTCACCTCCTGGCTCTATAAAGAGATTCGGGGCCGGAGCGCCCATATAATTTGCTTGCAATGCATCCATTGAAGTTGGATAATACATGATTCGGAGCGCCTGCTGGTTGGGCGGATTATGGATTTTTCGACCGGTTATGGGTTTTTTGACCGGCATTTGACAGGAATAGTGACCATGGATGGGCACAATGCTACCCCCCTTTTCCCCCTCGTACGCCCTCTCTTAAAGCACGTCAGGACTAGTATTGTCGCGCTGCTGGCGTCGGTGACGGGCGTTTTTCCGGCTGCCGTCGTAACCGCCCACGCCCAGGAAAAAGTGACCATTGCCGAACTGGACTGGAACGGCGGAATCGTGATCGCGCATGTGATCAAGGCGATCATCGAAGGTCCGCTCGGTTCCGAGGCGCAAATCATTGATGGTTTGTCGGACCAGAGCATCATCCTGGAAGAGATGGACAAAGGCGGCGGCGCCATTGACGTGTATCCCGACCTGTGGCTGCCCAACCTGCAGAGTCTTTGGGACAAATACGTTGATGGCAACAAGACCATCGCAACCAACCGGCCCTATACCGGCACCGAGCGGATTTTTGTGCCGCGCTACATGGCGAAAACGGTGAAATCGTTGCAAGACCTCGCCGCTCCCAGGGTCGCCGCGTTGTTTGATACCAACGGCGACGGCAAGGGTGAATACTGGGCCGGAGACCCCGACTGGAATGCCACCAAAGTAACCCAGATCAAGTTCAAGAATCACGGTCTTAGCGAATTGTGGGAGCCGTCCGTCGTTTCCTTTCCCGCTTTCAAGACCCAGTTCAAAGCCGCGTATAGTGCGCAGCAGCCAATCCTGTTCTACTACTGGACGCCCGAGTGGATTCACAGCGCCTATGATCTCGTGGCGTTGCAGGAGCCGGAGCCGTTTGAAGGCTGCGCGGACCTGAAACTGGAACAGGCCGATTGGCTTGCGGCTTCCTCGCTGAAGTGCAAGATCGCCGATTCAAAGGCTTATGTCGCGTATTCCCGGTCGCTGGAGCAGCGCAACCCGCCGGTTGCCCGACTGCTGTCCAATATCCGCCTGGATTCGGCCATGGTCAGTGACTGGATACTAAAAGTCGGCCACGAAAAACAGGACCCGCAGGCCGTCGCCGAGGCTTGGATTAAAGCCAACTATGACACGGTGCGCGCGTGGATTAAAAATGAGCCTCAACAATGAGGCGCAAGTGCATGAACCCATTCTCTAATCTGCGCGGCGGCGGGCGTATCGTCCTCGGTTTGGCCCTCGGTTTGGTCGTCGTCGCCGGCAACCCGGCGCACGCCGCCGACAAAATCGTGCTGCAACTCAACTGGAAGCATCAAGCGGAGTATGCCGGCTACTATGTCGCGCAGGAAAAAGGCTGGTATGCCGATGAGGGATTGGAGGTGGAAATTCGCCCGGCCATGCCAACCGACGACATGGTCGCGTTGCTCGTTGCCGGCGAAGCCGATGTTATCGTGGAATTTATGGCGAGCGCTTTATACGAGCGCGAACAAGGTGCCCCCATCGTGAATATCGCGCAGCCATTCAAGCATACGGGCCTGGATTTAATCTGCCGGCGCGATTCCGGCCTCCGCCTCCTGGACGATTTGCGCGGCAAAAAAATCGGTCACGCGCCCGGCCATGGAGAAACCGTGGAGCTCGGAGCATTGCTGGCAAAGCTGGATATTAACGCCAAATCTTCAATCGATGCCACCAGCTGGAATCCGAAAACGGATGTCCGTCTGGTTGAATTTGAAAATGCCCAGTATGGAATAACGAGCGGCATCGTCGATTGCATCCTGTGGTATTCCTCCAAAGGTCTGGGGGTGTTCGAATCGGCAGGATTGCGCGCCGATCAATTGATCGTGTTTCCGTTCGACGGCCTCGGTTTGGGAATATTGGGAGGCGGCTTGTGGGTGCTGGAGAAACGGCTGGAAGACGCCGTTTTCGTTGATACAATGGCGCGCTTTGTGCACGTTTCCATGAAAGGCTGGCGGTGGGCGGAGGATAATCAAGCTGAAACCGTTTCCATGGTGCTGAAAACCATGGGCGACCAGAGTCCGCAGGCGCTGCTTCAGCAAACCCAAATGATGAAGGCAATCATCAATCAGGCCGCCGATTCCAACGGCACACTGGAAGCCAGGGACTACCGGCGCACCGTGGACATTTTGCGGGATGGGATGGTCCTCGACAAAGAACCGCAAAATGCATGGACTTCTGACATCACCGACCGGGCCAACTTGTATGCAGGGGATCGCTTCGACCGCTTGCTCACGGATGTCGCCGCATGGAGCAAAAGATTTGTGCTGACGCTGATCGATCCGCGCAGCACCCTCGCGCACATCTGCTGGTTTTTGCTGGTGTTATCCATGTTCATGCATAATTTCACCACGTTGCGTATACTGGTGGTGGTATCTTCGTTCGTCTCCATCGCCAACGATATGTTCCTGCGCTTTGATTATGCGACGATGTTTTGGACGGTTTTTCTCATCCTCCCCAATCTGTGGCATTTGTTCTTTGCAAAGGTCGCCGATGCGATGGCAAAACTCACGGCGGAAGAAGAGGATTTGTGGGTCAGTCAATTACAGGGTTTGTCGCGAAAGAATTGCCATAAACTTTTCAACAGCGGGCAGTGGGCGTTTGCCGGGGGAGGCGAAGAAATAGCACGTTATGGTCATCCGATTTCCCATATATATTACATTTACGGCGGTGCCATTGTGTATTCGCGGGACGACAAAATAATTTCGCGGGTGGAAGCGCCGACCTTTGCCAACTTGTTTTCTTTCCTGGATATGGCGCCGTCATTTATGGTAACCAATATTGAAAAAGGCACGCGCTATTGGGTGATTGAAGTAGATGTTCTGCGTAAGTTAATGCACAACAACGATGACATCGGCCGGTCGCTGGATAAGGTGTTCGGCGCACAGTTTAGAAAATATGGAAGGGTTATGTCAAACCGCATTCTCGAGTTGGAAGAACGGTTAAACTCCGACAAAACCGGCGCATCGATCCACAAAACCGCGGACACAAAGCACGCCGCCCAGCCAAACGATGCGGTGAAGTTTTCGCCGGATGAAGCGCAACTGCACACCACGCGGCTGGTGTTGCTGTCCAAGGTAAACTGCCGCAAACTTCTCAAAAAAGGGCGGTGGGGCATCGCCGAAAAAGGCATGATGATGGCGATACAAGGGCAGCTGGTGTCCGATTTGTATTTCATCTCCAGCGACGGCTGTACCGTCACCCACGACGGCGAGGTTGTTGGCCGGGTGAATGCGCCGATTTTTTACGGGCAGCAGTCCATCACCACCTTGACCCCTTCGGGCTGGTCGGTTGAAGCCGACGAGGGTACGCGGTATTGGGCGATCAGCGCTTCGAATCTGCGTGATTTTATGGTCGAGAACATGGAAATCAACCGCGTGCTGGGGCTCGTGTTCCATGAGGACACCCACACCTGCAATGAAGCGATTTTGCAGGTTCAGATGGCATATGCCTACGGCGACCGGGTGGGAGCCAACAGCCCGCGGTCGGCGCCGAACGCTTCCGGGTAAACCATTCCCACCGGGCCTGCGCGAAGAAGGACGGTCGCATCAAAAAAATCCACTCACCAACAAGCCACCGCCAAAATAAGGAAATCATCATGAGCGACGAAATCAGCTCACTGAGCATAATCTTCACGGAATTTTATTACTGGATTACCGTGGTGTTGATGTTCTTCATCCATATCGGTTGTTGTTTGTATGAAGCCGCCGTCTCACGGTACAAAAACCATGTGCACGCTGTTAAAAAACACCATGCTGATCCCGCGGGTCACCCTCTCGCATTTCTTGCTCGGCCGATCGATTTACTGGGCGTTCACGCATGCTCCCGGCATCACCGGTGGGCTCAACCTTGAGGCCGCCATCGCCAATACCGCGTGGTCGCAGACCATGGGGTGCACATGCAGGAGCGCATCACCGGCGTTTTCCTGGCGGTATTCCTGCCGTTCTCGTGGACCCGCGGCATCGATCGTTTCCGGCGCGCCATCGAGCGCATCACTTCCCAGGCGTTCTGGATGTTGGCGGTTGTCATCGGCTCGGTGTTATGGGTGACCGGCGGCAGTTGAGGCTGGCACGCCGAGGGCTGGCTGGTGCAACTGCTCGGCTACCACGACGCTTACGCCGGCAGTGTGATTCACGCCGTCGCCTCCGGGTTCGCGCTTGGCATGCTGATGGTGCCCGGTTCGCGCATCGGTCGCTTCGCCCCGGACGGTACGCCGTGCAATTTGAGTCCGCGCAATCCATGGTTCGTGACCGTCGGGCTGTTCGCGCTGTATACGGGTTTCTGGGGCTTTTACATGTCTTGCCATACCCCCATGGTTGATGTGCTGGCCGGCGACGGTGTGTTCTTCTCGGCGACCACTATCTACGGCACTCCGACCACCTTGAGCGGTGTTACTCTCAACTGCGTGATGCCCCCGCCGGCGGCTTGCTGGCGGGGCACTGGGCATCAAAGGGCGACCTGTTCTGGCTCTATTCATGCGGACTTGCCGGCGTTATCGCAGCCGCCGCCGGTAGCGACCTGTATCACCCGATTCAGGCGTTGTTGATCGCGGCGGGCGGCGCGGTTGTGGGCGTATCGCCTGCACTACTGGGTGGAACGCAAATGTAAGATTGGTGATGCGGTTGGTGCGATAGCGGTGGACGGCTATGCCGGTTTCTTTGGCGTGGTCGTGGTCGGCTTCGTACTGTGAGGCTATCCGTCTTCGCCAAATAACGACTACGCGAGCATCAACCCCGCCGGCCAGTTTATCGGCGCGGTCATCATGTTCGGCGTGCTCGGTTTCCTGCCCGGATGGGGTATCTCCAGGATGTTGTTGCGCCTGGGTGTGCTGCGGGTGCCGCCGGAGATCGAGATCGCCGGCCTCGATACCGTAGTTAACATCGAAACCGCCGAGGATGAACTAATCCGGGACGCCGACAACAGTCTGCTGGTGCGTCACCGTGCTGCGTGGTCTCGCCACATGACGGCTAACCACGAGGAAGGATCAAACCAATGGCCACCGGAAACTTCCAAAACTTCAACGGCGCCATCGCCGACCTCGGCCCGCTCTACCCGTTTGTGGGCGGCGAATTCATGCTGTTCTTGCTGGGTCTGGTATCCTGGCACGACTGGCACAGCTGGCAAATCCGCAGCGAAAACCAGACCGTCGCCGAGAATCTGGAAAAACTCCGGGACCAGCCGCCGACCGATTAACGCGGGTGTTGATTGTGCGTGGCAACGGCGGCGCGTGGCCAAAGCGTCATTCGCCACCCGCTAAAAACCGGCCAGGCAAGTACACAGCCCGTCGGTCCGACACCAGTCACGATGTAATCGTAGCACGTATTTTGGTTGATGTTATTCGGCCTCACAAGCCATAAGAACATCGTCATTGGCCACAACAACATTATGTTGTGGCACAGAAATAACGGTTCAACGTATAAACATCCATCACTCCAAAAAGGGAGTGACTTGTTCATGCAGCATTTTGTGAAAAGCACTCCCCGGATGCTCGCTGTAACGGCTTTTCTCTGCATCAACCAGAAACCGGCTGCCGGAAAAACCGCGAGATTTATGCCCCAGATGCACGCCGGTGGTGAGCGCATTATCTTCCGCGCTGAGCGGGCCATTCATCCAGTCAATCGCCGCGCGTGAGGTACTTGAGCCTTGCACTTCAGGTGCCCCCGAATAGGCATAATCCAGCACGGTCTTTTCCGGGCCGAACGGTGTGGTGCGGTAGGTCATAAACGTACGTGAGCCGGCCATGCCAACAATTTGCAATTCAGGGTAAACCCAGATAATCACAAAGCCATCCACTTTGCCACGCGATGTGCCAGCATCAAAATCGTAACCTGCGTCTTTGGATGTGGTTGCCGGCAAACCCCACTCCACCAACCATTTGCCGTGTGACTCGCGCTCAAAACCACTGAACTGCATACTGCTGACGAGTTGTCGATGGGCCGGACCGGAATACTGGAAATGGTACGTGTCGATGGCATTATCAACCTGTGTTTTCCAGTTGATCGGCAGAGTATTGCTATTGCCCTCGAAGAACTCTGCGACCTCTATATCGGGAATATGCTCAGCAATTGCCACGTCCAGCCCCGGCATTTCCTCACGGATAGGGGTAGCATCAGGATTCAGATTGACCCACACGAATGCGCCGTACTCCTCGACTTTTACCTGGGGAAGGCGGATTTCACGGAGCGGAAACCCCGGTACTTTTTCCTGGTTCGGTGCGTACTGCAACGCACCATTAAGATAGTACATCCACGAGTGATAAGGGCAGCGAATGTTGCCTTTAAGATTGCCCCGGCGCTGTTCGACAAGAATGTGCCCCCGGTGCTGACAAACGTTAAAAAAACCACGCAACACGCCGTCACCGTCACGGACTACCAGTATGCTTTCGTCGCAAAAATCCAGTCGCACAAAATCACGGGGATTTTTTAGCTCCGATTTGTGTCCCGCACATAACCAGCTATTGCCATATACGCCCCTGGCTTCAGCGCGATAGACAGATGGATCATAATACCAATGCGGCGGTAATGAAAAAGGCATCTGGTATCTGCTATTGTTTTGTTGATCTGCTGTAGGCAGTGTGTTTTCAGACATCATACTCTCCTGATAACGGTGTTTCTAACCAGCCTTAAGATACGTTATGATGATTCAAAATAATGTTCAAATGATTAATTTACAGCCATATACATACGTATCCGTAATGCGAATTTTACAAAATGCGCGAACTACTACCCCTTGCAACGCTGCCCGCCTTTGAGGCCACCGCACGCCACGAAAGCTTTACATTGGCGGCAAAGGAGCTGAATCTGAGCCAGGCGGCAATCAGCCGGTAAATCAGACACCTTGATGGGTATCTCGGTGTCGATTTATTTAAACGCCGCCACCGCGCGATATTGCTTACTCGCAACAGCGAAGAATTATATCGCACAGTGGGCGTGGCGTTACACCTGATTAGCGACTCGGCTCGAAGCCTGCGCTCACAATATCACGGCTTATCTGTCAGTATAGCACTGATCTGGCATTTGTCCACTTCTGGCTGATGCCACGACTGGAACCGCCGCGAAATGCCAATCATGGCATTCCCATTTCAGTGATCGCTTCAGACGACGAAAGTGATTGCCTCAGTAACGAGGTGGATACCCCCATTCTCTACGGAACGGGGAACCGGGCTGGTTTTGAATCCCACTATTTGCTTGATGAGGAGATAGTTCCTGTCTGCAGTCACGACTATCTTGAGAAACTGGGACATATCGATACCCCAGAAGGCCTGTTAAAAGGCCAGCTTCTGCATGTAAAAGGTGGTCCGGTCACCTGGGTATCCTGGTACGAGTGGTTTGACAATCACCAGATGAATATCCCTCACGACCATCGCGGGATTGAATTCAACAGTCTGCCGTGGACAATACAGGCGCCTGTGCCGGCCGGGAGATCGCACTGGGGTGGAAATACCTTGTGGATGATTTGCTGGCAAGTGGCGTGCTGGAGTTGAGCGTTATGCGTCAAAACCTTTTTCAAAAGAGATTAAGTTGTCTATCTCGGAAAAGTAGATCAGGGTTTTGGTTCCAGCGATGGAATATGGTGCGAATCCAGAGATATCCTCTTCTTTCACTTTCTACCCCGTTATGTTTGTTTTTTTACTATGCTTGTGAGTCGTCATTATCCCTGACTTAGTTAATAGCTCACAAATATAATTTAAATCTTCAATAAATGCCGTGACGACAAGTGAATGGGACCTTTGTTGGCGCATTGCCAGCATAATCTTGGCAGAATAATCCAGTTGATCGGGAAGTATGGCTTGTAGTTCACCACAATCAACCCATCTTTTTGCGAAATGCTGCGGTAATATTCCCACATATTTACCGGACAGTATTGCCACGGCCTGGCCTTCAATATTGTCCGTTGTGGCCATAATATTAAGTGAACCCACACGATCCGCATCAAATTTTTTCAAGTATCCCACGGTGGAAAAGGCGTAGTGTTTGAGTGTGTCTTTTGAAATATCGATGCGATCAAACAATTCATGTGTTTTACTGCAATAAACACTTTGATGCTCAAGATATAAGGGTTTAAATTTCAAGCTTTCTATTTTTTGACTAAAGTAGCCGATAGATAAATCCAGTTGCCCGTCAAAAGTTGCCTGCATCAGATCAGCAGGAGTATGCGTCGTTACCCGAATGTCTACCTCGTTTTTACGCTCACTAAATTTCGCGATGGCCTTTGGTAGCGGAAAAGCATCATCCGTGATCAAGCAATCTACCAGACCAATATTCAGCACTCCGGCAAGCCGACCTTTTAACTCTCCAGCGACCGAAGTTAAAGAATCCGCAGCTGTAAATAATCGTTTTGCTTGCTCATAAATAATTTTACCTTCATCGGTTAATTCAAATCCACGCCTTCCACGATTACACAGTCTGACGCCGATACGTGTTTCCAATGAAGATAGGTAATTGCTGATTGATGAAACACTTAAATCCAATTCCGCCTGTGCGGGTGTAATACCACGGCACTTCGCAACAGCCATAAATATCTTTAGTAGGCGGAAATCAGAACCTGACAGGTTTTTCATTTCTCTTTCTCATTAGACAGTTGGATGCAATTATACTTTTAATAATATAAAAGTAAACTTTGAAAGTTTTATATTTACCGTAGTAACTGGAAAGATTTATACTTTATAATTATGAAATTGTAAACTCTACAACAACAAATCGAGGAAATTCAAGATGGCGAACTCATTATCCAAAAATCGCCTTTCAAGGCGCTGGTTTATTAAAGCTTCAACTGTAACCGCGAGCGCTACGGCACTATCAGTTCCGTTTTTCAGCCGTAGCTGGGCAACAGAGCCGCTTAAGGTTGGCACTTATGGTGGGTATTTCCAAGAGGCTTTTGACAAGCATATTTTTCCGGACTTCACACAAGAAACGGGAATACAAATTGAGTCAATTGGCTTGCCGACCGGAGACGCCTGGTTGGTGCAACTACAGGCCGCGGCTCGCGCGAATCAGGCACCAGCCGACGTATCGATGATGGCTCAAGTCGCTCGACTAAAAGGGCATAAAGCCAAACTGTGGGCACCGCTTAACGAACGGGTAATATCAAATTTTAAGAATTTGCCAGATCGTTTTGTGCATCGATATGACGATGGCTCGATAAGCGGTATTGGTGCGGTTGCCTGGTATATCACGCTGGTCACTAATACAGAAAAGTATCCGGTTTCTCCTACATCATGGAAAGCATTATGGGATAAAAATAATAAAGATAAATTGGGGCTTCTAGCTCTAGCCACCAACTCTTTTTTGTGTGAAGTTACAGCAACAACCTGGTTTGGCGGTACGCAGATTCTTGATACTGAAGAAGGAATAACAAGGGTGCTAAGCAAGCTTGCAGAAGTAAAGCCGAATGTCCGTCTTTGGTATCGAGATGAAGGTCAGTTCCAGCAAGCGTTGGAAACTGGTGAGATACCGATGGGGCAGTATTACCATGACGTTACCGGGCTGGCAGCTTCTGAAGGTAAAGCCGTCCGATCTACCTTCCCGATTGAGGGAGGTATTCTGGACTCGGGATCTTGGTGTGTATCTAAGGCGTCGAAACTGATTGAAGAATCGCAGGTATTTATTAATTATATGAGTCAGCCTGAGATACAAGCAAAACTCGCACGATTCGTCGGCACTGCTCCGGTGGTTGAGCGAGAACTTACAGATTTGACCGATGACGAATTCAATGCCGTTTCCAGTGATATTGCCCCTATAGTTCCACGATACGACATGTATGATGAAAGGGCCGATTGGCTCAATCAAAAATGGTCAGAATTAATCACTGGATAAATATTTACAAAAGTTTCTGGGATAACTATACTCCCCAGCCGTTTATCTATCTGACATTGCGAAAAGGAATGGTTAGTGCCCAGTGTAGCTATCAGGAATTTATCAAAGTCTTTTGGTTCGTTTGTTGCCGTCGATAACGTTAGCATAGATATTCCTGATGGATCGTTTGTATGTTTGTTAGGTCCTTCAGGGTGTGGAAAGACGACGTTACTACGATTGCTGGCAGGCTTGGAGCCCGGCTCTCATGGACAGGTCTTAGTTGGCGGTAAGAATCAATCCGGTATTCCCGCACACAAGCGCGGGTTTGGTATGGTGTTTCAATCACTCGCTTTATTCCCCCACCTCACTGTCGCCGAAAACGTTGCATACCCACTAAAAATTCGAGGTATTGATAAAACCACTCGAAACATGCGTGTTGCCGAACTGCTCAACTTGGTGAAACTGCCCGAAATTCAAGATCGGAAAATTCATCAGCTATCTGGTGGGCAAAGGCAACGGGTGGCTATTGCCAGAGGACTGGCAATCGAACCGAAATTATTTCTGCTTGATGAACCCTTATCAGCATTGGACGCCAAGCTACGGGCACATATGCAGGTGGAGCTCCGAGTTCTTCAAAAGAAACTTAACGTAACAACTATTGTGGTAACACACGACCAGCGAGAGGCGATGTCCATGGCAGATATAGTGATCGTGATGGACAAAGGGCGTGTGCTTCAATCCGGATCACCAATGGAAATATACCGGAACCCTGTTAATTCCTTTGTTGCTGACTTTATAGGGATGTCCAATTTATTGCCTTGTAGTCAAATTGGTAAGAACCAAATAGATGTTTTGGGGGCCGAGATCACCTTAGAGGAAACAGACACGATTAGCGGTGATGTGGTTGATTCTGGAATACTATCAGTAAGGCCGGAAGATATCACAATTTCACCTTTTCCCAAGGGAAACGAACTCCAGGGCACAGTCGTATTTATTCGTGACTTGGGCGCAAGCGTGGAGATTTTAGTTCAGTCTGGTGAGTTTGAAATTCTCTCTGCCTGTACACCTGACAATCGGCCTGAAATCGAAATAGGACGGCGGGTCGGCCTTCGATTGCAAACCGGTCGCTTGTCGGTAATGCAATCTTGAGCGCACAGATACAAACTTTCTCTAAACGCTGGATAGCTTATTATCCTGCGGTTATGCTGGTTGTGTTTTTCCTGATGCCGTTTCTCATCATGCTCACAGTGAGTTTTTTTAGACGAGTGGAGGGTGCGTTTTTTGAACCAGCTTTTACCATATCTAATTACATACGATTTCTGTCTCCATTTTTCGGAAAAGTGCTCGTCACTTCGGTGAGTATTTCCGCTGCGGCTGCGGTAATTTCTATTGTCGTGGCACTTCCTTTCACATTTTTTATTAGTCGCATGGACAAGCGTAAGCAGTCTATAATGTTAGTGCTGTTGTTGTCAGTGCTGTCCTTATCGGAAGTAATTATTGGTTTCTCGTGGTCGACCATGCTCTCTCAGACAGCCGGCATTGGAAACCTGTTTGTTGCACTTGGTATTACTGAAACTGCACAGGCTTATACGCCCGGTCTGACTGCCTTGCTTCTGGGGCTAAGCTACCTCGGTTTTCCTTACGCAGTGTTAATTATTTATCCTGGCGTATCGCAGCTGGATCCGGAATTACCGGAGGCTGCACAAACACTGGGAGCATCGCCTTTTCGCGGCTTTTTCAATGTCATTCTGCCTTTGATACGCAGGACAATCATGGGTGCACTAATTCTAGTATTTGTTTTTACATTAGGTGCATATTTGTTACCTCAATTGCTAGGCAGGCCAAATCACTGGACGCTGTCAGTGCATATTGCTGATCAGGCAATTTTTCATTCAAACATCCCCCTCGCGGCTGTAATGGCGATATTCCTGTTACTTGTTTCACTGGCATTGGTAGGGCTGTCGCTCATAATGGAATCCGATAGGCGGACAGGATCATGAGCGCAATTTTTCGTGTTGCATTCATATCCGTTGTCATCGGTTTTCTTATCGCGCCAATTCTTGTGATTGGTGGAGTATCACTAAATCAACAAAAGCGATTGCTTTTTCCTCCGCAGGGCCTGTCTTTGAAATGGTACGGGGAGCTGTTTGTGCAAAGTGATTGGCTTAATGCGCTGTTAAATTCGGTGATTATTGCTATTAGCTCAGGGATCATAGCCGTATCGATTGCACTACCCTTAGCGCTGTACGTTTGGTCCCGCAAAACTGTTTGGTCGAACTTGCTTTTCGGTTTGGGGTTAGCACCGTTTATGCTACCACCGGTAATATCTGCGCTGGGAATGATGGTATTTTGGATATCTGCCGGACTTTATGGGCATATGATTTCAACCATCATATCTCATGGTATTTTCCTGCTAACGTTGCCATTGGTAACAATCTCTCTGGGCCTCAATTCCATTAATCGAGAACTAATCGAAGTGGCTTGGGTTATGGGAGCACGCAATCGAGTTGTTTTTTTCACAGTAATTTCACCGTTGATAAGGCCCTACATAATTTCCGGTTTTTGTTTTGCCGTTGTTCTCAGTTTAAACGAATACATAATTGCCTATATGGTCGCAGGGTTTACGGTAGAAACGCTGCCAATCAAGTTCTTCAATTCTCTAAGATACGGGTATACCCCGGTAATGGCATCGGCCACTTTACTTTTCGTTTTAATCGCCACAGTAGTGTTTGGGTGTATTGCCCTTTATGGAGATCTGCCAAAGTTACTGGGTTCTCAGAACAGGACAAAAGATGACGTATAAAAAGCACGTTGCGATTGTACAAGAGCCCGCTTCGATCCTCGATCTTAATCTTGGTGTTGCCCGGGCAGTTGAATATATCAGGCAGGCCGCCAAGGAAGGGGCGCAGCTCGTGGTGTTTCCTGAAACATGGCTGACCGGATATCCTGCCTGGATTTTTGGTATGGCAGGTTGGAATGACTCTGAGGCGCGTCGTTGGTACAGCCGACTTTTGGAAGAGTGTCCTACAAGTGATGATTCGGCTTTAGACCCAATTAGAAAAGCAGCTCGAGATACCGGAACTACGGTTTCTCTAGGCTTTAACGAAAGGCCACGCTCAACTTCCGGGTCGATATTCAACAGTATCTTGTTGATCGGTTCATCGGGAGAGACTTTAAATCTTCACCGTAAACTTACTCCAACTCATACTGAGCGGATTGTCTGGGCGCAGGGTGATGCATCGGGATTAAACGTCGTTGATTCACCGGTTGGTCGAATCGGTTCGCTGGTCTGCTGGGAGCACTGGCACCCGTTAATTCGTTACGCATTGCACAGTCAGGATGAGCAAATTCACGTAGCGTCCTGGCCAGACATGACGGACAGCCACGGTGTTGCATCACAAAGTTACGCATTTGAAGGGCGTTGTTACGTGATTTCCTCAGCTCAATATCTTACAATTGATGGCGTTCCAGAAGCTATTCTGGAAGCTTACAAAATGGGTGTGGGCAGGGTGGAGGGGGCGGACCCTGTACTTTTCAGGGGAGGTAGCGGCATCGCACATCCCGATGGGTCGTGGCTTGCGCCTCAGGTATTTGATCAGGCGGGCCTGGTTCACGCAGAAATTGATCTCGCTACGACTTTGCAATACAAACATGATCTCGATGTTGTTGGACATTATGCACGAGAAGACATATTTCAATTGTCGGTCGATCGAAGTGCTCGGAGCTGTGTGATTTGGGAGGGTTTGCCGGTGCGGCCCTGATAGTCCACGCTGTAAACGATGTCTACCAGCCGTTGCGGGTTTATCCCTTAAGTGGCGAAGTTAATGCGATAATGTAGACCGCCTGGGGAGTACGGCTACAAGACTAAAACTCAAAGGAATTGACGGAACCCGCAAGCGGTAGAGCATGTGGTTTAATTCGATGCAACGCGAAAAACCTGTGCCCCGGTATGGTTTATGACTGGCATGATTTGGGCATATTTTTGAAATATGAGGAAAAAATCAGTATGCGCCGTGTTTTCCATCTGTATCTGATCGTATGACGGTCTCGGGCCGAGCCCGGCTGTGGTGCCCATTGCTACCCGCATATTCAAACCCATGCCGGCATCCGTGCCGAAATTATGGGTGCGCCGGTTTATCGCACGGAGCCGGTAATCTCCGACCCAACGGCCCGAGGCGGTTTTTTTGCGCCCCCGACGGCCAAATCTACTGATTGACGATATTTTGGCGTTTGAATATCAAAAATATTGGACCCATACACAAGTCCGGACGGATTTGCTTGTCGAGCCTGCCCGGTAACCCCCGAAAGGCGGCCATAGATGTACGACCTCAACCTGACAGATAGCTATGTCCCGGCCCAGGCCGATGGTACGCTCGTGGACCTCGCGGTTGGCGACCTGCTCCGGAAGCAGGCGCAAGGGTTGCCAGATAATGTGGTGGTCACGGCCGTGGCGACCAACGGCGACCTCGGTCAGTCCTGGACCCATACTCAGCTCCTGGCTGAAGCTGAACGGCTTGCGCTGTCGTTGACCACTCGATTCGGGCTCGGTGAACGGGTGGTGGTGTGGGCGCCGAACACGCCGCGCTGGTTGCTCATGGAGTACGCGTGTGCCTTGGCTGGCCTGGTGCTCGTTACTGCCAATCCATCATTCCAGGCGGGTGAGCTTCGCTATGTGCTCGAGCAGTCGTCGTCGGTGGCACTGTTCAACGTGGCGAATCATCGGGGCAATCCGATGGCGGAGATCGCGCGCGAAGCCACCGAGGGCATCAGCAGGATTCGGGCTGTCGTTGATCTGGACGATGATGGTCAGCTGTATGCGACCGGACTGAGGGCAGCCGAGTTGCCGGTCGTCGTGCCGGGCAACGCAGCCCAGATCCAATACACCTCAGGTACTACGGATTTCCCGAAAGGCGTGGTGCTGTCGCATCACAGCCTGGTGAACAACGCCCGACTCTTCGCTGACCGGGCGCTGATCAATCAGCGCTCCGTCTACGCGAACTTCATGCCGTTGTTCCACACCGCGGGTTGTGCCACCGGGGTGCTGGGAAGCCTGCAGGCTGGTTGTCGAATGCTCCTTATCGAGCAGTTTGATGCTGACGCGCTGGCGCTACGGATCGAAACCGAAGGCGTCACGAATTTCTTCGCAGTGCCGACTATCCTGATCGCGCTGCTCGAATCGCTCGAACAGCGACCCCGCAACGTCGACTCTCTCGTAGCGATCACGACCGGTGGT